>JAEUSU010000026.1 GCA_016788635.1 Flavobacteriales bacterium | reverse complement strand
GTCGGTGCCGACGGGCGTGATGTAGTTCACCACCGCGCCGCAGATACCGGCATCGTTGCTCACCACCACGTTCGCCGGGCAAGCGACGACAGGCAGTTCAGTATCGTTCACGGTCACCGTGAAGGAGCAGCTGGCCGTGTTGCCCGAAGCATCGGTCACCAGATAGGTCATGGTGGTGAGCCCAATGGGGAAGGTGCTTCCGCTGGCCAGACCTGCAGTGAGGCTGGTCAAACTGCCCGGGCAGTTGTCGGTGCCGACCGGCGTGATGTAGTTCACCACCGCGCCGCAGATACCGGCATCGTTGCTCACCACCACGTTGGCGGGGCAGCTGATGACAGGAAGTTCGGTATCGTTGACCGTGACGGTGAAGGAACAGCTGGCGGTCTGGCCGTCCGAATCCTCTACTTCATAGGTGACCACCGTAGTACCCAGCAGAAATGTGCTTCCACTGGCAAGACCCGAGATCAATGAGGTGACAGGTGCGGGGCAGTCGTCCGTACCGACAGGAGTGGCATAGTTCACTACCGCGCCGCACTCATCCGTGTCGTTGTCCACAAGGATGTTCGAAGGGCAGGAGATCTCCGGAGGGGCGTTCAGTCGAAGCTCAAGCACCGATGGGTAGGGGACTGCATCGTAGGCCACCCACATGTCGTCATCGGCCGAGGTATGTACGACGAGCATCACACCCAGGTGTTCACCAGGAGCGAGGTTGTGGCTGATGTTCCCGAAGTTGAACTCATCCTGGATCCAGGTACCTGCATTGGCCGCATCCCAATCCGCACGAACGATGGACGCGGTGGCGAGCAATGTGCGCCCTCCGCCGGAGCTGTTGCATTCCAGCAGGTAGGCGACCATGTGCCCGCCTTTGGTCACATCGAAGTCCTTCATGGCGGTCCACACCCGCAAGGTCACCTCGGCGGTGACCTGCGCAGTAGAAGGCTCCATATGCCAGAGCTGGTACTTGGAGGCTGCCGTTTCGGTGTATCCCAAGTTGCCCTTCTGGATCAAGCGTCCAGGAAAGGCGTCGAACAAGGGGTCATGATTGGGGAGGAGAGCGACCGTTGGTGCTGTGGTCTTCAGGATGCCGATGGGCACATCGGAGCCATCACCCAGTCCGTTCAAATACAAGTCGGTGTAGCAACTGGCGCGCAGGCCGCTTTGCGCCAAAGGAGCCGCCAATTCCGGATGGTTTGAAGGGATGAGGGCGGAAATGCTCGATCCATCATGGTCTACAGAAAGACCTGCAAAAGCCATTGTGCAGGGGTGAATGCCAACCGCCATGAGCAGGCAGGCGAGCAGAGCAGCGCGGCAGGAACGGCCCACGAACGGTCGGTCCGGGGTACCCTTCGGGTCGCCTGAGGTCCTATCCTTCTCCGTGCTCATCATACCCGATCCATGCCATGCGCTAATCTGAATGCCCCATCCCCGTAGTGATAGGAACGGTCCATGCTTCGCCAGATCAGGCAGCTTGGTGCCTGGGACTAAAGCCATTCTCCGCCCTTCGGGGTGGTTCATTCGGGCCGGTGATACGCGGCTCGTCGATGGATGTTGCGTATTCGTCGAAAGCCCAGCAAAGGGGGTTGGTCGATCCGGAATGGGGGAATGTGATGAACAGCCCCCCGGCAGCACATGGGCTGGCCTTGATAGCTGGTCCTGATGGTCAACGGGGCGATCCGGCCGCCGGTGAAGGGGGTCAGATCTCGATGTGACCTGGGATGATCGAGATCTTCATCCCAAGCATCTCCTGGTAGGTCTCGCCGGCCTCCTGCATGAAATCGTCGTCCTCCTCCACATACCAGGTCACGGAAAAGCGTTTGCCCTTCGCCATGGCCAGTTTGATCTCCATCAAAACCGTGTAGAGGGCCTTTAGTGTACTGGAGTTGAAATAGGGAAGGCTGAACTCGAAGGAACATCCATCCGGCAGCTCGTTCACATAGGTCTTAAGCCAGGCGACGACAGGTGCGTAGAACGTGCTTGCGTTCTCTGGTATGGAATTGCCGACCACACGGAACCAGGCATGCTCAGGCTTGTAGCTTATTGCCGGGGTATTGTGACTTGCCGGAATGTGCAGCGGTTCCATGGGCGGGTGCGTGTCTGTTACCTGCGCAGCGAAGTCGACACTTTGCTGGTACAGAGGTACTCATCATCCTGCAAAGGTTCAATATGGGCGCTGATCTGATTGCCCACTTTGCGGGCGATCTGCAGGATGCCGAGGCCAGCACCACCATTCTCGCCGAACCCTTCGGTCGTCATCTGGCGCTTGAACGCCTCGGTGATCTCCTCCGGGTTCATGCGGTGGATGGACTCCACGGCTTCGGCCAGGCGATGGGCATCCGTGGAACTGGCCTTGTTGGTGATGGTCACCACCAGCTCATCGTCCCTGATCTCCCAACGGAAGTCAACCTCGTTGGCGGCGTTGTGGCGTTGCGCGTTATCCAGGAGTTCCAAGGCGATGCCAACAAGCTTCTTCAAGTCGCTTCGCCGCCCAAGGTTGATCAAGGCCGCACATTGCAAAAGGTCCAGGAGGTGAATGCGCAGTTCACTGCTGATCTGGCCCTTGTACTCAAGGAGATTGATGTCCTTCGCGCTGTTCATGGTAGAGGTGCGTGTTCAGGCCGCGTAGCGCAGACCGATCAACAGGACATCATCTGTTTGGGCTTGATCACCTTTCCATTGCAGGAAGAGTTCTTCCGTTCGGACCTTGATCTGGTCCATGTCCACCGAGGCTGTTTGACGCAAAATCTCGGTCAAACGTTTCATGGAGAACTTGCTGCGCCCATTGTCCCCGCCGAACTGGTGGATGAGGCCGTCGCTCAGCAGGTACAGCGAGTCTCCCTTTTGGAGTTCAATGGAATGGGTGCGGTAGCCATCGGTACGGGCGAAGTGCGCATCCCCGAGGGGCAGGATATCGCCTTTTACGCGCATGACCTCATCGTTGCGGACGATGAGCACGGGCAACTGCGCACCAGCGAAGCTCATGGCATTCCTGTCCATGTCGATCACGCACAGCCCGATGTCGAAACCATCGTTGTAGATACCGCTCTCTCCACGGGCCTCCATGGTGTGTTTCACATGGTCGTGCAGCCTGTCCAGTATCCGGCCGGCAGGCTCGTCAGCCCCATGCAGCAGGATGTCGTTCAGGCCGTAGTAGGCAATGAAGGTCATCATCGCCGCCGGAATGCCGTGCCCCGTGCAATCAATGGCGGCCACCACGATCTTGTTGCCCACGCGCCGCACAAAGGGCAGGTCACCACTGACCACGTCCAGCGGCTTGTAGATCATGAAGCTCTGGGGCATCAGGTCCTTGATATCCTCTTCAGTGGGCAGGATGGCCGATTGGATCGTGCGGGCGTAGGCCAGGCTGCTCTGGATATCGCGGTTCTTGGTCTCCAGTTCGCTGTTGATGTGGGTGATCTGCTGGTTCTGCCGCAAAATGGTCTGCTTCTTACGCCGGGTCACATACCATGCAAGGGCAAGCCAAACGGCGGCCAAGGCAGCACCTGCGGCAAGTGCAATGGTCATGCGCTTGACCACCTTTTCACGCTCCTGCTGGGCCATCACCAGGGCATTGCGCTCTTCGAGCAATTCCAACGCCCGCTGTTGCTCCTTTTTCTCCGATTCCAGCTTGCCCAGGTTCAGCAGCTGGATCATGCGGTCCTTGTCCAGGTCCTGGATCATGCGGTCCTGGCGCTCGGTCTCAAGGGCCGCCTGGGCGAGCCGCAGCTCCCTGTCCACGCGTTCGTGTGCCATGATGGCCTCCCGGCGGGCGGCCTCCTCCAGCTGTTTCTCATACACGAGAAGGGACAGTTGTTTCTCCCGGTTCTCCGCATCCAGGGCAAGCTGGTTCAGTTTCGACTCCTTGCGCTTCTCACGGTGCAAGAGGTCCACCTGTTCACGCTCGACGCGCTGCAGCCGAAGGAGTTGTGCTTCCCGGTCAGCTTTTGAGCGTTCGGCCCGCAATTCGGCGTCCTTTTCCAGGTTCCGTGCTGTGGCTTCGTACTCGCGGGCATCGGCCGCCAGGTCGCGCCGTTCCATGATGTCGGCGAGCATGAAACAGGCCGCCGCCTGGGCGCGCAGGTCCTGTTGCTCCTTTGCGGCGTTCAGTGAGGCCAATGCGGCATCCTGGGCACCTACCAGGTCTCCCTTGCGCAGCAGCACCGCCGACCGGGTGCGGTGTGTGATGGGCTGCATGTCCTGGAAGCGTCCCGTGGACAGCTGTTCCTGTGCCTCGTTCACCAATCGCAAGGCCGCATCCGTGGAACCGGTGGCAGCATTGGCCAGCGCGGCGTTCACACGCATGTTCAACTGAACGTACGGAAGGTCCTCCACCATGATAAGCCCCTTGGCATAGGCGTCCATGGCCTCCCGAGGGCGCCCCAGCCGGTGCTGCAAAGCCCCCATGTTGTTGGCGCATACGCCGGCCTCCAGTGGGCGGTCCAAGGTGATGGCCAGCTTCATGATGGCTTCCTCAGTGTTCAAGGCATCGTCATACCGCCTCGCCTTGGCCTGGGCCGTGGCCAGAATGGACAACAGGTCGAGCTGCAATGGCAGGTCACTTTTCGCCACCGGCTCGCTCAATACCTCTTTCAAGTGGTCGATCAGGTCCTCCGGCAGCATCACCAGGGCTTTGGCTTTCGCGTCGGTGCGCAGGTAGCGGGCCTTGTTCATGTGCGATGCGGCCGTGGAACTGGACGCTTCAGCGAGGTGTTCGAGGGCCTTCTGGGAATGACCGGCTTCGAGGTAGAATTCCGCCAGTTGGATGAGCGCATCGGTCCGCACCGGGCTATGGTAGGTGCCGTTCACCAGGGTGACCCGCAGGGTGGCCCCAATGGCGTTGTCTATGCTTCCCCTGTCCTTATGGGCCAGCGCAAGTTCCAAAAGGGCGTTCGCATACTCCACATCCAGGCTGTGCCGCTCCGCCTCTGAACTGGAAAGTATGGCGTATTCCACCGCTTCCTGGGTGCGTCCGCGTCCGCGTTCGCGTTTGGAAAGTTCCAGAAGCTGCTGGGCGCGCTCCTTGCCAGGCTTGGCGCGCAACACGTCTGCCAGACGTTCCTGAAGGTCCTGCGCGGGAAGCACCACAGAAAGCAGCACGGCCAGGAAAAAGGCCATGCTCCTTGCGGACTGTGTGATGTGGCGCTGGCTCATTGAACGAACCGGTACGTGAGTGCCAGTGTGATCTCCCGGCCGTTCATACGGAAGGGATCAGAAGGTGTGGTGGTGGGGCCGAGAAGAACCCTCTGCTGGTCCAGGATGTCATTGCATCCAAGGTCAACGGACAGCCTCTGGTGGCGGCCCGGTTGAATGCGGAGCCCGAAATGGATGAGCAGTTCATCGGGGCGCTCCACCGGTACGGGGCCCCGCCCCGCCCCATCGGTGAGTTGATAGGCCCAGGTCCGGCCATTCCAATTCACACGTGTGCGCAGGCTGAGCCAGTCCATCGTATGCCAGGAGAGGCCGAGTGAACCGCGTGCGGTGGGAATACCCAGGTGCCCCTGGCCCAGATCGGCGGGCACACGGTATTCCTTCACATCCGAGCCTTGTTGCAGTTGATAGACCCCAAGACCGGCAGTGACCATCCAAGGCCCCTGGTCGGTTGTCAGGCGCAAGTCGATACCCTGGGTGCCTGTGAACGAACGGTTCAGGTATGCCGTGCCTGAAACGGGGTCCTGTACCTGCACGATCGGGTCATCGATGCGGTTATCGTATGCGTTCAGGGTGAAGGAACCCGAGCGGCCCACGAGCACTCCAAGTTCCAGCTCTGCGGTGGTGGTGAACTCCGAACGGAGGGGTATGCCGGTATCCGGTGCGTTCACCTCCATGAGCGCAGGCATGCGGAAGGACCTTCCCCAAAGGACCTTGGTATGGAAGCGACCTATGGCCTTGGTGTATGCAAGTCGTGGAGAGGCTGCCTGGCCCAGGAGTGAGTTGTCTTCCAGGCGGTAGCCTACCGTCAGGTTTCCGGCGCGACCGCTGATCTCCGCTTCCAGGAACAGGGCCATTGCCTGCATGTTGATCGAGGATGCATGGTTCAGGTTGAAGGTGCCACCGGCCTGGGGGCCGAGAAATCGACTTTGCTGTGCGAAGCCCTGGACACCAAAGCGGGTACGGAGCCAGCTGGCCGTGCGGTGCATAAGGACCAGCGAAGCATGGTTGCGAGAGTTCATGGTGCTTGCCCGCAACCGTTCAGGATCAGTGGAGCCCAGATAGTTCCAGGGCAACTGCTCCGTGTGCGAGAACTTGGAGAGCAGTTCCGCCTTGGCGCCCATGATGAGCCGGTGCTCCAGGCCCACGATCACATCGCGTTGATCGATCTGGTAGGTGTTTCCCGGTCCGGCGAACACCTCGTCCAGATAGTACAGATAAGCCTTCAAGTCCTTCCAACGGTAGTTGAATTGCAGGCTGGAGGCCTGCATGCGGGTGCTGTCCTGTCCATCGATCACGCTTCCATCGGGGCGGTCCTGCAAGGCATTGCTGCGCGAGCCCTGCACCCGGTTGAAGAGATAGGATATTTCCTGGGTTCGGCTCAAGCGGTGCGCACCGCTCACTGAGGCGCTGGTGCGCGTATGCCCCAGTGCGGTAACACCGGAGCGTATCGTTGCACGGGCATCCTCGCGATCACTTGCAGTACGGGTCACAATGTTCACCACGCCCATGGAGGCGTATGCACCGTGCAGAGTGGAGGATGGACCCAGGAGCACCTCTACGCGCTCCACATTGTCCAGCGACACGCGATCATTGATGGTGAAGGTGCCGAAGTCGTTCTCGTTGAGCGGCTGACCGTTGATCATGAACAGGCAGCGTCCTTCCATGGCCCAGTTGCCTCTGACAGCCACGCCAAAGGCATCGTCGCGGCCCAGGGCATAGGCCAGCCCAGGCACCAGTTGCAGGGCATCGAACAGGTCGCGGGCACCGCTGGCCTGGATCTGACCTGCGGTAATGACCTGCACATGGGCCGGTGCCTCGCGGACATCGCGGTTCTGCATGTCGGCTATGCTGGTCAGAACGGATGCCTTCACCGAGGTTTCGTCCTGGGTCAGTATCGATCGCGGGTCGTTCTGCAGCAGGCGCTGCTCGGGCGGAGCGACCTGCCCGTACCCACCCTGCGAAGCAAGGAGAAAGCCCAGCAGCCACAGCATGGGGCGCCAGCAAGGGGCAGAGGGGTATGAATGATGCATGATCCCGACGATCGAGACTTGGGCCCTTGAAACGGAGAAAGGCCATTGGGGTTCCAACCTTCTGAAGCAGGCCGGTGTGGTGGTGAACAAGGCATTGTAAGGCACGCCAGGCCACCTCCGCTACCAGGCCCACCACAAATACCGATGGTAAGCGGCCCTGCTGAGCGGTAGCTTCGCAGCCGCCTATATCGACCAGATCTACCTGTGAAAGCCCGCACCCTCAAGCGCACCAAGGTCAACGTGGTCACCCTGGGCTGCTCGAAGAACACCTTCGACAGCGAGGTGATGATGGCCCAGTTGAAGGCCAATGGCATCGCTGTGGACCACGAGGCGGAGCATGCTGGTCATAATGTGGTGGTGATCAACACCTGCGGCTTCATCGAGAACGCCAAGCAGGAGAGCATTGAGACGATCCTGAGCTGGGCCAGCGCCAAGGACCAGGGGCTGGTGGAAAAGGTCTACGTCACCGGCTGCCTCAGCCAGCGGTACGCGCCGGAGCTGAAGGAAGGCATCCCCCAGGTGGATGCCTGGTTCGGCACGCGCGACCTTCCCCGCCTGCTCAAGACCCTGAAGGCCGACTACAAGCATGAGCTGGTGGGGGAGCGCCTGCTGACCACCCCTGCCCATTTCGCCTATTTCAAGATCAGCGAGGGATGCGACCGCAAATGCTCCTTCTGTGCCATCCCGTTGATGCGCGGCAGGCACATCAGCACACCCATGGAGCAGCTTGTCACCCATGCGAAGGCCCTGGCCGCGCAAGGGGTGAAGGAGCTGATCCTCATCGCACAGGACCTCACGTACTACGGCCTGGACATTTACAAGAAACGCAACCTGAGTGAACTGATCGCCCAGCTCAGCGAGGTGGAGGGCATCGATTGGATCCGGCTGCACTACGCGTTCCCATCAGGATTCCCCATGGACATCCTGGAGGTGATGCGGGAACGAAGGAACGTGTGCAATTATCTGGACATGCCCCTGCAGCATGGCAGCACCCGCATGCTCACGCAGATGCGCCGGGGTATCACACAGGTGAAGACCGAGGCATTGGTGAACACCATCAGGGAGAAGGTGCCCGGTATTGCCATTCGCACCACGCTCATCGCGGGCTTCCCAGGTGAGACCGCAGCCGACCACGAGGACAACCTGCGCTGGATCGAGCGCATGCGTTTCGATCGTCTCGGTGCCTTCACATACAGTCATGAGGAAGATACCCATGCCTTCACCATGGAGGACGATGTGCCGGCCGAGCTGAAGGCACAGCGCGCCCAGGAGATCATGGAACTTCAGGGCGGCATCAGCTTCGAACTGAACCAGGCCAAGGTGGGAAGGACATACCGCGTACTGGTGGATAAGGCTGAAGGCGGATATTACATCGCCCGCACGGAGTACGATTCACCCGAGGTGGATAACGAAGTGCTTATACCCACCAAGGACAACTACCTGCGGGTGGGCGACTTCGCCGAGGTGCGGATCACCGAAGCGAACGAGCATGATCTGCGGGGTGAAGCGATCTGAAGCTCCGGCCAGTCGAGCTGCCTTCCAACGACAACGTGCTATACCAGATGATGAACGGGGTGCGGTCGAACGCTCCGGACCGGTCTCAATTGTCCGCAAAGCTGATGAGGATCCACTTCGACCCGTTCCAGACGAAGGTGATGCTGTCTTCATTCAGGAGTTGCTTGGAGCCGCCTGCGTTCTGCAGGGCACCATCGTTGAAGGCAATGCCATTGGTTCCTGCGGCGGTGCATTCCACGATGAGGATTTGGCCGGCTGCAAGTCCTGCATCCAGCACGACCAGCCGGTTCAATGGTGTGTTGTTCGAGCCCATCCGCACGTAGGTGCGGTCGCCTGGAGCATAGTTGAAGGGTTGCGCGTTGGCGGTGGCCGTGATCGGTGAGGCTGAGATGCCGCCGTTCACATGCAGGCGTGTTCCTGGCGCGGCGGTCCCAATACCCACCTCGCCGGTGCCCACCACGCGCAAACGCTCCGCATTGTTGGTGCGCAGCACAAGCGGCTGGTTGTCGGTGGTGCCCAGGAAGCTGGTACCCGGGATGGTCCCTGCATTGCCGGTCAGGTTCCATCCCCCGAGACTTCCCGCTGTGAGCGCCTGCCATGATCCCGTTCCATTGACATCACTGACGAATACGCGTCCGGCCGCTTGCGTGCCATCGGCGATGCGCACATTGCCCTGCACATGCAGCCGTGCAGCGGCCACGCCGGTATTGATGCCCACGTTCCCGTTCGGATCGATGCGGAAGCGCTCGCCGAAGCCATTGGCGATCACAATGGCGCGCCCGGTGGAATTGTGGCCCATACGCAATTCCTGATCGTTGAGCTCCCAAAAGCCTGTGTAACTACTGGTGCTATTGGTGCGGAACTCGAACTGGCCGCCTGCATGGTTGAAACGGACGCGACCGTTGGGCACGTTCACATCCATGCCGTTCGGATTGCCGCTAGATGCATTTGTGCTGCCGAAGAGCGCGATGGCCGCGCCGTTCGCACTGCTGCCCGATTGCGGCCCAAGGAACATGTAATCGGTGTTGCTGCGGTAGAGCAGAGCGGCGTTGTCCGCGCTGAAGCCGTTGTGGAAGAGGCTTTGCCCGGCCACGTGCAAGCGGTGCGTGGGGGAAGAGACGCCAATGCCTGTATTGCCGTTCTTTAGGATCACGAGCGCATCGGAGCGCTCTGCGGCATCCACGACGGTGTTGTTGTTGGCATCGATCGCATTGCCCACCACCAGCAAGCGGTCGGCGGTATTGCCTGCACGGAACTCGGTGGTGCCGTTCACGCTTGTGGTGTAGTTCGTGGCACCGATGCCCAGAACGGTTTCGCCGTATGAATGCGCCGTATTCCCGCTACCCATGGAAGTGGAGGCTTGGCCGAGCGCGGTATTGGAGAAGTTGAGCGCTACGGAGAAACTGCCAGTGGCGGTGTTCACTTGGCCTGCTGTGAAGGAGGATAGACCATCGGCGTTGGTGAGCTGGCCCAGGGCTGTGGAGTGCATGCCCAGTGCACGCGTACTTGTGCCCGCCGCGAACGAGCCCTGACCCATGTTCACATCGTCCCAATTGGTCAGGTTGGCCGTGCCTGCCCTGAACGCGCCCTTCCTGGGGTTCCAGACCATGCGTGTGCCAGCGCCCGCTGGGGTGAGGGCGCCCGATCCGATGCTGCCCGTGCTCACAAAGCCATCGGCACCTGCAATTGTTACCGCGCCAGCATCAGCGGTTATGGTCCTTCCTGAGCCTGCGCCACCGAAGTCATAGGCCTGATCAAGCGTTCCGCTCGCGAAGGTGTTCGGTGCCGCCCAGCTGCCGGTGCCATTCGCATCGCTCACCAGCACACGACCGGCGGCCTGGTTGCCATCGACCATGCGGAAGCTGCCTACGAGGTGCAAACGGTCCTGCGGCGTGCTTGTACCCATGCCGACATGGCCGTTCTTGAGGACGACCAATGCATCGGACCGGCTGCCTGCCGTGAAGCCATTGCCGATAACGAAGAGCCTGTCGCTGGAGGCGGGTATCGTGGTGCTCGCCGGTGTGTACACGGTATTGTTCATGCCAATAGCCGTCTCACAATAAGAGAGTGCCTCCGCGCCTGTTCCAATGGCGGTGCTGCCGGAACCACTTGCTTCAGTGACACTTGCGCCGCTGGACACGCCCCACGCCGTGCTTCCGATCCCGGTGGCTCGCGTATTGAGCCCCCACGCCGTTCCGTATAGTCCGGTTGCCTGTGAGGTAAAGCCCCAAGCGGTGCTCCATTGGTTGGTTGCCTGTGTCCCGTTGCCCCAAGCAGTACTCGCTTGGCCGGTTGCCTGTGTCCCGAAGCCCCAAGCGGTGCTAGATTGGCTGGTTGCCTGTGTCCCGGAGCCCCAAGCGGTGCTCGACTGCCCGGTAGCCAACGTGGAAGTGCCCCAAGCCATGCTCGCGCCCCCTGATGCCCGCGTGTCCATGCCAAATGCCGTGGAAATGTTGCCGACGTTGACATCATCCCAATTGGTGCCTGCTCCAGTGATCAAGCCCGCGCGGAAAGCGACCTTGCGCGGATTCCACACCATGCGTGCCCCAGCGCCTGCCGGTGCAAGGGTCCCGGACCCCTGCACACCCGTGCTCACGAGCCCGTCCGTACCTGCGATGGTCACGGCGCCGGCATCCGCAGTGACCGTCCGTCCCGCACCCGCCCCCCCGAAGTCATAGGCCTGGTCGAGCGTTCCGCCACCCGTGAACGGGACCCATGCCAGCCCGTCGAAGTACTCGTAGCGCGCGTTGGACCCGTTGTAGATCAACAGGCTGGTCGCTGGCGCTGCGATCGCATTGCGTTCGGCGGTGGTCAGTCGCGGGATCAGCAGGCCGCCTTTCACTGTCATTCCAGCGGCATCGATGTCCAACAGCGCACTGGCATGTGGAACGGCACCGGTGGCATTGATACCCACGTTCTGTGCGCAGACCGTTGCGGATATCAGACCGGAAAAGAATGCGATCACAGGGACCAGGCGCATGGCTTAAGGGATAGGGCCCAAAGCTCCGCGCATGATAGGTTATGAAGCAATATAACCTTTGATGACGATCACCATGCCGGCTACCGCCCGAAATACCGGTTCACGGCTTCGGTGCGGTTCTGCACGTGCAACTTTTCGTAGATGCGGTGGATGTGCTGCTTCACCGTGCCGGTGCTGATGCCCATGCGCTCACCGATCTCCTTGTAGAGGAGGCCCTGGGCAAGCAATTCCAGCACCTTGTGCTCACGTTCGCTCAACCCGTCATCCTGGGTGTGCATGCTTTGCGAAACGGGTCGCAGGTGGTGCACCACACGCCGGGCCACATGCGCGCTCATGGGCGCACCACCGGCATGCAGCTCGCGCACGGCCTCGATGATCTGGTCCGGTGTGCTGCTCTTGAGGATGTAGCCGTTCGCGCCGGCCTTCAGCGCTTCGAACACGCGGTGGTCATCGTCGTGCACAGTATACATGAGGAATTGGGTGCCGGTGCACCGCTCCCTCAATTGGCGTACACAGTCGATGCCGCTTTGTCCGGGCAGGTTCACGTCCATGAGCACCACGTCAGGGAAGGGGTCCGTGAGACGCAGGAGGGCATCTTCCGCATTGCTGTGCACGGTGAATGGTTCCAATCCCTCCTCGAACAGGAATAGCGATCGCAGCGTCTCCCGGATGGTGGGGTCGTCCTCTACGATGCTGATGCGGATGGTCCCGGGGGTGGTCATGTACGCGAAGGTGCGGTGCTTCGGACCGCTTCTCCAATAGAACGTTGGTTAGGGGTGCTCTCCAGGGGTACTTGGAAGCGTATGGTGGTGCCCTTCCCGTTGAGCACGTCCAAGGCTCCCCCCAGGTTCTCGATGCGTTTACGCATGTTCCGCAGTCCATTGCCTGCTGTTTCATCCGCACTACGGGGCAGGCCTACGCCATTGTCGTGTATCAGGACCTCAAGCCCGTTCTTCCAGGCCAGACGAAGTTGGATCTCCGTGGCCTGCGCATGCTTCACCACGTTGTGAAGCGCCTCCTTCACCACCAGGAAGATGTTCCGGCGCTGGTCGCTGTCCACGCTCAGCTCGGGCCATTGGGCATGCGGGGTCACCTCGATCCGCAGGTCATTCTGGGCGGCGTAGTCCCTGGCATACCTGATCACATAGACGGCCAGGTCCTCCAAGCTGGTCTGGTCCACGTTCAGGGCCCAGATGATCTGGCGCATGCTGGCCATGAGCTCGCCCGCCATGTTCGCCAGTGCCTGGAGCTGTGCTTTCTTCACGGGGTCCTGTTCCATGCGGATGGCCATTTCACTGCGGAGCTTCAAGCCGCTCAGGCCCGCACCCAGGTCGTCATGCATGTCGCGGCTCACCTGTTCCCGTATGCGCAGTTCTGCGATGGTGCGGTCCTGTTCCAGGCGCAGCACCTCCAGTTCCGCGAGCCGCCTGAGATGGCGCTGCCGGCTGCGGAAGACGAGGTAGGAGGCCAGCAGGATGGACAGACCGATGAGGCTGCTGATGGCCACCAGCAGGCGGCTGAAGCGCACGCGTTCCAAGGCATCCGCCGTGCGTTGCAATTGAATGCGCTCCATGGCCAGGTCCGCATCGGTGCGGAGCAAGCTGGCCTGTGTGGCCAATGCCGAATGGATGTTCCTGGCTGTGATGAGACTGTCGATATGATGCCAGTCGAGCAACCGGTCCAGGGCGGCGTCGGGCTCATTCAACCGGCGCAGGATGCGGGAGATCTCACGGGCGTGGTTCCGTTGTGTGATGAGACCGATGGCATCCATGTGCCGCTTCACGTACGCATCACTCTGCCGCACGAGGTCCAGGGCCTGGGAATGGTCTCCGCGGGCCGCTGCCGCAGCGGCCATCCCGATCAGTGCATCCAGTGCCACATCCTCATCGCTGCTTGTGGTGGCCGTTCCAAGCGCCTCCTTGAAAGCGTGCGTGGCACTGTCAGGCAGGTTCATGCGAAGGGCCAGGTTGCCCAATGACCAAAGCGCGACCGCTGTGCCCCGGTGCGCTCCCGCTCGCCGCGCAAGCTCCAGTGAACGCGTCAGGTGCGTGGCCGAACTGTCCAATTCATCGAGCTGCATCAGGTAGCTGCCCATGTTGCCATGGATATGATGCAGTTCCGTGACCGGGTATCGGGCGCGCGGCCTCGCCGGATAGTAATACAGGGCTGAGCGTAGGAATGGCAGTGCCAGCTTGCTATCCTGTATGTTCTCATGCAACAGCCCCCGCAGGTTCTGCACGTTGGCGATGAGCATGCTGTCCTTCATCTCCTCCGCAATGCCCATGCAGCGGTCGAGGTCCTGCATGGCATCGTTGAAAAGGCCTTCATAGTAGAGCACCTCTGCCCTGTAGCTCAGCAGGTAGTAGAGTGGTTCGCGGTCCTTGTCCGGGTCGATGTACAGCAACGCATCCGCGATGAGGCGCATGGAGCTGTCCGCATCAAAGGCGTCCATCTGTTCGAGGATGAGCCCCATATAGCGGTGTGTCCTGGGGTCCTCGAATGGTGGCAGCTGTTCGATGCCGCGCCCAAGGGTCTGCTGGCCCATGGAGCTGACCACGCCGCAACAGGCCGCCGCAACGAAAAAGGCGCTTCGTAGCACGGTGGCCGGCTTCTCGGGAATGGGAAAAGGAAGACTCTTGGGTGGATTTCGACGCACAGTTCGGGAAGATAGGTCCGGCATGGAACACGAAGCCCCCCCCGACATGTCGGGGGGGGCTTCTGTTGGGAAGGTTATCGCTCAGGTGCTCAGTTGATCACCAGGCGTTCAGTGAAGCGCAGGTCACCCACGGAGATGTTCACCATGTACATGCCGCTCGCCAGGTCGCCGTTGAGGTCGAACACGGTGTTGAGCATGTGGGCGGAGCTGACGTAGCTGCGGGTCATCACCACCTTGCCGAACATGTCGTGGATGTCCACCGTGATGGAGGCCTCCTGGTCGGGCAGGTTCACCAGACTCAGGAAGAGCTCGCCACCACGGTTCGGGTTCGGGTACATGCTCAGGCTGGCCTTGGGCTCCTCTGCGCTGGTGCGGTTGTCCGCGAACGGAGCGCAGGCTTCGGTGGTGATCTGGCAGATCGGGCCGAAGGGGCACCAGGTCACGCCGCCATCGAAGCTCACCCGCACGCGTACATCATAGGTGGTGCCGCAGACGAGCGGGTTGGTCAACAGGCCGGCGATGGTCGTCACGCGCGTTGCGCTGGCGATGCGGCGCAGGTAGCCGGGAGCGGTGAACTCGAACTGGTAGCGGTTGGCGCCCAGCACGTCGTTCGCATAGATGTTGCTCGCTGGGCCCGGGCTCAGGCTGATGCCTGTAGCGCCACAGGAGATCACCGGATTGGCCGTGGTGGTCAGCTGCGTTGAACTGCAGTTGGCCAGCGGATCCAGCTTCATGCGGCAGGCCGGCCCGAACTCGCTGTACACCCCGAACACACGGCTCCGCACACGCACGTTCAGCAGCGTGAAGTTCGGGACCGGGCTCGTGATGATGTCGCTGAACTTCAGGTACGAGGCGCTCGTGCCTGTCGGTGCGGCCGGGTGACCCGGGTAGCCCGTGCCTGGGGCGGTGTGGGTGAGCAGCACACGACGGCTGTAGCCACCATCCGGGTTGAAGATCCAGAACTGATAGCCGGAGTTGGCGTTCGGGAACGCCGCGGTCACGGCCGGGTTCGGGGTCACCTGGATCACGGTGGTGTTGGTCATCGTTTCCACGTCGCAGCCACTGGCCAGCACATCCGTTCCGATGGGCACGCAGAACTCCACACCCACCGTGCTGGTGTAAGCGAAGCCGCCATCGTTGGCATTGTCGATGATGCGTTGGCCACCACCGGTGCGCAGGATGTAGCCGCCGATGCCGTTCACGCAGCACATGCCATCGCCGAAGCTGTCGAAGACGCGCAGCTCATAGCAGCCGTTCGCCAGGCAGCAATTCTCCACGACGGTGGTGTTGCTCGGGTAACCACCGGGGTTGCCACCGGAGCACAGGGCTGGTCCGCCACCGGCCGGAACGATCTGCCAGCTGGTCTCGAAGCCCTTGTTATCCGTGGTCAGCACCAGTTGCACCAGGTTGGCAGCGCAGCCGCAGCCCGGGTCGTTCACGATGATGGTCTGGGTGAAGGTGGCGCTCAAGTTGCCGCAGGCATCGCTGAAGGTCCAGGTGCGCACGCGGGTGTAGGACGTCGGGCAGCCGATGTCAGGCGTGGTCACATCACCTGTGAGGGCGATGGTGGCCGTGCTGCAATTGTCCGTGGCCGAGGGCTGTTGGGCCAGGGCCGTGGCCAGACCGGCCACATCGGCGAGCAGCAGGGTGGCATCCAGCGAACCCGGGGTGGTGGTCACCACCGGAGCCTGCGTGTCGACCACGGTGATGGTCTGCACGAAGCTGGCGCTGGTGTTGCCGCAGGCATCGCTGAAGTTCCAGGTGCGCACGCGGGTGTAGGTGCCCGTGCAGGCGCCCGGTGTGGTATTGTCGCTCACCAGGTTGATGCCGGCAGTGCTGCAGGCATCCGTGGCCGTGGGTGCCAGGGCCAGTGCCGCAGCCAGGCCGGGGCCATCGCTGCACTGCACGGTGGCATCCAGCGAACCGGCCGTGGTGGTCACCACCGGAGCCTGCGTGTCGACCACGGTGATGGTCTGCACGAAGTTGGCGCTGGTGTTGCCGCAGCCATCGCTGAAGTTCCAGGTACGCACCTGGGTGTAGGTGCCGGCGCAGGCGCCCGGGGTGGTGTTGTTGCTCACCAGGTTCAAGGTGGCGCTACCGCAGTTGTCCGTGGCCGTGGGGGCCAGGGCCAGTGCGGCGGCAAGGGCCACGCCGTCGCTGCATTCCACCGTGGCATCAAGCGCACCAGCCACCGTGCTGATCACCGGGGCCTGTGTGTCGACCACCGTGATCACCTGCACGAAGTTGGCGCTGGTGTTGCCGCAGCCATCGCCGAAGTTCCAGGTACGGGTGCGGGTGTAGGCACCGGTGCAGGCGCCCGGTGTGGTGACGTCGTTCACCAGGTTGATGACCGGGGTGCCGCAGTTGTCCGTGGCCGTGGGGGCCAGGGCCAGCAGGGCGGCCAATCCACCGGCATCGTCACACTGCACCGTGCCGTTCAACGAAGCCGGGGCGTTCACCACCACAGGTGCCTGGGTGTCGATCACCGTGATGGTCTGCGTGAAGGCCAGGCTCACGTTGCCGCAGGCATCCGCGAAGGTCCAGGTGCGCACGCGGGTGTAGTTGCCCGCACAGCTGCCCGGGGTAATGATGTCGCTTGCCAGGGTCATCGTCGGGCTTACGGTGCAGTTGTCCGTGGCCGTGGGGGCCAGGGCGAGCAGGGCGGTCAGGGCGCCGCCATCGCTGCACTGGATCGTGCCGTTCAGTGAACCCGGGGCATTGATCACCACCGGCGCCTGGGTGTCCACGCGGATGATGGTCTGCGTGAAGGTGCTGGTGTTGCCGCAGGCGTCCGTCATGGTCCAGGTGCGCACGCGGGTGTCCTCGTTCGGGCAGGAGCCCAGCGTGATCACGTCGCTGGTGAGCACCACGGTCGGCGTGCTGCAGTTGTCCGTGGCCGTGGGGGCCAGGGCCAGGGCCGCAGCATAACCACCGCCATCGTTGCACTGCAGTGTGGCGTTCAGCGAACCAGGAGCGTTCACGGCCACCGGAGCCTGCGTGTCCACGACCGTGATGGTCTGCACGTAGGTGCCGCTCACATTGGCGCACGCATCGCTGAAGTTCCAGGTGCGCACACGGGTGTAGGTGCTCGGGCAGGAACCCGGTGTGGTGATATCGCTCACCAGGTTGATGGCAGCGGCACCGCAGTTGTCCGTGGCCGCAGGGGCCAGGGCCAGGGCGGCAGCTATACCGGCCAGGTCGCTGCACTGCAGCGTGGCATCCAGCGCACCGGTCGCCGTGGTGATCACCGGAGCCTCCGTATCGACCACCGTGATGGTCTGGGTGAAGCTGGCGCTCACGTTGCCGCAACCGTCGTCGAAGTTCCAGATGCGCACACGCTCATAGCCGTTGGGGCAGGTCTGGTCGGGTGTGATCACATCGCTCACCAGGTTCAGGTTCACCGTGCCGCAGTTGTCGGTGGCGGTGGGTGCCAACGCGAGGGCCGCAGCGATGCCAGTGGCATCATCGCATTCCAGGGTGGCGTCCAGGGCTCCGGCCACTGTGGTCACCACGGGTACGGTGGTGTCTTCCACGGTGATGGTCTGCACGTAGTTGGCGCTGGTGTTGCCACAGCCGTCGTTGAAGTTCCAGGTGCGGACGCGTACGTACTCGCTGCCACAGGCTCCCGGCGTGGTCACATCGTTCACCAGGCTCATGGCCGGGCTGGCGGTGCAGTTGTCGGTGGCGCTGGGTGTCAGGGCGAGGGCGGCTGCGATACCGGCCAGGTCATCACACTCCAGGGTGGCATCCAGTGCACCGGCAAGGGTGGTCACCACCGGAGCCTGCGTGTCCACCACCGTGATGGTCTGCACGTAGCTGGCGCTGGTGTTGCCGCACTCATCGGTGAAGTTCCAGGTGCGCACTTGTACGTATTCATTCGCGCAGGCACCCGGCGTGGTGATGTCGCTCACCAGGTTCATGGTGGGCGCAGCCGTGCAGATGTCCGTGGCGCTCGGGAAGAGGGCCAGGGCGGCGGCGATGCCGGCGAGGTTGTCGCACTGCACCGTGGCATCCAAGGCTCCAGGGGCCGTGGTGACCACCGGAGCGGTGTTGTCGATGCGGGTGTTGTAGCTCACGCTGGCGCTGTTGCCACACTCATCGGTCACGGTCACCACGATCACAGCGCTGCAGGTGCCGGTGGTGCTGGCAGAGGTGGTCAGCGTACCGGGGCAGTTGTCGCTGCTGGTGGTGGCGGCGATGGCGGCGGCTTCGGCACTGGCCACATCCGCGTAGCATGCGGCGATGGTACCGGCCGTCACGATCGGGTCGGTGTCGTCGATGCGGGTGTTGTAGCTCACGCTGGCGCTGTTGCCACACTCATCGGTCACGGTCACCACGATCACAGCGCTGCAGGTGCCGGTGGTGCTGGCCGAGGCGGTCAGCGTACCGGGGCAGTTGTCGCTGCTGGTGGTGGCGGCGATGGCGGCGGCTTCAGCGGATGCCACATCGGGGTAGCACGCGGCGATGGTACCGGCCGTCACGATCGGGTCGGTGTCGTCGATGCGGGTGTTGTAGCTCACGCTGACGCTGTTGCCACAACCATCATCCACGGTCACCGTGATGGTGGCGCTGCAGGTACCCACGGTGTTCGCGGTGATGATCAGGTCGATCAGGTCCGTGCAGTTGTCGCTGGCCGTGGTGGCGGCGATGGCGGCCGCTTCGGCACTGGCCACATCCGGGTAGCAGGCGGCGATGGTGCCGGCGCTGGCCGTGGGTGGGGTGTTGTCGATCACCGTGATGGTCTGCGTGTAGGTGCCGCTCAGGTTGCCGCAGCCGTCGTTGTACTGCCAGGTGCGTACGCGTACATAGGCGTTCGGGCAGCTCATGCTCGGCGTGGTGATGTCGGTGAGCAGCACGAGCGTCGGGGTCGGCGTGCAGTTGTCCGTGGCGGCCGGGAAGGAGGCCAGGGCGGCACTGAGGCCGGACACATCGCTGCACTGGAAGGTGCCGTCAAGCGCGCCGGGCAGGGTGGTGATCACCGGGGCCTGGGTATCCACCACCGTGATGATCTGGGTGAACGTGGTGCTCACGTTCAGGCTCGGGTCGGTGGCGTTCCAGGTACGGATGATCGTGTAGCTGTTCGGGCAGCCGGCCGGCACGGTGATGCTGGTCAGCAGGCTGATGGTCACCGGACCGCAATTGTCCGTAGCCACGGGCTGCAGGCCCAGTGCGGCAGTGATGCCGGACACGTTGTTGCACTGCAGCGTCTGGTTCAGGTCGAAGGGACCGGTCACCCAGGTGGGCGGCAGGCTGTCGATCACCTGCACGTTGGCCACGCAGGTGGCGGTATTGCTGCTGGCATCGGTCACCGTCAGGGTCACGGCGTTCGCACCCAGGTTCGCGCAGGTGAAGCTGCTCGGGGCCACGCTCAGCGAAACTGTGCCGCAGTTGTCGTTGCTGCCGTTGTTCACCATGGCTGGCGTGATGGTGGCGGTACCACCGGCACCCAGGGCCACCGTGATGTTCTGACAGACGGCCACGGGCAGTTGCACATCGCTTACGGTCACCGTCTGCGTGCAGCTGTTGGTGTTGCCGTTCACGTCGCTTACGGTCCAGGTCACCGTGGTCACACCCACCGGGTAGGTCAGGGGGGCGTTGTTCGCCACCACATCCACGCTGCAGTTGTCATCCGTAACGGGCAGCCCGAGGCTTACACCGCTGGCGGTGCAGAGCCCGCTATCCGTGTTCACGCTCACGGGAGCCGGGCAGGTGATCGACGGCGCGATGTTGTCGATCACGGTCACATCCGTGGTGCAGGTGCTGGTGTTGCCGTTCAGGTCCACCACGGTCAGGGTCACCGTGTTCACACCCACATTGTGGCAGCCGAACACGCTCGGGCTCACGCTCAGGGAGGCGATTCCACAGGCATCCGTGCTGTTGTCATCCACTTGGGCAGCGGTGATGGACGCACTTCCGGCGTTATCCAGGAACACGTCGAACGGAGCCACGCAATCCGCCACCGGCGGGGTCACGTCGTTCACCGTCACCGTGGCGTTGCAGGTGGTGGTGTTGCCGTTCACGTCAACCACCGTCAGGGTCACGCTGTTGGCGCCCACGTTGGCGCAGGTGAAGCTGCTGGGGCTCACCGAGGTGAGGGCGTTGTTGATGCCGCAGGCGTCTGCTGCCGTGCCCGCACCCACGTTGGCCGGGGTGATGGTGGCGTTGCCACCGGCGCTCAGGTCAACACTGTAGTTGTTGCAGGTCACGGTCGGGGCGGTCACGTCCACCACGGTCACCACGGTGCTGCAGGTGGCGGAGTTGCCGTTCACGTCGGTCACCGTCAGGGTCACTGTGTTCGGGCCCACGTCGCTGCAGTCGAAGGACGACACGTCAAGCACGGTGCTGGCCACGCCGCAGGCATCGGTGCTGCCGGCGTCGATCTGGCCGGCCACGATGCTGGCGTTGCCCAGTGCGTTCAGGTTCAGGTTGAACGCACCCACGCACAGGGCCACCGGTGGGGTCACGTCGTCCACCTCCACCGTTGCGTTGCAGGTGCTGGTGTTGCCGTTGTTGTCCACCACCGTGAGGGTCACGGTGTTCGAGCCCACGTTGGCACAGGTGAAGGTGCTCGGGCTCACGCTGGTGCTGGCCACGCCACAGGCGTCGCCGCTGCCGCCATCCACCATGGCTGGCGTGATGGTGGCGGTGCCACCGGCGCTCAGGTCCACGGAGAAGTTCTGGCAGAGGGCCACCGGCAGGGTCACATCGTTCACCGTCACCGTGGCGTTGCAGGTGGTGGTGTTGCCGTTGTTGTCCACCACTGTCAGGGTCACGCTGTTGGCGCCCACGTTGCTGCAATCGAAGCTGTTGGGGCTCACGCTGGTGCTGGCGATGCCACAGGCATCATTAGCAGAACCGGCACCCACGTTGGCCGGGGTGATGGTGGCGGTGCCACCGGCGCTGAGGTCAACACTGTAGTTGCTGCAGGTCACCGTCGGGGCGATGTTGTCCACCACCGTTACCGTGGCCGTGCAGGTGTTGGTGTTGCTGTGCACGTCCGTCACCGTCAGGGTCACAGTGTTCGTGCCCACATGGCTGCAGTCGAAGGCCGTCTGGCTCAGGCTCAGGCTGGCGATGCCGCAGTTGTCCGTGCTGCCATTGTTCACCGCAGCGGCGGTGGTGTTGCCGTTGCCCAATGCATCCAGGGTCACGGTCACATTCTGGCAGATCGCGTTGGGCAGTTCGGTGTCGTTCACCGTTACGGTGAAGTTGCAGCTGGCCGAGGCGAAGGGTGCGTTGGTCTCGGTCACCGTGTAGGTCACCGTGGTCACACCCTGGTTGAAGGTCACGCCGCTGGCCGTCACCGTGCCGGTGCCACCGGTGGCTCCGCTCAAGGTGTAGGTCACGGTGTGGGCGCAGTTCTCGGTCACGTTCGGGTTGATGCCGGTCACCACTGCCGTGCACACACCGGAGTCGGTGCTTACAACAGGCGGGATGGCCGGGCAGGTCACCACGGGCGCCTGGTTGTCGTTCACGGTCACCGTGAAGATGCAGTTGCTCTGCAGGCCGGCGGCATCGGTCACACGCCAGGTCACCGTGGTGATACCGGGGTTGAAGAGCGTCGGAGGCAGGAGCGTGCCGGTGAGGTTGATGAAGCCCAATGTGGTGGTGGCACCGGAGAACTGGTAGCTGTACGGGTTGGCAGGCAACGGACAGTTGTCGCTGCTGGTCGTCGGGCTCACTAAAGCGCCGCCCAGCACGGCTCCACATACACCCGGGTCGGTGAACGTCAGCACGTTGCTCGGGCAGGTCACCGACGGGGTCTGGGTATCCACCACGTTCACGGTGAAGCTGCAGCTGGCGGTGTTGCCACCGGCATCGGTCACCGTGTAGGTCACCGTGCTCAGGCCCACATTGAACTGTACGCTGGTGATCGGCGCGGCCGTGCTCGGGATGGTCGTTGCACCGGTCACGGCGTAGGTCAGCGTGGTCGGGCAGTTATCCGCCGTGGTCGGGCTGGCGATGGTGAGCGTGCGGTAGCACTGACCAGGCTGGGCCGTGGTGTTCACGTTGGCCGGGCAGGCACCGATGGTGGGGGCGGTGTTGTCGATCACCGTCACCGCCGTGGTGCAAGTGTTCGTGTTGCCGTTGTTATCGGTCACCGTCAGCGTCACCGTGTTCGGGTTGCCGGCGATATCGGCACAGGAGAAGGCCGTCTGGCTCATCACCAGTGTGGCGATGCCGCAGGCGTCGTTGCTGTTGTTGTTCACTTGGGCCAGGGTCAGCGTGCCGCTGCCGAAGGCATCCAGGACCACGTTCGCGGTGCCGAAGCAGATGGCATCCGGGATCACGTTGTCGATCACGGTCACATCCGTGGTGCAGGTGCTGACATTGTTGTTGTTGTCGGTCACCGTCAGGGTCACCACGTTCGGGTTGTTGGCGATGTCGGCACAGCCGAAGTCCTCCTGACTGAGCACCAGGCTCAGCAGGCCGCAGGCGTCGCCGCTGTTGTTGTCCACCTGGCTGAGGAGCAGGGTGCCGTCACCGTTGGCGTCAAGGACCACATTGGCCGTGGCGAAGCAATTCGCCACCGGATCCACGTTGTCCTCCACGGTCACCGTGGCGTTGCAGGTGTTCACGTTGCTGTTCACATCGGTCACGGTCAGCGTCACGCTGTTCGGGCCCACGTTGGCGCAACCGAAGCTGCTCGGGCTCACGCTCAGGGTGGCGATGCCACAAGCATCGTTGCTGCCATCATCCACCTGTGCGGCGGTGATGGTGGCGGTGCCACCGGCGCTCAACTGCACGGTGATGTTCTGGCAGATCGCCGCCGGCGGGGTCACGTCATTCACCGTCACCGTGGCGGTGCAGGTGCTTGCGTTGCTGTTGTTGTCGGTCACCGTGAGGGTCACCGAGTTGCCTCCCACGTTGGCGCAGGTGAAGTTGGTGACGTCAAGCACCAGGCTGAGGATGCCACAGGCGTCGTTGCTGCCGTTGTTCACCATGGCCGGGGTGATGGTGGCGGTGCCACCGGCGCTCAGGTCCACGCTGATGTTCTGGCAGATGGCCACCGGTGCCACGTTGTCCACCACGGTCACCGTGGTGTTGCAGGTGCTGGTGTTGCCGCTGTTGTCCACCACGGTCAGGGTCACTGTGTTCGAGCCCACGTTGGCGCAGGTGAAGCTGTTCGGGCTCACCGTCTCCGTGGCGATCACGCAGTTATCCGTGCTGGTGCTGATGTTGGCCGGGGTCACCGTACCGGTACCACCCGCGTTCAGGACGAGTGTGTAGGTGTTGCACACAGCGTTCGGGAACTGGGTGTCGAGCACTTGCACCTGCGAGGTGCAGGTGGTGCTGTTGCCCGCCGCGTCGTTCAGCACGTAGGTGATGTTCGTCGTACCCGTGTTGAAGGTCAGGAAGTGCGTGTTCACGTCGGGCACGTTCGTGGTACCCACGGTGGTGGCGCCGCTCAGGCTGTAGGTCAGGGTCAGTGCGGTGGGGCAGTTGTCCAGGAGGTCCGGGCGGATGTCGAAGCCCAGGGTCTTCTGGCAGCTATCCACACCCGTGCTCACGGCCAGGCCGCCGATCAGGTTCAGCGGGCAGCCAATGCTGGGTGATTCGGTGTCCTGCACCGTCACCGAGAAGCCACAGGTGGTGCTGTTGCCGGCGGCATCCAGGGCGGTGTACACCACGGGGGTGGTGCCCACGGCGAAGAAGCTTCCCGGGGCATAGGTGCTGGTGAAGCTGGTGACTGCGCAGTTGTCGGTGGCGGTCGGTGCGGTCCAGTTCACCACGGCGCCGCAGAAGCCGGCGTTGCTACCCTGAAGGATGTTGGCCGGGCAGCCGGCGATGGCCGGGGCCTGGTTATCCGTAACCGTGATGTTCTGGGTGCAGCTGGCGGTGTTGCCACTGCCATCGGTGATGGTCCATGTCACCAACGTGGTGCCCACGGGGTAGGTGCCGCTGGCGTTGCTGGTGCCGTTAAAACTGTTCAGCACGCTGGCGATCGAGCAGTTGTCACCCGTGGCGGTCGGTCCGGCCACGGTCACTGCGGCGGTGCACACGCCCGGGTCGGCCACCTGCGACTGGTTGGCCGCGCAGGTGATCGTCGGGTTCTGCGTATCGGTCACCGTGATGCTCTGCGTGCAGCTGGCGGTGTTGCCGCTCAGGTCGGTCACCGTCCAGGTCACCACCGTGGTGCCCAATGGGTAGGTGCCGCTGGCGTTGCCGGTGCCGTTGAAGCTGTTGATCACGCTGGCCACTCCGCAGTTGTCACCCGTGGTGGGGCCAACAACTGTCACTGCCGCCGTGCACACGCCGGGGTCTGCGGGCTGTGTCTGGCCTGCTGCGCAGGTGATGGTCGGGTTCTCGCTGTCGGTTACTGTGATGTTCTGGGTGCAGCTGGCGGTGTTGCCGCTGCCGTCGGTCACGGTCCAGGTCACCACCGTGGTGCCCACGGGGTAGGTGTCGCTGGCGTCAGCCGTGCCATTGTAGCTGTTGGTCACGCTGGCAACGGAGCAGTTGTCAGCCGTAGCAGGCCCAACGACCGTTACTGCTGCCGTGCACACACCGGGATCGGCGGGCTGCGATTGGGCAGCCGCACAGGTGATCGTCGGGTTCTGCGTATCGGTCACCGTGATGTTCTGCGTGCAGCTGGCGGTGTTGCCGCTGCCGTCGGTCACCGTCCAGGTCACCACGGTAGTGCCCAGCGGGTAGGTGTCGCTGGCGTTGCTGGTCCCATTGAAGCTGTTGATCACACTGGCCACGGAACAGTTGTCAGCCGTAGCAGGCCCAACGACCGTTACTGCTGCCGTGCACACGCCGGGATCGGCGGGCTGCGATTGGGCAGCCGCACAGGTGATCGTCGGGTTCTGCGTATCGGTCACCGTGATATTCTGCGTGCAGCTGGCGGTGTTGCCGCTGCCGTCGGTCACCGTCCAGGTCACCACGGTAGTGCCCAGCGGGTAGGTGTCGCTGGCATTGCCGGTGCCGTTGAAGCTGTTGATCACCGAGGCCACGGAGCAGTTGTCAGCCGTGACGGGGCCGGTAACGGTCACAGCCGCCGTGCACACGCCGGGGTCGGCAGGCTGCGTCTGGTTGGCCGCACAGGTGATGGTCGGGTTCTCGTTGTCGGTCACCGTGATGTTCTGGGTGCAGCTGGCGGTGTTGCCGCTGCCGTCGGTGATGGTCCAGGTCACCACCGTGAGGCCGAGCGGGTACGTGTCGCTGGCATTGTTGGTGCCGTTGTAGTTGTTCAGCACACTGGCGATCGAGCAGTTGTCGTTGGTCGCGGTCGGACCGGCCACGGTCACAGCCGCCGTGCACAAGCCGGGGTCGGCTGTCTGTGTCTGGCCTGCTGCGCAGGTGATGGTCGGGACCTCATTATCCTCGACCGTTACGGTGAAGCTGCAGCTGGCGCTGGCGCCCGGCGCGTTCACCTCGGTGATGGTGTAGGTCACCGTGGTGGTGCCCAGGGCGAAGGTGGTGCCGCTGGCATTGTTGATGCCGCTGGCGCTGGTCGGCGCACTGGCGTTCCAGGCCACGGTGTAGGCGCAGTTCTCATTCAAGGAGGCGGGGGCGATGCCATTCACCACGGCGGTGCACACACCGGCGTCCGTATCCTGCGTCACATTGGCCACACAGGTGATGGTGGGCCCTTGCGTGTCGTTCACCGTTACGGAGAACACGCAGGTGCTGCTGTTGCCGGCCAGGTCGGTCACGGCATAGCTCACGTTGGTCACACCCAGGTTGAAGGTGAGGCCGTTGGCATTGCCGGGCACATAGATGCCGCCGGTGCTGGTGGCACCGCTCAGCAGGTGGCTCACGCTCAGGCTAAGGGGCGGCACGCAGTTATCCACGGTGGCCAGCGGGGCAATGCCCGTTACCACGGCGGTGCACAGGTTCAGATCGGTGCCTACCACCGGGCTCAGCGGGCAGGAGATCACCGGGGTCTGGTTGTCGATGATGTTCACCGTGAAGCTGCACGTGGCGGTGTTGCCACCGGGGTCGGTCACCAGGTAGGTCACCGTGCTCACACCCACGTTGAAGGCGGTGGAGGCCGGGATGTTGTTGGTGCCGCTGGAAGGCGTGGCACCGGCACCAGTCACGGACCAGGCCAGGGTGCTGAAGGAGGTGCAGTTGTCGGTCACCACCGGTGCGGTGAAGCCCACGGCCTTCGAGCAGAGGCCCGTATCGTTCACGCCGGTGAAGTTGGCGGGGCAGGCGCCCAGCACGGGCACTTGCAGGTCCTGCACGGTCACGGTGGCATCGCAGGTGCTGCTGTTCAGCGCTTCGTCGGTCACCGTCAGGGTCACCGTGTTGCCACCCACGTTGGCGCAGGTGAAGCTGCTCGGGCTCACGCTCAGGGCCAGGTTGCCGGTGGTGGTGCAATTGTCCGAGCTGCCATTGTTGATCATGGCGGCGGTGATGCCCACGTTACCGGTGCCATCCAGCACCACGGTCTGGTTCTGGCAAAGCGCCGTAGGGGCGTCGTCATCGCTCACGGTCACATCGAAGCTGCAGCTGGTGGTGTTGCCGGAGGCATCGGTCACGCTCCAGGTCACCGTGGTGGCGCCCAGCGGGAACACGGCACCGGCCAGGCTGGTACCGGTGGCCGGGGTGGCGCCGGGGGCGCTGTAGCCGGTCACTTCACCCGGGCAGTTGTCGTCGCCCACGGCATCCCATGCGATGCCGGCATGTACATAGGTGCAACCGGTGTTCGTGGCGGGGGTCTGGTCAACTACGCAGTTGGTGGTGAAGGTCGGGAACTCCGTATCGTTCACCGTTACGGTGAAGGAGCAGCTGGCCGTGCTGCCGCTGGCATCGGTCACCAGGAAGGTGTTGGTGGTGACACCCACCGGGAAGGCGCTGCCGCTGGCCAGGCCGGCGGTCTGCGTGGTGAGGGGACCGGCGCAGTTGTCCGTGCCCACCGGGGTGGCATAGCTCACCACGGCGCTGCACAGGCCGGCATCGTTGCTGGCCACGATCGGGGCCGGGCAGGTGATGGTCGGCAGTTCGTTGTCCGTCACCGTTACGGTGAAGGAGCAGGTGACGAAGTTGCTGGCGGCATCGGTGGCGAACCAGGTCACGGTGGTCACACCGGGGTTGAAGGTCACGCCGTTCAGGCTGGAACCGCTGCCCAGCGTGTTGCCGCTGAGCACGTAGGTGAAGCCCACGCCAGGGCAGTTGTCGCTGCCGGTGGCGTTCCAGCTGTTGTCGCCGTGTGTGTAGGTGCACACGCCGGCGTTGCTGTTCACGTTCTTGTTGCTCGTGCAGGTGATCGTGGGCCCTTGGGCGTCGGTCACCGTCAGCACGAAGCTGCAGGTGCTGGTGTTGCTGCTGGCATCGGTCACCGTCCAGGTCACCGTGGTGCCGCCCAGTGGGAAGGTGGTGCCGTTCAGCGTGCCGCCGATGGCGGGCGAAGCGCCAGGCGCGCTGTATGTCGCGGTCTCACCCGGACAATTGTCGTCCGTCGCCACGTCCCAGGCAGTGGTCGTGTGCGTGTACGTGCACAGGTCCTGATCGGTGGTGGCGGATTGCGGGCCCACGCACACGGCACTGGGCGCGATGTTGTCCACCACGGTCACCGTGGCGTTGCAGCTGGCAGTGTTGCCGCTGGCATCGGTCACGGTCAGCGCCACGGTGTTGGCACCCACGTTGGCGCAAGTAAAGCTGGTGGGGGCCGCGCTCAGGGTGAAGGGGCAGTTGTCGCTGCTGCCATTGTTGATCATGGCCGGCGTGATGGTGGCCGTGCCACCCGCGCTCAGGTTCACGCTGATGTTCTGGCAGGTCGCCACGGGGATCTGCACATCATTCACCGTCACCACGATGTCGCAGGTGGTCTGGTTGCTGTAGATGTCGCTCAGCGTATAGGTGATCGTGTTCACACCCGTGGGGAAGGTCACATTGAAGCTGGCGAGGTTCGGGATGGCCACCGGACCGACAGGCCCGCTCGGGGTGTTCAGGATGTAGCTGGCCACGGTGCTGGGCGAGCAGTTGTCCAGCAGGGTGGGGCCGATCACGGTCTGGTTCAGGGTCGCGGTGCACTGGCCCGGGTCGGTGTTCACGCTGAAGTCCAGCGGGCACGCGGCGGTGGGGCTCTCGGTGTCGTTCACGGTAACCGTGGTGCTGTTGCAGACG
Organism: Flavobacteriales bacterium; assembly: GCA_016788635.1. Taxonomy (GTDB): domain Bacteria; phylum Bacteroidota; class Bacteroidia; order Flavobacteriales_F; family PHOS-HE28; genus PHOS-HE28. Next base: position 157,818 of record JAEUSU010000026.1, on the reverse strand, counting down.
GCGGTGTTGCCGCTGGCGTCCGTCACCGTGTAGGTGATGGTGGTGCTGCCCACGTTGAAGGAGGTGCTGTTGGCACTGCCCGTGCCGCTGCCGCCGGTGGCGCCGCTCAGCACGTAGGTCACGGTGAAGCCGCAGTTGTCACCCGCTGTGGCGGTGAGGCCGCTGGACACCACGGCGCTGCACAGGCCGAAGGTGTTCGGCACGGTCACGCTGGCCGGGCAGCTGATGGTGGGCAGCTGGTTGTCGGTCACGATCACATCGAAGGTGCAATCCTCCGATCCGCAGGCGTTGGTGGCGGTCACCGTCACCGTGGTGGTGTCGACAGGGAAGAAGCTACCGGGGTTGTGGCTGTACGAGATCGTGGCCGTGGGGTCGCTGTCGATCACAATGGCCGGGGCATAGGTACTCACCGTGGCGCCGCAGAGGCCCGAATCGTTGTACTCCGATACGTTGGCGTGGCAGGTGAAGATGGGGTCGATGTACTGCACATCCACGGCGGCCGTGGTGTTGGTGGCGGTGCAGCCAAGGGCATCCTGCACGGTCACCGAGAAGGTGCCCTGCTGGGTGCGGCTGATGGCCGGGATGGACACGTTCTGGCCCGCCACGGGGCCGTAGCCGGTGCCATTCCAGGTGAAGGCGTGGCCACCGTTGCCACCGGTGCTGGAAGAGGTGAGGCTAAGCGGGCTGCCCTCACACAGGGTGGTGGGGGAAGCAACGGCGCTTACCGTCAGCAGGGCAGGCTCGTCGATGGTGAAACCGGGCACACCCGTGGCCGTGCAACCATTGGCATCGAGCACCGTGAAGGTGTAGCTCGTGGGCGCCAGGCCGATGAAGTTGAAGGGGCCGGCCGAGGGGCCACCCGTGGCCGGCGTGGCCGGTGCGGAGATGGAATAGGTGAACGGAAGGGTGCCACCGCTGGGGTTCAGCGTGGCGGTACCGTTGTTCAGGCCGAAGCAGGTCACATCCGTGGTGGTGTCGGCCACGGTCGGGTAGGTCAGCGGCTCGGTGATGGTCACCGAGGTGTTGGCGGTGCAGCCGTTGGCATCGCGCACGAAGAAGTCATAGACGCCAGCCTGCAGGTTGGAGATGTCCTGCGTGTTGAAAGGACCACCTGGGCCGTACCAGCCCCAGGTGTTGGTCGGCAGGGAGGACGGATCGTGATCGTAGGGGGCGGTACCACCGGAAATGGTCAGGTCGATGCTGCCGGTGGCGATGGCGTTGCACAGCAGGTTCACCTGGGTGGTGCTCAAGGCCAGCACGTTCGGTTGGGTCACCGTGTAGGTGGCGTTGCCCGTGCAGCCGCTCACCTGGTCCACCACATCCACCGTGTAGCTGCCCACGGATAAGAGCGCCAGATCCTCGGTGGTCGCGCCACCCGGGCTCCACAGGAAGTCGTAGCTGCCGGAACCGCCGCTCACGGTCAGGTCGATCGCGCCGTTGCTCTGGCCATTGCAGAGCACGTGGCTGATCGTAGCGTTCAGGCTCAAGCCGCTGAGATCAGGTACATCAATGCCCGGAGGCACGGTGCTGGCGGTACAGCCATTGGCATCGGTCACCACCACGCTGTAGATGCCGTTACCCAGGCCGCTCAGGTCCTGGGTGGTCTCGCCACCGGGGCTCCACAGGTAGGTGTAGCCCGGGGTGCCGCCGGTCACGGTCAGGTCGATCTCGCTGTCGTTGGTCGTCAGGCAGCTCGGGTCGCTCACCACGGCGGTCACGTTCAGCGCGGTGGGCTGGCCGATGGTCTCGCTGCCGGAGAGGTCGCAACCGTTGGCATCCACCACGGTCCAGGTGTAGAACTGCGCGTTCAGGCCGGTAAATACGATGTTCGGACCGGCACCGCTCAGGACGATGGGCGCACCCACCGTTGGGGTGACCGTGGCGGTGTAGCCGCTGGTACCACCGCTGATCGTCAGGGTCAGGGTGCCATTGCTGCCACCGAAGCAGCTGGGCTCCGTGCTGGCGTCTATCACGTTCAGGGCGAAGGCGGGCTCATCCACGTTCACGGGGCCCACGCTGGCGGTGCAGCCGTTGCCGTCTGCAATGGCCACGCTGTAGGTGCCGGCCACAATGCCGGTGAGGTCCTGCGTGGTGGCGCTGTTGCTCCACAGGTAGGTGATGGTGGGTGTGCCCCCGCTCACATTGATGTCGATGGCGCCGGTGCTGTTACCGTTGCAATCCACATCGGTCACCGAGGCCAGGCTGGCCACCAGCAGGGTGGGCTGCGTGATGGTGATGGTGGCCGTGTTGGTGCAGCCGGTCACGGCGTCCTGCACGTTGTAGGTGTAGCTGCCGGCCACCAGGTTCACGGTGCCGTCACCCGAGGTGATGAAGCTGCCCGAGCCGCCGGAGATGTTCACCGTTACGTTGGTGGTGCCACCGAAGCAGGCGATCGGCGGGTAGGTGGGGTTCACGATCGGCGTCTGGTTCACCGTGATGGTGGCGTTGGCCGTCACCAAGGGGCAGCCGCTGGCGGTCACCGAATAGGTTACTGTGTAGGTGCCGAAGGTGCTGGTGCCCAGGTTCACTTCGCCGGTGGAAGCGTTCAGGCTCAGGCCGGCGGGGGCGGAAGAGAAGGAGCCGCCCGGGGTGCCACTGAAGGTCACCGGCACCGTGCCCTGTGCGCTGCAGTACGGCACGGCGGGGTAGCTGATGCTGGCAGTGGGCAGTGCCGTCACAATGATCACGGCATTGGCGGTCTCCGCCGGGCATGCGCCCACCACGGGTGTGGTGTAGGTCACCGTGTAGGTGCCCGCAGCGCTGGTGGCCAGGGTCACGTCACCGGTGGTCGTGTTCAGGTCAAGACCGGCGGGCGCAGCGCTGTACGTGCCACCCACAGTGCCGCTGAAGGTCACCGAGGCGGTGCCGCCGCTGGTGCAATAAGGCGCGCCGCCGTAGCTGATGGTAGCCGAGGGCTGCGGGTCCACTGTTACTGCGATGACGTCGTTATCCGAGCCGCAGCCGTTGGTCACCGTCACCGTGTAGTTGCCGGTGGTGGCACCGGTCACGGTCACGGACGCGCTGGCGTTGTCGGGCGAGAAGCTGCCCGTGCCGCTCCATGCGATGGTGGGCGTGGGCGTGCCGGTGAAGGTCACCTCCAGCTCCAGGTCCTCATTGGAGCAGATGGGGCTGTTGCTGGTCACCGCGGTGATCACCGGGGCCTCGCAATAGGTCAGCACCACGTCGTTGCCGTCGCCACCCGCATAGTTGATGGCGAAGGTGTACAGGCCCACCGTGATGGTGGAGCCGGCGGAGAAGGTGCCGCTCACCGGGTTGCTGCCGGTGTTGTTGATGATGGTGAGCTGGTCACCGGCGGTGGGGGTGTAGCCCAGCACCAGGTCCAGAATGGCACCGCCCAGGGTCACATCACCGGTCACCGTCCACTGGTCGTAATCCGTACACGGACTGGTCGCGCCATTGGCCTCAATGGTCAGTGTGTTGGAACCATTCAGCGTCAGGTCGCCGGTGATGGTCACGCAACCGGGGCTGGAACCGGGGTTCAGGGAGACCGTCTTGCCGGCAGCGGAGACGTTGCCGGTGTAGCTGCCATCCTGGATGCGGATGACATCACTGGCGGCGGCCGCATCAATGGCGCGCTGAATATTGGCGGTGGTGGCAGGTGTCAGGAAACTGTTCGGAGTGATGAACACCTCGGCGGTCTTCATCCGGACCATGCCTCGCTTGTTCGTTAACAGGTACTCATCGATCCGGTCCACGAGCTTGTTCGCTGCCGTGTAGTACTGCGCGTTGCTGGCTCCGCTCATAGCCACGCCGCCCAAGATCGCATTACGGGCGTCCAAATTCCCGTCCACGTTGTTCTGCGCACTCCATCCATAGTCAATGTGGTTCGCATTGGCGTTCTGTGCGTTCAGTGAAGCATCACCCACGTTCAGCACATTGGTAAGGCCCACGGCGAACAACGCATGACCATCCGCCACATCAACGCTCACGTTGCTCATGGTCACGTTGCTCACATCCGAATAGTTCTGGAACACCAGGCCATAGCCGGGTCCGCCCGGATTACTCGCAAGCAGGGGACGTTTGTAGCTTCCGGTAATGGACAGATTGGTGATGTTTACCGAGCCCAATGCGCCAATAGGGGTGTTCAGGCCCCTGAATTGAACTCCAATGTGGGCGCCGTTGCTGGCCAGGCCCGTCACGGTCACATTGTTCAGTGTAGCGGTACCATGGAATCCGAAGAAGCTGATGTCGCCGGTACCCAGTTGGTTGGTGGAGTAGGTATCGTCGCCATTGTGCTCGAATGTGGTACCGTCGATCAGCACGTTGTCGAGGAAGTTCGTCGGCGAGCCACCCGAGTTATAGGATAGGCCGACCTGTGCGTTACGCTTCACCTCTCCACCTTCGAATGTGAGCCCGTTGAGCTTGCCACCCGTGCCCATTCGGAAACCTGTTCCCGACGCACCGGTTCCGTTGTCATTGACCTTGCAATTCTTGACATAGAGGTCCTGGTTCGTGGACGCACCACCCAGCACCTCAAGTCCAGCGCCTGCGTTGCTGCTGCTGGACACATTGTCCAGCATGATGTGGTTGATGCCGTTGTTGATCACAATACCCTGTGCGAGAGCGTTGGTGACGCTCAGGTCCTTCAGGGTGGTGCGGTTGCTGGCGTCAATGCCACTGGCCGAAATGATGATCTGACCGCTCACGTGCGTACCACCCGAGCTGCCTGCACCATCGATCGTCAGACGCTTGTTCACGCTGATATTCTCAGTGAAGGTGCCTGCATCCACGACGAGGGTATGCCCCGCCAGCGTCAACCCGTCATTTATGGCCGCCTGGATCGTGCAGTAGTAATTGCCCGTGTTGGAATTCTGAACGGGTCCCGTGGTGATATATCCAAAGATCGTCGGGCAGAAGTCGCAGGCATCACCCGCGCCGTCCCCATCGGTATCAGCCTGTCCGGGGTTTGGAACGCCTTGGCAATTGTCATTCGCATCACACACGCCATCACCATCGGTGTCCTGGAAGGTTCCCACACACGCGCAAGCACCCGTCCAAGTATCCCCGATCGTGCAGGGGTCGCTATCACTGCAGGGCTGGCCGGGGTACGCCGTTGCCACATAGTTTCCGGGCCCAAGACAACTGTAGCGGTCCCCGCTCAGCGTCACCGTTTCGGTGGCGGCGCCGGTGCTGGTCACGTTGATGGTCTCCGGCAGGCTGGCGCTGATGGTGTTGTTCGCCTTCAGGCGCACCTCGATGGTCTTGGGCGTCACCGTGCCACTGCTGGGCACGAAGCTCAGGGTGTTCGTCCAGCCGGGGTTGGCGGCATCCTGTATCTCGTACTCGCTGCCTGCTCCACCGGCCACGTTCACCACCAAGTTCGCGGTGAGGCTCGCGCCGCTCACGGTGAAGGTCTGGAACGCGCCTGCTGTGCCGGCCTGGGTGGTGAAGGCTGGAAGAGAGGAGACAGAGGCCACCACGTCGGGTACCGCCCAGGTTACCGCCACATCGTCGATACCCAGACCATGATCATTACCTGTGTCATTGATATCACGCCAACGCAGCATGATATAGGAGCCAGGTGCCAATGACAAGCCAGTCAAGGAAACAGCAGAAATAAGTGTGCGATTGGCTGCCAGATTGCCGTCAATCTGTCCTGCAATGGTATTCGTCGGACTAGTGAAATTCAAGCCCGTTACAGCAACCCAACCACCACCACCTGGGGCGGTGCTAACATCAAGGGAACCAAATGCAGTAGGGGAAGTGCGGTAACTAAAAGTCAGTGATGGCGGACTCGTGTTGTCCGCGCGGTTCTGCTCTCCAGTGAAGGCAACCGTCATTTGACTGATGGTTGCGTCTGACGTGTTTCGAAGAAGAACACCTGAAGCTATAGCGGTGATCGAAGGGTCACATATCGAACCCATTGCCCGATCTGTTGCACCGGAGGTAATGTTGTAACTATACCGCAATGCAGCCGTACCCAGTCCACCTGAGGTATTATAGTTCACCTGCGGCGCGGCCGTTTGCCAATACCAGTTCGGTAATCCCGAATTATTGTCGGCCCAAGAAATACTGGTATTGCTTGCAGCATTCGAAAGCTTTGGAGTGTTGAAGCTCTCAATGTATGAACCGGTGGATGCCATAGAAATGGCATTACCTGTTATCACAGTGCCTATAAAGGCAAAATCATTAATGCTGAATGTGCCACCGGCAGCTGAAGCACCCCAGCCATAGAAGCGGAACGTAATGGCCGAGGTGATGCCTTGGTAGGCCGGTGCTGAAAGACTGATCGTGGTCCCCCCCACGGTCGGTGTTCCGATATTCGCTGTGTAGCCATCGAGACTGCTGCGGAAAGCAAATGAGACCGGTCCAGTTCCTGAGGCTTGCCCAGTGTAGACGAAGGAGGAGAAGTTCACCTGAGAGCCAACGGCTGGCGTCACTGTGAATTGGAAGTAGGCGTTAAGGTCAATTCCGGGCGTATTCCATGAGTCTGCGTTGTACCTGTCATTCGCATTGACACCGCTAATCCCCGTACCTCTGCCAATCCCAGAAACCGTAATCCCCGATGTGACCGCTTCTCCAGTCGTGTAGGGGTTGCTCAAATTTGGATTGGTCCCAGTAATCACGTTAGACCAGATCTGGCCATGTATCTGCCCTACCGCCAACAGCATAGCCACCGGCAGGATCACCCTGCCGGCCCATGGGCTTCGGGATACACTTGGCGCCGCGCCGGTGTATGCGAGCAGCTGCTGGGGCAGGCGCACCAGGTGGCGCAGCGTGTTCAGCAGGGTCAGGAGCAGCAGGCGGAGGGTAGTGGTGTTTTCCATGGCCGTGGGGCTGGGGGTACTGTTCGGGGGCGCGAACTGCTGCGCCATGCGCACGGGGCTCAACAACAGCCAGGCCTTGGCAGGCGTGGCTTGGTTGGAAATGGCCGCGTGTTCATGGGTTTTCGCAACAGCGTGGGGTTGAAAAAAAATGCGTGGGGTTACGGGGTAGGGTATCGGGACATCACCGCCCACTACGCCCCATGGGCGCAGCGTGCGGGGAAGGATGTGCTATTTGTTCGGAAAGCCGCGGTGGGTCAGGCCGGGCGGGAAAGGGGGGTAGGGGTTTTGGTCAGGGGTCGTATGTTCAGGTCACAGCGGAAAGGGCGGCCAAAGTAGGTGGGCTTGTGTTATTCGCAAGCGTCCTGTTGAAAACTTCTCGGGGTTGATCGCGAACATTTCGTTCCAGTCTACTTAGGGTCGCGAAAGTGTGGGCATGGCGGAATGCATGTCAATAGGCCGAATGGATGATGCGCCTTGAGCACATCGCGCAGCGGCGTTCACTTGTAAGTCCATGAGGATACGAATGGCGCGGGTTCCAGCGGTTGTGAAGGCGATGGGCCGCCGTGTGGGGAAATCGACGATCGCAGAAAAAAGATCGGCGGAAAGTGCAAAGTGGGGGAGCTTGGGTCACAGAAATGCCACCGATATGTTCGGGTAGGCGGCGGCACGGAGGGCAGGAGAATTCTACGAGCGCATTCGTGGTATTCCGGTATCCCGGAACAGCGGCCTGCTTCCGCCGGTCTCCCTCGCCGCGCGAGGGAGCGGAGCTCCCCCACGCCCCCTCTTGCAGAGGGGGACTCATTGAAGCAGGCCGCTAAGCAGAATGATGCACGGGAGCATGCGCTGATGTGATCTGTTCTTGCGTGTCGGGGGAGTAGCATCCCTTCACATGACCGGTCGTGTTGTGCGGATCAGGCGGCTGCCTGCGGCATTCCGCTCCCCCAAACCCCTCATGAAATGAGGGGGATCAGGGGAGCAGGCCGCCGCTGGATCGGTTGGTAGATCTGCTTTGGCCACATCCCGCGTCGGCATCAGCGGCCTGCTTCCGCCAGTCTCCCTCGCCGCGCGAGGGAGCGGAGCTCCCCCACGCCCCCTCTTGCAGAGGGGGACTCATTGAAGCGGGCCGCTAAGCAGAAGGATGCACAGTAAGGATCAGCAAGGTCATTCGGTGAGGTAGTCCGTAGTAACGCGGCGACCTGCGGCATTCCGCTCCCCCAACCCCCTCATGAAATGAGGGGGATCAGGGGAGCAGGCCGCCGCTGGATCGGTTGGTAGATCAGCTTTGGCAAGATCCCGCATCGCCATCAGCGGCCTGCTTCCGCTGGTCTCCCTCGCCGCGCGAGGGAGTGGAGAGGGAGCAGGGATGCGGGCCGCAGAAGGAGGATCTGAACCGGCACAACAGTGTAAGTTCGTGACCCTATACCATTCCCATGCGTCACCTGCTCCTGTTGCTCAGCTTCATGCTCACCTTCACCACCCACGCACAAAAGAGCCCCGCATACCAAAGCTTTCCGGATGACCCGCTGGGCCTGCGCATCTACACGCTGGAGAACGGCCTGCAGGTGTGGCTGAGCCGCAACACCGATGCGCCGCGCGTGCAGACCATGATCGCCGTGCGCACCGGCAGCAAGCAGGACCCCGATGATGCCACCGGCCTGGCGCACTACCTGGAGCATATGCTATTCAAGGGCACCTCGCGCATGGGCACCACCAACTGGGCCGAGGAAAGCAAGTTGCTGCAGCAGATCAGCGACACCTACGAGCAGCGCCGCCGCACCACGGTTGAGACCGAACGTGCCGCCCTGTACCGCCGCATCGACAGCCTGAGCACGCTGGCCGCACGGCTGGCCGTGCCCAATGAGTACGACAAGATGATCAGCTCGCTGGGCGCCAAAGGCACCAACGCCTACACCAGCACCGAGCGCACCGTGTACGTGAACGACATCCCCAGCCCCGAGCTGGAGCGCTGGATGCGCGTGGAGGGCGAACGCTTCCGCGAATGTGTGCTGCGCCTCTTCCACACCGAACTGGAAACGGTGTACGAGGAGTTCAACCGCGCGCAGGACAACGACGGCCGCACGGCCAGCAAGAAGCTGAACGAGATGCTGTACCCGCAGCACCCCTACGGCACCCACACCACCATTGGCACGGGCGAACACCTGAAGGACCCCAGCATGGTGAAGATCATGGAGTACTTCCGCACCCACTACGTGCCCAACAACATGGCCGTGATCCTCAGCGGCGACATCGACTACGACAAGACCGTGGCCATGGTGAAGAAGTACTTCGGCGACATGCCCCGGCGAGAGGTGCCGCCCTTCACCTTCCCGGATGATGGCGGCCTGAGCGGCCCGCAGGAGGCCGAGGTCTTCGGTCCGCAGGCCGCGTGGGTGGACATCGCCTGGCGCCTGCCCGCCTACGACCCCGCGCAGGTGGACATGCTGGAGCTGATCGACGGCCTGCTGAACAACGGCACCGCCGGCCTGATGGACCTGGACCTGGTGCAGGCCCAGCGCGTGCTGCGTGCCAGCACCTACGCCTACCAGCAGCAGGACTACGGCACCTTCGGCATGCGTGGCGAACCGCGCCAGGGGCAGAGCCTGGAGGAGGTGCGCGACCTGTTGCTGAAGCAGATGGAGCGCGTTCGTGAGGGCCAGTTCGAACCCTGGCTCATCGAGGCCGTGGTGACCGACCTGCGCAAGCGCCGCACCCGCAGCTGGACCGAGAGCAACAGCGCCCGCGGCAGCGCCATGGTGGACGCCTTCATCCTGGGCAAGCAGTGGAGCGACGTGGTGGGCCAGCCGGACCGCATGGCCCGCATCACACGGGAGCAGGTGATGGACTTCGCGAAGACCAACCTGGACGCGAACTACATGCTGGTGTACAAACGCACCGGGCCGAACCCGGACGTGCACAAGGTGGCCAAGCCCCCCATCACTCCGCTGGACCTGAACCGGGCGGACATGAGCGCATGGAGGAAGGAGTGGGACAAGATGAAGCCCGCCGATCTGAAGCCCGTGTTCGTGGACTACAGCACCGCGCTGCAACGCGGCCGGCTGGGCAACGGCGCGCGCCTGGTCACGGTGCCCAACACCCTCAACGACCTCTTCAGCCTGAACTACATCGTGGACGTGGGCACCGACCACGACCGCGAACTGGCCGTGGCCCTGCGCTACCTGAACTACATGGGCACACGTGAACTGTCACCCGCGGCCTTCAAGGAAAGGCTTTTCCGTCTGGGACTGGACATGGACACGCGTGTGAGCACGGACCGCACCGTGGTGACGCTGAGCGGCCTGCAGAAGAGCTTCGCCGAAGGCCTGGCGCTGTTGGAAGAGGTGATGCGCGATGGCGTGGCACCGGACAATGCCCTGCCCGACCTGGTCACCGACATCCTCAAGCAACGGCAGGACAACATGCGCAACAAGGCGGTGGTGCTGAACCAGGCCCTGTGGAGCCATGCGCGCTACGGCGAAGTGAACCCCTTCAACGACGTGCTTTCGGAAGAGACCCTGCGCCAGCTGCAGCCCACTGACCTGCGGGACCGCCTGCGCAAGGTGTGCCAGTACCCTCACATGGTGTTCTTCTACGGCAGCCTGCCCGCGACCGAACTGCAGGGTGTGTTGAACAAGTACCATGACATGCCCATGACCCTTGCACTGCCCGCAGCCCGCCCCTATACCGAGCAGGACACCCGGCGCAGCGCGGTGCGGTGGGTGGACCATGACATGGTGCAGGCCGAGATGCTGCTCGTGCACAAGGGCGAACCGTTCAACGTGGAGAAACTGCCCTACGCCGCCCTGTTCAATGAGTACTTCGGCAGCGGCCTCAGCAGCATCGTGTTCCAGGAGATCCGCGAGGCCAAGGCCCTGGCCTACGGTGCCAGTGTGAGCTACACCAGCCCGGCAAAGAAGGACGAGGCCCACTATGTGCGTGGCTTCATCGGTACCCAGGCGGACAAGCTGCCCGATGCGGTGGCGGCCCTGCAGCAACTGATGAACAACATGCCCATGGACGAGACCCAGTTCGCAGGCGCCAAGGAGAGCGCCCTGCGCGCCATCGCCAGCGAGCGCATTGTGCGCGAGCAGCTGTTCTGGAGCTGGGATGCCGCCGTGCGCCGTGGGCTGGACCGTGACGTGCGCAAGGACCTGTACGAACGCATCCCCGCCATCACCCTGAAGGACATGAAGGCCTTCTTCGATCGCGAGGTGAAGGACAAACCTTACACCTATTGCGTGATCGGCCGCAGGGACAAACTGGACATGGAGGCACTGGGCAGGCTGGGCACGGTGACGGAGCTGAGCAAGAGCGTGGTGTTCGGCTATGAGGAGGTGAAGCAGGACGCGAGGCCGAAGTGAGGGAGCTCAAGCGGCGAGTCGGCAAGTTGACAAGCGGCAAGTGGACGCCGCAGTGAAGCATGTCCGTCCACCTCATCATCTGATCGACCGATCGACCCCTCATCCGGCATGGCGGCGTGTGTGTTCAGCATCGATGTAGAGGACTGGTTCCACATCCTGGACCTGCCCGCCACACCCGAACTGGCGGAATGGCCGGGCCTGGAGAGCCGGGTGGTGCCGGCCACGCACAGGCTGCTGGACCTGATGGACGCGCACGGGGTGAAGAGCACCCTGTTCTTCCTGGGCTGGGTGGCGGAACGTTTTCCGGAGCTGGTGCGCGAGGCGGTGGCCCGCGGGCATGAAGCGGCCAGCCATGGCTATGCCCACGAGCTGGTGTACACGCAGGACCGCGCCACCTTCCTGGCCGACATCCGCAAGGCGAAAGACCTCATTGAACAGGCCGGAGGAAGTCGCGTGCTGGGCTACCGCTGCCCGGGCTTCAGTGTCACCACCCAGAGCCCGTGGTTCTTTGATGCCGTGGCGGAGGCCGGTTATGCCTATGACAGCAGCGTATGGCCCGGCCTGCGCGGACACGGCGGCCTGCCCGGTGCGGCGCGCGTGCCCACCACTTTGGCCACGCCACATGGTGCGCTTCGCGAGTTCCCCATCTCCCTGGCACGCATCGCCGGGCGCGACCTCTACTTCTTTGGCGGAGGCTACCTGCGCTTCTTCCCCCTTTCACTGATCCGCCACATGGTGCGCCGCGTGCTGGCCGAAGGACGCGATGTGACCTTCTATCTGCATCCCCGCGAAGTGGATCCCGGCCACCCGCGCCTGCCCATGGGCGCGCGCCGTCGCTTCATGAGCTACACCGGCCTGCACACCACCGAGCCGAAGCTGAAGGCCTTGTTCAGCGAGTTCCAGTTCACCAGGTTCTGCGATATCCTGCGGAATGTGGAAAGGTGAGGAATGTGGCATCTGGTCATGGCCTCACACGGAGACACGGTGGGCACGGAGAATGTGGGAATGTGGAAATGTGGGAATGTGGCGATCAGGCAATGAGCCGATCAGCCAATTAGTCAATTAGCGAATTAGCCAATCAGCAATTCCTTTATCCCAGCGCGACGTCCAGGATCATCATGATGATGAACCCACCGATGAAGCCGAGCGTGGCGATGTCGGTATGGGCATCCTGCTGCGTTTCGGGCACCACCTCTTCGATCACCACATAGATCATGGCGCCGGCGGCGAAGGCCAGGGCATAGGGAAGGATGGGCTGCATGTAGAGCACGGCCAATGCGCCCACCACACCGGCCACGGGTTCCACAATGGCGCTCAACTGCCCGTACATGAAACTGCGGAAGCGGCTCACGCCATGGCGGCGCAGGGGCATGCTCACCGCGATGCCTTCGGGGAAGTTCTGCAGGCCGATGCCGATGGCCAGCGCCACCGCCCCGCCGATGGTGGCCTCAGGGATGCCCGCCGCCACCCCACCGAAGAGCACGCCCACGGCCAGCCCCTCGGGGATGTTGTGCAAGGTGATGGCCAGGATGAGCAGTGTGCTGCGGCGCCATTCCACGCGGGGCCCTTCGCTGTTTGCCGGGTCGAAGTTGATGTGCAGGTGCGGCACGAACTTGTCCAGCACAAAGAGGAAGAGCGCGCCCAGCGCGAAGCCCACGGCCGGTGGAAGCCAGGGCAACAGGCCCATGCGCTCGCTCATCTCAATGCTGGGTGCCAGCAGGCTCCAGTAGCTGGCGGCGATCATCACCCCGCCGGTGAAGCCGAGCATGCCATCGAGCCATTTGCGGCTGAGGTGCTTGAAGAAGAAGACCACCGAAGCGCCCGCCGCCGTGACCAGCCAGGTGAAGGTGGTGGCGAGCAATGCGCCCCACACAGGGTCGATCCGCTCGAAGAAGGTGATGATCTCGTTCATGGGCGTTCCACCAGCAGATGCGCGGCCACCTGGGCACTCAGGGTGTGGGTGGTCTTCGGGGCGGTATGCAACTCGAAGCTGCCGTCGAAAGCGTGGCGTGCCACCAGTTTCAGCCGCGCCCCAATGCCAATGCCCTTGCCGCCCAGCAGGTGCAGCAGTTCATCGCTGGGGTCTTTCACGGCCACCAGGCGCACACTGTCGCCCACGGCGCAGTCTGTCAGCTGCAGGGTGGGCCGCTCAGGCAGCTTGCCATCACGGTCGGGGATGGGGTCGCCATGGGGATCGAAGGCCGGTTCGCCCAGGTAATGGCTTAACCGGTCGACGAGTTTCTCCGAACTGATGTGCTCCAGCTGCTCGGCCACCTCGTGCACCTCGTCCCACGCGAAGCCCAGCCGGTCCACCAGGAAGGTCTCCCACAGCCGGTGCTTGCGCACCAGCATGAGCGCCAGGCCGCGCCCCTTCGCCGTGAGCCGCACCCCCCGGTAGGGCTGGTGCTTCAGCAGGCCCTTGTCGGCCAGCTTCTTCAACATCACCGTCACACTGCTGGGCTTGGTGTGCAGGCGGGTGGCCACATCGTTCGTGAACGCATCAGCACCCTCCTGCAACAGGCTGTACACGGCCTTCAAGTGGTCCTCTTCGCTGCGGCTGAGCATGGTGCGACAAAGCTATAGAAAAAGATTAGACAGGACTAAATAAAGGATTAGCTTTGACGCGATGCGGGCGCTCCTGCTTATCCTGTTCCTGTTGCAGCTGGTGGCATTAAATGCGCAGTCCGGCTGTGTGCGCGGCGTGGTGCAGGGCACCGACGGCCCCGTGCCCTTCGCGAGCGTGTCGCTTGCGGGCACCACCACTGGCACCGCCGCGACCGCGGATGGACGCTTCATGCTGGATGGCATACCGACGGGTGAAGTGACCATGGAACTGAGCGCCGTGGGCTTCCTCAAGCGCACCATGCAGGTGCGCGTGGGGGCAAGCGGTTGCACCGACCTGGGCACGGTCACGCTTCAAGCCAGCGCAGCGGAGCTGGAAGAGATGGTGGTGAGCGGCACCCTGCGTGAAGTGACACGTTCCAACAGCCCGGTGCCGGTGCAGGTGCTGAGCCCGAAGCTCTTCCGGCGCAACCCCGTGCCTTCCTTGCTGGAGGCCACCGCCATGGTGAACGGGGTGCGCCCCCAGGTGAATTGCGGCGTGTGCAACACGGGCGACATCCACATCAACGGCCTGGAGGGCCCGTACACCCTGGTGCTGATCGACGGCATGCCCATCGTGAGCGGGCTGAGCACGGTGTACGGCCTGCAAGGCATTCCGCTCAGCCTCATCGAGCGGGTGGAGGTGGTGAAGGGGCCGGCCTCATCGCTCTACGGCAGCGAAGCGATGGGCGGTCTCATCAACGTGATCACGAAGGATGCCACGCTGGCACCTGACGCCTCGGCGGATGTGATGGTGAGCGGCTGGGGTGAGGTGAACGCCGACCTGGGCATGCGGGTCACGCGTGCGCGCGCGCGCGCGAACCTTCTGGTGGGTGTGAACGCCTATCACTATGACCGTCCGGTGGATCTCAACGACGACGGCTTCACGGACCTGGCGCTGCAGGAGCGGATCTCGATCTTCAGCAAGCTGGCCCTTCGGCGTCCGCACCGCCGCACCGCCGACCTGGCCCTGCGGCTGGTGGGTGAGGACCGCTGGGGTGGGCAGATGAACTGGACCCCGGCCTTTGCGGGCAGCGACAGCATCTATGGGGAGACGATCCGCACCCGCCGGTGGGAGTTGATCGGGCGCTATCACCTGCCGATGAGCGAACGCGTGCTGCTGCAAGTATCCATGAACGGGCATGCGCAGGACAGTTGGTATGGCATCACCCCCTTCAATGCGCTGCAGCGGGTGGCCTTCGCGCAACTGCTTTGGGACCGCACCGTGGGCGGCCGTCACCACCTGCTGGGTGGCCTGGCCTACCGGCATACCTTTTATGATGACAACACGGTGGCCACCTCCTCCACAGGAGACCTTGGCTCCGCTCCGCAACGACGTCCCCTTCCGGGCTTGTTCCTGCAGGATGAATGGGACCTGACCACGGCCACCACGTTGCTGCTGGGTTACCGCGCGGACCACGATCGCACTCACGGCTGGGTGAGCTCGCCGCGCGTGGCCCTGAAGGTGGCCCCGAACGGACGGTCCACACTGCGGGCAGGCCTGGGAACCGGTTTCCGCGTAGTGGACCTCTTCACCGAGGAGCATGCCGCGCTCACGGGCGCACGCAATGTGGTGGTGGAGGAGACCCTGCTCCCCGAACGCAGCTGGAGCGCCACCGTGGACCTGCGCCGGCAATGGCCCGGGGAACGGCGCACCATCACCGCCGACCTCAACCTCTTCCACACGCGCTTCTCCAACCGCATTCTGCCGGACTACACCACCGACCCGGACCTGATCATTTACCGCAACCTGGCAGGCTACGGCATCTCGCAGGGCATCGGGCTGGACCTGGAGGCGCGTTTAGGCCAGCGTTTCCGCGTGATGGCGGGCGCCACCTACATGGATGTGTTCGTGCAGGAAGGCGCCGTACGCGAGCAGCAGCTCTTCGCACCGGACTGGTCGGGCACCTTTATGGCCGGCATCGAGCGGGTGGCCGGCTTTGGCATCGACCTCACCGCGCAGTGGTACGGCCCCATGCGCCTGCCCGTGCAACCCAACGACTTCCGCCCTGAGATGTCCCCGTGGTATGCGCTGGCCAATGTGCAGGTTAGGCGGAAGCTGGGTGAGCGCTGGGAGGTGTACGGCGGGGTGAAGAACCTGCTGGATTTCACGCCCACCGACCCGCTCATGCGCCCCTTCGACCCCTTTGACCGGCATGCGGATGACCCGGTGACGAACCCGCACGGGCACACCTTCGATACCGCCTATGCCTTCGCGCCCATGCAGGGCAGGCGGTGGTTCGCCGGACTCCGTTGGATCTTGGAGCGTTGAGCCTAAGGCTTCAAGCCGATACGGGCGGCCTGTTCCGGCGTGCAGAACAGGTAATTGAAGCCATGGCCTGCGCTGGCCATGATGCGATCGCGCCGGGTGACCGGTCCGCGCTCGTCGATCTGGTAGAACTGGTAGCCGCTGCCCTGCATCAGCGCATCCAGTTCAGCGGCCACATCGGGGCGCAGCACCTCGATGAGCAGGGCGGGGGGATGTGCGCGCATGCCTTTGGCGAAACCGCGCAGCACCGAAGGTTCGTGCAGTTCCACATCGATCTTCATCAGGTCCACCGGACCCACGCCATGCTGCTCCAGAAAGGTGTCCAGGGATACCATGGGCACTTCGTACCGCCGCGCCGTGATCCCTTCGGGGTTGATGCGCGCTTCCAGCGAGGCGGTGTAGGCATGGTCGAACGCATTGTCATGCATCACGGCCTTTCCCTCATGGTCGCTCACAGCGCATTTTTCCACCTGGATGGTGAACGCGTTCAGCGCGATGTTCGCCACCAGCCGGTGGTGCGCACGGTCCACGGGCTCAAAGGCGATGATGTGCGCATGGGGGTTGAGCGCACGGGCGAGCAAGGCATACAGGCCGGTGTTCGCGCCCACGTCCATGATCACGCGGGCATCGCGGCAGAGCTTCATCCACAGTTCGAGGGACACGCGCTCGTAACCACCGGAGAGCCCCGACCAGAAAAGGTCGTTCTCCAGCGGAAGTCCATGGTGCATCATGCGGAAGCGTGCACCACCAGGCACGTTCACCGTGAATGGACCGTGGAAGTGCAGATGGTGATGCAACCCCCTGGGCGCGGGCAGCACGGCACGCCAGGCGGTGAACACCTGCCGCTTGAAGGGTAGTGCGCGGTAAATGGCCTTCAGCAGGGTTCTCAAGGGGTGTGCCGATGGAACTGGGACCTCATAGCAGAATAAGCGCGCATAGACCGCTGGCCAGGAAGGCCACACCGATCACCAACGATTGGAGCAGCATGACCGGGATCGAAAGACCCAAGGTGGCTGGCCAACGCCGGCCATAGACCATGCGCAGGCTGACCGGCAGGTAGATCAGGATGGCGATAAGCCCGATGGATCCCAGTGAGAAGCCCAGGAACAGACGCAGCGCCAGGAAGACGGACTGAAAGAAGAAGTAGAAGGCATGCAGGTGGATCGAATGGATGAGGTGGTCGAAGTACCAGGGTCGCGCACGCTTGAAAAACAGCCACAGCACAAAGCCGAGCACGGGCATGAGGATGAAGAGCGCATAGGAGAAATACTGCAACGTGCGCACGGTGAGCCGTTCGATGCCGTTCAGGTCCGCCAGCCTTGGCGCGCGGCTGAGCATGAAGCGGTTCAGCAGGTTGGGCTCGTGCCCATCGGCCAGCAGCATCGAGTCGCGCTGTGCCGGGGTCATCAGGGCCGCCTGGCGCGCACCGCTCACGGTGACCTGGAGATCGAGGAAGTTCAACGTGTCGGTCTCCTGCAAGGCCTGGCCCGGACCCAGGGACTCGTCCTCGGCGAGCTTGCGGAACTGGCGGTCCACCTGGACCCCTGTTAGAATGAAGTACACCAGGCTGATGAAGAGGTAAAGGCGCAAGGGGGGTACCTGCGCACGCCGCCGGCCGGCCAGGTAACGCGCGGTGAGCTGTCCGGGCTTGAACAGGAGCAGGCCGAGCGTGGACCAGAGCTTGGCATCCAGACTGAACAAGGAGGTGAGCAATTCGCCAACGAGCGCCGTGACAGGTCGCTGCTGGTCAACGGTGGCTTGGCCGCAATGGGCGCAGTAACGGGCATCCGGCCCCAGCGTGCTCCCGCAATTCAGGCAGGCCGGAGCCTCGTCGGTGGTCGCGCTCTTGGTGATGGCCGTGCCCATGCGTCCAAACATACGCCGCAGGCCCCGCCTACCTTTGGCCCCCGCATGTACAAGCTGCTCCGTACGCTATTGTTCCGCCTGGCACCCGAGCGGGCGCACCACCTCACATTCGGCCTGCTCAAAGCCGCCGTCCGCGTGCCCGGAGCGCTGGCATTGGCCGGTGGAGCCCGCCCGCCGAAAGAGGCGGCCGTGGAGGTCATGGGCCTGCGCTTTCCTTCACCCGTGGGCCTGGCCGCCGGCATGGACAAGGATGCGGAACACGTGCATGCGCTGGCGAAGCTGGGCTTCGGTTTTGTGGAGGTGGGTACACTGACACCGCGACCGCAACCCGGCAATCTGCAGCCGCGCCTGTTCCGCCTGCCCGCCGACCGTGCGCTCATCAACCGGATGGGCTTCAACAATGGCGGCGTGGATGCGGCTGCGCGCAGATTGCGCAAGCGCCCCAAGGGTCTTATCGTCGGTGGCAACATCGGCAAGAACAAGGACACGCCCAACGCGCTGGCGGTCCAGGACTACCTCATCTGTTTCGATGCGCTGTATGAGGTCGTGGACTACTTCGTGGTGAACGTGAGCAGCCCGAACACACCGGGCTTGAGGGAACTGCAGGAGAAGGGGCCGTTGTTGGAGATCCTGCGCGCATTGAAGTCGAGGAGCATGCAACCTTCAACCCACGATCCACAACCCGCACAACCTGCCCGACCGATCCTCCTCAAGATCGCACCTGACCTCACCGATGCGCAGTTGGACGATGTGTGTGCGGTGGTGAAGGAGAGCGGCATCGCCGGTGTGATCGCCACGAACACCACCATATCAAGGGCCGGGCTGCGCACACCTGCTGCCGAGGTGGAGGCGATGGGTGCCGGTGGCCTGAGCGGTGCTCCGGTACGCCACCGCAGCACCGAAGTGGTGCGCTACCTGCGCCAGCGGTTACCCAGGCCCGTGGTCATCATCGGGGTCGGTGGCATCGATGGCGCAGATGCGGCCATGGAAAAACTGGAGGCCGGAGCGGACCTCGTGCAGGTGTACACCGGGTTGGTGTATGAGGGACCGGCCTTGCTGAAGCGCATCAACGAAGCGTTCGCTGCGCGAAAGAATTGAAAGCAGGAAGCCGCAGATGACGCAGATGACCGCAGATCATTTCCGGTATACAACTCGACCACGATCATCACATGGCGTTTTTCATCTGCGCCATTTGCGTCATCTGCGGCTGTATTTGATGATCGCCGCCAGGCGGTCGTGATCCCCATCCTTTGCTGCCATGTCCGACATCAAACTCATCGAATGCCCGCGCGATGCCATGCAGGGCCTTGCCACCTTCATTCCCACGGATGTGAAGGTCCGCTACCTGAACGAATTGCTGAAGGTGGGCTTTGATACCATAGATATCGGCAGCTTCGTGAGCCCCAAGGCGATTCCGCAATTGGCGGATACCGCCGAGGTGCTGGGCCGGCTGGAACTGTCCGTAACGCGGAGCAAGTTGCTGGTGATCGTGGCCAATGAGCGCGGTGCGGAGGAGGCCGTACAGCAGGAACACGTCACCTACCTGGGCTATCCCTTCAGCATCAGCGAGACCTTCCAGCAGCGCAATACAAACACGGATATCGCGGGCTCATGGGCGCGCACGGCACGCATCGCGGAGATCACGCGGCAGGCTGACAAGGAACTGGTGGTATACATCAGCATGGCCTTCGGCAACCCTTATGGCGATCCGTGGAACGCGGAGGTGGCCCTGCACTGGGTGGAGCGGTTGGTGAAGGAGCTGGGTGTGCGCATCATCGCGCTCAGCGACACCGTAGGTGTGGCGAAGCCGGAGGATATCGGCTACCTGTTCAACGCGCTGGTCCCGGCCTTGCCGGAAGTGGAGTTCGGTGCGCACCTGCATTGCCGGCCGGACAATTGGAAGGTGAAGACCCAAGCGGCATGGGATGCGGGTTGCCGTCGCTTCGATGGCGCCATCAAAGGCTACGGCGGCTGCCCCATGGCCGAGGACGACCTGGTGGGCAACCTGCAGATGGAATTGTTCGTGAACGAACTGGAACAGCGCGGCATCCGCACGGGGCTGGACCTGGCTCAACTGGACCGGTGTGTGGCAGAGGCGGCGGGGGTGTTCCCGTAGGCTGAGCTACGCCGTGGTCCGCTGCAACTCCAGCACGGTGATCTCCGGGGGCATGCCCACCCGCCCGGGGAAGCCGATGAAACCAAAGCCGCGGTTCACATAGAGCTGTTGTTCGCCCTCGGTGTAGTGCCCGGCCCAGTGCTTGTACACCCATTGGGCGGGGCTGTAGGTGGTGCCGCCGAGCTTCACACCGAATTGCGCACCGTGCGTATGTCCGCTCAAGGTAAGGTCGATGCCGGTGCCCAAGACCTGCTCCTCCCAATGGGTGGGGTCGTGGCTCATCAGGATGCGGAAGGGAAGTGCTTCACTGCCGCGTACGGTCTTGGCTAGGTCGCCATACTGCTGGAAGCGACGGCCCCAGTTCTGCACACCCAGCAGGCCGATGCGCTCGCCGTTCAGTTCAATGGTCGCGTGTTCATCCAACATCAGACGGAAACCTGCGCGGGCATGCACCTCCTTCAACTTGGTCAGGTTCGCGGCCTTTGCATCCGCATCGGTCCACCGTGCATAGTCGCTGTAGTCGTGGTTCCCCAGAATGGAGTACTTGCCCAGGCGGGCGTTGATGCTGCCCAGCAGTTCCACAAAGGGCTCGGCCTCATCGGCAAAATCGTTCACCAGATCGCCGGTGAAGAGCACCAGGTCCGGTTCCGCAGCATTGATGAGCTCCACACCGTTCTGTACGAGCGAGAGGTCGTTGCCGTAGCTGCCCAGGTGCATGTCGCTGATCTGCACCACGCGCAGCCCATGGAATGCTGCGGGCAATCGGGGTGAGCGGATGGGCACCTGGGCCACGTTGAAGGTGCGGCGTCCCTTGGTGACACCGTAAAGCACACCGGCAAAGGGCACCACTGAAAGGATGAGCCCGAGCTGGCTGAGGAAATTGGCACGGTCCAGGGTTTCACCCGAGCCATCGGCGGATGCCGGCGTCGCTTTCATCCATACCCAGCGCAAGGCGTGCAACAGGTCATCGAGCCCATGGAAGACCACCATCACCACCTTGGGCAGGAAGAAAAGGAGGAAGACGGCCGCCAGGGAGAAGACGTAGCTGTGGTCGCGCCTGGCCCGCAGGTCCTGCATGCCCAGCATGGTCCACACCAGGGTGGCGAGCAGGCCGATGGAAATGGACCAGTAGACAAGGCGGAGCATTCGCCTGACCGTGAGCGAATGACCCGCCAGGGCAGCATTCACCCCTTTCCAGGCATAGAGGTCGATGAGCACCAGCACGGCCAGGAAGATGGAAAAGTTGATGAGGGCGCGGGGGGACATGGGTATGTGACGCGTGGATTGGGGCAAAGGTTCATCAAAGAAGCCGATGAGGGTATCTTGGCGGCATGTGGCGGTATGGACGGTCATGGAGCTGGATGACGATTTTGATATTCATGTTCATCGAGGGGACTGCCTTTCCTCAGATAACATGGCGAAGGAGTTACGGAGCCTTTGGGCTCGAAAAAGGCTATAGTGTTGAGGAGACCGCAGATGGCCACATCGTCGTGTGTGGCTCCACAGGCAGCTTCGGAGCAGGTGGGGGGGATGCGTACCTGTTATACCTTGATGAGGACGGGGAATTGCAATGGAGTCGGACCTTCGGAGGGCCCGGTGTGGACGAGGCACGTGAACTGCGTGTACTTCCTGACGGGGGGGTAATACTCGCTGGTCTGACGAATAGTGAAGGGAATGGGGGCTATGACGGTTGGCTGGTGAGGACAGATCCCGATGGGGTGATACTCTGGGAGCGTAAATACGGAGGTCCCGAATGGGACATATTCAATAGCGTTGACTTGCTTGGCGATGGCTTTCTGGTAGCGGGTTGTACTTATGGCACACCAAGCGGAGAGTCGGATATCTGGGTGATGGCCTTGGATGCGGATGGAGAGCCCTTGTGGTCTTTCGTTGAGGGTGGAGTGGGGGCCGACATGGCTAACGCCATTTCCGCCATGGCGGATGGTGGAGCTGCGATCGCCGCCACTGGCGCCGGTGAGAATGAGTCCTCCCGATCCATGCTCTTGCGCTTGGACTCTTCAGGCAGCTTGAATTGGGCCAGAAGCTTTGATACATCGGAACAGGATGAGGCGCATGGAATCGTCGCCACTTCGGATGGCGGGATCGTGATCTGCGGGGTCACAGCAGGCTATACTGGTTTTCCCAGCCTCCACATCGTGAAGGTCAATGGTCACGATGGCGATCTTCTTTGGGAACAGGTATATCCGCAAGAGGGTCGGCACGAGGGTCGGGCGGTCAGGGAGCGCAGCGATGGTAAACTCGTGGTCGCAGGCTTGACCGAGGCCTTCGGCACAGGTGGGGTTGATGCTTACATCATGCTCACTGATGAGCAAGGCGTATTTGAGAATGGCACCACCTTCGGCAGCATTGAATACGATGATGCCGTATCTGTTGCCGTGTGTGCAAATGGCGGATTCCTGCTCGCAGGCATGACCACAGGACCTCAAGGTCCGGGGCCCAGTGCGGTCCTTGTGGTTCGAACAGATCAACAAGGATTCACGGTTAGCCAGGTTATCACGCCTTGGTTCGACCCCCTCTCAGTTGATGTATCAAGAAATTTTGTCCCAGTGATCACGATTTTCCCTAATCCCACTGCATCACGCTCCTTTATCCACCTGAAGACAACTGCACAAATAGTATGGGGGGACCTATTCGTGATAGATCAATTGGGTCGTGTAAGCGGCTCCCTATCCCTTGACCCCTCTGGCCGCGGCCAGTTGCCGGACCTTGCCCCCGGTACGTATCTGCTTCTTCTATCCGATGCCGACGGACGCTCCGCGAGGCTCCGACTTGTGGTGGAGTAGGGCGCGGACCCGGTTGGCCCCTTTCGATCGGTTCACATTACCTTGACCTGCGGGATACGCAGTGTTGCGCTCCCCTTGGATCCATGGCACCGGACGCGACTTTGCACCTGCTGGCGGGCAGCCTCGCCTTGGTGGCGGCACCGCTGGCCTTGGTGGTCCGCAAGGGTGGCCGCTGGCACCGCAGGTGGGGGCGCGTATTCGTGTATGCCATGGTGGTGGTCTGCATCAGCGCCATCTGGATGGCTTGGCACAAGGCCAATTACCTGATGATCCTGGTGGCGGTCTTCAGTTTGCACCTGTGCGGCTCGGGCTGGAGGGCGCTGTACCTGAAGAGGCTTCACAAGGGCCAGCTGGCCACCTGGGTGGACTGGGCTTTGCATGGCACTGCAGGACTCTTCAATGCGGGCCTCCTGATCTGGGGTGTTTCCGGTCTGCTGCTGAAGCATGATACCAGCCCGTTCTATATCATCTTCACCGTATTCGGGGGCATTGGCTCCTGGATGGTGGTGCGGCAGGCAGGCCGGTTCATGAAACGGGCGGTGGACCGCGACCAGTGGTTCTTCGACCATATCACGGGCATGCTGGCCGGGTACATCGCCACGGTCTCCGCCTTTTCCGCCGTGAACATCGAGTTCATGCCTGCCGCATTGCGCTGGCTTTGGCCCACGCTGGTAGGCACCCCGGCCATTGTGCTCACGATCCGGTACTACCGGTCGCGCCTCAACGAGCATCGCCGGCCGCATGACATTGCCAAGGTGAAGATCGACGTGTAGGCGGTTCAAAGTCCACGGGTTGGAAAGGAATACCGCACGAGGGTGCCTGATGGCATCACACGCGTAGGGCACGGAGGTTCTGTCCGCCCCACACCTCACACAGACCTGCTCCGCCGACGGTGCCACCGCGAAGCGCCATGGCGGAGCGCGGAGTGGCTTCGCCTAGGCATAGGGCGCAGCGCACGCGGAGGGCATGCGGGGCTCTCACGGAGAACACAGATATCACGGAGGAAGGAAAGGGCACACGCAGGGCTGAAAATGGATATGGGGGACACAGGTCCAGGTTCACATGCAGACCATGGATGGGGCTGAGCCCGCAGGCTGTTTGATCGAACGAATGGACCAGCGGCGGGCTGTTGGTCAGTTGAGCACGATAGGTACGCTGGAAAGGCTCAAACCGGTCTGCCTGAAAGTGGGCGCGGTGGTATGGGGAGAACGGCCAGGTGTGACTGTTGGGCCAGGTATCCGAAGGACGATCAGCTGAAAAGGAAAAGCCCCCCGGAAGGTCCGGGGGGCTTCTCATCAAGGTCGTTCCGCCGATCAGCGGCTCACCACCAGGCGCTGGGTCAGTATACCGTCCGTGGTCGTCACGGAAACGGTGTACATGCCGCTGGCGAGGTCGCTGCCGAGGTCGAGGTCGGTGTTCAACAGCAGGCTGGACTGCACCGTGCGGGCGGCCACGCGCTTGCCGTAGAGGTCGAGCACTTCGATGCTCACGGTCTGCTCTTCCTCAGGCAGGCCGGTGAGCTTCACGAACACCTGGCCATCGCGGGTGGGGTTCGGGTAAACGGTGAGCTCCATGCCGTTGCCGTTGGCCAGGTCGCGGCCCTGTGCGGACGGCGAGCAGGGTACGGTGCTCAGCTGACAGGCCGGTCCCCATGCACAGTAGGTCACACCGCTGTCGAAGCTGATGCGCACGCGCACGTCGTAGGTCTGGCCGCACTGCAGCGGGTTGGTCGCCCAGATGGACAGCGTGATGCCGTTCACCGGTGAGGCCGCACGACGCAGGTAACCAGGGCGTGTGAACTCGAACTGGTAGCGGTTGGCCAGAGCCACCGGCGTGGCGTACACGTTCGCGTTCGGACCACCGTCCAGGGCCACGTTGATGGCTCCGCAGGACACCACGGGGTTGGCCACGGTGGTGAGCGAGGTGGTGGTGCAACCAGCGGTGGGGTCAAGCCTCATGCGGCATGCCGGACCGAACTCGGTGTTAGCTCCGTTGATGCGGCTGCGTACACGGATGTTCAGCAGTGTGAAGGTGGGCACCGGGTTCGGGGTCACCTCGCTGATCTTCAAGTAGGAGCACTTCAGTGGGTTCGGCGCGGAAGGATTGCCGGAGCCGGGGTTTTGATGGCTCAGGAAGATCCGGCGGCTGTATGCCCCATCCGGGTTGAAGATCCAGTACTGGTAACCCGTGATGTTGTTGCTGGGGTTGTAGTTGCCGCTCACCAGCGGGTTGTCCAGCACCTGCAGCACGCTGCTGCTGATCAGGGTCTCCAGGTCGCAGCTGTTGGGTGCCAGGGCATCCGTGCCGATCGGTACGCAGAAGCCGTTGGGCGACTGGGCCACGGATCCGAAGGCACCATCACCGAAGTTGTCGATGATGCGCTGGTTGGCACCGTTGCGAAGGACCCAGCCACCATTGCCATTGGCGCAGCACATGCCGTCGCCGGCGCTGTCGTACACGAAGAGGTCATAACAGTTGTTCGGCAGGCAGCAGTCAGCGAAGATGGTGCTGCTGCTGGCATAGCCGGAGCCCTGGCAAACCGGTGTACCACCACCTTGGGGAACGATCTCCCAGCTGGTCTCCGCACCGTTGGCATCGGTGTTCAGGGTGAGCACCACCGGATTGTCGTTGCATGAGACATTGATGCCCACGCAATTGCAATTCGCGTCGAGCTGGTCGTTGATGGTCAGGGGATCGCCATCATCACAGAGCGAGCCGATCTGGCCAGGTACCAGCGGGCAGGAGTCGATGCAATCCGCCACGCCGTCACCGTCGGTATCCGTATCAGCCACACCGCAGCCGCACTGGCCCGGAGCGATCTTGTTGGGGTCGTTCGGGCAGGCGTCGATGCAGTCAGCCGTGCCGTCGCCATCGGTATCGGTATCCGCAATGCCGCAACCGCACTGTCCGGGCGCGATCTTGTTGGGGTCGAGCGGGCAGCCGTCGAGGCAGTCAGCTGTGCCATCGCCATCGGTATCCGTATCGGCCACACCACATCCGCAGATACCCGGGGCGATCTTGTTGGGATCGAGCGGGCAGCCGTCGTTGCAGTCAGCCGTGCCATCACCGTCGGTATCCACATCGCTTACACCGCAGCCGCAAATACCTGGGGCGACCTTGTTAGGATCGTTGGGGCAGCCGTCATTGCAATCGGCGGTGCCGTCACCATCAGTATCTGTGTCTGGCACACCGCAGCCGCACTGGCCCGGGGCGATCTTATTGGGATCATTGGGGCAGCCGTCGTTGCAATCGGCAGTGCCGTCACCGTCGGTATCCGTATCAGGCACACCGCAGCCGCACTGGCCCGGGGCGATCTTGTTGGGGTCGAGCGGGCAGCCGTCCAGGCAATCCACGGTGCCATCGCCATCGGTATCAAGTGTTTCCAGCGCAACGGCCACCGTGCCGGTGTTGGAACAACCGTTCAGGTCCGTAACGGTGACCGTGTAAGTGGTGGCCGTGGCCACACCGGTGGCCTGCGGGTTGGCGATCGCCGTGTTGTTCAGGTAGGTGGCTGGTGACCATGAGAATGTGAATCCTGAGGGGCTTGCACCGCCGGTCACGTTCACGGTATAATCCTCGGTCTCGCCATATTGGGCCACGCCGCAAGGTGCCATACCCGACGTATAGGTGAGCCGTACACGCATCCGGGTTGAACCATTCAACGCAGACAGAGGCACGTTGATGTTACCTGTGAACAGCGTGGTACCGCTCAGGATGGTCTCCTCAGCAGGCACATCGAAAACACCATTCTGGTTCCAGTCGATGTACACCCGGCAGAGATCACCCGAGAACCAGTTCGGATTTCCGACCGATACAGCCAATACACCACCAGCCGTTACGGACGTGCTAATTGAGGTATAGTCCGTAAACTGACCGGGGCCGTTCTGCGCGCAGGTACTGCTGTTATTGATCGAGGCGAAGGTGACGTTCGAGATATACTCATCACCACTACCGCAGCCGAACGTATGTGTGGCCGCGCAATAGCTCAATGGAGGAGCTACCAATGCCACGTTCAGATCGCTATTCCCACCCGGGCACACCACGGCTGGCGTGGCGGTCACTGATGCGATCTGCGGTATGGCGTTCGGGTCCACGGTTACTGTGACGGTGCTGTTGGCTGAGCAGCCCGACGCATTTGTTATCGTAGCCGTGTAGGTAGTGGTGCTCGTCACACCGCTCGCCACAGGGTTCGCGATCGAAGCGTTGCTCAGGAAGGTGGCAGGGCTCCAGGCATAGGTATAGCTGGCAGCACAGGCCAAGGGTGCCGACGTGAAAGTCAAACCACCGGCCAACGATCCGGAAAGGATGGTGGTACCTCCGCACTTGATCAGGTAATCAGTTGCATTGTCGTTCCACGTCCCCTGGGTCTCCAGGAAGAACGTGAAAGGTGAACCAGTGGGGTTCGGAATGGAGATCACGTTCGGTGAGGAGAAGTAGGGACCACCCGAAGCGATCACCTGTGCCAGGGAGTTGGTCAACGTCCAGCTGATCTCATCCTGGAATGTGGCCGTGGCCGTCAGCGTGATCTCAAGGGTGGGACCCGCACCAGAGGCGTTCAACTGACTGTTCCCGCCCGGGCATACCGTGGCCGGCGTGGCCGATACGGTGGGGGCTGCAGGGATGTCCGTGAGCAGTGCAAGCGCAACGTTACCCGTGGAAGAGCATCCGGCGGCGTTGGTCACCGTCACGGTGTAGGTCTCCGCCGTGGTCACGTTGGTGGCCACGGGGTTGGCGATGGTGGTGCTGCTGAGGTAGGTGGCGGGGGTCCAAGCGAAGGTGTATGACTCCAAGCCACCTGATATGGTCACATCATAGTCCTGCGTTTCTCCCCAGCCGCTGGAGGACGCGCCACAGGCCTGCGTTGCCAGAACAGGGGCATCATTGCCACCCACGATACGCAGGCGGCGAACTCCGTTGGTGGCTGAAAGCGGCACTGTAAAGGTCACACCGATGGTGCCGTTCGCACCCGCATTGCCAGAAAGACCAAGCACTTCGGATGCGGCAAGCACACCATCATTGTCGTAATCGATCCATGCACCGAAATACTGATTGCCATCCGGTCCGAATGTGATCGAGAGCGTGTACGTGCTGCCGGCTGTCAGGGTAGTCGTGGGCGAACCAGCAAAATACTGGTATCGTGTAGGGCTGTTGCAAACGGTGGTTCCGGTGGCATTGACCAATGTATTCAGCACGACATTGGCCATCTGGTCACCACTGCAGCCGCTGGCATGTGTGCTGGCGCAGTACGCACCCGGCACCGGTGTGGTCACCAGCAGCTGAGAGTTATCACCCACACATACGGGGTTGGGGGTGGCGCTGGCCGATATCACCGGATTGGTGCTGGACAGGATCACTGCGGTTGCCGTGTTGGTACATCCGATACCGTCCGTGCCGGTCACTGTGTAGGTCGTATTGCCGGCAGGAGTGGCATCCACTGAAGCACCGGTCGTGGCGCTCAATCCGGCACCAGGAGCCCAGGAATAAGTGCTAGCACCTGATGCGGTGAGCGTGACGGGGGTCACTCCGCAGTAGGATGCGCTTGACGGGTTCACAAGAACCGCCGGTTGGGCATTGATGGTCACAGCAAAGGGAGCGGTCGTTGCACTGCAAGGTCCACAGAATGCACAGGTGACCGTGCAAACAACCTCCCACGAACCGGCTGGGATCACATTGGTGTTCTGGCTGGCCGCCGTGCCCAGGTTGCTGAGATGAGGCCCACCTACCGGGCCGTAGGCCCACTGATAGCTGATGCCAGGACCTTGAGTCTGGCCGGAAAGGCTAAGAACGTTGCTCGCCGCTTGGCAAGCCGTGCCTGTACCCGAAATAGTTCCTGCGATGGCGCTGGCGCAATTCGGCAGGGTGAACTCGTCAGCACCAATACAAGGCGTCGCACCACGAGGATCACCGTTGATGTCAACAGCAACACCCACATTCGCACCGGTCTGGAACAACGGAAGGGCTGCGGTCGCCAAAGACACATCCACTCCACAGCCAGAAGCCAAAGGAACCGGGTTGGTCGTGGCGAAGCTTGCGTTATCGTTCGTGCCTGCTGCACTTAACGGACTGGTGTATGCGCGCAGGTTTGCAGCAGGGCTGGTGGCACCAGGATTGAAGTTAGCGGCTGTGTAGATACCTGCACCTAATGTGATACCCACTTGCGCAAGGGTGCTCCACGCCTCACCACCTTGGTAGTAGGCATTGTTGTTCAAGGTCAGGTTCATGGCCACCGTGGCTCCGCTGGGCAGGTAGATGCAGGAATGCGTGCTGTTGAATCCCGCAGGATTACCTCCTGTCATCACATTGCTGAAGATGTTATTGCGGACGTCCAAGCCGGTCTGGCCGGTACCAAGAACCACAAGGCAAGTCACCAAGTTGGTGCTGGTGGACCCAGGTAATACGCCAGCCAGGTGGACCGTGTTATGATGGATCTGGTGGCCCGTGCCAGCGGCTACGCGAATACCATAGGCCCCGAAGGTGGTGCCGAACCCCCCCGTGCCCGCCACTTGGTTATTGTACACCTCACGCACGCAGTTGTTACGCACTGCGACATTGCTCCCCGCAAGAACGTTG
This sequence comes from Flavobacteriales bacterium, assembly GCA_016788635.1. Lineage (GTDB taxonomy): Bacteria > Bacteroidota > Bacteroidia > Flavobacteriales_F > PHOS-HE28 > PHOS-HE28. Next base: position 128,446 of record JAEUSU010000026.1, on the reverse strand, counting down.
ATGCCATACGCTCCGTAGGTTGCGGTATTGTCATTGATCACCTTAAGAATGGTGTTCCGCTCTGCGATGGCAGAAGGCCCCGAATGACTAAGGTTAAGGCCCTGACAGGAACTTGATCCGAGCATCCTGATGTTGGTCACGGTATTCTGGGACACCGTGTAACCTGCCGTCGCTGAGGATACCACGATGCCGCTGACGATATTGCCGCCAGTTCCATTCTGTCCCACTGACTCGATCGTATTGGAGCTGATGTTCACCACACCAGCCACGGCCGTTGTCAGTTCGATCCCGTTACGGGGTGTGCTCACATAGCTAAGGATGTTCTTCACGGTGTTACCCGTGCATGTCAATCCCGTCAAGCCCTGAACTACAATACCGCGAGTATAAACCGTGGTTGCTGGGGAGGTGTATGGAGGATTGGATGCCGTGTTGTCCGTGGCTTGATCACCAATGAGGTTATTGGTGATGACCAGGTTGCTCATCGAGGCTGCGGTGGCGCCAAGTGCGGATACACCACGTGCACAGGAATTGATCACGTTGTTCGTGATGAGCAGGTTGTTGGCGGTGGTACTGGCGGCCATTGCACCTGTAACTGAGGTGATGGCGGTCGGGGCTGCGGGAGGTACAGCACCGTTCGGCCCAACATGGATGCCAAAGGTTGTGTTCTCCGCAGCTGTGGTGCTTGTGAAGCCACCGCCGTTGCGCCCGGTCGCACTACCGTTCAGAATACAGTTCCGGATGGTGTTGTCATTCGCAGTGAGGTTCCCGGTGGCCGTTGCCACGCGGATCACTGAGGTATAGTTGGTGGCAGTGGCGGCGGTGTTTGCGAAGGTGAGGTTGCGGTTCGTGCCACCCGTGTTGGGGTTGTCCCCGTCAATGGTCACATTGTCCGCACCGTTCAATTCCACAAGACCACGACCCGCCACGGTCGCACCGCTCACGGTGACGCCGTCCGCGGTCGGACGGATCAGCACCGAGGTGTAGCTGGCACTGCCTGAACCACTGCTGTTCAGCACACAGGCACCTGCCTCTACGACGCTGGCGGTGATGTTGATCGTGACGTCCCCTGTATGCGTGCCTGCATTGATGGCCACAAATGCGCCGTTCAGGTTCGCATAGGTGGCGAACGGGGTGCCGCCCGTGGCATTCACATCCACCTGCGCCTGCACCGTGCCGAACAGCGCCAATGCGGCTCCCAGCAGGGCCGACTTCAACCACCCGGAGCGTGTTCGTCCGCCGGGGCATGTAGTGTACTTACAGTTCATGGGGTCTTGGTGATTGGTGATCGATGATCGGTTGATTCGTTCGTGTTGCCGTTCGCGCGTGGCTCAGATCAAGGATGGATGCGACCATTCACAATGCCGACGTGGCTTTTGTGAAGGGACATCCTCTTCAGGATCGGAACACCGGGGGTGGCGGCGAGCATTCGGGACTTGGGGTTGGCCAAGCTACGCGAAGCGGTACCCATTGCGCAAGTATTCCGAAAGGCGCTGTTAATAACTTCTAAAGGCAACCCCAACGGCATGAGCCGTACGACGGGAACGCTTCACGCAAAAGCCCCGCCCGAAGGATCGGGCGGGGCTTTCACTGGAGGTGGGCGCCGTGCGCCGGTGCCTTATTGGATCACCAGGCGCTGGCTGAGGCGCTCGGTGCCGAAGGTCACGTTCACGTTATACAGACCGCTGGCGAGCGAGCCGCCCAGGTCGATGGTGGTGTTGAGCAGGCTGGCGGCGGCATAGGAGCGGGTCACCACCATGCGGCCATGCATATCCATGATCTCCACCTGTACCTGTTGCTCGGTCTCTGGCAGTCCGCTGAGTTGCAGGGTCACCAGGTCGCCACGGTTCGGGTTGGGGTACACGCCCAAGGCCACACCACCCTGGTCCACGGTGCGCCCGGCTGCGGCCGGGTTGCACGGCACGATGCTCACCTGGCAGACCGGACCTGCGGGACAGTAGGTGGCTCCGTTGTCGAAGCTTGCACGCACCTGCACATCGTAGGTGACACCGCACTGGAGCGGATTGGTCTGCCATCCGGCCACCACCAAACTGCGGTTGGGGCTTACAATGTTGCGCAGATAGCCCGGGGCTGTGAAGCTGAAGCGGTAGCGGTTCGCCAGCGGTACTACATCCGCCCAGATGGTGCTGCCCTGCTGGATGTCCAGCGTTACACCCGTGGCTCCGCAGGAAACGATCGGGTTCGGTGTGCTGGTGAGCTGGGTGGTGGTGCAGCCGGCAGTGGGGTCGAGGAACATGCGGCAGGCCGGGCCGAACTCGCCATACACGGTATTGAGACGGCTGCGTACGCGCACGTTCAGCAGGGTGAAGCTGGGCACTGGTTGTGTGGGGAATTCGAGGCGCAGGAAGGAGCACTTCTCGCCGTTCGGTGTGCCAAGGGGCCATGCTGTTCCCGGTGCATTGTGGCTCTGGAACACGCGGCGGCTGTATCCACCATCCGGGTTGAAGATCCAGAACTGATATCCGGTCCCGGAGTTCGCAGCTTGGTAGCCGCTCGTCACGGCCGGGTTCGGGGTCACCTGGATCACGCTGCTGGCGATCAGGTCCGTGCGGTCGCAGGACGTGGCCACGAGTTCATCCGTGCCGATGGGCAGGCAGAAGGAATTGCCCGCCTGGCTTACGGAGCCGAAGGAACCATCGGCAAAGTTGTCGATGATACGCTTGCCAGCGCCCGTGCGCAGCACATAACCGCCCAGCCCGTTGGCGCAGCACATGCCGTCACCGAAGCTGTCCAACACGCGCAGGTCGAAGCAGCCTGTGGGCAGGCAGCAGCCTCCTACGGCGAAACTGTTATCCGAGAAGCCGCTGCCACTGCAGATCGGCGCTCCACCACCGCTGGGCACGATCTCCCAGGAGGTCTCGCTGCCATTCGCGTCGGTGGTCAGCTCCAGGGTCACGGGATTGGTGGGGCAGGCAATGCCTACGCACACGCAGTTGGCATCGAGGGCGTCGCCAATGGTAAGGGGGTTGCCATCATCGCAGGGGCTGCCTATCACCCCGGGCACCAAGGGGCAGTTGTCGATGCAATCCGCCAGGCCATCACCATCGGTATCCACATCAGACACGCCGCAGCCGCAGATGCCCGGTGCGATCTTGTTGGGGTCGAGCGGGCAGCCGTCGTTGCAGTCGGGTGTGCCATCACCGTCGGTATCCGTATCAGGCACACCGCATCCGCAGAGGCCAGGTGCGATCTTGTTGGGATCGAGCGGGCAGCCATCGTTGCAATCGGCAGTGCCATCACCGTCGGTATCCGTATCCGGCACGCCGCAGCCGCACTGGCCCGGGGCGATCTTGTTGGGATCGGTGGGGCAGCCATCAAAGCAGTCGATGGTGCCGTCGCCGTCGGTATCCGTATTGTCCAGCGCCACAGTGGCCGTACCGCTCGCTGCGCAACCATTGCTGGCTGTAGCGGTGAAGGTGTAGGTCACGGGCGGGGTCACACCGGAAGCAAAAGGTGTGAGGATGCCCGGGTTGTCCAGGTAGGTGGCGGGCGACCAGTTCAGGCTCGAAATGCTGATGGGGGTGAAGGAATACATCGTACCAGCAGGTGGTTGACCACCGTTGGCGTCATTCGCCACAGTGGTACTTACCGTATTCGTTGCAATGGTGACGCTCTGGTAGTTGCTTGAACCAGCCGTGATGCCCACGCTGGCCGACATGGCTGATGCGGCCATGGTGCCATAGCGGAACTCTATCCGGTTGTTCGCTTCGTACAGCCAGCACTGGAAGGTGCTGTTCGGTGTGCCGGTAAGGTTGCGTGGAATGGTCACGAACCACTCGACCTTGAGGATGCGGTTGCCAGGCACGCCATCGGTCAAGTAGCGCACATAACCACCCAGGCCTGCTCCACCCAAGGCCACATCATCCCAATAGGGGTAGATGTTCGGGTTGTTCGTGGTGCTGGTAACCGAATTGGTGAACTGGGCAACGGCTGCCACGCTCCCCAGCCTCAGGAAACCATCTGGCGTGAGGGAGAACTGGGTATGGCCCGATCCATTGAAATTGAACGTGAAGCCGATGGGGGCCAGACCGCTGGGCGAGTCGTCATTCGCGGCGGTGAGCAGGTTCGTCGCGCCGGTCATGGGGTCAAGTGCTGCACCGGTGGTGTGGGCGAAGACCATCTGGTTCGCCAGGGTGGGCACGGTAGCCGAAGCGTTCAACTGGCTGGACCCACCGGGGCAAATAACTGCTGGTGAAGCGGTCACGGGGCCGAGCGACGGAGAAACGCTGCCGCTGATGGAAACCGTGGAAGGCGCACTATTACAACCATTCGCGGTGGCCACGAAAGTGTAGGTGCCGTTGTTGGCGGCGGCCAGGCTGGCGATGGTCGGGTTCTGGTTGGTGTTGTTGAAGCCAGAAGGACCGGTCCACAGGAAGCTGGTGCCGATATCCGTGGTGCCCGTGAAGTTCAGCGGCTGACCCAGGCAGGCGGGACCAGCGGAGGCGGTAGCCGTAGGTGTGGCGTTCACCGTGAGGGCGAAAGGCAAAGTCGTGGATGTGCTTGGGCCAGCGCTACAGGTCACATCCACCACCACTTCCCAAGTGCCGACAGGGAGGCCACTGGTGTTCTGCACCAAGGTGGTGCCGAGCAGGTTGGTGTACGGACCACCTACCGGTCCATACTTCCATTGCAGGGTGATGCCGATGCCAAAGGTGGCGCCCGATAGGGTAAGGGAATTGCTTACGCCAGTACAGGCGTTGCCATTGCCTGTGATCGCTCCGGCGGTCGGGGTGCCCGCGCACACTGAGCAAGGGTTGACCCCCGTCTTGCCCAATACCCAGTTCGAGGTGGGCCCGTTCAGGGCGAAATTGAGCAGTGTGCCATTGTTCAGGTTGGGTGTGGCATCGTTCAAGGTGGTCACCCCGGCATTGTTGGCGCCATCCACGCCCTGGTCAAACGCGTAATAGGCGACCAGACCGGGTTCCGTGCCACAGAGCTGTTGCATCTGGAATGCCCCGATGTCACCTGCAGAGCGCGCCACGTTCCAAACGCGCGCCTCGTCGATCTTGCCAATGAAACCACGCGCATTGGTCTGCGACCAGTTGCCGATGGTCAACTGCTGGCCAGGCGCAGGACCGATCAAGGCGGTGGCGGCCTGTGAAGCCACCTGCACCCCGTTCCTGTAAATGCGCATGTTGGCACCATCGTAGGTGGCGGCTACATGCTGCCAGTTGTTCAGGGTGAAGGTGCCTGTGGCGGTCTGCAGTTCCACCCAGCCGCTGGCCGCACCGAAGTTGAAGCTCATCTGGCCGTTGTTGCCGCAGCGGATCATGTATCCACCATTGCCACCGGGTTCCTTGTTGATGATGCTCCCTTCGAAGGAGCTCGCGCGCCATGCCGTGGGATAGATCCAGGCCTCAAGCGTGATCTGGTTGCCGGTGATCTGCACAGAGGCGGCATCACCGCAGTTCACGCGGTCATCCACGCCGTCAAAGCTCAACGCGTTCTGCCCGAACACCGAACAATCATAGTTGTACTGGCCCAGGTTGAGGTCGCAAACAGGATTCCCGTTGTGCAGCACCGACACAGTGACGTTCGCATTGCTGGGGAAGGGCCCGATCTGGTAAGTTCCGGTACCCACCCCGAGGTCGGCTCCAGGATTACCGGTGTAGTTGCTCACCACATCCACACTGGGCGCACCATTCAGGCTGGTGACCGTGACGTTGACGAAATACTGGTTGAGGGCACAATCCTGCTGCACCGTGGCGCTGGCTGAAGGGCTGGCGCAGGGGGCGGGGTTGAACTCGTCCGCACCGATCTCCGGAGGTGTGCCGCGGAAGTCTCCGTCAATGTCGAAAAGGAGGCCCAAGCCAGTGGCACCCGAGGCGTTCAAGGGTGCAGCACCAGGTGCAGTGCCGTCAATGTGAAGGTCCGTATTGCTCAGGAACGGTGCCGCTGCTGAACTCGCGAAGCTTGCGTTGTCATTGTTGCCGGAACCGCTCAGAACGCTGGTGTATGCACGTGAATTCGTACTGGGGGTGGTGGCGCCAGCATTGAAATTGGCTGCAGTGTACAGATTTGCTGCGGCGAAGGCCGTGCCAACCTGCAGGATACCGGCATTCGCACCGACATTGCAGTAGTAGGCATTGTTGTTCAAATTGAGGTTCATGGCCGCCGTACCGCTCAACGGCAGGGCAAGACTGGCATGTGTGGATGAAGCCCCCCCGCCCGAAAGTGTATTGCTCAGGATGTTGTTCCGGATATCGCAGTTCGTCTGCGAAGTGGCGGTCATGATCAGGGCGGCGCTCAAGCCCTGACCGGTACCTGCCAGAACTGGTCCGTACAGATTCACTGAGTTATGGTATACCGACCATCCTGTTCCAGCGGCGATGCGTATCCCGTAGGTCCCGAAAGTGGAACTCAGGGAGGAACCGCTCAGATCGTTGTTCACATTGGCTACGAAATTGTTCCGCACAACGACACCAACGGGTGAGCTGCCACCCGCAAGGTTGATCCCTGTGCTTCCCCACCAACCCGTATTGCGTTGATGTTTGCGCAGGACCTTGTTGTTCTCCACGATCATGTTGTTTCCCACAGCCGAGATCAAGCCAAGCGCAATGGCCGCAGTGGAGGTGCCGATCTGCCCTTCGACATAGACGGTGTTCCCGCTGATCAAAGACCCTGTCGTGTAGCCACTCACGTTGATGCCAAAGGCGTAGACCTGTGTAGTGGCACCAGTTGTCGGGTTACCCACGAGGTTGTTGGTGATCCGCAGGCTATTGGGCCCACCGAAAACACCCAATGCAGTGGCTTGTGCGCTGATGGCCCGGCCACAGGCATTGATGGCGCAATTGTCCACCAGGAAGTTATTGGCCGTTTGCCCAGTGGCCATGTTGGTGGCATTGCTGGCGAGTGCCGAGGGCGCGGTGGTCGCAGCTACCGTGCTGGCTCCGCCGGCAGCCACAATACCATAGGTGGTGCCCATGGGGGATGTGGAAGTCTGGTTCGTACCCGTGTTCAGCCCGGTGGCACTGCCATTGATGATGCAGTTCCGGATGATGATGTCATTGACACTCGTGATCAGGGTACTGGTCGCCAGGCGGACCACGGACGTATAGTTGAGCGTATTGGCCGCCGCATTCGTCAGCGTCAGGTTGCGGTTGATGCCGGGCGTGTTCGGATTATCCCCGTCGATCGTCACGTTGTCCGCACCATTCAGCTCGATCAAGCCGCGACCAGCCAGGGTGGCGCCGCTCACTGTCACACCATCCACCGTAGGCCGCAACAGGATGGAGGTATAGCTCGCGCTACCGGCACCACTGCTGTTCAGAACACAGGCACCGGCTTCGACGACGCTGGCTGTGATGTCGATGGTAATGACACCGGTATGCGTGCCGGCATTGATCGCAACGAACGCGCCGTTCAGATTCGCATACGTCGCGAACGCGGTCCCGCCCGAGGCGGTCACGTCTACTTGCGCCTGCGCCGATCCGAACAGCGCCATTGCGCACATCAGCAGGGCCTGCTTCAACCAACCGGTGCGTGTGCGTCCGCCGGGGCGTGTGGTGTACTTACAGTTCATGGGTCGTGGTGATTGGTGATCGTGTTCGGGTTCTGGTGTCAGCGCAACGCGCAAGGATCATTCGGACATGGCCGACTTGTCTTACAGGACAGGCGCTCCCATGCCTTCACGCAGGAGTTGCATGCTGTTTCTGAAAAGGCCCCAAGGCCGGTCATTTCGGGTCAGACCTTCCAAAGAAGGCCGAATAGGGTTAGGGGTTGGCCAAGCTAGGGGAAGAGGGGGGCTGTGCGCAAGTAGTGCGCATAGTGCTGTTGAAAACTTGTGCGGGCAACCATCCGCTCCGATCGCGTACGATCAGTGGTTCCATGCCAAGCAGAAAGCCCCCCCGATGGATCGGGGGGGCTTCCAAAGACGAAGACTGGAGCACGCTATTGAACGACCAAGCGCTGGCTCCACCGCTGCGTGCCGATGGTGGCGTTCACGGTGTACAGGCCCGAGGCCATGCCCCCGCCGAGGTCCACCAATGTGTTCAGCGCTTCACCGGTGACATAGGTGCGGGTCAGCACCACACGTCCATGCACATCGATGAGGTCCAACTGCACCTGCTGTTCCTGTTCGCCAATGCCGGTGAGCAGTACTGTCAGCTGGTCGCCGCGGTTCGGGTTGGGGTAAAGGATCAGGTCGGTGTTCTCAGTTGCATCGGTCAAACGACCGCCCGCACCGGGCACGCAGGGCGCCGTGGTGATGGTGCATACCGGGCCGAAGGCACAATAGGTGATACCGAAGTCGAAGCTGGCCCGCACACGTACATCATAGCTCTCCCCGCAAACCAGAGGGTTGGTGGCCAGGCCGCCGACGCTCACCGAGGTGGTGTTGCTCGCTATGCGACGTGTCTGGCCGCTACGCGTGAACTCGAACTGGTACCGATTGGCCATGGTGATGGCATCCGCATACACAAAGCTGCCTTGTGCGCCAGCGGTGGTGATGTTGATGTTGGTGGCTCCACACGAAACGGCGGGATTGGCGGTGGTGGTCAGTTGGGTGGGCGCACAGTTGGCCACGGGGTCCACCTTGGCACGGCAGGCCGAGCCAAATTCATAGAACACACCGCTTACCAAGGCCCGCACACGGATGTTCAGGAGTACCTGGCTCGGGATGGGGTTCGTTGTGACATCACCAATGCGCAGGTAGGAGGCGCGCAAGGCAGGTGCGGTGGCCGGAGGCCAGGCCGCACCGGGGGCACTGTGCGTCTGCAGCACTCGCCGGCTGTAGCCACCATCCGGGTTGAAGAACCAGAACTGGTAGCCGGAATTGCCCGGGGTGGTGTTGAAGGCTGAGGTCACCGCCACATTGCTCTGCGCCTGGACCACAGAGGATGAGGTCAGTGTTTCCACGTCGCAGCTTGAGGCCACAAGACCGTCCGTTCCAATGGGCACACAGAACGAATTGGCGACCTGGCTGACGTTGGTGAACGCCCCATCGTTGTCGTTGTCGATGATGCGCCGGCCCTGGTTGTTGCGCAGCACGTAGCCCCCGGTGCCAAAGGCGCAGCACATGCCATCACCAAAGCTGTCCAGTACGCGCAGGTCATAGCAGCCGTTGGGCAGGCAGCAGAACTCCGTTACGGTGCTGTTGTCCGGGTAACCCGATCCGGAGCAGAGCGAAGCGCCGCCTCCACCCGGAACGATCTCCCAGCTTGTCTCGATCGCTTTGTTGTCGGTCTCCAGGGTCAGGGTCACCTCGTTCTGGGTGCAAATGGCAGGCGGTGTGCCCAGGCAGATGCAGGCAGGCGTGATCACATCGTTGATGGTGGATGGATTGCCATCGTTGCAGGCCGTGCCCGGTTCGGGGTTGCCACAGCCGCACACACCGGGTGCGCTCTTGTTCGGATCGAGCGGGCAGCCGTCGTTGCAATCGGGTGTGCCATCAGAATCACTGTCCGTATCCGACACGCCGCAGCCGCACAGGCCCGGGGCGATCTTGTTCGGGTCGGTGGGGCACAGGTCGGTGTTGTCCAGCACATGACCCGGAGGGGCGACACAATTCACCACTGGGAAGTTCGGGTCGCCGAACCCATCCCCGTCCACATCCGGATGCCAGGTGAAGTTGGGCAGCACGTTGACCGAGACTTGTGCGCAGGTGGAGGTGGTGGCATTGCACACATCCTCAGACCGTACGAAGTAGTCCGTGGTGCCCAGGCCAGGGCTCACGTTGATCGATGCTCCTGAACCAACTGGTGTGCCGCCGCAGGTGCCCGAATACCACTGCCAGGTACCGGTGGCGGATAGACTTCCACCGGACACGCTCAACAAGGTGCTCGCATTTTCGCAGATGGTGCCACCGCCTGAAGCGGTGGGAGCTGTGGAGAGTGGCGTAAGTACAGCGTTCAACATCCAGCGGCCCAGTGTGGTGAAGTTGACCGGAGGACCACCAACAAGCGGGATATTGCCATAGAACGCATTCGGACGAGTTGGGCTGGGTTCAGCCTGTGTGCCCATGGGGAAATAGCCCAGGCCAATGGTGGCTGTCTGAGCCAGTCCGATATACACGGTCTCATTCGTGAAGGTGGGAGGCGTGTTGATCGTAAAGGTGTGGTAGCCATTGATATTGCCCGCACCAACCACAAGGTTGCTGGAGGTAGCCACCACCGTTCCGGCACTGTTCAATACCACCGCGTATACGGTGTTCCCAATGCTGTTCACATCCACTAGCCAGACCTGCACGGCATCCACACGGGTGCACCCGGACAGTTCATATCGGTTCACGAGCAAACCCGAACCCGTATTGTAGCCCACACTGCCCGATGCAGGCAGGTTCGTGGCATAGGCCATCAGGTTGGGGGTCACATTATGGCGATAGCCTTTACTGTTGTTGGCCAATGCGTTCTCCGTGGGGAGCGGAGGAATGGAGACGATCACGGTATCCAATTCGGTAAGAGTGGGGTTCCATCCGGTGGCCGTAACGAGCAGGCTGGTATTGGCCAGCAGGCCAACGGGCACAGATTGGCTGAAGCGCAGGGTGTTGGTGGCTTTCTCCCTTACCTCAAAATCCACATTGAAGGACTGGAACGCACCGGAAACGTTGGCCACACGCGCGCTGAGGGGCTGCGGATTGCCAAAAGGGATGGCCGTGCTGCCCAAGGCATATACGTCAGTAACAGCAGCGAGGTCCACCTGTGAGTTCCCGAAACGGGTCTCGGCGCGGAACGCACTTAGACCCATGGCTGTCCCGTTGGCTGTCTGGCTTTGATAGGTGCCCACGCTTGAAGCGAGTACACTGGTGCATACCATACCGGGTGCTGGAAAGGTCGCCAGGGTTGATGTCGTCTGATACTCAAAGGCAACATAGACCCCACTGCCGGCCACCGTATTGAACGGGAGCGTTCCAGGGCCGCCGGTAGGTACGTCGATGGTGAATGGTACGCCGACAGGCAGGGTGATCACGGCATCAATGATCTTCGTCATGCCCACCGTACTGAACACGGTCCCTTTGGTATAAGTCACATCCGAGGTGGTCTGGAGATAGACCTTTAAGTTGCCTGAGGTGGATATGTTCTGACCCGTTGGGGCATTGGTGGTGGCCGTGTAGTTCCAGCCGATGGAGGTGACCAGGTCCGCACCAAAACCGGAGGCGGTCATTTCCGCTGGTGTGATGATGTAGGTCGAATTGATGAACAACCGGCTTCCTTGAGGTGCACGGCCATTCTCAGAGGAAGTACCCGAACCAGGTAGCACGGTGATGATCGCGGCCTGGACGACCATCAAGGCTCCAGCGAGAAGCGAAAGGCCCACCAGCAACGCTAATCGTATGTGGTGGGTAAATGATGCCGGGAGACTTGATACCACCGGCTGCGAACCTGTATTGGCACCGGGTAGGGTGCTGATGAAAGGTATACGGGACATCTGCATGGGGTTGAGGGTTGGTAAGGGTTGGGGCTGGGCTCACCTGGGTAAGAGGCGAGGAAAGGGTGCACAATAGTGAAAGCCCGCGTACGTGGGGCTTGCACGCCAGACGAGGTACTCTATTCGCTGCATTTCGGGTTGAAGAATGACGACTGTCCCACAACACCCTTCCGAACAAGGACCTGTCCTTGGTCCTCGATCCATCGCCCCGATCAGGCCATCCGTCGAACGGAAGGAGCGCGGAAGCTAAGCGAAGGGCAGCGCGATGCGCAAGGGATCGTTGATAAGTTGTAGTGGTCGGCAGCAGGACCATCGGACCAAATTCAAACCGTTCGCACCGTACTGGATGGGGCAGGCGAACAGGTCAGCATGGCAGCCACACGCTTACACGCGTCCCCTTTTCGGTGGTCACCTGGAAGGTACCGCCTGAGGTGGCGGCGCGTTTGCGCATGCTGCGCAGGCCATTGCCCGGCCCTGCATCCGCCTGCGTGGGAAGGCCTTGCCCGTCATCCTCCACGTGCATGTGCAGGCCATCATTCCAATGCATCCCAATGCTTACGGCCCGGGCATGGGCATGCTTGACCACATTGTGCATGGCCTCCTTCAGGATGAGAAAGGCGTTGCGGCGCGTTTCGGCGGAGAGCTCCCTGTCCGGCCAGGGGCCGGGCGTATGGATGTGCACCACCAGACCATGCTGTGCGCCGTATTGCCGTGCATAGTTCGTGGCATAGACCACGAGGTCCTCGATCTTCTTCTGGTCCTCGTTCATGGCCCAGATGATCTGGCGCATGCTGCCGATCAGCTCACCGGCCATGCCGGCGATCGATGAAAGCCTGTCCCGTTGGGCATCGCCCACCTCCGTGCGCAGCGCCATTTCGCTGCGCAGCTTCAATGCGGAAAGACCGGCACCCAGATCATCATGCATATCGTTGGCAATGCGCATGCGCTCGGCGAACACCGCTTGCTCGCGCTCGAACCGTGCACGTTCGGTCGCCAGCCTGCGTATGAGGTACAGCCGAAAGAGGACATAAGCGATCATGCTCACCGCTGCCAACAGCAACGACCTGAACCACCACGTGGCATAGAAAGGTGGCAGCACGGTGAAGCGCAGGTCGTTCGGCAGGTCCACCCAGCCCACCTCACCACGCGCGGCCCGCAGCTCCAGCCGATGGTCACCGGGGCCGGGTGCTGTCACATCCAGCCGGCCCGTTATGGCCACCTCCTTCCATACCGTGTCGAAGGGCATGATCCGGTAGAGCAGGTGGACCTCATGATGCGGCGACGCGTCAGCAATGGCCAGTTCAAGGGAGAGGAAAGGCTGATCATGCGGAAGCGTGATGGCAAGGTCACGTCCTTGCCAGGGCACCTGGCCAGACCGCGCATGCACGCTGACCAGGTGCACTTCCGGAGGGGCCAGGCGCGGAAGGAATGCCTCAGGGGAAAGGTCGAGGATGAATTCCTGACCGGCGAACAGCATACGATCCGCAGAACGGACGATGCATTTCGACAAGCGGTCCTGGGCCACGCCACGCAGGTTCCCGAGCCGCACGAACCGGTCACCGTTCGGCGGAAGGTAGGCGATGCCTTGGGTGGTTGACGCCCAAATGCCATCCTGTGCATCGGCCATGACACCCCAAATGCGGTCACTGGGCAGCCCGTCACTCCGGGTATAAATGCGCATGGATCCGGTGCCGGGATCGAACCGGTCCAAGCCGCCTTGGTGTGTGCCAGCCCAGATCCGTCCCTGGGCATCCTCGCATAGGCTGAGCACCACCGCATAGAAATCATCGGCCCCGGCTTGTGGTGGCCAGTGTTCGGCAGGTCCTTCGCCACCCGGCAAACGAAGCAGGCCACCACCATCGTTAAGGCCCACCCAAACATCACCATTCGCCGCTTCCAGCAGCGCAAGCACCCGATTGATGGGAAGCCTGTGCGCTTCGTTCGCTGCGGTGTCGGTAAAGGCGGTCACGCGGCCATCGGCATCCCATCTGTACAGTCCCCTGGCCCATGTGCCGGCCCACGTGCGTCCTCGTCCGTCAGTCATCAGGCTGAAGATCGACCCACGGGTGATGGCCGGTGTGGACTGCCCCTGAGGAGCAGCTTTCACCATACGTCTGTCACGCAGATGGAGTATGTACACGCCTCTGCCGGTACCCACCCAGCAACTGGTGCCGTCCCGCAGGGCGAGCGCACTGATCGTTCCAGCGATGGGGTCCGGGGTGGTATCGGCCACCGGTTGATCCTCTCGTGCTGGAAGTGTCCTTCCGGACCGGAGATCGTGGATGAATACGCCGGAACCATCGGTGCCCAGGACGAGCAAGGAGTCGCCAAGAGGCAGGAAGGTGGAGATGGCCGCATCACTGACCGCACGCGTTACGCGAATGTGTTGCCTGTGTGGCACCATGACGAACAATCCATCCGGCGTGGCGAACCAACGCGCACCGTGCCGGTCACGCAAGGTGTGTGACACTCCACTGGCCTGCATCTGGCCGGGCCATGACCCATGCACGACGATCTCCTCCCATTCAAGGTGCTGCGGGTCCCGTCTGAAAAGTCGACCTGTCCAGGTGCCCAGCCAAAGCGTGCCGTCCTCATCCTTGTCCATGCACCGTGCGGTGAAGTGCATCCTCTCCGTTCCCACCCGCTCCGTGCGCACCACAGCTGCACCGGGGCGCCATTCAACCAGGGCATAACGGCTGGCATCGAACCAACGCACCGTCCCATCCGGGTCTATCGTCACGTCTGATACGGCACGGGTATCGAAGCATCCCCAGCCTAAAGGGTCATATGCCTGGTTGAACCATTGCCTGCTTTTCAGGTCGTGAAAGAGCAGCCCCTCCGTTGTGCATAGCCATACGCCATTGCGCATGGGGTCATAAGTCATCGAATTGCCATGGATGAACCATGTGCGCGAGGGTGACTTCTGAAGAGGTGAGGGGACCACCGGTGCACTGACCCCGGTGTTGCGGTCAAGGGAATAAAGCCCGTTCTCCGTGATCGCCCAGAGGATCCCATCAGGTAGGAAGGCGATGTCCGTTACCCGGTCTGCTGCCACACGCTCCTGCCGGGGCGCTTCAAAGCGGTGGCGGTGGAACATCCTGGTGGCGGGTTCCCAATGGCATATCCCGTTCGCCGTCCCCACCCAGATCAGTCCCTTTTCATCCTGTCCGATGCAGTTGATGCTCTCCCCGGGCAGGCTGTGCGGGTCCTTGCGGTCATGGTGGAACTGCCGGATGCGAAGCCCTTCATGCCGCGCAAGGCCGTTGGAGGTGCCTATCCAAAGAAATCCATCGCGGTCCTCGAACAGGCACAGGATGGAATTACTGGGCAGGCCTTCTTCAAGGCCGATGCGATCGAAGAACGGCGGTGATTGTGATGTGGCACCCGTGGCCATGAGCAGGCCCAGCAGATGGAAGACCAGCGGAGTAGACCATCGCACATGCGCGGTGGGCCTGTCACTTCTGATCGCAGTGCGCAAGCCACGGGGATGGAATGAAAGGCGTGTTGCCATGGGGTATGCCACCTGCCGCGATCAACCAATGTAGTTGGTCCGGAATACACTTGGTCCCGTGGCGCTTACCGGAGGCTTTGAAGGGCGTCATTGAAAGGTGCGGAACTGGATCATGGTATTCGGGCGATGGCCATGAAGCGCCTGCCAGGAGGTCCGTGCTGTGGTGGGAACGATCACCTCCCATCTTTGCCGGATGCTGGGCTTGAAGTTGCCGACGGACCTGCGCTGGGCGCACATGGCTGAAAGGGACCTGCACGCATTGCTGACCGACCATGCCTGGTGCGAGCATAAAGCCGCCGCCAATGCGCTTTCACTCATCAACCGCTATCCACAGCATACTGAAATGGTGGATGAGCTTGCGCGCATCGCGCAGGAGGAGATCGCCCATTTCGGCCAGGTGCTGCAGAAGGTGGTGGCACGTGGCTGGACCCTGGGCCCGGAGCGGAAGGACGACTATGTGAATGAAGTGCTTGATTTCGTGCGCAAAGAGGGAAGTGCGGAAGAGCGCCTGGTGGACCGCCTCCTCTTCGCCGCCATGATCGAGGCGCGCAGCTGCGAACGCTTCAAGCTGCTTACGGAAACCATGAAGGACGAGGACCTGCGTACGTTTTACCGGGACCTTATGGTAAGCGAGGCCAACCACTATGCGGTCTTCATCGGCTTCGCCAGGCAGTACGGTGGCCGGGTGGACGTGGACGCCCGTTGGAAGGCGTTCCTGGAACATGAGGCCGGTGTGGTGGCCCGCTATGGCGAAGCACCCACCATGCACGGATGAAGGTATGCGCACGACCTTCGCGCCATGGAAGGGGAAGTGACAGCGGAGATCCTCTGCATCGGCGATGAACTGCTGATCGGGCAGACGGTGAACACCAATGCGGCCTGGATCGGTTCCCAGCTCAGCCTGATCGGCATTCGGCCGGTGCGCGTGCGGACCATTGGTGATGACCGCGCCGTGATCCTCGATGCGCTGCGTACTTCTCTTGCGGACGCCGTGCTGATCACCGGCGGCCTGGGTCCCACGAAGGATGACATCACCAAGGAGGCCCTCTGCGCCTTCTTCGATACCCGGTTGGTGCGCCATGCGGACATCGAAGCGCGCATTGTGGAGTTCTTCCACACCCTGGGCCGTGATGCCCTGGAGGTGAACCGCGCACAGGCCGACCTGCCCGAGCAGTGCACGGTGATCCACAACCTGCGCGGCACGGCCAGCGGCATGTGGTTCGAGCGGGATGGGCGCGTATTCGTGAGCATGCCCGGTGTGCCTTACGAAATGACCGCCATGATGGAGCGCGAGGTCCTGCCCAAGCTGCGGGAGACACTGTGCCCACCGACCATCGTTCACCGCACCATGCTCACCACGGGCTTGGGCGAGAGCCACCTGGCCCAACGCATTGAAGCATGGGAGGACAGCCTGCCGGCCGAAGGCATCAAGCTGGCCTACCTGCCTTCCCCGGGAATTGTGAAGCTGCGATTGAGCCGGTATGCGGATGCGGATGCCACCAGCGCTCGCGCGCGTGTGGACCGCAAGGCCACTGAGCTCTATGAACTGATACCCGAGCTGATCTACGGAGAAGGGGAGCTACGCCTGGATGAAGTGGTGGGCCGCCTGTTGAAACAGCGCGCGCAGACCCTTTCCCTGGCCGAAAGCTGCACCGGGGGTTTTCTGGCACACCGGATCACCAGCGTTCCCGGCAGCAGTGCCTACTTCATAGGCGGGGTGGTGAGCTACGCCAATGCCGTGAAGATGGCCGAGCTCGGCATCCCCGAGGACATGCTGGAGTTGGAAGGGGCGGTGAGCCGCCCCGTGGTGGAGCGTATGGCCACGGGGGTGCGTGAGGCGCTCCGCAGCGATTGGGCCATTGCCACCAGTGGTGTGGCCGGGCCCGATGGGGGCACCCCGGAACGCCCGGTGGGCACGGTCTGGCTGGCAGTGGCGGGGCCGGATGGTGTGCGATCCGCCAGGAGCGTTTTCCCTGGCACACGCACCCAGATCATCGAGCGGGCCAGCCTGGCCGCGCTGGACATGCTGCGCAGAAGGTTGCTGGCCGGGTAGACCGGTTCAGCGCTTGCGGGGCTCCTTCACGCTTACCGCCCCCTTCGAATACACGAAGTAGATATCCACGTAGGGGCGGAGCAGGATGGGCATGTGCTTGTTCTTCTCCACGGGGATCACGAGCAGCACCTTGTTGTCCCATTGCACGAGGCGGTAAGCCTTGTACTTCGCGAAAGAAGCCAGGTTCGCCTGCCGGCGCTCGAAGCGGTCTATGCCCTCGGGCCAGTTCCGCTCATGGGCACGGAACACGACCGCATCGATATCCGCTTGCGGGAGCCCTGCACGCTGCATCTCCGCCAGGGCGGCTTCATCGTCGACCAGGTCATAGGAGGCATACAGGTCGTCGGTTCGCACAATGCGGGCCGGTGGCAGGTCCTTCCACCGCGGGCCCCGGCTGATCACCGGGCGCGGATTGGGTTCCTTGGCATCCACCAGCGCCCAACGCTGTGCGATCAGATAGATGTCGGCCACAGGGCGTAGGTCCTCTGGCATATGCACGTTCTGCTGGGCGGGCACCATGATGATCACCAGGTTGGTAGTGTCCTGCATGAAGTGCGCCACCGGGAACACGGTGTAGTTCGGTATGTAGGCGGAATTGGCCTGCCGTGCGGAATCCGTGCGTAGGCCGGGAGGGAAGAGGTTCGCATCGCTGTAGCGCAACACCAGGTCCTGTTGCTCCTGGGTGAGCCCCTGGGCCTGCAGGGCGGTCATTGCGGGTCGATCTTTCGCCAACGGATGGTCCATCACCAACGCTTTGGCCTGTGTCAGCTTCATCTGGGTCTGGGCCATCACCGGAGCACAGAGCGGAAGCAGGGTGGCGAACAGGACGGTTCTCATGGAGGTGCGGTATGTGCTGTGAACAAGCTTTCTACGACAGTGGGGTCCGAAAGGTATACGTGCATACAGGCGAACTTTGCGCACATTCGTGCGTTCGCTCCACCATGCGCTGCATCCTCACCCTTGCCGTCCCTGTGCTCATCGCGTGTTCCGGCACCACCGCCCGTGTGGGCCCGGTGAAGATCCCGATGTCCGCCACCCCCAAGCCGATGTCCAACTTCTTTGAACTCTCTGTCCGATCGCTGACCGGAGATACGGTTAACCTGTCGCGCTACCGCGGCAACAAGATCATGGTGGTGAACACTGCCAGCGAATGCGGGTACACACCCCAGTACCGCCAGTTACAGGAATTATACATCGCCTATCAAGACAAAGGGTTCGTGGTATTAGGCTTCCCCAGCAACGATTTTGGCCGGCAGGAGCCGGGCTCCGCCGAGGAGATCGCGGTGTTCTGCGAGAAGAACTATGGCGTCACCTTTCCCATGATGGAGAAGGTGGTGACCAAGGGAGCAGGCCAGCATCCGGTCTATGCCTGGCTTACAAGGAAGGAGCTGAACGGCAAGCTCAATACGGAGGTGTCGTGGAACTTCCAGAAATTCCTGATCAATGCGGATGGCACCCTGCACACCACCCTGGCCCCTGCTACGGACCCCATGAGCGAGCCCGTCCTTTCATGGTTGGATGACACGCATTGAGATGGTATCAGGGGTCGATATCCTTTGCCTTACGGCACATCCGGATGATGTGGAGATCAGTGCCGCCGGCACGGTGCTGCACCATGCGGCGCTTGGCCGCACCGTGGGCATTGTGGACCTAACCGTTGGTGAACTGGGCACCCGTGGCAACGGCCCCCTGCGGCAGGCCGAGGCCGAAGCCGCCCGCTTGGTGCTGGGCGCCGCTTTCAGGTACCAACTGGACCTGCCGGATGGCTTCTTCCGCGCCGACCGGGAGACCCTGATGAAGGTGGTTGAAGTGGTGCGAAGGCACCGTCCCAGGCTGGTCATCACCAATGCCGTGCGCGATCGGCATCCCGATCATGGCCGTGCCTCTGCGTTGGTGACGGAAGCCTGTTTCCTGAGCGGGCTTCCCAAAGTGGTTACCACTGCGGATGGAGTGCCGCAAGCCGCCCACCGGCCATTGCATGTCCTGCACATGGTCCAAGACCGTTGGATCGATCCACAAGTCATCGTGGACGTGAGCGCGTTCTGGCCACGGAAGCTCGAAGCGCTCCGCTGTTTCGCATCCCAATTCCACGACCCTGAAAGTACCGAACCCCTCACGCCCATTGCGGGCAGGGAGTTCTTCGATGTGCTTGAAGGACGTGCCCGCGCCATGGGCCGCCTGATCGGGGTGGAATTCGGTGAAGGCTTCACCACGGCACGGCCCGTGGGGGTGGGGGACCTGCTCAGCCTTTCCTGACCAGCCCCGTTCCACACCAGCTGCGAAGTTCCTTGCGGGACGGCACGAGCTGGCCCGGGCGCCATTGTGCGATACGCAGGAATTGACCGGCCTGATAGAGGCCATTGGTCAGGTAGGCCAACGAGGCTGTGCATGCCGCGCCTATCATTCCGTATACCGATATCAGGTACCATCCGGCTGCCATGGTCACGAGCAGGCCCAGGCCGGAGCCGATCAGATTGTGCTTGTTGCGGCCTGTGCCGCTGAAGAAGTGGCTGAAGGCCTGTGAAGCGGCCATGGCGAGTATGCCCGGGGCAAGGCAGCACAGCAGCACCCGCAAGCCGGTCACCTCTTTGCCGAAGAGCTGGCTGAAAAGGGAGTCAGGCAAAAGCACCAACACAAGGAGCACGAGCGTGGCCATGCCCACGGATAGAAAGAGGGCCTGCCGTGTTCGTTGCGCGGCCTCCTGGTCATTCGACAGATTGCTCACCTGGCCATATAGCACGGTACCCATGGCCTTCGGCCCGATCCACGCCCCTTCGGCGAGCTGATTGCCCACGCTGTACACCCCCAGGTCCATGCGGCCCTGGTAGTGGTCCAGCAGGTAATAGGCGAACCGGTAGTTCAGCAATTGCAGCAGGTTGGCACCTTGGATCAAGCCACCCTGCCTGATCATCGCATGCAGCATGGGCCTTTCCGCCGGTAACAATGGGGCTGGCCTGCGCAGGAGCACAACGGGCAATATGCTCAGCACGAACAAGCCACCATGGGCCACATAGGCGGCCTGGATGTAGGTCATTACGGAGGGCGAATCCGTTCGTTGAAGGAGCAGCACGAATGCGATGGCGAGCATGGCTGCCTGCAGGATGCTGAGCAGGTTATACAGCCTCATGCGTTGCAGCCCAAGCAGCACGTTCAGGTGCAGGTTGCCGAGCGCATGCAACAAGGCCAAAGCGGCCACGTGCACAGCGGTCCCCTCAGGAACAAGTGTTGAACGCCCGAGTATCCAGGCGGCGATCCCTGCTGTCGCAATGGCCCATGCGTAGGCGGGAGGCAGCAGCCTGTGCAGCGGGTAGCGGGGCAGCAGGTATACCACCGCTCCACCACCCATCACATGGCTCACCAGCAGGATGAATGTCATGCCGAGCACCACCAGGCTGATATCGCCCAGCCCCTTGGCACCCAACGCGTGCCCGGCCAGCATCACCACCGCAAGACCGAGAAGCGTGGTCAACACGCGCGCAAGCACCGTGAATATCGAGCCGGGAAGCATCACGTGTTGGCCTTGCGTTTGTCGCCACCGGTCACCCGGTCCTTCATTCGCTTCTGTACGCGCACACGTTGAGCTTTGGCCAGCACGGTGCGTTTGCCATCCAACAGGGTAAGGCCTCCCACGGCGCTGAGGGTATGCAGGCCTTCACCGTAAAGGCCCTTGATCGGTCCGATGTGTTTTACCGCGGACTCCTGGAAGGTGAACGGGTCCAAGGCCAGGATCCGGTTGATCACCACGCGTCCGCCATAGGTGCGCGCGCAATCCATGGCCGGGCGATAGAGCGCACCTTCATGAAGGAAGGGCGTGCCTGCCGGGCGCGCATTGCGGATGTCCTGTTTGATGGGATTGAGCAAGTGCGGAGCGTACGGGCCCAACAATGCCGGTGCATGGTACGCCTCCAGTGTCACATTGGTCCATGGTGCGCGTGTGCCAAAAAGCCACCAGTGTCCTTCGTGCAGGAAGAGAGTGGGGTCGTACAGTGGCTCATCAAGCAGATCGGCCACTTCCTCCAGGGCATCGTTCGTCGCGTTCACGCGGTGCAGGGTCACGCGGCCGGTGGCCGCACTTTCCGGAACGCAATAGATCTGTCCTTCGTGCTCGAAGGTGTACGGATAGGAGCGGTGCGCATCATCCCCGCCAAGCATGCATCGTGAACGTTTCAGGATGTTGTCCGCCTTGGGGCGCACGCGATGGATGGCACCGGTTCCCGTGGTGTAGTCATACTTCTCGTACAGCACGTTCAACTGGCCGTCCGGACCCAGGTAGCCGAAGGGATCCGCGCGATAGGTGCCCACGGCGGGTGGCGGCAACCAGCGCACGTTCAGGCTGTGCTCCTCCTTTAATAGCGTTTGAATGGGTTGTGGCAGAATGCCGATGTTCCACTCCTCGTGCGCGTTGAGTTGCTGCCGGTGGAATTGCAGCTTGTTCTTCGCCTGCTTGCGGATGAAACGCAGAAAGGTGAAGTTACCTGGGTAACGGCGGATGGGTGCATGGGTGGTGCTCTCCACTCCACTGGCCGCCCGCTCTTCTCCACGCAGGATGGCGCGACACACCTTCGCCGGCCACCCACTGCTGGCGGTCAGCACCGTATCCACGGTCTCCTCGAGCGAATGGTCCACCGTGCGGAACCAGCCCTTCTGAAGAATGCGGCCGGCATCCAGCTTTTCGGTGAGGCGTTGCAGGATGGCACCGGTCACGGGGTCGCCGTCCATGATCTCCCAGAACCCCGGTGGTCCCCCACGGTACTTCTCCTCGTCGCCGTGGTGAAAGCTCCATACCCCATGCGTGGGCAGGTCCAGGATGGGCCCGCGCAGGATGTTGAACCCGAAGCGAAGCAGTACATCCGGCCGGAGTTGGTGGACGCGCGTGATGTCCGCCTCGCTGAAGCGGTGTACAGGCCCACTGACCGCTGGCGTACAGACCAGTTTAGGCCAATCACCCAATGCGGCGGTGAGGTCCACCAGCTCCATAGCCTTTGGCTTGAACAGGCGACGCCGGTACTGACGGTAGAGCAGCGAATGAAGAGAGCGGACTGGTCGCGCGGGTGCACCGTTCACCAGGAGGCCGACTGGTACCACGCCGGGGACCTGAATGACGTCCAGGATGGCATCCGCCTGCCACCGTTGGAATACCAGCCCATCGCAAAGGATGCCGACGCGCAGCTGTTGTTCAGCCATGGTGCAACACCTGTTCATAAAGGCTGATGAAACCACCAGCCACGGCCTGTGGGCTGAAGCGCCTGTCCACGCTGCGCCGCACCAGGTCCGGGTGGAAACGGTCCGCACCGCGTGTAAGGTCCAGCATGGCCGCTGCAAGAGCGTTGTCGTCCCGCGGTTCCACCAATATGCCGTTCTCCGCGGTCACAAAGGCGACCGGCCCCCCGCACCGTGTGGCGATCACGGGCTTGCCCAGGGCAAGTGATTCACCGGTGACCACGCTGAAGGTCTCCACATTGCTGTTCACGACCACGGCACCGCATCCGGCCATATGGTCCAGCACGGCACTGTTGGCCAGCCGCCCCAAGAAGTGCACGCTTCCACCGAGGGACAATTCTTGGCAAAGCGCTTCGAGGGCGGCTCGGTCGGGGCCGTCACCGATGATGTCCAAACGGAGATCAGGCCGCTCCAACCTTGCCGCACGCAGTGCCCGCAACACGCCACTAACGTTCTTGGTGCGGTCCACCAGGTCGGCCACCACCAGGAAGTGGCCAGGCCGGCCAGCCGGGGGTAAGGGCCGGTCCAGTCCGGGGATCACATTGGGTACGACTTCATACTTGGTGCAGAGTCCCTGTGTGACAAGCGCATCGCCGAGCCAGGGGCTCACGGCGGTCACCATGGCCGCATGCCGCATGAGGCGACGTGCCATGCGCTGCTCCATGGCGCTGCGTTTTTCCCAGGAGCCATCGAGGAACACGCTGCTCTGCTCGCTCACCAGGTAGGGCACCCGGAAACGGCGTTGGAGCAAACGGGCCAGTGCCACCGGACGCACCAGTATGTGGGCATGCACCAGGTCGGGCCGGCCGCGCTCCCGCACGATGCGCTCCCAGCCTTGCAGCCCGGCACGCAGATAGGCCCATGCGTTCCGCATGCGGGAGGCCGGGGAGGAAGGTCCATCCTGAAGGCGGTAGTAGCAGTGCAGTTCCCAAAGACCCGCCTCCTCGCGCACTTCGGTGCCCACCAGGGCATCATCGCGCACACCCACCAGCACCAGCACGCTGGTGCGCGCACGGGTGGCGACCGCAAGCCCCTGCTTGCGGATGAAATCGCCCAGCTGTGGATCGTGCCGCCCGGGGAACCATTTGGGAATGAAGAGTACGTGCATGGGAAGGCGCGCAAAGTAACGGGCAGCCGTTGAGGACCGTGCAGATGCGCCCGGCCCATGGGTCAGCGGATTATATTTGCGCCCCCGCAGGCGTTCCCTGCGGCGAATGGTGGATGTAGCTCAGTTGGTTAGAGCGCCGGATTGTGGTTCCGGAGGTCGCCGGTTCAAGCCCGGTCTTCCACCCCGATGACAAAGCCCCGTGAGGGGCTTTGTTGCGTGAAGGGGTCAGGGGGCGGTGTGTTTGGCGTTGCTCAACACCGTGGCCAACGACCATTCCACGGAGCCCGTTTGGGGGCTCTTCCTTTCCGGGCATGCCGCCAGCGAACAAATGGCGCAGGAGGACGGAATGCAGGGGTCCATATGGATGAAGAGTTCCACGGTCCTCCCCAAGCGCTCGTTCACGAGCCGCTCGATCTGCGCGATCTCACCATGGGCCTGCTCCAGGCTGTAGTACCAAGGCAGGGTCACGTGGCAATCGATATGGAGAACGCTGCCGAACTTGATCATCCGGAAATTGTGCACATCCACCCAGGCCGGGTGCCGGTGTTCATGAAGTACCTGCACCACCTCCGCGGCCACCTCCATGTCGGTCTCGTCCATGATGCCGGCCACGGCCTTGCGCAGCACCGAGGAGCCCTGCACCATGATGAACAGTCCGAATCCCGATGCAAAAAGGCTGTCGATCCATTGCAGGCCGGTGAAGTGGATCAGGACCAGCCCCGTGAGCATGGCGGCCGTGCTCCAGGCATCGCTGAGCAGATGGGTGCCGCTCGCTTCCATGGTCAGTGAGTGAAGGCGGCGCCCGCGAGCCAGCAGGGTGAGGCCCATCAACAGGTTCAGCCCCCCGGCCAGCGCTGTAAGTGCGATGCCCGTGCCGAGCGCGTGCACCGCATGGCCGGCCATGAAGGCCCTTGCGGCCTGCACGATGATGAGCCCTCCGGCCAGTGTCACAAGGGCCCCTTCGATGCCGGCGCTGATGAACTCGACCTTGCCGTGGCCGTAGGGGTGATCACGGTCGCGCGGTTTGCCGGCGAGCACCAGGCTGTACAGTGCGAAGGCACCCGCCACCACGTTGACGATGCTCTCCATCGCATCGCCCAGGATGGCATTGCTTCCCGTGCGGTGCCAGGCGAGGAACTTGATGCCCATGAGCACTACTCCGGCGGCCAGCACCACGCCCTGGAGCCTGACCCCACTGGAGCTTGCCGTTTCGGCTTCCATGCGGGCAAGGTAAGCGGCTGTTGAAAGGCTGTGCCTGTCCATTGTCAGCGCTGTGCGCAGGTGCGTTAATCTTGCGCCGCAAAATCCGTTGTCATGTACGCTCTGCTCGCCATCGTTTTCATCGTAGGGTATGCCATGATCGCCCTGGAGCACCCGCTCCGCATCAACAAGGCCGCACCGGCGGTGCTCGTGGGCATGCTCATCTGGGCGCTGCTGATGCTGGGGCATGAGCAGCTCTTTCCCCCAGGTGAAGGCGACTTCCACAGCCTGAACCATCACCTCATGGAGCACATGAGCGATATCGCCAGCATCCTCTTCTTCCTGCTGGGCGCCATGACGGTGGTGGAATTGATGGATGCGCACGAAGGCTTCCGCGTGATCACAGACCGGATCAAGACCACGAACAAGACCGCCCTGCTCTGGGTGCTCGGCTTCATCAGTTTCTTCCTGAGCGCTGCGCTGGACAACATGACCACGGCCATCGTGATGGCCGCGCTCCTGCGCAAGTTCATCAAGGAGAAGGAGGACCTGTGGATGTTCGCCGGCATGGTGATCATCGCAGCGAACGCGGGCGGGGCCTGGAGCCCGATCGGTGACGTCACCACCATCATGCTCTGGATCGGCGGTCAGGTCACCACCATGAACATCATCAGCAAACTTATCCTGCCCAGTCTGGTATGCCTCATCGTACCATTGATCTACTTGAGCTTCAAGAGCAAAGGGAAACTGGAGTTGCTCGAAGTGCCGGACGTGCCTGCAGGTGATGCCCGTGCCGAGCTCACGAAAGGGGAGAAGTACCTGGTCTTCTTCCTGGGATTGGGGACCCTGCTGGGCGTTCCCATCTTCAAGAACTACACGCACCTGCCGCCCTTCATGGGCATCATGCTGGGTTTGGGCATCCTGTGGATCGTCACCGAGTTCCTTCACCTGCGTCATCCCTTGTGGCAGGAGCGGAACCAGATGACCGTGTCATCCATCCTGAAGAAGGTGGACCACAGCAGCATCCTGTTCTTCCTCGGCATCCTGCTGGCCGTAGCTGGCCTGCAGGTGGCCGGACACCTGCGTGACCTTGCCGAGGTGCTCGACCAGAAGCTGGGGAATATCTGGGCCATCAACTCCATCATCGGTGTGCTGAGCGCCGTGGTGGACAACGTGCCGCTGGTGGCCGGTGCCATGGGCATGTACCCCATGACCCAATATCCCCCTGATCACCTGTTCTGGGAGTTGTTGGCCCTGTGCGCGGGCACGGGCGGCAGCATCCTCATCATTGGTTCGGCCGCCGGGGTGGCGGTGATGGGCATCCTGCACATCGACTTCATCTGGTACCTGAAGCGTATTGCCGTTCCGGCGGCATTGGGCTATGTCGCGTCCATCATCACCTTCTGGTTGCTCTGGCACTGAACGGCGCTCAAGACCAGGTATGAAATGCCTTTGGGCCGTCTGCGCTGATCGCGCCAAAGGGTCGCGGCACCTGCCCGGCAGATACCCGGACCTGTTGTTCACTACTGGTTGATAATCTCGTTGCGTGTGATGATGTAGCCCCCATTGGGCGGGGTACATCTTTGCGCACACCCTCAACTTCATGTACCTCACCATCGCGCTCGTCTTCGTGGCGGGCTACCTCTGTATTGCCCTGGAGCACCCGCTCCACATCAACAAATCCGCCACCGCACTGCTCACGGGCGTGCTCATCTGGGTGCTGCTCATGGTGGGGCGGGATGGCCTTTTTCCAGATCTGGGCGCCGAAGGGCAGGAGACCCTGGTTCATCATCTGTTCACGCATCTCAGCAACATCTCCGCGATCCTTTTCTTCCTCATGGGGGCCATGACGATCGTGGAGCTGATGGACGCGCACGAAGGTTTTCGTGTGATCACCGACCGCATCACCGGAACGAACAAGGTGCGCTTGATGTGGGTGCTGGGGCCGGTCACCTTCTTCCTCAGTGCCGCGTTGGACAACATGACCACGGCCATTGTGATGTGTGCCCTGTTGCGGAAGCTGATCAAGGACAAGCACGACCTGTGGACCTATGCCGGCATGGTCATCATCGCGGCCAATGCCGGCGGGGCCTGGAGCCCCATCGGTGACGTCACCACCATCATGCTCTGGATCGGCGGCCAGGTCACGGCCACGAACATCATCCTCAAGCTCATTGCGCCCAGCTTGATCTGCCTGCTCCTGCCGCTTATCTGGTTCAGCTTCACCTTCCGCGGCCGCATCGAGCGGCCAGTGGAGCCCGTGGAGAATGAGCATGGGTACAAGGCCGTCACTCCGTTCCAGCGGAAACTGGTCTTTGTGCTGGGGCTGGCCGCGCTGCTCGGTGTACCGGTCTTCAAGACGCTGACACACCTGCCGCCTTACATGGGCATTTTACTCGGGCTCAGCATCCTCTGGGTCGTCACCGAATTGATGCATAAGAACGCCTCGGCCTCTGAATCAGGTCATTTGCGCGTGACCTCGGTGCTGCGCCGGATCGATGTGCCGAGCGTGCTCTTCTTCCTGGGCATCCTCACCGCCGTTGCTGGTCTGGAGGTGGCCGGCCACCTGACCGACACCGCCGGTTTGCTCGATCGTGAACTGGGCAACCTTTACGCCATCAACGCCTCCATCGGCGTACTTTCATCCGTGGTGGACAACGTGCCTTTGGTGGCCGCCGCCATGGGCATGTACCCGCTCACCCAGTATCCGGTGGACCACTCCTTCTGGGAGTTGCTGGCCTACTGTGCGGGTACGGGTGGCAGCCTGCTCATCATCGGCTCCGCTGCCGGTGTCGCGGTGATGGGCATTCTGGGCATCGACTTCATCTGGTACGTACGCCGCATGAGCATTCCGGCTTTGCTCGGTTATGTCGGCGGCATACTGGTGTTCTGGCTTCTCTGGCACTGAGGCGGCCCTCAGACCGTGGGCACACCATGCAGCTTGCACAACCAGCTCAGGTGGCCGCAGTGCAACCCTTCGTGCCGGATGGCGTGCAGGATAACATCGCGCACCTGGTCCTGTCCACCGATCTTCATCAGCGCCTGATGCGGCGCTGAGAGTTGCTCTTCAGAGAGACCTGCCACATGCGCGATGCTATTCGCGTGGACCTCCTTGAACGCAGCCAGGATCTCCTCGAGCGGCGGGCATGCGGAGGGGTCCGGTGCCTGGCTACCCAGATTGAAGAGCTTGGCCCAACTGTATTTCTGGAATGGACCGCCCGTGCCGCGCAGGACCAGCCAGTTCTCCGATGAGGTGAGGTGCGCCACGATCCAATAGGCGCTGTTCAGTTCCACGCCATTCACGGTGAAGCGTCGGTGCATGTCGAGCCCCTTGAGCTTGCCCATGTAGAAGCGGGTGAGGTCGCGGGTGCGGTCCAGCGTGGCGGCGAGTACGTGGGCTTCGGTCATGGGCGTGGGAGTGGGGCGCACAAAGATGACCGAAGGGCTCCAACTACACGTACCGAGTGGGCGTGGCATGCCACGGTCTTCCGGTACATTGGGCGTCCCGTCCGTCCTGCTCATGCGCCATATACCGCTCTCCGCTGTCTTGTTCCTGTCCATCGGTCTCACCGCCCAGGACACCATCCAGGTACAAACGCTCACCTTCAGCGACATCACCCAACGCCGGGGCTGGTGGGTGTTCCCCGACAGCACGCACACCTACCGCAAGGTGCTCATGCACCACACCCTGAAATGCGACCCCGCCACCACGGCGGACAGCTACGCGTGCGGGGAGTGGGACTACCTCACGTACAACTTCATCCACCACCACACCGGGGTGAATGATTCCGTGGCCATGCTGCACCCCGTGTTCAAGGTAGGAGCCGCCGCGCCGCCCAGCATCGAGATGGTGTCCGCGCTGATGATGGATCAGCAGCAGCGCGACCAGGACCAGCGCTTGATCACCGCCACGAATTCGGAAAGCGACCATTTCGTGGGTATGGCCGACGCGCAGGATGACCTGACCCTGGGCATGGACCAGGGGGTGGCCCGCAGCCAGTTCATCTTCACCGCCGCCGAGTTGATGGCCGCCGGTCTGGCTCCGGGTGAGATCCAGCAGTTGCGTTTCCATGCCGTGGATGGCGGCCCGCCCGTGCATCGTCTCACCATTCGCATCAAGCATACCGCGAGCAATTCGTTGTCCGCCTTCGATCCGAACGGGCTCGTCACGGTCTTCGACCATGGCGCACAGTTCACGCCGGGGGTGAACACCGTAATGCTGACCAACCCCTTCTCCTGGAACGGCACCTCGAACCTGCTGGTGGAGATCTGCGGGGAGATGCTGTACACCGGGCCGGGTGCGCTGCTGCAGGCCAGTGCGGTGATGGACATGGGCGTGCGGGAGACCGGTCGCGATGGCTACCTGGCGATCGGCAATGACATCATCGGTGCGGACCCTGCACCCTTCGCCGGCTTGAACGACAAGATCACCATCACCTTCCGCACCCGGGGCGACACCCTGCTTCCCGTGAACACCTCCATTCTGGAAGCGGTGAACGCCCAGAACCAGCGCGTGCTGAACGTACACCTGCCCTGGAGCAACGGCCGCATCTATTGGGATGCCGGGCGCGATGCCGCCGGCTACGACCGCATCGATCAGGCCGTCACCCCGGCCGATTATGAAGGGCAGTGGACCTCGTGGGCCTTCGTGAAGAACACCACCACCGGCTCCATGAAGATCTACAAGAACGGGCTGCTCTTCCACAGCGGTACGGGCAAGACCAAGTCCATGGCCGGCATCGTGAAGTTCGTGCTGGGCAGCGCCTTCAACGGGTCGAATCCCTACCCGGGCCTGATCGATGAGGTGAATGTGTTCAGCACAGAGCTCACCAGCAGCATCATCAACAGCTGGAAGGACCGCCGCGTGGACGCCACGCACCCCAACAGTGCGGACCTGATCGCTTCCTACCACTTCGATGAACTGCCGGCCGACTTCCAACTGGCGAACGCTGTGGACGCCAACGCCCCGGCCTGGCCGTTGGGAACTGTCCAGCGCCGCTACAAGCGGGCCCTTGAGCTTGCCGGCCCCGGCCAGCCCGCCAACGAGCGACCTGACATCACCTTCGTGCAGGGCGACTACACCACCACCGTGCAAAGCACCACCGTGCTCGACCCGGTGCCGCAACCGTACCTGAGCAAGGAGACCTTTCATGTGGTGGGCAACTACGCACTGCCGCTGGACACCACCTTCGGCTGGTCTGCCGGGAATGCCTACACCTTCGACCCGAACGGCGCGCCGGTGGACAGCACCGCGTTCAGCGGCGTGGTGAGCCTGAACGGCGATCTTAGCTACTACGCGCCACCTTTCGAGGTGGTGAACGACTACGAGATCGGCCGCTACATCACGCCCTACGGCATCGGCCTTAGCCTGGGCCCGAACGGCTTCACCTGGACCTTTGATGTGACGGAATACCAGCATCTGCTGCGCGACAGCGTGGACCTTTCCGCCGGCAACAACCAGGAGCTCATCGACCTGCGCTTCGAGCTGATCGAGGGCACACCGCCGCGCGGCCTGGTGCGCCACCAGCGGCCCTGGGGCAGGCAACGCAGCTACAGTTATGCCGCGCTGAGCGACAACACCGCGTTGGCCCCTGTTACGGTGGACCTGCACCCGCTGGCCGCTCAATGGGCGTTGCGCAGCCGCCTTACCGGCCATGGGCACAACAGCAACGATGGCAGCTATCCCCATTGCTGCGAGTGGAAGGACAACGAGCACTACATCTCGGTGAATGGCGTGCAGGCCGACGCCTGGCACATCTGGCAGACACATGATTGCGCGCAGAACCCCGTGTACCCGCAGGGTGGCACCTGGCTCGGCGCGCGCGAAGGCTGGTGCCCCGGCGACCTGGTGAAGGACCACGTGACCGACCTGACCCCGTACATCAGCGGAAGCTCAACCACGATCGATTACGCCATCACACCAGTGCCCGCCAACAACACAGGCATGGGTGGTGGCAACTACGTGGTGAACATGGACCTCTTCGAGTTCAGCGCAGCTGCGCACACACTGGATGCCGAGGTGTACCATGTGAAGCGGCCCACCAACGAGGCCTATCTAAACCGCGAGAACCCGATTTGCACGGAGCCCATCGTGGTGCTACGCAATGCCGGTTCGCAGGTGCTCACCAGCGTCACTTTCACCTACGGCGTGAGCGGCGGCCCGCAGGAGAGCCATACGTGGAACGGCTCGCTGAAACACATGGAGATGGCCGAGGTAGTGCTGCCCGTGGCCAATGGCTGGTTCTGGATGGGCGATGGTGCCAACACCTTCACCGTGACCGTGAGCGCCCCGAACGGCGGCGCGGACCAGTACGCCGCCAACAACAGCTACACCACGCGCTACGCGCCGCCGGTGGTCTATGCCAACGGGCTTATCCTGAACTACAAGACCAACAACCGCCCCTTCCAGAACAGCGCGGTGATCCGGGACATGTATGGCACCGCCGTGTACCAGAAGAACTGGAGCACCCTGGCCGCGCAGACCACCTACAGCGATACCGTGCCGCTCACCCCCGGCTGCTACACGTTCGAATTACTGGACACCGGCAACGATGGCCTTTCATATTGGGCCGATGCGGGGCAGGGTTCGGGCTTCTTCCGGCTGCGGAACTCTACAGGAAGCATTCTGAAGACCTTTCAAGCGGAGTTCGGACGCAAGCACCATTGGGCCTTCACCATCGGCGACATCGTGGGCGTGGAAGAGGTGATGGAACATGCGGGGCTGAGCGTCTGGCCGAACCCGGGCCAAGGCCTCTACACCTTGCAGACCGAAGGCTTTGCCGGGCGCATCCATGTGCTGGTGATGGATGTTCAGGGCCGCGTGGTGCAGCAGCGTGAACTGGAACTGCCCGGCTCCGGCCGTTTCACGCTCGACCTCAATGGGCTGGGCGATGGCATCTATCTGGTGCGTCTTACCGATGATGCGTCTCAGGCCATGGTGCGGGTGGTGAAGGAGTAGTCCGCTCACCAACCGGTGACGAGCAGTCCACGCGCGCCCTTCAGCCCGCACTTCTGGTAGCGGTCGTAGGCGGTGGCGGCCCGTTCGCGCACCTGTGCCGGGGTCTCCCGGCGCACCCAGCCTTCGAAGGCGGCGTGCAGTGTGTAGGCTTCAGGGGCCATCAAGCCGGTGGTCCACAGAAGGGGAGAGGCTTGGGTGATCTGCAAGTGAGCGGTGAAGAATTGTTTGCTCATGCAGGCCAGGATGATGGTTTCGCGCGTGTTGCCTGCCGGACCGGGAAAGCGCTTCTCCAGGGTGAAGTCCATGAGCCCATCATGCCCCACATAGGCCAGCAGGTGAGCCGCGCCACCGGCTTGAAGGATGAGGCCACCGGCGTTGACCGGTCTGGCCCCTTGACCGCTCGCGTAGTGCAGGAAGTCTTCGACCGTCTGCTGGATGAAGCGGCCCTCGTAGGCCTCGGCCACCAGGTACACAGCGCTGTCCCGGTGCTTCCACACCACGCGATCCAGGATGTGCTGCTCCGAAGCTTTGTCACAATCCAAGCGCTGCCACTCGGCCGCCTTGTTCAAGTAGGTGCGCACCCCGAAAGCAGCGCCCCAGTACAAGTTGCTCCTGGCATCCTGCCCGTTGCCCAAGTGGGCCGGCACCTTCACGATGCCCTGGTGCGAATTGTCGCACAAGGCCACGACGACGTGGATGACGCGGGTGGCGTGAAGAGGGTTAGCTATGCTCAAAAGCAGTATGAGGATCGGACGCATGGAGATCGAACGGGCGATGATCGGTCTTGTAACGGTAGTTCCTTGGGGATCCGTGCATGCACGCACGTCCACGATCGCCCAGCTACCTTTCGCCTTCGTTCGCCGCAGCGCACAAGTGCGAAGGCGTTAACCATGCCCGGCAGCACCATCGGCCAGCTCTTCCGCCTTACCAGCTTCGGCGAAAGCCATGGAGCGGCCATAGGTGGTGTGGTGGATGGCTGCCCGGCGGGCTTGGAGTTGGATCTGGTATCGGTGCAGGGTGAATTGGACCGTCGCCGCCCGGGCAGCACCCCGCTGGGCACCACACGGAATGAAGCGGACAGAGTGGAATGGCTAAGTGGCCTCTATGCGACTCCGGTCCCGGCCTTCGCCGGGATGACAACCCGGAGTGACATCACGCTCGGCACGCCCATTGGCTTCCTGATCCGCAACACCGACGCAAAGAGCAGCGACTACGATGCGCTGAAGGACGTGTACCGCCCCGGCCATGCGGACCGCAGCTGGGAACAGAAGTTCGGCCTGCGCGACCACCGCGGTGGCGGCCGAAGCAGCGCGCGCACCACGGCGGCCTGCGTGGTGGGCGGTGCCATCGCCCGGCAACTGCTCGCCGGTGCCGGCGTGCGCGTGAACGCCTATGTGAGCCGCGTGGGCGAAGTGCATGTGCTGCGCGACCCCCGCGAACTGGACCTCAACGCCACCTGGGCCAGCGATGTACGCTGCCCGGACACCGAGGCGGCCGCGCTCATGCGCAGGTTGATCGAGCAGGTGCGTGCCGAAGGCGACAGCATCGGCGGCATGGTGCGCTGCGTGGTGCAAGGGCTGCCCGCCGGTCTGGGCGATCCCGTCTTCGACAAGCTGGATGCGGACCTGGCGAAGGCCATGCTCAGCATCAACGCCAGCAAGGGCTTCCAGATCGGCAGCGGCTTCGCGGCGGCCATGATGCGCGGTTCGGCCCACAACGACGGCTACTGGATCGGCAGTGCGGGCGAAGTGGATACGCGCACCAACCACAGTGGCGGCACCCTGGGCGGCATCAGCACTGGTGGAGAGATCTACTTCGACGTGGCCTTCAAACCACCCGCCACCATTGCCCAGGCCCAGCACACCGTGAACACGGAAGGAAAGGAGGTGGTGCTGGAAGCCAGGGGCCGGCATGACCCCTGTGTGGTGCCGCGCGCCGTGCCCATTGTGGAGGCCATGGCCTGCCTGGTGCTGGCGGACCATTGGTTGCGGCAACGGGTGGCGCGGGTCTGAATGATCCACCGATCGGTCCTGTGCCGCATCTTTGGTCACTTGCCTTGCCCCTGATGAAACTTCCACTCCACTTCCGCATCCTGCTCGGCATGGCCGCCGGTGTGGGCTGGGCCATACTGGCGAGCGCCATGGGCTGGAGCCGTTTCAGCCTGGATTGGATCGCTCCCTTCGGCGACATCTTCATCAACCTGCTGAAGCTGATCGCCGTGCCCCTGGTGCTCTTCAGCATCATCACCGGTGTGGCCGGCATGGGCGAGGTGGCCAAACTGGGCCGGCTCGGGTTCCGCACCATGGGCCTGTATCTGCTGACCACCGTGGCGGCAGTGGCCATCGGCCTGCTGGTGGTGAACCTGATCATGCCCGGGAATTGGGCCGCTGACGAGAAGCGCACGGTGAACCGCATCCAGTACGAGTTGTGGGTGAAGGAGACCGCCCACGTGGAGCGCCCCGTGGACGGAAAGTGCCTGAGCTGCGACCCGGCGAACCGCGCCCTGGTCGACAGCCTGGCGGCCGTGCGTGGCTCCAAAGCGCCGGAAGAATGGGTTACGCAGCAGTTGAAGAATGCGGAGGTGACCAAGCAGCGTGGCCCGTTGCAATTCCTGGTGGACATCGTACCGAGCAACATTTTCCTCAGCTTCAACAATACGCTGATGTTGCAGGTGATCTTCTTCGCCGTGTTCTTCGGCATCATGCTGCTGATGATCCCCGCCGACCGCGCCGGTCCGGTGGCCGCCTTCTGCAACGGCTGCAACGACGTGTTCATGAAGATGGTGGAGGTGGTGATGAAGGCCGCTCCCTTCTTCGTGTTCGCGCTGATGGCCGGTGTGGTGGCACGCATCGCGGGCGATGACCTCGGGGCCGTGGGCGAGCTTTTCAAGAGCCTCGCAGGCTATGCCCTCACCGTGGTGCTGGGCCTGGCCATCGTGGTCTTCGTGATGTACCCCACGCTCATGTCGGTCCTCATGCGCCGCAACGTGTTCCGCCGCTTTCTGAAGGCCATGAGCCCCGCCCAGTTGCTCGCCTTCAGCACCAGCAGCAGTGCGGCCACCCTGCCCGCCACCATCAAATGCGTGGAGGAGAACATCGGGGTGAGCAAAAGCACCGCCAGCTTCGTGCTGCCCATTGGCGCCACGGTGAACATGGATGGCACCAGCCTCTACCAGGCCGTGGCGGTGGTCTTCCTGGCCCAGTTCCATGCGGTGGACCTCACCCTGGCCCAGCAGCTCACCATCCTGCTCACCGCCTCATTGGCCAGCATCGGTGCGGCGGCCGTGCCCAGCGCGGGCCTCATCCTGCTGGTGGTGGTGCTCTCGTCCCTTGGCCTAGACCCCGCCTGGGTGGCCATCATCTTCACCATCGACCGGCCGCTGGACATGTTCCGCACCGTGGTGAACGTGACCGGTGACGCCGCCGTGTGCAGCGTGGTGGCCCATTCCGAAGGGGAGAAGCTCTTCACGGACCCGGCGTGAACAAGGTGGGGCCGCAGGCTCACCGATCGCCTTCATACGGAACGATCTTTGCCGGGTCCGCGACCCGGGTCACGGATCTGTATGACCCCATTGACCAGTGCACCGTTGTCTGTTGTCAGCAGGATACCGCCGACCGCTCGACAATGGGATACGGACAATTGACAACCAACAACCAACCTCGCTCCCCCCATGAAGTGGATGAAACGCATCGTGATTGCCCTGGTGGTCCTCGTGGTCCTAATACTCGCTGCCGCCATCATCCTACCCATCGTGTTCAAGGGCAAGATCGAGGCGATCGTGAAGGAGCAGGTGAACGCCAACTTGAACGCCACAGTGGATTGGGGGGATTGGGACATCACCATCCTGAAAAGCTTCCCCAACCTCACGGTGACGATCGAGGATGTGAAGGTGTGCAACAAGGCCCCTTTCGAGGGCATCTGCCTGGCGGAGATCGGCGCGCTGAGCGCCACCATCGACATCAAGAGCCTGTGGCGGGACAAGATCGAGATCAAGCGCGTGGGGCTCACACGCCCTTTCATCCACGCCAAGGTGCTGGCCGATGGCCGCGCCAACTGGGACATCGCACTGACCGATAGTACGGCTGCTGAGACACCTGCCGATACCAGCACATCGGCCTTCAACGTGGGCCTGCAGGAGTATTGGATCGAGCGTGGCCGGGTGATCTACGACGATGCCTCATTGCCGATGTACATGGACCTGCGCGGCCTGCACCACAAGGGCAGCGGCGATTTCACCCAGGACCTCTTCACCCTGAGCACCACCACGCATTGCGACACGGCCGGTGTGGTCTTCGATGGCGTTACCTACCTCAAGAACGCCACGGCTGACATCAAGGCCGATCTGGATATGGATCTGCCCAACATGAAGTTCACCTTCAAGGAGAACGAGGCCAGTGTGAACCAGCTCGTGCTCGGCATGGATGGATGGCTGGCCATGCCCGGTGATGACATTGTGATGGATCTGAAGTGGGACACCCGCCGGAACGACCTGGCCACGATCCTGAGCCTGGTGCCTGCCGAATTCGCGACGGACCTGAAGGGCGTGGACATGAGCGGCAAGGTGGCCTTCAACGGCTTTGTAAAGGGCACCTACAACGAGACCACCATGCCCGGCTTCGGCGTGCACATCGGGGTGGACAATGGCCGCTTCAAGTACCCCGATCTGCCGGAGAGCGTGGAGCGCATCATGATCAGCTGCGACATCACCAGCCCGGAGGGCAAGGACCTGGACGGCATGGTGGTGGACCTGAAACGCTTCGCCATGCAGCTGGCCGGCAACCCCATTGATGCGCGTCTGCATCTTTCACGCCCCATCAGCGACCCGAACATCGACACCGAGGTGAAGGCCAGACTGGACCTGGCCAGCCTGGGCCGTGTGGTGCCCATGCCCAAAGGCGATGAGCTGAAGGGAAGGCTATCCGCTGATGTGGCGCTGAAGGGCGCCATGAGCGACATCGAGGCCCAGCGCTTCGAGAAGTTCAAGGCCGATGGCGAATTGATCCTGCAGGACATGGTCTACCGCAGCGATTCGCTGCCCTATGCCATCGGCATCACCAACCTGCATTTTGACTTCAACCCGCGCTACCTGGCCCTCGTGAACTACACCGGCAGCATCGGCGCCAGTGACCTGAAGGCCAGCGGCCGCATAGACAACTACCTGCAGTGGTGGTTGAAGGACAGCACCCTCACCGGCAGCTTCACCGCCGCCAGCGAGCTCTTCGACCTCAACGAGCTCATGGGCCCGTCCACTGCGGAAACCACCACCGAGGCACCGGCGGATACCTCGCAGATGAGCCTGATCGAAGTGCCAAAGAACGTGGACTTCCGCATGAACGCCAGCGTGCGCAAGCTCGTCTACGACAACATGACCCTGGCCAACGCCAAAGGCGCGTTGCATGTGCACGACGAACGGGTGGACCTGAAGGATGTCTTCTTCAACATCTTCGGAGGCGACGTGAAGATGAGTGGCTCATACGACACCAAGGACAAGGCCCGTCCCTTCTTCGACCTGGCCTACGATGTGAAGGAGCTGGACATCGAGCAGACCGTGCAATACGTGGAGACCGTCCAGAAGATGGCCCCCATCGCGAAGACCTGCAAGGGCAAATACAGCACGGCCCTTACCATGACCGCAGACCTGGACCCCCACATGATGCCGAAGATGGAGACCCTCACCGGCAAGGGCTCCTTCCGCACCAAGAGCATGCGCGTGGATGGCTTCCAGCCTTTGGTGGACCTGGCCAAGGCACTGAAGGTCCAGGGTATTGAGAACACCACCTTCAACGACCTATTCTTCACCTACCACTTCAAGGACGGCAAGATGATCACCGACCCCTTCGACGTGAAGATCGACCGCATCAAGGCCAACGTGGGTGGCAGCACCGCCTTTGCGGACCAGGCCATTGACTATGACATGAAGGCCAAGGTGCCCACCGATATGTTCGGCGCGGCAGCGAACCAGGTCGTAAGTGGCTGGCTGGGCCAGGCCAACCAGGCCATCGGTAGCAATTTCCAGGTGCCTGCTGAACTGGACCTCACGGCCAAGATCACCGGCACCGTGCAAAAGCCTGTGATCAAGCCCGTGTTCGCCGGCAGCGGCGCCAACCTGAAGGAGACCATCAAGGAGGAGTTGAAGCAGGAGTTGAACGTGCAGATCAACAAGGCCAAGGAGGAGGCCATTGCAAAGGCCAGGGAGGAGCGTGACCGGTTGATCGCCGAGGCACAGAAGCAGGCGGACCAGTTGAAGGCCGATGCACGCCGCGAGGCCGCACGGTTGAAAGGAGAAGCATACGCCCAGGCGGACAAGCTCGTGAACGACGCCAAGGACCCCATCAGCAAGACCGCCGCGAAGGTGGCCGCCGAGAAGCTGAAGAAGGAGGCGGACAAGAAGGAGGCGCAGGCCATTGCCGAGGCGGACAAGCGGGCTGACGGCATTGTGGAGACCGCGCGGAAGAAGGGGGATGACCTGGTGCGCAAAGCGGAAGAGACGGATACCACGGTGAAATGAATCCGCGTGTGACGGAGGTGAAGGGAAGGAGCACGGGCATCCATCGGTGGGCACTTCTGGCCATGGTGGTGTTGTCCATGGGTGTTGTGAATGCTCAGGACGAGAGCGAGCCGGGACCCTGCGACCCTCCCACGGACAAGAAGGTGCTGAAGCTGCTGGACGAGGCCGCCAAGGCCAAAGATCCCGTGGAGCGGCACCAAAAGCTGAAGGCCACGCTGGAAGTGCAGCCCGAGTGTGGTGAGTGTCTCTTTCGCACCGGCGTTTCGGCCTTTCGCCGCGTTAGCTCAGGGAGCGGGAATTATGCGCCGGCCATCGCTTACCTGGAGAAGCTCAAAGGCCTTTGTCCGGACCATCATGCGGACCAGTACTACTACCTGGGCGTGATGTACGAGGCGGATGCGCGGTATGCGGAAGCCATGGCCGCATACGACTCCTTCCTGAAATTCAGTGGGCCGCAGGCCAAGGACCATGCAAAGAAGGTGGCCGAGGTGGAAGCGCGCCTGCCGGGACTGGCCTTCTACCGCGACTTCTATAAACCGGACCGGGCTTTCAACCCGGTGCCATTGCGCAATGTGAGCACTTCGGACGGGGAGTACCTGCCCATGCTCTCGCCAGACAATGAGATCCTCTTCTTCACCCGGCAATCCAGGTACCAGGCCCGCGGGGATCTGGTCGCACGGGACATCGAGCAGCTGTGTGAAGCCCGGCGACCGGACACCAAAAGCGACTTCAACAAGGGTGCGCCGCTCCCCGAGCCGTTCAACTCAGGTGACAATTATGGCGGGGTAACGATCAGCGTGAACAACAAGGAGCTTTTTGTGACCGTGGGAGGCCCTCCCGATGCACAGGGCTACCGCAACTTCGACCTGTTCCGCTGCCACTACGAGACCCGTGTGGACCTGAGCACGGGCAGCCAGGTGTGGGAGTGGGGGCCCCTCGAGAACCTGGGGCCGGCCATCAACACACCGGACGGTTGGGAGAGTCAGCCCAGCCTGAGCGCCGATGGCCGCACGCTATTCTTTTCCACGCTTCGTAGGGACAGCCGCGGCATGGACATTTACCATAGCACACGAGACCCGAAAGGGGTGTGGACCCAAGCTCAGCCCCTAGCAGGTATCAATACGGATGGGAATGAGAAGGCCCCCTTTCTGCACAGTGATAGCCATACGCTCTACTTCGCTGCAGGCCCTTCCAAGGACGACCCGAACACGGGGCACCAGGGTGGGGGAGGCTATGACATCTTCTACAGCCGCATGCAGGAGGATGGTTCCTGGGGGCGTCCGGTGAACATGGGGCACCCCATCAATTCAGAGCAGGATGAGCACGGATTGATCGTGAGCGCCGATGGCCGCCTGGGCTACTTCGCCAGCAACCGCCTGAAAGGGGTGGGGGGGCTGGACATATTCAGTTTCGAGCTACCCAAGGAGGCCAGGCCTGATGATGTGCTGATCGTGAAAGGAGAAGTGAAGGATGAAAGGGGCCAGTTGGTGCGTGATGCCAGGGTGGAGATCACCTACATGGACAGTCGCAAGACCGAGACCTTGAAGGTGGACAGCGCCGATGGGCGATATGCCGCAGTGCTGCGTCTGAAGCCGGGCGCCGATGTGCGTGTGACCATACTGAAGAAGGACCACGTCTTCGATGCACGCGTCTTCACCGCCGAGGATACGGCCCGTGGGGGTGTGGCGGATGTGGATATGCAGGTGCAGCGCATTGCTGTGGGCAAGGCTTACCGTGTGAGCGACATCCACTATGCCACGGGCAGCGCGGACATCACGCCCAGCACAATCCCCATTCTTGAGCAGTTGGCCACTTTCCTGAAGGAGAACCCCTCCATCAAGATCGCCATCCATGGCCACACAGATGATGTAGGTCGTCTGGATGAGAACATGGCCCTGAGCAACGACCGCGCCTTCACCGTCATGTCCTGGCTGCAGGATCATGGGATCGCTGGTCCTCGGTTGAGTTTCAAAGGGTTCGGCCCCACAAAGCCCGTGGCACAGAATACCACTCCGGAAGGCCGCGCACAAAATCGCCGGACGGAATTCGTGATCATTTCGCGGTAAGGGTTGTTACATTCACAACCCCTTTCCGTTGGTACCATGTTCCAGTTGATCCGCCCTGGCCTATTCTTTCCGTTGTTGTTCTTCTTCGGTCCCAATGCAGGGGCCCAGATCGCGCAAGGTGGAGAACCCATGGGCTGGGGTGAATGGGCCACTCCGGCAGGGATAAGTGAACGCGCGTTGACCTACCTCGACCGGGCCGCGCTGCTTGCTTCCGACACGCTCACGGGAACCGGCTTCCGTTATGGTGTGCAGCGTTCGTTCGAAGTGGATGTCATGGAGAGCGCGACCTGGGAGAAACTGCCGGATGGCCGCCGGGTGGGCCGCCTGTTGCTTCGCTCGCCC
The DNA here is from genome assembly GCA_016788635.1 of Flavobacteriales bacterium. Classification (GTDB taxonomy): domain Bacteria; phylum Bacteroidota; class Bacteroidia; order Flavobacteriales_F; family PHOS-HE28; genus PHOS-HE28. The sequence continues at coordinate 88,098 of JAEUSU010000026.1, read as the reverse complement.
GGTGCGGTGATGACGAGCTTCCAGTTCAGCGCGTTCGATCCGGCGCCGGATGCCATGATCTTCTTCTATGACGTGGACCGCACACACCTGCTCGGCGGCTTCAACGAGCGCAACAAGCTGCCCACAGGAACTTTTGCCACGGCCGTGGTTAAGGGTGATGCCGTGATCATCGAAATACAGGAACGTTCGGACATCCCGGAGAGCAGTGTTTTGCAACTCTCCAGTATTACGCACGGCTACAAGGACATCTTCCACTTCTTTGATCCTCCAGAAGAGGGCGAAGAGGAGGAAGGGGATGGCCGCGATTATTACCCGGGTTATGAGAGCCTGCCCTGCCAGGTGAACATCAACTGCCCGACGGCCTCGGCTTGGCAACAGCAGAAACGCGCAGTAACCATGTTCCTGCGGCCTGATGGGAATGGATGTACCGGTCAGCTCATTAACAACACCCTTCAAAACGGCAGGCCCTACTACTACATTGCCCACCACTGTTACCCCACCCAGTGGGCGCCTCAAACGGAACAATGGGTGTTCTATTTCAATTATGAGAGCGCTGGCTGCGTGGGGAATACCGGGCCCACAAGCCAAACCCTTACCGGAGCGCAGTACCGCAGTGGAAGTTATTTCAAGGATTTCGTCCTCTTGGAGCTCTTCCACGTGCCGCCGCCCAGCTACCAGGCCTTCTATGCCGGCTGGGATCGCACTGGCAACATCCCCACCAGCCAGGTGGTGATCAGTCATCCGATGTATGACGTGAAGAAATTCACGCGTGATGTGAACCCACCAACCACTTCATTCCCTGACCCCGACTCGGGCGTGGAATGCTGGCGCAATTACTGGGACACCGGCATTATTGAGGCCGTGAGCAGTGGTGGCGCGCTTTGGGACCAGAACGGCCGGATCGTGGGTCACATGTTCGACGGGGCGCAGAATTGCAGCAACGCGGCCACGGTGCCAACGGACTGCGCCAAATTCGTGAACATGTGGAACGGCACTTCTGCCACTAATCGGTTGAGGGATTGGCTCGATCCCGCCAACACATCCACCACCCTGAACGGCCTGGACCCGGCCACCACGCCGCTTACGCCGATCCGCGTACGTGCACGGGTGATGCTGGAAGGGCCATTTGATGGAACAAGCCTGATGAACGGTACGTTGCGAAGCAGTGGCCTGATCCCCCTCGCCCAGCCCTATGTGGCCCCCGGATATGTGCATGTGGTTGGCGGTGGCACGGAGGTTACCACCAACGGAGTATTGAATGTGACAGGCACGAACAGCATTGTGGATTGGGTGGTGGTGGAACTCCGGGACAAGACCAACCCGGCCTTGGTGCTGGCCTCCCGTAGCGCCCTTTTACAGCGCGACGGTGATGTGGTGGACGTGGACGGTACGAGCGACGTGGCCTTCCACCGGCCGGCAGATGATTACTACATCGCCATCCGTCACCGGAACCACCTGGCCATCATGACCGCGGCACCGGTGAACGTGACCGCCACAGCGGTCCAGCGCAATTTCGCGAACGGGTCCCAGGCCACCTATGGAGGCACCGCCGCTATGAAGCTCATCGGCACGGTGCGCTGCATGTTCGCTGGTGACGTAAACCACGATGGGCTCATCAAGTATTCCGGAGCTGCCAATGATCGTGACCCGATCCTATCGCGCATTGGCGGGGTTACGGCCACCAATACGGTCAGCGGCTACTTCGCGGAGGATATCAATATGGATGGGGTGGTCCGGTACTCCGGTGGGTCCAACGACCGGGATATCATCCTGGTGAACATCGGGGGTGCCACGCCCACCAATACACGTTCCGCAGGCTTGCCATAGCACATCGGCCTCGTCTACTTGCCTACTTTTGATGACCGGGGATCGTCCCGGGATGCATGTTCCGATCAACAACCATAGGGGGGGTCCTGCTATCGGTGGCCATGCATGCCCAAGGGCCATGGAACGTCCCATGGTACAACCCTGGCCCGCTGTTCCCCCAGATCGCAGGCTCCACGGCGCATCCCACCTACCCCAGTCCGCTGCATGGCCCGTCGATCGGCTACCGGATCTACCTGCCACCCAGCTATGCCAGCCAGCCGCAGCGGCTTTTCCCGCTCATCATGGTGCTGCCGGGCTATGGGTCCACAGAGATCTGGTCCGTGAGCGATGCTTGGCTCATTCAGGCCATGGTCGATGGACTGATACCCGAAGCTGTCATCGTGCACATGAATCCCCTTGGCAATTGTTTCTGGCATGATGGGGCTACCAGCACGGACGCGGCTGTACCTGTGCAGGCATACAGCACCGTGGTCAATGAAATGCTGCCCCACCTGCTGGCCACTTACCGCATAGGCGACCGGATGGAGGAACGGGCCATGATCGGATTCTCCATGGGGGGCTATGGAGCCTTCAATCTGGCCCTGCGCAGTGGTGAGTTCAGGAACGTGATCAGTGTGGATGGGTCGCTGCGTGTGCCAGGGAACGAGAGCGCTGCTTTCCAGTTCTCCTGCGGCAACGACCCACAGGTCATCAATGGGCACAACATCTTCACGGTCCTGGCTGGGCAATCGACCAACGCAATGGCATTGAAGCACATGATCCTGGTGGCTTCGGTGAATCATGCGGATCACAATGCATTTCACCAGCAACTGGTAACCGCCGGTGCATCGGGCTCCTACGAGTACCTCCCAAGCCTTTCCCATGAGTTCGACCAGTTCGTCAGCGCTCGGGGTCAGCAGATGCTCGCTTTCCTGAACGCTCATTTGCAGGTCCCCGCTTTGCGATTGCCTTTGAAAGTGTTGCTGAAGGCGGCCTATCAACCCGACAGTACGCTCATGAAGGCGCAGTTGAGCATGCAGGGCATGGTCCCCTTGGTGGAGCCTTTTACGGCAGCAGGCTATGTTTTTGAGAACGGCACGGTCAATCCACCCACCTCCGGAGATGTGCTGGAAAGGACCGGGGCTGATGGGGTGGTGGATTGGGTGTTGGTGGAGCTTAGGGATACTTCCAGTCAGGCCACCGTGGTGAGCGCACGTGCCGGCCTGTTGCTTCGCGATGGCCGGGTGGTGGATGCCGATGGCACCAACACCCTTCGTTTTTCCGCCTCACCAGGGCTTTACCGTGTGACCCTTCGACACCGAACGCATTTAAGGGCCACTTCGGCTGCACCACATCCTGTCTGGCAAATAACGGACACCCTGGACCTGTCCTTGGGCAACACCCTCTTCTCGGGGGATAGCCTCGCGGTTGGCTGGTGCGGGGATCGACGCTGCCTGTTGGCCGGTGACGTGAACGGAGACGGCAGCATCCGCTATTCCGGCGCCAACAATGATCGTGACCTGATCCTGATGCGCATCGGGGGTGAGGTGCCTACTTCCACGGTGGCCGGCTATTTCCCCGAGGACCTGAATCTGGACGGTCTGGTCCGTTACTCCGGACAGCAGAACGACCGGGATGTCATCCTCGTTGGGATCGGCGGTCAGGTGCCCACCCTTACCATAAGCGCGAACCCCTGAGGGCCATCGTGCGTTCCCATATCTCAAGATGTCCTTTTGTAAGATCTCGAACCTGGCGGTTTGTACGCGACATTCACTGGTGATCCTGGCCCTGGCCTTGAACGGACCGGCGAGGTCGCAGGCATGCGATCCGCCCTGGTGTAATCCCGGGGTGGGTGATCCGGACACCATCGCCGTATCCCTGCATGAGAGTTTCTTTTCCACCATACATGGGCAGGAGATCGGATACAAGGTGACCCTGCCACCCGCGTACAACGCGGATACGAACGCGTTCTATCCGTTGATCCTTCTTTTCCCAGGGTATGGCTCCACGGAACTCTTCGGCATTTCCACCGATTGGCTCACCACTGCCATGGCTGCGGGTGACCTGCCTTGGTCGGTGATCGTTCATCTCAACGCGGTTGGCAATTCCTTCTGGCATGATCAAGCCAGGAACACCGTTTCCGCTGATACCGTGCAGGGCTATGCATTAGTGGTGGATGACATGATACCGTTCCTGTTGAACACCTTCCGCATCAGCCTGGACCCGGCGACCCATGCCGCTGTCGGCTTCTCCATGGGAGGTTATGGCGCCTTCAACGTGGCTATGCGAAGCGCCTTGATCGGTTCGGTGCTATCCGTGGATGCGGCCATTCGAATTCCAGGCAACGAATCACCTGCGTTCCAGTATTCATGCTTTGATGACCCCGCACAGATCACCTATCACAACTTGTTCAATGTGCTGGGGCAAGTGGGAATGCCATCTGTGCTGGAAGCGGTCATGATATTGACCTCCACGAATGGGGTGGTGGACAACCTACTGTTCCATCAGGAACTGGTTTCCGCCGGGGTCAACAGCAGTTCGGAGTTCATTCCCGGGCTCTCGCACGACATGCAGGATTTCGTTGCTGCACGGGGCCCCCAGATGGTCGCCTTCCTGGCCCAGCACCTGAAGGTGCCGGACCGGGGGTTCCTGTCTGTAAAGGCCCTGTTGCAAGGCGCCATGGTGCCTGGCTCAGGTGGCATGCACGCGCTGCTGAACGATCTTGGCCTGCTGCCGGACACAGAACCTTACACGGACCTGGGGTTTGCACATGTGGGCGGCGGTGGGGAGGTGGCAAACCCGCAGGCCATGGCGGATACCGGAATGCTGGCGGTCACTGACTGGGTGATCGTGGAACTGCGGGACCCCATGGACCCTGACCAGGTCAGCCATACATTGTCTGGTCTGGTGCGCCGAAATGGCTTGATCACCGATGTGGATGGAGCTGAAACACTCGGAGTGACGATAGCTCCTGGCTCGTACCATGTCGCGGTGCGTCACCGGAACCACCTTGGGGTAATGACAGCCACGCCCATCTCCATCAAGCCCGATCATATGGTGGTGGTGGACTTCACATCGCCGCTAACGCTGCTGGCTGGTGGTTCGGATGCTACTGTTCCAGTTGACGGAGCTCGCTGCATGTGGGCTGGTGATGTGAACGCCGATGGGAGGGTGGCCTACATGGGTGCGGGAAATGACCGCGACACGATCTTGCTTTCAATTGGTGGCTCGAACTCCATGGCACAGGTTACCGGATATCATCAGGGGGACCTGAACCTGGATGGTGCGGTGCGTTACATGGGCACGCAGAACGACCGCGATCTCATTCTGCAAAGCATCGGAGGGAACGTTCCCACCGCCGTTCGCCTTCACCATCTGCCTTAGGGCTGCAGACCCGCTGTGGGGTCAGTGATCCGGCAGATCACGATCGTTTCGTTCCGGTTGATGGGGTTCAGCCAGTGGACCACCTTGTCCAGCAGGCCGGGTTCCGCACGGCCGATCTCCTCAAGCCGGCCCAACGCTGTTGCAGCGCGCGCCTGGCGGGCCTCCAGGTCCTCAAGACCGAAGAACAGGATCACGTTCGGGCGTACCGCATCCGGATAGCGCACCAGCAGGTCTCCCAGGTCCTGTGCAGGGTCGGTCACTTGCTCCACGGTCATCTGCCATTGGCCGAGGTAGAAAAGCGGCATCAACGGGGCCTCGCCCTCATGCGTATCCTCCACGATGAAGCCCCGCACATTGCCCGCCTCACGCAGCAGGTACATGGCATCCACACGGCTTTGCTTGCTCGAGTTCAGGCACAGGGGGAGCAGCAGGAGCATATTCAAGCCCCAGGTCCATGCCAGCACTCCTTTCCAAAAGGAAGCGCGTTCTTGCCACCAGGTCGACCGCCGGCGCCAAAGCTCCCAATTCACCAGGCCAAGGATGAAGAAGAGCGTGATGATGGGCAGAATGAAGCGTTCCTGCTTGTTGGGGAACCAGGAGTGTGCCGCCAGAAAGAGTAATACAGGCAGCCAGACCAGGGCATGCCGGCGCCAGCCCATCCAGAAGCCGGTGAAGACCGCCAGGCTGAAGGGCGGGAGATACAATGCTGCCAGCAGCAGCAAATAGTTGTACCACGGCTGATCGAAATAGGTGGTGGGGTTGGCCAGGTTGTACCGTACGTACTCCGTGATCTCTGCAAAGGGCCGGCCCCAGATGAACAGGTCGATCCCGCCTTGTAACACGGCGATGGGAATAAGGATGCCCAAGCCCATGACAATGGCCTTGGCGGGTTGTCGGAAGAGCAGAACGAGCGGGGCGCCTGCCGCGAAGAAGATGGTCTGGAAGCGGATATTGATAGCCAGCCCCACCCATAGACCCGCGATGAACACATCGCGCATGGTGGGCCCTTCCTTCTGCTTCACCAGCCACCATGCGCTCAAGGTCAACAACGGAATGACCACTACTTCCACCAGGTTCCGAACGGCCAAAAATGGCATGAAGCAGAACAAGGCAAGGAAGAGGCCCACCTGCCAGGCCGTGCCTTCATCACTCCACCGCAGCGCGATGCGGTAGCCGGTCCGCACGGCTACAAGGCTCCATATGGCGTGCAGCAACCGCACCAGTACCATGGCCACCTTGGGGTCTGTAAGGCCCACTTTCCAGAGCAGCGAGAGGAAGAGGTAGTGCAGGCCGACATACACGAGGCTGTGACCGCTGGGTTGCGGCTCCCCAGGTTGGTTCCATGGCATCCAGGTGTTGTAGGAGGGGGCCTGCACCCAGCTGCCAGCCGCTTCTATCACCAGAAAGTGGTCATCACTGGCGAAATACCCCCCTGAAAATAGGGCCGCCACTAAACGCGGCAGCAAGGCGATGACCGTTAGCCAGAGCAAGTGCCGATGAAGAGGGGGGGCGGTCGCCAACATGACGCTCCTGGATGGAGCGGTGAATATCGCACACCTGAGCGGAAGCCGCCCCTTGCCCCGCCTACCTTTGCCCGGCAGGCCTTCTCCTTCCATGAAGATCTACATCCTTTCGCGCGACGCGAAGCTTTACTCCACGCGCCGCCTGGTGGAGGCCTGCACCCTGCGGGGGCATGAGGCCCGTGTGGTGGACCACGTGAAATGCGACATCGTCATTGAAAAGCGCAACCCGCAGGTACACTTCAATGGTGAACCGCTTAGCGGGGTGGATGCTGTGATCCCCCGGATCGGCGCCAGTGTGACCTTCTATGGCGCCACGGTGGTTCGCCAGTTCGAGATGATGAAGGTGTTCACCACCACGGAAAGCCAGGCCTTGGTCCGCAGCCGTGACAAGCTCCGCAGCCTGCAGATCCTCACGCGCAGCGGCGTGGGCATTCCCAAGACGGTGTTCACCAACTACACCAAGGATGTGGAAGGCGTCATCGATCATGTGGGGGGAGCTCCCTGCATCATCAAACTGCTTGAAGGCACACAGGGTTTGGGGGTGGTGCTGGCGGAAACGAGGAAAGCCGCCATTGCCGTGATCGAATCCTTCAACACGTTGAAGGCACGTGTGATCGTGCAGGAATACATCAAGGAGGCGCGTGGTGTGGACATCCGGGCCTTTGTGGTGGATGGCCGCGTGGTGGGCGCCATGAAGCGGACAGGCCGTGAAGGCGAGTTCCGCAGCAACCTGCATCGGGGCGGCAAGGCCGAGGTGGTGGACCTTTCCCGGGACGAGGAAGTGGCCGCCATCAAGGCCGCCAAAGCCCTGGGATTGCACGTGGCGGGGGTGGACATGCTACAGAGCGACAGGGGCCCCCTGATCATTGAGGTGAACAGTTCGCCCGGTCTTGAGGGCATAGAGAAGGCCACCGGAGCAGACATCGCGGGCGAGGTCATCCGCTTCATCGAGCGGCAGGTCTGATCACGGCCGCAAGGTGGAAAGGCCACCATCCACAGCCAGCACCTGGCCTGTTATCCATGTGGCATTCGGGCTCAGCAAGAATGCCGCGGCCGCGGCAATATCCATAACCGTTCCCACGCGCTTCATCGGATGCCGTTCGGCAGAGGCCCGTCGGCGCTCCTCATTGGCAAGCAGCCGGTCAGCCAAAGGGGTATCCGTCAGGCTCGGGGCCACGGCATTCACACGTACCGAAGGAGCGAACTCGGCAGCCAAGGCTCGTACCAGACCCTCCAGCCCGCCTTTGGCCATGGCCACAGTTGCATGGAACGGCATGCCCTGGCCCACTGCCACGGTGCTGAAGAAGACCATGCCCGAACCGGGTACCTGTTTCAGCAGGGGATGTACGGCGCGGGCGCTGGTGAACGCGCCCACCAGGTCGGTTTCCAATGCGGCCAGGACATCCTCACGCGTGATCGACCGGACCGGCTTCAGCATCATGGAGCCGGGGCAATAAGCCATTCCGCTCAAACCGGTGGGCAGACGATCGCTCGGCAGTCCGTCCTTCACAACATCCGCGATCACATGTTCCTGCACGCCTTTCGGCCCACTACCTGTGCGGCTTATGGTGATCACCTGGCGGCCTTGCCGTATGAGCTCTTCGGCAAGGGCGAATCCAATGCCCCGGCTCGCACCTATGACCAGCACCGGCTTCGTGGTATCCATGCTGAGGCGAACACCAGTCCGTTGGAGATGTTCAGGCACACCGAATGGATCCTGCTTCGTTGGATATTCGCAGCATGTCAGAAGCGTTGGACAAGTTCATCCAGATCTTGGGGGCCGGTTATCCCGCCACGGGCAGCCAGTTGGTATTGGGCGCTCCGTTGCTGGGGGACTTTTGCTCCGATTCCACACCCGTGCGGTTACCATTGAAGACGTTGAACCGGCATGGGCTCATCGCAGGGGCCACCGGAACGGGCAAGACCAAGACGCTGCAAGTATTGGCGGAACAACTTTCGCTCGCCGGTGTACCCAGCTTGCTCATGGACATCAAAGGCGACCTGAGCGGACTGGCGGCGCCCGGAGCGGCAGGGGAAAAGACCCTTGCGCGGCACCAGCGCCTTGGAATTCCTTATGAACCGCAAGCCTTGCCGGTGGAGCTGCTCAGCCTCGGCGATGGTGCGGGCGTGCGTATGCGTGCCACGGTGAGCGAATTCGGTCCGGTGCTCCTGGGCCGGATCCTGGATCTGAACGATACGCAGCAGAGCGTACTATCCCTGGTCTTCAAGTTCTGCGATGACCGGAGGCTCCCGCTGGTGGACCTGAAGGACATGCGATCCGTGCTGCAGCACATCACCACGGAAGGCAGGGATGAGGTGCGCCGCGAGTTCGGCCAGGTCAGCTCGGCCACTACGGGCATCATTCTCCGCAAGATCATGGAGCTGGAGCAGCAGGGTGCCGATCAATTTTTTGGCGAACCCAGCTTCGACCCGCAGGACCTGTTGGAATTGAGGGATGGCAAAGGCGTGCTGCACATCGTGCGCCTGATCGACCTGCAGGACCGCCCGCGCCTGTTCAGCACCTTCATGCTGTGTTTGCTCGCCGAGATCTACGCCACCTTCCCCGAAGTGGGCGATCTGGAGAAACCCAAGCTGGTCCTGTTCATTGACGAAGCACACCTCATTTTCCGCACGGCATCAAAGGCACTTCTGGAGCAGTTGGAGACCATTGTGAAGCTGATCCGGTCGAAAGGGGTGGGGGTCATCTTTTGCACCCAGGACCCCACGGACGTGCCTGAAGCTGTACTGGGCCAATTGGGACTGAAGGTGCAGCACGCCTTGCGTGCGTTCACAGCCAAGGACCGCACCGCCATTAAACGCACGGCCGAGAACTACCCAATAAGCTCGTTCTACCGTACGGATGAATTGCTCACCCAATTGGGCATAGGCGAGGCCCTGGTGACAGCGCTGAGTGAGAAGGGCACACCGACACCACTTGCGCACGTGCTCCTTCGGGCGCCGATCACCCGGATGGACGTGTTGAGCACCTTGGAGGTTGACGGGCTGGTGGCCAGGAGCCAACTGGCAACGAAATACGGACAGGACCTGGACCGGGAAAGCGCCCATGAACTGCTTAAGAAAAGGATCGCAGAAGCGACGCCCCCTCCAACACCCACAGCTAAGACCACGCATCGCGCTCCTGCTCCGCCACGTTCCACGCTGGAGGAGATCACCCGCAATCCCATGGCCCGGCAGGTGGGTAACACCATCGTGCGCGAACTGACCCGCGGCTTGCTCGGTGTGCTGGGGCTGCGCAGCACAAGCCGCAGGCGTCGATAACGTTGGGGATGCTCAACGGCGCCTGCCCAGGAAGAGGGAGACGTAGTAGAGCAAGGTGGCAAGGCTGCCAATGGCGGCCACCACATAGGTGCGTGCGGCCCATTTCAAGGCGTCAGCGCTCAAGGCGTATTCAGCCTGGGTCACCACGCCGCGCTGCCTTATCCAAGCCAGTGCCCGGTTGCTCGCATCATATTCCACCGGAAGGGTGATGAACGCAAATACCGTGGTGGCGCCAAAAAGTACGATGCCCACCAACAGTACTGGTTCGCCAAGCGGTGATGCGGCGGAAAGCAGCAGGATACCGCCCAGGATCACCCATTGCATGAAACGCGAGGCCACGCTCACCACCGGTACCAGCTTGCTGCGCATGGTGAGCCAGGAATAAGCCGTGGCATGTTGCACGGCATGGCCGCATTCGTGGGATGCCACTGCGGCAGCGGCCGCGTTTCGTCCTTCATATACCGCCCTGCTCAGGTTTACCGTGCGGTTCACAGGGTTGTAGTGGTCGGTCAGTTCCCCGTCCACGCTTTTCACCTGCACGTTGTGTATGCCATGGTCGCGCAGCATGTGCTCGGCCACCTCGCGTCCGCTCATGCCGTTGGCCAGGGGGGTCTGGCTGTACTTCTGGAAACGGCTCTTCAGCTGCTGGCTCACCAGCATGCTTACCAGCATCACCACGATGCCGATCAGGTAGGCTCCGGTCATTTCAATGGGTTTTCAGATGCGCCGCTGTGCAAACAACCCGCCAGGGGAAATGGTGCGCCAAAACGACAGCGGCCGGAGCGCGTGTGCGTCCGGCCGTTGTCAAGTCGGGTACCTCAATCGTGATCGGCGGCATCCGCCTTGCGGATCTCCTCGTCCAGGATCTCTTCAATACGCTGCCGGGTGAGGTCGTCGATCTTGTCGCTCACCTTGGCCTGCTTCTTCATGAACCGGAACATGGCGTTCTTCTTGATCTCGTAAGCCACATACACCGTGTATTCCTTGGTGCCATCGTTGAAATAGGTCTCCTCACCGATCTTCCGCAGGTCGGCCATCTCGGTGTTCATCACCTCGCGCACCAGGCTTTGGAACTTCTCGGCCACATCCGCCGCCCGGTCGTTCTCCGTCTGCCCTAGGTATTGGTCGGTAACGGTCTTGATGTTGGTGTTCACCTGTGAGGCGAGCTGCTGCTTGGCCTCCAGGTCGGCCTTGCTCCGGGCGATGTTCTGCTTCACGCTGGTGCCCATGCCTGTGCCCCTGAAGAACCTGTTATTGCTCTCATACTTCGATCCGGAGAAGGGTTGCTTCACTTTCACACCCGCCGGGCTCTTCGACTTGCAGGCGGGAAGGGATACGACCCCGGCCAGGGCAGTGAGGACCAGGGCGAACGACAGGATGCGGCTGATTGTCATGGTGGTCAAGGTAAGTGGGCGCGACAAAGAAAAGATCATGCCAGCGGTCGCGCTCAATGGGATCGTGCAACTTTCGGCAAAATCACCGGGTATCATGCGTACGCTGAAGACCATTCTCATTGTCCTGCTGTCACTGGTAGTTCTCCTGGCCATTTTGGGAGCCATGGGCTCATCTGCGTTCAAGGCCGGTCGGAGTGTGACGATCCATGCCCCTGCTGCTGCTGCCTTCGCCAATATCCGCTCCTTGCAACGCATGGATGAATGGGGGCCATGGCGGGAGGAGGACCCGGGGATGACCAACTCCTTCGAGGGCCCTGAAGGCCAGGTCGGATCGATCTCCCGTTGGAAAGGAGCCTCGGGCGCAGGCAGCCAGGAGGTCATCGCCATTGAAGAGGATAAGTCCATGCGTACCAGGCTCATATTCGAAGAGCCCTGGCGCTCCGAGTATACCGGCATTTTCGAGGTGGAGAGCATGGGCGACAGTTGCCGGGTCACATGGGGCATGGAAGGCGAGAACGGATGGGCGGGGCGCATTTTCAGTGTCTTTATGGACCCGGACCAGATGGTGGGGCCCATGTTCGAGAAAGGGCTGGCCAACCTGAAGACCCTGACAGAAGGCCAACACCTGGCTGTCCAGGAAGAGCTGAAGCGCAAGACTTTCGGCGGGTATGTGATCGAAACGGTAGAACGCCCGTCCATGACCTACCTCGGCAAACGGTCGGTGGTTAAATGGACCGACCTGAAGAGCTTCTTCGGCAAGTGGCTTCCCGCATCCTTCGAGGGAGCTGGCAAGTCCGGGATCAGAACGACCGGGCCACCCACCGCGGTTTATTTCATGTGGGACGATGTCAAGAAGCAAGCCGACCTGCTGGCCGGAGTTCCAGTGGAGATGGCGGGGGACATCAAGGTGCCCGGCTTGGATGTATACACGGTGCCGGCCTGCAAGGTGCTGGTCATCCCATATTGGGGAGCCTACGAGGGCATTGGTGCCGCACACGAGGCCATGGATGCCATGATCAAGGCCAATGGGCTGACCCACTACGGCAATGTGTTCGAAGAGTATGTGACCGACCCCATGGCCGAGCCGGACACTTCCAAGTGGCTTACGAACGTGCTCTACATGGTGAAGTGAGCCACGCACGGCAAATTGTGACCGGATGAGCGCGGGACGCCTGCGTATGGAGCTGGCCCACTACCGGCTGAAATTCAAACGGCCATTCGGCATTGCACATGGTGTCCGGGATGGTACCGATGCACTCTTCCTGCGCGTAACGTTGGATGATCATGTAGGGCTCGGGGAGGTCACCTTTCCGCCTTACCTGCCTTGGACAGCGTCCGAAGTGGAACGGGAGGTGTGCCGATGGGCGCCTAGGCTTCATCAGGTCCATGGTACGGTGAACGCCGAAATGCTCGTCGATCTGTTGGATGATCAACCCCTTACACCTCCCTGTCGGAACGTGCTGTTCATGGCATTGAGTGACCTCCTTTCCAGGCGAACCAAAAGCCCCACTTGGAAGTGGTTGAAAGCACCTCAGCCTGACCTGCGCCAACCGATGATCACCCTGGGGCATTGCACCTTGCCGGAATTGCCTCAGCGACTAGCAGAAATGCCACGCTTCCCGATATTGAAAGTGAAGCTCGGAACAGAAACGGACGAGGCTCTTTTGCCGACCCTGATGCGACTGGATGACCGCCCATTGTTCATAGATGGTAATCAGGGGATTAAGGACATCGACATGATGTATCGATTAATTGATATCGCTGGCGACCGCCTGGTGGGCATAGAACAGCCGTTCAGCAAGGACCGGAATGCCCTGCATGCGCAATTGGCGAACGCCACGGATATACCCGTTTATGGAGATGAGAGCATTCAGGGTATGGATGACCTGGAACGCGGACGACAGTACTTCACGGGAGTGAATATCAAGTTACTGAAATGCGGTGGCTTGGACCGTGCAGTGCGGATGGCCGAAAGAGCCCGGGCGTTCGGTATGAACGTGATGCTGGGAAGCATGAGCGAGAGTTCATTGGGGTGCACAGCAATGGCACATTTGGGCGGGCTTGCTGATGTGGTGGATGTCGACGGGCCTTGGCTCTTGTCCAATGATCCGTGCAAAGGGTTGGAGTGGTCTGGCCGGCACCTGGAAATGCCTGTTGGTCTTGGGCACGGAGTTGACCTGGTCTCGTCATTGGAATTTAACCCTATCGGCGCATAATTTATATTATGTTAAGTTATAAATCACCCATTCTCAAATCATTAATGATCGTCCCATACCCTTCGACCCGAGCCTTTCATTTCGACCACCTCACATCAGGCCGCAATTGACACCTCCCCTTGTCCATTGCCAGCCAAGCGCTCAGCCGGGTCACAAGCACAGCCGGTGTTCATGTCATCGTCCTGGCACCTTAACACACAAAATTTCGACGTCTCACACGGGTCTTTCCCCCGTAACTCGTCGACGCTGGTGATGCGGCAGGGCACCTCGGGGGTTCGAAGCTCGCCGTCGCCCCGGCTTTGGGGCTGGGGCTTCGGCGAGCAAATATCCAGACCGTCGCGGATCAAGTTCCTGACAACGCTTCATACTTCCCCTTCCTGCGTTCCAGGATGTGCTTCCAAAGGAAAGCGCGGCCAGAGCCTTGTTTCAAGTAGCGCTCAAAACGAAAGGTCACATACTTGTCCGGGAACACGCAGTGCCACACCAAACGCAAGGGAAGGCGGCTGGCCGTGGCTGGCACTTCCCCCCGCTCATGCCTCCCCAAGCGCTCGGTAAGGTCGCCCGTGCAGCCGGTGTACAGGTCATCGTCCCGGCACATCAACACATACACGACCCAAGAGTCTGGCGGACCTTGTCCGCCGAAGCTCGCCGACGCAGGCGGTGCAGCTGGGCACATTGGGGGTTCGAAGCTCGCCTTCGCCCCGGCTTGCAGCCGTGGCTTCGGCATGCGAAGGCGGAGAGGGAGGGATTCGAACCCCCGGTACCCTTGCGGGCACAACGGTTTTCAAGACCGCCGCATTCGACCGCTCTGCCACCTCTCCTTCCTACCGACCCGGCCGAAAAATGGGCGGTAAGGCCTGCGAAGGTAGCAGCGCGCTCATGACCGGGCCATGGGTGGCAGGCAACGGTAGGTCATGCCCTGCACCGTATGGTATCTTTGAGCGCATGCGGTCAGTCCTCTTCGCGGTGCTTACAGGTGCCCTGCTGCTTTGCCACGGTGTTCTACCGGCTCAGGTCACGGCCGACATGGATGCAAAGACCTTTGTGGCTCCAGGTTTGGGCACCTATGTGCTGATCAACATGGCCATTTTGGGTGGCTCGCTGAAGGCGCCACCCAACGCACATGGTTATCATCAAGCCCGGGTGGAGGCGACCATGATCGCGGAGAAGGACGGCCAGGTGGCTGCTTTCGGAAAAGCAGAGGTCATCGGACCGGAATTCCTGGACAGTGTACCGCGTGACTTCATCCACCAGGAGCGTCTGGCCCTGGCACCGGGTAGTTATGACCTGGAGATCCTGTTGCTCGACATGAGCGCGACCGATACCACCCGCACGCGCTTCTTTGGGCCCTTGGTGGTGGCAGACCTTCTTGCTGGTCCGGCGTACTCGGATATCCTCCTGGTGGAGCCCCCATCCGCTGATGCCCTGGGGAAGGCGAAAGGGAGCGGCCTTACGATCGCTGGACTCGTCCCCTCGTTGAGCACCTATTATCCCAAGGAGGTCACCGACCTG
This sequence comes from Flavobacteriales bacterium, assembly GCA_016788635.1. Lineage (GTDB taxonomy): Bacteria > Bacteroidota > Bacteroidia > Flavobacteriales_F > PHOS-HE28 > PHOS-HE28. Next base: position 72,984 of record JAEUSU010000026.1, on the reverse strand, counting down.
GCCTTTTACGCGGAGCTCTATGGCATGGACCAGGCAGTGGGCAGGGATAGTCTCTTCATGCTGAGTTATCAGATCGAGAGCTTTGAGACCAGGGCTGTTCAAGGGGCATTCCGCAGGGTTTCCCGGCCCAAGGCCGCCGATGTGGTACCTGTCCTCTCCCAGTTCGACATTCGCGATCTCCCCTCCGGGAATTTCGTGCTCGTGGTGGAGGCGCGCGACCGCACGGGCAAGCTTCTCGCCCGCCAGCAGCAATTCTTCCAGCGGAGCAACCCGGTCACGTTCGACATGGCGGACCTGAACGCCGCCAACGTCGCGGGCACCTTCGCGGAGCGCTACACGAACGCCGACACGCTCGTGGACCACATCCGGTCCATGCGGCCCATTGCCACGGACTTGGAACGGAAGATCATTGATGATCGTGGGAAGGACAAGGACCTGGAGTTGATGCAACGCTTCTTCTACAGCTTCTGGCAGAACCGCGATGCCTTGGACCCGGAAGGCGCGTGGAAACGCTACCGAACAGAGGTGATAAAAGTGAACCAGATATATGGCTGCCGGATAAAGCGTGGCTATGAGACCGATCGGGGGCGTGTGCACCTGAAATACGGCATGCCCAATACCATCATGGACCAGCCCAATGACCATGACGGCTACCCGTACCAGATCTGGCATTTCTATCGCGTAGGCCGGTACACCAACAAGCGTTTCGTATTCTATCTGCCTGACAAGGCTGGTTGTTATGAACTGCTTCACTCCGAAGTGCCAGGTGAAATGCGCAACGACAACTGGAACCAGCTGTTGCACGCACGCAACATCGCCATGCCCAATGTGCAGGACTTCAGCGTGCCCATGGACCACGGCCAGCGCGTGCAGGACTTCTTTGATAATCCGCGCTGATCACCGACCGGCGGTCGGGCGTGGCAGCCATCTTTGCCCCTTGTGCAGCATCGGGCCCGCATAGTTGTCGTCATTCTCAATTGGAACGGCCTGGCGTGGCTCCAACACTTCCTGCCTGGGGTGGTCGCGCACAGCACGGGTGCCCGCATCGTGGTGGCGGACAATGCATCTACGGATGGGTCCGTGGAATGGCTCCGTACGCATCTCCCAGAAGTGGAAGTGCAGCTGTTGGCCAGTAACAAGGGCTATGCAGGCGGCTACAACCAGGCCCTTTCTTCCGTTCATGAGGAGCTTGCCGTTCTGCTGAACAGCGATGTGGAGGTACGACCCGGCTGGCTTGCGGCTTTGAGCGCCTACATGGATGAAGACCCCGGTATGGCCGCCTGCCAGCCCAAGGTTTTGAGCCATGCAACCCCCAGCCGATTTGAGCATGCCGGGGCAGCAGGCGGCTTTCTGGACCACGATGGATACCCCTTCTGCCGCGGCCGCATTTTCGAGCTCACCGAGGATGACCGTGGACAATACGATGATGCGCGGCAGGTATTCTGGGCCACGGGGGCCTGTCTCCTGATCCGGATGGTGGCATGGCGTGAGGCTGGCGGATTTGACGAGTCGCTCTTCGCCCACATGGAGGAGATCGACCTCTGCTGGCGGTTGCGCCGCAAGGGCTGGCGCATTGGGTATACGCCAACGGCAGTGGTGTTGCATGTAGGTGGCGGGGCCCTTGCCTATTCGGATCCCCGCAAGACCTATTTGAACTTCCGTAACAGCCTCATTGTCCTCACGCGCAACATCACCGGTCCTTATTGGCCGTTGGCTCTGTTGCGTCGCTTGGTACTGGATGGCCTGGCCGCTTGGAAATTCCTATTGGAAGGCAATGCCGCTCACTTCGTTCAGGTCATCCGTGCGCATTGGCACTACGTCTGCCGTCTGCCGAAGCTCATCCGTCAACGCCGGGAATTGCTGGAGCACGAAGCCAACCCGGACCTCACCGGTCTCTACCTGCGCAGCATCGCCCTGGACCGCTATCTGTGGGGGCGCAGGCGGTTCACCGACCTGCCCAGCGATGCGTTCGTCAACGCCGGAGCAAGTGGTCCGCAGCCAGCCGGTAGCCATCCGGCCCCAGACCGGTGATCACACCGGCGCATACCGCACCGGTGAGCAGCACATGCCTGAAGGGTTCGCGGGCATGCACATTGGTCAAATGCACTTCCACCACGGGCACCCCACAGGAAGCGATGGCATCGCGCAATGCCACGGACGTATGCGCATAGCCGCCCGGATTGATGATCACCCCGGTAGATCGCCCTTTCGCCGCATGCAGCCGTTCGATGAGCACCCCTTCAAGATCGCTCTGAACATGAGCGAACGCTACCGCTGGGAAGGCCGCGCGCAGCATGGCCAGGATGTCCTCCAAGGTCTGTGTGCCGTACAGCCCAGGTTCCCGCTGGCCCAATTGGCCCAGGTTGGGTCCGTTCAAAACAAGGATGCCAGGCATGACCATGGAGATGCCCCAAAGATGGTGACCGGTGGGCACACACCCCTACGTTGATCATTCCTTGCGCGGGCCTCATTTCTGGCCCTCTCACCTTCAGGACCTTTGACTTGGAATGGACTGGACGCGGACCCTGGACGATTTCCGTATGCACCTCAAGCTGGAACGGGGCCTGAGCGATCGCACCATTGAGGCCTACCTGCGCGATATGTCCAAACTGCAGGCCTTTGCCTTGGACCGACCGGTGCCTGCTCCACCCGAAGCGATCGATCTTGAAGAACTTCAGGTGTTCATCAGCCAGGTTTCCAAGGCCGGGCTTGCCGCCACCAGCCAGGCCCGCCTGCTCAGCGCCGTTCGTGGCTTCTACACCTATCTGCGCCGTGAGCGGATCATGGAGAAGGACCCCACTGAGTTGATCGAGAGCCCGCGCACCGGCCGCTACCTGCCCACCTTCCTGAGCGTGGAGGAGATCGATCGCATGGTGCAGCAAATTGACATGGCAGCCCCCCTCGCCCACCGCGATCGTGCCATGGTGGAGACACTCTATGGCTGCGGACTTCGCGTGAGTGAGTTGTGTGGCTTGCGGATCAGCCGGATCAATGTGGAAGAAGGCTTTGTGCGTGTCATTGGCAAGGGCGACAAGGAACGCCTGGTCCCCATCAGCCCGGAGGCCTTGGACCAGATCGGTCTGTACGTGACCCATGAGCGGGTGCATCTTCCCATGCGCAAGGGCGTTGAAGATGTGCTCTTCCTGAACGCGCGGGGCGGACAGATCTCCCGCGTGGCCGTGTTCCAGTTGGTGAAGAAGCTGGCCGCACGTGCCGGCATTCGCAAGACCATAAGCCCGCACACCTTCCGCCACTCCTTCGCCACGCATCTGGTGGAAGGCGGTGCCGACCTGCGTGCCGTGCAGGAGATGCTCGGGCATGCCAGCATCACCACCACGGAGATCTACACCCATCTGGACCGCGAATACCTGCGGAGCAACATCATGCGCTTTCACCCCCGCGCCCGGCGGAATTGACCACCTTCGGGCCATGGCACTGAAGCCGGCACTGGCGCGCCTCCGCAAGGCCCTGTTCGGCACCCTGTTCCTGCTCCTGCTTGCTGAGCTGGCCTTGCGTGCATGGGGTATGCGTCGATATCCCTTATACCGAACAGACGCGCGCTATGAGTATTTCACCCTGCCGGACCAGGACTGTCATTTCGGGCGCATCCGCTACAGCACCAACGCGGAGGGCATGCGATCTCCAAAGGTCGGTCCAAAGCGGCGCAAACGTGTGCTGGTGGTGGGCGACTCGGTGATCAATGGTGGATACCAGACCACACAGGACAGCCTCGCCACCAGGCGTGTGGAGCGTGAGTGGCCGGACAGCCTGGGCCCTGCCCCGGAGGTCATCAACCTATCCGCAGGAAGCTGGGGCGCAGGCAATGTGGCCGCTTTCCTGCAGGCGCACGGAACATTTGATGCGGACCTGGTGGTGGCCGTGTTCAGCAGCCACGACGCGTTCGACCACATGACCTTTGAACCCGTGGTGGGCGTACATCCATCCTATCCGGATCACAAACCGGCAAGTGCCGTGGCCTTTTTACTTCGCAAGTGGTTTTACGCTCACTTCCCCCCTGCTCCACCAACGAAGGAACGCATCCTCGACCACGGTTGGCAGGCACTTGTACTGCAGACCCGTGCTAAGGAACTTCCCATGGTCGTCCTGCTTCACCCGGAACGCCATGAACTGGCCATGGGCGCGTACGATGATCGCGGTCGGACCTTGCGCGATTCGCTCTCCGGCTGGGGCATTCCGTTACTTCCCATGATCGGCAGGATGGACCCCGCACTATACACGGACCGCATCCACTTGAACAACGCCGGGCAGCACCAGTTGGCCGTTCTTCTTACCGAGGTGATCGCCGCCTACTGAAACCAGTCCCGTGTGACATACGTGGCTATTTTGTGGCCCCTTTTCCCCTGCCCTTGCGCCACACATGTTATTCCTTTCCTACCAGATGGTTCTGGTTGTACTTGACCCTGGTAGGCGGTGTCATTGAGGGCCACGGCCAGAATAGGGCCGACAGCACCGTGCTTGCGCAAAGTGAAGCGCTCAAGGAAAAAGGCAAATGCAAGGAGGCGGTGGCCAGACTCACCCCTTTGGCAGAGCGGCCCCAACCCTCGGTGGATGCGCTCCTGCTCAGGGCCCGTTGCCGGATCGACTTCCTGGGCCAGACCGAACCGGGTATGAACGACCTTTTCGCTGCGCTCCGTATCGAGCCGGACAACCCCCGTGTGCGCACCTACCGCGGCAGGGTCTATAACGACCTGCGGATGTATGACAGGGCTCTTGAGGACCTCAATATCGCCGTGGCCCACGCCACAGATACGGCCGATCTAAAGAAGGCCTTGTGCACACGCGGCGCCAACTACAACGATACCCGGCGCTTTGAGGAGGCCATTGCCGATTACGAGCGTGTGCTGGCCATCGACAGCAACGACACCTGGGCCCTGAACAATGGCGCCATGGCCCTGCATGAGGTGGGCCGCAAGGAGGAGACCTTTGTTTACCTTCGCCGCTACCTGGCATTGGAGCCCAAGGACCTGCCAGGCCTGCTCAACATGGCCTTTTTCCTAAGCGAAGAGGGACAGTACCAAGAGGCATTGGAATGGTTCAACAAGGCGGAGGCTGCCGGTGGCAGCAAGAACGGCTACCTGCTCAACAACCGCGGATACACCCGGTTCAAGCTGGGCGACACCAAAGGTGCGCTCAAGGACATCGAGGCATCGCTGAAGGTGATGCCCGACAACTCCTACGCATACAGGAACCTCGCGCTCGTGCGTTTCAGCACCGGTGAGACCGCCAAGGCCTGCGAAGCCTGCGAACAAGCGCTCCGAATGGGCTTCACCAAACAATACGGGCCCGAGGTGAAAACACTCTACGACGCCAAATGCCGATGATGATGCACCATTTCCGCCACCTGATCATTCCCGCCCTGTGTCTATTGCTGGGCTTCCACGCACACGCCCAGCAGTCCCGCAGCCATGGCTACGAGATGTTGATGAAGGGCCTGGAGCATGAGCAGGCCGAGGACAGTAAGAAAGCCCTGGAAGCTTATGGCTCTGTGCACCGAAGCGACAGTGTATACGAGCGGGTGCTGCTGCAGAAGATCAACGTGCTCATGCGTGAGAAGCAGTATGATGACGCCATCCGGTCGGCAGAGGAAGGCATTGCCATCCGGGGCACCCGGGAGCACTTCTTTCGCATGAACAAGGGCGCCAGCCTGGCCGGTCAGAAGAAGTACGACGAGGCCATTGCGAGCCACGAAGCCGGAGCCAGGGAACACCCGGCCCTCTTCCGCTTCCACCATTTGAAAGCGCTTGCATTAAAGGAAAAAGGCGACAAGGAAGCTGCATTGGCACAGATGAAGCTCAATGTGCAGCGATTCCCTTACAGCCAGGACGCGCATGTGGCCTTGAGCTCCCTGGCGCAGGAGGAAGGCAAGCTGGCCCAAAGCGCCATGGCCCTTTCCATGGCCATCATCGTTCGCTACGGAACCGACCGCACCGCTCGGCTCATCGGATTCCTGGATGAACTGGTGGTTGGCAAACTGGACGAGGACCCACAGGGCTATGACCTGGCAGCGGGCAGTGATGACTTTACCGAGGAGGACCTCTTGCTGCGCAACCGCGTGGGCATGAACAAGAACTACAAGGTGAAGCCGGACCTCGCCTTTCCCCTCGTGCGGCAGAGCCACCTGTTGTTCAGCACCCTTCGCCAGCGCCAGCCGGGTGATGGTTTCTGGGACACCTTCTACGTGCCCTTCTTCCAGGCCCTGATGAACGCCAACCAGTATGAAGGCTTCGTGTACCACTGCCTGGCCAACAGCACCAACCCCAAGAACACCGCCCTGGCCGACAAGAACAAGGCGAAGGTGGCAGCCTTCCGCACGTGGGTGGCGGGTTACATGACCAAGACCTACACCACCTTCCCTGACGGGGCTGATGGCTCACCCTTGAAGCATGTGTTCAATGAGAATGGCGACCTGTTCGGCGTGGGTGATGCGGAACTACCCGATGGCAAGCCCACGGGCACCTGGACCTACTTCCACAACAACGGACGCATGAGCGCCAAGGGTGTCTTCAACGCGCAGGGGGCCAAACACGGCAAATGGGAACACTGGCATGAGAACGGCTCCATCCGCCGCCGCACGGAATGGAACAATGGCACCGAACATGGTCTGCTCCTCACCTACCACGACAACGGCGCCTTGAAGGATTCCGTGGCGATGAAGGATGGCAAGGCCCATGGCATCTATCACGAACGCGCACGTTCCGGCGCGTTGCTCGCCATCAAGACCTTCGACAATGGTGTGATCACCGGCCCTGCGAAACAGTTCTATCCAGTGGGTTCGGTGAAGTACGAATTGGACCTGGTGGATGATGAAGCCGATGGTGTGGTGAAAGGTTTCCACCCCGATGGCCGCCCCATGTTCGAAGGCACCTTCACCAAGGGCCAGCGGCAGGGTGTGCACAGGTCCACCTATGCCAGCGGAAAGCCAGAGGATGAGTTCACCTACAAGGAGGGCAAGGGCAACGGCCCCTTCAAGGACTATTTCTCCAACGGGAAGATGTACCGCGAAGGACAGCGGACCAATGGACGGGAGACCGGCGAGATCAAGGGATACTACATCGATGGCACCCTGAAGACCACCATCAATTTCGATGAGCAGGGCCGCGAGCACGGCATCACCAAGGAGTACAATGAGGACGGCACCTTGTATGTGGAACGTGAGTACAAGAGCGGGCTCATGATCAAGTACCGGTATTTCGACCGCTCGGGCAAGGTCATCAGTGAAGGCACAAGGCAAAAAGGCAAATTCCAACTGGAGGGCAAGTGGCCGCACGGAACATCCCGCGTCAAGGGCGTGTATCTGGATGAAGGGGCCAAGGATGGAGTGTGGACCTATTTCCACCGCGACGGCACCATGGATGCGGAAGAGACCTTTGTGAAGGGGCAGCTCAAGGGCCAGTCACGCCATTTCGACCTTGCCGGGCGGCCCTCCATCCTGTACGACTACACGGTGGGGCCTGATGCTGGCACCGGTCCGTTCAAGTCCTATTGGAGTGATGGGGATGTGAAGGCCGAAGGCTACATGGTGAACGAGGAATTGAATGGTGTGCGCACGGAATACTGGCCCGATGGCCGGTTGAACAAGGTGGAATATTATGTGGATGGTGAACGCGACGGATGGCAGCAGTACTTCGATCCTGAAGGTGTGTTGACCTACGAAGAGCACATCCGTGATGGCATGGTGTGGGAAAAGGTGCTTTACGATGCCACCGGCAAGGAATTCCATCGCTATCAAGTGAAGCCGGGAGACTATGTCATTGAGGAGGTCTATGCCAATGGCAAGCCCTACTGCCGGATACCCATGAAGAACGGCATGTTCCATGGCAAGGCCGTCTGGTTCTATCCGGATGGAGGAAAGGAGTATGAAGGAGAGTACTTCAACGGCCAGAAGCACGGCCGCTTCACCGGCTACCACCCCAATGGCAAGGTGCAGAACGAGGAACAATACGACCTGGGCCAGCGCACGGGCGTATGGAAGAGCTACCACGACAATAGCCAGTTGCGCATTGAGCGCACCTTCGAGGATGACCGGATGGTGGGCCTATACAAGAGCTTCCACCGGAACGGAAAGCCCGAGCAGGAGACCGAGAAGGTATTCGGCATGGACCACGGCAAACGCCTTGCCTACAGCTACAATGGCGAGTTGCAGATGATCCGGTACTATGACCATGGACGGCTGGTCGGCTACAGCTACCATGGCCCGGACGGAAAGCCCGTGCCTACCAAGGACCTCTCCGATGGCGTTTGTGAGCTTGAGAGCTTCTTCCCCAACGGCAAGCGCAGCCGCATCATGAAGTACCGCAATGGCGAGATCGAAGGCGACTACAAGGAGTACTTCGAGAACGGCAAGGTGATGGAGGAGATGCGCTTCTCCGTGGGTGACGTGGAAGGCGACGACCTGGAGTATTACGATACCGGGGTCATTCGCGAGCGGTCCACTTATGTAATGGGATTGGTGGACGGTGAGCACATGATCTACCGCACGGATGGCAAGGTGGAGATGCGGGCCACCTACCGCAGCGGCGTAGCCCATGGTGAGTGGGTGTACTATGATGACAAAGGCAAGGTGAAACTGAAGCTGATCTACCGGAACGGTGATGTGGTGCAGGTGGAGAAATAGGGCCCTGGATGTGTTGGTAGTGGCGGGAGCTGTATGTCTTTCCGCCCCGGCCGTACGCGCACAGAAACCGGATGAACTGCTTACGCGGTACCGTCGTGCCCATCACGACCAAGGCGAAGTTGTGCTCCGGTACAATACCACCATTGAGGTCATTCGTGAAGGAGATGTCATCAAGGGATACAGGAGCAGTGAACAGGAGCGCATCCTGCTGAAGACCCTCAGCGGCCGGTCGGACCCCGAGGAGGTGAGCTACAGCGGCATGGTGCCCCTGGAGCGCATTGCCGCATGGACCATGGTGCCGCAAGGCAACAGCTACAAGAAGATGCCGGTGAAGACCTTCTCCCACCGTGACGAGCGGGATGACCACATCTTCCATGACGACAGCCGGTCGGTGAGCTTCGTGTTCCCCGGCACCGCACCGGGCGCCATCACCCATTTGGAGTACCGCCTCGGATATCCCGATGCACGTTTCATGGGGGGGCACTTTTTCGGACTCTCCCACCCCATTGAAGAAAGTACCATTACCCTGATCACAGATCCGGACATTGAGGTGGAGGTGCTGCCCTTCCATATCGCGGAGAACGGACTGCGCAGCGAGCGCACCGTGAAGAAGGGAAAGGTGGTGACGCGCTACTGGGTGGACAGCATGCCAGCAGTGCCACGCGAGTACAGTTCGCCGGCCTACCGCTACTTCGCTCCACACGTACAATTCCTGGTCAAGGACAAGCGCAACCCTTCATCCGGCCGGGAGGAGGATGTGGTACGCCTGTACCGCTGGTACTACAGCACCATCAAGGACGCATTGCGCACGGATGACGAGGTACTGGCCGAGTTGAGCCATGAGCTGACCTTGGGCCTGGAAGATGTGCATGCCAAGGCCGCCCGATTGTACGGCTGGGTGCAGGACCATATCAAGTACGTGGCCGTCGAGGATGGCATGAACGGCCTCATCCCATTCCCCGCCAAGGAGGTGTATGCCGCGCGATACGGCGATTGCAAGGGCATGTCAAACCTGCTCTATACCCTCCTTCATCATGCGGGCTGCGACGCTCACGTGGCCTGGGTGGGCTCACGCAGCCTGCCATATCGGTATGATGAACTACCCACCCCCGCAGTGGACGACCATATGATCGTGGCCATGCGCGTAGATACCGGCATGGTGCTGATGGACGGCACCTGCGCGCAATGCCCGTATGGGTTGCCCAGCGGTTTCATCCAAGGGAAACAGGTCCTGGTGGCTATGGACCCGGAGAACTTCCTTCTGACCAGGGCCCCCGTGGTGCCCAAGGAGCGGAACCTCGTGTCGGATTCCATGTTCGTCCATGTGCGCGGCAACGACCTCGTTGGGCATGGCATCATCCGCTATCACGGGCTGGTGCGCACGTACATGGCTGCCGTATTCACCGCCAGACCTTTGAAGGAGTGGAACAACATCATCCGCCAGGACATGATGAAGGGTTCCAACAAGTTCCTGGTGGATTCGGTGCGGGTGACCGGTCTTGACCAGCGGAATGCCCCGCTTGAGGTGGTCTACTACTGGCGCATACCCGATGCGGTGACACGCGTGGGCAAGGACCTGGCCTTTCCGGTGGACCTCGAACGCCCATGGTCTGCCTATGTGTTCAACAAAGACCGCAAGCTCCCAGTGGAGTTCGATAACACCGAATTGCTTGAACATGTGATGGTGCTTCAGGTCCCTGAAGGCCATTCGGTCACCCATCTGCCGCCCATCGTGTCCTATACCCACGACAAGTTCGGTTACCGGACCACTCAACAGAGCACCCCCCAACGCGTGATACGCAGCACCACCTACACGATCGACACGCTGCTTCTCCCAGCAGCCGAGGTGCCTGCCTGGCGCGCCATGATGGCCCAACGCGAAGAGGAACAGAACCATTCCCTTGTACTCACCCCCGACCGCCCATGACCCTGAAGTTCTTCCTGTCCGCCACCCTGCTGATCGCCGGCGGTGCCCTGTGCGCCCAGCATGCCCCCGTATCCGCGTTCGACTGGGCTGAGAAACCCGACCTGCCCGCGAAAGTGCTGGGGATGACCGACATCGATGTGGTGATCGAGCGCAACCTGATGGTCGACCGGGTCGAAGAGGGGGAGGACATCGTGGAGTACTACCTCATGCACATGCGCGAGTTCCTGCGGGATGGCACCGCGATCGAACAGAACAACAAGGTGTATGTGAACCTCGGCAACGTGATGGAGGTCACCAAGGTGAAGGCCCGCAGCATGGACCCCAAGGGCAAGGTGATCGAACTGGGAAAGGATGCCTTCAAGGAGGCGGAGGACGAGGAGGACAAACAACGCTACCTCTATTTCGCCTTCGAAGGCCTGGAGCCGGGTTGTGTGATCGAGTACTTCTACATCCTCAAAAAGCGTCCCGACCTGCGTGGCGATCGGGAAATGCTCCAGTTCGGGGTGCCCATCCTGAAGCAACGGGTGGACATCATGAATCCCGCTCGTCTGGTGGTGGCGGCAAAGTGTTACAACGGCGCTCCTGCCCTGCTGCGTGATACGTCGGACACCGACCTGCAACGCCAGTATGTGGAGATGGCCGACATCCCCGCCCTGGACAAAGAGGACAATGCCTCACCCCTGGCCCACCGCATGTATGTGCTGTACAAGCTGGACCGTGTTCCGGACCGAGGCATCAAGGACTACAGCAGCTACGTGAACGCCACCAAGATCTACCACAGCACCCTCTACCCTGAGCTTGACAAAAAGCTGCAGAAGGACATGCAGGCTTTGGTAAAGAAGATGGACCTGGGATTTGCACGTGACGAGGCCGACCGTATCCGTAGCGCAGAGCACTATTTGAAGACCAACTTCCAGGTGGTGGACGCCGGTGTGAAGGAGCTCAGCGACCTGGCCTTCATCCTGAAGAACAAGGTGTGCAATGAGGTGGGCTTCAACAAGCTCTTCTGTACGGTCTACCGCGCTGCCGGCATCGAGCACCAGGTGGTGGTCACCAGCGACCGCAAGAAACTGCCCTTCGACAAGGATTTCGAGGCCTTCAATTTCCTGCAGGAGGTCTTCCTCTACTTCCCTTCCGTGGGCAAGTACATGGCGCCCACGTTCAATTCGCTGCGGCTTGGCTACATCCCAGCGGAGTATGCGGCCAACCACGGGCTTTTCATTCGCAACTACGATGCGGGCGGCGTGTTCACCGGCGTCGGTAGTGTCAAGTTCATCGAGCCCCTTGCTGACACGGAGAACATCCACGACATCATCGCCCAGGTGGACCTCAGTGACCCCACCAAGGCGCGCATCCTCTTCGAGAACAAGCTCAGCGGCTTTTATGCCCAGTTCGTGCAGGTGTACTATGAACAGCTCAATGCCGAACAGAAGGATGAACTGCTGGATGACCTGGTGGGCTTTGTCACGGACAACAGCCAGGTGGACAAGCAGGAGGTGCTGGACACCGGAGGCAAGCTGCTGGGTGTGAAACCCGTGACCATCAAACTGGACCTCACCACCCGCAAGTTCACCGGTTCCGCAGGCGAAAAGCTTCTCTTCAAGGTGGGTGAGCTTATCGGGCCACAGATGGAGATGTATGCCGAGAAGCCCCGCCGCCTGCCCGTTGATGACAGCTACAACCGCCGCTTCAACCGCCAGATCACCATTACCCTGCCCGCGGATTGGACGGTGCACAACCTGGACCAGCTGAACAAGGAAGCCTATGTGGAGCAGGATGGCAAGCGCGTGATGCTCTTCAAGAGCACGTACAAGCTGGATGGCAACACGCTCACCATCACCATCGAGGAGTACTACCGCGTGGTGAAATTGCCGGTGGAGCAGTTCGAGAATTACCGCCGTGTGGTGAACGCCGCCGCTGACTTCAACAAGGTCGCTTTGGTGTTGGAGAAGAGCTGATGACCATGCGCGGACTGGCGTGCATCGGTTTGTTGCTGTGCCCAGGTGCCCTCTTGGTCCTCACCGGACAAGCCCACGCCCAGTCCCGTAGTGACAGCTTGCAACTGGAGAAGGCGGAAGGGCTTCAGCAGAAGGGGGATTGGCGCAGCGCCTTTCCACTTTACGATGCACTGGTAAAGCGCGAAGTATTGCTGCTTGAAAGCCTGATCGGTCGCGGGAAGAGCTGGTGCTACGGGCTGAAGGATTGCGACAAGGGCATGGAGGACCTGCGGCAGGCCATTTCCCGCTTTCCGAAGGACATGCGGCCGCATGCCGCCCGGGGTGACATGTACCTGGCCATGAAGATGGTGGAACGTGCCCGTGAGGACTATTCCCAAGCGCTGGAGTTCGCACCCACGGCCGGGGATAGCGCGCGCATCTGGGTGAACATTGGTACCACACATTATCAGGTGAGACAGTTCGACAGGGCCAAGATCTGCTATGAGACCGCCCATGCCGTGGACAGCACGAACACCGGATCGCTCTTCGGCCTTTCCAATGTGCTGGAGCGGCAGGGTGATGCTGAAGGCGCGCTCGCGATCATGTACCAGTTGATGGAACGCGAACCGGACAACGCGATCTACATGAACAACCTGGCCTACCGCTTGATCACCCTGGAGCGGTTCGCAGAGGCGATCCAGTGGTACGACAAGGCCATTGCCCGTGATCCGAAGCACGGCCTTTCCTGGAACAACCGCGGCTATGCCCGTATGCGCAGTGGCGACCTCAAGGGCGCGCTCAGCGACATTGAACGCGCGATCGCACTGAACAGGAGCAACTCGTACGCCTACCGTAACCTTGCCTTGGTGCGTAAGGAGATGGGTCAGAAGGACAAGTCATGCGCCGCGTTCGAGAAGGCCTTCGACCTGGGGTATACACGCCAGTACGGGCCGGATGCCAAGGGGGTATACGATGCCTATTGCCGCTGAAGCCCATGATGCGTTTGGTGGATGTGTCCGGGTTCGTCGCCGCCTTGAATGAGGTGCCAGGCATAGACGTACGGTCGCCCGTCGAATATTGTCATGGTCACATTCCCGGGGTGCATTCCCTACCCTTGTTCAGCGATGAGGACCGGGCGGTGGTGGGCACGCTCTACAAGCACGAAGGCCGCGATGCCGCCGTCCACGAAGGCCTCCGACGTGTGGGGCCGCGGCTGGCGGATATCGTCCTTGCCGCGAGAGATCTGGCACCGCTTGGTCGGATCGCCGTGCATTGCTGGCGCGGCGGTGAACGAAGCCGAAGTGTGGCGTGGCTGCTGGACAAGGCCGGCCTTCAGGAGGTGCTTGTATTGCGGGGAGGATACAAGGCCTTTCGCCACCAGGTGCTCCAGCATTTCGACCTGCCCTTGGACCTTCGCGTACTGGGCGGGTACACAGGAAGCGGAAAAACGGAGGTGCTTCACCAACTGCGTGGGACAGGAGCGCAGGTGATCGACCTGGAGGCGCTTGCCAACCACAAGGGCTCCTCCTTTGGCGCGTTGGGCGAGTTGCCCCAACCGAGCTCGGAACACTTCGAGAACATGCTCTGGCATGCGCTGCAACAGCTTGACCCCACCCGGCCAGTCTGGGTTGAGGACGAGAGCCTGATGATCGGCCGCGTGCGCATCCCTGCACCGTTCTTCGAGCGCATGCGCAACGCCCCCATGTTCTTCCTGGAGATCCCCATTGAGAAGCGTGCGGACAGGCTGGTGGCCCACTACGGGCACTTTCTGAAGAACGAACTGGCCGAAGCCATCCGGCGCATCGCCAGACGGCTGGGGCCACAGCATTGCAAGGCTGCCTTGGAAGCCTTGGACCTGGGCGACATGCGCACCGTGGCCCTCATCACCCTTCGCTACTATGACAAGGCCTATGCACGCGGCTCCGCGCTACGGAAAGCTGGCAGCGTGACCCATGTTCCCGCACGATCAGCAGATATTCGAACACTCGCCGCACACATCCGATCACATGAGCGAAGCCCCTCTCGTTGACCCTGTCCGCCTTACGCGCTTCAGCCATGGTGCCGGTTGTGGATGCAAGATCTCACCGGGTGTACTGGGTACCATTCTGCATGAAGCCAGCCCCCCACCCCATGATCCACGTTTGCTCGTTGGCTACGACACACGTGATGATGCCGCAGTGTACGACCTGGGCGATGGACGGGCCCTCATTGCCACGGTGGACTTCTTCAGCCCCATCGTGGATGACCCCTTCGACTTCGGCCGCGTGGCCGCCACCAACGCGCTGAGCGATGTGTACGCCATGGGAGGCACCCCGCGCTTCGCGTTGGCCGTGCTGGGATGGCCGGTGGACCGCATTCCGCCCGAGCTGGCCGCACAGGTGATGCAGGGTGCCCGACAGGTGTGCCGGGAGGCAGGCGTAAGTCTTGCCGGAGGACACAGCATTGATGCCCCTGAGCCCTTCTTCGGCCTCTCTGTGACCGGTGATGCGCCGTTGAGCCACATCAAGCGCAATGACACGGCACGGGCCGGTGATATACTGCTGCTGACCAAACCCTTGGGCACTGGCATACTGGCCACCGCATTGAAGCGCGATCAGTTGCGCCCCGAGGACGTCCACATCGCATTGGACAGCATGTGTGCAAGGAACGAAGTGGGCACCTTTCTCGGTGGAATGAAGCCTGTTCATGCCATGACGGATGTCACGGGCTTCGGACTGCTCGGGCATCTGTTGGAAATGTGCGAGGGCAGTGGCCTGCAGACCAAGATCGCGTTCGCGTCCATCCCCAAGCTGCCCGAGGTGGACCGGTACCTCGCGCTGGGCTGCTATCCGGACGGTACGTTCCGCAATTGGAAGAGCCAGGCAGCCAGGGTGACTGGTGCGGATGGCATCGAGCGCATGATGCTGCTGTCCGATCCGCAGACAAGTGGCGGGCTTCTGCTGGCGGTGGAAGAAGCAAGCGCGCACCACGTAATGGCTGCCATACAGCAACAGGGTGCACACGTATGGCGCATCGGCCAGCTATTGCCTTCGCAGCCTGGGAACCGCGTCGTGCATGTGGAATGAAGTATTAATTGGGACCCGTGTGCGGTCATACTTCGTAGACCACCGCATTCCCTTCAGGTCACCGGCTTGGGCGTCTATCTGACGGAAGGGGAAAATATAGATTCGCAAGCCGAAATTGACCACATTCAACCCCTGAAATACCTGATGGCCAAGCGACTTTCTACAAAGGATATTGATCAGCTGCTTGTACAGTACCGTGGTGAACGCCGCCGGTTGCTCTTTCAATTGGATGGTGTGCGCAAGGCCTTGCGTGAGCTGAAGGGCATGTCCGCCGCAGCGGCGAAAGCCGAGCGGAGTTCGGGCTCACCCAATACATTGCCCAAACGACGTCCGGGACGCCCCAAGGCTGCCGCGAAGGCCGCGAAGAAAGTCAAACGTGGTCCGGGCCGTCCCTCGAAGCGCAAACGTGAGGGTGGACCCAAGATCAATGCATGGGACCAGGTGATCATCAACACGATCACCTCGGCAAAGCGTCTGTTGCCGAAAGAAGACCTGAAGCATGCCGCCATGACCTACGCGGCCAAAGCGCACAAGGGCATGAAGGAGGATGAGGTGGAAGCCTACGTGACCCGGGCCTTGCAAAAGCTCACCAGCCGTGTGAAGAAGCTGGGGATGCACCACACCGGCCTGCGCCGCGGCAATCATTACGGATTAGGGGAGTGGTTCTTCGCCAGCAGCGGCAAGCTGCGACGCACGCACTACGACAAGTTGGTGCTTACGGAAAGGGAAAAATAGCCGGGATCAAGCGCATTGTGGAAGGGCGGTCCGATATCGGGCCGCCCTTCCCTATTGGGCCCTACCATCTCCATGCGCGGTATACCTTTCCCGGCATGTCAGCCACGATCATTGCCGCCATCGACCTCTCTCCACCGAGCGAACGGGTGGTGGAGCACGCCGCCCAACTGGCACGTGCGTTCCAAGGTCGGCTGTACATCATTCATGTGGCCGCGCCGGACCCGGAGTTCGTGGGGCTGGAGGTGGGCCCGGCCCATGTGCGTGACCAACGTGCGGCAGAACTGCGCGAGGAGCATGCCCGGCTGCATCAAATGGCTGCTTCGTTGCGAGCGCAAGGCGTGGATGCCGAAGCCTTGCTGGTGCAGGGGCCCACTGTGGAGACCCTTCTCCAGGAAGTGGTACGCTTGAATGCTCAGCATTTGGTGACCGGATCTCATGGGCGAACGGGATTGATGAGCGTGCTCATGGGCAGTGTATGCGCGCAGTTGTTGCGCGAGGTCAAGGTGCCGATCACCATCATACCCATGGCCCGATGAGCCTTCAACGCCTGGGCGGCTGGCTTGGCCTTGCCGTGATCCTTCAAGGGGCCGTTTGCGTGCCCACGCTGCGTGGCGGAGATCCGCGCCTTTCAGAGATCAAGTTACCGCCTGGGTTCAGCATCAGTGTGTACGCAGAAGGTGTGGACAATGCACGGGCCATGTGCTGGGGCGATCAGGGCACCCTCTTCGTAGGAAGCCGCGACAAGGGCATCGTGCATGCCCTGCGAGATACCAACAATGACGGGCAGGCGGACCAACACCGGGTCATTGCCCGGGGCTTGAAGATGCCCGTGGGTGTGGCCTTCAAGGATGGCGACCTGTATGTGAGCGCGATCGACCGCATAGTACGGCTGAAGGAAATCGAAGCCCACCTCGAGGACCCCCCTTCTCCCGAGGTGGTCCTTTCAGGCTACCCTTCGGACACTCATCACGGCTGGAAGTTCATCGCCTTTGGGCCGGATGGCAAGCTGTACATCCCGGTAGGGGCGCCGTGTAACATCTGCCTGAAGGAGGACCCCACCTACGCCAGCATCACCCGGGTCGGTCTGGATGGCTCCGCACGTGAGGTCATAGCCCATGGCGTCAGAAATACCGTGGGGTTCGACTGGCACCCGGTCACAGGGCAATTGTGGTTCACGGACAATGGCCGCGACTGGCTTGGCGATGATTCACCGGACTGCGAACTGAACCGGCTCGACAGCACGGGCCAGCACTTCGGCTACCCCTTCTGCCACGCGGGAACGGTAATTGATCCCGACATCAAACCCCAACGGTCGTGTGCTGGGTTCACTCCACCCGCCGCGTTGATGGGCCCACACACCGCCCCACTGGGCATGCGCTTCTATCGCGGTGACCGGTTCCCGGAAAGGTACCGTCATGCCATCTTCATCGCACAGCATGGTAGCTGGAACCGCAGCACACCGATCGGCTATCAAGTGGTCGTTGCCTTTCCACAGCCGGATGGTACGGCACCAGTGGAGGTCTTCGCCGAGGGCTGGTTGAGCGGCAACCGCGCATGGGGAAGACCTGTGGACGTATTGGAGACCCCGCAAGGCGACCTTCTCGTGAGCGATGATGCGGCGGGAATGATCTACCGGATCAGCTACTCTGGAGAGTAGCTCCTCGTTGTCGTTGAAGTCCGCCAAACGGCACGCAAGGACTCACAGTTCAACCACTTCGAAAGCCGGGCAGCCGACCTGACCGGTGCTGCCATAGAAGTCGGTGAAACGCAGCCGATGGAAATAGCCCCCACCATCCTGCACGATGAAACCGAGCCGAGGATCAACCGTGTAGGACCCCAGGTCGAAGGAATACTCCTTCCAGTCATAACCGATGGTGTTGCGATGGTCACTGTACGGGTATGCGATCGTGTCAGCCAGTGTGATCGATGACGGATCCTTTCCTGCGATGCGGGCCACGCGCACATCCGGCGCGATCAGCGCACCCGTGACGAGGTAGGGCATGTAGGGTTCGTAGAACTGGTGGGTATAGGAGGTGAGCGCAATGTCCCAACTGCCGGCGGGTGGCTCCACATCCACCACTCCATTGGCGAAACTGAAGCTGGTGTGGTGGCGCAAAGCGTCCTTGGTCACCAGATGCTCTTGAACATTGCTGCCATCCAGAAGTGCCGAACGCAGCCGGTAGCTTCCACCACTCCAGTCCACTTTCACCTTACGCAAGCCCAGCGGTTGCCCGAGCGTGTTGAAGCCCAGATCCACCACGTACAGGTCGCTCCTCCCCTGCCAATCGCCGAACGCGGTGCTGTCCGGATGTCCGCTGGGCGCATCTATGCGACGTTGAGGGCCCATTCCAGTGGTGTCGGTGGGTGCCTCCAGGACCTGCTCGCCAGCGTTCCACACCGTCATCAACTTCGAACCGTTCAGCCAGATCCGCCAGCCTTGCGGCGCACTTTCAAAGGCCAGGTCCCATGCATGGCGTGGATTGGTGGCCACCACACGGCGCTCACCCAGGTCGATCCACACTTGCTCCGCATAGCCCGGACCCAGGCATGCTTGTAGTTGTTCCGCCCCGCCACGTGGCTGTGCAGGGACCGGCAGTTCGTCCTTCATGCACGCCGAGAAGAGCACAGTTGAGAACGACAGGTAAAGCGTGAAAGCGGAGTTCTTCATGAGCGTTTCACAAGGTCCAGTTGCAGCCGAAGGAACCAGGTGCGGCCCGTGGTCATGGGCATCTGACCCGCCCCCCCGGTGTGTGCTCCGCCACTCATGGTAGTGGCCAGATCACCCGTATTCAGGATGTCCTTGCACCCTACAGCCACATCCAGGCGTTCCATCCAGATGCGGCGGGCAATGTTCGCGTCCAACAGGTGGAATGAGGCGATGGTGCCCCGGGTCAGAAGGCCTTCCGCGTTCACCGCGTAGCGCACCAAGTCTCCGGTGTACTTGTAGAAGGCCGCGAACGTTAGCCTGGCAGGCAGCTGGACGGTGGCGGATGCTCGCACTTCAGGCATCCAGGTCATACTGGTACCGGCGTCCTGCATGTCCCCATCCTGCCAGCCGGTCACACCACCACCTGCCGAAAGGTCCCATCGCTGATCACGCCAGCCGCCATTGAGCGCGCCACCTGCAGTGCGCACCTGGCCAATGTTCACATAGGTATACGAGAGCCCTGCCACCTCGGCCAGGTTGATCTGATCGCGGATCTCGTTCAAGAAGCCGTCGAGGTCGATGCGCCAAATACCCCTGGCCTCCGCTTGTCGCCATTGCCACGACGCCGTGAGGTTATGCGAGCGCTCCGGTACCAGATCAGGATTGCCCGTGATGTCGTGGTTCACATCCACGAAGTAGAGGTGCAGTTCCTTGAGTGACGGGGCCCGGAAACCCTGTGCGTAGGAGAATCGCAGCGTATGCTGCCCAGCGACGCTCCAGCGCACGTTGAGCGCGGGAACGAGGGGTGCGCTGAAGGAGGAGTTGTACGCCACCCGCATGCCTGGCCGAATCACCAATCGCTCCACGGGCCGGTACTCCAGGCTGCCGAAAAGCGCAGCATCCGTAATGGCCTGCGTGGCGGGCCCCATACGTTCACCCCTGCCCTCTTCATGGTTCACTTCCATACCGCCCTCCCATCCAAGCACGCGCTGTGGACCCGCGTTGTTCAAAGTGGCGCGGGCATTCAGCAGGCTGAACCGGGTGGTGTCCGATGCCCCCTGGGTGCTCACGGGAACCTCTTCCAGCGTGGTAAGGTCCTTGAACGTGGTGGTCCGCACACGGTCGAACAGGCCATACGCCAAATGGCCTTGGAAGCCGATACCATGGGACCAGCGGCGCTCGGCGAACAGTCCGTTGTCCAGCCGAAGGGTGCGGAACACTTCGTCCAATGCCGTTTCATAATACGGTGATCGCGGCCGGCCTCGCGCGATCAGGCGATCGTCCATCACCTCGCCTTTGTAGCCGAGCGTCCATCCTTGGACCGCGTGCCTCAGATTGATCCGTCCGAAATACTGCTCGCGTGGCTTCCACTGCTGGTATCGGCTGCTATCGGCCACATTGGGTGAAGCGTCGAACCATCCAGGCTGAGCGGGGTCCCAACCCATGAAGGCGTTCCTTCCGCCGGAAAGTACCAGATCGCCGCGCGCCCAGCCACGCGAAGCGGTCACCGTGGTATTCAACCGACCGATGTGTTCGGCATACACCAGCGCCTTCAGCCTATCGCCTTGTCCGCCGGACCGGCGCGTGATAAGGTTTATGGTACCCGCCAGGGCATTGCTCCCATAATTCACGCTCATGGGCCCCTGTATCACTTCTACGCGCTCAATGGCAGTGAGGTCGATCTGGGAGAGGTCGATCTTACCGTCCGATCGGCCGATCACCGGCACGCCATCGATCAACACCTTCACATTCTCCCCACCAAGCCCCTGCATGCTCACGGATGCGCCCAGCACGTTCTCTTGCGCCAGTCGCATGTTCAACTCATTGCGCAGCACATCCCCAAGATGGTTGGCAGCCATATGCTCGATCTGTTGCGCGTCCAATACATGCACCCGCTGCACAGCCTGTTGTGCACTGCCAGGCGCGTATTGACCGGTCACGACAAGTTCATCCAGTGCAACTACGGACCTGGTGAGGGCAAGGGTGTGCTCAACGGGCTGCCTGATGGTGTCTTGCAATGGGATAAGCCCCACACAGCTTGCTCGCACCACAAGACCTCCGGTAATAACAGGCTCCGGTAGGCTGACCGCGACCATGCCATCCGCTCCGGCTACCAATACCTGTCCTTGCTCACCCTCAAGCGGTTGGATCAGCACGTGTGCACCTGCGAGCGGGGTGTTCCTGCCCGCCTCCACCACCCGGATCAGCAGCTGCGCATCGATCTGGGAATGGATCGGAACAAGCAGGATCAGCAGAACGGTGCGCAGGAAGGAAACATCCTGCGCACCAGTCCTTGTCCTGCTCCTTCGATCGCCCTGCATACACCTCCTGATCAATCCACCAACACGCGTGTATGGGCGGAGGCATGGGCGGTCTCCAGTCGGATCATGTACATCCCGGATGGCAAGCCGGCAAGGTCCAGCTCAAGCTGCACCAGCCCGACCGCTGCACGTGGTCCGAAACGGCGGACTTCACGTCCGCTGGCATCCACCACGCGGATGTGCTGCACGGGCTCATTCAGGTCAGCCACCAATGTCGCACGGCCGTTGCTCACAGGGTTCGGGAAGACCTGCACTGCTGTTGGGTGCGACATCGCATCGGCAACAGACGTGGCGCTCACCAATTCCTTCACGAACGTGAACTCCCCATTGGTCGCCCCCCCGAAACCCGTGAAGTACACCTTCCAGATGTTACCGGGTACATCCTTCACGAAGAAGGTCATCTCTTCATCGAGCTCCCATGCCGAGGTGGACATATTGAAAGTTTTCCAATCGTAACCGATGGTGTTGATGGCCGTGGCCATGGGGCTGAGGTCATAGCTGGCCAGGCTGTGCGGCATGCCGCTGACCCGCAAGGCCTGGGCGTTGCGGTTGTGCAACACACCGGCCACTCCATAGGGTTGCGGTACGAAGGTGATGTACTTGGTGAACACCAGGTCCCAATCAGCGCCTGCTGGTTCGCGGTTGAGGGTCGTGCCTGTGGACAGGTCGAGATAAGCGAAGTGACGACCCGGGAACAGGGATTTCTGCACGCTCACGCTCTGCTCATCGGTGCCGTCCAGGGCCGAATGTGTGAGCATGTAGGTGCCCGCCACAAGGCCATCGATACGCAGCTTGCGCCATGCCCCGGTGGCCAGCTTCACCACATAAAGGCTGTCTCCCACCACAGCGTGGGTCACAAAGTTGTAGTCCCCCCAACCCAGGTCGAATTCCCCTCCGGTGGTGCTCGTATTGAAGCCGCCGACGCTCCAGGAGGTATCACTGTTCTGCAAAGTGGGCCAGGTGGCAAGCCCCGCCGTATCGAGCACATTCCAATCGGATACGGAGTACGGTGCGCGATGCACTGAAAATCCGGGCTTGATCGTGTTCACCAGGATGCTGGCGGTAAAGCCGGGGAGCTCGAAGGCCAGGTCCCATTCCAGGGCCGGACGTGAGTTCACCGTGCCATTCTGAAGGCTGTACCAGAGCTGATCGGCATAGCCGGGGTTGATGCTGACAGTCTCGGTGACCTGGGCTTGAGCGCCTCCGGAAAGGAATACCGCAGCGAGGAGTAATGAAATGCGCATGGGACGGGATGGTTTCGTGGCGCGAAACAATCCACTACATCCCATGGGCGCCTGCTGAATGTCAGGTTGTACATGTTCATGAAGGAACTCTGACGATCGCGTGACAAGTTCGCCCAGGACGATAGTAATACTATTGTATATGGACTATTTAATACTCTTATTGCATGCTTTGGAACAATACTTGCGATGGAGTGTTCCATTCTGTACGATACTGAACCTGCACCTCCATGAACCGATTGGCCAACGTGAACATCCGGGTGAATGAACCCGTGTATTTGAAGGATCCGCTTGGAACCGAGCTTGGGCTTCGCATTCTGGAGCATGCGGTTCGGCTGATCGATGAACTGGGCCTGGAACGGTTCACATTCGGGAAACTGGCCGCCTCTTTGGGCACAGCGGAAAGCAGCGTGTACCGCTACTTTGATAACAAGCACCGCCTGCTGGTATACCTGGTGGGGTGGTACTGGAGCTGGCGCGAATACAAGCTGGTGTTCGATACGGCGAACATCAGCGACCCGACCACGCGATTGGAAAAGGGGATCCGTTCCATGACCGAACCCGTGGTGGACAAGGGCGAGTTCGGCTACCTGGACTTACGCGCGCTGTACCGCATCGCGGTAAGTGAATCGGCCAAGGCGTACTTGACCAAGGAGGCCAATGATGAGCACAAGGAAGGCTACTTCAGTTCTTTCAAGCGGTTGAGCGACCGCCTGCGCGACCTGGTGGTCGCCGTAAGGCCGGACCACCCCTATCCCACCCTGCTGGCCAGCACCGTGATCGACGGGTCCATGGTGCAACGCTTCTTCGCCGATCATTTGCCATCGCTTACAGAGAAACAGGCCCGTCAGCGAATCCCCGACCACTTCGTACACCTCGTGTTCTCCACCCTTGCCCTGCCCAAGCGATGAACGGCACACTTCCCATCCGACCCTTCCAACGCCTGCTCAAGCTGCTTGAGTTCGAGCGGCGTGACATCCTGTACATCTATCTGTTCGCGCTGGTGGCCGGGGCCATCAACCTCTCCCTTCCCTTGGGCATACAGGCCATCATCAACCTGATCAGTGGCGGGCAGATCGCCACCTCATGGGGTGTCCTCATTGCCTTCGTCACCATCGGCATCGGCTTCACCGGGGCCATGCAGGTCATGCAATTGACACTGAGCGAGCACATCAAGCAACGCATTTTCGTTCGGTCGTCGTTGGAGATGGCCTTCCGACTGCCCCGCATCCGTGCATCTGCGCTCAGGGGGCGTTACCTCCCCGAGCTGGTGAACCGCTTTTTCGACACGATGACCGTGCAGAAAGGGCTCAACAAGGTCCTGATCGATGTGCCGGTTTCCGCCCTGCAGATCTTGTTGGGCCTACTGTTGCTGGCCTTCTATCACCCCTTTTTCATCGCATTCGGTGTGTTTCTCATCGGCCTGCTTTGGTTGGTGTTCAGGACCACTGGTGCCAAGGGGATGGAGACGAGCCTCGAGGAGTCCACCTACAAGTACCGCACTGCGCATTGGCTGGAGGAGCTTGGTCGTTCCAACAGCACCTTCAAACTGGCCGGCGCCACCGAATTGCCGCTGGGACGCACAGACCGCATGGCCACGGGCTACACCATGGCGCGCAAGGCACACTTCAAGGTGCTGCTGGGCCACTATTGGGCCATGGTCGCCTTCAAGACCATAATCACCCTGTCACTCTTGCTGCTGGGTGGTCTGCTCGTGATGAACGAGCAGATGAACATCGGCCAGTTCGTGGCGGCCGAGATCGTTATCCTGCTGGTGCTTGCAGCGGTGGAGCGGGTGATCCTGGGGTTCGAATCCATCTATGACGTGTTGACCGCGCTGGAGAAATTGGCACAGGTTACAGACCTTCCATTGGAGCAGGATACCGGTATGGAACTGCCGATCACAGTGGATGAAGGCGGCCCCATGCAGGTGGAATTGCGACACGTGAGCTTCCGAAGCCAATGGAGTGGCACCCCTGTGCTGCGCCATGTGGACCTGGTGGTCAGGCCGGGTGAAAAAGTTTGCATATCCGGCCCCAACGGATCGGGTAAAAGCACCCTGCTGCACTTGATCGCAGGCATGCTTGAACCCGACGAAGGCAACATCCTCATCGATGACCAGTCGCTGAAAAGCCTGCGCTTGGAGAATGTTCGAAGCGCCACGGGCGACAGCTTCACCCAGGAGGAGATATTCAGCGGCAGTGTGCTCGACAACATCACGATGGGCCGACCTTGGATCACCACGGAGCACGCACGTGATGCGGCGCAACGCACAGGTCTTATGCGCATGCTCATCGACCTGCCAGAAGGGCTGCTCACCTTGCTGGACCCTTTGGGATCCCGCCTGCCACAAAGCGTGGTGCGCCGCATCATTCTGGCGCGATGCCTGGCGGGGCGACCCAGGCTTGTGCTCTATGAGGACGATGCCCTCCCCCTTTCGCCTGCCGAACATGGAGAATTACTCTCGCTTCTGACCGGTCCTGACGCGCCGTTCACCTTGATCGCCGTGAGCAATGACCCCACATTCCAAGCGCACTGCCAGCGCACGTTGCGCATCGCCAACGGAACTATAGGAACCCCATTGACCTGATCGGCCATGCTCAACCTTTCCTCAGATCCCGAGTGCGCCACCCCGGCGCTCGACCGCAGCACGTTTGGCGCCATGCTGGCCGTGGGTGATGCCCGCCCTTCAAGGCGCTTTGGACGGTTGGTGGCAGCCGCCACCATTGTTGCAGTGGCTGGCATGTTCCTGCCGTGGACACAGAACATTCGCGCGCGCGGTGCGCTCACCAGCCTGAGCCCAGACCAGCGCCCGCAGACCATTCACGCCATCATACCCGGCCGCATTGAAGAGTGGTTCGTGCAGGAAGGCCAGCGGGTGAACAAGGGGGATACCATACTGCGCATCAGCGAGGTGAAGCCCGAGTACTTCGACCCTCGCCTGCTGGACCGCACCAGCGAACAGATCACGGCCAAGGAGCTTACCGCAAGAAGCTACCAGGAGAAGGTGAACGCGCTGGACGCCCAGATCGACGCCCTGTCTCAGACCATGCGCATCAAACTGGAGCAGGCCGCCAACAAGATCCAACAAGCACGGTTAAAGATCGCGAGCGACAGCATTCGCGTGGTGGCCGCACAGGCGGAGATACAGGTGGCCAAGGACCAGCTACAGCGCGGCGAGCAGCAGTTCAAGGGAGGGCTTCTCAGCATGGTTGAGCTGGAACGGCGCCGGGTGAACGAACAACGGGCCACTGCCACGGTGATCGACGCGGAGAACAAGCTTTTGGACGCCCGCAACGAATTGCTGAACGCGAAGCTGGAGATCACCGGCATCCGCAACGACTACCGGGACAAACTGGCCAAAGCGGAAAGTGAGAAATTCTCCAGCATGAGCCAGATGTACAATACCGAAGCTGAAGTTTCGAAGATGCAAGTGGACCTGGCCAGCTATACGGTAAGGGCCGGCAATTACTACATCACGGCACCGCAGAGCGGCTACATCACGCGCGCCGTGCGCACCGGTCTGGGTGAGCTCATCGATGAAGGCGAAGGCATCATCACCATCATGCCAGCCGATTTCCAGCTTGCGGTGGAACTCTATGTGAGGCCCATGGACATGCCCTTGATCAACATGGGGCAGAAGGTGCGCTTCATGTTCGATGGCTGGCCCGCCATCGTGTTCAGCGGCTGGCCCAATACCAGTTATGGCACGTATGGCGGGCACGTGGTGGCCATAGACAACCTGATCAGCCCCAATGGCCGCTATCGCATATTGGTGGCCCCTGACCCTGAGGACCAGGAGTGGCCACGTGCCTTGCGCGTTGGGTCTGGTGCAGTGGGCATGGCCCTGTTGAAGGATGTGTCCATTTGGTATGAACTCTGGCGCCAGTTGAACGGCTTCCCACCAGACCTCTACCAGGAAATGAAAACCGTTGGGAATTGGGGGCTTGATCCGGACAAAGCCAAGGAAGACAAGAAATGAGCGCGTTGATCAACGTTCGGATGGCGACGATGTGCCTGGCGCTCATCCTGGGACAAGGGAGCCTTTCCGGGCAGGCGGATAGTGGTCAGGTCCTGACCCGAGAGATGCTGATGAAACTCGTGCTGGAGAACCATCCGGCGGTGAGGCAGGCCGCTTTGCGCACGGCCATGGGCCAGGCTACCGTACGCAGCGCCCGGGGTGCGTTCGACCCCCAGCTTGCGGCAGGCTATGAGGCCAAGCGGTTCAATGGCTCATCCTATTATGACTTGTTGGACGCCGGATTGAAGGTGCCCACCTGGTTCGGTGCAGAGTTCTACGGCGGCCTTCAGGACCATGGCGGCAGCTATGCCGATCCGCAGGGGATCACCCCCGAGGGCGGCTATTTGAAGGCGGGTGTACAAGTACCCATTGGTCAGGGTTTGTTCATCGACAAGCGGCGCGCGGACCTGCGAAAGGCCCAAGCATTCCAGGATATGGCTGAGGCAGAGCGGCAGTTGTTGCTGAATGAGGTGCTATTCGAGGTGCTGGATGACCATGTGCAATGGGTGGCGGCCTACCGCAAATTGCTGGTAAGCCGAGAGGCAGTTAGGCAGGCGCAAGTGCGTTTCAATGCTGTAAAGGCCAGTTTTGAAGGTGGCGATCGCCCTGCGATAGACACCTTGGAGGCACTGCTACAGGTCCAAGACAGGACCCTCCGCCTTCAGCATGCAGAGCTGGAATTCCAGAACGCCGGTGTGCAACTCAGCAACCACCTCTGGGACCCGCAGATGCGTCCACTGGAGATCTCGCCGGACCTGCGCCCAGAGGTCCTTGATATGCAAGGGCCCATTGACCAGCCCGATGTGCCGGCCCTGCTGGCGGATGCGCTGGCCAACCACCCCAAGTTGCAGGAGCAGCGCGGCAAGCTGCAGCAATTGGATGTTGACCGCAGATTGCGCGCCGAGTTCCTGAAACCACAGCTGGACCTTCGGTACACCCTGCTTTCCAATGGCGGCGTGCGATCCGGGGAAGCGGACCAGATCACTTTCAATTCTGGCGATCACCTCATGGGTTTCGCATTCCAGCTGCCCGTGCCGCTGCGTAAGGAGCGCGGTGAACTGGGCCTTGCGAAACTGCGTCAAACAGATGCCGACATGGCTCTTGATCGAGCAGGTCAATTCATCCGCACAGCGGTCAACGCCCGTGCGAACGAACTGGCCCAAACCCGCCAGCAAGTGGATCTTGGCCGTGCCATGGTCGGGAACTACCAGGGATTATTGAACGGAGAGAACCGGCTCTTCCAGGCTGGTGAGAGCTCCTTGTTCCTGGTCAATCAACGCGAAGTGGCCCTTTTGGATTCCTGGTTGAGGCAGGTGGAGCTGGAAGCCAAACTTCGTCTGGCCTATTTCAAGCTCGAAAAAGATGCCGGGGCACTTTGGCGCACGTTCGTTGCTCCGTTACAACCCTAACCGCTAGATCCATGGTACGCATATCCTTCCTGACCCTGAACGAAACAGATGCCGTGGCCCTTGCCGCCATTCTCAACCAGCGCAGATTGCTCATGTTCGATACCATTGAGGAACATGTGGACCTTTTGTGGGATGGTGAGCGTCCTGACCGACGCACCTTGGTGCATTTGTGCGGATTCACCAAGGCACTGCTTTATTCGGCGGTTGAGCGCACCGCCTTGGAGACCTTGGGGGACCGGCTCGTGCGCATCTGGGCACAACCTGTCACCTCGCTCGATCAACGCAGCACCCGAGAGCTGATGGATTGGACCGCAAAGGTGTAAGCGCCGTGTTGCCTTTAGCGATGGCACCTTGACTTGCTGGCTTGGCGCGGAAGAGGTTCTGGACCAGGGAAAGACCCCGTGTGCACGCGTTGGCGGTATGGGATCGGCGCGCAAGTACTGACCCGCATGCGGTACCCACGATCGGACGTTCAATTTCAATGGTGGATGGATCGACCGAACGAGCTGAGACCATCTGATCTTCGCACCATGAAGCATCTGTTGATCACCACCTTGCTCGCTGTCACGTTCATCACGGCTCGCGCCCAGGATCAGGGCTTCGGGCTGGGCATCATGGTCGGTGAGCCCACTGGCATATCGGGCAAATTGTGGCTGGGTGGAAGCAATGCGTTGGCCATGGGACTCGCATGGGGGGGACTTGGGCAGTCTGGCGGTTATTTCCATGTGCACACGGACTACCTCTTCCATAACTTCAGCCTCATCCCGGTCTCTTCGGGCAAGCTGCCGCTCCACTACGGGCCGGGGGTTCGCATGCGCTTCTGGAATGATGGCTACGAATACAAGGGAAAGGACCGTGACTTCGACCTGGGAGTGCGACTTCCCGTAGGCCTGACCTACATGTTCGATGAAGCTCCGGTGGACATCTTCTTCGAGTTGGTCCCCTCCCTCTCGCTAATTCCGGACACCAGCTTTGACCTGGACTTCGCCCTTGGCGCGCGCTATTGGTTCCGCTGACGACGCAGCCGATGGTCCAACCAGGCCTTGGTGGAGCCTCGGCCCTTGTAGAGCAGATGATAAAGTGCAAGCGTGGTGGCTGCTCCGAGAAAAGCGCCGGCAAGCACATCCTCGGTAAAGTGTTGTGAAAGGTATACCCGGGAGTAGGCGAGCGCCGAGGCCAGCAACGCCAGCGCAAAGCCCCATGCTGGCCGGCCGATGATCACGGCCAGGGCCAGACACATGCTGAAGGCAGCCGTGCTGTGACCCGATGGAAAACTGAAGTGATGGTGCAGTTCAATGCCCTGCACCCAATCCATTGCGGGCATGACATCCAGGAACTTGACCGGACGGTCGTGGCCTGGGAAAACCTGGCGTTTCAGCACCTGAACAATGATGGCGCTCAGCGCGCAACTACCGCCCAGCAGCAGGAAGGAACGCAGGTCGCGCAGAATGAGTATGGTCAATGCCAGGGCGGTTGGCACCAGACCATCCGCCAGGTGTGTGAACCAGGCAAAGAACCACTCTCCCAGGGGCTGATGCTCGGCGTTCAAGGAGGCGTGCAAAGCCAGCTTGTCCGTGGTGAAAACCGCAACAGCAGCTGGTACAGCCGCACAGAGCAACACCGCAAGAAAGTAGATTACCGTGCGGTCGCGGTCCATGGGGCGAATGTACCCCCGCAAGGCTTGTGGTAATTTTCGCCCATGCCGCGATCGTATCCACCGCATCGTTCCATACTGACCGCACTTGCCCTGGCACATGCGCTGCTGACATTCACACAGACCAGTTTTACCACTACGGCCGGGGGCTTCCGCGCAGAAGATGGTGTGGGGGTCCTTGCCAATGGCACGGGCTATCTCTCCGGCGTGCGTGCCTTCGCGGAACCTTTGCATGTGGCGGCCCTTTGGGGGTACAGTCTGGCTGGTGGCAACACCAGCCAAACGGTGCTTCCCCTTTCAGACCGGGTCTTCCTTCAAGGCCTGAAGGAGGCACCTGGTGGGGCGATCGGCTTCGGCAGCGTCTTTCCTGCTGATAGTTCCACACATGACATGCTGTTGTTCAAGGTCTCCCTGACCGGAGCGCTGATCTGGGTTACCCGCCCTGCCCTTGCACACGACCAACAGTTGCTTGGCCTTACTGTGCTCACTGATGGCAGTGTGGTCGCTTGCGGCATCGACAATGCCACAGGCAAGCATGAAGCGTTGGTGGCGCGCTTCGACGCCAATGGTCAGCTGTTGTGGCATTCCACAGCAGGTTCCTCGCTCGACGTGGAAGCGCATGGGGTGGCTGTGGATGGCTCCCTGGTCATGGTCACTGGTCGTGAGGTGGACTTCAGTGGGAGATCGGACGCCTTCTTTGCCCTCTTCGACATGTCCGGGAACCTGACCTGGACCACGAGCTGGGGTGGTGCTGCGGACGAGATCGGCCGGGCACTGGTCCGTACTGCTCCTGGCAAATTCATTATGGCCGGCACCACAAGCAGCTTCGGCCCCACCACCACCACGGGTCAACGCAAGGAATGTGTCTACATGATGCAATTGGACCTGTTGGGCGATACCGTTTGGACCGCCACCATTGGGGATACGCTGTTCCATCGCAAGGCCCTGGCAATGACCATTGCCACCAACGGTGACTTGCTCGTGGCGGGTGCACGCGAACAGGACAATGCCGGCGATGCCATGGTCCTACGCGTGAGTACGGCTGGGTTGATGGTGTGGGAACGGATATATCAAGCAGGCGGGGATGATCGTCTGCTGGCCATCCAAGCTCTGCCCGTTGGCTTTGTGGCAACTGGCTGGTCCAACGGCGTGGACAGCCGGCAGGTGCTCTTGGTGCGCCGGAACGATGCAGGGAACTGATGTTGTGAACCGGAAGTGGTGGACACTTCATTGCCCGAACACTGCGATCATGGTATTCCGCCAGGCGCTGGTGCGAGATCGATTTGCGCTACAACACCACTGCGATGTGCACCATAGGCGAACGCTATCTGCATCGGACCAGGGACCGCATTGTCGCACACGTACTTGACAAGCGCACACGCGACGTATTGGCCATGTATTGCAGAGATCCGCGAACTCCTGCACTGAGTTCCGGTCCGACAATTCCGAGACCTGAAAAGCAGGCTCAGGGCAGCTGTTCCTGACGGGTTTGTGTCGGTACCGACCCACCGATCACTTGTAGGATCTGGTCACGATCATTCGCAGAACCGCTATACTTGATCGTACCGTCGAGGTTCACGTCCGCAGGATGGTAGTTGACGGTCGTATTGGTGGGTACCACCCCACCGATCTCTTGGAGGATCGGGTCACGATCGTTCGACGGACCTGAATACTTGACCATGCCGTCGCGCACCACATTGCCCTGCCAGAGAGCCCATTTCCCGTTACTCATCGATCGGCGGGCCTGAACCCCATGGGTGAGGGTCGAACCCAGCGTGAAGTCGACTTGTGCGCCGTTCTTGTTCACCATGACCTGCCCAAGGGTCATAGCTCCTAGGTGGTTCCGGTGGCGGATCGCGATGTAGTAGTTGTCTGCCGGCAGTGCAGGGAATAGCAACCGGGCATGGCCATCCGTACCCACCACATCGCCATCGCGCTGCAACAGTGCGGCACGTGTGGCCAGGATCTGGCTTGCATTGTTCTTGTTGCGCAATTCCACAAGCACCCAATCCACAATGGCGTCATGATCGGTGGCCGCGAGTTGAGCCGGTGTGGTGGTCTCCCCCCCGCCCCCCCCGGCTTGCGCGAAGCCTAGTGCGGTGTAGGGTTCGCTCAAGGGCAACAGGCCGGCAGTGCGCAACTGGTCGGTCATCAGGCCTGTTGCAGGCTGGTAGTTGCCGGCCAAAGCCACGCGCAGGCGCACATTGGGCGGACAATCCACCCAGCGGGCCAGTACCGCACCGGGTATGGTCGTGGTGGTCTGGTTCGAGGGGCGCTTCCAGGAAACGCGGCAATGGTCGGAACCACTACCGTCCTTATGCAGCATCTCCACATAATAATAGCGGCCCGCGATCAGGGGTATCAATGCACTGGTCTGCGCAGGGTACTTGTTGTACTCGGTCTCACCGGAGAAACCGGGAACCTCGCACACCAACTGTTTGAACTGCGGGTCCGCGCTCGGGCTGATGTAGAAGGCCGAGGCGTCATCGCTGGTGATGATGAACTGGTAGTTGCCCGTTTCGGGTGCGATGATATACCCCCGTATGCGTGTGCCGTAGTTGTTGGCGAAATTCACGGGCCCGATGAAGCTTGTGGGGAAAGTGCTCCCGTTGGGCGAATCAGGAAAAGCGGGGTTGTTCACCAAACTGGATACCGTGCTACCGCTGATGCTGCCCCAATATTCACGAAGAATGGAGCCTATAGCACCCACACACTGCGGAGGCGCGGGATCCAACACGTTGATCGTGGTGACAGCCTGACCGGTAAGCCCATCGTTATCCGTCACGGTAAGGGATACCTGATAAGTGCCGGGGGTAGTGAAGGTGCACGAGGTATTGGCGCCTGACGCACTGGTGCCATTGCCGAACTGCCAGGCATGACCCACCACGGTACCGGGGTCGAAACTGGCCGTACCATCGAAGTTCACCACGAAGGGCGCCTCACCGACCAGGGAGGATGCCAGTATCACCGCAGTGGGAGCAATGGCGTAGCACCTTGGATACAGGCGATGGGTCACACTGGTCGCCAGCCCCCCCGCATCAGTCACAGTTAGAGTAATGGAATAGTAAAAGGTCTCACCATCACAACCCACCCCACTGATCACCGCGCTCGAAGCGGGGGTGTTGACCACAGGCTCCGGGTGGTTGTGGGTGTTGTGGTGCAGCACCACCGCCCATGCATGGGTCAATTGGGCCGGGCCGTGCTCTGCGTCTGTCACCGAAGCCTGCATTTGGTAGGTGGTATCCACCCCTACCGGGTAGAAGCTGCTGTCCAAAAAGCTGGTGATGTTCACCACGGGCGGCGTATTGTTCAAGCTTACGATCAGTGTGGTGCTGTTCGTTTGGGAAACATTGTCCGTTACTGTAAGCGTTACCGTATAGGTGGTAGGCGTGCCTGCCGGTGCAGTGAAGGTGTGCGACGGCGAGACCGAGTTTGAAATGGGCGAACCGTCACCGAAATTCCACGCGTAGGTCAGTGGTCCGCCTTCGGGGTCGGTGCTGCCCGTTGAGGAAAAGTCCACCGTAAGCGGGGTGGTGCCATATTGGATGTTCTGAGTGGCCGCGGCAACAGGAGGCAGGTTCACCGCGCTGGCGCTGCAGATGCGGCGCACCGTATTGGCGCTGTAGTTGATGTACCATAGGCATCCATCCGGCCCCTGCCCCATCCACACGATGGCGCCCAGACCCGTGGCGAAGTCGTGCACACTTACAAGCTGGTCGTTCGCATCAAAATTGAACCGGCGGATCCAGCCGCCCGTGTAGTCGCCTGTCATGAATACGTTCTGATACCCTGACGGCCAACCGGTCCCTGCCACCCACGCAGCCCCCGCCGCGCAATACCCCCCGAATACCGGCCCCGGAACGGGACTGTTGGGGTCGTTCAGGTTGAAGGTGACAGCTGTGTTGCCGCTGTATGCGCCCACGCGTGCCTGGTTGCTGCCGTGCCGCCAGTCCACAGCCGGGCGTTCATGGAAGAACTTGGGGATGGTGTTGGGTACCTGCGCCCCACTGCTACAGGGGTTCGGGTGGCCATTCAGGTGGATCGGCGTGGCCTGCTTGCACAGGTCCTGGAAGCGGAAGTACGGGATGGTGCAACTGGTCCCGTTGAACAAAGGGTTCGGTGCGTCCTGGTTGGCGGTGATCGCGCTCTGATAGCCGGCGTGCGGTGTTAGCCCCTCGAACAATGGCCATCCGAAATTCAAACCACCTTCATAACACACGTGCAGGTCTTCCCAGGTGCTCCAGCCCACATCGCCGATATAGAGTACGCCGGGTTGCGCATCGGCCGGGTTGGTGCTGCCTGTGCCTGGACGTATGGTCATGCGGAACGGATTGCGCAGCCCCAATGCCCATACACGGCTCTTGGGAGCCCTTGGCTGGGCGGGGTCGAACCAGGGATTGCTGGGCACCCCATCCCCATTGGCCGGGTTCAGCCGGAGGACCTTTCCGTTCAGCGAATTCACCATTTGCGAGCGGAAGGCGCCGACGTTCTCAGCTGGCCGGATGATGCCATCGGTCAAGGCCTGGGACCAATACGTATCGCTTCCAACCCCTGTGTCCACGTTGTTGTAGCTGGCACCATCGCCCACGGTGGCCATCAAGGTGCCATCCGCACCGAAGACCAGTGAACCCGTGCTGTGCGATTCATGCAGCATGGGCACACCGGTCGAGGCTGTTTCTCCCAGCAGAACAAGCCGGCTGGCGTAGTTAACCGTGGTGAAATTGGGCCCGACCGCCGTGTAGCGCGTAATGCGCATGATGGTGGCGGCGAAGTACTCATTGGTGGTGGCGCTGTAGTTCGGTGTGCCATGGTTCATCAGGTGATGACGATCCACCGCATAGAGCATATAGATGTGACCATTCGTCAGGAAGTTGGGGTCCAGTGCGAAACCCAGCATGCCATGGTCGCGCCAGTGCCCCACCTCCTCACTGATGTCGATCAATGGTGTAGGCAGCACTGCGCCGCCTTGGTAGATCTTCACTCTGCCCCCCTTCTCCCATATATAGCCACGCCCGTTCGCATCCCAGCATACGCCCACAGGGTTTGAGAGTCCGGTTATCACAGACGATTCTGTGAATCCCGCTGGAACACTTTGCGATCGTCCGAGGAGCGAACACAAAACCAGGATAACCGGTACGAAAAGCTTCACCGGCGGGGTGGGTAAGGTCAGATGCATGGTCTGGTTGGGAAGGCCTTGGGGCCTGCAAGAGGATTGGATCATCACGAACGGACGAAACTAAAGGATCGACCGACCAGCGGTCAATTTTTCTCGATGAACGAACCGAATGGCCAAAGGTTACGCGGCTATCTTAACGCTCTGATGAAGGCGGTTGAATGGATCGTTCTTGGCCGGGTCCAAGGAGTGGGCTACCGCGAAGCGGCCCGTCGCAAAGCCATTGAGCTTCAATTGACTGGTACGGTGCAGAACCAACCCGACGGAACGGTACTTATACAGGTGCAGGGTACAGTAGATCCGCTTCACACGTTCCAGGTATGGTGCAGGAGGGGGCCGTGGTTCGCCCAGGTGGAGAAAGTGACGGAACGTGAAATCCCGTCTTTGTTGACTACCACCTTCGATGTCGTCCGCTGAACATCTGCGCCTGTTCATCGGCACCAGCCTGGATGCTGGTACGCGCGATCATGTGAAACAGAACCTGCCTGGATCCGTGAATTTGGCAGACTTACGCTGGCTGCCTGCCGAACAATGGCACATCACCACGCTCTTCATGGGGAACTGGCCTGCCGACCGCCTGGATGAAGCGATGGTGGCATTGCTTAGTTCGGCCACGAGAACTGCACCATTCATGCTTAGGGATGGGAGAGCTTGTGGAATGCCTGAGGAAGGCCCCACCATGCTATGGGTGCGTTTTCTGCCCGAACCAGCCCACCGCCAACTACATGTGGCACTTGCCGGATCACTCGGCCTTCCACCTGACGAACGTGATCCCTTCTGGCCCCATATCACATTGGCACGTGGCCAGCAAGTGCCTGCGGTATTGGGCGATCTCGTGCTGGATCACTTCCGCGTCGAACAACTCACTCTATTCCGCTCGGACCCTGCTCCGCAAGGCACAGTGCATAGCCCATTAATGACCGTGCCGCTGGAAGGCTGAGTATTCACGTTCATATGTCGGCGTACCCATGCTGGTCGAACAGGTCCAATTGGCCCTCCGGGGGGCGGTGGAATCGGGTTCTATCCAACCCAGGGTAGTGACGGCCAGAGAAATAGCGCTGCCGGAACACATTGAAGGTCCTCCGAATGCTCAAGGCGAACGGCCCCTCTCCTCGCAATCTGCGCCCGGCCTCACTGTCCCCCATACTTCCTCCGTGCATGGCGCTTGTTTGAGCGATCACTTTGGCGGCGCGGTCCGGGAAGTGAAGTTCCAGCCAGTTCCGGAAGACCTTTTCCACAGGACCGTTCGTGCGCAGCACCGTATATCCGGCGGAACTTGCCCCAGCTTCCGATGCGGCTTTGAGCAGCGCTGGAACCTCATGGTCATTGATGGACGGGATCAAGGGCGCCAGCATGGCATGCACCGGAACTCCGGCCTCGCTTAATGCGCGGATGGTATCCGATCGGCGCGCCGCTGTTGCCGTGCGCGGTTCCATGATCCGGCGCAGGTCCTCATTCAATGTCGTCAGGCTTATAGCCACAGAAACAAGCCGCTTGGACGCCAGTTCGGTCAGAATATCCAGGTCCCTGAGGATCAATGCGTTCTTGGTAATGACTTGCACAGGATGTTCAAACCGTAGAAAGACCTCGAGACATTGCCGCGTGAGCCCCTCAGTGCGCTCGATAGGCTGGTAGGGGTCGGTGGCCCCGCTCATCATCACCGGTTCCGCTGTCCAGCGTTCGTCCCGCAAGGCCTTCTCCAATAGCGACGGTGCATTGCGCTTCACCATGATTACACGCTCGAAGTCAAGTCCTGCGCTATAGCCCCAATACTCATGCGTGGGGCGGGCGTAGCAATAGCTGCAGCCATGCTCGCAGCCTTGGTAGGGATTCAAGCTCCACCGGAAGCCCAGATCAGGAGCCTTCACTTCGTTCAGGATGCTCCGCGGCTGCTCAAAGAGATACTTGGTGGGCACGCCTTCCTCGCCCGTGACCTCATCGATCCCTTCCCAATGCACCGGCCCCAACGTGCGCTGGCTGAAGCGGTTCGACACCTGCTCCGAAGCGCCACGCCCTTTGACGGCTTTCCTGTCAGCCCCCATGCGGTTAAAGTACCACTCTACGGGAATGGCTTTCCGATGACATACGCGAATATGCAGCCGGTACTTTCGCGGTCCATTTGACCCGAATGATGCTCGCATACCGTACCCTTCCCGCTCTCCTTGTGCTGGCTCTGGCCTGCACGGGTACCCCCCCCGAGGATTCCACCACGAATGATCTGGCCTCAGGTGCGGAAATGACCTGGGACGATACCCTCATCCACCCCGATGAGAAGCATTTCAAACACCTCAAGCAACTCACCTTCGGGGGGGATAATGCCGAGGCTTACTGGAGTTTCAGTGGGAAGCAGCTCGTGTTCCAATCCACCAACCCCCATTGGGGCGAATCCTGTGATCAGATCCACGTGTTCTCGCCGGGTATGGATGACCTGAGGGCGCACACCCCACGCCTGATCAGTGTGAAAGGCGGCCGGACCACGTGTAGTTACTTCCTGCCGGGCGACAGCTTGGTGCTCTTTGCCAGCACCCATGAGGCCAGCGCCACCTGCCCAGCGCATCCGGAACGGCGCCCCGACGGCAAATACGTCTGGCCGATCTATGCCAGCTTCGACATCTTTGTGAGCGACCTGCACGGCAACATCCGCCGCCAGTTGACCAACACCCCGGGATACGATGCCGAGGCCACCGTTTCGCCCAAGGGCGACCGTATCGTGTTCACGAGCATGCGCGATGGCGACCTGGAGCTGTACACCATGAACATCGATGGCAGTGACGTGCACCGTGTGACGCAATCTCCGGGTTACGATGGTGGGGCCTTCTTCAGCCCGGACGGCACCAAATTGCTTTGGCGTGCAAGCCGTCCTTCCACGGAAGATGAATTGAAGGAGTACCAGGACCTGCTGAAGGAAGGGCTGGTGAAGCCCACCAGCATGGAACTGTATGTGGCGAACGCGGATGGCAGCGATGCGCGGCAGGTGACCCAGCTGGGGCAGGCCAATTGGGCACCGTTCTGGCACCCCTCAGGCAACAAGATCATCTTCGCCAGCAACCACCGGAGCGCGCGCGGCTTCCCCTTTACCCTGTTCATGGTGAATGCGGATGGCACAGGACTGGAACAGATCAGTTACGGCGACACCTTCGATGCGTTCCCGGTGTTCAGCCCGGACGGCCGCCATTTGGTCTTCAGCAGCAACCGGAACAACGGCGGCACACGCGAGACCAATCTGTTCCTTGCCGAATGGGTGGATTGATGCCGCATGGCAGACCGGATACCGCGAACTTCGCGGCGCATGAGTGAGGAGAGTGGGCGCAAGGCCCCAGCCTGGGTGCAACGGCTGGGTAAGCGTTGGGGTGTTTCCCCGCGACGCGTGGGCATCATCCTGGTGGTGTTCGCCTGTACAGGTTTCACGGTGATGTTCCTGAAGCGCCCGGTGGTGGCCTGGTTCGCCGGACCCGATGGAGGCCAGCCCCTGCTGTTCAGCATCCTCTACTACATCCTCATTCTTCCGGTATACAACATCATTCTCCTGATCTACGGGGCACTGTTCGGGCAGTTCGCTTTTTTCTGGGCGTTCGAAATGCGCTTTTTTGCGCGGCTGTTCGGCCGGAAACGTGCCAAGCCCTGAGCACACGTTGTACTTGCCGTTCTGGGTCACGCTTGAGCTGGCACTCCCAAATGGCCAACACCCTCCAACCCGCCTTCCTTAATTCCCGGGACTTGCGAGCGTCCCGCGCCTGGTTGCGCGCGAGCTTCATGTTCCAGAAGTCCTCATGCGTGCGCGGGCGTCGGGGTTGGCAATACGGGCAGCCGTGCCAGAAACAGCCATGCACGAATACAGCCAGCTTTCTGCTCACGAACGCGATGTCGGGCCGTCCGGGGACCTTCTTGTAATGCAGGCGATAACCGCGCAGCCCTGCCACCCAGAGCGCCCGGCGCATTATTCGTTCCGGCGCTGTATCGCGGGAGCGGATGCGGCTCATCACCCGGCTTACCTGTTCGCTTGCGGGAATGGGTGCCCGGCCGTCGCGGATATAGGTCGCTGATGCCACCACGCGAAGATGACGCCGCAGGGCTTCAGCGGCCGGTGAGCGCCTCCTGTTCGTACACGTCCCGGCTAATGGGTGTGCCATTTCGGAAGTAGTAAACCGCCCCGAACTTGTGGGCCACGCGCCGGTACTCGGTCTCGCGCTCCCCCTTTACCAGCCGGATCACCGTGATCACCTTGCCGGGTTCGAGGATGAGCTCCTCTGAGCGGTCGGTCTCCAATGGTGAAATGGGCTCAACGGCCGTGATCGGGTCCGGCGCAGGAGCGCTGATCCGCGGGAGGGAAGGTGGCGCCTCCTCACCCATGGTGCGTTCGGTGCTGCGACGTACATCCGCCCCACCCTGCGCCTGAGCCACGCTCGGCGCATGAGCAGGTGGCTGGGACATGGGCCGCGGAGCAGGTTTTTCAACGGTTGCAGGTCTTTCGACCGGGGGTGGCGGTTTGGGTACAGGGGGAGCGGACGGTACCGCATTCACAGCCTTGGGTGTTGGCGCCGCCTTTCGTTGAGCCTCTTCCGCTTTTCGCCGCTCTTCCTCAGCCTTGCGCGCTTCGGTCGCCTTTCTCAATTCCTCCCGCTTGGCGGTCTCCTCTTCCGCCTTGCGGCGCTCGGCCTCCAGGCGCGTCTGTTCGGTCTGTCGCTTCTGCTCCTCTGCTTCCGCCTTCGCCTTGGCCTTATCGGCCTCAACCTGCTGCTTTCCGGTAGAGGCCTCTGCCTTACGCTCCTCGGCCTGTTTCTTTTCCACCTTGTCCATCGCCTCCTTCATCTGGCTCTGGATGCTCTTGCTGTAGTCCGTATCGTACTCGAAATCATCCTTGCCTGCATCGAACTTGATCATCCCCACCGGCTGGTTGAAGACCACCAGGTTCAGGTCGTCATATTGCTTGAACAGGGATACGCTGAACTCGAAGGGTACGAAGTTGTTGCCGGCCGCGCTGGGCGGTACACGGGTATCGAAAGACAACTTCTTGGTTACGAAACCCGGTTTCTCGAACGAAAGGATGTAGGTCTGCCCGATCTCCAGGTCCATGGAGAAGCGGGAAAGGTCCGCCGTTCTTACACGATCCTTCTGGCCGTTCTTGTACACCACCACCCGTGCCCCTTCCAATGATCCGTTCTCGATCTTGAACCGGCCGTTGATGGTGAAGCGGTTCTGGGCTGCGGCATTCAAGGAAGAGCCCCACACGGCACATGCCAGCAGCAGGCCGCTCAAGGTCGGGAGCGAGAGGAAGCGCATCCGTTGGGGAACCAAATGAGACCGTGCCTACGTAGGAAGCACGTGCAAAGTTCAACACCCATCGGTGTCATGCTGTTGGTGGCCCTGGCTCCAGGCCGGACCCTGGCACAGGCTCCGGAGCGGCTCGTGCTCAAAGACCAGGTGCTCACGTACCACCCGCCGCAGGGCATGCTGGTGGTAACAGATGATCTTGAAACACCGCAGTGGAGGATGCAGGTGCAGCCTTTTGGCCCGCATGTGAACGTGGACCATGATAGCACGGAGGCCTTTGTGGTATTGGAATGCCTCGCACCATCGGGCCGGTGCATCACATTCGAGCACTACGATCAGGCCATGCGGTCACGTTCGGCCACCGGGAGACTGACCTTCAACGATGTGATGGAGGCGGACCTTGCCGCAGGATGGCTGCTTGGCCTGATGAACATACATGGCCGCCTGGCCTTGCGCGAGCGGGAACCTGAGGTACCAACCGAACGTAGACCCTGACCGAATGACCACTGTGAACGACCGCCGCACCTTGCTGGCCCTTGCCGCCACTGCAGCGACCCTGCTGACCATTGCGGCCAACGCACAGGACCAGAATACCAATGATTGCATCGTGCGTGCCACCAGTAAATGGGGCGAACCCTGCGAACGTTGTGAGGTGTACAAAGATGGATTCCGGCGGGACTTCGAGGGCACTTACCAGGTGGAGTTCCAGAATGTATGCAGGGATTTCCTGGAGGTGAAGGTGGCGGTGCAGGAGCGCAACGGTACCTGGCGCACCTTCCCGGTGAAAGTCCTGGGGCCGCAGGAGCGATTCTCGGCCTTCGCCTGCCAGGGCACCGGAAAGTATGTGTACTGGAGCCGGCGCATGAACGATGCCGAGATCGTGCTGCCCAGTGACCAGATGATCGCCGGCGAGCTGCGCTCCCGGTGAATACGCCATCCACGTCCGATCGTTGACATCCCCTGCCCGGAGCGGTCGGTGGCAGGGTGAAGAGATGCCCACCTTTCGACCATTGGCCAAAGCACTCCTGCCAAGCCAGTGATACATGTCGGTCAAGCGCTATCAGCTTCTTCGTACAGATACATCCCCGGGTATCGAGCTGGACCTCGACCATGGGGTCATTGAGTTCATAGGCCGGTCGCTACCTGCGAATGGGGAGCAATTCTACTCCCGCTTCTATCGCTGGCTGGACGAGTATCTCAAGCAGCCCCGCACCGAGACCACGGTGAATATGCGGCTGGACTATTTGGACACCAGTTCCTCGAAGCACTTCTACAACATCTTCCACCGGCTGAACGGGGTTTGCGAACGCGGCCTGCACGTGAAGGTGAACTGGCACTATGAGTCCGGTGATGAGGAGATGGCCGAGACGGGCAAGGACTTCGAGCGGCTCTTCACCATGGATTTCGACTACATCGAAGTGGAGGAGTTGTTCTGAGCGGGTCTGCCCGAAGTTCTATTTTGGGCCGGTGGTCGCTTCATCCCACATGGGTGTAGGCTGGCCATTTCATTCAATGGCCAGGCCAAAGGATAAGAAGGCGAACAAGCGCCGCGCATCAGGCGGAACAAGCCCCAATGGGCAGGCCTTCACACCAGCCTGGATCGGTCCATCCTTTCTGTTCCTGGCTGTATTTGCCATAGTGGACCACATCCCTCAGTTCAAGGCTGTGGACGTCATGGGGGCCCAATGGCTCTATCTGGCCATTCTGAATATGTGTGCGTTGGGCTGGCTTGTCGCGCGCAGGGTGCTACGTCCGGATGGCGCGTTCCGGAGCTTGTTGTTCCTGGCCATTCTCACACTCGTACTCCTGGCCCTGCTCTCCTTCACCGTGGCATTCAACCAGGTGGAAAGCCTGGTGACCTTTTCAAGGCTATGGATCACCTTCACTGCCGTCATCTGTGTGTTCACCCTGCTGCGGGAAAAGCCCGAGGCGCTGGTCCCTACCCTGGCGTTGCTGGCCATCAGCGCAGTGGTCCGCTCCGGCACAGTATGGTCTGAATTGGTGGAGAACGTGGGCAAGTAC
Organism: Flavobacteriales bacterium; assembly: GCA_016788635.1. GTDB lineage: Bacteria > Bacteroidota > Bacteroidia > Flavobacteriales_F > PHOS-HE28 > PHOS-HE28. The sequence continues at coordinate 30,926 of JAEUSU010000026.1, read as the reverse complement.
GAGTCCTTGGACGACATCATCTATTTCATCCGCGGCAACTCCGGAAACAAGAACATCCTGGCGGCCACCCTGGCGGTGAAGCTGCCGATGCTCGTATTCTTCGCACATCGCACACGTGGGCTGGTGCGTGTGTTGTCATTCGCCGGCTTCACCTTGGTGGTGGTGGCCATCCTTATTGTGAATGCGCGCACGGCCTACCTCTCCACTGCGTTCATTGCGCTGGGCGCGATGGTCTGGCCATTTCTTGCCCGCGATGGACACCCCCTGCGCACCAAGGCCAAGCGGATGGCCACAGTCGCCGGTTGTGCTGCGCTGGCATTTGGTGCATCCCAATTGTTGTTCAAGTCGCTGGAGCGCAAGAAGCAGGTGAAGCAGTACGGTGCGGTCACGGAACGCCTGGCCTCCATTACCGTCAGCAATGATGCATCCAGCGGCCGCTTGAAGCTCTGGGCCTATGCCTTGGACTTCATTGGCAGGCACCCCGTGCGCGGAGGTGGCTACGGCAACTGGAAGATCCACTCCATTCCCTACGAAAAGCACGACCTGAATGGCTTCGGCTGCCGCAAGCATGCCCACAACGACTTTCTGGAGTTGACCGCCGAGACCGGGATACCCGGTGGAATGGCCTACCTGCTGGTCTTTGCGGGCGCGTTGGTGCTGATCGGCAGGCGCTTCCTTTCCGTGCAACACATCCCCAATGAAGCGTTGCTCGCGTACTGCTTGGCCCTGGCTTGGGCGGCCTATGGACTGGATGCCCTCTTGAACTTCCCCACGGAACGGGCGAACATGCAGGCCGTATTCGCATTGATCACCGGCGTACCGCTGCTCTGGGCCAGGCGCGCTGGCTTGTCCCTTGGCGCCTCATGGGCCCCATGGACCTTGGGCGGGGTCATGCTCGTGACCGGGGCTGGAGCAGTTTGGGTTTCCTGGCAGGCCTATCTATCCATGGCGGTGCAGAACCGCATTGCGGCGGAGTGGTTCGGCAAGCCGGACACTTCGAAAAGCCTGCGGGTGAACGCCGATGACCTCGCGGCCAGCTTCCCGGCCATCCCCAACATCAGCGAGGTGTGCATGCCCATCAGTTGCATGAAGGCGAAGTACTTCGCCGAGGCCAAGCGCTACCCGGAAGCATTGGCCCTGCTGGAGCGTACCGCAGAGGAAAATCCTCACCTGGGCTATGACCTGTTCATGCGCGGGATGATCGCCTTGAACCAGCGACAGCTCGACTCCGCATTGCACTATGCCGACCTCGCCACACACCTTCGGCCGGCGAACCACCAGATCTACCGCTTCAAGGCCACGGTGGGTGTGGAGCGCAAGGACACTTCGCTTCTCCGAAGTGCCTTCGATGCGGTGCTTCCGTTCTACCACGCGCCGGAAGTCTGGCGTGAGTTCGCCCAGAACATGCTCGCTCTTCGGGCCTCGCCGGCCAGCATCACCGCCATTGCTGACTCGGGTTTGGTGCGCTTTCCAGATGACAAGGGCCTTCTGTTCATCAAACACTTCAACCAAGGGCTTTCGCTTTTCAACCAACAGCGCTACGCGGAAAGCATACCGGAGTTCGAGGCGGCCCTGCCGAACGCGGAGGGTCTCGGAAGTGCTGCGGCTTCTGGACGAAAGCTCTGTCTGGATGACCTTGGCTTCTCCAGCTTGAACATTGGAGATTACGCGCGGTCCAAGTATTGGCTGGACGCTTCCGTGGCCCAGAACGCCAATGACCCCAAGGTGCGCTACTACCGCGGGGTGGTCAGCGAACAACTGGGGGACCTGGCGACCGCGTGTGCGGACTTCCAGGCTGCCGCACAGTACGGCCATCCCGTTGAGGAGGTCCGTCTGGCACGGTGCCGATAAGCAGACTTAGAGCAACGTGCTCGCCAGATTGGCCAACGCGCTCCGTTCCCCTTTTTCCAAGGTGATGTGCGCGAACAAAGGATCCCCCTTCGCCTTGGCGATCAGGTAGCTCAGGCCGTTGCTCTCAGAGTCCAGGAAGGGTGAGTCGATCTGGTGCACATCGCCGGTGAACACGATCTTGGTGCCTTCCCCAGCTCTGCTGATCACGGTCTTGATCTCCAATGGTGTCAGGTTCTGCGCCTCGTCCACGATGAAGAAGATGTTGCTCAGGCTGCGACCCCGGATGTAGGCCAGCGGTGCGATGGCGATCTTCTCGTTCTCGAACATCTCATCGATGCGCTTCGGGGTGCTGTCGTGCTTCTCGAAGTTGCCCTTGATCAGCTTCAGGTTGTCCCACAGCGGCTGCATATAGGGGTCCAGCTTGCTCTGGATGTCACCTGGCAGGTAGCCAATGTCCTTATTGCTCAAGGGCACCACCGGTCGGGTCACGTATATCTGCCGGTACAGCCGGCGCTGTTCCAAGGCGGTGGCCAGGGCCAGCAGGGTCTTGCCGGTACCGGCCGTGCCCTGCAGGGTCACCAGGCGTATCTCCGGGTCCATCAGCGCGGCAATGGCCAGGGCCTGCTCCGCATTGCGGGGCGAGATGCCGAAAATGGGGTGCTTCTCCACCCGGGACACCAGCCCCGTGCGGGGGTCATACTTGCTCAGGATCGACTTCTTCTTATGCTTCAGGATGAAGAAGTGGTTGCCCGAGGGGCGGTCCAGCTCCAGGTCCTCGATCGGCAACTGCCCTTCCTCGAACAAGCGGTCGATCGACTCCTCAGACACCTCTTCCATGACGCTGCGCCCCGTGTATAGCTGGGAACGCACATCCTTCACCTTGCCGTTCAGGTAGTCCTCGGCGGCGATGTTCAGTGACTTGGCTTTCAGCCGAAGGCACACATCCTTGGTGACCAGCACCACCTTCTGGGTCTTGTGCTGCCGCTGCAGCGTAAGGGCCGCGTTCAGGATCTGGTGGTCGTTTTTGCCATCGGCAAAGACCTTGGTGGCATCCACCCCGTTCAGGTCATGCTTGGCCACCACCTTCAGGCGGCCATGGGTGGCCCCGTTCAGGGGTATCCAGTCGTTGAGCAGCTCGCGCTGGGCGATGCCGTCCATGAGGCGGATGAATTCCCGCGCCTCGAAGTTCAATGTGTCATTTCCTTTTTTGAAGTTGTCGAGTTCCTCCAGCACTTGTATCGGGATGGCCACGTCGTGCTCGTCAAAGCAGGTGATGGCCGAATGGTCGTACAGGATCACTGAGGTGTCCAGCACGAAGATCTTGCGCTCTTTGGTTCGCTTCATCAGATCAATGAACGGTGTGATCCAAAACTATCGGCACACCAGGGCGAAGGACGGGATCAGGTTGTCGCACTTATCCACGATCGATCGTGTCCATGGTCGCGAAAGCCTTGCTGGACGAGGCTTGCGAACGATGTTGGACGTGCACGAGGGTGTTAACCCATCGTATGGCACATGAAAGGCATCGCACCAAATGCAGAGCGGGGCGCCATCCTGCCGATGGGCCCCGCTCCCACCCGTTCAGGCCGTGGCCGTCCGGGGTGCCCTGCCCTTGCGCCTCACCCATCTGGCGGGTGACACTTGTCCGTGGTCGTCATCCTCTTACCAGGAGTCCCGGACCAAGCCGGGGTTGACTTCCACTGACCTGCGACGCTGGCCAAATTCGACCGGGTGCCGCATAAGCAAGTGGTTCAAAGCTCTCCCACGTGCCGTATGATGTCCAAATCAAGGGACCTCAGCTTTTGCACGATCTACACACAAATGAGGCACGGGCTCGCCTTCCTTACGATCGGGGGTGGCGCTGCCTATAACCCCATACCGTGCCCGAACGAACCTTAACGGTCCGGTGACCCAGTGCGGCCAAAGAGAAGGGTACGGCATCGCTCCGAAAGGTTGCCTGAAGAAATTATCAACATGCCGAGGTGCATCCCTTGCGTCCCACACTCCCATTCCCTTAGCTTGGCCGTCCCCGAAGTCTCCTTTTGAACCGACCAATACCCGCATCGGGCCCCATGGCCAATAGCTACACGCGCTCAAGCAACAGCTTTGGTGCACCCTTCTTGGAATGGTGGTCAACACCTTCCGGAATTGTCTGCTCCCCCGGCACATCACCAACCGACTCATCGATCACCAATCCCTTGAACCCATGAACTGTAAGTACGCGACGCCTACTGGTGGAATTGTCCGCCATCGTTGGACCAGCTTGGTTCTTATTCCGATCCTGGCACTATTCCTAGGGCATCAAGGGTTGGCGCAGATCACCATCGATTGTTATCAAACCCAGAATAATGGGTCTTCGTTGATCATGTTCAACTTCACGAATGGGAACGTCGACCCGGTGCAGATTGCCAGTATTTCAACATGGACCAGTTCTACAGCAGCGAACTCAGCAACGCTTTGGTATAAGAATACACCAATAAGCGGGCAACCACCGACACCCATCGATGCCACCACAGGGTGGACCGCCATAGGACCTCAGTCATTTAGTGTTCCATCGGGATCGATTCAACAGGTGATGTCCAACATCAATCTGGTGATACCTGCCGGCGCTACCTATGGGCTTGGATTAGCCTTGAATTCCAGCTTGAGTTATTTCAACACTACTGGATCAGGAATAACATTCTCCAATGGCGGCTGCACCGTCACCATGGGAACAGGTGTGGGCTTCGGTGGTACGACAACTGGCTTGATAGCTGATCGCGGATTTGTGGGTTCCATTACCTTCAATCCTTTGACACCTTGTTCCGGGACACCCACTCCCGGAACCATTTCGGGACCTCCTTTTGTCTGCGTGGGATCCGGTGCAACGCTTGGTTTGAACGGTGCCACATTGGGCGCAGGTGTCACATATCAGTGGAAGGAAAGTACCACCCCAGGCGGTCCTTACACCAATGTGGGCACCGGATTTACCTATGCTACAGGGCCCCTTGCCACACCGCGTTATTATGTCTGTGAAGTCACTTGTGCGAATAGTGGACTTTCATCCACGACTCCGGAGTTCAACCTACCTGTGCAATCGGCATTTGCTGGCGGCACCTTTACCATTGACAACACCCAACCGGCGGTGCTGCCCAATTTCATCAACTTCACCTCCTGCATCAACTACCTGAACTCGTTGAACACCTGCGGCGCGTTCTCCGGGCCTGTAATGGTGAATGTAACGGCTGGGCAAACATTTATTGAGAATCCACCTGCATTGCTCGCTTCTGGTTCGATCGGTAACCCGATCACCTTCCAGCGCATTGGAATTGGAGCAAATCCCCAAGTGCGCCCCACGGGCACCGCAACGACCAATGAAGGGGGGATAACCCTTCAAGGTTGCGACTACACGGTGTTCGATGGGATCGATGTGGCCATCAACAGCGGGGACCTTCTCGAGTTCGGCTACAAGGTCATGAACGTGAGTGGTACGAGCGGCGCTCATCACAACGTCATCAAGAATTGCGCGATCACACTGAATCGCAATAACACAGCCAGCACGGGTATTATCTGCACATCCTCCACCACAGGTGGTGGATTTACCGCAACATCGGTAGACGGGTCGAACAGTTTCAACAAGTTCTACAACCTCACAATTCAGAACTGTTACAACGGGGTACATATCCTCTCGGGCAGTACAGCGTTGCCCGGGTTGGGCAACGAGGTGGGCGTGGAAGGCGGTGGCGCTACGACCATTGGAGCACCATACGCGGGGGTACCGACTGCCGATATTGGCAGTTTCACGCTGGCCACGGCAACGTTTGGTATCCAGATGAGCGCACAAGGGGACTTCAAGATCTTTGGGTGCACGATCCAGAACATTGGCTCCACTACGGGACTTGTGCGTGGGATATTGATCAGTAGCGCCGTGGGTACATGCGAGGTGTACAACAACAGGATCCGTGGTTTGCGTCGGTTCGGCAACGCTTCCACGGTGGAAGTTTCGGGCATTAATGCTGGTCTGCTTACCACTGCTGGTCCTGTCCACCGAATGAGGATCTACAATAACTTCATCAGCGACCTTTCAAGTGCATATACTGGTGCGTCCACCACCACGCGTTCCTTGCGCGGGATCACGTTGAACACGGGCAATGTGACCAGTTCTTATGATGTGGACTTCAACAACATCCATATCGATGGCAGCGGCTCCCCCAATGTCTCGAACGTTTGCATTGAGGCAGGCACATCGGCCACCGCCACCAACTTCAAGATCCGCAACAACGTGCTGGCGAACTTCACCGGGGCCCAGGTGACCGCACAACACAGCTGCATCCGGTCGGTGAACGCGAACCAGTTGGGCGCTGCGGCCGAAACCGTTTCGAACTACAACGACCTGTACATCGCCAATACGACCGGTGGTTTCGTGGGCATCACAGCAGCCACCACCCGCAATACCGTTGCCGATTGGACTGCGGCCTTGACATTGAACCCGGGTTCGGACTTGAACTCGATCAACGTCGATCCCTTCTTTGTGGCCCCCCCTCTCGACCTGCACGTGCAGTGGGCGGGCTTGAACAGTGCCGGCAACATGACCGGCATCACGTGGGCGAACACGGACATCGACGGCGACGTGCGTGGTACACCTCCTGACATCGGGGCGGACGAGTTCATTCCCCCCAGTTGCTACGATCCCACCGGCACGGTCATTCCGTTCTCTGCTTGCGGCACCGGGGAGTTCTTCCTGGATGTAACCGTTACCAACCTGAATTTTGCTCCCGGCGTGGACGTGGTGAGCAACTACACCGGCAACCCCGGTGCGGTGTTCGGTGTGGGCTTGGGCACCTATCAGATCGGCCCCTTCCCCAGCAACACCCCCGTGCAGGTAAGCCTGCTGCGCAATGGCGACGCATCCTGCGATGTGGTCCTGGGCACCTTCACCTATGATTGCAGCATCCACGGTCAGAACTCCATCTTCTTTGATGGTGTGAACGATGGCGTGCTTCTCCCCGGCAACCCGTCCTTGAACATCACGGGCACCAACATCACGTTGGAGGCGTGGATCTATCCCACGGCCTTCAAGCCGAACACCTTCGATGGCAACATCATCAACAAGGAAGGAGGCAATGCCGGCTACCAGTTGCGTTGCGGCGGCAGCGGTATCCTGCAATCGGCGTTGGGAACTGGCGCCGGCTACATTGAGGTGACCAGCCCGGCAGGCACGCTTTCCTTGAATACGTGGCAGCATGTGGCGGTGACCTACGATGGCGCCAACGCAAGGCTCTACAAGAATGGTGTTCAAGTGGCCAGCATCGCGGGTACCGCTGCGATCGTGACGACGCCCAACGCGGCCCGCATTGGTGATTACGCCGTGACCCCGGGAGCGCGGACCTTCGCCGGCCGCATCGATGAAGTGCGGATCTGGAACGTGGCCCGCGCCCAAAGCGACATCGCCGCATTCCAGACCCAGCAGCTCTGCGGAGATGAGACCGGTCTGCAGGCCTATTACAAATTCGACCAGGGAACTGCGGGCGGCAACAACGCTGCTGTGACCACCCTGCTCGATGCCACGGCCAACGCCAATAACGGCTCCCTATACAACCTGGCCCTTACTGGCGGCACCTCCAACTGGGTGCAAGGTGTTCTGGGCATGAACCCCTGCACCGTGTGCACTGGCACGCCCACAGCTGGTGCGATCACCGGCAATGGCAACGCCTGCACGGGTGTCAGCAATCTACTCACGCTCAATGGCGCCACCTTCGGCATCGGCATCAGCCGCCAGTGGAAATACGGTCCTGTGGGTGGTCCATACACCAACCTGTTGGGCACCGCCCTTAACCAGAACACAAGCGCCATTCCCGTTGGTGCCTGGGAGGTGGTGGTTGATGTAACCTGCAGCGCGGGTCCCAGCACGGCCACGACTTTGCCATTCGCCCTAACGGTGAATCCGACTCCTACTGGGACCGCATCGGCTGGTCCTGCCTGCCTGGGTCAACCGTTGAATTTCACGGGCACCACGGATATCGGCACCAGCTTCCTGTGGACCGGACCTTCTGGCTTCAACAACACCAACCAGAACCCGACCATCGCCAGCCTGGCCGCCGCCAACAACGGCACCTACACTTTCGTGGCCACCGCGAATGGTTGTAACAGCGCACCATCGACTGTTTCGATCGCGGCAAATCCATCGCCGGTGATCAGCAGTGTTACGGCTACACCACCCGCGATCTGCGGTACGGGTAACAGCCAGTTGAATGCGGCGGTATCCCTGCCAACACAGGCCAATCAGATGACCTTCGCCCATGCGACCGGGGTCTCTTTGGACCCTATGGTGGGAGCCACGAACCTGCTTACCGCCCCCAATGATGATACGCCTACGGCTTCCCCTGGTGCCATTGGCTTCTCATTTAATTTCAACGGTGTGAGTTACACGCAGTTCAGCGCGTCACCAGACGGCTGGATATTGCTCGGTCCGACAACCGCATCGAACCAGTTCACCAACCAAGTCACCAGCACCACCAATATCCCCAAGATCTATCCCTATTGGGATGATGTAGCCTTGGGCGGCTCTGGTGGTTATGTACGCAGTGTTGTGACCGGTACTCCCGGCAATCGGATCTTGAAGATCGAGTGGTTCGTGACCATACCGCGCGATCTAAGTGGTCCGGCAAACAGTACCTTCCAGTGCTGGTTGTATGAGACGTCAAACAAGATCGAGTTCCGGTACGGGACAATGGCCTCTTCAGCCATGTCCTCGAGTGTGGGCATTACGGCAGGCGCCACCAACTACCAGAGTGTAACCATCGCCAGCAACACAGCGAGCACATCAGTGCCCAATGACGCCAATGGCGGTCAACCACCTGTCGGCACCATGTATTCCTTCACCCCGTTGAGCATTTCGAGTTACGCTTGGGCGCCGTCCGGGTTGGTGAGTGACCCCACCATTGCAAATCCTGTGGCCTCGGGATTGAGCGCGACCACCACGTTCACCGTATCGGTGGCGAGCAATGCGGGCTGCGTTTCCACGGGCACTGTCATTGTTACTTACACCGCACCCCCGGTCGTTGTGGCAGGCAGCTATGGTCCAGCATGCAGTAGCGATGCGCCCATTGCATTGGGTGGATCGCCTGTTGGAGGTACATGGAGCGGAACTGGGGTGTCTGGTGGATTCTTCTTCCCCAGCGTGGGTACGCAGACCATTACGTATACCTACGTAGATGGGATCTGCGTGGTAAGCGACCAGACCACCATCACCGTGACCACGGCCACCACGTGGTTCTTCGATGCCGATGGTGACACTTTCGGCGACCCGTTCAACAGTACCCAGGCTTGCGTACAACCGCCGGGGTATGTGGCCAACAACTCGGACCTGTGTGACAATGACCCGTTGAAGATCAACCCCGGCCAGTGCGGCTGCGGTGTTCCTGATACCGATAGCGATGGCGATGGGACCGCGGATTGTGTGGACGGCTGCCCACTGGACCCCAACAAGATCGCCCCGGGCTTCTGTGGCTGCGGCAACTTGGAAACCGACACCGATGGTGATGGCCTGCCCGATTGCGTGGACGGTTGCCCCCTCGACCCCAACAAGATCGCCCCGGGACAGTGCGGTTGCGGCAACCCGGATACGGATACCGATGGCGACGGCATCGCGGACTGTGTGGATGTGTGCCCACTGCTGCCCTACCTGAGCCCCGGCGACCCCTGTGATGATGGTCTCTTCTACACCATCAATGATGAAGTGGACGCCAACTGCGTGTGCGTGGGTCAGCTCAACTGCACGCTGAACACCATCTTCCTGGACATCACCACGGATGCCAATGGGTTCGAGACCTCCTGGGACATCGTGCCCACGGGCGGCGGCTCACCCCTATGCTCCGGCAGCGGTCTGCCCAACAGCCAGACCACGCTCCAGTTCTGCTGCCTCAATGATGGTTGCTATGACCTGCGCGTGTTCGACAGCAACGGCGATGGCATGTGCTGTGCGTTCGGAGCCGGTGGTTACATCATGCGTGATGGCAACAACCAGCGCATCATTGACAACGCGGGTGATGGCATCTTTGGCTCGCTGAGCCAGGCAGGTAACAGCTTCTGTGTGCCCATTGGCACGGATGGCTTGGTGCAGAGCAGCTGCGATATTGAGAACCACTTGAGCACCAGCGTGCTACAGGCGTCAGAGAACAGCAATGTGACCGCCAATTACAGCATCACAGCCACGCTCACCGGTTACCAGTTCTGGATCTTCAATCCGGATGGCGGCTACAGCCGTCGCATCTTCCAGAGCCACCAATCGCCCGGCGACGCCTGGCCCATCGGCACACCGAACCCGCAGAAGGCCACCTTCCTGCGTCTGAACTCCATCACTTCTAACCCGGTCCCGAACTTCACTTTGTTGAACGTGCGTGTACGCGGACGAATCAATGGTGTGTATTTCGAGTTCGGTCCTGCCTGCCGCATGAAGGTGGACCCCACCGCCCCCTGCGCCACCACCCAGCTGACTACCACAGCGAACCCCGTGATCTCCTGCAATGCCACGGGCGTGACACTGGATGGTACGGCGAACGCGACGATCTGGGCGAATGAGATCCTCGGGGCACAGCGCTACCAGTTCGAGTTCACGGGTGTGCAAGGCCCGGGTGCTGGACAGCTGCGCCGCGTGGTGAGCCCGAGCCGTTCACTTGTGCTGAGCTTCTTTGTACAGAACCCGCTGTTCTGCGGAACCCAATACAACGTGCGTGTGCGCGCCACCTTCGACAACTCCACCACGAACATCCAGTGGTGCCCATGGGGCAGCGCATGCAGCGTGACCACGGTGAACTGCAACCCGGGTCAAGGTGGACGCGTGGCTTCGGATGAGGAAGCCGGACTCAGCCTCTACCCCAACCCGAACCGAGGCGACCAGGTGGTGGTCCGCGTGACCGGATTGACCACGGAGGAGCAAAACGTGACCATCGAAGTGGTGGACCTCTTCGGCAAGCGGGTGATCACCGAGACCATGCCTGCCGCAGGTATCCTGAACACCACGCTCGACCTGAACGGCAACCTGGCCAGCGGCATGTACATGGTGAACGTCACAGCGGGTGATGTGACCTACAGCCAGCGCCTGGTGATCCAGTAAGGACCAGCGACCACATGTGCGGACCCCCGTCAGGCACCTGGCGGGGGTCCTGCTTTTGCGCCGATCCCCTTCCGACGAACAGGGATCGCCTAAGGCGCGAATACCCGGCCGTTGCGAACACTGTTCAGCCGAGGCGCCACCGCAGCGTGGATGGCCTTGCCCAGGGCTTCGAGCATGCGGTCCTTCACGAAATGGCGGTAAGTGACCATGCCGATCTCGCGCAAGGGTGCCGGTGATCGGAACTCACGCACACGCTGGCGTTGGATGGGTGTGAGCGTATCCATGGCCAGTTCAGGGATCACGGTAAATCCACCTTGGGCATCCACCAATCGGATCAAGGAACCAATGCTCCCGGAAGCGAATTCCAGCCGGCGCAAGCCCCTACCATGCGTGCGCAATTCGCAGAGGTCCACCACCTGGGTGCGCAGGCAGTGGCCTTCTTCCAACAGCCAGAGCCGGTCCGGGTCAATATCCATGGGCAGTACGTACCGTTTGCGGGCCAGGGGGTCGTTGGCGCCCATGTATACCAGGAACCGCTCCCGGAAGAGCGGGGTCTCCCGCAGTCCGCTGCTGTTCAACGGCAGGGCCAGTATGCCCACATCAAGCAGCCCTTGTGTGAGCTGGTCCATGATGTTGGTGGTGGTGACCTCGTGGACCCTCAAGGACAGCTCAGGATGGGACTGCAGCACCTCGGGAACGAACAAGGGAAGCAGATATGGAGCCAGTGTGGGTATGATGCCGATGCGCAATTCCCCTTCCACCTTGTCCTTGTCCTCCAAGGCGATGGTGCGCAAGAGGTCGGCCTCTTTGAGCACCGCCCGGGCCTGCTCCACCACGCGCAGGCCGGACAGTGTGGGCACGATGGGTTTCTTGCTCCGGTCGAAGAGCTTCACCCCGAGTTCCTCCTCCAGATCCCGCAGCATGACGCTCAACGTGGGCTGGGTGATGAAGCAGGCCATCGCTGCCCGGCCCATATGCCGATGGGTATCCAACGCTACGATGTAGTGCAATTGCTGAAGGGTCATTGGCGATATCAATTGTTCGTTCGAAAGTATCCGTTCGGCCAATGCTGGTCGTCTGGTGGGTTCCACAAGAGGCATTGGACCAAGAGCTTCTTGAGGATCAGGTGCCCCAGCGCAGCTTCACCAGTCGTTCAGGTGCTCCGACAACCTGCGCTGTAGAGCAAGCCGTTCCGCTACGGAAGGCGCTTCCTCTGAGGTCAGGTCACGTATCGTAAGTTCGGCACATGTGCACCATTCATAGGATCATCACCATTGGGCTATGGTGCGTTCTATTGCCCTGGGGGCGCTCATTGCACGCCGCCACCTTTTCCTTCGACCTATCCTCGGTCCCTCCCATCGCCCAACCTGCGTTCCTCGAAGCTGGGAACATCTGGGGCGGCATCCTGGTAAGCAATGTGCCCATCAAGGTGAAGGTGAACTGGTTCCCTCTGGGCAGTGGCCTGCTGGGCATCACCTTCCCGAACGGACGGCGTGATTTCCCCGCTGCACCGGTCGCACAGACCTGGTATGCCACCGCCCTTGCGAACAGCATTGCGGATATGGAGTTGAACCCCGGAGAGAAGGACATCGAGGTGTATTTGAACGCCACCACGAATTGGTACTACGGCCTGGATGCCGCACCAGGCCCGGGCCAGTACGACCTGGTGACCGTGGCCCTGCACGAACTTGGACACGGACTGGGGTTCGTGGGCCTGGCCAAAAAGGTCGGTACGGAGGGCTCCTTTGGCACACTGCTCGCCAGTGATTTCGCTCCGCTCACCACCAGCTTTCCCTGGCCACAGCTGGACACGCTGCCCGGTATTTTCGACCGGTTCCTGCGCAACAGCACGCCCCAATTCCTTGTGGACCTGCCCAACCCCTCTGTATTGCTCGGCTCGGCATTCACCAGCAACCAGATCTACTGGGAGGGGCCCCATGGCCTGGCCGGGAGCATCGGATCCCCCGTGCGCATGTACGCACCGGCCACCTTTGCATTGGGCAGCAGTTGTGTTCACCTGAACGAAAGCACCTACCCCGCCGGCAACCCCAACGAGTTGATGACGCCCAATGGTACCCCCGGCATGGCCAACCACTGGCCCGGGCCAATTGCCATCGGAATAATGCAGGATATCGGGTGGACCTTGATGCCGGGGATAGGTATGGATGAGCTTGACCATAAGACCATCCGCATCTGGCCCAATCCCGTGCAGCATGTGCTGAACCTGGAGTGGAGTACGCCAGCGATGCACCTCTCCATCACCGACGCTCAAGGTTGTTTGATGTGGTCCGGGAACGGCCGTCCTTCAATAGTGGTGGGCCATTTAGCTGCAGGCCTGTACCTGCTGCAAGTGGCTGGTGAAGCTCATCCGGTCCGGTTCATCAAGAATTAACGAAGCAGGACATGCACCACTACCGGTTGGAACTGGTCTGGAGCGGCGACCACACCCGCAGCTACGAGACCTATACACGCGAGCATGTCATGCACATTGCTGGCAAGCCGGCCCTCATTGGCACGGCCGACCCTGTATTCCGCGGTGTGGCGCACCAGCACAACCCGGAGGACCTCTTGTTGGCCGCCCTGAGCGGTTGCCATCTCCTCACCTACCTGGCCCTTTGTGCCCGGGCCCGCATCAATGTCCTCAGTTACCGGGACCATGCCGAAGGCACCCTGGTGCTTACCAAGGATGGGGGTGGCCAATTCACGGAAGTGACGCTCCGGCCGGTGGTGGAGATAGCCGGGGAACCGATGCTGGAAAAAGCGCACGTCTTTCACAGTGAAGTGCACAAATACTGCTTCATCGCGCGCAGTGTGAATTTCCCTGTGCGGTGTGTGCCGGATGTGCGCTATCGTTGAATACCGGTAAGCGCTTCTGTTCCGCAGCATATCCCGCACAACCCATGCGGACTACCTTAGGCTCGCGTGTCCGCAGCGAACACCGATACTTCTGAGACCGGCCCGGTGAAGTCCACCAAGGGCCGACGGCGCTTACGCCGTTGGCTGGTGAGGCTGGTCCTGTTCCCATTCATCGCACTCGCCTTTCTGATCCTTTTGGTGTACCTGCCACCGGTCCAGCAGGTCATCAAGCAAAGGGCGCTCGCCATCCTGAACGAACGAACGGGCGCACGCATTGAACTTGCACGCCTGCGCATCAGCTTCCCACTGAACGTCCGGTTGGAAGGTCTGTTCGTCGCCGATGAGCAGCAGGATACCCTGCTCTATGCCGGCGTCATTACCACCAAAGCTGGGTTGGTGCCCTTGCTTAATGGCGAACTCCGTTTGGAGCGCACCAGCCTTTCCGACGTGTATGCCAGGCTTGAGCAGCGGGCGGACTCCAGTTTCAATTTCGACTTCATCGTGCATGCCTTCGCCGGGCAGCCAGCTGCTTCAGCGCCCGACACGGCAGCGGGTGGCTTCACCTTCAGCATGGGCGATGCAGCACTGGAGCGGTTCCGTTACACCATGATCATGCGGCCGGCGGACCTTGAAATGGATGTGGCACTGGGTGAGTTGACCCTTGCCATGAGCGCGTTCGACCTGGAGCAGATGCGCTTTCATGCCGATGCCATGGCGTTGCGGCAAGCCCGGGTCGTCCTGCGTATGCCCCAAGGCACGCAAGAGCCACCCTCCTACCCTGCGCTCTCCAACCCCTTGGCGGGACTGGATCTCGCTTTCAAACAGGTCCTGCTTGAAGGGAGCCAGTTCGCACTGATCAACAAGGACACCGGCGACAGCTTGTGGGTCGAACTGGCGGACGCGAGGTTCACCAGCCATGAGATGGACACCCGCACACAGCGCGTGCATCTGGCTGAGGTGGTGTTGGACGGATTCACCATGGGCACACTGACCAAAGGCCCCGCGACCGTGACCGATAGCACGGGGGCACCTCCATGGCTTGACCAGCACGATGGCTTCCGGTACTGGACCCAGGATTGGGACCTGGCGATACAGCGGTTCGAGGTCTCCCGAAGCAACATCGCATTCCACACGGGCGACATCGCATCGCCCCGCCAGTTCGTTGATCCCGAACACCTGGTCTTCACCCGCCTGGGTATGGGAATACGCGACCTGATATTGAACAATGAACGCCTGGCCTTTCAACTTGACAGCCTGGCCATTCATGCCGGTCCTGCGCAAGAGCGCGTGGAATTGCGTGCACACGTGGAGGCCACACCTCAAAGGCTGGCTGTCGATAACGGTCTCCTGGCAGTCATGAAGAACAACGTGTTCTTTCATGCTGAAGTCCGGCCACACGACCTGAGCACTGCCTATCGCGAGCCGGAGGATGTGCCCTGCACCGTGGAACTGCGTAGTGACCTGCGCTTAGCGGACGTGTTGCCCCTGCTGCATCAGTTCGGTATGGAATTGCCGAACGGATCAGCGACGGGAGAGACATGGCACACGAAGGCCTGGGCTGAAGGCAGCCTGCGGGAGGTGGAAGAGGCCGGCATCCAGCTTTCCGGCGACCAGGGGACCGAGGTCCGAGCACGGGCCACCATCCGCAATGCCATGCAGTGGCCGGGCAGCAATTACACCCTTTCAGTGGAGCAACTGACCATGGGCAGCGGCCTGCACGAGGTGGTGGCGGCCCTTGCCCCGCCAACCGCACCCATTCCCACTCGGTTCACCCTCAGCGGCCGTGCACAGGGCTTCGGATATGATGGTGTTGTTGAGCTGGACATGCGCAGCGACCTCGGCGATCTACGCGGCAAGGCCGAAGCGCGCGCGTGGAAGGGCTCCACACCTGGTCGTCTTGAGTTGGACATCAGCGCGGAGCAGATCGCCGCTGCCCACCTGACCGGTGATACGGCATTGGGCCCGGTCAGCTTCCGCATTGTGGCGCATGCGAACGGTCTGCACGACCCTTCACGCCAGGGTTCCGCAGAACTCGAATTCACGCGACTCTCCTACCACGGAAGCGACCTCTCCAGCCTCTGCCTGACAGCCGAAGCGATAAAGGACTCCCTGCACATGGGCCTTACCTGCGATGCGGGCCCGGCCAGTTTGGAGATGCGTTCCGCAAGTCGCTGGCCCCAGGAAGGCGACAGCCTGGCCGTGCAGCTCGACCTGTCACTGGCCCGCTTTGGCCTGCAGGAGCTCGGCATCACGCCTCACGAGCTGAACGCCGAAAGCCGGGTCACCGGCCGCATCGCATGGCTGCCAGGAGCCGGGGGATCTGCCGCTCTTGATGCACAGGGGCTGCGACTTTACAACACTGAGAACAGCTTCCTTTTTGACCGCTTCGCGCTGAGCGCACTGTTGGATACCAATGCCGCCGCCTTGGACCTCGATTGTGATGCCGCGCGCATTGGTTTCAGGACCAACATGTCCTTGGACAGCACCTTCGCCTTGCTTCACGATCGTCTCCTTGGCGCGTTCCAGGAACCTTATGCGTTCAAGCCTCCGCCCGGAAAGGAGGTCACGCTGAAGATCGACCTGCCTGGAACGAACAGGCTGGCTGGCATGATCCTGCCTGACCTGCGCGCCATTGAGGTGGAACGCCTGGAAGGCCATTACAACAGCGACAAGGACGCCCTGGCATTGGAGGTCGACATTCCCACGATCGACCATTCCGGTGTTGAAGTGCGCGCATTGACGCTCAACCTCAAGGCCATCGGGGCCGATCTGGATGGCGAAATGACCGTAGCCCGGATCATGCGTGACAGCCTCTACGTGGATGGCCTGGTTTTGAGCGCCACCAACGCACCGGGCGCACTGCGCACATTGTTCAGGTTGCGAACAGAGGACAGCGACCGTTACCGCATCGGTATGGACATGAAGCAGGTCAAGGGCATTCCCGTACTCCAACTCCAGGAAGATATCCTTTTGGACAGGGTCGCGTGGCGTGCCAAGGCGGGGAACGCGCTCCATATGGACCCCAAGGGGATGCAAGCGGAAGACTTCGTCCTTACCAGCGGAGATCAGCGCATAGAGATCCGGACGGAAGCCGATGGGAACCATTTGGACATATCCAACTTCGACCTTTCCGGCCTGACCGGCCTGGTAAGAAGCCAGGACAGCCTTGCGCTCCTGCGCGGAAGCCTGGATGCCACGGTTCTCCTTCCCTTGCGCAAAAGCGATCGCCTGGCTGCTGAAATGGCCCTGCACCAGCTGCATGTGATGGGGGTTGACCTCGGCACGGTGACCGCACACCTTCAGGAAGTGAGCCCCGATCATTTCAAGGCTGAACTCCAGTTGGATGCCGGCATGAACCGGTTGGAAGCCGGGGTGAATGTTGACCTGAGCGAAGCTGACATGCGATCGGAGGCGCAAGGCCACTTGGACCTGCAGGAGCTTGCCGTGTTCGCACCGCTCCTCACAGACCATCTATTTGAGCTGGCGGGTGCGTTGCGTGGCGACCTCCATTATGAGCAGCACGGGGACCAAATGTCCGTGATCGGCAATACGGTATTGCAGAACGCGCGCTTCGGCCTGGTGAAGACCGGATCGGTGTATCGCATCCCGCAGGATTCCATCGTCTTCGATCAACAGGGACTTTCTCTTCGGGACTTTACAGTACTGGACGCGAAGGAAAACCGGTTCAAGCTGGATGGGCGTGTGAACACCAAGGAAGGCGAAGCGCCCATCCTGGACCTGCGCCTGCGCACCGATCGGTTCCAATTGGTGAACAGCACGATCAAGGACAACCCCCTGTTCTTCGGCAAGCTCTACAGTGGCATCGACCTGCAGATCGAGGGTACGGCATCCGCACCGATCGTGAAGGGTGAGGTGGGCATACTGGACTCCACGGCGCTCAGCGTGGTGCTGCCTGGCAGCAAAGTGGAGATGGTCGAACACACGGGCATCGTTCAGTTCACTGCCGACCTGAATGCGCTGGACACCGTGGTGACGAAGACCGATAGTGAATTGCTCCGTGACTCATTGGCCGCACAGTTG
Source organism: Flavobacteriales bacterium (assembly GCA_016788635.1). Classification (GTDB taxonomy): domain Bacteria; phylum Bacteroidota; class Bacteroidia; order Flavobacteriales_F; family PHOS-HE28; genus PHOS-HE28. Next base: position 13,084 of record JAEUSU010000026.1, on the reverse strand, counting down.
CCTGGCATCGATCTGGACCTCCAGATCAAGATCGACCGCAACACCCGCTTCGCCATCGTGCTCGACCCCACCACCGGCGATGAGGCCACCTTCAGCGGTTCGGGTGACCTTCACTTCCGCTACGACCCGGCTGGCGAGCTCCATCTGGAAGGACCCTTTACGCTGGCGGATGGTGGATATACACTGGAGTTCTACGGCCTGGTGAAGAAGCGCTTCGAGCTGGTGCCTGGAAGCAAGATCGTTTGGAGCGGCGATCCACTTGCCGGACGGATGGACCTGCAGGCCAAATACAGCACGCGGGCAGCCCCATTCCCTTTGGTGGCCAATGCACGCGGTGGCCTGACCGAGAGCGAGCGCAACGCCCTTCAGGCACCGCTCCCCTTTGACGTGCTCATCCACATACGCGGGATCGTGAACGCACCGGACATCAGCTTCGGGCTGGAGATGGACCGACAGGCACGCAGCAGCGCGCCGCAGGTGAGCAGCGTGCTTGACCAACTGTCCAAACCAGGGAACCAGGAGGAACTGAACCGGCAGGTATTCGGGCTGCTGGTGCTGAGCACCTTCATCGAGGACGAGATCGGCGCAGGACAGGGCGGCAGCAACCTGGCCAGTACCGCAGCGCGGAACTCCGTGAACGGCATCCTCACCCAGCAGCTCAACAGGCTTACGGGACAGGGCATCAAGGGCATGAACGTCCAGCTGGGCGTAAGCACCTTCGACCAGACAGAGGGTGGCGAGAGTTATTCGCGCACCACGCTGGACTACAAGGTGACCCAGCGCGTGATGAACGACCGCATCAGCATTGAAGCCGGCGGCTCGGTGGGCTACAACGAACGCCGGCAGGAGGTGAGCGCCATGAGCAACACCCGGGCGCCACAGTACGCCATCGCATACGACATCACGCGCGATGGCAGACTGCGACTGCGCGTGTACCATGAGAACGCCTTCGACATGTACGACGGCGAGTTGGTGAACAACGGCGTGGCCATCATGCTTACCCGCGACTTCGAGAAGAACGCCAGGGAGCTTGAACAGCTCCGGAAGGCGATCCTGCAAACCCGGGATGCGCAACGTGACCAGGAACAGGAGCGCTGATGTACCGGGTACCTGACCATCGCTCACATGCCGACGCCGCTCTGCTGGCGTTCCTGACATTGCTCCTCCTCGCTTCGTGCACGGGCCTGCGGCAGAGTTCGGTGGAACAACCCCTCTACACCGGCTTCACCATCCAATGGACCAGTGAGCCCACCTTTGATGGCAGGGGTGCAGAGCGTGAGCTTTCCGCCCTGGTGCGGCCCGTTGCGAACCAGAGCATCCTGGGCAGGCGCCCGGCAGTGGCTTTGCACAATGCGGTGAAGGAACCCGAGAAAAAGAAAGGGATAAAACACTGGTTGAAGTACAAGCTCGGGTCACCGCCCGTTCACCTCGACGCGCTTCCCCTGCAGGACATCAATGCCGCCATGGTGAACCGCATGAACAACCGTGGCTATTTCAGTGCTCGCAGCAGCTTCGAAGTGGTGCGCCATGGACGCAAGGCTTCGGTGACCTTTACGGTAGAGCCGGGTGAACCTCATATCATCCGCAGCCTGGGCATGGGTGCGGGCAACAGCGGCCTGGACAGTGCATTGGCAAGCATGCTGCCCTTGTCCACTGTCCAGGCGGGTGAGCCGTATGACCTTTCCCGCTTGACCGCTGAACGGAACCGCGTGACCGATCGGTTGCGCGACCATGGCTGGTACCGGCTGCGTGCGGACGACCTGATCTGGGCGGCGGACACGAGCGTTGGGGGCAAGCGCGTGGATCTGCACCTGCGTGTGAAACCTGGGACCAGCGCGCTGAAACGCCGCTTGCACACCATCCGGTCCGTTACCGTGCATGCCGACCAGGATGAGGTGCTCCCCCCCCGTGATACCGTCATGGTGGATCAAGTCCGGATCATCAATTACCTGGACATGTACAGACCGGCCCCCATCCTCAACGGTGTGCTTGTGCGTCCGGGAGAGGCCTATTCGCTGCGGCGCACCAACGCCATGCAACGGTACATCAACTCCTTTGGGGTGTTTCGGAACGTGCTGGTGGCCTATGCGGATGACACCTTGCGGGAAGCGTCACTGGACGCCCATATCGCGTTGATGCCGCTAAAACGCTTCTCCCTCTTCAGCGAGCTCAACGCCGTGAGCAAGAGCAACAACTTCGCAGGGCCTGGTGTGCGATTCGGTATAGTGGACAGGAACCTGCTGGGAGGTGCCGAGCAGCTCTCCGTGGACCTCAACGGAAGGTTCGAAACGCAGGTATCCGGAGCGGACAGGGGAACCAACGCCTATGAGATCGGGTTGAAGGCCGCCCTCGCCATTCCCCGCATGCTCCTGCTTCCACAACCCAAAGGCCTTTTAAGCAGCGCACCCGTCACCAACATCTCCGCCGGCTTTGGCCTGTTCCGCCGCATCGACCTCTATGGCATGCGCTCCTCTGCTGCCGGCCTCAGTTATTCGTGGCATAGGGGTCAGCGTGTGTGGCATGACGTGCAACTGTTGGAGGTGAGCTACAATGATCTTTTTTATACCACACCGGAGTTCGATGCCTTCCTGGCTGAGAACCCCATTGTCAAGCTCAGCTTCGAGGATCAGTTCATCGTCGGTTCCGGATATACCTACACACGCAGCACCAGGAGCAGGGACGATCAGCGCATGTGGCTCGTGTACAGCATGGGGGCCGATGCCAGTGGCAACATGCTCTCGGCCATGTTCAGCCTCACCCGTGGCGATCGACCGGAGGAGGGATACACCCTTTTTAATGAGCGCTTCTCACAGTACATCCGCCTGCGGCCGGAAGTGAGGTGGTACAAGGTGGTCGGGGGGCAAGGCGCACAATTGGTCACTCGCGTGCTCACCCATGCGGGCTTCTCCTACGGCAACACCGCAGTGCTCCCGTACGTGAAGCAATTCTTCGCCGGGGGCACCAACAGTCTGCGTGGATTCAGGGCGCGCAGCGTGGGGCCGGGCACATTTGTCTCCCAGCAGGAAGGCAACCTGCTGGTGGACCAGGTCGGCGACCTCAAGCTGGAGGCCAACATGGAATACCGATTCCCCATCTCCGGCTTTGTAAAAGGCGCCTTGTTCGCCGATGCGGGTAACGTGTGGCTCATGCGCCCCGACCCTTCCCGTCCCGGAGGTGAGTTCAAGTGGGACACCTTCGTGAGCGAGATCGCCTTGAACGCCGGTTTTGGTGTGCGCGTGGACCCACAGGTGATCGTGATCCGCCTGGACCTGGCCGCTCCCCTGCGCCGTCCAGACCTCCCCGCTGGCGACCGCTGGGTGTTCGATGACCTCGACGCGAGCTGGAGGCGCAACCTGATCCTCAACATCGCCATCGGGTATCCCTTCTGATAAGCCGCTGGGATCGGGGCCAACCTGGCTTCCGCACTCCACTCCCTCTCACCCACAGGCAGTGCGATCAGTTTCTTAGGTGCCATATCCGTTTTCGCATCACCTTCGGCCCATGCTCAAACGCGAATTGCTGGCCACAGCCAAGATCCCTGGAAGTAGCGGCTCGTTACAATTGATCCGGCGTGGAGAGGAGTTCCTGATCGAGATCGAGGGCGTCGGGGGATTGATGGGCAACGTGGCGACCCGTTCCGAGGAGGAACTGGCAACACTCACCGCAGAACGGCTCGGTACACGCTCCAAGGCCCGCGTACTGATCGGTGGGTTGGGTATGGGATTCACCCTTGCGGCGGCGCTGAAGCGATTCCCCAAGGATGCCTCATTGGTCGTGGCCGAGCTGGTGCCGGAACTGGTGGAATGGAACCGGGGACCGATGGGTGCCAGCGCGGGTCATCCACTGAAGGATCCACGCACAGAAGTGTACATGGGCGATGTGGCCGACCTGCTGCGCAAAGGCAAGGGGGCTTATGATGCCGTGCTGCTCGATGTGGACAACGGTCCTGAGGGCCTCACTTTGCGCAGCAACGACTGGCTCTATCTGGCGCCGGGGTTACGCGCCGCTCACCGTGCTTTGCGGCCGCAAGGCGTGCTGGCCGTTTGGTCCGCCGGACCGGACAAGCACTTCAAGGACCGCCTGGTGAAGGCCGGGTTCCAGGTGGAGGAACGGCAGGTTCGCGCCCAAGGAATGAAGGGGCGACGGCATGTGGTGTGGGTGGCGCAGCGCGGGTAGTGTCTATTCCGGCTTCGGCATCTTGGTCACATGCGGCCGGAAGTTGATCGCTGTGCCGGGCAGGGCATCGGTGAGCACGAAGGCAATGGGCAGGCCGGGCTCGATCTCCTCCACCACCTGCGCGCTGGATCCACGCTGTTGCAGGAAGTCCGCCGCCGACCGGGCGATGGTCAGTGGGTCATCCGCCACCAAGCCGATGCATGAGTAGACATTCCCCAATTTGGCCAGCACCTCCTCAGATGCCTGGTAGATGATCGTACCATCGTAGAAGATGGAACGCAGCACCCCACCGGAATTCGCCTGGAAGCGTTCATGCACGCCGTACTGCTCCAGCAGATCCACCATGGCCTGTTTGGCCTCGGGCGTGGCTGCCGAGAAGATACGCGAACCATGGTCGGGGAAGGGTAGCGGGTTACGGCCTTGCATCATGAGCGTGAGGACCGCGAACATGGTGAGGAACAGGAATGCGAATAGAGCGACGAACCACTTGGGGAAGCGCATGGGTGGAGGACTATGTGTATTGCTAACATAGGCGATCCAACCCCTGCGACCGGCAATTCGATCAAGCGGTGCTGCACCCAATGAAGTGGCCGGTGGGAAGCTGTAGTGCCACTGAAGGGTTCGTAAGGCCTATGGTCTTACGACCAGTTTGATCGAAGAACGATCGTCGAAAACTCGTCCCCACCCCTCCCACCCCTGCCCGGTAACTTCGGCCACCGCTTCCGCCGACTTCCGATGCAGTTCTCCCACCTCCACGTCCACACCCAGTTCAGCCTCCTGGACGGCGCCGCCGCCATCCCCAACCTGTACAAAAAGGCCATCGCCGACGGGCAGCCAGCGCTGGCCATCACCGACCACGGCAACATGTTCGGTGCCTTCAAGTTCGTGGCCGAAGCCGGCAAGCACAGGAATGAGGATGGCAGCCTGAAGGTGAAGCCCATTGTGGGCTGCGAATTCTACCTGGTGGAGGACCGCCACAAGAAACAGTTCACCCGCGAGGAAAAGGACCGTCGCTTCCACCAGCTGCTGCTGGCCAAGAACGCTGAGGGCTACGCCAACTTGAGCAAACTGTGCAGCCTGGGCTACATCGATGGCTACTACAGCAAGTACCCGCGCATCGACAAGGAATTGATCCTGCAGTATCACAAGGGCCTGATCGCCACCACCTGCTGCCTGGCCGCCAGCGTGCCGCGCACCATTCTGCGCAAGGGTGAAGAGGCCGGCGAGCAGGAGTTCCGCTGGTGGCTGGAGCTCTTCGGGGAGGACTACTACATCGAGCTGCAGCGTCACGGCATAGCCGACCAAAACACTGTGAACGCCGTGCTGCTGAAGTGGGCCACCAAGTACAAGGTGCCCGTGATCGCCAGCAACGACAGCCATTACGTGGAACGTGACGACGCCAACGCGCACGACATCCTGCTGTGCATCAACACCGGCGAAAAACAGAGCACCCCCAGCGCCAAGGACTTCGACGATGAGGAGAGCAAGCCCAAAGGCACCCGCTTCGCCTTCGCCAACGACGAGTTCTTCTTCAAGACGAAGGACGAGATGCTGAAGGTCTTCAGCGATCTGCCCGAGGCGCTGGACAATACCCAACAGATCGTCGACAAGATCGAGCCGCTGAAACTGAAGCAGGATATCCTCCTGCCCAACTACCGCATCCCCGAAGGTTTCGCGGACCAGGACGAATACCTGCGGCACTTGACGTATGAAGGGGCCGCCAAACGCTGGCTGGGCGAAGGCAACGGGTCGATCGACTCGCTGGACCCGAAGATCAAGGAGCGCTTGGACTTCGAGCTCTTCACCATCAAGACGATGGGGTTCGCGGGCTACTTCCTCATCGTGCAGGACTTCATCAATGCGGGTCGCGACATGGGGGTGCTCATCGGTCCCGGCCGCGGCAGCGCGGCGGGCAGCGCGGTGGCCTATTGCATCGGCATCACCAACATCGACCCCATCAAGTATGACCTGCTCTTCGAACGCTTCCTGAACCCGGACCGCAAGAGCATGCCCGATATCGACACCGACTTCGACGATGAGGGGCGGCAGAAGGTGATCGACTATGTGGTGGACAAGTACGGCAAGGACCAGGTGGCGCAGATCGTCACTTACGGCAGCATGGCAGCCAAGCTCAGCATACGTGATGTGGCCCGCGTGCTGGACCTTCCGCTGAACGAAGCTGATCGCCTGAGCAAGCTGGTGCCCGAAAAACCTGGCATTGAACTTACCCGTGTGTTGCGCGCGCCATTGGATGGCGACAAGAGCCTGAAGGAGAAGGACGGGCTGGGCGCCGACGACCTGGCCAACGTGAAACAGTTGCGCGAGATCCTGGAGAGCGGCGAGCTCACTGCCGATGTGCTACGTGAGGCGGAAAAGCTGGAGGGCAGTGTGCGAGGCGTGGGCATCCATGCGGCGGGCATCATCATCGCCCCGAAGGACCTGAAGGAGATCCTGCCCGTGTGCACCACCAAGGACTCGCCTATGCTGGTCACGCAATACGACGGCAAGGTGGTGGAGGACGCCGGCGTGATCAAAATGGACTTCCTCGGGTTGAAGACGCTCACCATCATCCGCGATGCCCTGCGGATGATCGACCAGAACCACGGGATCCAGATCGACATTGACGGCATCCCGCTGGACGATCCGAAGTCATACGCCTTGTACCAGCGCGCCGAGACCAACGGCACCTTCCAGTTCGAGAGCGCCGGCATGCAGAAGTACCTGCGTGAACTGAAGCCTGACCAGTTCGGCGACCTCATCGCCATGAACGCGTTGTACCGGCCAGGCCCGCTGGATTACATACCCAGCTTCATCCGCCGAAAGAACGGCCAGGAGAAGATCGTGTACGACCTGCCCGAAATGGAGGAGCTCCTGAAGGAGACCTACGGCATCACGGTGTACCAGGAGCAGGTCATGTTGCTGAGCCAGAAGCTCGCCGGTTTCAGCAAAGGCGATGCGGACGTGTTGCGCAAGGCCATGGGCAAGAAGGACCGCGCCACGCTGGACAAAATGAAGGGCAAGTTCCTGGAGGGCACCGCCGCCAAGGGACTGGACCCCAAGGTGTGTGAGAAAGTCTGGACCGATTGGGAGGCCTTCGCCCAGTATGCCTTCAACAAGTCGCACTCCACCTGTTATGCCTTTGTGGCCTACCAGACCGCCTGGCTGAAGGCCAACTACCCGGCCGAGTACATGGCCGCCGTGCTCACCCACAACCAGAGCAGCATCGACAAGGTCACCTTCTTCATGGAGGAATGCCGCCGCATGGGCATCCCCGTGCTGGGGCCGGATGTGAACGAGAGCCAGTTGCAGTTCAGTGTGAACAAGGCCGGCCAGATCCGCTTCGGGTTGGGCGCGGTGAAGGGCGTGGGGGAAGCTGCCGTGGAGGCCATGGTGAAGGAGCGCGTGACGAACGGACCGTATACCAGCGTATTTGACCTGATGCGGCGAGTGGACCTGCGCGCCGCCAACCGCAAGGCCATGGAAAGCCTGGCCTATGCCGGCGCCTTTGATGGGCTGAAGGTGCCGCGTGCCTGCTTCTTCCACAGTGCTGGTGAAGGCAAACCCTCCTGGATGGAAACCTTGGTGCGCTACGGTCAGCAGTGCCAGAGCGATGCCGATGCCTCACAAGTAAGCATGTTCGGCGATGAGGTGGAGGGCGCCAGCATTCCCGAACCATCACTCCCCCAGATCGAGGGCTGGAGCGCGCTGGAGCAACTGCACTACGAGAAGGATGTCATTGGCTTCTACCTCAGCGGCCACCCACTGGACGACCACCGGCTGGAGATCAAGTTCCTCTGCAACAGCACCCTGCCCGAGCTGAAGGAACTGGAGAAGCTCAACGGCCGCGACGTTTCGTTCGCCGGCATCGTCACCAAGGCGGAGCACCGCATCGCCAAAAGCGGCAAGCCCTTCGGCAGCTTCAGCCTGGAGGACCATTTCGGCACGCACGACTTCATGCTCTTCAGCGAGGATTATATGAAGTTCAAGCTGTACCTGCAGCAGGGCACCCTGCTCTACGTGAAAGGACGTGCGAGCGCCCGCACTTGGGGCCGGGACGAGGGGCAGATGGAGTTCAAGATCACCAGCATGGACCTGCTGAGCGACGTGCGCGACAAGTACATCACCCGGTTGACCCTGCAGTTGGACGCGGACCGGTTCACGGCCGAACTGGCAGGTGACCTAAAGGCCGTGCTTGTGGCCAGCCCCGGGAAGTGCAAGGTGAACGTGCATCTGGTGAGCCATGCGGAAAACCTGGCCGTGGATGCGCCGAGCAAACAACTCACCGTGGCCGTGACCGAGGAACTGGTGCGGGGGCTGGATGGGCTGGCGGAGGTGAAATGGAGCTTGAACTAAGTCCGCCTCCACCTTTCCTTGGGATCCTGCCTTTCCGTCAGTTTCCTTTCCATGGCAAGGAATTCGCCAAGCGGGGGTACCTTTGCCGATGCAAGGGAACCTGAACCGCAACCAATCAGCGCAATCGCGCGACCTGAACAACATGGCACTCGAATTCACCGACAGCAACTTTGAGGAACTCGTCTTGAAAAGCGACAAGCCCGTACTCGTGGACTTCTGGGCGGAATGGTGCGGCCCCTGCCGCATGGTGGGCCCCGTGGTGGAGGAACTGGCCAAGGAATACGAGGGCAAGGCGGTGATCGGCAAGCTCAACGTGGACCACAACGCCCAGGTGAGCATGAAGTACGGCATCCGCAGCATCCCCACCCTGCTCGTCTTCAAGAACGGCCAGGTGGTGGACAAGGCCATCGGCGCAGTGCCCAAGAGCCAGCTGGCGCAGAAGCTGGAAGGGCAGCTGGCTTAAGCCTCAGACTGAACGAACGTGAGAGCCCCGGGGAGACCCGGGGCTCTTCATATTCCGTTGATCGAGCATTGTTCTCACCCACCTTTGCAACCTCATGCCCATCGAACAAAAGCAGATCCAGGCCCTATCCGCCCTCGAGTTCAAGGCCCGGCAGGTGGTGGAGGGCTTTCTGGCCGGCCTGCACAAGAGCCCCTTTCACGGCTTCAGTGTGGAATTCGCCGAGCACAGGGCGTATAACAGCGGGGAGAGCACCCGCCACATCGACTGGAAGTTGTATGCCCGTACGGACAAGCTCTTCGTGAAGCGCTACGAGGAGGAGACCAATTTGCGTTGCGAACTGGTGGTGGACGCCAGTAGTTCGATGTACTATCCGGACAAGGCCGAGGTGAAGGAGTTCAACAAGGTGGAGTTCGCCGTGCACGCAGCGGCCGCCTTCATTCATCTGTTGCGCAAGCAGCGTGACGCGGTTGGCCTGACCGTGTTCAGCGACCAGGTGCAAGTGGCCGAGCGCCCGCGCAGCAATGCGGTGCACCTGCGCCATTTGATGAACCGCCTGGAAGCCTTGATGGCCGCTGAAGCACCTGCGCGTGGGCAACGCAGCAACGTGGTGGAGGCCCTCCACGACATTGCCCAGCGGGCCCACCGGCGCAGCCTGGTGGTGGTGCTGAGCGATATGCTGGACAGCGAGGACCGGGAGAACGAGGTGTTCGACGCCTTGCAACACCTGCGCTTCAACAAGCACGACATCATTCTCTTCCACGTGGTGGACCGCCGCCATGAACTGGAATTGGACCTGAAGGACCGGCCCTACACCTTCGTGGACATGGAGACGGGTGAGCAGGTGAAGGCCCATCCCGCCGAGGTGCGCGAAGCCTATAAGACCGCCATGGCCGAACGCTGGCACCGCCTGAAGCTCAAGTGCGGCCAATACCGGATAGACCTGGTGGAAGCGGACGTCGAGGCCGGTTTTGAGCCGCTGTTGCTGGAATTCCTGACCCGCCGGGCAAGGTTGTACTGAGCATCCTTGCAAATCTGTTCCGAGGGGCTACATTTGCAGCCGCTTCACCGGGAGGTGGGGCAAGCCGGTCCGGTAGTTCAGCTGGTTAGAATGCCGGCCTGTCACGTCGGAGGTCGCGGGTTCGAGTCCCGTCCGGACCGCAGACAAGCCCCTCGCGAGAGGGGCTTTGTCGTTGAGGGGGTCAGGGTAGCTGCTGAAGCCTGATGCCCGTGGGCACCGAGCCCCCGATATTTACCAAAATGGGGTCGCGATCGTTCCTCGCGCCCATGTACTTCACCACCCCATCCAGGTTCACGTCCTCGATGCTGTAACCAGTGGTCACATGGGTGGGTACGGTGCCGCCCACGCTCACCAAGATCGGATCGCGGTCATTGTCAGCACCCATGTAACTCAGCTCGCCATTCACGGTCACATCGCCCGTGTATAGGGCCCATTTTGGCCCAACGGCCTTCAAGGCATCGGTGCCGAACATGGCCACACTGCCATCGGAAAGATCCAGCACCTCGATGCCAGGCCCAAAACTTACAGGGACCAAAGTCATGGCCCCCAAGTGGTTTCGATGTCGGATGGCCACGTGGTAGTTGCCGGGGGGCACGACGAAGAGCACGACCGGCGCGCCATCGGTCTCCATTACATCACCATCACGCTGAAGGAGCACGCAGCGTTGGGCTTCCACCTGGGTGGGGTCTGCGGACGAACGCAGCTCGACCAGCACCCAATCGACCACGGCATCCGAACCGGTGTTGGTCAGCAGCGCAGGAAGAAGGACCTCTCCACCAGCTGTGCCTTGCACCAGGCCCAGCGCAGTGTATGGTTCGGAAAGCGGAAAGTCAGGCAGGTTGCGCAAGTCGTCACGCATCAGGCCATCGGATGCCACGTACGGTCCTTCGAGCAGCATCCGCAACTGCAGACGCGCGCCAGACCAGATGGACACCATTCGCGTGATCGCCAGCACCTCACGACCCGCACTGTCGAAGGCCATGCCGGGAAGTTGCATCCATCGTGTGACCGTATCAGCCGAGAAAACCGCAGGATAGGCCCAAGTGGTGTCGCGCCAAGCCAACGGTACGAGGCTATCGAGCCCTCCGGGTGGGTCGTCCGCCGGAGCCCATTGCAGGCGCACATCAGCGATCATCGGCTCCGTGCTCCATAGGACCCAGTACCGATCGGCCATCGCCGTGGCCATTTCCTGCCCGGCGCTGTCCAAAGTGTTGGTCACCCCCAGCGGCATTGGCGTATTGTCCGGCCGCGTGGGGTAGGTGGACACATCCACCATCCGAGGCACCGCTGAGGTCTGAGCGGGCCTCACGTGCACCGCCACGGCTTCTCCTGAAATGTTGACAAAGGGAACCACATAGGAGCCGTTACCGGTCATGTTCCAGCGCACCAGACCCTGGCCTGTGGAATCCTCATTCACAATGCCACCTCCGGCAAATGCCTGAAGCGCCGAAGTATCCGGCAAGGGCAGCTCCAGTACGCCTTTCAGGTCCACCCGCGCCGCCGGGCCATCGATCAGCCAATTGGAAGCGGTCCGGACGCTGGTACCCGCAAGAATGCGCACGGTGGTGCTGTCCTGTACGACCACAGGCAGCTGTGCGATGACCACAGAACCGCTTATCAGCAACCCGGAAAGCAATGGCGCGCGCATGCACACGTATGGGAACGCTGCAAGTTAGGAGCAGAGCGGCTGACATCATACAAGAGCATACAGCGACTACATTCACCCCATGACCTTTCGCGCGCAACTGGACCGCATTCTTCGTGGTGTGGCCATGCGGCGTTGTGGGGTCTGCCTGACACTGCTGGCTGGCGTGATTCAAGCGTCCGCACAGGATGCCACGCTCGTGCCTGGGCTGAAGGGTGAGCTTCAAGCCGCTGTGCACGACACCAGCCGTGCGGACGTGCTGGCCCGCCTGTGCTTCAATTTGATCAACTCCGAACCGGACAGTGCCCGCCATTTTGGTGAACAGGCCCTGGCACTGGCCGTTCGCATAGGCCACGCCAGGGCCATTGCAGATGCGCACAACAACCTGGGCTGGTTGGAGACCCAGCAGGGCAATGTGAAGGCGGCGGAAGAACACCTGCTGCTTGCACTCGATGGCTTCCGCAGGATCGGCAACCCCGGTTTCGTTTCCATAGCCCTTAGCAACCTGGGGTGGTTGGCCGAGAAGCAAGGCGACAGGACCGGAGCCTTGCAGCGCTTCAACGAGGCGCTTGACCAGGCGACCCTGGCCGCGGACAGTGCCAGCATGGCTGTGCTGCTCTATTCCATCGGCAGCACGTACAACAAGATGAGGGACTACAGCAGGGCACGGCAACACTTGGAGCGCTCCCTGACCATTGAAGAAAAACTGGATCGCCCCAACAAACAAGGGAACTGCCTGGTCGCCATCGGCAATGCCTGGCGTAGCGACGGTGATGCTGACAAAGCGCAGGCGTGCTACACCCGGGCCGCCCAACTCTACCAAGCCACCGGAAACCACTATGGTGCGGGCATGGTGGAAGAGAACACCGGCGACCTTTTTCTGGAGGACCGACCGGAGCAGGCATTGCCCTATTACGAAAGGGCACTGGCCCACTATGACACGTTGCACAGCGTCGCCGACAAGGCCTACATCATGCGTCGTATCGGACATGCACTCCTTCGCCAGCAGCGCTTCGATGGTTCCGCTGCTGCTTACGCCGAAGCCCAGTCACTGGCTATCGGTTCGGGTAGTGCTGAGTTGGAGATGGAATTGGAATTGGACCTGGCCGAGCTGGCCGTGAAGCGCGGGAAAAGCGACGAGGCGCTGGCCCACTACCAGCGGCACATGGCCCTGAAGGACAGCCTGCAGAGCGCCGAGGCCCAGCGCGAGCTGATGCGACTGCGGGCCGAGTTCGAGACCGACCAGGCCGAGCGCGACAACGCCTTGTTGAAGTCCGAGAACGAGTTGCGCCGCCTCAACGAGGAACGCCTGCGGAACCGCTGGATCGCCGCCACCGCCGCATCCGGCCTGCTGATCGCACTTTCCGCCCTCCTCTACCACATCTACCGGTCGCGTGACCGCCACGCCCGGCAGGTCGAAGCCTTCAAC
>JAEUSU010000031.1 GCA_016788635.1 Flavobacteriales bacterium | reverse complement strand
CGCCATCGCCAAGCGCAGCTACGACCTGCTCACGCAGAAGGCCGGTTTCGCGCCGCACGACATCATCATCGACGCCAACATCCTCACCGTGGCCACCGGCATGGCCGAGCACGACCGCTACGCCATCGACTTCATCGAGGCGGTGCGCTGGATCAAGCAGCACCTGCCCGGTGCGCTCACCAGCGGCGGCGTCAGCAACGTCAGCTTCAGCTTCCGCGGCAACGAGCCCGTGCGCGAGGCCATCCACACCGCCTTTCTTTACCACGCCATCAAGGCCGGACTGGACATGGGCATCGTCAACGCGGGTCAGATCGGTGTCTATGATGACATCCCGAAGGATCTGCTGGAGCATGTGGAGGATGTGTTGCTCGCGCGCCGCCCCGACGCCACTGAGCGCATGGTGGCCTTCGCCGAGCAGTTCAAGGGCGCGCCTTCCGCAGAGGCCGTGGCCGCACAGGCCGCCTGGCGCGAAGGCACCGTGGAGGAACGCTTGAAGCACGCCCTGGTGCACGGCGTCACCGAGTTCATCGAAGCCGATACGGAAGAAGCCCGCGTGCAGTACGTGGACCCCGTGCTCGTGATCGAAGGTCCGTTGATGGCCGGCATGAACGTGGTCGGCGACCTCTTCGGCAGCGGCAAGATGTTCCTGCCGCAGGTGGTGAAGAGCGCCCGCGTGATGAAGCGCGCCGTGGCCTACCTCGAACCTTTCCTGCAGGAGAAGAAAAATGCGGCCTCACCCCAACCCCTCTCCGACGGAGAGGGGCTTTCCCTCACCGGAACTCGTCAAGAAGGCGCGAAGAAGGTGCTGCTCGCCACCGTGAAGGGCGATGTGCACGACATCGGCAAGAACATCGTGGGTGTGATCCTCGCGTGCAACGGCTGGCAGGTGATCGACCTCGGCGTGATGGTGCAGAGCGCCACCATCCTGAAGACCGCCCGCGAGATGCAGGTGGACATCATCGGCCTCAGCGGCCTCATCACGCCCTCGCTCGATGAGATGGTGCACGTGGCCAAGGAGATGGAGCGCGAAGGCTTCGAGACCCCGCTCCTGATCGGCGGCGCAACCACCAGCCGTGTGCACACCGCCGTGAAGATCGCGCCCCACTACAGCAAGCCCGTGGTGCACGTGATCGACGCCAGCCGCAGCGTGCCCGTCGTGAGCAATTTGCTCAGCGAGAACGAACGCGCACGTTTCGAAGCTGAGATCAAGGAGGAGTATGCCAAGGTGCGCACGCAATACGAGGGCAACCAGCGCGAGAAGGAGTACGTGCCGCTGGAAGAGGCCCGCGCGAAGAAGTTCACCATCGACTTCTCGGCCGAGCCGCCCGTCGCACCAAAGAGCACAGGCATCTTCACCTACCGCAACTACCCGCTCGCGGAGCTGGTGCCCTACATCGACTGGACGCCCTTCTTCATGGCCTGGGAACTGGCCGGCAAGTTCCCGCGGATCCTGGAGGATGAAGTGGTTGGAGCGGAGGCCAATCGGCTATACAGCGATGCCCAGAAGATGCTTGACCGCATCGTGAAGGAGCAGTGGGTCCAGGCGCATGGGGTTGCGGGCATCTGGCCAGCGAACACGGTGGATCACGACGATGTCGAATTGTACGCGGATGCATCACGCACCAAGGTTCTTGGCCGCACGCATGCCATGCGGCAACAGAGCAAGAAGGCACCCGGTGTCCCGTACATCGCCCTTTCGGATTTCATCGCCCCCAAGGGAACACCCGATTTCATCGGCGGCTTCGCTGTAAGCGCGGGCCACGGGGTGGATGAGCGCGTGAAGCGCTTCGAGGCCGCGCACGACGACTACAGCGCCATCCTGCTCAAGGCCCTGGCCGATCGTCTCGCGGAGGCCTTCGCCGAGAAGCTGCACGAGGTGGTGCGCGAAGAGCTGTGGGGCTATGAGGCTTCACCCTTCACCAACGAACAGCTCATCAAGGAGGAGTACCAAGGCATCCGTCCGGCGCCAGGCTACCCCGCCTGCCCCGACCACACCGAGAAGGCTGAGCTCTTCCGCCTGCTCGAGGCCACCAAGCACACGGGCATCTCTCTCACCGAGAGCCTGGCGATGAGCCCGGCAGCGGCTGTGAGCGGCTGGTACTTCGCCCACCCCAAAGCCAAGTACTTCGGCGTGGGGCGCGTGGCCAAGGACCAGATCCAGGACCTCGCGCGGCGAAAGGGTTTGGAATTGGCCCGGATGGAGCGCTGGCTGGGGAGCAACCTGGCCTATGAACCCTGAGCGACCCGCTCACGTATGCACGGCCCGTGCGAAAGAGCGCTCTGGCCTTGCCATTCATCCTCTGGTGCCCTGGAATAGTGGCCCAGGGTCCCGTGCTAACCCAGGAGAACGCGGATTGCACCGGGGCCATCGTACTGAACGATTCCGTGCATTACTGCCGCACGGCCTTGAAAGGCGTGGGGAACAAACTGGAGATCAAGGAGAACCCGATCGATGACAAGTGGTGGTTCGAGCGGGAGCACAACACCACCTGGTATACGTTCAGGGCTCCCGTGGCCACCACGCTGACCTTGGACATCATTCCGGACAATATTGAGGATGACATCGACTTCCTGATCTTCGAAGGAGCCATCCCAGGCATCTGCGACAAGATCGCCAGCAGGCAGGTGAAGGCCCTGCGGAGCAACATTTCCCGGAACGACAAGGGTATTGGTTCGCGATGCGGGTTGTCCAAGGATGCCGCCGACGATTACGTGCGCAGTGGTGTGGGCAGTTCCTACAGCCGTGCGCTGGAGGTGGAACAGGGGCAGTTGTTGTACCTCGTTGTGGACCTCCAGAACCGCCCGCTGGGTGGCTATACCATCCGGCTCCACTACGATCCGCCACCGAAGCCAACGGAGCCTGAGAAGGAGGAGAAGGCCCATCAGAAACTCAAGGTCCGGATCACCGACGCGAAGACCGGAAAGCCGGTGAAGGCCTCCCTCACCATTCAAGGCATGCAGTTCGACCAGATCGTGGAGGCGAACGGCAGGAGCGAGTATGAATACGGCATGGAGATGTACCGCACCCTGAAGATCGGCTGCGTGCAGGAGGGCTACATGTTCAGCACGGTGAAGGTGAAGGGCTCCATGGACCCGGAGGTCCTGGTGGACATCAAGCTGCAGCCCATTGTACCAGGGGAGAAGGTGGTGCTGGAGGACATCCGCTTCGTGGGTAACGACACCAAGGTGATGCGCCAGTCTGAAAGCGCGCTCCTGCTCTTGCTGCGGTTCATGCAGGCGAACCCCAATGTGAAGGTGGAGATCTCCGGCCATGTGAACGGGCCCACCTTCAAGAACACCAAGGAGTTCATTGAGCTGAGCACCGCGCGGGCCAAGGCGGTCTATGATTTCCTGCTCGTGAACGATGTGCAGCCGGCCAAGCTGACCTACGTGGGCCTGGGCAATGCCCAGATGCTTTTCCCGGACCCCAAGACCAAGGAGCAGAGCGAAGCCAATCGCCGGGTGGAGGTGAAGATCCTCAGCTTCTGATCCCGCCCGATCACGCCATTCGCCGTTCGTCACGAACATCCTCCCGTTCAGGGTGGGCCGGGTACTTTTGAACAGGTATGGGCCGTTCGATGCCTGTTCCGACCTGACCATGCGCCTGCTGCTCCTCGTACTGTTCGGTCTTCATGCCGTATTGGCTTCGCAAGCCCAAGTTCCATGGACCTTGGACCAATGCCTGCGCCAGGCCGAGCTGAAGAACCTGGCTCTGCGCGGGAGCGCCTTGCAGCGCGAAGGCGCGCTGGTGGACCGTGACCAGTCCAAATGGGCTTTCCTGCCCACTTTGAACGCGGCCGCCACCCACGGGTACAATTGGGGCCAGACGATCGATCGCTTCACCAACGAGTTCGCCACGGACCGTGTGCGTACCAACAACTTCTGGCTGGCCAGTGACTGGACGCTCTTCGGCGGGCTGAGCAACTGGAACACATTGCGAGGTCGTGAGGCCGATGCCCTGGCCGCCGACGAAGCGGTGGCTGCACAGCGGTTGACCATCGCACGCGCCGTGGTGCAGCGCTATGTGGAAATGCTCAGCGCACGCGCCCGCATGGCGGCCGGTCAGGCACAGGTGGACCGGACCAGGCAGCAGATCGCCCTCACCGAGCAGCTGGTGGAGGGTGGTCGGCGCGCACGGGTGGACCTGTTGGACCTTCGCGCGCAGCTGGCCCGCGAGGAATTCGATGTGGTGACCAGCGAGAACAATTTTCAATTGAGCCGTCTGGCCATGATCCAATTGCTGCAACTGGATGCGACCCAGGCGCGCAGCTTCGATGTCGCCGACCCACCCCTGACGGGGATCACGCCACAAGAACCAACGGACCGGTCGGAGGATGTGGTGGGCCAGGTGCTCGCCGAACATCCGGCATACAAGCGTGCGCAACATGCGCTGGAAAGCGCTCAGCGTTCCGTTTCCGTGGCGCAGGCGGCTTACCTGCCCTCGCTTCGGTTCAATGCGAGCATGGGAAGTGGTTATTCCGGAAGGAACTTCGAGAGCTATGGTGAACCGGTCGAGGGTTCTCCCACTCCGGTGGGTTTCACTTCGGGCGGCGAAACGGTCTATGTCCCCAACGTGAGCTATGCCTCACGGGTGAAATCCTTTGGCGACCAGCTCAGTGACAACCTGAACTACAGCACATCCTGGACACTGAGCCTGCCGGTGTTCAACAACATGCAGACGCGCACCCAGGTGCGGCGTGCCCAGTTGCGCCAGGAGCAGGCCCGGCTGGATGTGGCTGACCAGCGCATGGTGGTGGAGAACAACGTCATGCAGGCGCTCACCGAGCAACGGGCGGCTTTCCGCCAGTTCGTGGCGGCATCCAATTCCGCCGACGCGGCGGAGGAGGCCGTGCGGTATGCCCAGGAGCGTTTTGCGCAGGGTGCCATCGCGAGCATCGATCTGGCCAATGCGATGACCAACTTGAACCGCGCCCTGGCGGACCGCATCACCGCGCAGTACAACTACGTGCTCGCCAGCAAGTCGCTTGACCTGTTGCTCGGCCGTCCGCTCGCATGGTAGAAGCGCCACTGATCTTGGGCGTGGAGACCTCCACGAGGCTTTGCAGCGTGGCGGTGTCCCGCGGGATGGAGGTGCTCGCGGAACGCGAGGCGGATGAGGACCGGTTGGTGCATGCGGAGAAGCTGCACGGGTTCTTCGACGAGGTGCTCAAGATCGCCGGTGTGAGTTACACGGATCTTTCCGCCATTGCAGTGGGCATTGGTCCGGGGAGCTATACCGGCCTTCGGATCGGTCTAAGTGCCGCCAAGGGTCTGTGCTATGCATTGGACACTCCCATCATCGGCATCGGTACGCTGGAGGTGCTGTGCGCGGAGTTGCAGCAGCGGAGCGCCGTGGACCCTTCCCTTGAACTAATGCCCATGATCGATGCGCGGCGCATGGAGGTGTTCACGGCAAGGCACGATGCTTCCGGCCAGGCGGCTGAGGAGGTGCGTGCCATGGTGCTGGATGAAAACAGCATGCGCGTTCCGATCCCTGTGCTCGTTTTTGGTGATGGTGCGGACAAGGCCGAGGCGCTTTGGGAGGACCACGGGCATGTGACGCATGTACCTGGTGTACGCCCCATGGCTGCGGCGCTTTGCATGCTGGCCCACCGCCGTTTTCAGCAGGGAGCCTTCGATGATCTGGCCTATCTGGTGCCGGCCTATGGCAAGCCGGCCAACCTCACCACGCCCCGAAGGGGCGCTTAGAGACCGGCCAGGATCGCCAACAGGGCGATCATGGGCACCTCGCCCTGTACCTGCAGCACGGCATCGCCGCGGGTCGCGAAAGGTCCATCTCCCAGATGCACCA
Organism: Flavobacteriales bacterium; assembly: GCA_016788635.1. Classification (GTDB taxonomy): domain Bacteria; phylum Bacteroidota; class Bacteroidia; order Flavobacteriales_F; family PHOS-HE28; genus PHOS-HE28. The sequence goes on along the minus strand of JAEUSU010000031.1, from coordinate 40,173 downwards.
TGCGGCCATCCAGCAGGAAGGCACCTTCGGCCTTGTTGCAGAACGGGCCATCGGCGCGGAACACTTTTTCGCGCTCGAGCAGCAGCGCACAACTGCCTCGCGTGCCAAAGGGACCGGAGCAGCGGATCAAACGCCCGCCATCTGCCATGAACGCACAGGCGCCCGGACTGCCGAACGCGTCCGCACTATGCCAGACCTGTTGTTCCGTGAAGACATACACACATGCACCGCGCATGCCGGCCGCACCACAGGCCTGGAAGATGCGGCCGTTCTCCACCACGTAGGCCACATCACCCGGCGTGCCGAACGGGCCATACGCCCAGCGCAGCAGGCCCCGCTGGGCATGGGCCGGGATCGCGGAGCATATCAGGATGATCGCCGCTGGAAGGAGCTTCATCAAAGACGTGTGGTGGTGTACTTCGTCACGAAAATGGTGCCGGTCTCCACATCCTTGCTCAGCAATGCTTTCAGGAAGAGAGTGCCCTCCTCATACAGGAACTCCTGGTGTGTCACGTGCCGGTCGCCGCGGTACATGTCCCGTGTGGTCGGGTTCCCCACTCGGTCGTAAGACCAGCGGTGGGTGAGGGTGGCGGTGTTGCGCAGATCGGGTTGTTCCACACGCTCGGCCAGCCGGCCCTGCTCATCGTAGGTGAAGGTGATGCGCGACCGGCGTTCGCTGATCAGGTAGCGGTCCTCGATGCTGCGCAGGTAGCCGAGCTTATCGCTGGTGTAGCGCTGCTCACGGTAGGGCAGGCCCAGGTTGTTCAGTGTGGTGCGCATCCACACCGTGTCATTGATCACCTTGTAGGTGAAGCGTTCATCGCTGATCTCGGTGCGCGAAAGGCCATCCACATCCTCCAGCCGTTGGTGGACCTCACGGACCACGCGCCCCTGTGTATCGTGCTCCTGCACGAGCGCGAAGTCGCCACCCGCGTCCCGGTGCCTGCGTTCCCGCTCCAGGCCAGCCGTGTCGAACAGGTACTTGGTGAAGATGGTGTCGTGTCCGGAGCCTGGTTCGCCGTGGTTCGTATTGCGGTAGATGAGGCGGCCCTGTTCGTCGAAGCGGTACAGATGGAATTCCTTCCGCGGGTACATGGGCTCCCGATCGCGCTTCACATGCAGCTGGCCGTTCACGCTTGCGACCCGGTTGCGTTGGGCAAATGCGGCATCGAATTGAAGTTGCATCGGATCATCGGTACCGGGCACCACGCGGAGTTGTTGCGCGTCAACTGTGGCGCATGAGAGCAGGATGATCGGCAGGAGCAGGCGCATGGTCAGCGGATCTGTTTGAGGGCTTCGGCCACGGTGGTCACCGGAAGCTGGCAGACCTTGTTCTCGCACACGAAGATGGTGGTGCCGCCCAGGAACTTGTCCTTCAGAAGGGGAAGGGTGGAATGCGTGGTGCCACCCATGTAAAGCCGGTTCGGGATGTAGTACGCGCCGAACTCCCGGCGCCTGCGCGTTGCTTCGGCACCGGTGATGGCGATCTCATACACGGGGTAGGCCTGCTCCAGGAGAAGGATGCCCCAGTTGCTGTAGCCGCTGGGATAACCTTCCATGCGGGGCAGCACATTATGGAGCATGGCTTCGCTGAACGATCGGTAGGTCTCATTCTCCAGCATGCTCCCGAGAGCGGACAAGTTGCGGGCCATGGCGGAATTGGATGCCGGAATGACATTGTCGCTCACCTCCATCTTGCGCGCCACCAAGGGCGGGTCCTGGTCGCTGGTGAAGTGGAACATGAGCGTGGACTTGTCGAAGAAGTGCGCAAGGGCATGGTCGGTCAATTTGCGGGCCTCGTTCAGCCAACGCTCCTCAAAGGTCACCTGGTATAGGGCGATCGATCCCTCGATCACGAAGGCATAGTCCTCGAGGTATCCGTTGATGGTGGCCCGCTCACCTTTGCTGCTGTGCAAGAGGCCGCCATCAGGTCTGCGGCACAGGGTGAGCAGCCTGTCCATGCAACGCACGGCCGCCTCGAGAAATGCGGTATCACCCAGTGCGTCGTAGGCGTCGCAAAGTCCGGTCACCATCAGGCCGTTCCACGAGGTCAAGCGCTTGTCGTCGAGGCCGGGCCGGATACGCTTACTCCTGGCGGAAAGCAGGCGGGCATTGATCCGTTCCGCAGCACTGGCCAACGCCTCCGTACCCATGCCCAACGCACGTGCGGCTTGTTCGGGCGCGGCGGTCCGCAACAGGATGTGGCGGTCATGCTCCCAGAGGGTCTTTGGCCCGATCTGGTACCACACCTTGCCGATCGCGTACTCCTCCCCCAAGGTGGCCTGCAACTCAGCCTCGGTCCAGGTGTAGAACAAGCCTTCCTCACCCTCACTGTCGGCATCCAGGGCGCTGTAGTACAGCCCATCCGGTGCGCGCATTTCCCGTTCAAGAAAGGAGAACGTGCGCTTGACCACGTCGGCGTACAGGGGCTTGCGGAATGCTTGGTGGGCCTGGCTGAATAGGGAGAGAAGCTGGGCGTTGTCGTACAGCATCTTCTCGAAGTGTGGCACCTTCCAGATCAGATCGGTGCTGTAGCGCGCAAAGCCTCCGCCCACCTGGTCGAACAGTCCGCCGAGCGCCATGCGGTCCAGGCTGGTCTCCACGTACTTCAAGGTGGCGGCATGACCGGCCGATCGCCCATAGCGCAGGAGGAACTGGTAGTTGTTGGGCATGGGGAATTTCGGCGCCTGGTCCGGCCCTCCGAATTCATGGTCCCAGTGAGGTTCCCAAGCCTTGATCATCGCATCGGCATCGCGGCGCGTGAACCGCACGGGGGCCTCGTTCAAGGTGACCAGGTCGGCCTCCTTCACTCCCTCATGAAGTCGCTCCGCATACTGGGTCACCCGTTGGGGCTCACGTTTCCAGGTCTCGCTCAGGTCGTTCAGCACTTGCTTCCACTGGTCGGGTGGGAAGTAGGTTCCCCCGTAACATGGCCGTCCGTCCGGCAGTGCGAAGCAGTTCAGGGGCCAGCCACCACGGTTCGTCATCAACTGCACCGCTGTCATGTACACCTGGTCCACATCCGGGCGCTCCTCTCGATCCACCTTGATGCATACGAAGCGCTCGTTCATCAGGGCCGCGATGCTGTCGTTGGTGAAGCTCTCACGTTCCATCACATGGCACCAGTGGCAGCTGCTGTAGCCCACGCTCACCAGCACCAACTTGTTCTCGGTGCGGGCTTTTTCAAAAGCCTCCTCACCCCAGGGGTACCAATCCACCGGGTTGTGCGCATGTTGGAGAAGGTATGGGCTGGTCTCGTGGATCAGCCGGTTGGCATGGGCGTGGGTCGTATTCTCCATGGCATCGGTCCTTGCTCCTTGCGGCTTGCAACCTGCAGCGGCGTAGAACATACACCCCGCCAGTATGGGCAGGACCGCATGGGCAAAGGACATGACGCCGCAATTTAGCCTGAGGCCGGGTGAGGCCTGAAGGCTGGGAGCGTGTCTTCGATCAACGATCGCTCGTGGGTGAGCGCCTTGGGATCAACGCTCCAGGCGCACCATCTGCTCCAGTTCGAAGGGGATCTTGCGGCGAAAGAGGCCAGCCTTGCCTACCACGGTGCCGGAGGCGCCCAAGGCCAGTTCCCCGGACCCCATCATACCGATGGCCGCAATGAGCAAAGGGGATATCTGGCCTTCAAAACGTGTGCGCAGTGGGACCCGGTAGCTCTGCTGGCTGCGGGCCTGGAGGACCACGGCGCTATCCAGCAGGCACTTGCCCACCCGCGTGCGATTGATGTAAAGGTCCACATCCGGCTCGAGCAGTTCGATCTTGTACCCGTTGGGGTTGTCCACCACCACATCGGCCACCAGCACCAGCTCCTGACGGTCGAAGCGCTGCAACTCCACCCCGTTCACCGCCACCAGGGAGACCTCATCGTACCCCACACACCCTGCCAGGAAAAGCGGGATGGCGGGTAGGACGTGAATGGCCTTACCGGCCATTGGCCATGGCCGCATAATGGCGGAAGAAACGCGGAATGGTGCGGATGCCCTGCAGGTAGTTGAACACCCCGTATTTCTCGTTCGGGCTGTGGATGTTGTCGGAATCCAATCCGAAGCCGAGCAGTACGGACTTCAGCCCCAATTCCTTCTCGAACAGGGCCACGATGGGAATGCTGCCCCCACCGCGCGTAGGTATGGGCTTGCGGCCGAAGCTCTCTTCCATTGCTTTGCTCGCCGCCAGATAGGCGGGGGAGTCGATCGGGGTCACCACGGGCTCACCACCATGGTGCGGACGTACTTCCACTTTCACCCCTGGCGGGGCAATGCGCTCGAAATGGTCTTTGAACAACTTGGTGATCTTCTCACTGGTCTGGTGGGGCACCAGGCGCATGCTGATCTTGGCGTAGGCCTTTGAAGGCAGGACCGTTTTGGCCCCTTCACCGATGTAGCCACCCCACATGCCGTTCACGTCCAGTGTGGGGCGGATGCTGGAGCGCTCCGGTGTGGTGTAGCCCTTTTCGCCGCGCACCGCGTTCACCGCTAAGTCCTTCTTGTAGGCCTCTTCATCGAAAGGTGCTTCGGCCAGGGCCTTGCGTTCCGCTGTGCTCAATTCATCCACGTCATCGTAGAAACCGGGGATGGTCACCCGGCGGTCCGCATCATGCAGGCTGGCGATCATCTCACACAGTGCGTTGATGGGATTGGCCACGGCTCCGCCGTACACCCCGCTGTGCAGGTCGCGATCGGGGCCGGTCACCTCCACTTCCACGTAGCTCAGTCCGCGTAGACCGGTATCAATGCTGGGTGTGTCGTTCGCGATCATGGCCGTGTCGCTGATCAGCACCACGTCGGCCTTCAGCCGCTCGCGGTTGGCCCGCACGAATAGGCCCAGGTTGTCGCTGCCCACCTCTTCTTCACCCTCGATCATCACCTTCACATTGCACGGCAGGCCGCCGTTCTTCTGCATGGCCTCAATGGCCTTCACGTGCATGAAGAACTGCCCCTTGTCGTCCGCACTACCCCGTGCATAGATCATTCCGTCCTTGATCACGGGGTCGAAGGGGCCGCTGTGCCAAAGATCTAGAGGGTCAGGTGGTTGCACATCGTAGTGACCATAGACCAGCACGGTGGGTTTGGACGGGTCCACGATCTTCTCCCCGTACACGATCGGGTGGCCGGCCGTGGTGCACACCTCCACCTTTTCCAAGCCCACCTCAACCATCCGCATTTTCACGGCCTCTGCGCACCGTGCCACATCGGCCTTGTACTTGGGGTCCGCGCTCACGCTGGGTATGCGCAACAGGTCCAGAAGCTCAGCAATGAAACGGTCCTTGTTGGATTCGATGTAGGTATCTAGGTCGGCCATGGATGCAGGTTGATGCCGGGGCCATGGGTGGACCACCGGGCGGCTAAAGATAGCCGGGGGTTCCGTTGCCCCATTTGTTTGGCCGGGGATACCAGGATCACCTCTTGTTCGGCCGGATGCGCCGTTCGTCGACGACCAGGGTATCCAGGCAACTTTGTTGCGTCCGGCGCGGTCTTATGACCCGGAATCCTACCTTTAACCTTCGTACCCTCAGGCCCAAACACATGAAAGCGCGTCCCTTCCTTCTCACGCTGCTTTCGGCCCTTTCCTTCAGCGGTTTCGGCCAGCTGATCGTGGACCAGAGCATGACCCCCCAACAACTCGTGCAGAACGTTCTGCTCGGTAGTGGGGTGGCAGTGAGCAACATCACCTTCAACGGGACCCCCGGTACCACCGTTAGCGTGCAGGCGGCCCGGTTCGATGGCACCAACTGCAACGTGGGTATGACCTCCGGTCTGTTGCTCGCTTCGGGCAATACCAACCTGGCCATTGGGCCCAACAACGCCGGCGGGACCACGCAACCTCCGGGTGGCCTGGGCCTGGGTGGCGATCCGGACCTGACGCAGTTGTTGGGTGGCACCTTTCAGACCCATGATGCCGCTGTGCTGGAGTTCGACTTCATTCCCAATGGGGACACACTCACCTTCCGCTATGTATTTGGCTCCGAGGAGTACCTGGAATGGGTGGGTTCGAGCTTCAACGATGTGTTCGGTTTCTTCATCAGTGGCCCCGGCTTCATGGGCCCGTACAGCAACAATGCGGTCAACATCGCGCTCATTCCCTCCACCACCACACCGGTGTCCATCAACAATGTGAACGCCACTTCCAACAGCGCCTATTATGTGGACAATGGCGATGGCTGGTCGCCCCCTCAGAATACCGATAGCACGGTGTTGCAGTTCGATGGGTTCACCGTGGTGCTGGAGGCGCGCGCCATTGTGCAGTGCGGCCAGCAATACCACATCAAGCTGGCCGTGGCCGATGCCGGTGACCATATCCTGGATAGCGGTGTGTTCCTTGAAGGGGGAAGCTTCAGCAGCACGGCCGCGGTTACGGCCAGCTTGTCAACCGTGGTCGGGCTCCAGGATTCAACGCTCTATGAGGGCTGCGCAAGTGCGATCCTCTCCTTCCGCCGGTATGGCGACTTCTCCGTGGCGGATACGGTGGACCTGATCGTGGGTGGCACGGCCACCAATGGGGTGGATTATGTGCCAGCGCTCCCCAACAACATCATCTTCCAGCCCGGCGACAGCATTGTATACATCGTGCTCTCCGCCCCGCTCGATCCGGATGGATTGGAGACGGTGGACCTGGAGATGCAGAATGTGGCGGCATGCAGCGGCATGTTGGTGGTCACGAACTTCACCTTTTACATCAGCGAGGCGCAACCCATGTACATCACCACCTTCGATGCGGCCATCGGATGTGATGATGTCATCACCTTGGGACCTACGGTCTATGAGGGCTATGGGAACTACGGCTACTTGTGGAACACCGGTGCCACAACAGCGACCATAACCGTCTCGCCACCGATCACAACCACCTATACGGTCACGGTCACGGACACCTGTTTCATGGTCCCGCAGACCGGCTCGTTCACGATCACCGTACCGGTCTATCCACCGGTTTCCATTACCGTCAGCCCGGACGTTTCCATACCGTGTCTGGCCACCACCACCTTGTCCGTGACATCCGTGACCGGTGGCGATGGGGTGTACACATATACCTGGACGGATGCAGCGGGCAATGTGCTGGGGAATGCATCGAGCCTCACGGTCTCCTCCGGACCGACCGCCACCTACTACGTAGAGGTTGAAGCCGGTTGTGGTATGAACGCGTATGGCCAGGTCACGGTCAGTCCAATGCCGCTGCCCCCCATACAGGTGCAAACGAACAACGATACCACGGTCCTATGCCCGGGAGATCCGGTGGACCTGCTTGTGGCATCCGCGATCGGTGGCAACGGTGTGTACACCTACACTTGGACGGATGCGGCGGGCAATGTCATCGCCACTACATCAACCACCACCGTTGCGGTGAACGCCATTGCCACTTATCAGGTGTTGGTCGAGGATCAGTGTGGCTATTCCGGCACGGATGACATTACGGTGCAGCCGCCTGTATGGGAGCCCTACGTGCTTGCCGTGGTCAATGACACGGCCATCTGCCTGGGCACGCAAGGCCAGCTGTGGGCCCAAGCCAGTGGTGGCGCAGGCGGGTATACGTATTACTGGCCCACGCTCGCGAGCAATGACAGTGTGCTCACCCTCACACCGGGTGCACCGGCCACCTATCCGGTCACGGTCACGGACCAGTGCGGGTATGTGCTGATGGGTTCCATGTTCATGGACGTCCAGTACGTTACCGCCGGCTTCTACATCAATTACGGAGACGAGTTCGAGGTGACGTTCTATGACGCTTCGTCCTCGAATGTCACCCAGTGGTCATGGAATTTTGATGATGGCAACTTCGCTTCCACGCCGTATGTCTACCACAGGTTCCTGGATGTGGATGACCACGATGTGTGGCTTACCGTGTGGAACCCCATTGGCTGTGTGGATAGCACGAACATGCTGGTGCAGCCCCCGGCACATATCTATGTGCCCAACAGCTTCACACCGAACGGGGATGGGAACAATGATTTCTTCGGACCCATCGGCCATGACATCTTCAAGCTGGAGATGCGCATTTTCGACCGGTGGGGTGAGTTGATCTTCGAGACCACGGATATCGACAAGCCTTGGGATGGCCGCGTGAACGGAGGAGAGGTGGCGAAAACGGATGTTTACGTCTACACGCTGAAGGCATCGGGCCGGCGCTTTGGGCCAGTGACCTATACGGGTCACGTTTCGTTGATCAAATAGAGGTACCCGAATTAAAGAATGCGAACGACGATGGAGACCTGGAAAGGGAAGGGGATGATACTGGTTGGTGCACTGACCTGCATGACCGGAGGTGCACGAGCTCAGTTGGTGTTGAACAACGCGCTCACGCCACAATACCTGGTGGAGAACGTGCTGCTGGGTGGTGGGGTGACAGTGAGCAATGTCACGTTCAATGGAGCGCCCGGCACACTGGCGAACATCCAGATCGGATCGTTCGATGGCAGCGCCACCAACGTGCAGATGAACAACGGCATCATGCTCGCTTCGGGCGATATCAACATCGCCCAGGGGCCCAACAACAGCGGCGGATTCACATTGCCTGCTGCGGGTGTGGGCGGCCCCGGCGATCCCGATCTCACCCAGGCGCTCGGTGGCACATTCACCACCAACGATGCGGCCGTGCTGGAGTTCGACTTCGTGCCGGCGGGTGACTCGCTCAAGTTCAATTACGTCTTCGGCTCCGAGGAGTATCTGGAATGGGTGAACTCGAGCTTCAATGATGTGTTCGGCTTTTTCCTGAGCGGCCCCGGCATCAGCGGGCCCTATTCGGGCGGCGCCATCAACATTGCCCTGGTGCCCGGTACCACAATGCCCGTGACGATCGACAACGTGAACAATGTGGTCAATTCGACCTACTACAACATCAACGGGGATGGCTCGAACGCACCTTACAACAGCAGTGCGTTCTATATCCAGTTCGATGGCTTCACCAAGGTCCTCACGGCGAAGGCATTGGTGCAGTGTGGGCAGACCTATCACATCAAGATCGCTGTGGCGGATGCGGGTGACATGGTGCTGGACAGCGGTGTGTTCATCGAGGCGGGCAGCTTCAGTTCGCCCAACGCGATCCAGTTGGAGGTGGTGACCGCCAGCGCCGACGGTACCATCACCGAGGGGTGTAGCGAAGCCACGGTCACCATTTCACGGCCGGGTAATGATCAGGATATCGATGTGACCGTGGAGGTGGGTGGCACCGCCGTGAATGGTGTGGATTTCACGGCCATACCACCGATCATCACCATTCCGGACGGGGAGAACAGTGTGAGCTTCACGATCGCCGCCTATGAGGATGGTGTCACCGAAGGTCCTGAGACGATCACCCTGACCGCGACCTTCGTGAACGCGTGCGGGGATACGTCCATTAGCACGGTCGCCATCACGATCCTGGACCACACGCCGCTCGAGTTGTTCACCGAGGACCAGATCCTGCAATGCCAGTATGACTCGGTGCAGCTGGTGGCCACCTATGGCGGCGGCTACGGTGCGTTGACGGCGACATGGATCACGGGGGAGGTCGGTCCGTCGATCTGGGTGCCGGCCCGCATCTACGGTTCATTCTCGGTCACGGTGACCGATGAGTGTGGTTGGTCGATCTCGGACAATGTCCTGGTGGAGCCGGGTTGCGAGATCATCATTCCGAACGTGTTCACGCCCAATGGTGATGGATTGAACGATGTGTTCTATATCGAAGGCATCCTGGGAACACGCAACACGGTGAAGATCTTCAACCGTTGGGGCATGCCGGTGTATGAAGCGACCAACTACCGCAACAACTGGCGCGGGGGCGATGTCACGGATGGCACCTACTTCTACGAGGTGCTGGTTGAAGGTGACCCCAAGCGGTACACCGGGCACCTGACCATACTGAACGGACGCTGAGCTAGCGGCGCTCGAGCAACGAGGAGCCCGTCATTTCGGCGGGCTTTTCCATGCCCAGGAGGTCCAGTACGGTGGGGGCCACATCGGCCAGTATGCCGTTGCGCAGTCCGCCGGTCATGTCGCCAAGCAGTATCACCGGCACGGGGTTCATGGTGTGGGCCGTGTTCGGCGAACCATCAGCGTTCAAGGCCTTGTCCGCATTGCCGTGATCGGCGATGATCAGTACGGCATACCCGGCTTGCACTGCTGCCTTGGCCACTTTTCCGGCACATGCGTCGGTGGTCTCCACGGCCTTTTTGATCGCATTGAACACACCGGTATGACCCACCATGTCAGGGTTCGCGAAATTCACGCAGATGAAAGTGGTGTCGCCTTTTCCAATGGCCTTCACCACCGCATCCGCCAGTTGCGGAGCGCTCATTTCGGGCTGCAGGTCATAGGTCGCAACCTTGGGAGAAGGCACCAGGATGCGTTCCTCTCCGTCAAATGGCTGTTCGCGGCCTCCGTTGAAGAAGAATGTGACGTGCGGATACTTCTCCGTCTCCGCAGCACGAAGCTGCTTCAAGCCGGCATTGGCGACGACCTCCCCCAAGGTCATTCGGGGCTCCTCCTTGGTGAACAGCACGTGTACGCTCCGGAATGTCGGGTCATACTCCGTCATGGTCACATAGTGCAGCGGCAGGGGCGTCATACCGTGTTCAGGGATAGCGCGCTGGGTGAGCGCGATCGTGATCTCCCGGCACCGGTCCGTGCGGAAGTTGAAGCAGATGACCACATCACCCGGCTGTATCGTGGCCAGGGGAGCCCCATCGGCACCTGTAACCACGGCTGGTTCAATGAACTCGTCCGTAACGCCGGCGGCATGGCTGGAGGCGATGGCTCCGGAACCAGAGGATGCCCGTGCCCCTTTCCCATGCACCAGGAGGTCAAAGGCTTTGCGTACGCGTTCCCAGCGCTTGTCGCGGTCCATGGCGAAGTACCTGCCGCATACCGAGGCCACGCGTACCGGGCCATTGGCCAGATGTGCTTCCAGTGCGCGCATTTGTCCGAGCGCAGCTTGCGGGTCGCTGTCCCGGCCATCCGTGAACGCATGGATATACACATCCTTCAACCCGGCACGTAACGCCATGTCGCAGAGCGCGACCAAGTGGCTTTGGTGGGCATGCACCCCACCTTCTCCGATAAGCCCCATGAAGTGCAACTTGCGGCCGGACGTCCTGGCTGCAGCGAACGCTTCGATCAGGACAGGGTTCCGTTCCAGCGCTCCGTCGGCGATCGCCTTGCCTATGCGGCCGAGTTCCTGGTGCACGATGCGGCCTGCACCTATGTTCAGGTGGCCCACCTCGCTGTTGCCCATCTGGCCGGCAGGCAAACCCACATGTTCTCCATATGTGAGCAAGGTGGCGTGTGGAGCAGTTGCCCGCATGTCATCCATGAAAGGTGTGTGGGCCATGGCCACCGCATCGGTGGCATCGCTTGCCCCAATGCCCCAACCATCGAGGATCATGAGGAGGACCTTGCGCGTGAGTGTCACGATCGCGGGAATGTGGCCGCGAAGATAGCCCCGTGGGGCGCGGCGTTCCGGATGGAGACCTGTCCGCCCATGCGTTCCACCAAGGCACGCACGATGAACAATCCCAGCCCCATGCCCTTGCTGGTACGGGTCTCCTCGGCATCTCGTCGCACAAAACGCTGGAAGATCCTCTCGTGGTCGGCGTCCGGTACACCAGCCCCACGGTCCTGCACCTCGAGCCTGGCCATCGCATCATGTTCGTTCAAGCGGACCTGCACCTCCGTGCCTGGCGGGGCATACTTGCACGCGTTCTCCAACAAATTGTCCAGCACGGACCGGTAGGCCTCCGGGTCCACCAGGGCATGCAACCGGGCAGGAGCATGCAGATGAATGGTATGCCCGGCACCGTAACTCTGTTGCGCGGTGGTGATCGCTGCCCGGGAGAGATCGACCAGGTCATGCTCGCCTTGGCGCAAGGGTACACCGGGCTCCTCGAGCCGTGTGGCCATGAGAACCCGCTCCGTAAGCGTTTCAAGCCGCTGAAGGTCGTCCATCGTACGGTCCATCAGCATGCTGCGCATCTCCGGAGGCAATCCTTCGCGGCTGAGCGTTTGCAGGTGAAGCTTCGCGCCGGCAAGCGGTGTGCGCAGTTCATGGGATGCGGCCAGAAGGAAATTGTGCTGCGTACGTGCCAGCGCCAGTTCCCTGCGGATGCTGCGGTAGGTGAACAGGAGGCCGCCCAACACCAGGATCAGTACCACGGTTCCTTCGCCCACCACCATCCACAATCCGTGAGGACGATAGGGCCCGGTGCGCACCATGTCCTTCTGCAAGGCCATCAGTTCAGCATCCTGCCGCCAAAGCAGCCAGGCCCACCAGAGGAACTGCAGGACGATGTAGATGGACACCACCCCGAAAAGGGCCAGTGTCCTGCGATGACCTGTCCGAAGCACCGCACGAAATTACCAGTGCATGGCCGCAGGTGCATATCTTGGCTTCATTCCGAACATGGACGTCACCGCCGCAGAGGCCTACATACTCGGGAAACTGAGCAGGGAATTGCCTGCAGGTCGGACCTATCACTGTTACGACCACACCTTGGATGTGGTGCGTGCGGCGGAATCCATCGCAAGGCAGGAGCACATTGGAAGCGAGGACATGGACCTGTTGCGTGTGGCCGCCTTGTTCCATGACAGCGGATTCACCGAACAGGACCATGATCACGAGGAGGCCTCCTGCCGGATCGCCCGCAAGGTTCTTCCTGATATGGGATTCTCCGGCGATTCGGTCGAAAGGATCTGTGCCATGATCATGGCCACCAAGATCCCGCAGACCCCCATGGACGCTCTGGCTGGTATCCTTTGTGACGCGGATCTCGATTATCTGGGAAGGCCCGATTTCCACCGGATCGCGCGGACCCTTTTCGAAGAGATGAAGACCTACGGCGTGCTTTCGACCGAGCGCGAATGGAATGAGCTGCAGGTCAGGTTCCTCGAGCGCCATGGCTACTTCACCAGAACCAATCTGCGCGACCGGGAGCTGCTGAAGCAGAAGCACTTGGCAGAGGTCCGAAAGTTGTTGGAAAGGCCTTGAATGCGTGGAGTATGCGAAAAGAAAGACCCCCGACCGTGGCCGGGGGTCCAGGTGGTGCCTCCCAGAATCGAACTGGGGACACACGGATTTTCAATCCGTTGCTCTACCAGCTGAGCTAAGGCACCAAGGCTTTCGCAACTTCGTCCCTGCTTTCGCACGTTCCGAAGGGCCGCAAAGATAGCCGTACGACCGATCTATGCCAGTGAACGCACCAGATCTCATTCTGGATGTGGGGAATACCCGCACGAAAGCCGCTTTGTTCAAGGAAGGCAGGCTGATGCGGCATGCGGCATGGATGAATCGGGAAACCGGTGCCTGGCGTTCTTTCCTGGCCGGGACCGTACCAGCACGTGCGGCGTGTATATCGGTGGCAGGCCCGGGCCTCGATACGTTCGAAGGACTGGGACACATCGTGCCCGTCACCTTCATTCGGGGTGATGCCCCTTCACCGCTTCGGATGGGATATGGCACCCCTGGCACCTTGGGGGCCGACCGGCTGGCCAATGCAGCGGGCGCCTGGCACTCCTTCCCTGGTCGGGCAACGCTCGCCATGGACCTGGGCACCTGCATCACCACAGACCTGGTTGAAGCCGATGGCACCTACCGGGGCGGCACCATATCTCCGGGTGCCCGCATGCGGGCCAGGGCCATGCATGCCTACAGCGCACGGCTTCCCGAGGTGGATTTGGAGGGGCCTTGGCACCTGCCCGGGACCACCACGGAGGAAGCACTTCGTGCCGGGATTGTCCACGGAATTATCGGTGAGTTGCACAGACTGATCCACGCCTACCGGCGTTCAGATCCCGACCTGGCAGTGATCCTTACCGGCGGTGATGGCCTGCGGTTCAGCCGGGCCTTGGAAAGTGGCATCTTTGCGGACCCTTTGCTTACCCTGCGTGGTGCGCTCATTCTACTCGACCATTCGTCCGGTCCTGGCCGGTCTGGCCCTGTTTGAAGCAGGGGCGGGTCTGCACGCACAGGTCGGGCCGGGATCGCCGTATAGTTCCTTCGCTTTTGGCGACCTGCTTCGCGGCACCCAGGTGTCCCCGATGCTCATGGGTGATGCCGGTGTGGCCGTGGTGGACCCTGCCGGAGTGCTGCAGGTGAATCCAGCTTCTTACACCGGTCTTCGGACCACGGTGTTCGAGACCGGTGCACGCATGCGCTATGCATCACTACGCAATGATGTCCAGGATACCTATTCGCGGAACACGCGTTGGTTGGGCTTCAGCCTGGGTGTCCCGTTCGGCAATGGTCGTTGTGGCTGGGCCATGGGCCTGCAGCCCGTCACCGAGGTGAGCTATCGTTTGATCGATCGTGAAGTGCTCCCGGATGGCGGTGGGGATGTGGAGTACCTGTACCGGGGTGAGGGTGGTTTGAACCGTGCGTACATGGGTTTGGGATGGGCGGTGTATCAGCAAAAGGACAGCTTGAAGCTGGGCAATGGTTCCCGCCTTAGCATTGGAGCCAACTTCAATTACCTGTTCGGCCATGTGGACCGGTTCCGGGAGACCATCTACCCGCGCGGCAGTGGCTACAACAACCACCGTTATCTCTCCACGCTTTCCCTAAGTGACCCGGTGTTCAATTTCGGCGTGCACTACCAGACGGACCTGGTCAAGCGGCGCGAGAAGGGGGATGAAGGATTGAAGCTGGTGGTGGGCGCCACCGCTGAGTTGCCGGCCACCCTCAATGTGTCCCGCAGCGATCTCGCCTACTCTTTTGTGGTGGGCGCGAACGGGGTGGAGACGATCAGGGACACCCTCATAGACCAGCGGAAAGTGCCTGGCACCTTGGGTCTTCCTATGCAGGTCGGCTTGGGGGCCACGATATATAACGTGCGCTGGACATGGACCTTCGAGATGCGCACCAGGGATTGGAGCGGGACGGCCTTGAACGTGGAAGGATATCGCTTTCCGGAAAAGTTGGGCCGCAGTTCGTCCTATGCGCTGGGTGCCTCGTGGCGTCCCATGGGCGCGCGTGAAGGGGGGAACTTCCTGCAGCGTTCCATCTGGCGCGCCGGCTTCCGTTGGACGGAGGATTATCTCGTGGTAAAGGAGAAGCAGCTCACAGACTTCGGCATGGCCTTTGGAACCTCACTGCCACTGCTCGGCAGCCTCACCCGGTCCAGGCTCAATTTCGGCGCTGTGTTCGGACGTAGGGGATCGGCAGGTACTGGTACCATTCAAGAGAACTACGTCGACATCCTCATCGGCCTCACCTTCACCCCATCGAAATTCGAACCATGGTTACAGAAGCGAAGGATCAATTGAACCGGCTGTTGGTGGCCGGCTTGTCGGGCGTGCTCCCCCTGCTGGGCCTGGCCCAGGGCAAGTATGGCAGCACCCCGGCCGACAGTGCGAAATGTGTGGAATGCCTCTCCTTGTACCAGGAGTTCGTGAAGCAGAACAGCTTGGAGGATGCTGTAGCACACTGGCATTGTGCGCTCAACCTGTGCCCGGCCAGCCGCAAGGGCTTGTACGTGGATGGAGCGCGCATCCGCAAATACCAGATCGATAAACAAAAGGATGCCGCTCAGAAAGCGAAGCTTGTGGATTCGCTCTATGCGCTCTACGACATGCGCATCCAGTATTTCGGGGAAAAGGGTTACGTGCTGGGCCGCAAGGCCCTGGATATGCTGCGCTATACCCCGGAAAGGAAGGAGCAGATCTTCAACACCCTGAAGGAATCGCTCGCGGAGCGTGGGTCGAGCAGTGAGGCGAATGCCCTGCTGGCCTATTACCAGGTGCTTAACATGCTCTATGGCGACAGCAAGGCCACCAAGAAGCAGATGTTGGAGGATTTTGTGATGGTGATGGGCTTCATTGATGTCAACCTGGCCAAGCCGGATATGAAACCCGAAGACAAGGAATTGTACATGAAGGCGCGCGACGGGGTGAGTGAGCTCTTCTTCAAGGTGGCGGAATGCCCGGATATTGCCCGGATCGCCGAGGATCTGTCCAAGGAGCGACCAGGTGATATGGAGGTGCGCCGGCGGTTGTTGAAAGCGCTGAACGCCAAGGACTGCACGGAGGAGCCCATCTACCGCACCATGGCCGAGGAGGTGCACCGCGCCTCGCCCACCCATGAAAGTGCCTACAGCAATGCCATGCTCCGCGTGAAACAGCAGCAATGGTCCCCGGCGCTGGAGTACCTGCGCGAGGCGATCGAACTGTGCACGGACTGCCCGGACCGGGTGAAGTACCTGTTGAAGGCCGGCCAGGTGGCCAGTGCGGCGGGCAACAACGTGCAGGCGCGCAGCTACGCCGAGCGCGTGCTGCAAGTGGAGCCCAAGAACGGTGAGGCCATGATGCTTATCGGTAATGCGGTCGCGGCCGCAGCGGCTGGTTGTGAGGGGATCATGTCCAAGATGGTGTACTGCCTGGCCTATGACCAGTACGCCAAGGCCAGGAGCGCCGACCCTTCAGTGGCCGACCGCGCCGCAGAGCGCATGGCATCCTGCGCCGCCCGCTTCCCCACCCAGGAGGAGGCCTTCTTCAATCAACTGAAGGAAGGGGCCAATTACCAGGTGGATTGTGGCGGGCTTACCGGCACCACCACGGTGCGGATCAAGAAGTAACGAATGTCCGCCGCCTGGGCGCCGGTGCGTCTGTCCCTGCTCGTTGGGATGGCGCTCGGCATGCCAGCCTGCCGTAACGATCTGGACCGTGTGGCCCAGATCGAAGTGCCGCAGGATGCACCTGAAAGGATGACCACCAATGCGGTGTATTCCTTCAGTGACAGTGGGGTGGTCTCCAACACCCTGCGGGCCGCACGCATAGAGGAGTTTGGTACGGAGGCAGAGCGCAGGACCGAACTGAACGGAGGGCTGGAGCTCACCTTCTTCGACCGGTCGGGTGTAAAGCGTGCCATCCTCACGGCTGAAAGTGGTCGGATCCTTCCGGCTCAGCGGCGGATGGAGGTGGAGCGCAATGTGGTATTCGTGAACGCGAAGGGCGAACGCTTGGAGACGGAGCAGCTCACCTGGTCGCAGGACAGCGCTTTGATCCGCACGGACCGGCCGGTGCGCATCACCCGCGCCGAGGATATCCTGCACGGTGAGGGAATGGAGGCTACTGAGGATTTCTCCCGGTACACGATCCGGCGGATCACCGGCACCTTGCAGGCTCCTGTACCTGCCGAGTAAGGCATTCGGTTACCTTCGATGCGCATGAAGCGGGTAGGTCTGATCATGGAGCGGTTCTGGATGGTGATCACCATCGCCACTGCGCTGGTCGCCCTGTATGCCATTTACCAGTATGGCTTCGCAGAAGGCCGGCAGTGGCTGTGGTTCCCGTTGATCAGCTCGGCGATGTGGGCCTTTCGCAGGTTCATGCGGGGCAGGTTGGAGACCATGGCCGATCGAGAGCAGCAGGCAGGCCGTCGCTGAGCCCCCGCCTATCTTCGCCCGGGTGCGCCGCTTGGTGCAGTTCCACACGTGAACAGTTCCGACCTCTTGTTGCTGCTTTCAGCCATGGTGCTCTCTGCGCTATGCAGCGGCTTGGAGATCGCCTTCGTGAGCAGCAACAGGCTGGTGATCGAGCTCGAGCGGAAGCAGGGTGCCTTCCGCGCACGCCTGCTCGGCGGGCTCATGGGCCGTCCGAACCGGGTGATCGGTGCGTTGCTGGTGGGTAACAACATTGCCCTGGTCATCTACGGCATTGTGATGGCCCGTTTCCTGGAGCCTTACCTCGCAGCATTTTGGGCCAATGAGGTGTTCGTGCTTTTGACACAAACGACCTTGTCTACAGTAATCATTCTCATATTCAGCGAGTTCCTTCCAAAGGCCTTCTTCCAACTCGACCCCAATGGCACGTTGAACTTGTTCGCAGTTCCACTGGTGTTCCTCTATGTTTTGCTTTGGATTCCGATGATCGTGATGACCGGGTTGAGCCAGGGGCTCCTTCGGCTGTTCGGCATCCGGACCGCGCCGGGCCAGGTGGCATTCGGGCGTATTGACCTGAACGAGTTCCTGCGTGAATTGAGCCAGCGAGGAACCGATGCACAGCAGTTGGAACCGGAGGTCGCCTATTTCCGCAACACACTGGAACTCAGTAATACCAAGGTGAGGGACGTCATGGTCCCACGGGCGGAGATCGTGGCCGAAGAGGTGCAGGAGGACATTGCCACCCTCCACCGCCGCTTCAGCGAGACCGGGCTGGGCAAGATCTTGATATACAAGGACAGCATCGACAATATCATCGGCTATGTGCATGCCTACGATGTCTTCCGTAGGCCCCGGTCCATACGACATGTGCTGCGGCCGGTGAACTTCATACCCGGCACCATGCCAGCGGACCAAGTCCTGCAGATGTTCACCAAACAGCGCACCCATGTGGCCGTGGTGGTGGATGAGTTCGGTGGAACGGCCGGCCTGTTGACCATTGAGGACGTGGTGGAGAGCATTGTAGGGGAGATCGAGGATGAGCACGACCATGGGGACGAGGTGGAGGAGCGCTTGGGACCAAAGGAGTTCCTGTTGAGCGGCCGACTGGAGGTGGCGCGTCTGGCTGAGGTCCATGGGCTCAGCATACCCGAGTCAGGTGAGTACGACACCCTGGCGGGCTACATCCTGCACCATACGGGCGGCCTTCCGGCGCCGGGGGAAGAGCTCGTGATAGGCCCCTACCGCATAACCGTGGTGCAAGTGGGCCATGGGCGTATTGATCTGGTCCGGCTACAGGTGGCAGATGCCGAGGCCGGGCTTCGCGTGGGGTAAGGGTCTATATTTGCGACCCTTATACAAAAACCGGTATGGCTGTCATTGGAAAGATCCGCAACCGCTTGGGCGGTCTGCTCATTGTTGTGGTCGGGGGTGCGATCGCCCTGTTCATCATGGACGACCTACTTGGCAACCGCGGTCAGTTCGGCCGCAACGAGCGCTCCATCGGCACCATCGCCGGTGAACCGGTGGACCAGGTCGGCTTTGAGCGGCGCGTGAGCACCGAAGCAGATGCCCTGCGCAACGACTTCGGTCAGCCGGTGGACAACAACTCCATGGACCAGTTGCGCAATGGCACCTGGAACGAGATCGTGCGCGAGCGCCTGCTGAAGCGCCGTGCGGATGACGCCGGTTTCGGCACCGGATTGAGCAAGGAGGAGTTCGATGACATCCGCTTCGGCGCCAACATCTCCCCGGACTTCCGCAGCCAACCCGCCTTTCAGAACCCCGCCACCGGCCAGGTGGACCCCGAGAAGGTGCGCCAGTGGTTCGTGAACGTGCAACAGGGCTCACCCACCTACTACCGCATTCAGAACCAGCGCATGGTGGAGAGCCGCCTCTACACCAAGTACAACACCCTGGTGAAGAAGAGCGTGTTCGCCAACAGCGTGCAGGCCCGTGATGAGATCGCCCAGCGCAGCACCAAGGTATCGTTCGAGTTCGTGGTGAAATCCTTCGCTTCGGAACCGGATTCCCTTTACCCGGTGAGCGACGCCGATCTCAAGCGCTACTACAGCGAGCACAAGAACGACCGCAAGCACAAACAGACCGCCTCGCGCAGCTTTGATTACGTCACATTCACCGTTACGGCGAGCGAGGAGGACAGAGCGGCGCTCCGCAAGGATATCGAGGGCCTGCGTGCAGACTTCGCCGCCGCCATGAACGACTCCCTTTTTGTGCTGGCCAACAGCGATACACGGAGCTATACCGTGTTCCCCTACGCGGAAGGCACAGCAGACCAGGTGACCGATCAAGCCATCCTGAATGGCTCCGTAGGGGAGGTGTATGGACCCTACCAGGAAGGTGATGTGCTCCGACTGGTGAAGATCAAGGAGCTGGCTTCCATCCCCGAGGCCCGTGTGCGGCACATTCTGTTGATGTCCAATGCGGAGAACGATACGGAGAAGAAGAAGCGTGCGGACAGCCTGCTCACCGTGGTGAAAAAGGACCGCAGCAAGTTCGAGGACATGGTGACCAAGTTCAGTGAGGACCCTGGAAGTGTGAACAGCGGCGGCGTGTACGAGTGGTTCGACAAGAACCGCATGGTGCCGGAGTTCACCAAGGCCAGCTTTGAGGAGAAGGTGGGCGCCATCACCGTGTGCAAGACCACCTACGGCTACCACATCGTGGAAGTGCTTGGCCAGCGGGAGCGCCAGGAGCGCCGCTTGTGTGCTGTGGACCGCCGCGTCAAACCATCGCCCGCGACCTTCAATGCCGTCTACAAGCGTGCGAACGAGTTCTCCCTGGACAACAACAGCCTGGAGAAATTCAAGGCAGGCGCTGAAGCGGCCGGCCTGGAGGTGCGCCCGGCGGATGATGTGCGCCTCGATCAGCGATTCGTGCCGGGTATCAGCCAGCCCGCCACCATCCTGGCCTGGGTGAACAATGCGGAGATGGGCCAGGTGAGCGGACCGCTGCAGAGCGGGGATAGCTACATTGTGGCCGCACTGCGTCGCATCAAGAAGGAGGGAGCACCCGAGCTGGAGGACGTGCGTGAAGCGTTCACGCGTGAGGTGGTGAAGCAGAAGAAGGCTGAGGCGTTCAAGAAGCAGATGGCGGGTCAGTCGGACCTGAACGCCCTGGCCGCGGCCATGAACCTGAGCGTGCAAACGGCCAACGACATGGCCTTGAACAGCAACAACATACCGGGCGCCTTCAGCGAGGTGGAGCTCATCGGCCGGATCTTCGCGCTGCCACAGGGCCAGATGAGCCAGCCCATGGCGGGTGAGAATGGTGTGTATGTGGTACGTGTCACATCAACCACACCTGCCGAGGACTTCTCCCTGGCTGACGCCGAACGCAAGACCCTGACCGACCGTGTGCAGGGACGTGCCGAAGGTGCCTTGTTCAATGCCTTGCGTGAGCGGGATGGTGTGGTGGACGAGCGTGCCCGATTCTATTGATCGGATACCGGACGTAACGTTTCGCGGGGCGCTCATGGCGCCCCGCGCTCGTTAGCGCAGCAGGGTCAGCCGCTCGGCATCCAGCCGGATGAGGATGCCCAGCAGGATGGTGAAACTGAGCAAGGCACTGCCCCCGTAACTGAAGAAGGGCAGCGGAATACCGATCACCGGGGCCAGTCCAATGGTCATGCCCACATTGATGGTGAGGTGAAAGAAGAAGATGCTGGCCACGCAGTATGCGTATACGCGTGAGAACCTTGAGCGCTGCCGATCGCTGATCCAGATGCAGCGCAGGATGAGCAGCGTGAACAACATGACCACCACAGCCGTGCCCAGGAAGCCCCATTCCTCACCCACTGTGCAGAAGATGAAGTCCGTGCTCTGCATGGGGACATACTTGTATTTGGTGAGCGTGCCAAGGAGATAGCCCTTGCCGGAAAAGCCGCCTGAGCCGATGGCCGTCTGACTTTGCTTCACATTGTACCCCAGCCCCTGTGGGTCCTCCATCTGGCCAAGCATCACCAGGATGCGGTCGCGTTGGTGCTGGGCCAGGACTTTTTCGAATGCATAGTCGAGACTGCCAATGAGGGCCACGCTGCCCAGCAGACCGATGAGGATAAGCCTGTAGTACCGGCGGCGCAGGCGTTTGATGACCATGTTGCGCACCACCAACCAGCCCAGAATACAGATGAACACGATGATGGCCACCAGGAGGTAATGCCCGCCGAGTTCCGTGTCGGTGAAGGGTGGAATGAACGTGGACTCGCGCAGCATGAGGGCCACAATGGAAAGGAAGCCAGCGATGATGGCCATGAGCAACACGTTGCCGGAGAGGCCCTCGCGGTACAGCACCAGGATGAAGGCGCCGCTCACAAGCGCTGTGCCTGTGTCGGGCTGAAGCATGATCAGGGCCACTGGCGCCAGGATGATCCCCAGGCTGATGAGGCGGGAACGCCAGCCAGCCAAGACCTTCAGCCCGCTCAAGTACTTGGACAGGGCGAGTGCCGTGGCGAACTTGGCGAACTCCGCCGGCTGCACACCGAAGCTGCCCGCCCCGAACCATGCGCGTTGGCCGTTGACGACCTTGCCGAAAAGCAGCACTGCAACAAGCAGCAGCAGCACCACAGCATAGATCAGAAAGCTCAGGTCTTGCAGGAACGCACCCCGGATCAGCATGATGCCTCCCAGGAGCAACAGCCCGACACCGATCCAAACGGCCTGCCGGCCATACTCCTTGCCCAGGTCGAAGATGCTGGCATGGTCGGGTTCGTAGGCGGCGCTGTAGATGTTGAACCAGCCCATGAAGAGCAACAACAGATAGAGCCCCAGCAGCATGGGGTCCACGTTGGCCACCACACGCTCGCGCTTGTTCATGGGCGGCGTGGTTTTTTCTTGGGTTTCACGTAGTTCTTCTCCTCGGCGATCAGGTCGGCCTTCAGCATGCGCTCCATGAGCTCGGGCCGGGTGATCGTATCACGCAGGTATTTCTCGATCAGCAGACTGGCGATGGGCGCCGCCCAGGTTCCCCCGAAACCGGAGTTCTCCACATACACTGCAATGGCGATCTGCGGGTCCTCCATGGGCGCGAAAGCAACGAACACCGCGTGGTCCTTGCCATGCGGATTCTCCGCAGTACCGGTCTTGCCGCAGATGGTGATATCCTTCACGCGGGCCTGACGGGCTGTACCACCAGGCTCCTCCACCACGCGGCGCATGCCTTCCTGGATAAAGTCATACCACTTGGGGTCAATGCCCGTATCGTGCCGTTGTGGGCCCTGCACCAGGCTGTCCCGGTGCCCCACGGCACGCACCACATGCGGATCGATGTACCAGCCCTTATTGGCGAAAATGGCGGCCAGATTGGCCATCTGCATGGGCACTACGAGCACTTCGCCCTGGCCTATACTTACCGAATAGATGGTGCTGAAAGCCCAGCGCTCCTTGCCGTACTTGCGGTCGTAGTAGGAAGGCCCTGGGATGTTGCCGCCTTTGGCGCTGGGCAGGTCCACCGGTGGGCGCTGTCCCATGCCGAACCGGAGCATGTGCGCATGCCAGTTGTCCAGCCCCAACGCCGCGTCCTTGAAGCGGTTGTTCTTGTTCTGCCCGCGTTCCACCAGCCGCTTGAACACCATGTAGAAGTAAGGGTTGCAGGAGTACTGGATGGCATGGATGATGTCGCCTGCGTTGGGGTGCGCATGGCAGCCCACCAGCGATTTGTTGCAGGGGAATCCCGTGTTCGGGGTGATCACACCTTCCTGCAGGGCGATGAGCGTTTGCACGATCTTGTAGATGGACCCCGGAGGATACTGTGCCTGCAATGCGCGATCGAACAAGGGCTTGATGGGGTCGCGCTGGAGGATGCCATAGTTGGTGTTGCGCACGCGGCCCACCAGGAGCTCCGGATCATAGGCGGGAGAGCTCACCAGGCACAGGATCTCCCCGGTCTTGGGGTCGATGGCCACGATGCTGCCCTTCTTGTTCACCATGAGCTGCTCGCCCAGCTGCTGGATGCGCAGGTCCACACCTGTGTACAGGTTCGATCCGGCATGTGCGAGGGTGTCGTACTGCCTGTCCTTGTAAGGGGCTTGTATGTTGTTGTGCACGTCCACCACCACATACTTCACACCGCGCTGGCCACGGAGTTCGTGTTCATACTGCTGTTCAAGTCCGCCCACACCGATCACATCACCGGGCTTGTAGTAGGGGTCCTTTTCCACCTTGCGCGCATCCACCTCGCTCAAGTAGCCCAGCATGTGGGGTGCGGCGTGTGGCGGATACGTGCGCAATGTGCGGCTCTGCCCATAGAAGCCGGGGTATTGGTGCAGGTGCACGGCGATCGATGCATATTGTTCGGCCGTGATCTGCTTCTCGAACACGCTGGGCTTATGCACTGAATAACGACGCGCATCGTGAAGCCGCTTGCGCACCTCGGGCAGCTGTACATCCACCAGGGAACAGAACGCAAGGGTATCAAAGGGCCGGACGTCCTTCGGAACCACCATGATGTCATACACCGGGGTATTGGCCACCATAAGCTCGCCATGGCGGTCCAGGATGAGCCCGCGCGAAGGGAAGACCGTGATCTTTCGCTCGGAGATGTTCGCCGCTTCCGCCTTCCACTTGCCGTCCACCACCTGCACCCAGAAGAGGCGCAGGATGAACACCAGGCTCACCAGCAGCACACCTGCGGCCAGCACGTACTTGCGGCTTTCGAGGTTCATGTGCGGCCGCGTACCGGGCGCGCGGTGAGCCATTGGGCCAGCAGGCACAGTAGCAGGGTGGCGGTGGAACTGAGCAGGATGCGCAGCAGGGTGCGCCACCAGGATCCCGATCCGAAAGCCTCCAGCTGGAAGAGTGTCAAATGGTGCAGCAACACCAGCAGGCCGATGTAGGTGAATGCCCATGAGAGCCCCATGTCCTGCACTGTGGGCTGCAGGCCGAACTCATACCCTTCGCGCGGGGCGATCAAGCGGAGCACATGAGGGCGGGCATAAGCCAGCACGGTGCAAGCGGCGGCATGCATGCCCGGGGTGCTGGTGAACACATCCATCACCGAGCCGGTGCCGAAACCCAGTAGCAACAGGGCCCATGCGGGTAGTTCGAAGGGAAGCATCAACACGAAGAGGACATACAGGCTGGGTACCACCATGCCATTGGCCACGTCCAGATGGTCCAGTACCAAAGCCTGCAGGAGGATCAGGAACAGGAACCGCAGGATGTTGCCGACCACCTGACCGATCATGGCGTGGAGATCCGTTGGTGCAGTGAATCACGCTCGGCCCGTTGCAGGTCGTTCACCACATAGGCCACACCGCTGCGTGACATGTCCTCGGTGAACCGGATGAGGATCAGGTGGTAGTTGCTTCCGGCTTCTTCCAGCACGGATTCCACAATGCCTACGGGGATGTCGGCCGGGAATACGCCATCCCCGCCACGTGTGCTCACGGTGTCGCCCGGTGCTACGGGCACGTGTGTGGCGATATCCCGCACGTGCGCGCGCTGCGGGTCCGAGGTGTCCCACACAAGCAGTCCAAAATGCCCGGATGATGCCAGTTTCACGCTGCTGCTCAGGTCGGTGTTCAGTATGCTCACCACCGTGGTGAAGTTCGCGCTCGAGTTCCAAGTGACACCCAGGATGCCGTGTGTGCCGATCACACCCATGCCGGGCACAATGCCATCGCGTGCGCCCTTGTTGAGCGTGAGGTAGTTCTTCTGTTTCAGCACGGTGCTGTTGATCACTTGTGCGGGAAGGAAGCGGAATAGGGTGTGCCCCAGGCTGTCCACCATGGGCGGTGAGCTTGCCGTGTCAGTGGCTACGTATGGTATTCGGGCACGCAACATGGCGTTCTCCTGTGCCAGCGCGGTGTTCACATCACGTAGAGAGGCATAACCGGCCACATCGGCCCGCCAGGAGTACAGATCGCCCACGATCGCCGTACTGGAGGTGAGCGCTTGCGCTCGATGATGCATGTTGCCGCTGAAAAGGCGCACCAATGCCACCACCAGAAGCAGCAGGAACAGGAGCGTGTCCCGGATGCGGTAAAGGAAGCGGAAGAGGTCACGCATCTCACCAAGGTGGCGGGTGGCGAGTGGGGAGTGGCGGGCGGCGCTGCATGGAGGCGCGCCCCTCGCCCCTCATCACTCTCTCATCAGGAACTGGAACCGGTCGATGTTCTTCAGTGCGATGCCCGTACCGCGGGCCACCGCACGAAGCGGGTCCTCGGCCACGTGCACCGGAAGCTTGGTCTTGATGCTCACGCGCTTGTCCAGCCCGCGCAGCAGGGCACCGCCACCGGCCATGTAGATGCCGGTCTTGTAAATGTCCGCGCTCAGTTCGGGCGGGGTGCTCTCCAACGCGCTCAGGATGGCCTCTTCGATCTTGCTGATCGATTTGTCCAATGCCTGCGCGATCTCGCTGTATGTGACGGTGATCTCCTTGGGGATGCCCGTCATCAGGTCCCGGCCACGCACGGCGTAGTCGGGCGGCGGGTTGTCCAGCTCGGTCATGGCCGCACCCACTTCGATCTTGATCTGTTCGGCCGTGCGCTCGCCCACCAGAATGTTGTGCTGGCGGCGCATGTACTCTTCAATGTCCTGCGTGAACTCGTCACCGGCCACGCGGATGTTCTTGTCGCACACGATGCCGCCCAGCGCGATCACGGCGATCTCCGAGGTGCCCCCTCCGATGTCGATGATCATGTTGCCCATGGGCTCCTCCACATCGATGCCGATGCCGATGGCGGCGGCCATGGGCTCATGGATCAGGTAGACCTCCTTGGCTCCGGCATGCTCCGCGCTGTCCCGCACGGCGCGCTTTTCCACCTCGGTGATGCCGCTGGGGATGCAGATGACCATGCGCAGGCTGGGCGTGAAGAGCTGCCGGCCGGGCTTGATCATCTTGATCATGCCCTTGATCATCTCCTCGGCGGCCTGGAAGTCGGCGATCACGCCGTCCTTCAGCGGACGTATGGTCTTGATGTTCTCGTGGGTCTTGCCATGCATCTGCTGCGCCTGGCGGCCGATGGCGATGACCTTGCCGCTGTTGCGGTCCACCGCCACAATGCTGGGTTCGTCCACCACCACCTTGTCATTGTAAATGATCAGGGTGTTGGCTGTTCCCAGATCGATGGCGATCTCCTGGGTGAAAAAGCTGCTGAACCAGGCCATACGGATGCGCTTAGTGTTTGAAGTGGCGTGTGCCGGTGATGCACATGGCCATGCCATGTGCGTTGCAATAGTCGATGCTCTCCTGATCGCGGATGCTGCCGCCCGGATGCACCACGGCGGAAATACCGGCCTGGTGGGCGATCTCCACACAGTCCGGGAAGGGGAAGAAGGCGTCACTGGCCATCACGGCACCGCCCAGATCGAAGGTGAACTTGCGGGCCTTTGCGATGGCCTGCTCGAGGGCGTCCACGCGGCTGGTCTGGCCAGTGCCGCTGGCCAGCAATTGCTTGCCCTTGGCCAGCACGATGGCGTTGCTCTTGGTGTGCTTCACCAGGATGGTGGCGAAGACCAGGTCGTTCAGTTCCTGTGGTGTGGGGGCTTTGGCAGTGGCCGTGCGCATGGCCGAAGCTTCGGGCACCAACTGGTTGGGGGCCTGGGTGAGCAGCCCCCCGAGCGCTGACCGCCAGTGCCGGGAGAGATGTCCCTTCCCCTTGCGCCGCAGGATGATGCGGTTCTTCTTCCGGCGAAGGACCTCGAGCGCTTCCGGATCGAAGTCTGCAGCGCAGATGATCTCAAAGAAGATCGCGTCCATGGCTTCAGCAGTGGCCTTGTCAACCGTGGCCGATGTGATGAAGACCCCGCCAAAAGCGCTGGTGGGGTCGGCGGCCAATGCCGCGTCCCAGGCTTCCTTCAACGTGCTGCGCACGGCGGCACCGCAGGCATTGTTGTGCTTCAGAATGGCGAAGGGTATTCCCGGAAGGGTTGCCAGATCATCGATCAACTCCAGACCGGCATCCAGGTCGAGGAGGTTGTTGTAGCTCAGTTCCTTGCCGTGCAACTGCTCGAACAGCCCGTGCAGGTCGCCAATGAACGAGGCTTCCTGGTGAGGGTTCTCGCCGTATCGCAAAGGGTGCACCGGCTGGCCTTGCATGGGCGGAGCCAGCTGTTGTGGCCCTCCGATGAACCACTGGTGGATGGCACTGTCGTACCGCGCGCTCACCCCGAAGGCTGCAGCGGCGAATGCCTTGCGCTGGGCCAGGGTGCTTTCCCCGTTCTGGGCCTCCAGCAGGTGCAGCAGGTCCGGGTATTGGTCCCGGCTGGGCACGATCACCACGTCGCCGTGGTTCTTCGCCCCGGCACGGATGAGGGCAATGCCACCGATGTCGATCTTCTCGATGATGGCATCCTCGGTTCCGCCACCGGCCACGGTCTGCTCGAAAGGGTAGAGGTCCACCACCACCAGGTCGATGGTGGGGATGTGGTATTCCTCCAGCTGCGCCACGTCGCTGTCCAACCCACGCCGGCCCAGGATGCCCCCGAATACCTTGGGGTGCAGGGTCTTCACCCGGCCGCCCAAAATGCTGGGGTAGGAGGTGAGGTCCTCCACCGGTGTGACCGGAATGCCGAGTTGATGAATGAATTCCTGGGTGCCACCGGTGGAATAGAGATGGACCCCCAGGCGATGGAGCGCCCGGACGATGGGTTCAAGTCCGTCCTTGTGGAATACCGAGAGAAGCGCGCTTTGAATGCGCTTGCGGTCGTTCAATGCGGGTGTTGGCTGATGGTGCGCAAGTTTAAGCCTGAACGCATGCTCTCCCGGGGCGCTGGTGAACGCCTTGCCAACGGGGTTACCAACATGCCCGCCGGGAGATCCGCTCCTTGACGGACCTTAAAACCGCAACGCGATACCCAGTTGTGCCAGCCACATGTCCGTGGTGCTGGTGCGCGTACCGTAAGTCAGGCGGCCATTGGCATCCACATCAATGGTCTCCCTGTCCACGTAAGTGGCTTCACCCCCGCGCAGCTTTTCAAAACGCCCTTCCACGTATAGGTTGCCCGTTACGGCCACCATCAAACCGACCGCCCAGCCCCAGCTGGAGGCGATGTCCACATCCTCGGTCTTCTTGCTCAACGGACCATCCACACCATCAGCGGTAAGGCGGGTGCGTATGGTGAAGGCCCTCGCCCCCGCGAGGCCGTCCACGTAGGGCATTACACGACCCTGAATGGGGCGGAAGCGGAGGAAGGGATGCACGGCATACAGATTCACGTTCACGTCCAACTCACCCGTCTTGCTGGGCACGCTGGCTACGTCAATGGGCACGGTGAAGTCCTTGTTCCCCAGATAGCTCCACGTGAAGCCCAGGCCCCATTCGAATGGCAGCCGGCGCATGGGCACGGAGAGCTGTCCGCCCAGGCCTGGAAAGCCACTTTCCCAGACCTGCTCAAATTCCCCCAGCGGTTCACCATAGTGGCCGCCCAGGCTTAAGGTGGCGCTCCGGCCACGGTTCTCGTTCTGCGCGCTGGCCACCAGGGCCGAGGCCAGCAGGGCTATGGTCGTGAGGTGGCGCATGGTGGAACGGTGTTCGGCGATCGCAGGCCAAAGACCTTGCCGAAAGTATGGGTGCATCTTCGTGGCATGGAGCTGGGGCCGGTCTGGGAGCAATGGGGGTTGGTGGGGCTGTTCCTTGGAACGTTTTTGGCCGCCACCCTGTTGCCCTTGAGCAGTGAGGCCCTGCTCGCGGTCATGGCCATGGGACCCTGGCCCACGCTCACCCTGTTGGGCGTGGCCACCGCCGGCAACTGGCTGGGGGGCAT
The DNA here is from genome assembly GCA_016788635.1 of Flavobacteriales bacterium. GTDB lineage: Bacteria > Bacteroidota > Bacteroidia > Flavobacteriales_F > PHOS-HE28 > PHOS-HE28. The sequence goes on along the minus strand of JAEUSU010000031.1, from coordinate 11,103 downwards.
GAGCACCTATGCCATTGGTCGTTGGGGGGCGCAGGGCAGATTGGGTCGTTGGGTGGGGCTGGACAGCCCCCGCGCGCAGGCATGGGCAAAGCGTGCACAGCGGCATGGCCCCTGGCTGGCCTGGCTGTGCTGGGCGCCTCTGGTGGGTGACCTCATTGCCGCAGCCTTGGGGCTCTTCAAGGCCCCCGTGGGTTGGACAGCCCTTTGGATGTTCGCGGGCAAGCTGGCGCGGTATGCCGTAGTGCTCGCCGTGCTGCGCTGATGGGTATGGAAAGGAAGAGCCCCCGCCATCCGGCAGGGGCTCCATCACGTTCGGCCAAACCGATCAGTAAGGCGTGTTCTGCGGGTCCCAGTTGGCCCAGCCGGCGGTCCAGTCCGTGGCGCCGAAGGCACCGCGGAAACCGACCGTCTCAAAAAAGCCGCTGGTCAAGGGGGCCCAGCTGAACTCGGCACCGGTCAGCAACGGGCTGCCGCCATTGGGCAGGAAGTTCGGTGCCGACAGGTTGAAAGGGTCGGCCACCTGCAGGTCCGTGTTGTTGGGGTACACCGTGTTGTTCCAGCCGCCGGTGTTGAACCAGCTGGTGATGGCGGCCTGGTCCCAGGTCTGGCTGCCGGGCACGTTCAGCGGGGTGCCCATGCCGGCGATCACACTGTTGCGGAACATGAGGTCGTTGTTCTGGGCATTGGCCTGCGTGCTGTTGCCATCAATGTACAGCCCTGTAGGATAACCGGCGAACACGCTGTTGAACACCTGGGTCTTCGTGTTGCGGCGCAGGTGCAACGCGCGGGCATACTGCCCGTTGATGGTGGTGCTGGCATCGGCCTTCGGACCGAAAATGCTCACATTGCTCCATACGCCCTGGCTGTAGGGGCTTGCGGGGTTGCCGGCTGCGTCGTTGTCGCATTCGAAACCGTTGCTGGAGCTCTGGTCGGCGATGTTGGGGTCGCGCAGCGATACGGCGTACTGTACGCGGCCCTGCCAGCCGAAATCCTGGTCGAAGTCATCGTCCCAGCCGCGGAAGGCGATCAGGTATTTGGCGTCCACGGTGCCACCGAACCACTCGTAGCTGTCATCCCCACAATAGCTTACCTGGATGTGGTCCATGGTGGTGCCACGGCCCACAGCGCCCATGGTCAGGCCGTTCACCTCCTGGTTCGGCTGGAAGGCGATGCCGCAGAACTCGATGCGCACGTACTGCATCACCCCGCTGTTGTCGGTGGCGTTGGTGCCGCCATACTGGGCATCCGGTCCGCCCTCGATCACGGGGTCGCTGGGCTGGTTGTGCGGTGCACGGCCGCAGATGATGATCCCTCCCCAGTCTCCGTAGTCACGGCTGCCGGCGGGCTGGTTGCTGGTGAATACGATGGGTTGGGCTGCCGTGCCGGCCGCATTGATCTTGCCGCCGCGGCGGATGATCAATGTGCCCTTCGAGTCCTTGTCGCCTTTCACGATGGTGCCCGGTTCCACGGTGAGGGTGGCCCCGTTGTTCACATAGAGGAAGCTCCGGATGAGCCACTTGGTGCCGCTCGTAAAGGTGAAGTTCTCATCCGTCTCACCTTCCACAGCCTTCACACCACCTCCCAGGTCGGTCACGGTGAATCGCTTTACGGTGGCGAACTCACAGCAGCAGTCCTTTTCGGCGTCGGGGTCGTAGTTGGTGGCCGTGGGGTCGGTGCAGCCCTCTTTCTTCTTGCAGGCGGGCAGGGCCACCGCCAGGCTGGCCAGCAGCAGCAGGCTCGCGGTCTGGAACTTCAACATCGTTGGTCGTTTAGGTTGGTTAACGGCTGCGAAATGACGGCTTCAGCTTTACCCTGTGATGATGGGCACATTACCATATCATCACGCCTCATTAAGTCTCCGTTAAATGGATGCGTTGCACGGGATCCAATGGCCCCCATGCATGGCCACGCTCACAAGCGCAGGCCGATGCCCGCCGTGAAGTAGCTGCCCATGCGGAACATCATGATGTCCTCGTCGCGGTCGTCGATGCGGCCGTTGTCGTTGGAGTCCTGCATGAGCAGAACGGGCTGGTTCAGCACGTCCTGTATGGCCAGGCGCACTTCCAGCCGTTTGCCCAGGCCTTTGGTCACCGCCAGGTCCACTACGTTGCGCGGCACCTGGTAGATGTCCGGTGTGCCATAGGTGCCCACGGCGAAGAGACGGGGACCGATGACGTTGTAGAGCACACTGTACTGCAGCTTGCGTTCGGTGTCCTGGTAGTACAATCCGGCGTTGATGATGTACGGGCTCTGGCCCATGAGCGGACGCTGCTGCGCCTGCCCGGCGGCGGCTGCGCCCAGGCGCACTTCGGTGACGATGTAGGCCGCATTGAACATCACGCCCATGCGGCTCAGATGGCCTTTGCCGATGAGGTTGCCCAATGAGCGGCGCAGTTCCACTTCAGCCCCCAGGCTCTTGGCGTCCTCCGCATTGCCGAAGGTGAAGTTGCGGGTGCCGCCGCTTCCCGCGCCGGGCAGGAAGAACATCTCGATGGGGTTGGTGAACTGTTTGTAGAACACGCCCACGTTGAACACCTCGCTGGAGCTGGGGTAGAACTCGTAGCGCGCATCGATGTTCTGGATGGTGGCGATCTCCAGGGAATCGTTCCCGCGCAGCACGTTGTTGAAGCTGAAGTCATAGAAGGCGAAGGGTGCGAGCTCGCGGAACTCGGGGCGGTTCACCGTGGTGGACCAGGCCAGGCGCACCTGCGCACGTTCGCCGATGGCGCGTGAGACGTTCACGGATGGAAGGATGCTCAGGATCGGGTTGTCCACCGTTACAGGCCTGCCGCCGAAGGTGCGGCTGTTGAGCTGCTGCACATTGTATTCCGCCCGCAGGCCGGCACTTACCACCGTGGTGGTGGTGAAGTTCACCGTGGCGCCCGCATACCCGGCCAGCAGCGTGTTCGAAGCATCGTAGCGGTCGCTGGGGTTGGTTCCTTCCTCCAGCTTGAAGCCGGTGGTGAGGTTGATGTTCTCTTCGGAGAACACCTCGTCGAGCGGTGCGAAGAGCAGGCTTTGGTCCAGTTGTGAGCTGCTGGCCGCGCGGAAGCTCATCCAACGTGCGGCGAAGCTGCGGTCCTTGCGTTCGGTGAAGAGGCCCGTGCGGATCTTCACGGTGTTCCTGTCGCCTGGCAGCTTCTGCTCATAGTCCAAACGGCCGGTGAGCACGGTCTCGTTCAGGTCGCTGAAGAAGCGCCCGGCGTCCAGTGTGGTGGCACCGGGGGGTATGATGGTCTGGAAGGGTGCGTTCGCATCGGTGTTGTTGATGTCACGCACGGTGCGGATGCGACGGAAGTCAGGCTCCTTGCCCAGGGCCAGTCCGTAGCCTGCGGTCCAGCTGAGCTTGCTCACATTGGGCCGCAGGTCATGCTCGCCGTGCAACTGGCCGCTGTAAATGGTGCGCTGCTGGTACCGGAAGGCGAAGTTCCGCACCTCGAACTGCTCCTCGAAGTTGTTGCCGGTGCGCAGCGTGGCCTGGTCGGTGCCCTGCTGGGTGAAGAGGTTGCGGAACTCCAATTTGGTGCGCGAACCGGAGATCAGGCTGAAGTTGCAGATGGCACTGACCCGCACATAGCGGAAGTTCTCGTTGTCGCTGTAATTGTAGATGCTGTCACTGCGGCCCAGTTCGGGGTCGTACACGTTGTAGTTGTAGTTCTTGGCCGTGAAGGAGAGGCGGGCGTCCGTATAGCTCAGCCCTGCCACCAGACCGCCGGTGGTGGTGGCGCCCTCCTTGCCCAGGCGGCGGGAGATGGATGCCTGGAAACGCTGGTCCGGCATGGCGGTGCTGGTCTGTGCCACCCAGTTGTTCGCCATGCTGCGTCCGGCGGCGGTCAGTGCGTCGCCGCTCACCTTGCGCAGGTCGCTGGGGAAGCTGGGGGGCAGCTGCCGCAGCCCATCATCGAAGCCCAGCCCATCCGTGCTGCTGCGCTGGCTGCTGTGGAAGTCATTGAAGGTGGTGCCGGGGCGGAAGGAGTTCTGCAGGTCCACGCGCACCTGGTTCTCGGTGGGTGTGTTCACGGTGTACAGCTTCACCACGCCACCTGCGAAATCGCCCGGCAGTTCCGGTGCGGCGGTCTTGTGGATCATGATGCGGTCCAGCACGCCACTGGGCAGCAGGTCGAAACTGAAGGCGCGACGGTCGGGCTCCAGGCTGGGCGCGATCACATCGTTCAACATCACGGTGTTGTACCGGTCGGCCAGTCCGCGGATCATGATGAAGCGATCGCCAATGACCGTGACACCCGGAATGCGCTTCACCACTTCACCGGCGTTGCGGTCCTGCGTTTTGGCGATCTGTTCGCGGCCCACGCCGTTCACCACCTGTTCGCTTTTGCGGGTGTCCATCATCACGGCGGCCTCGGTGCCGGTGCGGCGCGTGGTCACCACCTCCATGGTCTTCATTTCAATGGCCAGGGACTTCAGCTCCACATTCACCGTGGTGGTCTGACCGGCGGTCACCGTCACGTTGCGTTCCACCGGTTCAAACCCCACGAAGCTCACCAGCAGCACATGGGCACCGGGCTCGGCTTGAAAGCTGAACCTGCCATCCAGGTCGGTGGTGGCCCCTGTGGTGGTGCCTTGGATCACCACGTTCACGAAGGGCATGGGCTGCAGTTTGCCCCCTTCCTGGCCGGTTATGGTGCCGGTGATGGTACCCTTCTGGGCCAGGGCGAAGAGGCTGGTGAGCAGCAGGCTGAAGGAGAGAACGATGCGGTGCATGAGTGGCTCCGGTGAAGGCGTACTTAACGGTGCCGCAAAGGACCGGCGCCAGGGTCAACCAGTGATTGACCCATTGTTAAGCCTTTGTTATGCCTTGGCCGTGCCGGTGCGCTGCTCCAGGAACCACCACTTGGGGCGGTCGTTGCGGCCCTTGGCCTCCTGCCACATGCGCACCATTTCCTCCCGCAGGAAGGTGCCCGCTTCCTCAAGGGAGTCCGCCACGTAGATGAACTTGAGCTCATCACGCCCCAGTGTACCGGCCTCCACCATGCGTTCGATCTGTTCCAGCATGGGCGCCCAATACTCCTTTCCATAAAGCAGGATGGGGAAGTGCTTCACCTTACCGGTCTGGATCAGGGTCACGGTCTCGAACAATTCGTCCATGGTGCCGGCGCCGCCCGGCATCACCACGAAGGCCACACTGTATTTGAGCAGGAGCACCTTGCGTACAAAGAAGCGCTCGAACTCCAGCGACACATCGAGGTAGGGGTTGGGCTTTTGCTCAAAGGGCAGTACGATGTTGCAACCCACGCTGGTGGCACCCGCGTCCCGGGCCCCGCGGTTGGCAGCCTCCATGATGCCCGGGCCGCCTCCGGTCATGATGGTGAAGCCGATCTCTCCGACCCGTCGGGCCATTTCGCGGGTCACCTGGTAATACGGGTGATCCTCGGTGAAGCGTGCACTGCCGAAGAAGGTGACACAGGGCCCCACGAAGTGCAGCTTGCGGAAGCCGTAGAGGAACTCGTTGGCGATGGATGCCACGGACCGCAGTTCCTTCCACCGTGTACGCGGACCCTCGAGAAAGCTGAGGTCGATCTGCTTGTTGCGGGTGGACTGCACCATGGGCGGCGAAGGTAGCGGGTCACGTGCACCCCACCCCGGTCAGTGCACGATCAGGCGCTGCTGCGCAATGGGGTGACCAGCATGTTGTAGTGTCACCACATATACACCGCTGTTCGGAAGGGTGATCGATGCGCGACTTTCCTTCAGGTCCATGCGCGCAATTTCCCGTCCCAAGGCATCGTGCACGACCACATCCGTTGTAGCGGCCGGATGATGAAGGTCCAGCAGAACGGGCTCCCCGGTGGCGACGGGGTTGGGTCGCAGCTTGAATGGTGGTGTGAAGGCCGGTCCACTGATATGGGTGCTCAGCGCGCATTGTGGAACGGCGCTATTCTGCCAGCTGATCCCATCATCTTCATAACATCGCAACTGCAGGAAAGTCTCTCCATCGCATGCGCCGAATGTCCACGTGAACGGACTTCCAAATGGGCCCAGTCGCTCCGTTACGTGCCCGATGGGTGCATTGTACATCATGTGCCGTGGAAGCACCTGCACCTGCCAGTTCCTCAGGACCAGGCCGTCGATGACCACCTGTCCGGTATCGATCACGGTCCAATCCAACGTGTCGCCTGTCGAGAAGTCATCGTTGACCTCCGTGTACCACGTGTCACCGGGCATGGCGTTCCACTGGAAGAGCAACGTGAAGCGATCGGTATGGGTGTCGTAGAAGTACAAGGAGTCGTTGGTTTCCGAGAAGTAGCGCACAAAGGAGTAGCAGCCGAACCAGCCCTGGTCTGCGATGAGCTTGGTGCAGTCGCGTCCGTTGATCACCGTATCCCCATCCGCACGGATCACGGCCAGGTTGGTATCGGGTCCGCAACAGGAGCCCTGTTTGTAGGTCCATAGTGCACCCACCGGCGCCCAGCATTGGGAGTGGGTGAAAGTGGGCAACAACAAGGCAACAAGAAGTACATGTCGCATGGTCCGGTGGCCTTTGTTCGCCGTACACGTTACAGAAGCCGAACGCGACCATTGAGCTATGGCACATTCACCACCACGTTCCCGATCTTCTGTCCGGTCTCTACGTAGCGGGTCGCCTCGATCAATTCGTCGAAGCCCACCACCCGGTCGATCAAGGGCCGCAGGGTACCCGCTTCGGCCATGCTCCGGAAGTGCTCCACATCCTTCCTGCTGATGGTGGGCAAGGGGAAGCGAACGCGCGGTCCTCTGCGCAGCCCGCCGATCAGTGCAAGAAGGACGTTCTCACCACGCGGCCCCAACTCGGTGCTGATGTAGCAACCATCCTTCGCAAGCAGGTGCTTGCAGAGTGTGAAGCGGCTCTTGCCCACGGCATCGAAGACCAGTTCATAGGGGCCTGGTGCGGTGAGGAAGTCCGTGGTGCTGCGGTCGATCACCATGTGTGCGCCGAGGTCCTTGATGCGCTGCACATAGGGTGTCGCACACACGGCCGTGACCGTTGCACCGAGCGAGACCGCCAATTGCACGGCCCCAGAGCCGATCGCACCTGTAGCACCATTCACGAGCACACGACTGCCAGTTCCAATGTCTGCGGCCTTCAAGTTGCACCAGGCGTAGTGGATGCCCTCCGTGAGCGGAGCGGATTCGGTATAGGACCAACCGGTGGGCAGGAGCGCCACACCCCCATCGGCAGGCGTGATCATGTAGTGGGCGTACGCACCGAACCGCTGGTCATCATACCCGAAGACCTTGTCGCCCACCTGGAAGCGTTGCACCTGCTTGCCAACAGCCACCACCTCACCAGCGAACTCACAACCCAGCACCGGGCGCTTCGGCTTGATGATGCCACTGAACAAGCGGCTCACCACATACTCCGCCGAGCGGAAGCCACAGTCGGTTCGGTTCACCGTGGTGGCATGCACCCGCACCAGAATATCCTTCGGGCCGGGCATAGGCACCGGCAATTTTTCGAGCCGCAACACATCCGGTGGCCCATAGCGCCGGTGGGTCCAGGCCAACATGTGTGCGGGGATGGCGGTCGATGGTTCCATGGAGCCAAGGTCGGGGGTATCGCCTCATTGGCCTTTGCCGGTGGTGGAACCATGGCGCCGGTGGTCCGGATCGTGGGGCACCTTCCCAATATGGATCACTTCGGTTATTCGGAGGCTATGGCAAGAGTGCCTTTCATGTTGTGCTGGCATGCTGTACCTCAATTGCACAAATGAGATGATGGATGCTGCCATTCATGGATCTTTCCGTTCGCCCATCCCGCGATTAGGCGGGTAGCCCGCCGTTCCCCATCTTTCGCCTTTCCTTTTCCATGCCCGCCTACCGCCCGCTGACGAGCATCCGTGCGATGGTCCTGTTGCTGCTGGTCTGCACGGTCCGGCTGCTGCATGCCCAGCCTTACACCAACAAGGCCGTGTACGATTCGCTGGATACCCGGCACGACCTGTCCCGGCCCTTGATCGAACGCTACTTCATCACCAGCAACCACCATTGGGCCTGTTTCAATCGGGGCCTGATCGCCGAGGCGAGGATCACCTCGAAGGAACAGCTTGAGCTGGCTGAGCAGCTCGGCATCGATAGTCTGCTCGCGACCGCCTCGCACCATGTGGGCGATGCCTTCAACGGATCAGCCGATGCGGCTTTGCAGTTGAAGTATTTCTATCAAGGCTTGGAGTATGCGCAACGCTCCGGCAGTCCGGACTATATCGGCACTGCGCAGAAGCAGATCGCCACCGTGTACAAGACCTTGGGCGACCTGCCGCGTGCGCTGGGGTTGCTGAAGCTCGCCCTCGCCAACGTGACCTGGAACAACCAGGTCAATCGCGTATGCTGCCACTTGAGCGATTGCTATCGCCTGATGGGGCAACCGGATAGTGCGCTCTACTGGGCGCAGCGCTCCAACATCATCACCGACCCGGGAAGCGATCCCTATGCCTATGCGCGCTCCTACTACATGCTGGGTGCCGCCTACGCCGCCAAGGGCGAACGGCAACTGGCCGAGGTGCACTTCGCGCGAGCGATCGAAATCGCCGACTCCTTCCAGGTGATGATCCCGCTTTACGGCTCGCTGGTGGCACGAGGGAAGATGGAACTGGAGGCCGGTGACATCGCTGCGGCCATCGCCGATGGCCGGCGCGCCATGCAGGTGAGCCAGGCGGGCGGCAACCTGGAGGGGCTGATCGGCGCGTCGGACCTCTTGCGCCGCTCCTTCAAGACCATGGGCCAGAGCGATAGCGCCTACCGCTACTTCGAGCTGCGGGTGCTATACGCGGACAGCCTGATCAACGCCACCAACCTGAACAAGCTGCAGAACATGGCTTTCGCGCAGGAGCTGAAGGAGCGGGAGGAGGCCAGGCTGAAGGAACAGGCGGCCATCGATCGCGCCAACAACATCCAGTTCGGCATCATCGCCCTCATCGTCATCACGCTGGGCATCTTTCTGCTCGTGTTCAGCCGCACAGCCGTCGTGGGCGCCAAGGCCATCAAGAACCTCTCGCTCATCGCGCTGCTGCTGTTCTTCGAGTTCATCAACCTACTGGTGCATCCGTTCCTGGGCGAACTCACACACCATTCACCGATCCTGATGCTCTTGTGCATGGCCGCGATTGCCGGGTTGCTGATCCCGCTGCACCACCGCATGGAGAAGCTGATCACCAATATGCTGGTGAGCAAGAACAACAGGGTAAGGCTGGAGGCGGCACGGCGGACGATCGAGGAGTTGGAGGCCAAACCCGACCAGGCACCATGATGAAATCGTTAACGATGATGCGGTTGCTCGTGCTCATGCTTGCGTTGGCAGCTTGTGCTCGCGCTCATGCCCAGAAGTACGGCATCGATGCCCGCTACGATTCGCTCGACACCCGGCATGACAAGTCACGCCCCGTGCTCGAACGCTTCTGGATCACGGTGAACCATGCGTGGGCGTGCTACTACAGAGGTGAACGGACTGCCTCAACACGAGCTAGCATGGATGCGCTGCAATTGGCCGATTCCCTTGGCGTGGATACCCTGGGAGCTGAAGCGTATCTGGTCCTTGGCAATGCGACCGGTGGATCTGCCGACCCCGAGGCTGCGCTGAAGCACTTCTATCGGGCCCGCACCCTTGCCGAGAAGGCTGGCAGCCGGGAGTATTCAGGAGTGGCGGACAAGGAGATCGGCGTTGTATACAGGCAGATGGAGGACTATCCACGATGTCTTGAGCTGCTCAAGAAGGCTCTCGTGAACGTGCGTTCGGTGCTGGAGGTGAACCGCACGTACTGTCAATTGAGCGACACCTATCGTCTCATGGGACAGGCCGACTCGGCCCTGTACTACGCCCAACGATCGAACACCATCCGGGAGCCTGAGGAGGATCCCTATGGCTATGCGCGATCCTACTACACCTTGGGTGCGGCCTATGCGGCCAAGGGCGACCGCGTTCTTGCCGAGGTGCATTTCACGCGTGCGATCGAAGTGGCGGATTCCTTTGATGTGGTGATACCGCTGATCCAAGCCCTCGGAGGGCGGGGGCGTATGCGCCTGGAAATGCATGAGTTGCCTGGAGCCATCACGGACGGGCGGCGGGCCCTGGCGGTTAGTCTTGACTTCGGTCATTTGAGCTTGACGGCCAGGTCTGCTGATCTCCTGCGTGCGGCCTACAAGGCGCAAGGTCGCCTGGATAGTGCCTTTCATTACTCGGAAGTGAAGGCGCTGTTCAACGACAGCCTGAAGACCACCGGGAACATGATCAAGCTTCAGAATATGACCTTCGAGCAGGACCTGAAAGAGCGGGAGGAGGCTAGGCTCCGGGAAATAGCCGCCACAGAACGCTCCCGCAACATCCAATTCGGCATCATCGCCCTCATCGTCATCACGCTCGGCATTTTCCTGCTCGTGTTCAGCCGCACAGCCATTGTAGGTGCGAGGACGATCAAGAACCTCTCGCTCATCGCGCTGCTCTTGTTCTTCGAGTTCATCAACCTGCTGGTGCATCCGTTCCTGGACCGCATCACGAACCATTCGCCGATCCTGATGCTCTTGTGCATGGCCGCGATCGCCGGGTTGCTGATACCGCTGCACCACCGCATGGAGAAGCTCATCACGAACATGCTCGTTTCGAAGAACAATCGCGTGCGGTTGGAGGCGGCGAGGAGGACGATCGAGGAACTGGAGGCACGGCCAACAGACACTAATGCCGGTTGATGATCATGGGCGTGCGCACGCTTCACGAACGAACCATCACCATGGTCTTCAATTTCCGAACGCTGGCCTTGGTCATGGCCTTGATCGGTTCCGAACAGCTTTACTCCCAGCCACTCGATACGCTCAGCGATCGAGTCAAGGACTTACCAGTGGATTCCTTGGTCGCCCGCGAAAAGGCCACGGACGATCCGCGAATGAAGGTGGCGCTGCTCGCACGGCTGGTGCAGAAGTACCTGTACCTCAATCGTCAGGAGGATTGCATGTCCACAGCGGTCCGCATCCTGGGGATCGCTGAACCCACAGGGAACGATACGCTGATCGGCAGGGCTCACCTCTCGATCGGGGTCTCCTTCGTGATCGCCAATGAGGTGAACGGCGCATTGAAGCACTTCAACATCGCCCTGGAGCACTTCACGAGCGCGCGCGACA
>JAEUSU010000025.1 GCA_016788635.1 Flavobacteriales bacterium | reverse complement strand
CGTGGCGCCAATGTTGGTCTGGAACACGAGCAGGCCGTTGGCGGGCGCGGCGATGGCCACGCGCTCGGCCTGCGTCATGCGGGGCACCAGCAGGCCCTTGGTGGTGCTGATCACCTCCAGCATGGCGCTGGCATTGGGCGCCGTGTTGGTGGGCGCAATGGCCACCTGGGCACTTGCATTGGGCAGCGCCAGCAACGCCGCAGCGAAGGCGAGTGAAAGCGGACGGATCATGTTGTCGGCGTTCATCGATCAACGGGCTCGGGCGGTTACCACACGCTGGGCACAACTGCGGATCAGGCGGTCTTTTTCAGATTCGGTCAACTCACCCATAGTGCAGATGGAGCTTCGGATCAGGTCCATTTGCACAGGGCTCAACGGCTCATTGGTGGCCAGTATCCGCAGCACGTCGAGCTGGTCGTGCAGCTCGGTCAGGTAGAGGGCCTGGGTTTCGGCGGTCACCCACAACTGGTTGTTCACGTCGCCCAGGCTGAAGCCGCCTTCGCGCTGCCAGGCCGTGCGGCCTTTCATGGTGGGCAGGTGGCGCTCGCGCTCCACATAGTTGCTCATCTCATCCACGGTGAAGTGACGGCGATCGCCGAAGAGCAGCGCATCGCTGGCGCTCACCCGGCCATCAAAGTAGCGGTCGAAGACATGGTCATTCAGGCGCACACCATTGTCGAAAACGCCCCGCTCAGCCACGACCCTTCCCGGGCCTTTGAAGGCATAGAATGGTACGGTCTGCGTGCTCCAGTTCGCAGTGGTTTCCACAATGAAACCTCCGTTATAGTGCACGTACTTGCCACCCCCCGGCGGGCCTACCACACCGGCAGGGGCCTGGGCGATCTGGCCTGAGAAGAGGAAGACCGGGCGCACACCCGTGCTTCCCGCACTGGTCACTGTGCCCGCACAAGCGGCGTCCATGCCGCAGCCGAAAGTGGATGTACCACAACCGCCCACATTAGGCAACCCGCAACTGCCAACTGCTCCGGCATACTTACCATAAGTACATGCATACGGAACAGAGGTAGTCCAAATGGTAGGTGTGATCTGATTGAGTGTTCCAGTGCCGTAACAGAAATCGATCAAGATGTTGTCCAAGCCATTCCATACGAAAGGCGAACCGAACGTGAAGGTGACCCAGCCCGGCGCGGTAGGATGATTCAATGTGGCACCACTATAGCACACCAACGCAGGGTCTACCGGCGTGGTCAGATCAATGAACCCGGTTACTGTGTTCTGTTGCGTGTGCCGGATGGTCACGTTCAGGCCGAGCAACGTCTTGGCGCTTGCTTGCGTGGAGGTGACGTAAACGGAAATGGCATCGATGGGCTGCCCGGCGCACAAACCCTTCAGTGCCGTGGTGAAGGCCCCGCCCCACTGCACCTGTTCCACGTTCAATTCACTGGCGCGGATCAAGTATTGCCGGCGCGCCCTAGCTGCGGTCAAACCCACCCAAGGCATCGCGGTGGGATCCGCGCTGGTGGGGGTATAACTACCCGGGGGCAGGGTGCCATAAAAACCGATGGCGGCCCCGTTGGTGCCTGCGCCGGGCACCGGGCAAACAGCAATGCCAGCCTGGTTATAGGTGGCGCCGAACACCTCGTTGTAGTCGTTCTGCAGCTTTTTCCAGCCGGTGGCCGTGCCGTCCACGTTACCCTCATGGTAGCCGGCCGCGTTCCAGCGGATGGTGCCCGCATTGTTGGTGGCGCTGGTGCCCAGCAGGCGCAGTTGCCCGTTCACGTCCAGGCGTTCCTGCGGACCGGTGGTGTTGATACCCACGTTACCGGCGAGCAAAGGAGCAATCGCTGAACCCGTGATCCAGATCCGGTTGTTCAAGTTGCCGTTGGTACAGAACCGCAGGGGTGCGGTATCTGTGGTCCCCAGAAAGTTGATCGCAGGGTTCGTGCCCGCGTTCCCCCGGATGTGCCATACCGGGGTGGGGGCCTCAATGCGGTTCCACACACCGGTCATGTGGTAGTAGAAGCCCGGGTTGGCATCCGTCTGGTAGATCATCAGCCCATCAGCCGGCGTGGCAATGGCCCCACGCTGGGCCAGCGTCATGCGTGGAATGAGCAGGCCCCGTGTGGTGGAGCTCACGTCCAGGATGGCCGAAGGCGCGGCGGCGGCCCCGGTGGCGTTGATGGCCACGTTGGTGTTCTGGGCCCGTGTTCCCGTGGCGGCCAGCAGCGCGGCGCCGATCAGCACAGTGCGGAAGGTCATCTTCTTCATGTTCGTTTCGTGCTCGGGGTTCAACGGATCTGTTGGAAACGCTCACGAATGGCCGCGGCCACGTGTGCTTTTTGTTCAGCCGAAAGGCGGGGGCTCTTGTGCACCTGCGCCACCAGCTCCTCCAACTCGGTCTCGCTCAGTTGTTCGCGGTAGGCCAGTTCCTCCAGCACGCGCAGGTCACGCTCCAGTTCCACGATGTAGAGCGCCTGGGTCTCCACCGTCTCCCACAACTTGGTGGCCATGGTACCCAGTGACGGTGTGCCGCGCGTTTCCCATTGCTCACGGCTGGGCATGCTGGGCAGGTGGCGGTTCTCCGCCAGGTAACTCTTCAAATGCCGTAACTCCACATAATTGTAAGTGGCGGCGGCTGGCGCATCCTCGGGGCGCACCTGGCCATCATAATAGCGGTCGAAGACGTGGTCGCTCAACTGGGTGTTGCCGTCAAACACGGCGGTATCCGCGTGGATCGTGCCCGGCCCTTTGAAGTTCGGTTGGCCAGCCGTGGAGCCTGAAGCGAACGCAGCCGTGCCCACCATCAAGCCCCCGTTGTATTGGGTGTAGTTCGCGAAGGCCAGGATGGGCACCGGTGTATTGGCCTGGCCGGTGAAACGGACGATGGGGCGGTTGTTGTTCGTGCCGGTGAGCAGCGTTACGGGGTTGAGAGGTGCGTCGGTGAAGGTGTTCCCGTGGGGCGTGGCGCCTGCGACATAGCCATATTTCGTGCATGCGAAGCCCACCGCGGCGGTGTGCTGGAAATTCGGCCCGATGCCGGCATTTGCAGCGCGTAAATAAGTCACCTCCAGAATGATGTTGGTGGCACCGTTCCAGTTATAGGCGGGGCTCAGCGGCCAGGTGATCTGTCCCGAACCAATGATGGCCCCCGAAGCGCTGAAGCGGACGGGAGAGGCTGACAAGTTGGCCCAATTCCCGAAGGCAGCCAATGCGGTGGTCTCCAACTTCACCTCGTAATCCATTGCCGCGCCAGAGGGGTTCGTGGGAGGATTGGGCAGCAGGTCATCCTCGGTGGAGAAGAGGGTGAGTTCGGTGATGTTGCCTGCGCACAGACCAAAAGCAAGGAGCTGGGCTTGGGTGAAGATGTATTGCACCTTCCAGCCCCGGGCCTGGTCAGTGGGGAAGGGTGAATCGAAGCTGCCCGTACCTGGGCCTGAGTTGGGGGAGGAGATGGCGGTACCGGGTGCGCATTGGATGGTGCTTCCGGTGTAATCATCATTCAGCACCCGGCGCTCGGCGTTCTCCAAGCGGCCCCAACCGGCGGCCGTACCGTTGGTGTTGCCTTGGTGGGCGCGCTGGCCCGCAGGAGCAGTGGCCGTGTAGCGAATGGCCCCCTGCGTGTTGTTGGCGCTCACCGGAGTCTGGAAGATGCGCACGGCCCCATCCACGTGCAGTGCTTCCGTGGGTGCGGCGGTGTTGATGCCAATAGGGGCCATGCCGGCACCAGAAGGCAGGAAGCGCATGCGCTCCACGCCGTTGGTGCGGATCACCAGCGGTTGTGCGTCGGGCGTACCCAAGTAGTGCGTGCCAGCCGTGGTGAGGTCGTTGCCGGGCAGGCGCCAGCCGGGGCCATCGCTCATGCGCATCCATACGGTGCCGGTGTAGTACCAGAAGCCGTGCCGGCCCAGGCCGTCGTTGGTCTGGAACACCCATAGGCCGGTGGCGGGCGTGGGGATCGATGTGCGTTCCACCTCGGTCATGCGCGGAATGAGCATGCCGCGCTTGGCGCCCAAGGCGGTCACATCCACATCCAACATGGCCGATGCGTTCGGCGCGGCGCCGGTGGTGTTGATGCCGACGTTCTCGTTCTGCGCCTGGGCGCTGAACAGCAGAAGGGTGAGGGTGGCGGCGGCGAGGGGGCGTAAGCTTCTCAGCATGGAACGGTTCGTTGGCGTTCGTTCAAGACAAATGCGGACCACACGAATTGGTCAACAGCCAAAGTTAACGGGTGTTCATTCAGCCTACAAGCTGGAATGACCAACAGTTCTTCACGATCGGGTGAAGGGAGCTTCATGTGGGTCGGGTGACAGGGAGACGTAAGACGCCATACCCGCGTTGCCGCCGATCTGGGTCAATTTCTTGGAAACCCATGGGTGAAGGGTGCATTCGCGGAGGCGGCAAGCCAGCTGAACGCATGGTCATGAACAGGAAACCCAGTTCCTGGCGGGGGGTCAGTGCTTGATGAAGCGACCCGTTGCGGGCGGGCGCTGTGCATTGAACTCCACCACCACCAGATAGGTCCCGGCATCCAGGTCCGCAGTTGCGATATGGAGGGAGCGGTCACCTGCGGACATGGCCAAGGACTGGAGCGCCACCTGTCTGCCCCTGGCGTCCATCAACCTTACGTGTGCGGCATCATCCAGGGGGGTGTCCAAGGTGAGTTGCAGCCTATCGGCGGCTGGATTGGGGTGTAGCGTAAAGGGCACGCCTTGCCTGCGGTACTGGGCGGAAACCACCGGGCTGGGCACTGCTGTCCCATCCAGGTCCACCTGGATCAGCCGGTAGTAGTTCAACCCATCGAAGGGGTCGGCATCGGTGAAGGTGTAGTGGTTCAGTTGCTGGCTGTATCCTGCGGCTTCCACACGGCCTATCGGGCGGAAGTCCACCCCGTCCAGCGCGCGTTCCACCATGAAGTGCGAGGCGTGCTGCTCGGTGGCCGTGGCCCATTTTACATCAATACCGGCAGGCACGGGCTCAGCTGCGAGGTCCAGCAATTCCATGGGCAGCACCGCACAATCCAACGAGGTACCGGCGCCCAGCTGCCAGCTCAGGTTGAAGGCCAGTCCGCTTTGCGACCAGTTGCTGATATACAGGGTGAAGTATTCTCCGGCATTGGCCATGAAAGGTGCCACCCAACGGTCCCCACCACCGCCTTCAGAAAGATCAACGGCGCCGTTGCCGCAGCCGGTGGGGCCGCCACCTGCGGCATAGGAGCAGCGCAGGGGTGGGCCGGCTGGCGGGCAGACCACCCCGCTGTTCGGGCCCCATACAGCGAAGTCGTAATCGTCCGTTGCGTTGGTGGGGTTGATGGAGAAGCCGATGGTGCCGGGCGCGGTGGGTGAGAAATGGTACCACACCCCTTGCCGCTCGCCGTTCAGCAGGCAGCCGTAGTTGCTGGGGTCAAGGTCCTGGCTGAAGCCCGAGCCGGCCGGGCTGCCGGAGAAGGTCTGGGCGTTGCAGATGCCCACGCCTCCGGCGCAATCTTCCGGACGGGGTGGTGGTGGTGTGCAGGTAATGGTCTCGCTGAAGGCGATGGTGGGTGATACAGGCGTGGGGGTGGGTCCGGAGACGAAGACCCCCTGCCCGGCGGGCACCGTGCGCAACAGGTAGCGGTTCTGGTTCTGGTTCAGCCCTGTGTTCACATAGCGTACCTCGAACAGGTCGCCCAGTGTGAAGGCGAGAAGGACAATGTTGTAGTAGGCCTGGGCCCCGCTCACGGTGTAGTTCGTCCATGCCCCACCGTTGAGCCGCACCTGCACAGCGGAGGAGCCCCAGCCGTTCTTGCCGGTATCGAAGAGTTCGAGGGAATAGACACAATCGCCAGCGGGTACTGCGGGCGCGAATGCGCAAATGTTGAAGGTGCCCATGGCGGTTCCGCTTCCCCAGACGCGCACGTAGTAGTCCTGACCCGGGGTGAGGCCGGTGAGGTTGATGAAGGGCATCTGGCCGGGCCCATCGTCCGCATTGCAGGCTACCAGGGTGAAGGGGTCCATGCAGCTGGCCGCGGTGTACACGGCCATGGAAGCGTTGGTCAGGGATCCCGCAGTGGTCTGCAGCACGGTGATGCCCGATGGTGGCGCGGTGAACTGGTACCAGACGTCCACCGAGCCTGCGGCCAGGTTGCCGCATCCGGGCGGTGGAAGACCGGCGGTCTGGGTGGCCCATTGGTTGGTGGTGGCGGTACTGGTGCACGTGGTGTTCACCGGCAGAGTGATGGCCGCGCAGGGCTCATCGTTGGCGGGTGGTGGCGGTGGAATGGACCAGATGCAGAGCCGGCCATCCATGGCGCTGTTGCTGCCGCTGCGCTGTATGCGCACGATGTAGTTGGTGCCCGGAACCGTGGTGAGGGTGAGGTTCGCGTTCGCGCCCGCTGCGCCGGCATCCACACAACCGACCTGCACCAGAGCCCCGCAGGCTCCGGTGAACACATGCATGATGGCGCGGTGTCCGAAGTCCGGATCGTAGGTGAGCTCGGTGGTGGTGGCGAAGGCCGTGAACCAGCCCCAGGCGTCGTTGAAATTGCCCGAACCACAGGTGTTCCCGGGCGGCACGTAGGAGACCGTGTTGAAGCCGGACTTGTCGAAGTCCTGGTACACACAGGAGGTGTTCACGGTGTACTGGTTCCCGGCGTTGTAGCCACAGTTGTTCGATGGGGCTTGGGCGGCGAGGTCCCCGCCCAGCGCCAGCAGGAACATGCCCGCGCCCAAGTGATGATATGGACGGCGCAGACGGTTCACGGAAGTGAGCGATCGGTGTATTCAGGATGCATGGCAAGCCATGCGACCAAAGCGGAGGGATATGGCGTGCCGGATGGATCTATACCCTGATCGGCCCGGCGGGTCTGCTGCCCATCTTCGACCCGGAACAGGAGCGCGATCAATTCGAAGCCATACGGTGCCAGATAGCCCCGCAGCTCCTCGAAGGACCGCTCCTCAGCCAGCCATACCAAGGCATGACCAGGTTCCTCCAGTTGCGTGTCCGCGGCCCGGAACCCCGGGTGCCCGTGAAGGGCTTCGTACAAGAGCTTGGCCTGTACGGGTCCGTTCAGGCCGTTGAGCACCAGGCGGTGCTCGATGCCTTGCTGGGCAAGGGACGCACCGCTCCAAAGCAGCGCGAACATCCAGGTTCCGAACAGGGTGAGGCGCATCGGTGCATACCCCGCCCTTGTCCGGTCGGGATATCAAAATTGACCCGGCCGGAAGGAGTTGTCAATAGTCTAGTGTTAATAAACGACCGATGGATCATTGTTTTATGCCGACGAATGACCTTGCCCAAGGGTTGCCGGAAGAGGCATGCGATCAGGTCGGCAGGAACGCCGTGCTGGCCCATTCAAATGACCGGTCCACCCTCCAAGGGTCACACCGATCCCGCAGCTACCGCCCCTTTGCGTACAGCGGTGTACTGCGGCAGGGCCTGCGCCAGGCAATCGATGGCCTGCCGGAGCTTGTCCTTATGCAGTACATAGGCCAGGCGCACCTGGCTGCGGCCGGGGCCGGGCTCGCTGTAGAACCCGGTGGCGGGGGCCATCATCACCGTGCGTCCTTCATGGTGGAATTGCTCCAGCATCCACTGGCAGAAGGCATCGGCATCGTCCACAGGCAGCTCGGCCACGCAATAGAACGCGCCTTTAGGCAGGGGGCATTTCACGCCGGGTATGCGGTTCAAGCCTTCCACCAGCAGGTCGCGGCGTTGTTTGTATTCCCCGATCACTTCGGTGAAATAGCTCGCCGGTGTATCCAGGGCGGCCTCCGAAGCCAGCTGCCCGAAGGTGGGGGGGCTCAACCGGGCCTGCGCGAACTTGAGCACGGTGGCCATCAATTCCTTGTTGCGGCTCACGAACGCACCGATGCGGGCACCGCACATGCTGTAGCGCTTGCTCACGCTGTCCACCATCACCACATGCTGTTCCAGCCCGGGCAGGGTGAGGGCGCTGATGTGCTCGGCACCGTCATAGCAGAACTCGCGGTACACCTCATCGCTGAAGAGGTAGAGATCGTGCCGGAGGACGATCTCGCGCAAGGCCTCCAGCTCCGCACGTGAATAGAGGTATCCCGTCGGGTTGCCCGGGTTGCAAATGAGGATGCCTTTGGTGCGCGGGGTGATCAAGGCCTCGAAGTCCTTCACCGGTGGCAGGGCAAAGCCGCTGTCGATGGTGCTGCGCACCGGCACCACCTTCACGCCAGCGGCCGTGGCGAAGGAGTTGTAGTTGGCATAGAAGGGCTCAGGTACGATCAACTCATCGCCGGGATCGAAGCAGCTCATGAAACCGAAGAGCAGCGCCTCCGATCCACCGGTGGTGATGATGATCTGATCATGCGAGACCGCTATCCCTTGCGCGGTGTAGTGTGCGGCCAGTTTGCGGCGGTAGCCTTCAAGGCCCGCACTATGGCTGTACTCCACCACCTTCAGGTCAAGCGTGCGCATGCGGTCGCGCACCACCTGCGGTGTTTCGATGTCCGGCTGGCCGATGTTGAGGTGCAGCACCTCCACACCGCGGGCCTTGGCGGCATCGGCATAGGGGACCAGCTTGCGGATGGGCGAGGGGGGCATGCGACGCCCCTTGTCAGCGATGGTGGGCATGGGTAACGGATCGGGAGCACGAAGTTCGGCCATTTCGGTCAGCCGGAAAAAGGAAAGTCCCCCACCAGGTGGAGGACTTTCCAAGAAAAGGTACCGTGGTTCAGTGGCCTTTCTCCACAGGCGCCATCGGGCTCTGGTCCTTCACTGGAGAAGTGGGTGTCTCAGCTGCGGGCTCCACATTACCGGTGATGCGCACGATCTTCTCGGGTGCGTTGGTGGCATTGCTGCTGATGGTGACGCTCTTGTTGATGGGGCCGGTGCGCTTGGTGTCGTACTTCACCGTGATCACGGTCTTGTCGCCCGGCTTGATGGGAGCGGTCTCGCATTTGGGCACCGTACACCCGCAGCTGCCTTTGCAACTAGTGATGATCAAGGGCTGATCGCCCGTGTTGGTCACGGTGAACTCACAGGTGCCATTGGCACCATTGGCGATGTTGCCGTAGTCATGCACTTCCTTGTCCAGGGAGAGCATCGGGCCGGTGCCGCCCACAGGTTTCTGGTTGTCCTGGGCCGAAACGCCAAGGAAGAGGGCGCTGAGCCCGAGGGTGAACAGAAGCTTTTTCATCGCAGAGTTCGTGTTGATGGGTGGAGTGTCGTGTCTTGTACAGATCAAAAGTACGGGCGGCGTTCCGCAGGGTTTTGACATTAACAGGTCCTTAACAGCGCCGGTCGTACGTGTGCCGCGTCCCTGCCAAAGGCCATGCCAGACGAGGGATACAGCTCGGTCGTCCTTCTACCTTTGCCGCCCTTCCCGCAGCGCATGTCCACCTCCATCCCCAAGCATTACGATCCCACGCACGCCGAAGGGCACTGGTACGCCCACTGGATGGCCAAGGGCTACTTCCGCAGTGTGCCCGACCACCGCGAGCCATACACCGTCGTGATCCCGCCACCGAACGTGACAGGCGTGCTGCACATGGGGCACATGCTCAACAATACCATCCAGGATGTGCTGGTGCGCCGCGCGCGCATGCAGGGCAAGAACGCCTGCTGGGTGCCGGGCACCGATCATGCGAGCATCGCCACCGAAGCGAAGGTGGTGCGTTTGCTCGGCGAGCAGGGCATCAAGAAGAGCGCGATCGGGCGGGAGGAATTCCTGAAGCATGCTTTCGCGTGGAAGGAGAAGTACGGCGGCGTGATCCTCGAGCAGTTGAAGAAGCTCGGCGCCAGCTGCGACTGGGACCGCACGCGCTTCACCATGGAGCCCGACCTCAGCGAGGCCGTCATCGACGTCTTCATCGACCTGCACAAAAAGGGCCTCGTGTACCGTGGCCTGCGCATGGTGAACTGGGACCCCGTGGCCCTCACCGCCGTGAGCGATGAGGAGGTGATCCACAAAGAGGTCAACTCGAAGCTCTACCACATCCGCTACAAGGTGGAAGGCACCGCTGATGAGTGGATCACGATCGCCACCACGCGACCGGAGACGATCCTCGGCGATACCGCCATTGCCGTGCATCCGGAGGATGAGCGCTACACCCACCTGAAAGGAAGGCGCGCGCTGGTCCCGCTCATCAACCGCAGCATCCCCATCATCTTCGATGAGTACGTGGAGCGCGAGTTCGGCACCGGTGCTCTGAAGGTGACGCCCGCGCACGACGTGAATGACCACGAGCTCGGCAAGAAGCACAACCTGGAGACCATCGACATCCTGGAGCCGAACGCCACGCTGAGCGCGGCAGCGCAACTCTACGTCGGTGAGGACCGCTTCATCGTCCGCAAGAAGATCGCAAAGCAACTGGAAGCCGAGGGCTTCCTGGTGAAGACCGAGGACATCAGGAACAAGGTGGGCACCAGTGAACGCACCGATGCGGTTATCGAGCCACGCCTCAGCCTCCAGTGGTTCGTGAGGATGAGCGAACTGGCGAAGCCCGCACTGGAGGTGGTGAAGGACGGCCGCGTGAAGCTCCATCCGCAGAAGTTCGTGAACACCTACACCTATTGGATGGAGAACGTCCGCGACTGGTGCATCAGCCGCCAATTGTGGTGGGGGCAGCGCGTGCCCGCCTGGTACAACGAGCAGGGTGATGTGGCGGTGTGCAAGACCGAAACGGAGGCCATCGTGCAGTTCAAGGCCGATGGGAAGAGCATCGTCGGCATCAAGCAGGACGAGGACGTCATGGACACCTGGTTCAGCAGCTGGCTGTGGCCCATCAGCGTGTTCGATGGTCTCAAGGACCCGGACAACGCCGACATCAAGTACTACTACCCCACGAACGACCTGGTGACCGCGCCGGAGATCCTCTTCTTCTGGGTGGCGCGCATGATCATGGCCGGCATGGAGTACCGCGGCGAAGTGCCGTTCAAGAACGTGTACCTCACCGGCATCGTGCGCGACAAGCAGGGCCGGAAGATGAGCAAGAGCCTGGGCAACAGCCCCGACCCGCTCGACCTGATCGCCAAGTATGGCGCCGATGGTGTGCGCACCGGCATGCTCTTCTCCTCGCCCGCCGGCAACGACCTGCCCTTCGACGAGAGCCTCTGCGAGCAGGGCCGCAACTTCAGCAACAAGATCTGGAACGCGTTCCGCCTGGTGAAGGGCTGGACCGTCGCGCAGCTGGAACAACCGGCCGGCAATGCCGCCGCCGTGGCCTGGATGCGGAGCCGCGTCCAGCGCACCAGCGCCGAGCTCGATGGCCTGTACGACCAGTTCCGCATCAGCGAGGCGCTGATGACCACCTACAAGCTGATCTGGGATGACCTCTGCAGCTGGTACCTCGAAGCCATCAAACCCGCCTTCGCAAAGGCTTCGGCGGGCGATGCCCATCAAGAACCCATTGATGCAGCCACGTACGAAGCAACCATCGCGCTCTTCGAGGATGTGCTGAAGCTCCTGCACCCCTACATGCCTTTCCTCACGGAGGAATTGTGGCACCACCTGCGTGAGCGAAAGGAAGGCGATGACATCATCATTGCTACATGGCCGAAGGGCGGCGAAGGCGATGCGAAACGGGAGGCCGAGGTGCAGCATGCGTTCGACCTGGTGAGCGCCGTGCGCGGCGTGCGGAATGAACGGGGCCTTTCACCGAAGGAGCCTCTGCAAGTTGGGCCGACCGGAAGCACGCCCTTGAGCGTTGCATCGGCCGCACTCGTGGACAAGCTCGCGAACACCGGTTCCCTCTCCGGTCCGTTCGGTACCATCCCCGCAGGAGCAACGGCGGTTTTTGCAGGTGCCACGCAGTACACGGTGCTGCTTCCGCAGATGGATGCAGCTGCGGAAGCGAAGAAGGCCGAGGAGGAGCTCACCTACCTGCGCGGCTTCCTGGCCAGCGTGGAGAAGAAGCTCAGAAACGAACGTTTCGTGAATGGTGCGCCGCCACAGGTGTTGGAGAATGAACGCCGCAAAAAGGCCGACGCCGAAGCGAAGATCAAGGCCCTGGAGGAAAGGATCGCGGTGCTGAAGTGATGGCGGACGGGTCCGCTTGCGGGCTCTTCTATTTCACCAGGTACATCGGTGCGCCAGGCCCGATGGGCAGTTCCAGGAGCACCCAGATGATGAGCAGCACCGTCCAGCCGATCAGGAAGACGATGGAGTAGGGGAGCATGGTGCTGATCACCGTGCCGATGCCCGCCTTCTTGTCGTAGCGCGCAATGAAGGCGACAATGAGCGCGAAGTAGCTCATCATCGGGCTGATGATGTTGGTGACGCTGTCGCCCACGCGGTAGGCCATCTGCGTGAATTCCGGCGAGTAGCCCAGCAGCATGAACATGGGGATGAAGACCGGCGCCATGATGGCCCACTTCGCACTGGCGCTGCCCATGATCAGGTTGATGGTGGCGCTCACCAACACAAAGGCGATCATGAGCGGAATGGGTCCGAGCTGCGCGGCCTTCAACACATCAGCGCCCTTGATGGCCAGGATGAGGCCCAGGTTCGTCCAGTTGAAGTAGGCCACGAACTGCGCGGCGAAGA
Source organism: Flavobacteriales bacterium (assembly GCA_016788635.1). Classification (GTDB taxonomy): domain Bacteria; phylum Bacteroidota; class Bacteroidia; order Flavobacteriales_F; family PHOS-HE28; genus PHOS-HE28. The sequence goes on along the minus strand of JAEUSU010000025.1, from coordinate 3,602 downwards.
ACACCAACACGATGTAGCTGCCGAGCGTTTCCATGCTCTTGGCCATGCCCTTCATCACATCATTGTCGCTCTTGAAGGTGCCGGCGCCGATGCCATAGGCGATGCCGCCGAGGGCGCTGCTGAGGAAGATGAGCGCAACGATACCGCTCATGAAGGGGGAGTGCAGGATCTCGAAGGTCTTCGGGTCGCGCAGGTAGCCTTGTTCAGGCAGCAGCCCGCCGAGCACGAAGGCGATGAAGAGCAGCACCGCCACCGTGGCGAAGAGCAGTCCGCGCTTCTCCTCTGGTGTGGCCTTGCGGATCTCCTCGGCCTTCTCCTCGCCGGTGTACGTGCCCAGCCGCGGGATCACGATCTTCTCCGTCACCCAGGTGCCCAACCCGGCGATGATGAAGGTGCTGACGAACATGAAGTAGTAGTTGCACGCCGGGTTCACCGCGTAACTCTTGTCGATGATGCGCGCGGCCTCCTGGCTGAGCCCGGCGAGCAGCGGGTCGATGGTACCCAGCAACAGGTTGGCGCTGTAGCCACCGCTCACACCGGCGAAGGCGGCTGCCAGACCCGCAAGGGGATGCCTGCCGGCTGCTAGGAAGATCACGGCCGCAAGTGGCACCAGCAGCACGTAGCCCACTTCGCTCGCGGCGTTGCTCATCACCCCGGCAAAGACGATCACGAAGGTGAGCAGCCGCTTGGGCGAGGCCAGCACCACCGCGCGCAGCACGGCACCGATCAAGCCGCTTCCTTCCGCAATGCCGATACCGAGCAGGGCCACCAGTACGGTGCCCAGCGGGGCGAAGCCGGTAAAGTTCACCACCATCTTCGTCAGGATCAGGTGCAGTCCCTCGGCGCTCAGCAGGTTCACCGGCGTCACGGTCTCGCCCGTGCCGGGGTGCAGTGCGGAAAGGGAGGTGAGGCTGAAGAGCCAGCTGAGCAGCACCACCAGCATGGCCAGCCCGGCGAACAGCGTAGCGGGGTGCGGGAGCGCATTGCCCGCACGCTCGATGAAGGACAGGAAACGATCTACGCCGGAACGACGGGTGGTGGTGGTGCTCATGTGAAGGGAACGGGAAGGCGAAGAAAGCAGATCGGCAAGTTCCGGTGAAGATGGCATAGGTGAACGTCCCCAACCGCCCAGGGTACCTGCCGGTGGTTAGTTTCGTGGCGTGGAGAAGGACCTCACCTATGCGGCCATCGACATCGGCTCCAACGCCGTGCGCCTGCTCATCGGCGATGTCATCGAGCGGGACGACCATCCGGTGATCAAGAAGACCTCCCTGGTGCGGGTACCCATCCGCCTGGGCGAGGATGTGTTCGACGGTGGCCGCATCAGCGGTGCCAAGCGCGACTACCTGATCAAGTCGCTGAAGGCCTTTCGCCTGCTGGGGGAAGTGTATGGTGTGCGTTACCTGCGCTGCTGCGCCACCAGTGCCGTGCGCGAAGCTTCGAACCGCGACGAGGTGATCACCCGGGTGGAGATGGAGAGTGGCGTGCACATCGAGGTGATCAACGGCCGCACCGAGGCCGACCTCATCTGCAGCACCTTCTGGACGCAGGACCTGCTGAAGGACCGCGACTACCTGTACATCGACGTGGGTGGTGGCAGCACCGAGCTCACCTGGCTGGAGAAAGGCCACCGCGTGAAGAGCGCCAGCTTCAAGATCGGCACCGTGCGCACACTGAAGGGCAAGGTGAAGGACAGTGAATGGGACGACATGCGCGCCTTCCTGCAGGACCTGCGTGAGGAGCACGGCCACTTGATGGCCATCGGCACGGGCGGCAACATCAACCGCATCTTCAAGGAGAACGGCAACCGTTTTGGTGAGCCCTTGCGCGCATCGGACATCCAGGCGCAGCGGGACCGCATCGCGTCCTACAGCTTCGAGGACCGTGTGAAGCACCTGCGCCTGCGGCCGGACCGTGCGGACGTGATCATTCCGGCGGCGGACATCTTCATGCGCATCCTGCGCAAGGCGGAGATCGATGAGGTCTTCGTGCCCAAGGTCGGCCTGGCCGACGGCATCGTGTATGACCTGTACATGAAGCAATACGGGGCGAAGCGCTACCCGCGCAACGAGCCGGTCACGGCCTGAACCCTTACTCCTCGAACGCTTCGATCGTGGCCTGGCGCTCCACCAACTTGGTGAACTTGCCATCGTAGCGCGTGGCCCGCACGATGTGGTTGTCTATCCAGTGGTAGTTGCCGCCGCGCGGCTTGCCGAAGAGGCATCCGTGGTACTTGAAGCCATGACGTTGCAGCCACTCCTCGGTCACGGCACGGTGCGCTTCGGTGCGGCTGGTGAAGAAGGTGATGATGTGCCCCTCATCGTACCAGCCATTGCAGATCTCCAGCGCACCTTCATAGATCTCGGCGGTGGCCATGCGCCCGGGCTCCTCGTTGGGGATGTCCTCGCAGATGGTCCCGTCGATGTCGATCAGGAAGTTCTTTTTCCCCTCGGGCAGTTTGGGGCTGATGCGTTTGCCGTTGTCGAAGGCGTCGTGGAGGTGTGCCATGGAGTAAAGCTATGACAGGACGGTCAGCGGACACGGAATATCCATTGGCTCAGCATTCCGTCGGTACCTTCTTGCCCTGTGATCACGGTCGCGGTGATCCGATCACCGTCCTTCCCGATCCGGAAGGAATACCCTTGTTTGCGCGACCAGTATTCATCAACGAAGTAGGCGCCATCCTCGCCATCCTCCGACTCGGCGCCAAGAATGAACCCGCATCCGAGATCGCACATGCCCTTGAAGAGGATGGGGGAGCCGTCCTCTCCGCTCATCCTGAGGTCCACCGTGATGGTCGTCAGGTTCATCCGACGAACGCTCAGCTCACTGTTCCTGCTCTCATCTTGGAAAACATATGCCGACGTATCGACTAGCACAGGATTGATCGGGATGGGTTCCGGGCCTTCTCCATGAATAGCCCCGTCCCTTATCTGGAGCAGGTTAGGCAACCCCATGGAATGAAGGCACCTGACGAACGCCATCGAATAGCGGGTGGTGTCCTCGCAGTAAACCCCGATGCCATTCGCCGTATCCCAGTGGGCATTCGGGAGCTTGTCGGCCACGATGGCGTGGTCGCCGCCCTGAACCTTGAATGCATCCCCGTCCACCGCGTGATCGGACCTCTTTGGACCCTCATCTGTCGCGGAAGGAGCGCAGCTGAGGAGAAGCGCTGAGAGTAGGCTGATGAGGTAAGATTGCCTCATCACACCCTCCCCGCCGTGATCTCCTCCACCACCGCAGGATCCAGCAGGGTACTCGTATCCCCCAAGCTCCCCAATTCATTCTCCGCCACCTTCCGCAAAATGCGCCGCATGATCTTCCCGCTGCGCGTCTTGGGCAGGCCGCTCACGAACTGGATCTTGTCCGGCTTGGCGATGCGGCCGATACCGGCCACCACGGCTTCCAGGATCTCGCCGCGCATGTTCTCCATGGCCTGTGCATCGTCGGCGGCGATCGGCGTTTCGCAGACCACGTAGGCGTAGATGCCCTGGCCCTTGATGTCGTGCGGGTAGCCCACCACGGCGCTCTCCACCACGCCCTTGGCCTGGTTGATGGCGTTCTCGATCTCGGCCGTGCCGAAGCGGTGGCCGCTCACGTTG
>JAEUSU010000019.1 GCA_016788635.1 Flavobacteriales bacterium | reverse complement strand
TGACCTGCACACGCTCAACTTCACCACAGCAGTGCCTTCCGCAGGAACATCTGCTCACGGCCGCATCGGGTACGGCGGCTCAACCTAGAGTCCCGGCAATGTTCACCGCACCAGATTCACATGCCCGATCACCATCCGGCTCTCACCGCTGAGCTCGGTGAGGTCGATGCGCCACACGTAGGTGTCGATGGGGGAGGGTGTGCCGCTGTACGTGCCGTCCCAGAAGCGGTGCGGGCTGTCGGCCTCGAAGATCAGTTCGCCCCAGCGGTTGAAGACGTAGAGCTTGAACTCCTTCACCTCGGTGGCCAGGGCGAAGAAGAAGTCGTTGGTGCCATCGCCGTTCGGGGTGAAGGTGTTGGGCACGTACAGCGTGCCTTCGATGATCACGAGGACCTGATCGGTGGCTTTGCAGCCGTTGGCATCGGTGAGCTCCACCGTGTAGAGCGTGCTTGTTTCCGGCGAGGCCCAAGGCGACTGGCACACGGTGCAGTTCAGCCAGGTCTCCGGGGACCATACGAAGCTGCCGCTGCCGCTGGCGCTCAATTGCACGGCGTCGCCATACACGATGGTGACATCACTGCCCGCATACACCGTGGGCGACGGATGGGTCTCCACGAGCACCTGCGCCACGTCCTGGCAGCCGGCCGGATCGGAGACTACCACGGTGTAAAGCGTGGTGCTCGTGGGTGCCGCGATCACGCTCGCACCGGTGGTGCTGCTCAATCCGGCAGGTGGCGACCAGACAAAGTCCACACCGCCCGAAGCGAAGAGCGTGACAGACTCACCCGGGCACACGACGGTATCCGGCCAGGCATCGGCCACCACCTGCACCACGGTCACCAGCACGCTGTCCAGCGCGTTGCCGCATGTGTTGGTCAGCGTCACGGTGTAATACATGGTCTGCGGAGGGCTTACCACCGGGTTGGGAATGGTGAGCGTGCTGATGCCCGGCGCGGGCGACCAGGCGTAGCTGTCGCCGCCGCTCACATTCAATTGAACGCTGCCGCCCACGCACACGCTCTCATCGTTGCTCACGGGTGTGGGCACGCCGAACTGCACGATCACCGTCACCGAATCGGACGCCACGCAACCATCCGCCGTGGTGATGGTGACCACGTAGGTGGTGGTGTCCGTGGGCGTGGCGTTGGGCGTGGCGGTGTTCAGCGCGCTCAAGGTGGGATGCGCCGCCCACTGGTAGGTCACTCCGCCCGAGGCGTTCAGCTGCAGGCTCTGCCCCAGGCAGATGGTGCCGCCCGGTCCGGCGTCCACGTTGGGTGTGCCGAATACCACCATGATGCTGGTGGTGTCCGAACCGCACTGGTTGCTCACCGCCACGAAGTACTCCGTTGAACCCACCGGAGTGGCAATGGGGTTGGGGATGTTGGATGCGCTGAGGCCGATGACTGGGAACCATTGGTAGTTGGTGCCGCCATACGCCTGTAACTGAACGCTCCCACCCGGGCATACGGGGCCCACGGAGTCGATCAATGCCTGCGGCGGTTCCAGCACGTTGATGGTGATGCTGGCCGTGTCGTTCGCCAGGCAGCCGGTGGTGTCGTTCAGCACCATCGTAACCGTGTAGGTGCCCGGTGTAGCGTACACATGCGTGGGCGCGAACAGCGTGCTGGTGTTGCCATCGCCAAAGGTCCAGAAGTAGGCCGAGCCGCCGTTGCTGTTATTGGTGAATTGCGCGGCGTCCGGTATGCACACGTAGCCTGGACCATTAATGCCGATGATGGCCTGCGTTTGGGTGAGATCGAACTTGAAGACGCCCAGGTTGCAGTTGAAGGCGTTGTTGGTGTTGCTCCATGCGCCCGGGCTGGTGGGGAAGTCGTCCTGCCCGCCGCATCCGGCGCACACAGCCTGGTACACGGTGCCATTCTTGTCGAAGCGGCTGGTGCCGCCATCCACGTGTTCCGCGCTCAAACCACCACCGAAGTAGGTGGCGTAGTTGAGCCCTGCAGCTTCCGGCTCCAGCACCATCAAGTGGAAGTCGCTCCCATCCGTACTGGACTGGAATGCGCCCGGGCTGATGGGCATGCCCGTGGTGCTGCTGCCCATGAGCCCGGCGTTGTTGTTCACCGTGCCCGCCCAGCCCGCCAGGTAGATCTGGCCACAGTCGCTCACGAGGAAGGCGCATGGGCTCAGGTTTTGTTGGGGGTTGCCGTTGCCCAAGCGGGTGCTCCAGAGGGAAGTGCCCAGGTCGTGACTGAGCTTGTGCACGAACTGGGAGCTGTTGGGGTTCACGTACTTACCCGGGGTCACGGGATAGGCACCGAGGCTTTGGCCGTACACGAATACCTCGTCCGAAGTATTCAGTTGCACGAAGTAACATTGGTCGTATGCGCTGGTGCCCAGGAATGTACCGCCAAGCAACGGGCCGGCACCGTTCACGCCGTAGCGCATGATGTACCCGTCCGTGCCACCGCTGAAACCGGACTGGAAGGGTGTGCCCGCCATGGGAAGGTTGGAGCTGCTGGTGCCGCCGGTGATGTAGATCTCGCCGTTGCTATCGAACTGGACCCCGAAGCCGGCATCCACACCCGAACCGCCGCAATAGGTGGCCCATTGCAGCGAAGTGAGCGCAGCGTTCAACCGGAACACGTAGGCGTCCTGCCCGCCGCCGCCGAATGCGGGTTGCTGCGCTCCGGGTGTCACCGGCATGTCGGCACTTTCGGTGCTGGTGACGATCACCGGGCGGCCTTGGCCATCGATGGCGATCTCGCCGCGGAAGGCATCGCCGTAGTTGTGCGCAGTGGGGATGGTGTTGTTCAACCCATCGTTGCCTGTACCGCCCACATAGGTGCAGCCGATGAGCGCCGTAGCCGTAGCGTTCAAGTGGGCCACCAGGATGTCCGTGCCCTGCCAGGTGTGGTTGAAACCGTAGCCGCCGGTCACTCCGGTCCAGTTCAGAGAGAGGCCTCCGTTGAAACTGGGATCGAAACAGCCGGGTGTCACGGGCGCGTCGGTGGAGCCTGTATGCGCAAGCACGAAAAGTTCATTGTTGGTGTTCACTACCAGGCTGTGTGGCGATTCGTTGCCCAGCGCGCCTCCCAGGTAGGTGCTCCAAACCAGGGCACTGCCGTCAGGTGTGAACTTGGTGAGCCCGATGTCTATGGTGCCACCCGCCATGCTGCCTTGCAGCACACCCAGGGTCACCGGGTAACCGAAGCCGAATACGATCCCTCCGCCATAGAGGTGCCCATCATTGTCATAGGTGGCTGTGCAGCCGAAATTGTCCGCCGTGCTGCCGGTGTAGCTGGCGAAGGAGAGCACCGGGTCGATCACCAATCCGTTGGGGTGGCCTTCCAGCGAGCCTTCAAGCACGAAGGAGAGCTGGTTCCCTTCAAGCTTGTAGGCGGAAGGGATCGAGCGTTGTTCCCCACCTTCCGCAGCCAAGGCGAAGCTGATGGGCGCCTCTTCAACCACAGGCCCGGTGACCAATCGCACATGCAAGGCCCCATCCTTCAATTGCAGGCCATCCTGCCCATCGTAGCGCAGGCGTATCTGGGCGGGATCCGCTCCCGGTGCCAGCACCAGGTCGTACTTCAATCCGTTACGGCCATCGAGCCGCAGGTCCACACCGGGGTAGAGGCCTTTCACCCACACCTCACCGAACACCGCGCATCCCGTTCCCCATTGTGCAGGGTCATTGCCAATGAAGAAGTTCTCATAATGAGGCTGGCGGAACTCGCCTGCGCCCATTCCACCCGAAGCCCCTTCGAAGGTGACGCGGTAGGCGTGCATGCGCAGGGGTTCGTGGGCATGGCCGGGGCTATGGCTGTGGCCGTGGTGCTCCATTTCACCGCCCTTTTTCAGCACATAGGTCAGGGCGTTGCGCTCCACGAAGACCACCCCGCCGGGAATGTTCGCCCGGTAGAGCACCTGGGCGGGCCACTGGCCCTTGTTCTCGGTGAAGGGCACACGCGGCGCGGCCCCCGAAAGGGTGCCCAGGACCCCGAAAAGCAGGGTGAGAAGCAGGGGCGTGCGCATGGCCGGGCCGAACGAAGGCCTGAATTTACCACTACATAGACCCACCACCGGGGGTCGGCGTTGCTTCGTGGCTGGCACGACCCTTCCGGCCCCGGGCATCGCCGTACCTTTGCGGCCCCCCATGAGCGACCAACTTCAGCACGAGTGCGGCCTGGCCTTCATCCGCCTGCGCCGCCCGCTGGCCCACTACCAGCAACGCTACGGCACCCCCTTTTACGGTCTGCACAAGCTGTACCTGCTCATGGAGAAGCAGCACAACCGGGGGCAGGACGGTGCCGGCTTCGCCACCATCAAGCTGGACCCGGGCCCGGGGATGAACTACATCGACCGGGAGCGCAGCACGGACAAGCAGGCCATCCCGCTGGTCTTCGGGCGGGCACACAAGGCCATTGCTGAAGCGCAGAAAGCGGACCCCGAGCGCAGCGGTGAGGCAGCCTGGCTGAAGGCGAACGCGCCGTACATGGGTGAAGTGCTCCTGGGGCACTTGCGCTACGCCACCTTCGGCAACCAAGGCCTGGAGAACTGCCACCCGCGCCGCCGCCTGAACAACTGGATGACGCGTAACCTGGTGGTGGCCGGCAACTTCAACATGACCAATGTGGACGAGCTCTTCGACCTGCTCGTGAGCATCGGCCAGCACCCCAAGGAGCGCAGCGACACCATGACGGTACTGGAGAAGATCGGCCACTTCCTGGACGTGGAGAACGAGCGCATCGCCCAGATCCACCGCCAGCTGGGCTACAGCGAGAAGCAGATCACGCAGGTGATCGCCGAGAAGATGGACGTGCGCAGCATCCTGGCGCAGAGCGCGGCCGACTTCGATGGTGGTTACGCGCTGGCCGGATTGATCGGCCACGGCGATGCCTTCGTACTGCGCGATCCCGCCGGCATCCGCCCGGCCTTCTGGTACGCCGATGACGAGGTGGTGGTGGTGGCCAGCGAACGCCCCGCCATCCAGACCGCCTTCAACCTGAAGGCCGATGAGGTGCACGAGGTGAGCCCGGGCCACGCGTTGATCGTGCGCAAGGACGGCTCCTACGGGGAGCAGCTCGTGCGCGAGCCCCTGCCCAAGCGCTCGTGCAGCTTCGAGCGCATCTATTTCAGCCGCGGCAGCGACCGCGACGTGTACAAGGAGCGCATCGCACTGGGCCGCAACGTGTGCCCCGCCATCCTGGATGCGGTGGACCACGACCTGGAGAACACCGTATTCAGTTTCATCCCCAACACCGCCGAGGTGGCCTGTCATGGCATGTTGAAAGGCCTGGATGAGGTGCTGGATGGCATCAAGGAACGGCGCATCCTGGAGCTCGGTCCCTCACCCGACCCGGCGCAGTTGCGCGCCATCCTGGCCATGCGCCCAAGGCTGGAGAAGGTGGCCATCAAGGACGCCAAGCTGCGCACCTTCATCACCAATGACGAGTCGCGCGACGAGCTGGTGGCGCACGTGTACGACATCACCTACGGCACGGTGCGCGAGGGCGTGGACAACCTGGTGGTGATCGACGACAGCATCGTGCGCGGCACCACCCTGCGGCAGAGCATCCTGCGCATGCTGGACCGCCTGGGTCCCAAGCGCATCGTGGTGGTGAGCAGCGCGCCGCAGATCCGCTACCCCGATTGTTACGGCATTGACATGGCCAAGCTGGGCGACCTGGTGGCCTTCCAGGCGGCCATCGCCCTGCTCAAGGAGACCAAGCAGGAGAACATCATCGATGACGTGTACGACCGTTGCCGGGCCGAGATGGGCAAGCCCCTGGGTGAGGTGGTGAACCACGTGCGTGATATCTACAAGCCCTTCACTGCGCAGCAGATCAGCGACAAGATCACCGAGCTGCTCACCCCGCCGGACATCGGTGCGGAGGTGAAGATCATCTTCCAAAGCATCGAAGGCCTGCATTCAGCCTGCCCAAACCACACGGGCGACTGGTACTTCACCGGTGACTACCCCACCCCCGGCGGCAACCGCGTGGTGGACCGCGCCTTCATCAACTACCGCGAAGGCAGGAACGTGAGGGCTTACTGAAGGAATGTGGGAATGAGGCCAACGGGGGAATGTGGCCCTGGAAAATGACCCGCATTCAAGGCCAAGGCACATGCGAATGATGATTGGGCTGGATCGGGTGTTCCGTGTCTCCGTGTGAGGCCAGGAGCCGTTAGCGCTCAGCGCCAGTGCACCGGCCTCAGGATCAGTGAACGGCACCGCCCAGTCGTACGACCCGGCCTTTCTGCTCCAGCTTCTTCAACTGCTTCGGCGTGGCCTTCAGGTGTGCGCCGGGATGGATGCGCACGGATGATGAGGCATCCACGTCCAGCTTCGCTTTTGGGTCCAATTCCAGCACCGTATTGGGCATCAGGTGCAGCACCGAACCGTTGCGCAGGTCCAGCGTGGCCTTGCGGCCGATGCGTGCCTTGGCGCCTTCCGCCATCACGAACTGCGTGGGCGAACTGAACCAGACCTGCCCGCTGCTGCGCTCCGGAGTGTCCAAGCGCGTGGGCGTGGAGGAGCGGTCAATGGTGAGGCGCCTGCCATCGTTCAGCCACAGCGCGAAGCCCTTGTAGCCATTGAGCGCGGGAAGCACCAGACTGTCCGCGCACCACCGCACATCCTGCTCCAGCCGCGTGTCACCGGCACGCACGCGCACCGCAATGTCGCCGTTGGGCCACTGCTCCAGCACTTCCACGCTGATGCCGTTGAGGTGGATGGTGCGCACGTTGCGCTGCCCCTTGCGGTCCGGTTCGGCACCACCACCACCACTGAGCAGGGTAAGCATATTGGCTGAGGAAGGATTGGTGCCCATGCCCAGCTTGCGGTTGCCCAGTGGGGTGAAGGCGTGGTCGCGGTGGCCAAAGAAGGGGGAATCATCCTGCAGGCGGCCGTTGCGGTACACCTGCCGCTGCTGCTGATGCTCGCTGCGCTGGAGGCGGCCATCGCCGTTGCGGTCGAACACGAAAAGCTCCTGTTCCTGGTTGCCGGTGAGCGGGTTCATCCACCGGTCGCGCACTTCGTAGGCGCGCGTGCGGCCGCCAAAGGGGCACACGTACGATACCGTGTCGCTGGAGAAGCGGATGTCGAAATTACCCGTGGCGATCACGGGCCGCAGGTAGTCCGCATGGCCGCCGTAGAGGTCGGGGCCGGTGCGTTCCTCGCGTTCCACCTGCATCTGCATGTAGATGCCGGGTACGGCCTGCGTCACACAGCTCACCGCATCCTCCCAGTGGTAGCGGTCCGTGGGGCTGCCGTTGCGGGCATAGGTCTGGTGGTTCTCCAGCCAGAGCCATTGCCGGTGCTCACCTGTGGCGATGAAGGGCATGCGGATGCGCAGGGCGTCCCCGCTGGTGACGAAGTCGCGCAGCACGAACACGCCGGTGTCACCGGCCAGTGGGTCCAGGTCGCCGCTTATCGGCCTGCTGGAAGCGTTGCGTGCATTGATCCGATGTACCGATCCTTCGGGCGCCCAGCCCAGCCGGTCGCGGTCCCAGGCGCTGCAGGTGAGCAGGCTGCTGTTCGCGGCACCCATCAGGCTCCAGCCGCCCTGCTGGCAGATGAAGTAGGCGGTGAATTGCGGTGCGTTGCCACCCCCGCTGTGGAAGTTGTTGCCGCCCAGCAGCAGGTGATTGAACTCATGCTTGAGGATCTCGAAGGGCAGCGCGTTCATGCCACCGAAGCGGCTCTGTGAATCACTCTCGAAGCCGAAAAGTTTGCCGCTGCTGCCGGGGTCGGTGCTGCCCTGGCCGTGGGTGAGCGAGCTGTTGCGCAGGATCACCATCACATGATCGTAGCTGTGCGGGGTGTCGGGGTCCGGCTTCTTGGGCATGCCCGGCTTGCCGCCGCGCTGCCACAGGTCGAAGTCGGCCGGGGTGAGCTTGTGGCGCGTGCGCAGTTCGCCGTCCTTGTTCACCTCGGTGATCACATGCCGGTTGATCCCGTGCGCGGAACGCAGATCCGGGTAGGCCGATTCCTTCAACGTGATGATACGGTCCACGTAGTCACCCAGCACACGATAGTGCCCGAGGGAAACGTCGTGGTAGTAGCGCGTCACCATCGCCTTGGGCATGGGCAGCGTGTGCGGATCGAAAAGGTCGTCCTTCCACACGGGCAGTTGTCCTTTGGGCCAGTGCGCGGCATTGGGGTTGGCCGGGTCGCGGCCAGGTTCCTTGTCGTACGCGATCTCCGCGAAGAGCACCAGCACACGGATGGTGCCGTGCGGGCTCAGGTACCAGCCGTTGCTGCTGTGCGGCACGTTCACCGTGTCCGGCTGTGCCACCAACTGCAGAGAACTGAGAAGGGACAACAGAATGGCTTTCCAACGCATGGTCCCGAAGGTAGTCTTCTGTTACTCCGGGCTCGACCCGGAGTCGCGAGATCCCTTGGGCGCCTTGTACAAGGGCACCGTGCTGCACGGCTCGCCGAACATCAGGCTCTTCACCACGGGCAGCAGCTTCGCGCTCAGCTCCACATAGGCGTTCAGCGGAACGGGCAGCTTGCTGCAGCCCTTCACCACCACACGGGCATCGCGGTAGGGTGCCACGTCCAGCCGCTCCACGAAGCGTGTGAAGATGGCACGCTCCATCTGTTCCGCATCGCCTTGCGTGACGAAGGCCGTGTGCGGCTGCAGGTGCGTGGCCACCAGCATGTAGGCCCAGGTGGGCACGATGGCATCGGCGCTGCAATGGACGCTAACGAGTTTACCCGAGTATTGTGACCAGTCGTGCCCCTTGCAGAATGCGCGCAGGTCCTCCTCCTTCAGGGCCACTTCCTGCCACAGAAGCGGCTTCAGGTCGAACACCACCCGCTCACCGGCCGGGTACAATTCCTCCAGGTCGAGGGTGATAATCCCGGAGGAGGTGACTTTGTTAATGATGGGGTTATCGTCGCTCATCACATAAATCCGAGTTCCAATTGCGCCGCCTCGCTCATCATGGTCCGGTCCCAGGGCGGCTCGAAGGTGATCTCCACTTTGGCGCTTGTCACGCCCGGCACGCCGGCCACCTTCTGCTCCACCTCGCCGGGCAGACTTTCGGCCACCGGGCAGGCGGGGCTGGTCAAGGTCATCTTGATGGCCACGTGCGCCTCGTCGCTGATGTTCACCTCGTAGATCAACCCCAGCTCGTAGATGTCCACGGGGATCTCGGGGTCATACACGCTCTTGAGCATGTCGATGACGCGTTCCTCCAGGTGCTTCTTGTCTTCCGGGGTCATCTCACGCGGGGTGATGGGTGAATGCATTGTCAAGCGAAGGCGTGGGGAACGCGGAGTAAATACCGAAACACGGTAGTTGCATTCTCCGCGATCTCCGCGCCACCGCGTGACCTGTATTTCTTCTGCTCATGACCCTTGGCGTGATGTTGCCGAGAATGCCACCGCATACCGTTTCATCTGATCGATCATCGCGCTCAAGCCGTTCGCGCGGTTCGGGCTCAGGTGCGCACGCAGCCCGATCTGGTCAATGAAATCCGTGGACGCCCCGATGATCTCCTGCGGCGTACGGTCGTTGAATACGCGCACCAACAGGGCCACAATGCCCTTGGTGATCATGGCGTCGCTGTCGGCGGTGAAGCGTATGAGCGGCTCTTTATGACCGGTCACGCTGAGCCCCGTCGAAGCGTTGCTCAATTCTGCATGCAACCACACCCGGCTCTGGCAGCCGCGCACCAGGTTGTCATCCACCTTGTGCTCCGGCGCGATCAGCGGCAGGTCCTTGCCCAGTTCGATCAAGTGCTCATAGCGGTCCTGCCAGTCGCTGAAAAGGGCGAACTCGCTAATGAGCTCTTGCTGGGTTTGGGCCAATGACATTGTTGTGCTCATCGCAACATGTTCACTCCTTTCTTCACCCCATCGACCATCGCATCAACTTCCGCGATCGTATTGAAACATGCGAAGCTCGCCCGTGTGGTCCCGCTCACGCCGAAGTGGTCCATCAGGGGCTGCGTGCAGTGGTGGCCCGTGCGCACCGCAATGCCCTGCTGGTCGAGCAGGGTGCCGAGGTCGTAGTGGTGCACGCCGTCGATCACGAAGCTGATCACGCCCACTTTCTCCTTCGCTGTGCCGATGATCCGCAGGCCATCGATGGTGAGCAGCTCTTTGCTCGCATGCTCCAGCAGCAGGTGCTCGTGCGCAGCGAATGCGGACTTGCATTGCTCCGCCGAAGCCTTGGCGAAGGCGAAGTCGTAGTCCTCCATCCAGCGGATGGCCTCGCCCAGCCCGATGATGCCGGCGATGTGCGGCGTGCCCGCCTCGAACTTGAAGGGCAGCCTGGCCCAGGTGCTCTTCTCCAGCGTAACGGTATCGATCATCTCGCCGCCGCCCTGCCAGGGGGGCATGCGCTCCAGCAGCTCCTCGCGTCCGTAGAGCACACCCGTGCCAGTAGGGCCGTAGGCCTTGTGCCCGCTGAAGGCATAGAGGTCGCAGCCGAGGTCCTGAACGTCCACGTTCAGGTGCGCGATGGCCTGTGCGCCATCCACCACGGTGATGATGCCGCGCTTCCTCGCCTCGGCGATCAGCTCCTTCACCGGGTTGATCGTGCCCAGTGTATTGCTCACATGGGAGATCGCGAGGATGCGGGTCTTGTCGGAGAACGGCACCTGCTTCAAGTCCCATTCCCCGGAGTCCGTGATCGGGATCAGCTTCAGCTTAGCACCGTGCCACTCGCAGGCCAGCTGCCAGGGCACGATGTTGCTGTGATGCTCCATGCCGCTGATCACCACCTCGTCGCCCTTCTTCAGCAGCAGTTGACCAAGACTCATCGCAGCGAGGTTGATGCCTGCCGTGGTGCCACTGGTGAAGATGACCTCGTGCGCGTGCTTCGCGTTGATGTGCTTACGGATCGTCTCTCGCGCGGCCTCCTGAGCTTCGGTGGCCTTGGTGCTCAGCGTATGCACCCCGCGGTGCACGTTGGCATTGATCGTTGCGTAGTAGGCGCTTTCGGCCTTGATCACGCGGCGCGGCTTCTGACTCGTCGCGGCGTTATCGAAGTACACGAGCGGCTTGCCATTCACCAATTCCTTCAGGATGGGGAACTGCGCACGGATCTCTTCGACGTTGTAGCCCTTCTTCACGACCGTGTCAGCTTTGGTGCTCATAGCGCTTCGAGCTTCGCATCGATGAGCGACGCGAGGTGCTTCCGCCAGTCTTCGTTCGTGATGCGCTCCAACACGTCCGTCATGAACGCATGCGACAACATGCGACGCGCTTCGGCCTCGCTCACTCCGCGCGAACGCAGATAGAAGAGCCCCTTCTCGTCCAGGCGGCCGATGGTGCACCCATGGCTGCACTTCACGTCGTCGGCGTAGATCTCCAGCTCGGGCTTGGTGTACACCTTGGCATCGTCGCCCAGCAGGATGTTGGCGTTGCTCTGGTAGGCCCGCGTGCGCTGGGCATCCTGCTTCACGTACACCTTGCCGTTGAACACGCTGGTGCCCTTGCCCGCCACGATGCCCTTGTAGAGCTCGTCACTGGTGCAGTCCGGCACATCGTGACCGATGTACGTGTGGTTGTCGCAGTGCGTGGTGCCGTTCAGCAGGTACACGCCGTTCAGCTCGGCATGCGCCTCCGGACCGGCCAGCGACACCTTCACCTCATTGCGGATCAGCGCGCCATCCAATGTCGTGGTGCTGATGCTGAAGTGGCCTTTCGCCGTCACGCATACGCCCTCGAAGCTGATGCTGGCAGGTCCGTTGTCCTCGTGCTGCAGCTTGTGGACCGTGAGGCTCGCGCCTTCGCCCACCACGCACTCGCGCACGCTGTTGACGAAAACCTCGGGTGTATCGAGGGCGGTGTGCTCGATGATCACTTCGGCCTCAGCGTCTTCATGGAGCATGAAGAGGTCACGCGGTTGGACCAGCTGGCGTGCTGACGTGGTCACATGCAGCACGTGGATCGGTCGCTCCACCTTCACGCCCTTGGTCACCAGCAGGATCAGACCGTCGGTGGGGGCGGCGGTGTTCATGGCGGTGAAAAGCCGCTCGCTGGTGGGCGCCAGCGTGCCGTAGTGGACCTTCACGGGGCCGTGTGCCAGGTGGTGCTGCAGGCTGTCGATGACGACACCCTTCTGGCGTTTCAGGTCATCGCTCAGGTCCGCGCGGAAGTGGCCGTTGACGAAGACCACACGCGTGGACTCGAAGGGAAGGCGGGCGGGCAGCGCCACGTTCACATCGCCCTTCGGTGCGGCATAGGGCTGGTTGAATAGCTTGCCCACGCGGGTGTACTTCCACGCTTCGGTCTTGCTGGTGGGCACGGGCAGCGCGTGTACCTGGGCCAGAGCCTCGGCGGCGTCGGGCCAGGTGCTTCCTTCCAACAACGGCAGCACCGTTGCTTTCGGATCGGTCATTGTTGCGGTGTTCATCGTTCGATCGTCTCGGGTCGACCCAGTGGGTCGACGCTACACCGTCTCTGCTTTGATCCAGTCGTAACCCTTCGCCTCCAGCTCAAGCGCCAGTTCCTTCGGGCCGCTCTTGATGATTCGGCCGTCGGCCATCACATGCACCACGTCGGGCACGATGTGGTCGAGCAGTCGCTGGTAGTGCGTCACCACGATGAAGGCGTTGTCCTTGGAGCGGAGCTTGTTCACCCCGCCGGCCACGATGCGCAGCGCGTCGATGTCCAGGCCGCTGTCGGTCTCGTCGAGGATGCCGAGTTTGGGTTCGAGCATCGCCATCTGGAAGATCTCGTTGCGTTTCTTCTCGCCACCGCTGAAGCCCACGTTCAGGTTGCGGTTCATCAGGTCGGCGTCCATCTCCACCAGCTTGGCGCGTTCACGCACGAGCGTGAGGAAGTCCTTGCCGCCGAGCTCCGCGAGACCGTTGGCCTTGCGCGTTTCGTTCAGCGCTGTGCGCAGGAAGTTCATGTTGCTCACGCCGGGGATCTCCACCGGGTATTGGAAGGCGAGGAAGATGCCTTTCCATGCGCGTTCCTCGGGGGAAAGCTCAAGCAGGTCCTGGCCTTGATAGGTCACGGAGCCTTCGGTCACTTCATATTCTTCGCGACCGGCCAACACGTTGGCGAGCGTGCTCTTGCCGCTGCCGTTCGGGCCCATGATGGCGTGCACTTCCCCCGCCTTCACCTCCAGGTTCAGTCCTTTCAAGATGTCCTTGCCCTCGATGCGGGCGTACAGGTTCGAGATCTTCAACATGATCATTCGTTCTTATCCAACGGACCCTTCAAGTGAAACGGCCAGAAGCTTCTGCGCTTCCACAGCAAATTCCATCGGCAATTGGTTCAACACCTCCTTGCAGTAGCCGTTCACGATCAGGCTCACGGCCTTCTCCGTCTCGATGCCCCGCTGGTTGAGGTAGAAGATCTGGTCCTCGCCGATCTTGCTCGTGGTCGCTTCGTGCTCCACCATGGCGCTGGGGTTCTCGCTCTCGATGTAGGGGAAGGTGTGCGCCCCACAACGGTCGCCAAGCAGAAGGGAATCGCACTGGCTGAAGTTGCGGGCGCCCTTCGCGCCCTTGCCGATCTTCACCAGGCCGCGGTAGCTGTTGTTGGAGAAACCCGCGCTGATGCCCTTGCTCACGATGGTGCTCTTCGTGCCCTTGCCGATGTGTACCATCTTGGTGCCGGTGTCGGCCTGTTGGCGGTTGTTGGTCACCGCCACGCTGTAGAACTCGCCGATGCTGTGATCGCCCTTCAGCACGCAGCTGGGGTACTTCCACGTGATCGCGCTGCCGGTCTCCACCTGCGTCCAGCTGATCTTGCTGCGCTCGCCCAGGCACAGGCCGCGCTTGGTGACGAAGTTGTAGATGCCGCCCTTGCCGTCCTTGTCGCCGGGGTACCAGTTCTGGACGGTGCTGTACTTGATCTCGGCGTCCTTCAGGGCGACAAGTTCCACCACGGCGGCGTGCAGCTGGTGCTCGTCGCGGATCGGTGCGGTGCAGCCCTCGAGGTAGCTCACGTACGCGCCTTCGTCGGCGATCAGCAGTGTGCGCTCGAACTGGCCGGTCATGGCCTCGTTGATGCGGAAGTAGGTGCTGAGTTCCATGGGGCAGCGCACGCCCGGCGGGATGTAGCAGAAGCTGCCGTCGCTGAACACGGCGCTGTTGAGCGCGGCGAAGTAGTTGTCGGTGCGCGGCACCACGCTGCCGATGTACTTCTTCACCAGCTCAGGATGCTCCTTCACCGCTTCGCTGAACGAGCAGAAGATGATGCCCTTCTCCTTCAACGTGGCTTGGAAGGTGGTCTTCACGCTCACGCTGTCAAACACCACATCCACCGCTACGCCCACCAAGCGCTTCTGCTCCTCCATGCTGATGCCGAGCTTCTCGAAGGTCTTGATCAGCTCCGGATCGGCCTCGTCGAGGCTGTTGAGCGTGGGCTTCTTCTTCGGCGCGCTGTAGTAATAGGCGTTCTGGTAGTCGATCTTCGGGTAGTGCACGTGGGCCCAGGTGGGCTCCTCCATCTTCTGCCACAGGCGGAAGGCTTCGAGCCTCCACTCCAGCATCCACGCGGGCTCGTTCTTCTTCGCGCTGATGAAGCGAACGATGTCCTCGTTCAAGCCTTTCGCGGCTTTCTCGCTCTCGATGTCCGTAACGAAGCCGTAGGCGTACTCTTTCGAGGTGACCTCGCGCAGGATATCGTCGGTGTCTTGTGCCATTGGAGTGCTTCACCACAGAGGCACAGAGCACACAGAGAATGAGCATTCCCCGTTCGACTGTGTTACTCGTGTGGACTTTGCCATTTGGATTTCCTCTGTGCTCTCCGTGTCTCTGTGGTGAACTCAGATCGAGAAGCTCTCCCCGCACCCGCAGGTCCGGTTGGCGTTGGGGTTGATGAACTGGAAGCCCTTGCCGTTGAGGCCGCCGCTGAAGTCGAGGGTGGTGCCCAGCAGGTACAGCAGGCTCTTCTTGTCCACCACCACCTTCACGCCGTTGTCCTCGAAGACCTTGTCACCGTCCTTCATCTGATCGTCAAACTCCAGGTCGTACATCAGCCCGGAGCAGCCGCCGCCCTTCACGCCCACCCGGACGAAATGGTCGGGGCCGCGGCCTTCCATGCCGAGGAGCTTAGTGACTTCAGCCTTAGCGGGTTCGGAGACTTTGATCATGGCTGCGATGCCTGTTTAGAAACGGTCTAAATAAGTAGGCGATCGCAAAGGTAGCGCCCTTGGGGCGGGTGACCAAGGGAGAAGGTGGAACAACGGAGAGGAGAACCGGTTCGGACTCCTTCCCACCTTTGCCGCCTCATGTCCGATACCCCCTCCCGCACCGAATTGTCCGCCTTGGGCGAATTCGGCCTGATCGAACGCCTGGCCTCACGTATTCATCTGGTCCAACCCTCTTCCGTCAAGGGCATTGGTGATGACGCCGCAGTGATCGACCCGCAGGGTCTGCACCAGGTGGTGACCACCGATATGCTGGTGGAGGGGGTGCATTTCGATCTGAGCTATGCACCGCTGAAGCACCTGGGTTACAAAGCCATCGTGGTGAATCTGAGCGATGTGTACGCCATGAACGCCACGCCCCGGCAGGTGATCGTGGCGCTGGCCCTGAGCAACCGGTTTCCGGTGGAGGCCGTGGATGAGCTTTACGAGGGCATGTTGCTGGCCTGCCGCAACTATGGCGTGGACCTGGTCGGGGGAGATACGTGCAGCAGCCGTAGCGGTTTGATCATCGCGGTGACGGCCATAGGTGCGGCGCGTCCGGAGGACATCGTATACCGCAGTGGTGCGAAGGACAATGACCTTTTGGTGGTGAGCGGCGACCTGGGAGGCGCCTTCATGGGCCTGCAGATCCTGGAGCGTGAGAAGGCCGTGTACACCGAGACCGGTGCGCAGCCCGACCTGGCAGGACACGACTACATCCTGGAGCGCCAGCTGAAGCCCGAGGCGCGCAAGGATATCATCACACTGCTGGAGCAAATGGAGGTGAAGCCCACGGCCATGATCGACATCAGCGATGGCCTGGCCAGCGAGGCCATTCACATCGCCCGCAACTCCGGTCTGGGTGTTCGCATCTATGACGAGAAATTGCCCATCGACCCGCACACCTACCAGACCGCCCGCGACTTCAACCTTGATCCCACCACCTGTGCCCTGAACGGAGGAGAGGACTATGAGCTGCTCTTTACCATCGCCCAGTCCGACTACGACAAGATCAAGGGCAACCCGAATCTGACGGTGGTGGGGCATATGGCGGATAAGAACAGCAGCTACCGGTTGGTGGACCGGCAGGGTGGCGAGCACGAATTGACCGCGCAGGGATGGGACGCCTTCTTGAAACGGAGCTGAGACCCTGGCGCGCGCCGGACTGCGCGAAGCGCCCTATTTTCGCGCCTCTTTAGAACCTCCCCCACATGGGCCGCATATTCGAGAAGCGCAAGCACAAGATCTTCGCCCGCAATGCGAAGCTGAGCAAGATGTTCACCCGCATCGGGAAGGAGATCGCCATGGCCGTGAAAGCGGGTGGCCCCAATCCCGAGGCGAACACGCGCCTGCGCATGGCCATCCAGAACGCGCGCGGGGCCAACATGCCCAAGGACAACATCGATCGGGCGATCAAGAAGGCGGCGGGTGGTGAGGATGCGGACTACAACGAGGTGACCTATGAAGGCTATGCGCCTGGAGGCATCGCCATATTCGTGGACGCGGCCACCAACAACCCCAACCGCACGGTGGGTAATGTGCGCAGCTATTTCACGAAGTGTGAAGCCACCCTGGGCACAAGTGGCTCACTGGCCCATGTGTTCGAGCGCAAGGCCGAGTTCGTGGTGGAGAACGCGACATTGAAGGGGAAGGACGCGGATGAGTTCGAGATGGAGGTGATCGATGGAGGAGCGGATGACGTGGTGCGCGAGGAGGATGCCTTCGTGATCTACACCCCCTTCCAGAGTTTTGGTGCCATGCAACAGAAGCTGGAGAGCATGGGTATCGAGGTGAAGAGCGCGGAATTGAAGCGCTTTCCACTGACCACCATTCCCGCCGATCTGGTGGGCGCACGCAACGTGCAGCGGTTGTTGGAGATGCTCGAAGAAGATGATGACGTCAATGCCGTGTACCACAACATGGAGTTGACCGAGGAGGTGGAGGCCGAACTGGCGAAGGCCTGACCCCGCGCATCAGCGCTCGTCCGCACGGAACCGGATGTGGTAGTGCGTCCCACCGGGGCCACTGTCCACGGTGATGTAGCCGTTGAGCTGGTCTACAAGGCTTTCGATGAGCGAAATGCCCAGCGTTCCCGGGCCCTCGCCACTTTCCGTCCGCGGCATGCCTACCCCATCATCCTTGTAGATCAGGTCGTAGGTCTTTTCACCGGCCTGGTGGATGGATAGCAGGATGGTGCCCTGCTCGCGGCCCATGAATGCGTGTTTGAATGAGTTGGTGATGAGCTCGTTCAGGATCAACCCGAGGGGCACCATGGTGTTCAGGTCAAGCGCGAGTCCGGTATCGATCGAGGTGCGGTACTGGATGCCATCATGCACCTTGTTCAATTGGACCAGTTCCGCGAAGAGCTCCTTCAGATAGAGGGCCAGGTCCAGTTTGGCGAGTTCATCGCCCTTGTACAATTTCTCATGAATGAGCGCCATGCTGGCCACACGGCTCTGGCTTTGATCGAACACTTGCTGCAGGTGGGCATCATCGATGGTGGCACTTTGAAGCCGGAGCAGGCTGGCCACCACCTGCAGGTTGTTCTTCACCCGGTGGTGGATCTCCTTGATCAACACGTGGATGCGTTCGTTCGCCTGTTCGAGCTTTTCCTTCTCCTCCTGTAACACGCGGTTATGGTCCATGTCACGTTCGCGCGCCTGGCGCAGGTTCTCCCGCATCCTATTCAAGGCCAGGCCCAGCACATCCTGCTCGCCGCGCACGATCACCGGTGTGTCATAGTTGCCGCGGCCGATGGATTCTGCGCTGGCGGCCAGTGAGCGGATGTTGTCGATCATGCCGTTGAACGCCCCGGCCATATGGCCCACCTCGTCGTTCGATCGAACGGGTACATGCGCACGCACGTCGCCGCGCGCGAGGGCTTGTGCCGCGCTGGACACCTCGTTCACCGTATCGCGGATGCCGCGCATGATCACAAAGGCCAGGAACGCCACGGCTCCCAGCACGCCCACCAATGCCACGAGCACGATGAGCAACCGCACCTCGGCATCCCGCAGGTTGCGCCGCGTGCCCTCCTGGATGCCTTTAATACCCACGTCCTGCACGAACTTCAATCGCTCCACCGCGTTGGTGGAAAGCTGCCACCACTGGGCAGCGCTCAAGCCTACAGTGCCCAGTGACCGATGCTCCCGCAGGGTGCCCAGCACGGTGTTGAGCAGGTCGATCTCCGGACCGGTATTGGTGGTGCGGTGGAACTCGATCACCTCTGTCGGGGCGTCGCGTTCGAAAAGGGCCAGGCTGGTGCCGTATTGCGAGGTCAGCGCCAGCAGATCGCCCATCTCATCCGGCCCGAAGCCCGGCTCGGAAAGTGCACGGGTGAGGGCCGACCGCATCGAGCCCAACGCATCCTTGGCGTAGAGCAGGCTGAGCAAGGAGTAGAGCTTGTCCTTCGATTCCGGATCGAGGGCCAGGCGGGCCACGCGTCCGAGGTCATCCAGCAGACTTGTCTTCATGATACGGTAGGCCATGTCCACCTCGCGCGCATCCACGCGTCGTTCCCGTATGCGTTGGCGAAGCACCTCCAGGCTGGTGAAGGCGTTCAGGGTGAGGACCGTTCCATCCTTCTCCACCTCGGGCTGCCGCAGGGCGCGAATGGCCGCATCCGTCATGTCGTACTGCACCTTCAGGCGGGCACTGCTCGGCTCCACACTGGTTAGGAAGGCTATGGCCAATCCGCCCTCTTTCTGTACTTCGTGCATGGCCCCCGCGAGCAACTGGATATGCACCGACTGCTCGCGTATATACTGGAGCACATTGCGGCGCTTGATGCTGGAGTCCACCTGCTTGCCGATGAGGAGCACCATACCCAGCACGGGAATTCCAAGGGTGATCAGGAATTTGGTCCGTACAGGCAGGTCGGCGAAACGCAGGGCCATGTGGGCAAGATAGAAAGGACGCCCGCCTATCTTCGCTCGCCGTCCGGCGGCCCATCCACCCGCTGGCCGGCAAGACACCCCATGAATGAGAAGTTCGAGGAACTGGAGAATCGTACTGCCAAGGCCCTGGAGGGTGGCGGAGCGGCCCGTATCGAGGCCCAGCACTCAAAGGGCAAGCTCACGGCCCGCGAACGCGTGGGCCTCCTGCTGGATGAGGGCTCCTTTCAGGAGATCGGTCAGTTGGTGACGCACCGCTCCACCGCCTTTGGGCTGGATAAGCAGGTGTTCCTGGGGGACGGGGTCGTCACCGGGTTCGGCACCATCGATGGCCGGCTGGTGTATGTCTTTTCACAGGACTTCACCGTGCTGGGCGGTTCGCTGGCGGAGGCACATGCCGCCAAGATCGCCCGCATCATGGACCTGGCCCTGAAGAACGGCGCACCGGTGATCGGATTGAACGATAGCGGCGGTGCGCGCATCCAGGAAGGGGTCGTAAGCCTTGCGGGCTATGCGGACATCTTCTATCGCAATGTACGCAGCAGCGGGGTGGTGCCGCAGATCAGCGCCATCCTGGGCCCGTGTGCGGGTGGCGCGGTGTACAGTCCCGCGCTCACCGATTTCGTGCTCATGACCGAGGGTACCAGCTACATGTTCGTCACGGGTCCCAACGTGGTGAAGACGGTGACCCACGAGGAGGTGAGCAGTGAAGCGCTGGGTGGGGCATCCACGCATGCCAGCAAAAGCGGTGTGGCGCACTTCACGGCAGCGAACGAACTGGACGCCATCCGCCAGCTTCGCCGTCTGATGTCCTACCTGCCTTCCAACTGTGAAGAGGATGCCCCTCTGGTCCCTTACCAGGAGGGCAACGAATCGCGGCCATTGCTGGACTCGATCATTCCGGCGAACCCGAACCAACCGTACGACATCCGCGAGGTGCTCAATGCGGTGATCGATCCGGACAGCAGCATGGAAGTGCATGCGGAGTATGCGCGCAACATGGTCATTGGCTTCGCGCGCGTGGCGGGTCAGGTGGTGGGTTGCGTGGCCAACCAGCCCGCGGTACTGGCGGGAGTGCTCGACATTGATGCCAGCATCAAGGCGGCGCGATTCGTGCGTTTCTGTGATGCCTTCAACATCCCGTTGCTCGTGTTCGTGGATGTGCCCGGCTTCCTGCCCGGCACCGATCAGGAGTGGCGCGGTATCATCAACCACGGGGCCAAATTGCTGTACGCGTTCAGCGAGGCCACCGTGCCGCGCATCACCGTGATCACCCGCAAGGCCTATGGTGGTGCATATGATGTGATGAACAGCAAACACATCGGGGCTGACATGAACTACGCGTGGCCCACTGCCGAGATCGCGGTGATGGGCGCGAAAGGGGCGGCCGAGATCATCTTCAAAGGAGAGATCGCCAAGGCCGAGGACCCACAGGCGAAATGGAAGGAGCGCGAGTTGGAATACCAGCACCGTTTCGCCAATCCCTACGAGGCCGCCGCGCGCGGCTATGTGGACGAGGTCATCCGGCCCTCGGAGACCCGGAGCCGTATCATACACGCACTGCGCATGCTGCGGAACAAGGTGGACCACATGCCGAAGCGCAAGCATGGCAACATTCCGCTCTGAGTCGGGGAATTGCACCGGATCCCATGCGTTTCTCGATCACCACACCGAGTTTTGGTCAGCTCGCATTCCTTCGGTTGAATGCCGCCTCCGTGGCCGACCAACGAAGCCCTGGAGTGGAGGTGGAGCACTTGGTGCAGGACGGTGGCAGCCGTGATGGCACGGCGGAATGGTTGGCCACCCGACCGGATATAAATGGCCTGGTGGAGCCTGATGACGGGATGTACGACGCGATCAATCGCGGGATCCGGCGTGGGTCTGGAGACGTACACGCGTGGCTCAACTGCGATGAACAGTACCTTCCCGGTGCGCTGGCGGCTGTGGCCGACCACTTCCTCCGCCATCCGGAAGTTGACATCCTTATCGGACATACGGTGGTGGTGGATGAGGAAGGCCGGTATCTCTGTCATCGCAAGGCGGTCATTCCCACACCTGGCATTCTGAAGCGAGGCAGGCTGCCTTTGCACAGCAGTTCGCTCTTCTTCCGAAGGCACTTGGTCCATGGACCAAGGGGGGGCCTCTTCGACCCGGCGTGGAAGGCCATGGGTGATTGGGCCTGGATATGTGCCGTCCTCCAACAGGGGGCACGCATTGAGGTCCACGATGCCTTCCTTTCCACCTTTACGGACACCGGCGGCAACCTCGGCATGAGCCCGCGCGCACGGGAGGAGATGTCCCGCGTGAAGGCGGGCCTTTCCCCGCTCGACCATTTGGCCACACCGATCGTGCGTGGTGTGGACTACATGCGCAAGGCGTTAAGTGGTTACTACCGGCAGCGCCCGTTCGACTATGTCATTTACCGTCCAGATCCTTCAACCCCACTAGGGGTATCGCATGAACGTCGGGTATTCCATGTGGACCGGCCTACAGTGATCTGGAAGGGCCATATGCTGGGAACATGAACGAACAGATCAAGGACCAGGAGAAGTTCTATTCCGTCTACCGCGGAAGGCAGGGTGCGCTCTACCACCTTGCCTATATGCGCACCGCCAAGGTGAAGGCGGTGCAGCACATGCTGGGTTTGAATGGTATTTCGTTGCGCGGCATCCGCATATTGGACTATGGCTTTGGCACAGGCACGCTCTTCCGGGCTTGTCATCCCTCATGCAGCATCGCTGGCGTGGAGGTGGACAGGGAGAATGTGGAAGCAGTGCGTGCCATGCTCACGGCCCGAAAGTTCAATGTCGATGACATCCAGCAGATGGATGTGGCGCATTGGAAGGAGCATCCCTTGCTCGCGGCAGACCGTGTGTATGATGTGATCGTATTGAGCCACGTGCTGGAACACCTGGACGACCCTGTTGAGGTATTGACCCGGCTGGGCAGGAACCTGGCTATCACTGGCATGATCGTGGTGTTGCTCCCCCTGAACGAGAAACGCCCTGACCCCAATCACAAGTGGGTGTGCGATGCAGAGTTGGTTGAACGCTGGGCCCGCAGTTCGGGATTGGTCGTGGCCGACCTGAAAGAGATGGACCACTTCGTACAGCCGGTGCAGCCACTATTGCACGGGGAAAGCGGTCTGCGTCGCGTCGTTGCACAAGGGGTGAGTCTTGGCCTTGGGCTTCTGCAGGCGCCGTTCTCGCCGGCCACATGGTTCCGGATCGGGGGCTTCATGAAGTATTTGGGCGCCAAGCCCGGCCAGCTTGGTGCGGTTCTCAGGAAGGGTTGATCCCATCAGGGCACTAAAGGCAGCCTTGGTGACCACGCCACCACCGGATCGCGGGCACCTCACCATCGCGGTCCGAGGTCGATGAGCGACTTGCGCTACTTTTGTTCACTCCAACATTACTGCCATGAACTCGAAGATCGCATTGGGAGCTCCGTTGATGCTCCTTTCCATGAGCCTGATGCATGACCCCCTGCCGGACCTGAAGATCGGCGATGCCATGCCCGCTGCTGACGTCCGTATGAAGGATGTCACGGCAAAGGAGATCACCCTGAAGGATGCCGCTGGCAGCAATGGACTGCTCGTGGTGTTCAGTTGCAACACTTGCCCATTCGTGGTGGGAAGTGAGGGCAGCCAAGGCTGGGAAGGCCGCTATCCCGCCCTGGCGGACTACTGCCGCGAGAACAAGGTGGGCATGGTGCTGGTGAACAGCAACGAGGCCAAGCGCGAGGCCGGGGACGGCTTCCTGGACATGCAATTGCGCTACCGCGCAAAGGGCTACAAGGGCTTCTATGTGCTGGACGAGATGCACAAGGTGGCCGATGCCTTCGGCGCGCGCACCACGCCACATGTCTTCCTCTTTGACAAGGGTGGCAAGTTGGTATACAAGGGTGCCATTGACGACAGCGTGGAGAGTGCGGATGCGGTGAAGCAGCACTACGTGCAGGACGCCATCAAGGCTGTTGTTGCAGGTAATGCTCCCGATCCCGCCACCACGCGCAACCTGGGTTGCAGCATCAAGCGCGTGGCGCATCAACACTGAGGTGTTACCGTTCAGGGCCGCGCCATGCCCACCATGGCGCGGCCCTGTTCATTTGTTGAAAACAAGCACTGGCTGCAGCCCCGTGCCGTTGTTCCTTTGTGCGAAAGCATTGCGATGAACGTACTCTTGATCGGTGGGGGTGGCCGTGAGCATGCGCTGGCGTGGAAGCTGGCGCAGAGTTCCCTGCTCGATGAACTTTACGTGGCTCCGGGAAATCCTGGCACCTTGCGCCATGGGCGCGCGGTGGACCTGGACCTGAACGATCACAAGAGCCTGCGCAAGTTCATACTGGAGAAACAGATCCGAATTGTGGTGGTGGGCCCGGAGGGTCCGTTGGTGGATGGCTTCCATGATCGCATTGCCGATGATGCGGAATTGGCGGGCAAGGTCACGGTGATCGGCCCCCGTAAGCAGGCTGCCCGGCTGGAGGGAAGCAAGGAGTTCGCCAAGGAGTTCATGTACCGTCACAACATCCCCACGGCGGCTTTCCGCGCCTTCGATCATACCCAGCTGCCGGATGCCATCGCCCACCTTGAGCATATCCCGGCACCCTTCGTGATCAAGGCGGACGGTCTGGCACAGGGCAAGGGAGTAGTGATCACATCGGACAAGCGGGAGGCTGCGGCAGTGATCAAGGAGATGCTCGGCGGCAAGCGGCATGGTGACGCTGGCCGTCGGGTGGTGATCGAACAATACCTGGATGGCATAGAGTTGTCCGCCTTCCTGGTCACGGATGGGCAGTCCTTCAAAATGCTGCCTGCGGCGAAGGACTACAAGCGCATTGGCGATGGGGACTCGGGCCCGAACACCGGTGGAATGGGCGCGGTAAGCCCCGTTCCTTTCGCGGACAAGGAGTTCATGCAGAAAGTACACGATCGCATCGCGGCACCCACCATCCGTGGGCTTCGCATGGATGACATCGCATACCAGGGCTTCCTGTTCATCGGGCTGATGAACGTGAATGGTGAACCCTACGTGATCGAATACAACGTGCGGCTGGGTGACCCCGAGACCCAGGTGGTGCTGCCCCGGTTGCGGAGCGACCTGCTCGACCTATGCGAGGGCATTGCCACCGGCACGCTCAGTGAGCGGCATGTGGATGTGGACGACCGCACGGCAGTGACCATTGTGCTGGCCTCTGAAGGCTACCCGGGCGAATATGCCAAGGGCAAGCCGATCGTGGGGGTGGAGATGGTCACAGAGGCGCTTGTCTTCCAAGCGGGTACCCGGCTCAAAGGTGATCGGTTGGAAACGAATGGCGGAAGGGTGCTTTCCATCACCGCCTTCGGCAAGGACCTGGAACAGGCCATTGCGAATGCCTATCGCAATGCGGGACTGATCGCCTACGAAGGAAAATATTGCAGGAGTGACATCGGCCACGACCTGGTGCGTGCGCACCAACAGGCGTGAAGCGGTCAGGGCATTTCGTTGCGCTCTTTCGCACGACGGTTGTACCGGCCTTGCAGCATCAGCCAATAAATGGCACCGAAGGCCATGACCAGGATCATCGCGGTCACCGGCATCCAACCGAACGGCACGAGCAACGCATCGAAGGTGAACATCAACAGGCGGGCGATGGCGAACCAGATGTCTTGCATGGTGGGTGGTGACTTGGGTGCGGGCCGTCCCCGCTTGGAACGCGGCAAATATATTCCCGGCGCCGCATAAACCCGGTTCTACACGTCATGGTCGCCGCGTTATTCCGTACGGACCGCCCCCAGGGCTTTGTGGCGCTGCCCTTGCTGGTGCTGGCGCTTACGGTGCCTCTGGGTATGCGGGGGTGGACCCCACCGGCCGGGGGATGCATGCCCTTCTATCAGGCGCTGATCTGGCTGATGGAGTGGCATCCCTGGTTGCCGGCCGTGCTTTCCGGCATGGCGGTGCTGATCGTGGCGGTACAGGCTGGTGCCTTGGCCAATGAAATTGAACTTTTCGGCCGAAGGACCCGGCTGCCGCTGTTACACATACCGGTGCTGCTTGGCCTTTGGCCGGCCGGAGTGGCGTTGGACCCTGTGTTGGCGGGCATGCCGGCGGCCCTGCTGGCCGTGCGTGCCATTTGGGCACGTGCCGGGCGGTCAAAGTCGATCACGCCGTGGTTCGAAGCTGGCCTTTGGGCTGGTGTCGCAGCCCTGTTCCAGGTCCAGTATGTGTTTCTGGTCGTGGCCGTGTGGACATCCACAGCTGTGTTGCATCCCTTCCGCTGGCGCGCCTATCTCCTTCCGCTACTGGGGGTGGCCTTGCCTCTCTATCTCACCTGGGGTGGACATGTGCTGATCGGCTCATCCTGGCGTCCCCTGTCCACCATGCTGGTCAGCCCGGTGCAATGGTCATTTCCCAATGCGCTCTATGTGATCCTTGGAGTCGCGTTGATGACCCTGCTGCTGGTGGCCACCTTGGGGGCGTTCGCCGCGAGCTACCAGAGGGCGAACCTGCGAGGCAAGAATGTAAGGGCGGCCTTTCTCGGCCTCTTCCTGGTGCTGGGCGTCATGGCGGCCCTGGGTGCGTGGCTCACCGGTGAGCTGGCGCCAGCCTGGATCGGTGTACCGCTCGGCCTGTTCGTTTGTTTTCCGTTCACGCCTTCGGGCTATGGGGCCATCAAGGAAGTGGCGGCCTGGTGCCTGCTTCTGCTCGCCCTGTGGTGCCAGTGGGCCGGTACGGTTAATTTAGCCGCATGAAATGTGGCGTGGTCACCTTCCCGGGTTCGAATTGTGATGAGGACATGGTCTTCGCCATGGAGCAACTGCTGGGCACACCCGTTCAGCGGCTATGGCACAAGGAGCACGACCTGAAGGGTTGTGACCTGGTGGTGCTTCCCGGTGGTTTCTCCTATGGCGACTACCTGCGGTCGGGTGCGATCGCACGGTTCTCCCCGATCATGCGCGAGGTGGTCATACACGCCGGCAAAGGAGGGATGGTGCTTGGCATTTGCAACGGGTTCCAGGTGTTGTGCGAGGCACATCTACTGCCAGGGGCCCTTCTGCATAATCGCGATCAACGTTTCATCTGCCGCAACATCCACATCCGTCCGCAGACCTTTCGCACACCGCTCACCGCCAGTCTAAAGGACCAGGCCTATAAGATCCCCATCGCACACGGAGAGGGTCGTTACCATGCTGATGCGGAAACGCTGAAGCGCCTTGATGACGGCGACCAGGTGTTGTTCCGCTATTGCGACGCGGACGGCCGCATGACCGATGAGGCCAACCCCAACGGCAGCGTGGAGAACATCGCAGGTGTGTGCAACGAAGCGAGGAACGTGTTCGGCATGATGCCTCACCCCGAGCGTGCCGCCGATGAACGCCTGGGGAACACCGATGGCCGCGCCATGCTTGTCGGCCTATTGCAGGCGGTGGCGGTGTGAAGCAGCCGCCGGACGGAACACGGCGGTGATCGATCGTGCGCCCGGCTCCACCACGATCGCCGGACCTGCATCCTCCAGTTCCTTCCATTCAACGAACTCCATCCCCTCCGCGGGAACAGCACGCAACCGCACCGGCACGGAGCGCAAAACGTGGAACTGTGCCGTACCCGGGGGCAGGCGCAGTCCATCCCATTCGACCCAACCCAAGGCTGTGGGTGGCGCGGTGATCCGAATGGTGCGGATGGGGTCTTGCATGTGTTCGGACAGGTGGCGAAGCAATCGGTGCGGCCGGTGCTCGAGGAAATATGCCAGGGCTGCTCTGGCTTGATCGGGATCGGGCCGGTCCATGCGTTCTGCCCAGATGCGATGATCTTCCCACAACGCATCTACGAGATGTGCGTAGAGGCTGTCGCTAATGTGCAATGTGGAAGGGGGGGAGAGCACTGTGGACAGCAGGGCCTGCAGACGGCTCAGGAACGGTGTGCGCGTTCGCGGATGCCGCATGAGCTCCCGCACAAGCGAAGTCTCATTCGCTGGTGCTGTGCAATGCAGGTCCACACTGTTGTCGGCCATGCCACCCCACAGGTCCATGTCGTGCATCACCCAGCGCCAGCGGCCTTCGGGGTGGTCCATACGCCATGCGCATTGGTTCAGATCATGGTCCACACGACCGGTGAACAGGTCCATGCAGGCCATGTCGATCATGCTTTCCAGGTCCAGGCACAGCTGAATGTCCTCGATGCGATCGCCATGGCGAAGGCGCTCCAGACATTGCCTGAGTCCGGAACTGTCCGTTTCCAGCATGGGACCGTTCACCAGTGCAATGCGGGACTGGTTGTCATCCCTTCCGAACCATTTCGAAGTTCGGCGCGGCATCACCCGGTACAGTCCTCGCTGTTCCTGGTTCATGGTCAGGCGCACTGGCATGGAAGGCAGCACGTCGACATGACGGCCGGCGCGGGCGACCAGTTCCTGCATCAACAGGTTGTTCAGTATCGCGTGACCCTGTGCATCCGCGCGCAGTACCAGGCTTTCAGCGTCGAAGTGCCATGGTTCGGCGCCAGCATCCTTGCGATCGATCCGGAACGAACGTTTGGCCAGGCTTCGCGAACCATTTCCGGCTATGCGCACGGAAACACCCTGTGCAAGGGTGTCTTCCGGAGTCGCCAGCTGCGCAAGGCGTGCCCAATTGCGCCCTTTGCGGCTATAGTTCGCATGGGCGCCTTCCACGTCAATTCCCCGTTCAGGATCGTACAGGTCACCCGGGTCCAGCATCAAGGTCCAGACTGGAATGGGGGTGGCAGCTGTGTGTGGCTCATCGTTTTGTGGGACCGCCAGCGTGCTGCACATGGCTCGGTCGGGCAGGAATATGGCGTCCGTGCCTCCAGCGGGATACCGCGCCATGCTCCATCCCCTTGGCATGACAGGATAGGTGAAAACATCAAGAAGGGTGAAGCCATCAGCGGCGAGCAGCAGCAAGGTGCCGCCATCATCCGGTAACAGCCAGGGGATGTGGAGCGCTGATGATCCATCATCTGCCGTGGCGTGAAGCACCATTCGTTCATGGCCACCCAGCAGGAGTCCCGGAGGGAATTGATGCCGTAATGAGCCCGCATGAAGCCTGATGCCTTCCAAGGCGATGACGGAGCCACCCGCATTGTACAGCTCGATGTGGTCGTGAGGTGCGCCCACGCTTTGCACGGCGTTGATCACCAGCATGGGTCCCTGTGCGAACGCGGGGACCCTCAGGAGCATGAGCCCAACGAGGGAGATCGCGCCCCTGGTCAGATCGCCGGCCCGCGACCGCAACAAACACGCATTGATCACGGACCACATGAGGTCATGGTTCCAATGTCCGTGTGGTCACATAGAAGCGCCAGGCCACCACCGCCTTCTCCCAGCTTTTGAGGGTGCGCAGGTCCTTCCGCCAGAGCGATGGCAGCAGGGCGCGGTTCAACCATGCCAGTGTGCGGAAGAGGGATCTTCTCATGCGGGATCGCAATTATTGGCCGTTCGCTCTTGTGGTGCTTCGAGTTCGATGGTGGCATGTTGCAACCCATGCCTATGGAGCACGTGACGTGCCTCTTCACGCACCTTCACCGATATATCGCGGTCAAGGGTATTCACTTGGAGATGCATGGTGGTGATCGATCGCACGCCGTCCAGGGACCATGCATGCACATCGCGTACGGCGGTCACCTGGGGAATTTTTGAAAGGTCCTGTATTAGCCGGGCCAGGTCCACATGACCGGGCGTGCGCTGCATGAGCAGACCGGAGCTTCGATGCAGCATGCGGATCGCTTGAAAGATGATGAACGCGCATATGAGGATGGTGAGCAGAGGGTCCACGAAGTGCCATCCTGTGTAGTGGATGACAAGGCCCCCCACCAAGACGGCGGACCAGCCCAACACATCCTCCAGCAGATGAAGGAACGCCGCATGCTCGGTCAGTGAAGTGCGGCCATGCACGCTCCATGCCGCCAGGCCGTTCATCACCATGCCAAATACGGCCAGGGCGATCATGCCCAACGAGTGCGGCTCGATCGGGGTCCAGAACCGTGGCACCGCTTCGGCCAGCATCCAAAGCGAACCTGCGAGCAGCACAAAGGCTCCCGCCCATCCACCCAGCATGGAGAACCTTCCATAGCCGTATGTATAGCGGGTGTCGCTGCCTTTGTAGGACAGGATCTGCAGGTACCAGGCTGCTCCAAGTATGACACAGTCCCCCAGATCGTGCAAAGCATCCGCCAGCACCGCTGCACTATTGACCCACACCCCACCGATGAGCTCCACGAGCGTGAACCCCAGGTTCAGTGCGAACGCCGTTCCGATGGCGCGCGTACCGGCACCGCCGGGTGGAGAGGCATGGCCCGGGTGAACGTGCATGCCACGAATGTAGCGGCATGCATGCAGCGAACGAAGCTAGGCGGCGTTCCGTGAGCGCCGTACATGTTCCTTCACCACCTCGGCGAAGGGCTCACCGGAACGCTTCGCCGCGCACCAGTCATCCAGCTTGAGCTGGGTAATGATGCGGACCGTTCGCGTATCGCTCGAAGTTGCGGTGAGCACCTGACCGAATCGTTCCAGGGCCTTCGTATGACCACCTTGTGCGCTGCGGTCGAGCGTGGCGCGTGCATAAGAAAGGAGCACCTCTTCAATTGGTCCGGGTCCACCCCGGGTGCGCAGATAGCGGGCAAGGTTGCGCAGGGTATAGGGCAGCAGGTCCTTCTTGGCGAGTTCCACCTGGATCATAAGGTCCAACAAGCGTCCCAGGTGGTAGGTCTCACCATGTTCATCCACATCAGGCTCGTTCAGCTGGCGGTTGCTCCACTGAGTGGCCTGGTCGTAGTGTCCGGCACCAAAGTGAATGAACGCCAGCTGAAGATAAAGGCTCTCCCGTCGCAACGGGCTCATTGCGGAGGCATGGCGTTCGAGCCCTTCACGTATGGACGGTACCAGTTGCAATGCCTGCTCGAATTCGCCGGCATCGGCGAGCAACGCAAGCCGCAGGCTGGTCACAGTTGCGAACACACGCGACCGGAGGTCTGTGGCACCGGGGTCATTCCAGATCTTTGGCCACCGATCGAATTCCTTCAGCAATTGCTCGGTCCCAGGCACGTCACCCAGACGCGAGTGGATGTATACCCTGTTGCTCAGCACCGCGAAGAGCAGTTGTTCCGGATCAACGAAATGTGCACTTCGGGTGATCAACAAGGTGTGGTTCGCGGCCAGGTGCTCATCACTCCTGGCCAACTCGCCTTGAGCGAAGGCAATGGCTGCATGGATATGATGGTGGAGATAGCGTGCCCGGCTGCTTCCTGCTTTGCGTGCCTTGTGGAGCAGCGCACTGTTCGATACACCTTTCAGCACATCGTTCGTGCCGGTCATGCCCGGTGAGTCAGACCTGTAAATGCACATGAACACCTTGCTCTTCAACGCCCAGAGCTCCTCGATCGTACGCATTTCCTCATGCAGGAGCGCAGCCTGTTTGGTCAAGTGATCTCCTGTGTCGCCCTCGGCCCCGGAGTAATTCACCCGCTCGATCAGGCGCCGCTCCCATTCGTTCACCTCAAGGAGCACGGTGTGGCGTTCATGTTCCCTGGCCAGTTTGCGCACACTTTCCAGATGTTTCCTGGCATCACCATAGAGCGCCTTGCGATGCAGCAGTTCCACTTCGTGCAGGCGTCGGCGCAGACGATCGTCCACGGAGCGCTCAGCATGGAACGCGTCCAGGCTGCGCAGAATGGTCTCGTAAAGGCGACGCTTGGTGATGGCGAAGCGCTTGACGAACGGCTCATGTTTGAACCGCAGGAGCAACGCGGCTTCATCATAACTCTCCATGGCGGCAATGGCATCGAAGAGACGCTGGCTTCCATTCTTTCCACCCGGCATGTGCCGGGAGGTATACAACTTGAAGTAGCGCTTCTCCGCCCTGTCCATGGAATGGATCAGGCGGTGGACATGGTCCAGAGCTTTGCTGGGCATGATGGTCGGGTTCGGGCAGGTAAAAGCTAGGCTATGCCGGTGTGTGCCGGGTAGCTGGTAACGGGGAACGGGGTGCTCTGAAAAGGGAACGGCCCGCAAAGCGGGCCGTTCCAAAATGGTCTATGGGCTGATCAGCGTTTTGCTTTGCGCTTGCGCTCCTTGTCGGCTTCATCATCCCCGTCGTCGGAGATACCCGGGCCACCGCTTTCACCCCCGCCGCGGGTCACTGTCCCGGTTGGGATCGTGCTGCCCTCAAAGCCATCATCACGGGTCATGGAGCGCGTATCGCCCGGTGATGCCGTGTTGTCCTTTCCGCACGGTGCCAAAGGCTCTTCCTTGGCACAGGCGGCCAATAGCAGCACCATGCCGATCAACATGCTGCGCATCCCTACCTGCAATATCCGCGCTTTCATGACGTCCCAAAGATAGGTTGCTCCTGAGCCGTTCGCAATTTTTCCGGGTCTTTTCGTGATGTGCCGTTCAGCGCAATTTCGATGGTGACCTGGGTGCCTTTTACGGCTCCATTTGGATCAAGGATCTCCTCGGGGCCTCGAATGTCGATCCGGGCCAGGTCCAAGGTCCGCATCACGTCGGCCCGGCCCTTGGTGATCTCAATACCGCGCGAGATATGGTCTCCGTCTGCACTGGAACGGGCATTTCGACTGGCACTCAGGCCTATACCGTCATCCGTGACCGTAATGCGGATCACTGAGCCCGATGCTCGAGCAACCGCAATGCGTACGCTCCCGGACCGGTCCATGGGCAGGATGCCATGCCAGATGCTGTTCTCCACGTAGGGTTGCAACATCATGGCCGGTATGCGCACCTGGTCCACCGGGGTGCCGGGCTCCACCTTCACTTCATAGTGGAACTTGTCCTTGAAGCGCATGTGCTCCAGTTCAAGATAGAGGTGGAGCCGTTCAAGTTCTTCCGCCAATGAGGTGGTGTCGCTTTGGCTGGCATCCAGGTTGCGTCTGATCAGACGGGCAAAGCTGGTGAGGTAGCGATTGGCCGAGATGCGGTCCTGCCGGTTGATGTAGTACTGAATGCTGTTCAGCGCATTGAATACGAAGTGCCGGTTCATATGTGCGTTCAACGCCTGCTGCTCCAGGCGGAGCATGCGTGAGCGAAGCATCAGGTGTCGCGTGCGTTCGCGCCTTTCACGCTGTGCACGCCGCACCCTATAAAGGCCATAAGCCAGAACAGTGAGCACCATGGCTGATGCTGCGAAGAACCACCAGGTGAGCCAGAAGGGCGGCAGTACGCGGAAGTGGATCTGAGCTGGGGCGCTCCAGGTCCGGCCGTCGAGGGACGCGATGGCCTCAAAGGTGTAGTCACCGTGGGGCAGGGAGCCGTAGCTGGCATAGCGGGCATTCGTGGAGGGCAGCCATTCCTCATCAGAACCAACAAGCCGGTATCTGTAGAGCACTCGTTCGGGATGCACCAGCTCCACGCACTTAAAGTCGAATGTGATGTGGTTGCGCCGGTGGGGCAGTGCGAGCCCCATGGGAAGTCCGGTGCGTATGGACAGACTGTCACAGCGGTCCGCCCAATCCGTGGGGCGCAGGAAGGAGCGCAGCCCGGTGATGTGCACTTCAGGCGGCGGTGCTTGCAGTGCATGACGAATACGTTCGGGATGGTGTATCAGCAAGCCGCCACTGGAGCCGAAGAAGATCCGGCCATGCGCGTCCAGGAAAGTGGCGTTGAGGTTGAACTCCGTGCTCAACAGCCCATCTGTATCAGTGAAACGTACGGCCTGCCCTTTCGCTGTCACGAGGGCTTCGGGGTCCAGGCGGAACAAGCCATTGTTGGTACCCGCCCATACCCTGCCTTCGCCATCCGTGCTCAGCAGACTGATGATCTGTGCCCCCGGGTCACTGGCCAGGTCGAAGTGGAGCAAACCACCGTCGACCAAACAGTATAGGCCATTGTTGGTGCCCGCCCAAAGACGATCAGCTTGATCCCAACTCAGGCAGTTGACCTCCGTATCCTCCAATATGCGGGAGAAGCTGCCGCGGTGGAAGGAGCGCAGCCCGTCAGCGGTCGCCAGCCACAGTGTGCCATTCCTGGAAGCGCGGATGCTGCGGATGGAGCGGCCCGCACCTTCCTGTGTGGAATAGGAGGCGCGCAGACGTCCATCGTGGTCCAAGAGGTACAGGCCTTCACGCGCGCCCAACCAGATCCCCGTCTCAGGGTCTTCATACATGCTCAGGATCCGTTGACCCATGACCGCACCTGGATCGACCAACGCCAGCACCTTGCCATCGACCAATCGGCAGGGACCGTCGCTGGTGCCGAACCACAATTGTCCGCGAGAATCCCGCAGGCCGCACCAAATGGTGTTGTTGGGCAACCCATCAGAAGTGGTTAGCATGGCCATGGCATCCTGGCGGCAAACCCCCGAACCATATGTGCCCAGCCAAAGGTCGCCTTCACTGTCGCTCACCACGGACATCACCAGGTCGCTGCACAGGCCTTCGCGGGTGGTGAGGGTGACAAAGGCATCACCTGCGAACCGGAGTACACCGCCACCATCAGTCCCCACCCAGAGGTGGCCCTGTACGTCCTCCCACATGCACCAGGCGTTGTCGTTCGGCATGCCTTGGTGGATGTTGTAGGATCGGACCCGCCCATCCTGGATCCGGTTGAGGCCGAATTTGGTACAGGCCCACACCTGGCCCCTGCGGTCCACGATCAGGTCGCGTATGTGGTCTTGCAGCAGACCATTGGCCATGGTGAAGCGCCTGACGCGGCCTGAGTTCTCGAGCGCGTATATCCCGTCCCCAAAAGTGCCCACCCACAAGGTGCCCTGGCCGTCCTGTGCGATCGCGCTCACGCTGGGTGGTTCCTCCTTGTCGAGCGTCACATGCCGGTAGCTTCCATTGCTGTATGCCAGCAGACCGTTGCGTAATCCGATATAGAGCGTGTGATCTTGAGCCAGGAAGAGTTCCCGCACATGACCAGCTGTATCACGTGGATAGTCATCCAGCATGGCGCAGTGGCCGTTGTCCAACCTCCATACGCCCGCCCCTTCGGAGGCGATGAGCAATCGTCCTTTGGCGTCATGCGCGAGCGCGGTGATGCGCGCATCCGGCCACTCCGCGGGCAGGTCATGCATCTGCGATCGGCCATTCCACCAACGGTGGAGGTGGGTTCCCGCTGCGATCCATATTCCTTCGTTCGGCTCCTCGAGCAGGGCGGTTACCTGCAGGTCCTGCAGGCCTTCCCGGGTGCCATAGTTCTCCCATACCTGCCCGTCGAAGCGGCTCGCCCCGCCGATGGTGCCGAACCACATGTGACCATTCGTTTCCTGCGCGATGCAACGGACCTGTGATTGGGCCAGCCCGTCCTTCGGAGCATACCGCGTGAAGCCGTACTGCTGCCCTTGCAACAG
Source organism: Flavobacteriales bacterium (assembly GCA_016788635.1). Taxonomy (GTDB): domain Bacteria; phylum Bacteroidota; class Bacteroidia; order Flavobacteriales_F; family PHOS-HE28; genus PHOS-HE28. The sequence goes on along the minus strand of JAEUSU010000019.1, from coordinate 127,080 downwards.
CGTTGCGGACAACAGCAGCGGCATCAGCCATGCAGTGCGCATTGCTACTTAGAAGGATTGGATCAACGACAGGAAATCGGGAAGTCGACGGCGCGAAACGGGAATGAGCGAACCATTGACAAGTACCGCCATATTGCCTTCGGTGCGGCTGAACCCCTTGAGGTGCTCCAGGTTGATGATATAGGACTTGTGCACACGGAAGAACCGCTTCGCGTCCAGGTTCGTCTCGAACACACGGATGTGTTTGCTGCTGATGGTCCGTTTCCCATCGCGCAGGTGCAGCGTGGTGTAGCTGTCATTAGCCTCCAGGAAAAGGATGTCATCATGTTTCACCAGGGTGAGCCCATCACGCCCGGGCACGGCCAACCGTGTGCTCAGGGGGGAATCGGGATCGTTCATCAATACCCTTATCGCACTGTGATGCGCATCGGCCGAGGCCGGATCACCCACCAGCCGGTGTGCCTTGCCCACCGCACGGCGCAGCAGTTCTGGGTCTATGGGCTTCTCCAGGAAGTCCACCGCGTTCTCCCGGAACGCCTGTAGGGCATACTCATCATGGGCCGTGGTGAAGATCACGGCGAGGTCGTTATGGTCGACGGAATGAAGCAGGGATAGACCATCCTCTCCCGGCATCTTCACATCCAGGAAGAGGCAGTTGATGTTCCCGTGTGCAAGTGCTTCACGCGCTTCGGTGGCGCTGCCTGCCAGGGCCAATACCTGTACTTCGGGACAATACTCCTGCAACAACAGGTGGAGATTCTCGCGGGCATGAGATTCATCATCGACGATAAGGGCACGGATCTCCATGGCGTGTGGGCTTTGGTGCTCAAATTATCCGTCCCTGCCACCGGTTGCTTCATCAACTTGTGGATCGCCACCCTGATCGAGTGATCGGCGGTCTGTGAGGAGTGGCGGGCTCAGCGCCGCACTGCGGTCAGGAACGCATCCAGGCGGTCCCGTGCTATAGGCACACGAGCCCCGCCCGCCAATACCACCCAATGCCCATCCTCGCGCAGGTATTCGCGTACGTGCCGGAGATTCACCAAATGGGAGCGGTGCACCCTTAGAAAGTGTTCTTCCTTCAGCAACTCTTCATACACCCGCAAGGTCCGCGTATCCAGGTAGCGCGTACCATCCGAGAAGTGGATCAAGGTACAGTTGCCATCAGCCTCCAGATGCGTGATGCTCCCTGGGTCGAACAGCTTGAAACCGCGGGCATGGTCCACTGTGATGCGCGATCCCGCAGTGCCCACGGCACGCGAGATGGCGCGCAGGTCCTCCCGGTAGGCCTCCCGCTTCTCCGGGTCATGGTCCAGCTGCCCGATCCGGTCCTGAACGGCCAATACGGCCCGCTGCAATTCATCCGGATCGATCGGTTTGAGCAGGTAGTCCACGGCATGGGCATGGAAGGCCTCGATCGCGTAGTCCTTGAACGCGGTTACAAAGACCACCAACGGTGCTTCCTCACCGAGTTGGTCCAGCAGGTCAAATCCCTCCGCCCCGGAAGGCATTCGGATATCCAGGAAGAGGACATCGGGCCGGTGGGTGCGTATGCGCTCCGCCCCTTGCACCACCCCATCTCCCGTGCCCACCACCTGCACCTGTGGGCAGAACTGTTCAAGCAACAGCCTGAGGTTCTCCCGTGCGGGCTGCTCGTCATCCACGATCACTGCGCGCAAAGGCGGAGGTGCGTTCATGCCGGGTGAAAAGTAACGTGCCTCACGGTCAGTGAGGATGGTCGAGAGCACACACATGCCCGTTCACCGTGTACCTCCGACCGTTCCTCGCATGCGACTGGGCTTCCGGATGGCATGCGCTTAGTTTGGCATCCAAGGAACACGCGAACGAAAACCCCTCGGAACCATGGAACGCACACGTACCCCCATCTGGATCTTCAACGACCAGGGCAATTGATAGGAATGGAGGCCGGCCATTGAGGCTGGCAGGTTTGGTGGTCGGGGCCCGGTCTGCCGCATGGCAGGCCGGGCCCTGTCATTTCCCCATGCAACCCCTGCGGTGCCGGTTCCGTATCACCCGCACCATGAACTCCGCTCCGCGCCCCATCCGCCTGCGCATAGACCAGATCGAGAAGTTCCTGATGTTCGACTATGAACCCGGGAGCGAGGATGCCCTCTTCGATATCTGTGACCGGGACGGGCGCATCGTGAAGACGGGTGATGTGAACGGGCCGGTAACGCGTGTGCGCATCACCGACCTGGATGGAGAGGAGTACTTCCTGATGGTGCTCGATGGCGAGGTCTCGGTGGTGGAGCCCTTTCAACTTCGCCGCGTCGCGTGAACGGCATCATCACACCCGTACCGGTCTATCGTGGCCTCTCCGTGGCCGGCATTGTGCTGGACCGCGACGAGTTGGGTATGGTGTACCACACACTGATCATGGATACGACACTGCCTAACGAGGTGGAGGTGGTCTTCCTTGTGGTCAGTCGGGTGCCGTGAGCTGAGCCCGCTTCCTTCCTTTCATCGACCGTTGCCCGATCGACGCTTGTTCCTTGTGCCGTACAGGGATATGTTGGCTTTCGCGCAGTGCGAAGTGCGCGCTGTAGACGAACGAAAACCAACGATCATGCGCTCCACCCTACACCTTCTTCACGCGTTGCTTGTATGCACAGCTCCTTTGGCCCATGGCCAGGGATTCGGCGAACTGGACATCAACATGATCCGCGCCCGGTTGCACGCCCATGGGCTCATCGGTGCATCCCCGGGAACGAACGCATCGCATTTCGAGGTGCCGCAGGGCTCAGGCCGCCACACGCTTTACAACGCGGGCATGTGGATCAGTGGCATTTCGTCCAGCAGCATGTTGCACCTGGCCGCACAACAGTTCGAAGGGCCCGCCAATGGGGACTTCTGGCCCGGTCCGCTGGGCACGGGTGGCACCATCACCGCTGCGGTGTCCATGCAGTATGATCGTGTCTGGACCGTGCACCGGGCCGAGATCGATGCGCACCGTGCCTACTTCGACTGCCTGAGCGATCCCCTCTGTGATGTCAATATGCAGTTCCCGGGCGGCTATACCATTCCACCGGACTTCATCTCCTGGCCTGCCATGGGGGACGTGAGCCTGGGCCAGTCCACCTATCTGGCCCCTTTCACGGACTATGACGGCGATGGTGCCTACGATGCGGCGGCCGGAGATCATCCCTGTGTGCCGGGTGATATGGCCGTTTTCTTCATCTACAATGACGCGAAGCCGCACCTGCATACCCAGGGCCAGCCCATTGGGATGGAGATACACTGCATGGCCTATGCGTTCGACTCGCCTGACCCCGCATTGGCACACACCATGTTCCTGCACTACCGCCTCTTCAATCGTGGTACGCTTACGCTCACCTCGACCTACCAGGGCTTCTATGCCGATTTCGATCTGGGCAATCCCATGGATGACCACATCGGCACCGATGCCCGCAGGAACATGATCTATGTGTACAACGCGGACAATGATGACGAGAGCAGCTTCAGCCCCGGCTATGGCCCTCAGCCACCTGCCTTCGGCATGGTGCAGTTAAAAGGCACCCTGGTGGACACGGATGGCTTGGACAATTCACCGGACGGGCTGTTGCCATCCTTCAACGGCGTGGGTTTCGCGGATGGCAGCATCGACAATGAACGGTATGGATTCACAGTGACAAAGACCTATACGAACAGTGGCGGTGCGATGGGTGATCCCACCCTTTCCTTCCATTTCCGCAACCACATGACCGGGTACTGGAATGATGGCACCCCGCAGCTCTATGGCGGCAATGGTCACATCAGTGACCCGAACGCGGACCCGCTCACCCCCTCGAAGTTCTGCTTCCCGGATATCAGCGATCCAGTGGGCGCGGGAACTGCTGGTGTGCCACAGGCCCCGTGGTCGGAGATAACCGTGGGCAATCCTGGTGGCGACCGGCGCATCCTGGCCACCCAAGGTCCCTTCACCCTGGAGCCGGGTGATGCGCGGCAGGTTCACATGGCCTTCGTATACGCCCGCGCGGCCAGCGGTGGACCGTGGGCCAGCGTCCAGGCGCTTCAGGCAAGAACGGACAGCGTGCAGGAATACTTCATGGCCAACTTGAACACAGCCCAAGGTGACGCGGAGCCATGGTGCCCGGTGGACTTTGCGCAAGGCGTGACAGTCCCGTCAGGGTTGTCCACCGACCTGCAGGTGTATCCAGTACCGGCACGCGACGTCCTGTTCATAAAGCAGAGCGGACGTTCGATGGCCGCTGAGGTGCAGGTGTTCGACGCGGTGGGTCGCGGTGTGGTCACCGGGTCGTATGCGCACCTGCCTTCACAGGTCTCCATCGCAACGCTCACCCCGGGGCATTATGTGCTTGTCGTGCGCACAGCGGAAGGAACGCGCCATGCACGGTTCGTGAAGGAGTAAGCTTTCCAACGGAAATGCAGGAAGCCCCGCGATCTCTTGCGGGGCTTCTTCGTTCCATGCGTGCCACTTCAGGAGCGCACCACGCTGGTGCGTGTATGGTAGGCTGAAGTAAGGAACCAGGCTGCGCAGGTGACCATACCCAGGAGCAACAACATGTTGGCGCCTGGCCAGTGCATCACCTTGAAGAGCATTCCCGTCAATGCGGTGACGATGGAGCCGAAGAGCATGGCCGGACGCTGTACGTGCAAGGTCCATGGTCCGGGTTTCCGCACAAGAAGGATCACCAGCATCACGATGGTCAGTGCGGTGCTTGTCATGAGAATGATGTTGGCGCCGGGCCAATGCAGCACTTTGAACAGGATACCGAGGATTACCCCGGCAATTCCCAAGGAGCGGATGTTCATGGTAGGCGATTCAGGTATGCAGGTGTCAGCCCTCACTTAACGACCGTTATTCAGCCTTTCGTGTGCTGCGCTGCACCGTGCCTCGCCTTTCCGCACGAGCGGGATCTAGGCAAGGGCCTTCCTGCTGCTCATCATTGCCTCCACAGCATCCGCCTCCACAGGGATGTCCGCGAACAGGTCGATCGGATTGTCGCGCGTGGTCAGGATGTTGTTCTCCAGGCGGATGCCCAGCTTTTCCTCGCGGATGTAGATGCCCGGCTCCACGGTGAAGACCATGTCCGGCTGGATCATCTCGTTCCACAGGCCCACGTCGTGCACGTCAAGGCCCAGAAAGTGGCTGGTGCCATGCATGAAGTACTTCTTGTAGAGCGGTTTCTCAGGGTCCTGCTTCGCCACATCGTTCTTGTCCAGCAGCCCCAGGCCGATCAACTCGCTCTCCATGATCCTGCCTACTTCCTTGTGGTAGTCAGCGAGCATGGTGCCGGGGCGCAGCAATTGGGTCGCCTCGTTCTTCACGCGCAGCACCGCATCGTACACCGCGCGCTGGCGCTTGGTGAAACGGCCGTTCACGGGGATGCACCGCGTGAGGTCGCTCGCGTAGCCGCCGTACTCGCAGCCGAAGTCCATCAGGATCACATCGCCGTCGTTGCACACCTGGTCGTTGGTGATGTAGTGCAATACGCAGGCGCTGTAGCCACTGGCGATGATCGGCGTATAGGCATGCCCGCGCGAGCCGTTGCGCAGGAACTCGTGCGTGATCTCCGCCTCGATCTCGTACTCCTTCACACCGGGTTTCACGAAACCGCACACGCGTTCGAAGGCCTTGCCGGTGATCGCGATCGCGCGTTGGATCTGTGCCACCTCCTCCTTGGTCTTGCGGCTGCGGATGCGGTGCATGATCGGCGCGCTGCGCTTCACGCTGTGCAATGGATATTGCGCACGCAGCTCCTTGTTCTTGCGCTCCTCACGCGTCTCCACCTCATTGCCCTGGCGCAGGTGCTCGTTGCTGTTCAGGTAAAGGTGTTCGCACTGCGGCACCAAGCGCTTGATCGTCGCCTCGTAGCTCGTGGTCCACAGCACGGTGGCGATGCCGCTCAGCTCGCTCGCTTCCTTCTGGCTGAACTTGGCGCCTTCCCAGATCGCGATCAGCTCGCTCGTCTCGCGTACGAAGAGGATCTCGCGGTCCTTCGGGTCCATCGCGTCGGGGAAGAGCAGCAGGATCGTCTCCTCCTGGTCGATGCCGCTCAGGTGGAAGATGTCGCTGGCCTGCTTGAAAGGCATGTGCCCATCGGCGCTGGTGGGCATGATGTCGTTGCTGTGGAAGACGGCGAGGCCGCCTTTCTCCAGGGCTTGGCGGAAACGGGCGCGATGCTCGCGGTAGGTGGATGCTGAGAGGGGGCTGTAACGCATGGTGTTCGCCGAAACCTCGGCGTAGGTGAAAGGAGCGAAGGTAGCGGGAGGGGAAGACACAAGACTGAAGACACAAGGGGTCAAGGTGAAGGTTACTTCGTCCTTTGGACTTGAGTCTTGTGTCTTCAGTCTTGTTCTGGGCCCCTTGGCACCGACCCGGAGAGTGGAGTGATATTTTGGTCCCATGCCCAAACCCAACAAGACCCACGCCACCGCAGCCAGTGTCGATGCCTTCATTGACAAGCAGCCGAAGGAGGAAGTGCGCGACGATTGCCGCACGCTGATGAAGCTGATGCACGAGCTCATTGGAGAGGAGCCTTATATGTACGGGCCTTCGATCGTGGGCTACGGCACCTACCACTACAAGTACGCCAGCGGCCATGAGGGCGATGCGCCCCTGGCGGCTTTCAGTCCGCGCAGACCGGAGATCGTGCTTTACCTCGGCGCTGAGGTGCTGGAGCCTGAAGTGCTGGCCGGACTGGGCAGGCACAGGGCCACGAAGGGCTGCCTGTACGTGAAGCGGTTGGGCGACATTGACCTTAAGGTGCTGCGGAGCATGCTGAAGAGGTCGATCGCGCTGGTTAAGAAGAAGTACCCGGCGACCTGACCTTCAGCAGCTTAACCGTTCGCACACGTCCGCTACCTTCGCGGCCGCGAACGCTTCCCCCTTTTCCGCTGTTAGCAACCTACCATGGCACGATCGGCTCTACTCGGCTCCTCATTGGCGAAGAAGTACTGGATGGCCCTCACGGGCCTTTTCCTTGTGCTCTTCCTATTCGCCCACCTGGCGGGGAACCTGCAACTGCTGGACATGAGCCCCGAGGGGCAGTTGAAGTTCAACGCCTACGCCAAATTCATGACCAGCTTCCCGGTGGTGAAGGCGATCAGCTACCTGCTTTACCTGAGCATCCTCTTCCACGCCTTCGACGGCTTCCTGCTGGCCATCCAGAACCGCAAGGCACGCCCCGTGCGCTACGCCAGGGAGAACGCGGGTGCCAACCGCAGTTGGGCCAGCAGCAACATGGCCCTGCTGGGAACGCTCATACTGGTATTCCTGGTGATCCATATGAAGCGCTTCTGGTATGAGATGCATTGGGGAGAGCTTGGCTTGGATGCCGATGGCAACAAGGACCTCTACACCGTGGTGGCAGCAGCCTTTTCTGAACTGTGGTACGTGGTGCTGTACGTGGTGATGATGGGCGTGCTCGCCTTTCACCTGCTGCATGGTTTCCAGAGCGCCTTCCAGTCGCTGGGGCTCAATCACCCCAAGTACACCCCGGCGATCAAGAACATCGGCGTCTTCATCGCGGTAGTGCTGCCCGTGTTCTTCGCCTTGATCCCTGTCTGGATGTTCGTGAACCGTTGAAGCGCCTTACACACATGACCCTCGTTGGTTGCAGGTTGCAGGTTGAACGGTTGGATGTTGCTCCAACCCTCAACCCCTCATCAACCTCACAACCCTCAACCTTCCGCTGAACATGGCATTGGATAGCAAGATCCCTCCCGGCCCCATCGACAAGAAGTGGACCTACCACAAAGGGCACATGCGCATCGTGGCCCCCGCCAACAAGCGCCGCATTGACGTGATCGTGGTGGGCACGGGCCTCGCCGGAGGCGCTGCGGCCGCCTCCCTGGCCGAGATGGGCTACAACGTGAAGGCCTTCTGCTTTCAAGATAGTGCCCGTCGTGCGCACAGCATCGCCGCGCAGGGGGGCATCAATGCCGCCAAGAACTACCAGAATGACGGCGACAGCACCTACCGCCTATTCTATGACACTGTGAAGGGGGGCGACTACCGTGCCCGCGAGGCCAACGTGTACCGTTTGGCGGAGGTGAGCGCCAACATCATCGATCAATGCGTGGCACAAGGCGTTCCCTTCGCCCGCGACTACGGTGGATTGCTCGACAACCGCAGCTTCGGTGGCGTGCAGGTGAGCCGCACTTTTTATGCGCGCGGCCAGACCGGCCAGCAGTTGCTGCTCGGTGCGTACAGCGCACTGATGCGGCAGGTTGGAAAGGGCGCGGTGCAGATGTTCGATCGCCACGAGATGCTCGATGTGGTGGTTGTGGACGGCAAGGCGCGCGGCATCATCGCCCGCAACCTGATCACCGGCGAGATCGAGCGCCACGGTGCGCATGCGGTGCTCTTGTGCACCGGCGGCTACGGCAACGTGTTCTTCCTGAGCACGAATGCCATGGGCAGCAATGTCACCGCTGCGTGGAAGGCACACAAGCGCGGGGCCTACTTCGGAAACCCCTGCTACACGCAGATCCACCCCACGTGCATTCCGGTGAGCGGCACTCACCAAAGCAAGCTCACGCTGATGTCGGAGTCCTTGCGTAATGACGGCCGCATATGGGTGCCCGCGAAACTCGAAGACGCCCAGGCGATCCGGGAAGGCAGGAAGAAAGGCAGCGACATCCCTGAGGCGGATCGCGATTATTACCTCGAGCGCCGGTACCCCGCCTTCGGCAACCTCGTGCCGCGCGATGTGGCCAGTCGTGCCGCCAAGGAGCGTTGCGATGCGGGCTTCGGCGTGAACAAGACCGGTGAGGCGGTGTACCTCGACTTCGGCGCGGCCATTGAGCGCTATGGGAAGCTGCAAGCCAACGTGCTGAAGATCGAGAACCCCGGCAAGGAGAAGATCACCGAGCTGGGCCGCGCCGTGGTGAGCGAGAAGTACGGCAACTTGTTCGATATGTACGAGAACATCGTTGGCGAGAACCCATATGACCACGCGATGAAGATCTACCCCGCCGTTCATTACACCATGGGCGGCCTGTGGGTGGACTACAACCTGCAGACCACGGTGCCTGGCCTTTTCGCACTTGGCGAAGCGAACTTCAGCGACCATGGCGCGAATCGTTTGGGTGCATCAGCGCTCATGCAGGGACTGGCTGATGGCTATTTCGTGATCCCCTATACCGTGGGCGATTACCTGGCTGACGACATCCGCACCGGCCCCATCGACACCAAGCGTCCCGAATTCGATGCAGCGGAAAAGGAGGTGGTGGATCGCATCAACCACTTCATCAACAACAAAGGCACCAAGCCGGTGGATGAGTTCCACCGCCGCCTGGGCAAAGTGATGTGGGACAAGTGCGGCATGGCCCGCAATGCGCAGGGTCTTCAGGAAGCCATCGCTGAGATCCGCCAGATCCGCGAGGAATTCTACCGCGATGTGCGCGTAACCGGCAAGGCGAACGAGTTCAATCAGGAGTTGGAGAAGGCCGGCCGCGTGGCCGACTTCCTGGAGTTGGGCGAATTGATGTGCGTGGATGCGCTGAACCGCAACGAGAGTTGCGGTGGCCACTTCCGCGAGGAGTACGCTGAAATGGAGGGGCCGCAGCAGGGCGAGGCCAAGCGCGACGATGCCAACTACGCCTATGTGGCCGCGTGGGAGTGGACCGGCGATGCGGGCAAGGCCAATCTGCACAAAGAACCGCTGACCTTCGAAGAGGTGAAACTGACGCAACGTTCATACAAATAGGATCTGAGCACCTGTAGCGTCTACCCAACGGGTCGACCTAAAACGAACAGCAAGGGCAATGGGCAACATGAAGCTGACATTGAAAGTGTGGCGCCAGAACGGCCCCAACGATAAAGGCAGGATCGTCGATTACCCCGTGAATGATGTGTCCGAGGACATGTCCTTCCTGGAGATGCTGGACGTGCTGAACGACGACCTCGTGCGCAAGGGCGAGGACCCGATCGCGTTCGACCACGACTGCCGCGAGGGCATCTGCGGCATGTGCAGCCTCTTCATCAATGGCGAGGCACACGGACCTGGCCGTGGCATCACCACCTGCCAGTTGCACATGCGCAAGTTCAAGGATGGCGACACCATCTATGTGGAACCATGGCGCAGCACGGCCTTCCCGGTGATCAAGGACCTGGCGACCAACCGCAGCGCTTTCGACCGCATTCAGGCTGCAGGTGGATTCGTTAGCGTGAATACAAGCGGCAATCTGGTTGATGGCAACGCCGTACCCATCCCGAAGGATGATGCCGACAAGGCCTTCGACGCGGCTACCTGCATCGGTTGCGGGGCCTGCGTGGCCACTTGCCCCAACGGCTCGGCGATGCTGTTCACGGCCGCGAAAGTGTCGCAGCTCTCACTGCTTCCCCAGGGCAAGCCCGAGGCGAAGCGCCGCGCGCTGGCCATGGTGGAACAGATGGATAAGGAGGGCTTCGGCAATTGCAGCAATACCGGCGCTTGCGAGGTGGAGTGCCCGAAAGGGATCAGCCTGGAGCACATCGCACGGCTGAACAGGGAGTACCTGGCGGCGGTGGTGACGCAGGAGTGACCAGGACTTGATCGAGGGGGCTCCATTTCCTGGGCCGCCGTAGCTTCGGCCCATGTCGCTATCCGTTCCGCGGGTCCCTATCGCCAGCAAGCTCCCGCATGTCGGCACCACCATCTTCACGGTGATGAGCCAGCTGGCGCGCGAGCATGGCGCCATCAACCTTGGGCAGGGTTTTCCGGATTTTCCCATGGATGAACGTTTGGGTGACCTGGTTCACGAAGCCATGCGGGCTGGACACAACCAGTATGCACCGGCAGCCGGCATCCCCGAATTGCGCGAGGCCATCCATGCGAAGATCCAACGCGTGCATGCGGTCAATGCGGATCCGGAGAGTGAGATGACCATCACCGCGGGTGGGACGCAGGCTATTTTCACCGCTATTGCGGCCGTGGTCCGGCCAGGTGATGAGGTGATCATTGTGGATCCGGCCTATGACTGTTATGCGCCGGCGGTGGAGCTTTTTGGTGGCAGACCAGTACACGTGCGGTTGGGTTTGGACATGCAGTTCAACGCGTCCGGTGTGGCTGCGGCCGTTTCACCTCGCACCCGGTTGCTCATCATCAATACCCCTCACAATCCGGCAGGCACCATCCTGCGTGATGCGGACATGCGTGCCATTGCCTCACTGCTGAGGGGTACCGAGATCCTGCTGCTCAGTGATGAGGTATATGAGCACATGGTGTACGATGGGGAGCAGCATGCCTCTGTGCTGCGGCACCCGGATCTGCGTGAACGGGCCTTTGTGGTGTTCAGCTTCGGCAAGGTCTTCCACGTGACGGGGTGGAAGGTGGGTTATGTGATCGCACCGCCCATGCTCATGCAGGAGTTCCGCAAGGTGCACCAGTTCAACGTGTTCGACGTGAACACGCCGGTGCAGCACGCGTTGGCCACCTATATGGCGGAGCCGGAGACTTACGAGGGGGTGGCCGGATTGTTCGAGGAGAAGCGCGACCGCTTTGTCATTGGCTTGCGTGCTTCACGGTTCGAGCCGCTGGCCTGTGAGGGGAGCTATTTCCAGCTGGCGGACTACAGCCGCATCAGCGATGAAACGGACCTGGAATTTGCCAAGCGCCTTACGCGTGAACACGGTGTGACCGCCATACCGCTGAGCGCCTTCTACAAGGACCCGCCACCCGATCAGCGCATCCTGCGCTTCTGCTTCGCAAAGGAGGGCGAGACGCTGGACAACGCCATCGAGCGGCTATGCGAGATCTGAGGGTGACCCTGGTGCAAAGCATGCTCCATTGGGAGGATGCTGTTGCGAACCGGTACATGTTCACGGAGAAGCTGGCCACGCTGGCGGGAACCACGGATCTTATTGTGCTTCCGGAAATGTTCACCACCGGCTTCACCATGCGCGCTTCGGAATTGGCCGAGACCATGGATGGGCCCACGGTGACATGGATGCGCCAACAGGCGCTGGATCTGGGAGCAGCACTCTACGGAAGCGTCATCATCGGGGAAAAGGGACAATACTTCAATCGTGGTCTCCTGGTGGATGTCCATGGGCACGTCACCGGCTATGACAAGAGGCACCTGTTCCGTTTCGCCAATGAGCACATGCACTATTCGGCCGGTGGGCAGCGCGTGGTGGTGGACCTGCACGGCTGGCGGATCCTGTTACAGGTCTGCTACGATCTGCGCTTCCCGGTGTTCAGCCGCAACAGGAGCGACTATGATCTGGTGCTGTACGTGGCCAACTGGCCCGAGGCGCGGCGCTACCCCTGGAGCCAGCTCCTCATCGCACGGGCCATCGAGAATCAGGCCTATGTGGTGGGCGTGAACCGTGTGGGCATGGATGGGAAGGGCATCCACTACAGCGGTGATTCCGTGGCCATCGACCCAAGGGGTGAAGTGCTGCGTTGGAATGGTTGGTCACCACCGGGTGCGGAAGGCGCGGACCTTTCCGGACGTGAGTTCATCGCCACCGTCACACTGGACCGCGGGGCAATGGAGGAGTTCCGGACGAAGTTTCCTGCTGCGTTGGATGCGGATGCGTTCGACCTGCACCTGTAAGCGCCGTCAGCGCAGCAAGGTCACGTGGCCCTGCCCCTGGCGCTCATTGCCCAAACCGCCTTCGCGATCTTCAAGGAAGCGGTAGCTCATCCGCCATACATACACATCATTGGGCAGCGGCTGTCCGTTGAAAGTCCCGTCCCAGCCGCGAGTGGGGTCGGTGGTAGTGAAGATGATGCCGCCCCAACGGTCGAACACTTCCAGTTCCATTGTGCCGATGCTCTTGCCCACAGGCATCCAGATGTCGTTCACCCCATCCCCGTTCGGTGTAAAAGTGTTCGGGACATAGATCGACGGGGGGCAGTATTCGATCACGGTCACGGAATCACGCAGGGCACAATCGAACACGTTGGTCACCTCCACATGGTACCAGCCATAGGCGGCGGCCAGGATCACCTGGGCGTTGGACCCGGTGCTCCAGGCATACTGGCTGCCGGGGTTGCCGGCATCAAGCAGTACGTAATGTGGTTCCTCATCCAGGCAGGTGAACAATTGTCTTGCGGCCATGCGCGCAGGCGAGGGGTTGAAGTAGAGGTGGATGGAGTCCGTGCTCACACAATAGCCGTTGCCCACATTCACCGTGTATGTGCCTGCGGATGCGGCTTGCGTGGTTCGACCGGTCGCACCGTTGTTCCACGTGTACTGACTGCCGTCGGGGCCGGCATCCAGGAGCAGTACTTCACCATCGCACAACACGGTATCCGGGCCCAATTCCACCTCCGGCGGTTCCACGTAAGTGATCTGCGCAGTAAAGGTGGCGGAACAATCATGTGCGTTGGTAACGGTCACCGTGTAGGAGCCCGAGGCAGGTGCCGAAAGCGTACTGGTGGTCGCGCCTGTGTTCCATAGGTACGTGCTACCCGGGTTGCCCGCGTTCAGGACCACGGGTGCGTCCGAACAGGCGGTGGTGTTCACCAGCGTGTTCACCGGAGCGCTCCACGTGTTGATGACCACGGTATCCGAGCCACTGCAGGTCCCGGCCGTGACCACCACGGAGTAGAGGCCCGCCTGTGTGACCGTTAGCGTGGACGTGGTGGCGCCCGTATTCCACAGGTATTGTGTGCCAATACCGGCGTCAAGCACAAGCGATTGACCGGCGCAGAACGCGGTATCGGGGCCGAGGTCCACGCTTACTGTGGGTATGAGCAGTACCACGGCGTCGAACGTGCCTGTGCAGTTCGCTGGCGTGGTCACGGTCACGGTGTATGTACCGGATGCACTCGCCAGAATGGACTGTGTGGTGGCCCCGGTACTCCAGGCATAGGTACTTCCCGTATTTCCCGCATCGAGGAGAACGGGGGTCGTTTCGCAGGCCGATATGTCCTGAAGGTTGTCCACGGGCATGGGGTCGATCTGCACATGCACCGTGTCGGACTCCGTACAGCCCTGTGGAGTGGTGACCAGTACGGAGTAGTCACCCGTGCTGGATACCTGGATCTGCTGGGTGGTGGCACCGTTGCTCCAGAGGACCGTGTACCCCGGACTGCTGGCATCCAGCACTTGTATGCCGCTGCCACAGATCACCAGGTCCGGTCCAAGGTTCACCAAGGGTTGGGGTGTGAAGGTGACCACATGGTCCAGGATGGCTTCGCATCCCTGGCCGTCGGTAATGGTGGCGGTGTAGGTGCCGCTCGCGGTCACAGTGATCTGATGACCTGTTTCCCCGGTGGACCACGCGTGGGCGAGACCTGGATAACCGGTGTTCAAGATCAGGTCATCCCCATCGCAGGCGCTGAATGGTGCGGGGTTGAGCAGGTCATCAAAGGCCATCACGATCACCGTGGTATCGCTGGCCATGCAGCCCAGCGCATCGGTGACCGTGACCACGAATACAGCGGACGTGTCGACGGTGATCGTAGGCGTCGCAATGTTGGATACGTTGAGGAATGCGGCGGGAGTCCAACTGATGGTGTGCGGCCCCGACACATTGTGCTGAACGTCCAGTTGCACACCATTGGTGCTGCAGAGCGAGTCATCCGGACTGCTGGTCACCGTATAGGGGCCGTTCACGAACACGGTGGTGGTGGCCGTTGCCGTGCATCCCGTGGATGGCTCTGCGACCGTGCAGGTGAAGGTGGTGGTGACGGATGGCTGCGCCGACGTGGTGGCACTGCTGGGGTTGACGACCAAAGCGGCGGGCGACCAGGCATAGGTGAACGCGCCGGAGCCCGTGGCGGTGAGTTGCACGCTACCACCGGCACAAATGACCGGTGCACTGCTCGAAGCGGTCATACCTGTGAGCTGCCCCACGGTGATGGTGGTGCTCCCGGTGGCCGTGCATCCGATGTTGTTGGTGGCGGTCACCTGGTAGGTGGTCGTGGTTGTTGGAGTGGCCACGGGGTTGGCGGCCGACGTGGTATTGAGCGTGCCGTTGTTGGGTGTCCAGGCATAGGTGATCCCGGAACCTCCATTGGGCGTGGCGAGCAGTTGCACCGGACTGCCTGCCACACACGAGGTGGTGTCCGGTGAAAGGGTGACCGAGAATGCCGGCTGGACCACCACCTGCATGTCATCGGTGAATGCACAGGGATTCCCCGGTATGCTCACGGTGAGCGTAATGGTCCCGGTGGCAGGTGGGTTCGCATTGGTGGTTATAGCTGACGGATTCGTTGCACCAGCAGAAGGGCTCCAGGCGATCGTGGTGCCGGTGGCATCATACCGTGTGATGATCACGTTGTCCATGGCCCAGTTGTCCTGCCCGGCACCGGTGAACACGGGTTGTGACCACCGGAAGATGGTGTTGGCCGTTTGTGCCGCAGCGGGGATGTTGATGCTCAGCGCTGTGAAGTTCGGGTACGCGTTCTCCAGGAATGTGCTCAGCACCGTCCAGTTCGATCCCCCGTTGGTGCTGTACTCCAGCACCACGTTCTCGCCCGGATCGGCATCCTCACAGGGTGCGCTGCCGTTCGCGATCTTCAGGCTGAAGTGCAATCGCCCTCCAGTGCTCACGTTCAATGCCGTGGTACGCGCCTGCCGTGGTGCGCCGCCGTTGAAGTAGAGTGCCTGACCTGAAACGGACCCACAGGTCGAGGACGTGGTCGCGCCTTGTACACTGTTCCACATGCTGCCTAATCCGGTATCGAACAGGTCTGCGGCCACAATGCGTTGCACACGCGCTTGCAGTTGGATGGTCTCGCCCACACAGATGGCACTGTCACTGGCCATGGCCTCCACGGCGTGGATGCTGTTCGGAGTGACGTTCACCAGCACACTGTCCAGGAAGCTGCCGCAACCCACCGGACTGGTAACCTGCAGCTTGAACCAGGTGCTCTGTAGTGGATAGGCGATGGGGTCGGGGATCGTGGGATCGCTGACCAGGTTCGCCGGGGACCAGGCGATCTGGTAAAAGGCCGGGTTCGGAGCGGGGGTCGCATTCAACTGCACGGGGCTATACTGGCACACGGTGGCACCGGGTGTCCCGTTCGCGGTCAGTACGATCGAGGGGTCGACCGCCACACCGATCGGCCAGCTGTAGCTGTAGGGGCAGCCGCTACCAGGCAGTTCGGCATGCACGGTGTACACATCATTGGCCGTTGGTGTGAAGGTGTAGCTCGGGCCGGTGTGGATCACGGTTCCCGGCGCGCTCTGCACATCCCACCACGCGTTCACCACCGGAATGGGTGCTGACAGGGTGACCGGGCCGGAGGAGCAGATGATCGGTTGTGGCGGCGGCACCGGTGGTGCATTGTTGCCCAGTGGGAAGGCATAGCTCTCACCCGTCCCGATGCCGATGGCGTATGCAACGAAACCTGTGGAGGAGCTCAGCGTGTTGGTTCCGGCAGCCACGGGGATCACCGCGCGGGACATGCCGGGGCAGCTAGGATAGTTATTGAACAAGGCCGCGTTCACAGCGGTGCCGTTCAGCGTCAGTTGGTTGATGGCTGAAGTGGGCATGACCACCACTGCGCGGTGGTTGTTCACCTGTGAGCTGCCCATGGCGCGCCAGCTTACCGAGGTGGTGGTGCGCACATCGGGTGTCAGCACGATCATGGAGGGGTCACCGGCTCCCGCACAGTTGAAGCCTTCCATGATCTGCACCACGTTCACAGGTTGCGAACTGGTGATGCAGGAGGCCGTGGTCTTGCCATTGATCACATGGCTGTCGCCCGCATTGAGGGTGGCCAATGGGGCGCCGTCCATCATCACGCTAGTGCCATTCTGATGTGCGGTGATCCGCAGCGTATGCGATGTGGATGGGGTGAAGAGGACCGTATGATAGCTGGACCCCCAGGCCGCCACAGGTGTCATTTGTTCGAAGAGGTGGTCGCATGCCGGACATGCAACAGGCACATTGGCACACATGCTGCCCCCGAACACCGCGAACGGCCGACAGGGGCCGTTGGTCGCACTGCCTTCGATCAAGGTGCCCGTAAGGTCGTTCGCGGAGACAGCGCCCTGCACCTGGTAGGTCTCCCCGGCGTTAAGGTTCACCGTGAACGGGACCCCCGCCGGACGGCCACCGCTGGTGGCCACCGACGGGGTGATGACAATGCTCGTGTTGTTCTCCGTGGCCACAACGAGCAGTTCGCTCTTGTAGAATTCTGAGAAACCAGGCAGACCACGGAAGGCCTCCACGCGATAGCGCGTGCCCAGCGCCGGCAAGGGCAGCACCTGGGCGGCCTCATGGGTGAAGCTCTGGAAACTTACAGCGGTAACAGTCACGCTGTCGTTGGCCTGCACCCGCACGGACTTGTTGCTAACCGTTTCGCTGCCCAGATGTTCTGCCGCAGCAGGCACGATCACGGTGGCCGTGCCGTTGGCACCCACGGTGAACGGGGTGCTCCAGCCGGTCAACGGCATGGAAACGGTGCCGCTGGTGGCGTTCTGTGCGCCCACAATGATGCGCAGCTCCTGTGCACCATAGGCATTCTGCATGTAGCCCAGCCAGAACTCGCGCCCACGCGTGGGCAGATCGGCGGGGCCTTGGGCAACGGACCATGCATGGGCACACAACGCGAGCGCGAGGGTCAGTGACCCGCGGATCCCGTTGCTGGCGCCAGCACGTGCTGTAGATGTAAGCTTGGCGGTCAGGACTTTCGGCTACCCATTGGGGGGGTGGCTTGGGCCCGTCATACGCTGGGGATCCCGTAAAGTTCAAACCGTAACAAGCCCATCAACGAGGCAGGTCCCAGTTCACCCGCATGTCCCATCCGGCCCGCACGATAATGGGGCGGGGGTCGCGCCACACGTACTCCGGTGGCCAGTCATCATCCATGGAACCCGTGTCCCATCGGCCATTGCCATTGGCGTCTTCCAATAGCCATATGCGGTACGTGCCTGGCTGAAGCCTGGTCCAGGTAATGGGCGTGCTGGTATCGCGCAAAGTGGTGCGCCGGACCACCCTGTCCTGGGCGTTCACCAAGTGCAGAATAAGACCGGCGTTCGATACGGGCAGGCCGCCCAATACAACGGCAAGGGTGCCCAGGTCCTCTTCTGCTGGCTCGCCCACAGGAATGCGCAATGTGTCGTTGGCGCCCCCCCAGGTATCCTGAATGGCTTTGGGAAGGATGAGCAGGGTGGCCCGCTCCCCAGGTTTGAGTGTGGTAGTGACCCGGATGCGCCGCAGACCCAGGCTGTCCACTTGGGGTGGCGTCAGTTCCAACTGGTCCGGGACCAGCAGTTGGAACCGCTGGGGGTTCAATGTGGCCAGGGGCCGGGAGGTCTCGATCACGCGGATGCCCGGGTCCGTGCCACCATCCTCCACCGGCACACCATTCACGTGATGGGGGACCTTCGCGCGAAGCCGATAGGTGAGGGTGTCCAGCGGGGTGCCTGAGGCCTGCACGATGAACCGGCGGCCGCTGAGGAGGGTGGTGTCCGACGGCCAGAATAGGAGTGTGTCCTGGGTGGTGTTCATCTCGGTGGCCCACTGCAAGCGGCCCCCTTCCCAATCCAGTGGCACCAAGAGAGGGTCCACCATGGGCCGGCTAAAACCCATTTGCCAGGCACCTTGATCGGTTACACGGGTGCTGGTGACCTGTTGCTGCTTGCTGCGCTCTTGGAAAAGACGCAATCGAACGGGCACTGTATCAACCGGTAGCTCGATGGGTCCGCTGTTGAAGGCCACCTCCTCCGTGGGCAGGTCATAGCGCTGATTCCCGTTCTTGTCGCGTAAACCGAAGAGTGCGTAGCGGCCGGGGGGCAGATGGTCAATGCGAAAGGCTCCATTGGCATCGGTGCGTGCCATCCACAGGGGCCTGGCCTTGCGGATATTTTCAGCACTATCCGCCGGGTGCACGATCACCAGTACATCCTTTTCCATCACGGTCGTAAAGGCGTGCATCACAGAACCGGACAGGTACAGACTGTCCAGCACCGGACCTGTGGCGAACACGAAGCGAGCGTTCGCACAGCGGTTGCCTTCGGTGACGTCCACCACCGCATCACTCAGGTCGATCGTGTATGTGGTGTTGGGCTTCAACGGAGCGCGAAGGGTGATGCGCACGGTGCTGCGCCCATCGCTGCGTACATCCGGCAGCGGATCCATGGGCGGGCTTACCACCATCTTGTCACGCACGCGGTCCAGCTTCACCATTTCACTGAACTGTAGGAGAATGGTGGACGGCGTACTGTTCAAGCTGCCCTGCGACGGGTCGCTCCCGACCAGTAGCGGTGGCACTGTATCCACCGGTCCGCCTTGAGGGTCGCGCACCTGGGCACAGGCAGAGAGCAGCAGCACGCCCACCGCCAGCGCCACAGGGCCATTCACACCAGCCATGGGGAGAGTAATGCGGCCACTTTTTCCAGCAGCACGAGGTCCTGATCGGAGAAGTCATCCAAGTGCATGCTGTCCACATCTAACACGGCGGCCACCTCTCCAGATCTGCCGCGGACCGGCACCACCAATTCAGATCGGCTGAGCGCACTGCATGCGATGTGGCCAGGGAAGGCATCCACGTTGGGTACCACCAGCACCTGGCCTGTGGCCCATGCATGCCCACAAACACCCTTGCCGCGTGCGATGCGCACGCAGGCAGGCGGCCCGTGGAAGGGCCCCAGCACCAGTTCATCGCCCACCACACGGTAAAAGCCCACCCAGTGCCAGGCATATGCGGCATGCAGGGCGGCGCTCAAGTTGGCCATCACGGCAATGGCGTCCGGGCCATCGGCCACCAATGCGGCGCATTGCTCCAAAAGCAGGCGGTCGCGTGTGGGGCGGTCCACTTCGGCAGGCGGGGGCAGGTACCCGGTCATGGTCCCCAAAAGTATCGGGCTCAGGCACAGGCGGCCGTGTACACGCTGATGCGGATGTCCGGCACCTGCGCCAGCACGTGAATGCAGCTTTCCAGCGTGGCCCCGGTGGTCACCACATCGTCCACGAGCAATACGTGGTGGCCGGCCAGCAGGCTGGTGTCATGCAATTGGAAGGCCTCCTTCACATTGCGCCAGCGGTCCAAGCGTCCCTTGCGGGTTTGGCTTGGTGTGCGTACCACACGCAGCAGGCCTTCATGCACTTCCTCCGAGTTGGTCACTTCGCGCATGCCGGCCACCAGGATTTCGCTCTGGTTGTAGCCCCGCTGCCGGATCTTCCGGCGGTGCAGCGGAACGGCCATAAGCCGGTCCACACTGGCGAACCGAGCGCTCGACCGGATGTCCAGGGCCATCAAACGGCCCAGTTCCAGCCCTGCGGCGCGGTCTCCCTTGTACTTCAACCGGTGCAGGATGCGCCTCACACGGCCATGGCTATCAAAATGTGTGAAGGCACTGGCTGAGGCGAGCATCACCTTGCCATGGAAGAGCCTCTCGACCGGGTTTTCGGGATCGTTGTGGAAGTGTGTGCGTGGCAGGTCCTCTCGGCAAGGCAGGCATATGCCTCGTTCGCTGCGCATCAAGGGCATATGGCACGCGGCGCAACGGCGGGGCAGCAGCAGGTCGCCCAGTGCAACAGCCGGGTTCAATACTTTGTTGAAAATTGCGTTGTAGCTCACAGGGTGCCGCTCAGGCCGAAGGTAGTTTCGCGCAACGCTGCGTGCCAAGACCGCGCGGCCCCCATTACGATCACGCATGGAAACGACGAACGGAGCCCCCCAGGGAGCCCCCCAGCAACGCTCAAACAGCCTGTTGCTCGCCTTGGTGGTGTTGTTGCTCATCAGCAACGTGGTGTTATTGTACCTCTTCCTACAGGAAGGAAAGCGCGGCGACGAGCAGCAGCAGCACGTGGAACAGGTCACAGAGCAGAAGGACGCCGTGACCAAGATGCTCGAGGATATGCTTGTGCAGTATGACACCCTGGAGACTGAGAACTCCCAGTTGCGCACCGAAATGGATGCCCAGCGGGAGAAGATCGAGAGCCTGCTGGCCGATGTGAAGAAGGGCAAGACGGACCTCTTCAAGGCACGCAAGGAGGCCGAGACCCTGCGCAAGATCATGAAGGGCTATGTGGCCACGATCGATTCATTGAACCAGGCGAACCAGGCGCTACAGGCCCAGAATGTGGGGCTGACCCAGGAATTGGGTGAGGTGACGGGGCAGAAAAAAGCACTTGAGGCCCGCACACAGGAACAGGAGGAGCTCATCAGCAAAGGTTCCGTGTTGCATACCACGTCCATTACATCCGGTGCGCTCTTCCTGCGCAACAATGGCAAGCAGGTGGAGACCAATCGGGCCAACAAGGCGGAAATGATCAAGAGCTGCTTCACCTTGGGCGAGAACCGCGTGACCCGGTCGGGCACGAAGACATTGTACATGCGTATCATCAGCCCGGACGGACAGGTTTTGCCGGCCACCGATGCGGACAACCGGTTCAAGTACAATGGGATCGAGGGCGAGTTCAGCGCCAAGCGCGATGTGGACTACCGGAATGAACCACTGGACGTGTGCATGTTCTGGACCGCCAACGACAAGTTGAAGAGCGGTCAGTACAAGGTGGAGGTTTACGAGGCAGGTGCCATGGTCTCCAATGCCTCGTTCGATCTGAAGTAGACGCTTCAGAAGAAGGCCCGCACCTGCACACCTCCCACGTGCACCGCAGGCGCATCCGCACTGGTGCGTCCATTGTAGGTGAGGTCCAATTGCAGGTGGCCGCTCAGGTTGCGTTGCAGGGCCACGTTCCAGGTCCAGTTGGTGCCGGGTCGCAATCCGGTCAGCATGGCGTTGCCGATGGTGGAATTCACCACTCCATCATATTCGATCTGCACGCGGTTGAGCCCGGCTTGCAGCACGCCCTTGCCCGGCACGTTGTAGCGTAATTCGGCCCCCAGGTCCTGCAGCTGTGCTTCCTCCCCACCGAGGTCCGCATCATTCACCTTCTCGGTTATGCGGTAGGAGGCACTGGCGCGGAACAGGGTCGAAGGCTGCCAGGTGATGCGCGGTCGCGAGGACCTTTGCGAAATGCGGAATGCCCGTCCGGTGATCACATCGCTGGCACTGCCTTGCACGCTTTGCTCTGCTTCAATGTCCACGGTCCACCGGTTGGTGGTGTTCCAGCGTACACGCACCACATCACTTCGGCGGGAGCGGCTTTCGAAGCCATTCAGCAGCAGGCTCTTCGCCAGGTCGTTCTGGTAGGTGTAGTCCACACTCCAGCTTCGACTTGTGCGGTCGTAGAACACGGTGTTCCGCACCGAGGATGAATAGGAGGTGAGCGCCGAGTCTGTGGGATCCAGGCGGAAGGGTTGCAGGGCCTGGGCCAGGTCATCCGTGCCGGTCTTGCGGTCCGTTCGGAAGGAGGCCATGTCGCTGAACTTGCCCAGGATCTTCAGGAACTCGGTCCGGTCACGCCAGGCCAAGGCGGGACGCAGGTCCAATGAAGCGCTGAACTGGTTGCCATAGGTGCGCACATAGGTGTTGCTCGGAGTGAACACCCGGATGTGATCGGCTTCGTACCCGAAGTTGGCCACCTCAAACTCATTGAGCTGCTTGATGCCATCTTCATTGTAGTCGATCCAGATATAGATGCCCTGGCCTGCGGGCACCTGCACATAGATGAACTCCCGACGTTGTTCCAAGCCGGAATTCAGTTCGTAGAACACGTCGAGCACCAGCGCATCGCGCCATGTGCGCAGGTCATAGTCCACGCGGCCCAGGTAGGTGTCTTCGGGCTGTTGAGCGGTGAGCGTACTGTCTATGACGCGAAGGCTCCGGTACGAAACGCTGGCTCCGAACTGATTGCGCGGGTCGCGTGTGAATTGTACACCGCCACGCGCCATCAGCGCTTCGGTGGCTGGTGCGATCGTTCCGTTGCGCAATGCGTCGTCGGTGCGCATGCCGGCACCCATCACCCACTTGGTCTTGAAGGTGTCCGGACTTTGGACAAAGCCCTCCCACTCATGGAAGCGGTAGCTGCCTGCGCGAAGCATGCCGGTGGTGTCCGTGAAGCGGTTGTCCTCTTTGTCATCCTGATACCCAATGGTGATCCACCGGGCTTTGTAGGCCAGCCTTGACCGGTGGCGTGTGAAGCGGCTTTCATAAGGCTGGGAGGTGGCCAGGTGACTCGCCTCGCCGGTGATGAGCCACCTGCCGGGACGCAGGTCAGCCACCAGAACAGGACGAAGACCAGAGTAGCGATCGCGCACTTGGAATGTGCCCAGGCCCAGGCGGGCCGTACCCTTCTTTCCTCCATCCACACCCATGCTCACTTCGCCCAGCAATTGCTCATCGCTCAGGTTCAGTCCGGCGGCGTTCCAGTTGCGCTCGAACTCCACCGGGCGGTAGCGCTCCAGTGGTCTGAAGGTCTTGGAGAGCAATTCCGCTTCAGCTCCCAAATTCAGTTTCCAGGTGCTGTCCGATCGGAGCAAAGGCATGCCTTGCACCCCGCCCAGGCGCAGGGCCATGCCATTGTTGTCGGCATCACCCTTCGAGGAGAAGGTGTTCACGTCATTACCGGAGAAGGCCAGTTCAGCCGACGCTTTGGTGCGTGCGCCATGTGCGTATTCGGCACCGATGGTCAGGAAGCGCTGGGCCTTGGGCGCAATGAGCACGCGCACCGGGGCATGGTCACCATTGCGTCGGATCACGCCATCAAGCGTATCGGGTGCCACCCAGCGGAACACGCGCCCCTGCGGCGTGAACTCCTGCTGCACATAGTCCCCATTGCCACGTCCCACCTGTGTGAAGGTGACCCGGAAATGGGCCACCGCAGGGTCCGTACTGAATACGTAGACAGGGTCGTAGCCCAGGGAATCCCGTCGGGCGTAGAGCACTTCATCCACACTGAAGGTCACGCTATCGGCACCAGGGACCACGGCCTGCAGGGGGTCGTCACCGGCACGGGCCAGTACACCACGCTCCTCGTCGCTGAGCTGTTGCTGCAGGGGCTGGTTGCGCTGGTCCTGCTCACTGTAGGCGTTCACCACCAACAAGGTGCGGCGGCCCAGCATGGTCTGCCCATTGGCGGTGGCCAGCGTGCGCACATAGTTCTTGTCGGAGTATTGGAACTCCACCACGATCCGGCGGTCCTTGGTGATGGGACGCAGGGCGGTGAAGATGACCTCGGCACTGTTGTAGTCGATGACATAGTCGTTCTCCTGCCCACGGATCATCAATTGCCCATCGATGAAGACCCGTTCGGTGCCGGAGAGCACCACAATGAAAGGTTCACCTAGATCGCCACGCAGGCGGTAGGGCCCCTGCACACCTTCCACACCTTGTATCACGTTGCGGGCGAAACGCCCCTTGCTCACGGACATGCTGCCGCCCACATTGCTGGTGCCGGTCTCATTGAGGTGGGTGGAGAAGGAGACCCCCTTGTTCTTCTTGATGTAGGTGAGGAAATGGCTTCGCGGACGGAGCATCACAAAGTCGCCGGCCACCAGCTGCCAGTCGTCATCGAAGACCTTGATGAAGACCTGGTCAAAATCCTGCAGCTCGAGCGTGTTGCCCCCAGCCTGGATGGGGATGTTGTTATCCGTGATGGAGGCCAGGACCTGGATGCGGTCGGTAAGCCGGCCGCTGAGTTCGAGGTTGAGGGTGGAATTGACGGAGAGGTCCTGGTTGTTGCCTACAAGGACCCCCCTTGAAATGCTTCCGCTTTTATTCAGACCGGAAACCTGACCGAAGGGGTTCTCTGTGGTCTTGGGCGGCACATATTTGAATGGGTCCACCCGTTCACCTGCGGGTGCGAGCAGCCGCGTGGGGTCCTTGTGGCGCACGGGCCCTGCGAGCAACAGGGGCAGTACGCGGTAGCTCGCGGTCACGGTGTCCTGGGGCGGGCGGCCACTCCAGGTAAGCCGGCCCCGATAGGGGTCAAGGCTGTATGCCTCCGGGGCCAGCAGGGAATCTCCCAGGGAGATGCGCAGGGAGCCGGGGGCGATGCTCAGCGTATCCAATACGAGGGTATCCGCCGTGGGCAGGAACCGCGCGCTGCGCAGGTTGCCCTCGATCTGGGCATACGCTCCCGGCGCGAGCAGCAGGCCGACCGCCAGCAGGCACGCGCCACGAAGCACAAGGACCGCAAGTGAACGCGTGGACACCAAAGGGAAGATACGCCGGGGCGCGCGGAAAATTATCCAGCATGAGGATGGGACGGCCTTCCATGGCGGCTTGTTGGTAACGCGCCGGGCTGGTGCTTTCGTGCATCAGGTGGTCCGGATAGTTTTGGTCCGGCCTCAATGCTCCGATCGTTAGTCGCAGTTGCTCCGGTGCTTGTTCTTCTGGGTTGCGCCGGCCCGGAACAGCCCTTGCGTGGCCGTGAGGCAGCGGGTGGCCGGTCCTATGGCGGGGTGTTCAACACGAACGAGGCCGAGCGCATCCGCTCGCTTTTCCCGCTGAGCCTTTCACAGGCCGCCGCCCATCGCATTGCCGGCCAGGTGTACCAAGGGCTCGTGCGGCTGGACCCCACCACGTTGGAGCCCGTTGCCGCCTTGGCGGACAACTGGGTGGTGGATAGCACGGGCCTGGTCTACACGTTCCAACTGCGTCCCGAGGTCAGGTTCCACGACCATGAGATGTTCCCGGATGGCCGGGGCCGGGCACTCACTGTAAAGGACATCGAACATTGCTTTCGTGCGATCTGCACATATAGTGAGGTGAACCAGATGTTCTGGCTGTTCCAGGGACGCGTAAAGGGTGCGGACGAGTGGCATGAACGTACGCGAGAGGGTCGCCCCCCGGTTGAGGGTGGTCTGGGCATAGAGGTCGTTGATGACCGCCATCTGCGGATCACCCTTGACCACCCGGTGCCCAATTTCCTCCAAGTGTTGGCGCATCAAGGGTGTTGGATCTATCCGCCGGAACTGGTGGCCCGGTACGGCCCGGACGGAGGGGGCCAGGCGGTGGGCACTGGGCCCTTCGCGGTGCGCGTCATGCGCCCTGGGGAGGTCATCATCCTGGAACGTTGGCAGGACTACTGGGAAACGGATGAGCATGGCAATGCCCTGCCGTTCCTCGATGCCGTGCGCATCACCTTCGAACCGGACAAGGCACGTGAACTCGATGAATTCCTGCGAGGCCGGTTGACCGCCGTGTTCGAAGTGCCGGTGGACCGGATAGGTGTTCTTCGTGACTCCTTGGACAAGAACGGCGTACCGCGGTTCAAGGTGCGCTCGGTGCCGGGGCTCACCACACAGTTCTACGGCTTCAATCTTTTCCGGCCCCCGTTCAAGGATGTGCGTGTCCGACGTGCCTTTGCCATGGCCATCAACCGCCAGGTCATTGTGGACAGCGTACTGCATGGACTGGCGGTGTCAGCGGACCATGGGCTGGTACCACCCGGGATGACGGGCTACCCCTATGCGATGGTCGAGGCCTGTTCATTCGACCCTGATGCGGCCCGCGCCATGCTGGCCGATGCGGGATACCCCGGTGGCCGGGGCTTCCCCAAGGTGCTGTTGCAGGTGAACAGCGATGGCTTCGGTTACGTGCGCGTGGCAGAAGCGGTACAGACCATGTTGGACGAGGTGCTTCATGTGAACACCACCATCAGTGTATTGCCGGCCGAGCAGCACTATGATCGCATTGAGCTCGGACAGGCGGCTTTCTGGCGCGAGGGCTGGATCGCCGATTACCCCGATCCGGAGAACTTCCTGGCCTTGCTGCATGGGCGCAATGCGGTGCTGGATACGGCACAACGCACGTTCCTGAACAACACGCGCTATCATGCGGCACGCTTCGATTCATTGTTCACGGTGGCACGTGCGGCAAAGCGGGAAACGGAAAGGTTGCGCGGGCTGGCCGCCGCCGAGCGGATCGCCATGGAGGACGTGCCCATCCTGCCGCTCTATCACGACCGGAACATCCGCCTGGAACAACCCTGGGTTCAGGGCCTGGCGATGAATGGGATGGAATATAGAGACCTTTCCCGGGTCTGGTTCGACCCGCACCTCCGCCCTTAGGGTTGTTCACCCGGGCCGCGCACCACCTGCTCGATCATAAGCTGTTTGGCCAGTGGCAGGAAAGTCTCCACGCGAGGTATGGTCAGGTCCGTTTCGAAGACGAAGGTGGCCGGGTTGGGAAGTCCACTGTTCCGGCGTACAAGGTCTGATTTGATGGTGCCGTAATGGCACGCAAGCCCCACTGTGTAAGAGGTCACATAGCGCGTGTGCACACTGTGGTAGCGCAGTTCATCCTGTGCGCTACGGAAGAGCGTTACCGAATAGGCATAAGCGCGCGCTTCGCGGCCTTCCCGCAGCAGCAAATAGCCCACCCGCGGGTCCAGCGGAAGCACGCCCACAGGCTCGAAGCGGATGTGCTCGGCGATCTCGCCCTTCAGGTCCTGGCCCTCACGCAGCGCGCGCTGCAGACCGGGTAGTGCGAAGGCGATCACTTCATCGATCAAGGCGGGCCAGCTCGCATCCTCCAAGGGCGCGCGCTCCAATCGGTTGTTGCGCAGGTCCAGGCCCACCAGCTTGCGGGGTAGTGCGGCATCCAGCTCTTCCTTCTGCCTCCGCAATTCTTCCAGGTGCTCCAGGTGGCTGCGCAGGTCCTCCAGGTGGGGGTACAACTTCTGTTCCCCGAAGCGGGCCTTCACCAGTTGAAGGTAGGCCAGCACCAGGTATTGCTTCAGCTCCAGGTCGAGCGCCGGAGCGATGATCCAGTCCTTGTCAAGCATGGCTCTGTTGACCGATAACGCGATGTTCACAAAATAGTTACGGCGGTGGCGGTTCTGGAAGCCTGCCATCGAAATTTTGTGCCAATGAGATCCCACAGCCGCCTGGTCCTTTCATTCCACACCACCCTGATAGCTCTTCTGCTCGCCACGGGCTGCGTGCCCCACCGCAAGTACGAGGAGTTGAATGGCAAGTACAACACCCTGCAAGCCGAAGCGGCAAGTGCCGAGGCGCGCGCCCGCGAGGCCGAGGCCTTTAAGGCGGACCAGGAGGCCCGCATCAACGAGTTGGACAAGCGGCTGAAGCACCTGCAGCACGATACGAGCACCATGGGCACCAGTATGCGCCAGATGCGCGCCCAGTATGACAAGCTGAATGACCTGAACTCGGACCTGTTGGACAAGTACAGCAAGATCCAGAGCGGGGACAAGAGTGAGAACCGCAAGCTGCTCACCAGCTTGGAGGAGCTCCGGCTGAACATGATCGCCAAGGAGGATTCCCTCAACACACTGGCCCGTTCACTTCAGGACCGCGAGGCCAAGCTGCACGAATTGCAGACCGAACTGGACCGCATGCAAAGCGCCATGCGCTCCCTGAAGGACAAGGTGAGCAAGGCCCTGGTGGGATTTGAAGGCAGCGGCCTCACCATCGAGGAGCGCAACGGCCGCCTGCATGTGAGCATGGAGAACAAGCTGCTCTTCCCCAGTGGCAGTGCAACGGTGGATGCCAAGGGGCGTGATGCCATCATCAAACTGGCCAAAGCCATCGAGAATGAAAAGGACCTGAACATCCTGGTGGAGGGCCATACGGACACCGACAAGATCCAGCCCGGATCGGCCTTCAAGGACAATTGGGACCTGAGCGTGATGCGGGCCACGAGCGTGGTGCGGATCCTTCAGGAGAACAGCAGGCTCGCACCTGTGCGCGTCACGGCGGCGGGAAGGGGCGAGTACCTGCCGGTGGACCCCGCCGACAAGGCGAAGAACCGCCGGATCGAGATCATCCTGGCACCCGACCTCAAGGAGCTCTATACCATCGTGCGGGACTGATCCGGCCGGATCAGGAGAGGGAAGGCACCGGGACCTGACCGGCGAGCCAGGCCCGTGCCTCGGCTTCATCCACGAAGATGGCCGTGTCGTGCTCACGCGGATGGTAGCGGAAGTAGATCTCCGCCAGATCGCGGTTGAAAGCGCTGCTGGCCGCCAGCGCCAGACGGCGCACAAGGCCCTGGGGTGCCGACACCGGTCGGTGTCCGGAGAGCAGGACGCTCATGTCGAACTCGATCTCCGGTGGAAAGACAGCGAGCATGTCCGGCTGTTCTGTTCCACAGAGCTGGCGCTTCGCCTCATGCAACTCCTGCAGCCCCGTGGAATCCAGCTTTATCGCCGGTTTGAAGTGGACCTCGATCAGGCCCGATCGTGTGCGTTCCAGCCGCGCATGGCGCGTCTCCATCATCTTCTCTTCCAGCATGGCCGCAAAGGTCAGCTGGCGGGCAGGGCGCGCCGACCGAAGGTCCGGGCCTGGTCAAGATCGGAACGCCATGCACCGAGTTCGATTTCCGCAGGGAATGCGGCGGAGTGTTCGGCGCGCCGCAGGATATCCCAAAGGGGTGTGTGTCACCTACTGTAGCCCGGTATCTTCGCCACCCAACCGTTCATCACGCAATGGCCATCAGTCCAGCGCCGCGCTTTCAAGATCTCGAACTGCAGCGCGACTTCGATCGTGTAGGTGTGCACCGCATTTTTCCTGCGGGCAGTGTGTTGATGAACCCCGGCGATCCGATCACGCATATCCCCATCGTGCTCAAAGGCACCATCCGCATCCTGCTGCAGAACAACGACGGTGCCGAGCGCTACCTCTACCACATCTTTCCAGGGGAGTCGTGCGCCATGTCGCTCATCTGCTGCCGCACACAACGCGGCAGCGAGGTGAAGGCCGTGATCGAGGACGATGCGGAGATCATCATGATCCCCGTGGATCAGATGGATGCCTGGATGAAGTTCCCCGAATGGAGGGCCTTCGTGGCGGATACGCAGTCGCAGCGCTTCAGCGAGTTGTTGGAGTCCGTGGAACTCATCGCCTTCAGCCGAATGGATGAGCAGTTGTGGAACTACCTGGTGAAACGCGTGCAGGCCACGGGCACCAACACGCTGCACCTCACCCATCAGGAGATCGCCAACGAACTGGGTTCGCCACGCGAGGTCATCACCCGATTGTTGCACCAGTTGCAGGAACGTGGCCGTCTCCAGTTGGCGCGCAACACCATCGAAGTGCGTCCGCTGGCCGCGTGACGATCGTCACACCCGCCGCCGCACAGGTGTTGGATCTTTGCATCCACAAAGACCGACATCCATGGATACCATCCTCATGCCCCGCATCGGCGATATGGCCCCTGACTTCGAAGCCAACACCACACACGGCCCGCTGCGCTTCAGCGAGTATGCCAAGGACCACTGGGTGATCCTCTTCAGCCACCCGGCCGACTTCACGCCCGTGTGCACCACCGAGCTTACCGAGTTCGCCCGCCACAAGGAGTGGTTCGCGGCGCGCAAAACGAAGCTGATCGGAGAGAGCATCGACAGCATCCACAGCCACGTGGCCTGGGTGCAGAACGTGCGCGAAAGGACGGGCGTGTACATGGACTTCCCCATCATCGCCGACATCGATATGAAGGTGGCGAAGCTCTATGGCATGCTTCACGAGAACACCAGCAACACCGCCGCTGTGCGTGCCGTCTTCTTCGTCGATCCCAAGGTGATGATCCGCCTGATCATGTACTACCCGCTGAACGTGGGCCGCAACATGGAGGAGATCATGCGCGTGCTGGAGGCCATGCAGACCGCCGATGCGAACGCTTGCGCCCTGCCGGTGAACTGGAAAAAGGGTGAAAAGGTGATCGTGCCACCGCCGAAAACACTGCAGGAGCTCGATGCCCGCCTGGCCGATGACCGGCTGGAGAAGATCGATTTCTACCTGGCAAAGAAGCAACTGGCCTGAATGATGTTCAAAGGTCCTGGTATATGGCTGATCGGGTTGGGCATCGTGCTGGGCGCGGTGGCTGGCTGGCTCTACTGGTCGCATGTGGGCTGTAGCACTGGCTCCTGCGCCATCACCTCAAACCCCGTGGGCAGCACCTTGTATGGTGCGTTGTTAGGGGGGCTTCTGGTGGACACCTTCCGTCCTTCTTCCACTCGCGCAGGCAAGGACCCCAAGTGAAACGCTCATGGAACGCCCCAGCTTCCAACAACTGATCCAGGGTGACAAGCCCGTGGTGGTCGACTTCTTCGCCACCTGGTGCGGCCCCTGCAAGGCCATGGCGCCCATCATCGAGGACTTGAAGCACAGGGTGGGGGAGCAGGCCGTGGTGCTGAAGGTGGATGTGGACCGCAACCCCGCTGCAGCACAAGCCTACCGGATACAAGGCGTTCCCACCATCGCCGTCTTCCATAAGGGCCAGTTGGTGTGGCGGCAGGCGGGGGTGGTCAGCGCGGACCAAATCCAGTCCGTCCTGTCCCGGTTGAACTGACTTTCCCGGAAATGACAGGGTAGCACCGCATGGCCGCTGGCCGTGGGCTCTTACCTTGCTTTCCCATGTCCAAGAACATCTCCTCCCTCTCCGGCCGGCCGGACAAGGAACTGAACGACCCCCTTTGGGACAGGCTTCAACAAGCCGCTGAAGCGAACGCAGGGTCCGCGAGCCCCGAGGCGCTTACCCATGTGGCCGATGACTTCCTCATCGGCGAGGCCATCACCTACGGCACCAGCAGCTTCTATGACTTCCTGAAGCGCGAGAACAAGGGCATCAAGGCCTACGTGTGCAATGGGAGCACCTGCCTGGTGGCCGGCACGCAGGACAAGGTGCACCATGAGCTCAGCAAGCATTTCAAGCCCGATGAGATCAGCCACATGTGCTGTCTGGGCCGCTGTCATGAGAACAGTGCGTTCAACGTGGGGGGAAGGAACTACAGCGGAGAGGCGATCGATCGATTGGATGATATCGCGAAGGGTGCGTCCAACGCACCCGTAGCGTCGACTCATCGGGTCGACCTGGCAGCATACAAGAACATGGATGCCTACCACGTGGGCACCTCCATGGACCAGCCGATCCTCACCGCGCCCATGCCGCCGCTGGAGGAATTCTACGCCCTTTGGGAACGCGTGCTGAAGAGCGACCCCGTGGACATCCTCAACGAGATCAAGATCGCCACCATCCGCGGACGCGGCGGTGCGGGCTTCCCCATGGGCTTCAAGCTGCAGGCCTGCCGCGATGCACAGGATGTAAGCGGTGGCGAAGGCACGCGCAAGTACATCGTGTGCAACGCAGACGAGGGCGATCCCGCCGCCTTCAGCGATCGTTACCTGCTGGAACAACGGCCACACCGCGTGCTGCTGGGCATGATGATCGCCGGCTACTGCGTGGGTGCCGACACCGGCGTGCTCTACATCCGCGCCGAGTACCCCGAGGCGGTGGAGATCGTGAAGCAGGCCGTGGCCGATATCGAGGCCAAGGGCTGGATCGGCAACGACATCAAGGGCAGCGGCTTCAACTACCGTTTCAAGGTGATCAAAGCGGCCGGTGCATATGTGTGTGGTGAAGAAACCGCCCTTCTCAACAGCATCGAAGGCAAGCGCGGCGAGGTGCGTACCCGTCCGCCGTACCCCGCGCAGCAAGGCCTCTTCAACCGGCCCACGGTGGTGAACAACGTGGAGACGCTGGCTTGTGTACCCTGGGTGGTGCAACACGGCGGCGAAGCCTACACCAAGCTGGGCACCGAGAAGACCAACGGCACCAAGCTCGTGTGCCTGGACAGCGCCTTCAACCGCCCCGGCCTCTACGAAGTGGAATGCGGCACACCGCTGCGCACCGTGATCGACGACCTCGGTCAGGGCTTCAAAAAGAAAGTGAAGGCCCTCCACATCGGCGGTCCGCTCGGCGGCATCGTGCCCATGCACAAGATCGACGCGCTCAGTATCGACTTCGAGTCGTTCCAGAAGGAAGGCTTTCTATTGGGCCACGCCAGCGTGCTCAGCATCCCCGAGGACTTCCCGATGGTGGAATACCTCGAGCACCTCTTTGAGTTCACGGCCGTGGAAAGCTGCGGCAAGTGCTTCCCCTGCCGCATCGGCAGCAAGCGTGGGGAGGAGCTGCTGCACAAGGCCCGCACCGAGGGCGTCAGAATCGATCGCGCGTTGTTCAACGACCTGGTGGAGACCATGGAGATCGGCAGCCTGTGTGCGCTGGGTGGTGGATTGCCGCTGGGCGTGAAGAACGCGCTGCAGTACTTCCGAGGGGAGCTGGATGGGTACTTCCACGGATAGTTCACCGCAAGGACGCGACGGACTTATAGTCCCAGTCCCTGAACTTTCCTTGGCGCTCTTGGCGTCTTCGCGGTGAGTGACTCCATGTCTCCATGGTTTCCCTCTGGCCCCTAGCTATCTTCGTACTTCAACTCTTCCGCCCATGACCCGGATGCCCGATGCCCGCGCGAAAGCCGAGGCCACGCCCATCACCGCCACCGGCACCGATGTCGCCTACATCAACGGCGAGGCGCACCCCATCATCCAGGGCGAGACCATCCTCGACTTCCTGCGCCGCACCATGGGCCCCGAGCCCGTGCCCACCCTCTGCGACGCGCCCAACCTGGAGCCCTTCGGCAGCTGCCGCGTGTGCAGCGTGGAGGTGGCCGTGCAGCAGGACGGCCCCACCCGCGTGATGGCCAGCTGCCACACGCCCGTGGCCAAGGGGCAGTTCATCACCACCCACAGCGAGCGCATGAAGCGCCTCCGCAAGAACATCGTGGAGCTGGTGCTCACCAACTACCCGGTGGAGAAGCTCAAGACCGAGGACCACGGCGCCAACGAGCTCTACAACGTGGTGCAGCAGATCGACTTCGACCTGGACAGCGTGCGCTACCCCAAGGGCGCCCACCCGCTGGACGCCGCCGGTCCGGATGCGCGCTTCGCGAAGGACACCAGCCACCCCTACATGGTGAGCGACCTGGAGAGCTGCATCAGCTGCTACCGCTGCGTGCGCGCCTGCGACGAGGTGCAGGGCGAAATGGTGCTCACCATGGCCGGCCGCGGCTTCAACAGCTGGATCGCCAAGGGCACCGGTGAAAGCTTCAAGGACAGCGACTGCGTGAGCTGCGGCGCCTGCGCGCAGGCCTGTCCCACCAGCGCCATCACCGATGTGTTCCGCGCCAAAGAGACCAAGCCCGATAGCGTGACGCGCACCGTATGCACCTATTGCGGCGTCGGTTGCAACCTCGAGGTAAAGGTGAAGGATGGCAAGGTCGCGGGCATCACCGCGCCCTATGATGCAGAGGCCAACCAGGGCCACACTTGCCTCAAGGGCCGCTATGCCTTCAAGTTCTACGATCACCCCGAGCGGCTGCGCTCACCATTGATCAAGCGCAATGGTGTGTTCGAGGAAGTGAGTTGGGATGAAGCCTATGACTTCATCGTCGACAAGTTCATCGAGATCGGCAAGAAGCACGGTCCCGATGCGCTCGGCGGTGTGAGCAGCGCGCGCTGCCCGAACGAGGAGAACTACCTCATGCAGAAGTTCTTCCGCGTGCAGGTGGGCACCAACAACATCGACGCGTGCGCGCGCGTGTGCCACAGCCCCACGGCCCTCGGCATGCAGAAGACCTTCGGCACCGGCGCTGCCACGAACAGCATCGACGACCTGAAGGACACGCACACCATCATGGTGATCGGCGCCAACCCGACGGACGCGCACCCGGTGACCGGCGCCAAGATCAAGCAGCAGATCATGAAGGGGAAGACCCTGATCGTGATCGACCCGCGCCGCACCGAGCTGGCCCGCTACGCCAAGTACCACCTGCAGTTGAAGCCGGGTACCAACGTGGCCCTGCTCAACATGATGATGCACTACATCGTAAAGGAGGGCTGGGTGAAGAAGGAGTTCATCGACACCCGTACCGAGGGCTGGGAGGACTTCAAACAGGAAGTGCTCAGCGTGGACATCGCAGCGATGGAGCGCGAGACCGGCGTGGACCGCAACCTCGTGCGCGAAGCCGCCAAGGCCTATGCGACCAGTCCAGCCGCCATGAGCTTCCACGGCCTGGGCGTCACCGAGCACTACCAGGGCACCTTCACCGTGATGCAGATCGCCGACCTGGCGATGATGACCGGGAACATCGGTCGCCGCGGCGTGGGCGTAAATCCGCTGCGCGGACAGAACAACGTGCAGGGCGCGGCCGACATGGGCTGCCAGCCGCACCAGGGCGCTGGCTACTTCGCCATGGACGATCCGGCGAACATCAGCATGTACGAGTCCTTCTATGGCGCAGCCATGCCGCGCGTCGCCGGCAAGAAGATCCCTCAGATGTACGATGCCATGCTCGACGGCACGTTCAAGGCGTTCTGGGTGGCCGGCGAGGACATGGGCCAGACGGATCCCAACACGCTGCATGTTCGCAAGGCCCTCGGCGAACTCGAGCTCTTCGTGGTGCAGGAGCTCTTCATGACCGAGACGGCCAAGATGGCCCACGTGGTATTGCCCGCCGCGAGCTTCCTGGAGAAGAGCGGCACCTTCACCAACGGCGAGCGCCGCATCCAGCGCGTGAACGCCGCCGTGGCACCCATCGAAGGCACCAAGAGCGACGGCCAGATCACCTGCGACATCATGGAGCGCTATGCCGCCAAGACCGGTCGCAAGAGCGGCAACGCCAGCACCACCTACCACCCCGATTGGGTGTTGCAGGAGATCAGCGGCATCGTGCCCTTCTTCAAGGGCGTGAAATGGGAGGAGCTCGGCGAGAACGGCAAACAATGGCCCGTGGCCGCCGACGGCACCGACACCAAGATCCTGCATACCGACACCTTCAAGCGCGGGCTGGGGAAGTTCATCTTCAACAACTGGGAGAAGAGCCCCGAGGTGCGCACCAACGAGAAGGACTACCCCTACATCATCACCACCAACCGCGAGCTGGAGCACTACAACTGCGGCGCCATGACACGGCGCACCGGCAACGGCGAGATCCTCACCGAGGACGTGCTGATGATCAACCCCGCCGACGCCCAGCAGAACGGCATCCTCGACGGCGACATGGTGTGCGTGGAAAGCCCGCGCGGCAAGGTGGACATCAAGGCGCGCATCACCGACGAGGTGAAGCCCGGCATCCTCAGCAGCACCTTCCACTTCCCGGAGATCATGCTCAACATCATCACGTCGAGCGTGAGTGATAGCTTGGCGATGTGTCCTGAATACAAAGTGGTGACGTGCCGCATTCGCAAGGCAAGGAAGACGCACCTGCGGAAAGAAGGCGAGGTCGTCGTGAAGGTGTGAGGGTGGGCGTGCCCCCGGCTCAAATGCATCCGGGGTCGCGTGCTTCGCTGTAGCCGGACTTGTCAGGGCCTGCACCCACGGCGCTGCGGTGGCTTCCTTCGGTCGCCTCCTAGCTGCTCGTGGTTGCAAGGCCCTTCCTGCGCCGGGCTGCCGCTACGCCCGCTCACGCGCCTTGCAGTTCCGTCCATTCAACTGATCTTGTACCCGACCGTCCCGCCTACCCATGCGCACATACGGCCGCAAGGTCCGCCACGTTCTGCCGCCCTTCATCCTGCTCTGGGCGACGGTGCTGGTGGTCTACACCGCGCTCCGCTGGACGCTGGACCTGCGTTTCCACGTGTTCCGCCTGGACGAGGAGGTCTTGGACTTCTGGCTCCCCTTCCTGCTCCCGTGGGTCTTCCTGCTCACCGTCTTCCGCAGGCGCTTCCGCATCCTCACCTTCAAGCGCGACGACGACCGCGGCCGCATGTTCGTACAGGTCATCTGCGCGTTCACCATGGCCGGGTCCATGGTGGTGGCGCAGCATTACCTCAAGGGCACCGCGGGTGGATTGAAGGACCTGGACACCGTGGAACAGCTCGATCCGGCGGACCACGTGCGGCATTTCCGCATCGCGCGCTTCATCGTGGGCAGCTGGATGGGAGGCTCCCACGGCACGGCACATACCAGCGGCCGGTACAACCAGAACCTCAACTACCAGGTCTACGTGGTGGCCCCCCTGCTACGGGACAGCAGCGAGGCTTCTCCCGAACAGGTGAAAGCCTGGTACGGGGTACGCTTCCATGAACGGATCAGCAACCGGGCATCGGATGAGAAGAAGGAGGACGCCTGGGATGATCTCTGGGAGCGTGCCGAAGCGGAGATGGAGCACTACGACTTCCACCGGTTGGACCACTTCCAGCGCGTCACCCCGTCCGATGATCGGAAAGGCTTCCTGGAGGCCATCGCATCCAGGACCGGCACCGTGACCGGCGACGAAGTGATCCTGGTGCCCCGGCACGAACCCTTCGGTTCCGAAAGCGCCACCCATCTCGCCTGGGTGTTCGGTGCGCTGGGCATCGGCTGTGGCCTGCTGTTGCTTGCGCTGGCCTACGCCGGTCTCGATGTGCGCGCGCTCCATCGCCAGCTGCGCGGAGAAGGACCGCGGACCTCGAAGAACGAGCTGGACGACTGGTACACCTGGCTGCTGCCGAAGCGCGGGCGCATCACCACACCCATCCTGATGGACGTGAACCTCTTGGTCTTCCTCGCGATGGTGTTGGGTGGGGTCAGCTTCACCTCACCG
This sequence comes from Flavobacteriales bacterium, assembly GCA_016788635.1. Classification (GTDB taxonomy): domain Bacteria; phylum Bacteroidota; class Bacteroidia; order Flavobacteriales_F; family PHOS-HE28; genus PHOS-HE28. Next base: position 89,969 of record JAEUSU010000019.1, on the reverse strand, counting down.
CTCACGAGGGAGCTGATCGCCTGGGGGGCGAACACCAGTACCCTCACCCCGGCCGGGCAGTGGTGGCGCCTGCTCACCAGCCTGTTCGTTCACGCGGGCTTTATCCACTTGGTGATGAACCTGTTCGGACTGGTCCTGGCGGGCTTCCTGTTGGAGGCCATGCTCGGCTCCTTGCGCTTCGCGCTGTTCTACCTCGCCAGCGGTGCCGTGGCCAGCGGGTGCAGCCTGTGGTGGCATGACCAGGTGGTGTCCGTGGGCGCATCGGGCGCGGTGTTCGGCCTGTTCGGCGCGGTCATCGGCATCGCCCTGTTCCGAAAGCGGGGCACCTTCGATGCCACCAATGGCGTACTGGCCTTCGCAGGCCTGTACGTCGGCCTCAACCTGGTGTTCGGCTTCCTGATACCGGGCATCGACAATGCCGCGCACATCGGCGGCCTGCTCGCAGGCACAATCACGGGGCCAGCGCTCTTCTACACATACAAACACAGGCCACAGGAGTGGTAGGCATCCGGCTTTACGGAATACAGTATTAGGTTTCCTTTACTGCCGCGAGTCTGTGAGTCGAGGCCTTCCCCCACCCCATGCCCTTCACCCAACAAGACCTCGCCAACACCCCCATCTCGTTCTGCAGGAAGGATGAGGTGAGCGTGATCGTGGGGCCCTGCTCCGCCAAGGCCTGGAAGGAGCGCACGATCCCGCTGGATGGCCGCAAGTACCACACGGGCGGCGTGGTCACCTTCCAGAACGGGCTCTCCTTCCGCGCGAGCTTTTGCGTGGATACCACCACCTTCAGGTTCGTCAGCAGCGAGAGCATCTATTTGAACATTGGTGAGGACTGGTACCACCTCAACGAGCCCGAGCTGCTCACCAAGCTTCAGATCACCCGGCAGGCCATTTATCCCCTCACCTGGCGCACCGACCGGCCGTTGGACCATTCGCAGCGCCCGCCGTACTCGCTGGAGGACGAGGGCCGGGCTTGCTGAGGCGATCACTCGGGGCTGCAGCGAGGTTGTGGCACATCCATTCACCTACTTTGCTATCCAAAGCACTTCAGCTCCATGACCTATCGCAGCACCTTGAACGCCATGGCCGTGATCGGGTGTTTGCCGTGGATAGCCTCTTGCAGCGGTCAGTCCGTTCGCGGCGTTGGTGCGGGAGCAGGCGATGCCTTTGCGGATCTGCCAACCGCAACAGCCGACACCACCCAGCTCTCCGAGTACATCGTAGCCGCCTTCGAGGACAGCAAGGGCAACCTGTGGTTCGGTACTGTGGGCGATGGCGTGATCCGCTATGAACCGAAGCCGTTGGTGGTTGCCGGAGAACGCCTCACCTACTTCACCACGAACGAAGGCCTGATCGACAATGTAGTGCCCGGCATCGCCGAGGACAAAGCGGGGAACCTGTGGTTCGGCACGCATGCGGGCGCTTCGCGATGGGACGGAAAGACGTTCACCAACTTTGGAAGTGCACAAGGCCTGACCGGTCCGGGGTGCAAGATCCTGGTGGACCGCAACGGCACCGTTTGGGCCGGCACGAACGATGGTGCGTTCCGCTTGGAAGACGAACGCTTCATCCCCTTCGAGCTACCGATCCCGGTCATCGACCAGCCTTCGCACAAATGGGTGAAGGGCAAGGTGTGGGCGCTCCAGGAGGACAGCAAGGGTAACATCTGGTTCGGACGCGATGGATACGGGGCATGCCGATACGACGGCAAATCCTTCACCCACTTCACCAAGAAGGATGGCCTATGCAGCAACAATGTGGCGAGCATTGTGGAGGACGCGCAGGGCAACCTCTGGTTCGGGTCCATCACCTCGGACTTTCCACCGGTCAAGGAGGGTGGCGTGGCGCGCTTCGATGGCCAGACCTTCACGCGCTTCGCGGATGTGAAGGGGCTCACGGCGAACGATGTGTACATGGTGTTCGCCGAGCGGTCCGGGAAGGTGTGGGTCTGCCCAGTGGGTGTGGGTGCCTACCGTTTTGATCCTTCGGCCGCGCTCAGGACAGGTGGCAATTCCTTCTCGCTCTTCGACCGCACCGAGCGACCGCACCTGATCCAGAACTTCGGCGTCCAGGCCGTGTTGGAGGATAGTAAGGGAACACTTTGGTTCGGCTTCAGCGGCGGCTTGTTCCGCTTCGATGGAACGCTATTCAGGAACGTGACGAAGGGGGGGCCCTGGCCACATTGGTGAGCTGCTGACCGGCATCAGTGCATACGCAGCGGTGAATCCGATCTTGCGGAAAACTCCCATCATGTGGTGGAAAGCCATCCTCTTATGGTTCGTGCTCATGTTGCTTGCCATCGGCAACGGCACCGTGCGCATCAAGCTCATCATATCGCAAACCGGGCTCACGGCGGGCCTGGCCATCAGCACGGTGATGCTCTGCACACTCATCCTCCTCGCCACCTGGTTGAGCATCCGTTGGCTCGGGCCGGGTGATGCGCAACAGGCATGGCGCATCGGCCTGCTCTGGCTGGCCATGACGCTCGGCTTCGAGTTCGGAGCAGGTCACTTCCTCTTCAAGAAGCCGTGGAGCGAACTGCTGGTGGACTATGACATCACCCAGGGCCGCATCTGGGTGTTGGTGCCAATTGTTACGGCCATGGCGCCGTGGCTGATGGCGAAGGCACGCGGGCTGCTGAGCTGAATCACACAGACCTGTTCTTCTAGATCGTTGGCCGGGCCATCTTTGCTGACCACACCATTCACCATGGCTTCCCCTACGACCTCAAGAAAGAGGGCAACTACGAAAGACTGGCGCCACGCCACCCTCGAGCGAATGCGCGAGCTGATCCTCAATGCCGCACCCGGTATCACGGAGGAGCGCAAGTGGAGGAAACCCACCAACCCCGACGGCGTGCTGGCGTGGTCGAGCAACGGCCTGGTATGCACCGGTGAGGTCTACAAGGACAAGGTGAAGCTCACTTTCATGCACGGTGCTGCGCTGCCGGATCCGGCGGGACTCTTCAATGCACCAGGTACGGGGGCCACACGCCGTGCGATCGACATCCACGAGGGTGGGACGGTGAACGCCACGGCCTTCAAGGCGCTGGTGAAGGCGGCGGTGGCGCAGAACAGCGGAAAGGCGAAAGCGAAGGTCAAGGCACCGGACACGAAGGCTGCGCCTGTGAAACTGCTCTCCGGCGGCAACCCGCAGATCGCGAAAGGGGATGGCGATGCGCCGGTCGCCCAATACATCGCCGCCGCACCCGGCTGGCAACGCAAGGCCTGCGAGCGGCTTGACAAGCTTATCGTGCGTGCGGTGCCCAAGGTGAAGAAGGCCGTGCGATGGAACTCACCGTTCTATGGTGTCGAGGGCCAGGGCTGGTTCGTGTCGTACCACATCTTCAACAAGTACGTCAAGGTCACCTTCTTTTACGGCCGCAAGCTGAAGCCCATGCCGCCAGTGGAGAGCAAGGACCCCCACGCGCGTTATGTGCACCTGCACGAGGATGGTGTGCTGGACGAAGCGCAATTCACGAGCTGGTTGAAGCAGGCGGCGGCCATGCCTGGTTGGAGCGGACATTGAACGTGAACGATCAATCGCCGCGAGAACGCAAGCGACCTTCGCCACCCATGGCCTTGTCCAAACACGCCCTGATCTCCACACTTGCCGACCAGCTGCGCGAGAAGCTCATCACCTGCGAATCGGCGATCGCCTCCACCCGCGCAGCTTTCGCCAGCGACACCAAGAGCAGCGCTGGCGACAAGCACGAGGTGGGTCGCGCCATGGTGCAGCAGGAGTTGGACAAGCTCGAGGAGCAACGAGCGAAACTCATCGTGCTACAGCAGGAATTGGCGCGGGTGCCGCTGGCTCGCGTGTATGAACAGGTGGGCTTTGGCAGCCTGGTGATCACGGACCAAGGCGGCTACTTCATCGCCATCGGGCTGGGTGCGGTGGAGGTGGAAGGCGAACCGTACTACGCGATCTCCCTGGCCTCACCGATCGGGCAGGCGCTGAAGGGCAAACGCGTGGGCGATGCGATCGACTTCAACGGGACGCGGATCACGGTGCAGGCGATCCGGTGAGGGATCCAGCAGGGGGGAGACATCTTTTTCGGTATTCGGCTGTAATGATCGAAGGGGCCTATGCGACAGATGGGGAAAGAACGAACCCATGGAACGGTCCGACACCCCAGCCAAACCCATTCCCGCCAACTGGAACCGGGTCGGGTACATCGCCTTCACCCTCTCCGGCATCCTGTTCACCTTCTGGGGCAGTGACCCCACCCAGGGGCCGATGTTCTTGGCCCTGGCGATGGTCTTCGACCCCTACGACCAGACGGTAAAGTGGAAAGAAAGGCCGCGCTGGGTAAGGCTGCTGCTGATCGGTCACCTGGGCCTGGCGGCCGCGCTGCTCGGATATGTGATGGCGAACTGAGCACGACCTTCGGGGATACCATGTCCGATGAACAGCGCTTCCTGGACCTGATGCGCACGCATCAACGCATCGTGCTGCGGCTCGTGGGCCTCTACGCCAACGATGCCGAGGAGCGCAAGGACCTGGAACAGGAGGTGCTGCTGCAGGCCTGGAAGGGCTTCGAAAGCTTTCGCGGCGAGGCCAAGTTCAGCACCTGGCTGCACCGCGTGGCGCTGAACACCATCCTCACCCAGAAGCGCCGGCCCCGCGTGGTGGAGCGACGCGATCGACTGGACCACCTGCCCGACGCCGTCCATGATCCCGGCACGGCCAACGATGACAGCGAACGGTTGCATCGGGCCATGTTCCAACTGCCCGGGACCGATCGCGCCCTCATCGCCCTGCACCTGGAAGGCTTCGACAATGGCGAGGTGGCCGGCATCATGGGCATCACCGCGAACAATGTGGGTGTGAAACTGCACCGCATCAAACAACGTCTTTCCGAACTGCTGCAACCGATCTGACCATGGACCTCCAACTCGCCTTCGCCAACTGGCAACCGCAGGACCCCGCATACGACCAGCGCTTGCAGGCCGCCACCCGGCAGCGCACCAATAGCCGCCATCCCTTGGAGCGGCTTCGCCGTGCCATCCGGGTCAACCTCACCTTCGCGGCCGTGATCACCGTGGGCTACCTCGCGCTCTTTCCCTTCATGCCCCATCCGTTGGTGATGGTCTTCCTGGGGGTCATGCTCTTGTACAACGTGTGGGCGATGGTGAACACCTGGCAGCACTATGCACGCATCCCGGCGTCCGTATCGGCTATGAACGATGTGCTGGCGGAAATGAAGACCCAGGTGACCGCCACCACAGTATGGATGAAGCTGCATGTGCGCACGGGCCTGCTCATCTACCCCCTGGCGATCACTGGCGGATTCCTGCTGGGCGCACTATTGGGCACGGGCGCCACACCGGCTGAATTGATGTCTAAGCCGCCGCTCTGGTGGATATTGGGCGCCGCCTTGCTGGTGTTGGTCCCCCTCTGCCACTACACGGTGAAGTGGATGACGCACCTGGCGTTCGGCGTACATGTGGAGGCGCTGCGCAGGTCTATCGCGGAGTTGGAGGCCTGAGCTATGGCAACTTCGTCCCCACCGCGCCCCACCACGGTGCAATGGTGTACTTCAAGCGCCCGACCTTCACGAAGGGGTCCTGCAACAGGTAGCCTTCCACCTCTTCGCGCGTTTCGCAGTCGTAGAGCAACAGACCCCGCCAACCGGCCTCGTTCTTCCCATACGGCCCGGCCATGACGATGAGCCCGCGCTTGCCTTGTTGATCTTGGTGGGCGAGGTGCTCGGCCTGCAGGGTGGCGGCGGTGAGGCTGTCCAGCGCCGGGCCATCGCCCTTGGTGTACAGCACGAACCAATACTGTTTCATGTGGTAGGTGCTGTCGGCGATGGTGACATCGAAGGTGCGCTGGGCATTGGCGTACCGGGCGCCAGCGAGGAGAATGAGCAGTAGAAGCGGGATGCGCATGCGGGAACGGGTTTTGATCAGGGGAAATTCACGCTTTGGTCGCGAACCCCTGCCTGAAAGGGATGGAACGTGAATGGATCACGACCGGGGATCGATCCCGATCACCAGGGCAGCGGTTGGGTCAGCACCTGGGTGGGTGTGCTTCCACCGATCATCTGCAGGATCACATCACGATCATTGCTGGCACCCACGTATTTCACCTGCCCATCCATGTTCACATCGGCGTTGTGGTAGCCCGATATGGTCGCAGTAGGTGTGGTACCACCAATGGCGCTGAGGATGGCGTCGCGGTCATTGCCGGATCCGAGATAGCGGATCACCGTGTCGGGGATGACATTGCCCGGGACCATGGCGGCTTGGCCAGATGGGATAGTAATGAATTGGGTAAGTGGATGAATGAGTCCCGGGTTTCGCATGTCGATCTGGATCCCATGGTCGCTGATGGGGACGGGATGGGCGAACAGGATGCCGAGGTGGTTCCTATGCCGCAGCACCACGTTGTAATGACCTGCAGGAACAAGCACGTTGGTCCAGCAGATGCTGTTCGCATAGAGCAGCCCGGGACAGGAATGCAGTACGATGCCGGGGTCATTCACATCACGCAGTTCCAGCAGCACCCAATCCACAACGTTCGAGAAGGAGAATGGGCCGGTCAGTGTGGTATTCGCCACCATCCCTTCATTCTGTGTGACGAGGTAGCCCATGGTGGAGTATGGCTCAGATGTCGGCAGGAGCCCGGCCTGACCGAGGTCCTTGCGCATGCTCTGGTTCGGTCCGGATGATGTGGCCAACGAACCGCCAAGCAATGCGCGGATGAGAATTTGGCTGGCGACCGGTGTTGGATCATAAGGCCGGATCTCGAAGTCCAACTCGGCGATGGCCATGGTATCGCCGAATTCGTGGGTAACGAATCGATGGATACCTGGCTGGTCCACGAATACGATCATCGGGCCATCGGGATGGATCGTGTCGCCATTGAAGATCTGCGCGTGCTGGGTCCAGGCCGGACAAGCTCCAGGAGTGAAATCAGTGAAGGTGACGCGTACCACATCGCCCGGGATAAGCTGGAACGAAGTGGGGGAAATGAAATTCCATGTCCGTCCTCCGGATATCAGGTCCGCACTAACCCAGAAATAGCATTTGCCCCATGCGGGAGAACTGCTGAAAGCAGCGAGGATCACGAGCAGCTTGAGCGTCGTTCGCATGGGGCCTGTACCGATCAAATATAGCGCTGGGACCGTGGTGCTTCTGATGGTCGATCGGCCTCAGTACCAACCTGGTAAAGTGATTTGAGCATCAGCCGAAAGCCGGGCCCCCGGCCTTCCAATGTTAAGATGACATTAAATCTTGGTTGTCCCGCGCAAAGGGATCCCCGAAGTCACCAACTTCGGAACCGATGGGTCACCCGGTTTCCAGTTCAATGTCCGGGCATGTGCCGGCCAGCCAGGCATCCGGTACGGTGCATGGTAGCGGTGGGCTTTCGGCGAGCCTTCGTGGGCCCGGCCGCATCGAAGTGGTCCGCTTGATCAAAGAAGTGCCGCCCCCACGTGGTTTCGCGCGTGGAAAGGATGAACTGATCTACCTGGCCAAAGCCGCGAACGGGCAGGCCGTGGTGAATTGGGTGCATTTCGTGGCCACGGATGAGGAAGCCGCTTTGCTTCATCCGGAACTGGACATGAATGCCGGTCGCATCCGGGTGTTCCATCCGCAGGCGGAGTTCGAACAGGTGCGCCGTACACTGCGGGAGTTCCGCGAGCGCTATTGCTACATCTGGCGTTCGCCTGATCTGTTGAAGGCCCGTGCCTGGCTCTTCACGCCACGCTGAGCGCGGTTCACCTTCCCTTCCGGGCCTGTTCAAGGATCGCTGAAACGAATGCGGATTTGCCGCTCGTGTAGGCCGCGCGGTCCCGTGGGAATCGCGTGGCCAGTTCCTGCTTGAGCGCTTCGTAGGCACGTGCGGCTTCCGCATGCGTACGCAGGTGGTCGCGGAACAGGATGCGGTCCGCGCTGGCCTCATCCGGCAGCAGCATGTGCACATGATGGGTGCGTCGGCCATCCGCATGGCGGCGGATGAACCAGGCATACACCGGTGCGCGCTCACCGATGCTTGGCCGCCAGAGGTGCTCGTATCCTGTGGCAACGAGCTTCGGCACCACCACCTCCCGCACGCGTTCAAGGTCGTTCACCTGCACCTGCACATCGATGATGGGTTTGGCGCTGAGGCCGGGCACGGCCGTGCTGCCGATGTGGTCAATGCGCAGTACGAGGGCTGAGGGCAACAGCTTCTGCAACCGCTGCTCTTCCCCGGCATACAGCGCGGGCCACTGCGGATCATAGCTGGCAACCTCGAAGGGTTCGTGCAGCAGCGCCTGCAGTCGCGCAGTATCGATTGGGAAGCCTTCCATTGCGACCGTATTCATCCGAAAAGAAGTCCCAATACTTCGTTCACCTGCGCCACCTGCGCCACTTCGATACCGCGCACGCTGCCAAGGTCCTTGGTGCCTTTGGGCACCAGTATGCGCCCGAAGCCCAGCTTCGCTGCTTCCGCGATGCGTTGATCGGTGCGCGGCACGGGCCGGATCTCGCCTGTCAACCCCACCTCACCACAGAAGCAGGTGTCCATGGGCACAGGGATATCCGCGTTGCTGCCGAGCACGGCACACACCACGGCCAGGTCGATGGCGGGCTCCTCCACGCGGAAGCCACCGGCCAGGTTCAGGAACACATCCTTCTGCCCCAACCGGAAGCCGCACCTTTTCTCCAGCACGGCCAGCAACATGTTCAGGCGGCGTAGGTCGAAGCCGGTGGCGCTGCGTTGTGGTGTACCGTAGACCGCGCTGCTCACCAGTGCCTGTGTCTCGATGAGCAGAGGCCGCATGCCTTCCATGGTGGCTGCCACCACCACGCCGCTCGGGCGTTCCGTGCGGCCGCCCAGCAACACCTGGCTGGGGTCGTCCACTTCCGCCAGTCCGTTCCCGCGCATCTCGTAAATGCCCAATTCATTGGTGCTGCCGAAACGGTTCTTCAAAGGCCGCAGCAGGCGGTAGGCATGGTCGCGGTCGCCCTCGAACTGTAGCACACAGTCCACCATGTGCTCCAGCACCTTCGGTCCGGCGATCATTCCGTCCTTGGTGATGTGCCCGATGAGCACCATGGGAATGTTGGTGGCCTTGGCGTAGCGCATGAGCTCGGCGGTGCACTCACGCACCTGGCCCACACTGCCCGGGCTGGCCTCCAATGAGGCCGTGTGCAGCGTCTGCACGCTGTCGATCACCACCAGGTCAGGGTCCACCGCATCGATGTGCTTGAATATGTTCTGTGTGTTGGTCTCCGTAAGCACATAACAGTGATCGGTCGCCGCAGAGGAATGACCGTTCAGTCGCTCGGCCCGCATCTTCACCTGGTGCTCGCTCTCCTCGCCGCTCACGTAGAGGGTCTTGAGGTGCGGGTTGTGCAGGGCGGTCTGCAGCAGCAAGGTGCTTTTGCCGATACCCGGTTCGCCACCGATGAGGATGATGCTGCCCGGCACGATGCCGCCACCGAGCACGCGAGCGAGCTCGCGATCACCCACTGCGATGCGCGGGCCATCCTGTGCCGGGATGTCGGCGATCGCGATGGGCTTCGGGTTGCGGTTCTTCACCCGGTCCGGTGTGCCGCGTTTCTCTTCCACGCGGTCGCGTACCTCTTCCACCAATGTGTTCCACTGCCTGCACTGGGGGCACTGCCCCAGCCATTGGGGGCTCTCGTGGCCGCAGGCCTGGCAGACGAAGCGGGAACGGACCTTAGCCGCCATGGCGGATGCGCTCGACCAGCGCGGTGGTGGAGAACCCCTCCACGAGCTTCAGGGAGCGCACCTCACCACCATAGGAACGCACATAGCCGGCGCCCACGATCTGGTCCTCCTGCCAATCGCCGCCCTTCACCAGCACGTCCGGGCCGATGGCTTGAATGAGCTCGAGCGGGGTGTCCTCATCGAAGATCACCACCGCGTCCACGAGGCGTAGAGCCACCAGCACACGGGCGCGGCTCAGCTCATCGTTCAACGGACGGTTGGAGCCCTTGCCCAGGCGACGCACGCTGGCATCGCTGTTCAACCCAATGACGAGGCGGTCGCCCAACGCGGCGGCGTCCTCGAGGTATTCCACGTGGCCGCGATGCAGGATGTCGAAACAGCCGTTGGTGAACACGATGCGGTCGCCTTTCATCCGCCAGATGTTGCACTGGCGTTGTACCACCACCAGGTCCATCAGGCGGGGGTCGGTGGGGGCGGGGGCCACTTCGGGATTCATGCGGTACGGCGTTGGCGGGCCGCCAAAAGTAAGGACACGCCCCCCAGGGTGATGAGCAGGATGGTCTGCACGAACCAGAGCAGCCAACCCATGGCCAGTGCATCGGGTTGGATCAAGCCACCGCCTTCGGGCAGGCCCATGTAAATGGTGACAATGAGCGCCACGAAGGCCGGATAGGCACCAATGCCACCCTGCACCAGGATGATGCCGATGCTGCCGGCGATAAAACCCGCCAGCACACCGGCCAGCGGTACTTCAGCCGTGGACGGCAGGCAGTAGAAACCCACGCGGAACATGAGCAGGTAAAGCCCCCAGATGGCCAGGGTGTGCAGAACAAAGAGCAGCTTGTGCCGGGTGTGCAGCACGGAGCGCAGGCCGTCCAGAAAACCGCGGGCCAGTTCCTGCAATTTGTGGCGCAGGGTGGGCTTCAGGATGAGCAAGGCAACCACAGACAACACTGCGACCACTGCGACCGCGAATAGCAAGCCGCGCCAGTGTGAAGGATCCGCAGTGGGCGCGTCCCCGGCCCGAAAAGCGGCGATGCGCTCTTGGAACAGCGCGATCTTGTCCACCTGCAGCCAGAGGGTAAGGAAGGCGATGCCCAGCAGCATCACCATGTCCACTGCGCGCTCGGCCAGGATGGTACCGAAGCCCTGTGCGAAAGGCACGTCATCCGTGCGATAGAGCAGTGCCGCTCGGCTGGCCTCACCGGCACGTGGCAGCAGCATGTTCATGAAGTAGCCCACCATCACCGCATGGTAGCAGGGCCAGAATCCCGGCCGGTGGTCCAGATGGTCCAGCAGATAGCGCCAGCGCCAGGCACGGCTCACATGGCTTAACCAGGCTAGGATCAGGGAGAGCCACAGCCAGCGCATGTCCGCCACGCGGAAGGCCTCAAAGAGCTGCTCCCGCTGCTCGGGTGCCAGCGCGCGGTAGAAATACACCACCAACCACACGCCCAAGGCCAGGGGCACCGCGACCTTGAGCGTATTGATCAGGGCCTGTTTCACACCGTTGCGCGCAGCTTGTTGGTCTTCTCGTCGGGGAAGATGATGCTGGGCCGGAACCGCCGGGCCTCTTCAAGGCTCATCTGGGCATAGGAGATCACGATCACCACGTCGCCCACGGCAGCGCGCAGGGCTGCCGGCCCGTTCAGGCATACCTCGCCCGAGCCGCGTACCCCTTTGATCACGTAGGTCTCCAGCCGGTTGCCATTATTCACGTTCAGCACCTGCACTTTTTCCCCCTCCACAAGGCCGGATGCATCGATCAGGTCCTCGTCCAGCGTGATGCTGCCGATGTAATCCACGTTGGCTTCCGTGACGGTGATCCGGTGGATCTTGCACCGGAGGACTTCGATCTGCATGGGGTGGGCGCGACCCGCCGGGTCGCAGGGGCAAAGTTATCGGCGCAGGGTCACGTTATCGATCAGGCGTACCGCGCCAAGGCGCACGGCCACCAATGCCACCGCCTCCTGGCGATCGCCCCAGTCCGCTAAAGGTTCCAAGGAGTCAGCGTCCACCACGGCGAGGTAGTCTGTCGAGAACAGTGGTTCGGCTGCGAGCACCGCATGGGCTGCCTGTACCACCTCTTTCACCGGAGCGCTGAAGGCCATCGCCGCAGCGCGATGGAGACTCCGGTACACTACCGGTGCCACCACACGCTCCTCCCTGGTCAAGAGGGCATTGCGTGAGCTCATGGCCAGCCCATCCGGCTCCCGTCGGGTGGGGCAGCCCACGATCTCTTCGGGCCATCTCAGGCTCCGCGCCAGATGCTTCACGATGGCCAGTTGCTGGCGGTCTTTCTCCCCGAAATAGGCCCTGTCCGGACGTACATAGAAGAACAAGCGCTCCACCACATTGGCCATGCCTTGGAAATGGCCGGGACGGCTGAGCCCCTCCCATCGCCTATCCAAGCCACCCAGGTCATATGTTCGTGTGACATGGTCCTTGTAAACCCCCTCATATTCAGGGATAAAGAGCATGTGGCAGCCAGCCTTTTCAAGTTTCTGCCGGTCCGCCTCCTGCTGCCTTGGATAGCGCTCCAGATCGCGTTTATCGTTGAATTGCAGGGGATTGACGAATATGCTACAGGCCACACGATCACATTCTGACCGGGCTTTTTGGAGCAGCTCAAGATGGCCTTCGTGCAGGGCCCCCATGGTAGGTACAAAGCCTATGGAAAAGCCCTGGAGCCTCGCACTGGCGGACCATTCAGCAACATCTGCCGGGTGTACAACAAGGTCCACAGAAAGGGCGTTAGGGGCGGGCGAAAGGGGCGCTAACCTAGCACCCCTCGGTTGAAGAAGGCCCCCGAAGGTGTTACTTTTGTAGTCCAATTCCCCCCCTTACCAGATGAGTTTGAAGAACGCCAAGGTGCTGACGATCTCGCAGCACATCACCCCCTTCCTGGATAATGGTGAAATGGCCCTGGCCGCGCGCAAGGTGCCTCAGGGGATCCTTGACATGGGAAATGAGATCCGGGTCTTCATGCCCCGCTTCGGCTGCATCAATGAGCGCCGCCACCAGTTGCACGAGGTCATCCGCCTCAGCGGCATGAACCTCATCATCAACGACACCGACCATGCCCTGCTCATCAAGGTGGCCAGTGTTCCCAGCGCCCGCATGCAGGTCTATTTCATTGACAACGAGGAGTACTTCAAGCGCAAGGCCATCACGCATGATGCAGATGGTGGGTTCTACCCGGATAATGACGAGCGTGCCCTCTTTTTCGCTCGTGGTGTGCTGGAGACCGTGCGCAAGCTGGGTTGGGTGCCGGACATCATTCACTGCCACGGCTGGATGACCGCCTTTGTGCCCATGTATGTGCGCCACGTGTACAACGACGATCCGCACTTTGAGAACGCCAAACTCGTTTTCAGTGTGTATGACGAGAAGAACGATGCGCTGGACAAGGAACTGCCCAAGAAGCTGGGCCAGGAGGGCATCACTTCTGACCTGCTGAAGGACCTGAAAAAGCCCGGCGTGGACGACCTGTACAAGTTCGGTATCGGGATGTGCGATGCCGTGGTGAAGGGCAGCCAGAAGGTGAGCAAGGGCATGGAGACCTACCTAAAGGAGATGGACAAGCCATTGCTGGGCTACAGCCCTGAGGATGAGTTGGTGAAAGCCCACGCCGAATTCTATCACGGCGTGATGGAAGAAGCGCTCGTTTGAGCATGTACGGTCACCCTTCCGGACAATTCCTGCGGGTGCGACGGCAAACCGTCGCGTCAGCATTGGTCGCGCTCCTATTCTTCGGTGCCTGCAAGAAGCCTGAGAATACCCTGGGTCTGGAGCTCATCGACCCGAACGACACCCTGAGCAATGCCTATGCGGATACCACCTCCTTGGTGACGTATGCGATCCCGGGTAACCCGGTGCGGACAAGTGGCCTGAGCCGCAATGCGCTGGGTAGTTACGTGGACCCGGACTTTGGCCAGGTAAAGGCCGGCATCGTGACGCAATTCCGCCTTTCAGCCAACAACGTGGGTTCCGGCCAGAACAATCATGCGCTGGTGGCCGACTCCCTTGTGCTCTCCCTCGTCTTTGATGGCACCAGCTATGCATATAATGGATTGCAGGAGCAGGTGTTCCGTGTTTATGAGATCGCCGATGCGCTCACTGCGGACAGCATCTATCAAAATGATGACAGGCCGGTGGTCGCCCAGGTGAACGATCTGGTGGCCAGGCCGCGCGGCCTGTTCAAGCCCGATCCGTTCCGCGGGCCCGTGGTGGGTGGTGACACGTTGAAGCCTCAGGTTCGGATCCCGCTGGACAAGGCCCTGGCAGACCGCTTCATGTCCGCATGGGGGTCCGCCGACCTGGCCAATAGCGCGAACTTCCTGCAGTTCTTCAAGGGTTTGTGGGTGACACCGGACAACATGTACCAGGCCCCGTTGATGGGCGGGGTGCTCTATTTCAACTTGTTGGACGCGCAGACCAAGCTTACGCTCTATTACCGGAACACACGGCCAGGGGATGAGGACACCACATCCTTCGACTTCGTGATCAACGACCAGTGTGTGCGCTACACACGTTGCGAGCATGAACCGGCCCAGGCAGCCCGGCCCTACCTGCCCATGCAGCTCCAGGACAGCACGCTTGGCCAGGTGCGCACCTATGTGCAGGCCATGGGTGGTGTACGCACGGAGGTACGGTTCCCGAATTTGTTGGAATACAAGGCGGCAGGCTTGATCGCGGTGGCCAAGGCCGAGCTCATTGTTCCCTTGGATGGTCCTTTCCTGGACCAGCATCCCCCGCCGGCGCAGCTCTTCGCCTTCCGAAAGGGCGACGAGGGTCAGGACTTGATCATGCCGGACCAGATCCCTGGCCAGGGAGACATTGGAGGGGTGTACAACGCCAGCGCAAAAGAGTATCGATTCAACATCACACGCTGGGTGCAGGGCGTGCTCTCAGGGACGTACCCCAACACGGGCCTCGGCCTTGTGCCTTCGGGCTCTGGCGTGGCGGTGAACCGGGTGATCCTGGCAGGCCCGGAGCATCCCCAGCGGCCCATGCGTTTGAAATTGACCTTCACCACCTTCTGAACGAACGGTCATGTGCGGTATCGTGGCATATCTCGGTGACAAGCAGGCCTACCCCATTTTGGTGAATGGCCTGCACCGGCTGGAGTACCGCGGCTATGATAGCGCAGGGGTGGCCTTGGTCACCGCTGGCGAATTGAAGGTGTACAAGTGCCAGGGGAAGGTGGCCGAGCTGGAGGCCCATGTAAATGGCCAGGACCGGAGCGGGACCGTTGGCATTGGCCATACACGCTGGGCCACGCACGGGCAGCCGAATGATGTGAACGCACACCCGCACGTGAGCACCAGTGGCGACCTGGCCTTGATCCACAACGGCATCATCGAGAACTACGCCGCGATCAAGGAGGAGCTCCTACACCGCGGGCACCGCTTCCGGAGCGAGACGGATACAGAGGTGCTCGTGCATCTGATCGACGATATACGCAGCTCCGAGAACATGGACCTGCCCAATGCGGTGCGGCTTGCCTTGGAAAGCGTGGTGGGCGCCTACGCCATCGTGGTGCTGGACCGCACCAATCCGGACATGCTGGTGGCCGCCCGAAAGAGCAGCCCCCTGGTGGTGGGCGTGGGTGAGAATGGTGAGCACTTCCTGGCCAGCGATGCCACCCCCATTGTGGAGCACACCCGCAACGTGGTGTATCTGGAGGATGGTGAGATGGCTGTTATCGAGCGGGGTAAGGGGCTGCGTGTGCTGAACATGCGCAATCAGGAGAAGACCCCCTTCGTACAGGAGTTGGAAATGCACCTGGAGGCGCTCGAGAAGGGGGGCTATGACCACTTCATGCTCAAGGAGATCTTTGAGCAGCCGCGCAGCATCCGCGATTCCATGCGCGGTCGTTTAAACCTGGCCCAAAGCGAGGTGGTCCTGGGAGGCATCAAGGATCATGAGCAGCGTTTTGTCAACGCCAAGCGCATCATCATCGTGGGTTGTGGTACCAGCTGGCATGCTGGATTGGTGGGCGAGTACCTGTTCGAGGACCTGGCGCGGATACCGGTGGAAGTGGAGTATGCCTCCGAGTTCCGTTACCGGGACCCCATCATTCACGAGGAGGACATTGTGCTGGCCATCAGTCAAAGCGGAGAAACAGCGGACACGCTGGCCGCGATCGAGATGGCCAAAAGCAAGGGCGCCACGATCATCGGCATCTGCAATGTGGTGGGCAGCAGCATCGCACGCGTCACGCACGCCGGCTCTTACACCCATGCCGGGCCGGAGATCGGCGTGGCCAGCACAAAGGCCTTCACGGCACAGGTCACCGTGCTCACGCTCATGGCCTTGATGATCGGTCAGCGTCGAGGCACGCTGGCCGCCTCCCGTTTCCATCAGCTCATCAACGAACTGGATTCCATTCCGGCCAAGGTGGAGAAGGTGCTGGCCAACGATGCGCACATCCGCTACATCGCTGACATCTACCGCAATGCCACCAATGCGCTCTATTTGGGCCGTGGCTACACGTTCCCGGTGGCGCTCGAGGGTGCTTTGAAGCTGAAGGAGATCAGCTACATCCATGCGGAGGGTTACCCTGCGGCAGAGATGAAGCATGGCCCCATCGCCCTTATAGACGAGGAGATGCCCGTATTCGTGATCGCCACCAAGGGGGCCAGCTACGAGAAGGTGGTGAGCAACATCCAGGAGGTGAAGGCCCGTAAGGGCAAGATCATCGCCATTGTCACCGAGGGTGATACGGTGGTGAAAGGCATTGCCGACCACGTGATCGAGATCCCTGGCGCACCGGATTGTCTGGTACCCCTGCTGAGCGTGGTACCCCTGCAGTTGATCAGTTACCACATCGCTGTGATGCGGGGCTGCAACGTGGACCAGCCGCGCAACCTGGCCAAAAGCGTTACGGTGGAGTAGGCTCCGGCTGGGGCTTTCCCCACATGAACACGCGATCGTTCTGGCGGTAGGGCGCCAGGTCCCTGGTGAACAGGATGTGTCCCAGGTCCAAGAGCGCCAGCACGCCGAAGCCCCCGAAAGTGATGCCGTATATGATGGGCACCTTGGGCACTGTTCCCAGATAAAGCCGGTGCGCACCGAAGGGGCCAAGGGTCAACGCAAGTACTCCGGCCACCAGACGCTCTGGTTCGCTGTGGGTGCTGTCCAGCGGGTCGTCGATCTTCATATCCCACATCGTGGGCTCTTGTGCCCCGGTCTGTTGCTGGGCCGCAATGGTCGTGTTGGAACCCAAGGCCAGCAGGAGGCACAGAATAATGCTGCGCATGGGCGAAAAGTAAGCGGGCGGCCCGCCGCACCGGCAGGCCGCCCGCTCCATCTGTTCATGCATTATTTGCCGGTAGCGTAGCGGCGGGCCACCTCGGGCCAGTTCACCACGTTCCAGAAGGCGGCGATGTAATCCGGTCGGCGGTTCTGGTAGTGCAGGTAATAGGCGTGTTCCCAAACATCCATGCCCAGGATCGGGGTGCCGCCACAACCGGTGTTGGGCATCAGGGGATTGTCCTGGTTGGGCGTGGAGCACACGTCCAGCTTGCCTCCTTTTTGCACACAAAGCCAGGCCCAACCGCTGCCAAAGCGAGTGGCACCGGCGGTGGCGAATTTCTCCTTGAAGGCATCGAAGGAGCCCAAGTCCCGTGTGATGGCATCGGCCAGTTCGCCCGTTGGACTACCACCGGCGTTCGGGGCCATCACGGTCCAGAAGAGCGTATGGTTGTAGTGGCCGCCGCCGTTGTTGCGCACGGCCATGTTGTTCATGTCCAACCCTTTCAGGATGTCCTCGATGGTTTGCCCCTCCAAGGGCGTACCCTCGATGGCCTTGTTCAGGTTGGTGATGTAGGCCTGGTGGTGCTTGCCATGGTGGATCTCCATGGTGCGGGCATCGATATGGGGTTCCAGCGCGTTGTGGGCATAGGGGAGTGTGGGCAGGGTGAAGGGCATTGGCGTATCGATTGAGGGTCGGTTTTTCAGGTATCGGGCGAAGATAAACCCCGGTACGGCGAGAAAAGTTTGCAACGTCCAGGAAACCATTACTTTCGCGCCCACTTTCACCAACCCAACAACTGAAAGATGATCCGCAAATTCGCTGTGCTCGCCACTATGGCGGCGTTCTTCGTGGCCTGCAGTGGCGCACAGGAGAACATGGAAGAGAAGGCCAATGAGGCCGTGAACACCGCCACCGAAGCGGTGGAGGAAGTAAAGACCGAGGTGGAGAACACCACCGAGGCCGCCGGTGAGGCCGTTGAGGCCGCCGCCGACACCGTTGCCAAGGCGGTGGAAGGCGCTGCGCACTAAGCAGCTGCCTGCTCAGCTCGAAGAAAGGAGGGGACCGCAAGGTCCCCTCTCTTCATTTCATAGCCCTCCAACTTACTGCTGGGGGCTCCCTGCCAAAGCCGAACGCGCCTGTTGGTAGATGTGGTCCGTGCCCATCGTCAAGGCATAGTAGGCTTCGTTCCCCCAGATGTGCCGGGCCACCGTGGCCTTCAGCCGCACCACCAGCATGCGCCGCGAGCGTTCAATGGCCTGGCGGTCCGGTGGAATACCCTGCTGGCGTCCATCCTCCACCAGACCGGTCAGCAGGGCCTCGTCCATGGAGAGGTCCTTTGCGAAGGCCTCCGCCCCGCCCAGGCGTTCCAGCCGGGCCCGGTTGCGGTCCGCGTAGGCGAAGGCGAATTGGTTCAGCACACCTGTGTAGAAGAGCTCGCTCATGTATCCGGACGCCTCGGCGGTGTCCGCTGGTACGAATACATCGGGCATCACCCCGCCGCCGCCATAGACCACTCTACCACTGCGGGTCCTGAAGGCTTGTGTGCTGTCCATTTGGATGCTGTCGGCACTGAGCAGTTCACCATGGGCGAAACGCTGGGCAAAGTCATCCCCATAGTCGATACCTTCTCCATAAGGCCGCTGGATGGACCGGCCAGAAGGGGTGTAGTACCGTGCGGTGGTCAGGCGTACGGCGCTGCTGTCCGGAAGCATCACCTCATCCTGCACGAGGCCCTTGCCAAATGTGCGTCGTCCCACGATCACACCGCGGTCGTTGTCCTGCAACGCACCTGCCACGATCTCGCTGGCCGAGGCGGACCCTTCATCGATGAGCACGGCCAGGGGCATGTCCTCCAGCAGGCCTCCACCGTCGGAGAACTGGTCGCGCCTGGGGTGATGGCGCCCTTCCGTATACACGATCAGGCGGCCCGGGGGCAGCAATTCATCGGTGAGCAGGATGGCCTGGTCCAGGTAACCACCGCCATTGCCGCGCAGGTCGAGCACCAGCCGCTTCATGCCCCGCTCCTTCAGGGTGCGTGCGGCCTTTACGAACTCCTCGTGGGTGGTACGGGCAAAGCGAACGAGTTTTATAAGGCCGGTGCCGTCGGGCTCCAGCAAGCTTACAGCCACGCTGTTGATCGGGATCTTGCCGCGCTTGATCGTCACCGGAAAGGGTTCCTTGCTTCCCGGTCGAAGGATCGATACGGTGACCTCTGTGCCGCCAGGCCCACGCAGGTTGTCCATCACATCCTTGTTGGTCACCCCCACACCGGCAAGTGTCTTATCGTTGGCGGCCAGGATGCGGTCACCCGGCCGGATGCCCAGTGCGGCACTGGGACCGCCTTCCACCGGGGCGATCACCACCACGGTATCCCGCTGGATATTGAACTCCACACCAATGCCGTCAAAGCTTCCTTCCAACGGCTCCTTGGCCGCACGCAGGTCCTCGGCGCTGATGTAGTAGCTGTGCGGGTCCAGCCGCTGCAGCAGGTCCGCCAGCACCTCATCTACCAGCTGCTTTTTCGCCACGCTGTCCACGTATTGGCGGTCGATCAGGTCCAGCACCTGGCCGATCTTGTCCGTGGGCGAGGGTTTCCGGGTGAAGAGGAAACCCAGCGAACGCTCAGAGGGCGTCTGCATGCCATGGCCGATGAATAGCCCCGCCACCAGGGCCAGGGAGAGCAGTAGTGGGACGAAGGGCGTGATGGGTGCGCCGGTGCGTTTCATGCCCTCAAGCCGTGGTCAGTTGGTGGATCAGCACACCGCCGTTGTGCAGCAGGTCAAGCCCTGCGGGGTCCTTGTAGGCATCCAGGTATACCAGGCGTTTGATGCCTGCCTGCAGGATAAGCTTGCTGCATTCCTTGCACGGCGAATGCGTGAGGTACAACGTGGCATTGCGGGCGTTGTTCGTGCTGCGGGCCACCTTCATGATGGCATTGGCCTCGGCATGCAGAACGTACCAGAGCGTCATACCGTTCCCGTCCTCACAATCATTGGGGAAACCCGTGGGCGTGCCGTTGTAACCGTCGCTGATGATCATGCCTTCCTTCACAATGAGGGCGCCCACTTTCTTGCGTGTGCAGTGGCTCAATTGCGCCCATTCACAGGCCATACGCATGTAGGCGCGGTCATAGCGTTCCTGCTTGGCGGGGTCGGGGTAGACCAGCTCGTGCTGCTGCATCCGGTCGGCTGATCGACCGATCGGCTGACCGACCGATCGGTGGAGTACCCAGGGCGGGACTCGAACCCGCACGACTTGCGTCACTGGTGTTTGAGACCAGCGCGTCTACCATTCCGCCACCTGGGTGGGTATTGGGGCTGCGAAGATACCGCGCTAGAGCTTCCGCAACAGCCCCCGTAGGTCAACCTTCTCCCCCACGAGCCGCTCCACCTCGCTGATGGGCACGCGTTCCTGCTTCATGCTGTCACGCTCGCGGATGGTGACGGCGTTATCGACCAGCGTTTCGTGGTCCACCGTGATGCAGTAAGGTGTGCCGATGGCGTCCTGGCGGCGGTAGCGCTTGCCGATGCTGTCCTTCTCGTCGTACTGGCAGTTGTGGTCCAGCTTGAGGCGGTCCATGATCTCGCGGGCCTTTTCGGGCAGGCCTTCCTTCTTGATCAGCGGTAGCACCGCCACCTTCACCGGTGCGAGTTGGGCCGGGATGCGCAACACTACGCGTTCCTCGCCGCCTTCCAGCTTCTCTTCGTCGTATGCCGCGCTCAGGATGGCGAGGAACATGCGGTCCAGTCCGATCGAGGTTTCCACCACGTAGGGCACATAGCTCTCGTTGGCCTCGGGATCGAAGTACTGCAGCTTTCTACCGCTGAACTTCTCGTGGCTGCCGAGGTCGAAGTCCGTGCGGCTGTGGATGCCTTCCAGCTCTTTGAAGCCCATGGGGAACTGGAACTCGATGTCGCAGGCCGCGTTGGCGTAGTGCGCCAGTTTGATGTGGTCGTGGAAGCGGTAGTGCTCTGCGGGCAGGCCCAGGGCGCGGTGCCACTTCATGCGGTACTCCTTCCAATGGGCGTACCACTCCATTTCGGTGCCGGGCTTCACGAAGAACTGCATCTCCATCTGCTCGAACTCGCGCATGCGGAACACGAACTGCCGCGCCACGATCTCGTTACGGAAGGCCTTGCCGGTCTGCGCGATGCCGAAGGGGACCTTCATGCGCGCGCTCTTCTGCACGTTGAGGAAGTTCACGAAGATGCCTTGTGCCGTTTCGGGACGCAGGTAGATGGTGCTGCTCTCACCGCTCACGCTGCCCAGCTCGGTGGCGAACATCAGGTTGAACTGCCGCACCTCGGTCCAGTTGCCGGTGCCGCTCACCGGGCACTTGATCTCCTCGTCGATGATAAGCTGGCGCACGGCCTCCAGGTCGTTGTTGTTCAGCGCTTCCTTCATGCGCCCTTCCACCGCATCGATGCGCTCCTGGCTGCGCTTCACATTGGGGTTGGTGGCGCGGAACTGCGCTTCATCGAAGGCCTCACCGTATTTGCCGCGTGCTTTCTCGATCTCCTTGGCGATCTTCTGCTCGTACTTGCCGATGTGCTCTTCCAGCAGCACGTCCGCACGGTAGCGCTTCTTGCTGTCCTTGTTGTCGATCAGCGGATCATTGAAAGCGTCCACGTGGCCGCTGGCCTTCCACACGGTGGGGTGCATGAAGATGGCCGCGTCGATGCCCACGATGTGCTCGTTGAGCTTCACCATGGCCTCCCACCAGTAACGGCGGATGTTGGCCTTCAGCTCGGCGCCGTAGGGGCCGTAGTCGTAGGTGGCGCTGAGGCCGTCGTAGATCTCACTGCTGGGGAACACGAAGCCATACTCCTTGGCATGGCCGATGAGGGTCTTGAGGCGGTCTTCTTGATTGCTCATGTCTCAGCCGCCGTAGCTTTAGGCGAAGGCGGTATGTGCGTATGCCCTGGAAACCTTCGGCAACGCGGCGGCAAAGATGCGCAGACGGGGGGCGTTCTGTTCTGCAGTGTACGAATGGAGCCCAAAGGACACGGTCGGAGGCCTTGGTCCTTGGGGGCCATGGTGCGTCCATTGGGTGCCACAGCCCAGCAACTGGTACACCCCCGTAGCTTCGCCGCGTGATCCACCACCGGGGCGTCCTCCTCAGCGAGGACCTGTTCGAGAAGCGTTTCGTGTGCGACCTGAGCGCCTGCAAGGGCGCCTGTTGCGAGCAGGGTGACAGCGGCGCCCCGCTGGAGCCCGAGGAGGCACGCCTGATCAAAAAGCACTTGAAGGACATTGAGCCGTACATGACCGCGCGTGGCCGGAAAGCCGTGCAGGAGCAGGGCACCAGCGTGGTGGACATGGACGGCGAACTGGTGACCCCCTTGGTGGAGGAGTACGCCGAATGTGCATTCGCCAAGAAGGACAGCCGCGGCATCTGGCAGTGTGGCATTGAGAAGGCCTACCGCAACGACGAGATCCCCTTCCACAAGCCCATCAGCTGCCACCTGTACCCCATCCGCGTGGAGAAGCTGGGGACCGGCGAAGCCCTCAACTACCACGAGTGGCCCATCTGCAAGCCGGCCTGCACCTGCGGCGCCAAGCTGGATGTGCCCGTGTTCCGCTTCTTGAAGGACCCCCTGGTGCGGAAGTACGGACAGCAGTGGTATGATGAGCTTGAGGAGCTCTACAATGCGTGGCTGGCTAGGCCCAAGCGGGCTGGCCAGTGCTGAATGGCCCGGCCGGTGGGAATTGCGGCGGGCAGCCCAACAAAACGACCTTGTGCATGCGGCATGAAGCCACGGTGAAGTACACGTAACGTGCGTGTATGCGTCACTTGTGGATGGGAGGCAGGCGGGATGCTCCGGAAGTCGCGGGATCAAGGGTGTGTGAATGCCGGAAACCCGCATCAACACAGATGCTCCCGTGCTGTTCAACGATCGTTGGAAATTCAGGCTTGCGTATTTCGCGAGTGTGTCCTCCCCAGCAACGACGGACCGCACCGGGCCGTGTTGAAAACTCCGGAAAGCAAGGCCTCCGGAGGCCTTGGTCAGGCACCCCTTCGCTGACATCTTTGTCAGCCCGGGGGTGATCGACCGATCCGAACCGGGAACCTTCTTCAAGACCGTGCATGAAAAAAACGGGTGCCTGCACCCGCCAAGGAACCTTTGCCCCTGACCGAAACCCACTTGACCATGGAGAACCAGAACCGTGCGGAGAACCAGATGAGCCTGGAGGATGCGCTGCCCCGCAGCACCGAGGAGCAGAACGAACCCCTGCTGAAGGAGAACAAGGACCGATTCGTCATCTTCCCCATCCAACACCACGACATCTGGCAGTTCTACAAAAAGCACGAGGCCAGCTTCTGGACCGCCGAGGAGATCGACCTGCACGCCGACCTGACCGACTGGGCGGACAAGCTCAATGATGACGAGCGCTATTTCATCAAGCACGTGCTGGCCTTCTTCGCGGCCAGTGATGGCATTGTGAACGAGAACCTGGCCGAGAACTTCCTGCACGAAGTGCAATACCCCGAGGCCCGCTTCTTCTATGGCTTCCAGATCGCCATGGAGAACATCCACAGCGAGACGTACAGCCTGCTCATTGACACCCTCATCAAGGAGCCCCTCGAGAAAGACCGGCTCCTGCACGCCATCGATACGGTGCCCTGTGTGCAGAAGAAGGCCGAGTGGGCCCTGCGCTGGATCAGCAAGGGCAGCTTCGCCGAGCGCCTCATCGCCTTCGCCGCCGTGGAGGGCATCTTCTTCAGCGGCAGCTTCTGCAGCATCTTCTGGCTCAAGAAGCGCGGCCTTATGCCCGGCCTCAGCTTCAGCAACGAGCTCATCAGCCGCGACGAGGGCCTGCACTGCGACTTCGCCTGCATGCTCTACACCAAGCACCTGCTCCACCGCATGCCCAAGAAAACCGTGGAACGCATCATCACCGATGCCGTGGAGATCGAGAAGGAGTTCGTGACCGACGCCCTGCCCGTGAACCTCATTGGCATGAACGCCAAGCTCATGCAGCAGTACATCGAGTTCGTGGCCGACCGCCTGCTCGTGGAGCTCGGCAACGAGAAGGTGTACAATGCCACCAATCCCTTCGACTTCATGGAGATGATCAGTCTGCAGGGCAAGACCAACTTCTTCGAGAAGCGTGTGGGCGAGTACCAGAAGGCCGGCGTGATGAACCAGCGAAAGGAGGAGAACAAGTTCACGCTGGATGCGGACTTCTAATGCAGGGTAAGGGTTGGTGTGAGGTTGAGGGTTGAGAGGGCCCACCCCCCAACCCACCTTCAGGTCAACCACCAACCCGCCAACTAACACCGCGCGGTGAATGATCGACCACCGGGGCAATAAGAAAAGCGATCGAACGGGGCACACCTTGTAACCCCCGTCATTGACGGAAAAAGCAACACGCCGCAAAGCGGGAGCCGAGCGGCCCACCAACACCAAACGCATCGAGAGAACATGTACGTATTCAAGCGCGACGGACGCCGGGAGGCGGTGAAGTTCGACAAGATCACAGCCCGGCTCAAGAAGCTGTGCTACGGCCTGGACCCCATGGTGGATGCCACCCAGGTGACCCTCAAGGTCATCGAGGGCATCTACGATGGCGTGACCACCACCGAGCTGGACAACCTGGCCGCCGAGGTGGCCGCCACCCTTACGGTGCGCCACCCGGACTATGCCCAGCTTGCCAGCCGCATAGCGGTGAGCAACCTGCACAAGAACACCAAGAAGTCCTTCAGCGAGACCATGAAGGACCTCTACGACTACGTGGACCCCAAGACCGGCCAGCGCGCCAGCCTACTGGCCGAGGATGTGTACGCCTTGGTGGAGGAGCACGCTGAACTGCTGGACAGCTCCATCATCTACGACCGCGACTTCACCTACGACTTCTTCGGCTTCAAAACGCTGGAGCGCAGCTACCTGCTGCGGCTGGACGGCAAGGTGGTGGAGCGCCCGCAGCACATGCTCATGCGCGTGGCCCTGGGTATTCACAAGGGCGACATGGAGAACGTGGTCGCCACCTACAACGACCTCAGCGAGGGCTGGTACACCCACGCCACCCCCACGCTCTTCAATGCCGGCACGCCGAAACCGCAGATGAGCAGCTGCTTCCTGTTGCAGCTGAAGGATGACAGCATCAGTGGCATCTACGACACCCTCAAGCAGTGCGCCCAGATCAGCCAGAGCGCCGGCGGCATCGGCCTCAGCGTGCACAACCTGCGCGCCAAGGGCAGCTACATCAAGGGCACCAATGGCACCAGCAACGGCATCGTGCCCATGCTGCGCGTGTTCAATGACACGGCCCGCTACGTGGACCAGGGCGGTGGCAAGCGCAAGGGCAGCTTCGCCATCTACCTCGAACCCTGGCATGCCGACGTGGAGGACTTCCTGGAGTTGAAGAAGAACCACGGCAAGGAGGAACTCCGCGCCCGCGACCTCTTCTACGCCATGTGGATCCCCGACCTCTTCATGAAGCGCGTGGAGCAAAGTGGCGACTGGACACTGATGTGTCCCAACGAATGCCCCGGCCTGTGCGACACCTGGGGCGATGCTTTCGAGGAACTTTACGAGAAGTACGAGGCCGAGGGCAAGGGACGCAAGACCATCAAGGCGCAGGAGCTCTGGTTCCGCATTCTGGAAAGCCAGATCGAGACCGGTACCCCCTACATCCTCTTCAAGGACGCCGCCAACCGCAAGAGCAACCAGCAGAACCTGGGCACGATCAAGAGCTCCAACCTCTGCACGGAGATCATCGAGTACACCAGCCCCGATGAGGTGGCCGTGTGCAACCTCGGCTCCATCGCCCTGCCCAAGTTCGTGGACAAGGGCCGCTTCGATCATGACAAGCTCTTCAAGGTCACCTACCAGCTGGCGCGCAACCTCAACCGCGTCATCGACCAGAACTACTACCCCATTCCCGAGGCGCGCCGCAGCAACATGCGCCACCGCCCCATCGGCATCGGCGTGCAGGGCCTGGCGGACGCCTTCATCCTCATGCGCCATCCCTTCGACAGCGTGGAGGCCAAGGTGCTGAACCGGGAGATCTTCGAGACCATCTACTACGCCGCCATGACCGCCAGCAAGGACCTGGCGAAGGAGGAGGGCGCGTACGAGACCTACGCGGGCAGCCCCATCAGCAAGGGCATCTTCCAGTTCGACATGTGGGGCGTGAAGCCCAGCGACCGCTGGGAGTGGGACGTGCTGCGCGAGGAGATCAAGGAGCACGGCGTGCGCAACAGCCTGCTGCTGGCGCCCATGCCCACGGCCAGCACAGCCCAGATCCTGGGCAACAACGAGTGCTTCGAGCCTTACACCAGCAACCTCTACACCCGGCGCGTGCTCAGCGGCGAGTTCATCGTGGTGAACAAGTACCTGCTGCGCGACCTGGTGAAGCTGGGCCTGTGGAGCGAGGAGCTCAAGAACAAGATCATCGCCGCCAACGGCAGCGTGCAGCACATCCCCGAGATCCCGCAGAACCTCAAGGAACTGTACAAGACCGCGTGGGAGATCAGCCAGAAGGTCATCATCGACATGGCCGCCGACCGCGGCGCATACATCTGCCAGAGCCA
Source organism: Flavobacteriales bacterium (assembly GCA_016788635.1). Classification (GTDB taxonomy): domain Bacteria; phylum Bacteroidota; class Bacteroidia; order Flavobacteriales_F; family PHOS-HE28; genus PHOS-HE28. Next base: position 63,480 of record JAEUSU010000019.1, on the reverse strand, counting down.
GAGCCTCAACATCTTCATGGAGAACGTGAACTTCGGCAAGCTCACCAGCATGCACTTCTACAGCTGGAAGGCGGGCCTGAAGACCGGCATGTACTACCTGCGCACCAAGGCCGCCACGGACGCCATCAAGTTCACGGTGGACAAGGCCAAGCTGGCCGCCCCGCAGGCCGAGCCGGCCGCCGTGGGCGCCATGGCCGCCACCATGGAGCTGCGCGAGCCTGTGATGACAGCCCCCCTGGTGACCAACGGCCCCAGCGCCGAAGAGCTCGCCGCCGCCCAGATCGCCTGCAGCCTGGACAACCCGGATGCCTGCGAGATGTGCAGCGGATAGACCGAACGCAACGTTTGGAGTTGTAGTTGACACCCGCAGGGTCCCACGTACGGGGACCCTGTGGGTGTTCAAAAGGATTGTAATGAAATGAAGCTCGATTGAAGCAAAAAGGCACAGAAATGGACGGTGAAAAAGCGAAGCTCAGGATGGTGCTTCTTGTGGATGGGCGAAGGGGTCATTTCCACACGTGGACACAGCGTGCAATAATGACAGTAAACACTAGCTATGTGGAAGCTTGTGGGATAGTCGAGCTCGAAAGTGGAGATATTGAGCTGATTGCTCCGAGCGATATGAAATTCGTTGAGAGAGATTACTTTGAAGAGACAATAAAAGCTGTCAATAGACGCATCATTAAGCGAGGTGGAGAGAGTTAAAAAAGTATCATGCATATGTTTGGCTTGAATCAGTCGAAATTAATGTCTCTATTAATCTTGTTACGTCGATTGTTATACGGCCTCGTTTATTTTGGAATAATGATTGTGGGTATCAACCGGTGCAACGGACAGCAACCGCCAAGTATTTTATGGCAGAACGCAATCGGCGGCAGTCAGGAAGACGGAATAATGGGCATGACTGCCTGTCCAGATGGGGGCTATATCCTCGTGGGCACAACACAATCTACGGATGGCGATTTATCAGCTAATCAAGGTATGCGAGATTATCTGATTTGCAAGTTGAACAGCATTGGAGAAGTGCAATGGATTCGAAATTATGGTGGTAGTTCTACGGATATGGCCATGAATGTTTTAGTGGCGGATGATGGTGGTTATTTCATTGTTGGAAACTCAAGTTCTACAAATGGTGATTTTACTGGTGTTTCATATGGATTTACTGATGTATGGGTGCTCAAGATAGATGCTAGTGGTGTAATTGAGTGGCAAAGAAATTATGGCGGCACAAATGGAGACACTGTTTCTGATGCGCTTATGGCGTCAAATGGAGATTGTATACTGGTTGGTGGAACAAGCTCTAATGATGGAAATCTATCTGGCAATCATGGAGACGTAGATTTTTGGGTTTTACGAATCGATTCCTTCGGAGAGGTCCAATGGTCTCGATGTTATGGCGGATCTGCATATGATGCTGCACAGGGTATAATTGAATCCGCTGACGGAGGATTTGTTATTGGAGGTGGAACTCTATCTAATAACGGGGATGTGACAGGGAATCATGGAGGTTATGACTGTTGGATTGTTAAAGTGAACGGCAATGGTGATATTCAATGGCAACAAACTTTTGGGGGAAGTGGGTTTGAGAGTATTAGTGACGTTGCCGAGTTAACATCAGGTGATATTGTAGCCGTTGGTAGTACTGAGTCATTGGATGGTGACGTTGGTGGGGTTGCTGGCCTGAGGGACGTGTGGGTTGTTCGGGCAAGTGCTAGTGGGGCATTATTATGGCAGAACACTTACGGCGGATCCTTTGATGAGAGTGCATTCACTGTAGTTGAGACAGAGTTTGGTGGATACGTTATTGGTGGAACAACCTCCTCAAATGATGGAGATGTGGTTGGTTCAAATGGTCAGCGTGATTTCTGGCTGTTCGAGTTATCTGATGAGAATGTGATGCTCTGGCAAGGATGTTATGGCGGTTCGGCCGATGACAATGGACAAGTATTGCTGGTTGATGGAGTTGATGGTTATTGTTTTGCTGGGACCACCGCTTCCACTGATGGTGATGTTGTTGGTGGAATGGGTGTGACTGATGCATGGATAATTAAGGTGGACCAGCAGCAAAGTAGTATTTCGGACTATAGTATGGTCGCCAATCAATTACGGGTTTACCCGAACCCTGTACTTGATATTCTGTATGTTGAGCTCGGCAATTATTGCGAAGAGTCAACTAGTGTGGATGTTTATGATGCTCAGATGACCTTAGTAGTGAATGTTGGTCACTATACAAGTTCGTTGTGCGAACATTCTGAAATAGATATTAGTGCATTGAATCCAGGCATGTATTACGTTAGGGTCAGCAAGAAAGATGGTGAATACTACGGTCGCTTTATAAAGATGTGATGTTCGGATGCCATGGTGGCCCCCCCGCTGCCGCGAGTCTGGGACTCGTGGCCAGTTCGCTTGGCTCCTCATCCGTTCAGCGGCTTATGCACGGCCTAGTGCCTGAAATCCGGAACAAACCTCAGAACTAGGCAGGGGGCCAAGATGGCCACGGATTTGGAGATGCGCAGTCGCTGGGGTAGATGTTGGTCATTTCTTATGAATTGCGATGCGGAGCATAATCTAGGGCTAAAGCTTCATCCTTTTAGTGATGATTGAGAAGATGAAACTTGCAATAAGAGACGTCGCAATACCAATAAGGGCGCCAATAAGGAGAGTTCGATTTTCCGCTTTGTCCATTCGCTCTTCGTAATATGCCATCAATAACTGTACTTCACTCTTTTCAACCTCGAGTAACCCGCTGTATCGAGAGTGTTCACTCAGAAGACGTTCGAGCTTTGCGTCATATTCATGAACTAAACGCTGCTGTTGCTCAATGAACATGGCAAAGTCCAGAAGGTCGTCCTTCATGCGATCCATTTGCTTAACACGAGCCACTGCGTTCCGCCGAAAATCAAGGTCAGCGGTTCGGTCCTTGTAGACCAAGTATCCAGTCGCGAACAAGCCTCCAATTAGGCCAGTCATTATTGTTCGCCCTAAGAACTCCTTCAAGCGCCACATTAAATTACTTCGGTTATCCTGCGGGGTAGATGTCTTCGAGATGCTCATACAAGTTCAGTGGGCCATGAAGTTAGGAGATGTGAATCTGTTAGCCCAGCCATCAAGTCCATGCCTCCCTCACGCTGCCGCTAGTCTGTGACTCGTGGCCTGCTTGCCCTCACCGCACCGGCCTTCACTCTTCCAGCCCCTCGGCTGGTTCCCGCGCCCGGTCCTCTTCCACCTTTTTGATGAGCCGCTCGGCGCGGTCCAGTTGTTCCTTGATGGCGGCGATGTGCTGCTGGCGTTGCACGGCGGACCAGTATTTGGTGGCGGCGTGGTGTTGCATTTGCTGTAGAGGCTGAGCTGTTCGGGGCGCAGCATGTCCACGCTGTATCGGCAGTCTTCCGTGAATAACTGCCCGGCATCCAGCCCCCCTAAAGACAAAGTCTTAGCTTTGACCTCGGACAGGGGTTATCCCAGTCGGCAAAGGTTCGGTCGGTCTTGTATCGATCGGACTTTTGTTTTTTCGGCCGCTACGGAAAGCGTTTCAGGCCGTAGCCATCCACTGCAAGCGATCCTGCGCGACGCAACAGTTTCTGTTGCACCAAGGGGAATGAGGGATGGCTCTTCACCGGATCGAGCATGTGGCGGGCGATGGGATAGGCGCACAGGTCGGCAAGCTCCAGGCCATCCACCAGTTCACGTTTCCGTTTGAACTCAAGGGCCTTGAAGGTGGCGCGGAAGCGTGTGGGAGGATTGAAGCGGTTGCCTGTGTCGAGAATGCGGTTGTAAGCGGCCAGGAGTGGTGCATCCTCGTTCGATCCGCGTGATTCCGCAATGATCTTGATGGTGCCTTGCTCCCTGCGCTGCCGCGAGTCTGTGACTCGTGGCCCGATTGTCCTCACCGCACCGGCCTTCACTCCCCCAGCCCCTCGGCCCGTTCCCGTGCCCGGTCCTCTTCCACCTTTTTGATGAGCCGCTCGGCGCGGTCCATTTCTTTTTTGATGGCGGCGATGTGCTGCTGGCGTTGCACCGCGGACCAATGCTTGGTGGCGGCCTGGTATTGCAACAGGCGGTGCAGGTCGCGCTGTTCGGGGCGGAGCATGTCCACGCTGAGGTAGGTGTCGCAGGCCAGGATGTTGCCGGGGCGCTCGGTGCCCAGGAAGAGGCCTTCGCGGGCCACGCCCACCACCTCCGTAAGCCCGTGGCGCTCGGTGGGCAGCCGCTTCATGGTGATGTCGTGGTTCACAAGGAGGAACTGGGCCATGTTGCCCAGCACATCCTCCTGGCCGTTCTCGCGCACGCGGTAGCGCTGGAAGAAGTGGGTATCGAAGTAGAAGGCCCCATCCGGGGCAAGGTTGAAGGCCTCCAGGCCCGCGCCCTGTACATGCCACCAGGCGGTGAGGTAGATGCGTTCGATCTTCTTGGCGCAATGGAGGGTGACAAGCCAGTTGATGAGCGCTGGGGAGCGGTAGTCGAGGAAGTGGAGCCGGGGGCTCTTGTCGCGGCTGGCGCGCAGCTCATGCCGCAGGCGGTCCATGGTGGGCCTGTGCTTGCGCAGCACGCGGTCCACATCGCTGCGCACGTGGGCCAGCTTCTCCTGCAGGTTCATGGTGGCAACGATCATGGCAGTGCAGGTGTGTGCGGTGGCTACCCCAGTCCGTTCTCTAACGCCCAGCGCAGCAGATTCGTCTTGCCCACAATGCCGTGCTGTTCGGCAATGCGCTCGCGGTAGGTGCGCAGGGTGCTGGTGTGGCAGGCCATGCGGTGGGCGATCTCCTTGTAGGTGTAGCCCTTGGGATCGCACAGCAGCTTGAGGAACTGGCGCTGGCGTTTGCTGAGCCGCAGGGCTGGTGGCAGGGGTGGTGGCTGCAGGGGCGCGGCAGCGCCAAGGCCCAATTGGTCCAGGGCCTGTTTCAGCGCGCAGAGCTGGTGGTACACGTGGTGCCAGGCCTCGTGGGCCGGCGGGTACGGAGGCTGCTCCATGGTGGCACGTGGTTTTTGGCGGTTGTCATGGATGTGTACCGGAGCAGTACCAAGGTATAAGGCCAGGGGTGGGGAGGTGCGGAGCAGGGGCCTGGGTGATGTGCACAGCCGATCGTGGAATGCAGGTGGCCCGGCGGGCCATGGGCCTGTGGTGCGGCAGGTCTGAAATGCACCGGCCCCGGCGCCTTGCGGGCCGGGGCCGATCCTGCGGTTTGTTGGAACGCGGTGGTTCAGGGCATCTTAGGCGGCCATCAGCGTGGCGAGGTCGCTGTAGATGCTTTCGGTGCGGGCGCCCACAGCGTTCACGCGGAAGCTGTAGTAGGTGCCCGGCACCAGGTTATCCACGGTGTAGCGGCTCTTGGTGCTCACCCCCGCCAGCACCCAGGTGCCTTTGGTGGGGTCGCCCTGGGTCACCCACACTTGGTAGTAGCGGGCCCCATGCACCACGTTCCAGTCCAGCGCCACCTTGCCGGTGAAGCCGGTGAGGCGGGCCTTGAGGTCCTGTGGTTGATCGAGCACGTTGATGGGTTCGGGGGCCTTGCGCACCTCGAAACCGGCGCTGAGGATCTTGGCCTTGTCGCCCCCGCTCACCACCTGCACCTGCTGGCCCAGGTCGGTGAGGAGGGTGTTGAGGTTGGACTCCTTTTTGCGCTTGTTCTCGAAGGCGATCTTGCCGCCGTTGAACATGACCTCCAGGTTGGCTGCTTCCAGCTCATCACACGCGGTGGTGATGGGCGGCAGCAGCGGGGCCAGGGAGGCGTAGGTGGCGTTGCCGTCGAGCATCGCCACGTGGTTACGGCCTTTTTCCACCAAGGCTGCGGAGGTGAGGCCTGCGAGGCCCAGTTTCACAAGGAACTTCTTGATGAGTGCCATGGTTGTTTGTTTTTGCGGTTGCACTTGCACCGCGTTCCGAGCCCTTGTATGCAGGTGGGGGGTCGGATGTTCCGTCGTAAAATGCACCGACAGCCCGTCGACCGCTGGCCCGACACCGACGGCCTGTAGCCCAACAACAACGGGCCTTTCAGCCGCATGGCCGCAAGCCTGAAAAGACCGCCAAAGGCCTGAAAAAAACCACCTTTCGCCCTGCGCCGAAGCGCCAACAGGCCACGGGCCGCTCCCCTGGCGGGGCCTGGGACCCATGGCCAAGCGCCGTGAACTGATCGATCTGCGAGGCAACTCGATCAGTTTGAGCCGCAACTTGATCGAACTGAGCGACAACTTGATCAAGATGAGCCGCAACTTGATCGATCTGCGTCGTGACTTGATCAAGTTGAGCGGCGACCTTATTGATCTGCGTGACAGCTCGATCAGTTCGAGCCGCGACTTGATCGATCTACGCCGTGACTTGATCAAGATGAGCCGCAACTTGATCGATCTGAGCGACAACTTGATCAAGATGAGCTGTGACATGATCGATCTGCGCCGTGACTTGATCATGTTGGGCCGCGACCTGATCGATGTGCGCCGTGACTTGATCGGGATGAGCGCCGGCTTGATCGTTGCGCATAAGGTCGCACAGGCGTCCTCGCCTGTGCTTCAAGCCACAGGCAAGATGCCTGTGTGACCTTATGCTAAAGCAGCCGCCGACGTTCCACGTACGCACCTTGGGCCTTGTGCGCATGGATGTATGCCGAGATGCGGTAAAGCGAGGCCTCGTTCCGTACGAGGTGATCGTAGCTCTCGTCGCGCCAAAGCGTGCCACTACGCCCCAGCGCCTTGTTGATGGCCTTGGCCGTGTACGACTTCCAACTGTGCATCACGCTGGGGAGTTCGATCCCCAGCACCGGTGCCACCAGCACATGCACATGGTTGCCCGCAATGGCGAATGATCCCAGTGCGTAGCGCTGCCCATTAAAGTGGTGCAACGCCGTGCGTACGATGTCCCGTGCTTCTGGTCGACGCAACACGCATGACCCATGCCCGGCATCGAGCCACCGTTGCACCCGTTCGCTGAAGAGCTGGTGGTACCGGCGCTGTACCTCGGGGTGCAACCGGACCTTGGCCGGGTCGCCGTGCGCAGCGATGAACGCTTCCCGTTCGCGGCGAAGCTGTTCGCGTTTCTCTGCCGCAATGCTGTCCGCCTGCCGCCAGGTAACGAAGTACAATTTGCCTTGTTGCTGCCAGTGCGGCAGGTTCCGCTTATGGATGTCCACCTCCGCGTGGTCGTCGAACAGCAAGGAGAGCGGGTCCATGAACGGAAAGTTAGTGCAAGGGTGTGCCAACGCTCCGTGCGTGCTTTGGGCCACTGGCAGGACGTCTGTAGACCACAGGCAAGATGCCTGTGGGACATTATGCTGACCCACCTACCGCCGGATCACCGCATGGCTGTGCACGGCCCGGTCCGTGCGCACACGCACCGTGTACGCGCCTGCGGGCAGTGCGCCCAAGGGCAGCTGCACCGGACCGGCCTGGGTGGTGCGCCCCTGCCACACCTGGCGCCCGGTGGCATCGAAGAGCTCCACGTTGGCGCCGGCCTCTTCCACCAGCACCGTTACATCGCCATCGGTGGGGTTGGGGTAGGGTGCTGCCTGCAACGCGTCCTGTTCCTGCACGTTGGTCACAAGCCCGTTGCTTCGCAAGGGGCGGATCTGCCCCATGGCGTAGCCGTGCGTGGAGTCGTGGAAGTAGATGTCGTACAGCCGGCGGGCGGAGTTGAGCGCAGCGGTGCTGAAGTGTAGGTTCCAGGTGGCGCCGCCGTCCTGGCTCAGCAGGATGTAGCCTGCGCTGCCGTCCGTGCGGTAGCCGGTCACGAAGCCCGCGCCATCGGGCCGGAAGGTGGCGCCGGTGAGCACGTAGGTGCCTGCGAAGTTGTTCACGGCAGGGGTCCAGGTAGTGCCGCCATTGGTGGTGCGCAGAATGACGCCATCGTTGCGGGTGGCCACGCCGTTGGTGGCCGAGCTGAAGGCCACGGCGCTGAAGCCGGCCGTGTTGTCGGCGTGCACCTGCTGCCAGGTGAGGCCGCCGTTGGTGGTGCGGTAAATGGCGCCGCTGTCGGGCAGTTGGATGCCGTTGTTGGCCAAGCGCCGGTAGCCACCGGTGGCCGCGAAGCCGAGCTGGTCGTTCATGAAGTGCAGGCGCGAAACGGGCTGGCCGGCGAGCACGGCGATGTTGCTCCATGTGGCGCCGGTGTCGGTGCTCATGTCGATGATTCCATTGCCCGCGGCATCGCCCCCGGCGGCGAAGGCGGTGAGGTCGTTGCGCATGCGGATGGCCCGGTAGTAGCGGCCCACGCCGGTGCGCACGCTATCGAAGCCCAGCGCCGAGGCGGCGAAGTTGTAGGGCCGCACCACGATGCTGCGGTTGTAGAGCTCGTGCCCGGCGGCGAGGTAGATGGGTCCTTCGGGGGTGTTCTTCACGTGGATGTCCTCCAGGTTGGTGGAGGGCTGGTACCAGAGGTAGAAACCGCCGGATGCAGCGCCATCGTCGGTGAGCAAGATGCCGCCCTCGGTGGCCGATGAACTAGGCCCGGGATTGTTGGCCCCGTACACGAAAAGGCCGCTATCAGCGGTGTGGAAGGCGCCGGCCTGGAAGTGGATGGAGCTGGAGAACAGACCGGCCGGCAGCCATTGGGCATGCAGGGTGTTCAGCGTAAGCAGTGCGAGCAGGGCGGGGAGTAGGCGTGGGTGCATGGGGTCGTGGTCAACAAGTTTCGCTGGCAAGACGCTCGCGGGGCACTTTTCGCTGCCCCTCACTTGTTCACCACGAAGCACTGCGATAGGGGCGGCCGGCCGTCCACCTGCACGGTGGCGATGTAGATGCCATCGGGGAAGGCGGACACGTCCAGGCGGCTGCTCTCGCTGCTGATCTCGGCGATGCGCGTCTGGAGCATTACGCGGCCGGTGCCATCGTGTACCTGCACCTGTGCGCTGCGGCCGATGTGCTCCTTCAGGTCCAGCCGCAGGTCGTTGGAGGTGGGGTTGGGGAAGAGCACGAAGCAGCCGGGGTTCACGGACTCAATGGCCTTGCGGGCCTCCTCGTGTTCCTCTTCGATGGCGAAGAGCGCGGGTGCAACAACGGAGTCCACGACCAGCACGTTGGCCTTGATGCGCAGGATGGTGGTGCCCATTTCGGTATTGGCCATCAGGGTCACGGACTTGGTCTGTTGGCCCTGCTGCTTGCCGGGTCTGTACACCACGTGGATCTCGCTCTCCTCGCCGGGCAGGATGGGGTCCTTGGCATAGAAGGGCACGGTGCATCCGCAGCTGCCTTTGGCGTTCTCGATCACCAAAGGCACGCTGCCCGTGTTCTTGAACCGGAACACATACGGGTTCTCCGAGCCTTGGTAGATGTCGCCGAAGTCGTGCTCCATGGCGTCGAACTGGATGGTGGTTGTGGGTATTTCAATACCACCCTCTGCTGCTTCCTCGTCCACCATGGCCATAGGGTCGAACACGGGTTCTGCTGGAGGTGGTAGCGGGGCGAAGATGTAAGGTTCGTATGTGCTTGTGGGTTCTGCCGTGAGCACTTCGGCGTGTATGCGCAACAGCGTTTCGGTCGGAAAGGTGTTGGCCACAAGGGTCACGGTCTTCACTTGCTGCCCTTCTTGTTTACCGGGACTGTAGTTCACTTCAATGGTGCCTTCTTCGCCCGGCGGCACGGGGTCGGTGCTGTACTGGGGCACCGTGCATCCGCAACTTCCCGTGGCGCTTTCTATGATCAACGGCACACTACCCGTGTTCCTGAATTTGAACACATGCGGGTTCTTCGAGTCCTGCATGATCCGGCCGAAGTCGTGTTCCATGGCGTCGAACTCCAACGTGGTGGTGGGCCGCGCTTGTCCTCGTTTGTCCTGGGCCACCAGAACGGACACGAACATGCAACTGGCGAGCAGGAGGGGGTGGCGAAGGTTCATGGTCGGTGGGTGTGGTGGGCGAATGCTGGAACCAATGTACTGCGCGTGATATTGCATAACGAAGCACAGGTGATGGACAGTGCGTGTGCGCGGGCGTTGGTGCTGCCCTGTTCTAACTGGCCACCTTTTTCGCGTACGGCCACGGAATGCCCACCATCACGGAATCGCCGTTGGCAGCGGGCACCGTGGCGCAGGCCACCATGGTGCCGCCGGGGCATAGGTTCCAATGCACCATGCTGTCCTCCACCTCGTTGCCGAAGGCCAGGGGCGCCGCGAAGGCCGCTGAGCGCACGGCCACATACATGGCACAGGTCCGTTGCACAAGGTCCAGGTGAAGCGCATCGACCATGGATACGGCCGGACGAATAGAACCACTGGCGAGGTAGGTCATGGGTGGTGGTGCCAAAGCCACACCACCTCGTGGCTCACTGGTGCATGCGCTGAACAGAAGTACGAACAGGGCGGCGGGTAGTGTGGCGGTCTGCATGGTCGTTGGTCCAGTGGATCGAAGTTGGGGCGGACCAGCGAAGAAGTACAGAACTACACACACTTTAACAGGTGGCCCCCCTGTCGTTGCCTGTGTTTTAACCGTTGCGGATCACCACCAATTGGTTCTGCTTGTGCGAGGTCTTGATCAGGAGTTTCTCCTTGCCACGGCCTCGCCGCACGATGCACGTGGCGGTGTTGGGCGCCACAGCGCCTTCGTTGTGGGCGATCACCATCAGGTGGTTGGTGCCGCGCCGCAGGTCCAGCGGAACACGCAGCGCGCGGCGTTGCAGCCCATAGGCACTTAGCACGGGCACATTGTTCAGCAGTACGCTTATGGTGTCGCCATCGATCTCGGCATCGTCCCAAAGGCGCAAGGTGATGCGCCGCTGTCTTGAGGCCATGGTGGCCAGCGTATCGGTCTCCCGGTCCATGTAAGGCACGTTGGTGGGCGTAGGTTGCGGTGCGGGCTTGTGCGGCACGCCGATGTGGAAACGGGTCATCACGGCGAAGTAGTTGTCCGTTGCACTATAAGTGCCCGCGTGGGTGGCGGTGCTCACGTTGCTTTGCCATGCCGTGGTGCCACCCAGGTGTGCCACATACCGTAGCGACACCTCGTAGCGATCGCGACCTTCGGCGTTCCACCTGCCGATCTCCGGCGCCAGGTAGGGGCGCACGGCAGCAGGTGCGGTGGTCACGGCTTGGAGGCCATTTTGCGTGTGTAGTAGTTCATCCGCGCGCTGGAATGTGCAGCCCACGGCCAATCCGAATTTCCATTGTCGGGGCATGTTATACTGCGGCAGCGTGGTCCACCAGAGGCGTGCCTCGGCGCGCTTGCTTGAATGGTACATCAGGTAGTTCACCGTGTCGAGCTTGGAGCGGTAGCCGTTGAGGCCTGTAGCTCCCACCAATGCCAGCCCTAGCCGATCGCGGTAGGTCACCGATGCGCCCATTTCCAAAAGGCCGCCCATCCAGGGGTAGCTGGCCCCACTGGCTTTCCGGGTGCTGTCCTCCACGTGGGCAGCCTGAAGGCATACGCCCATGCCCAAGTGCAGCCTCGGTTCGAAGTCGCGAGGTTTCTCCACCGGGTCGGTGTTCAGGGCCTGCTGCAACAGCTCGAGCCCGGCGAGAATGCCATTGCCCAACAGAGTCCCGCCTCCATTGCTACTGCCTCCGCTGCCACTGCTGCCGAGCAGCGATTGCGCGAACAACTGATGCGTGAGAAGGAACGCGAGCGTGCAGATCGACTTGCGCATGGTCCGCAAGCCACCAAGACCGGGCCAAGATGGGAAGGGTGGACATGGAAGCTGAGCGCGATCACCCCCTCTTCGCGCCATTTAATTTCTTCATTCTCAGGCAACCGCGCATGCCAGCGCCCCGTCTTTCCTACGCCCTTCAGTCGTAGTTTCGGCCGTTCTTGCTCCACCCCACCATGCCCTTCCCTGGGATCCTTCGGTCGTTCGCGTTCTTGCTGCTCCTACTGAGCCAGGCACGACCTGCACAAGCACAGGCCTTCCCCTTTACCAGTGGCCCTATCCCGATGTGCGATACCAGCACCTTTACGGCCAATGTGAGCGGTGTGGGTTGGCTGATCACACCGGACGGATGGAGCTGGGGGCCGTTCATTGAGAACGTGGTGCTGAACATCACCACCAACCATCCGCAGACGCTGCAGATCTCACTTACCTCGCCAGAAGGCACCACCCTGTTGCTCTCGGCCTTCAATGGAGCTGGTGGGCAGAATTACACGAACACCAATTTCCCGTTCTGGGGAGGTGGTAACATTGTTGGTGCTGCGGCACCATTCACTGGGTCTTACACACCCCAAGGTGGTTTCCTTAGTGCGTTCACCGGTGAGAACGCGGACGGGGTCTGGTCCATCACCGTGATCGACACCGCTTGTGCCAACCCGAACCCCAATCCTGGTCCTGGCGGTATCTGGACCCCCGGTTGGTTCAATGGTGGTGTGGGAAGTGGTGCATTCGCTTTTGGATTCGCCAGCCCGCCGCCGCCATGCTTCATTGATATGGGAAGCCCTTCCGCCACCATCTGTGACGGACAATCGGTGGATGTGCTCAGCGGTTTCGAGGTCACTTGGGGTGGGATGGGCATTACGTTCTCGGTCTGGAACGTGAATACAGGCACAGCTCCGCCGGACCCGTACAATGTGACCACGGCAGGTTCGTATCAGGTGGAAGGGTTCGATTGGTCCAACTGCTATTACTGGGGCACATACACCGTGCAGGTCTCACCGGGCATCTACCTGGGCACCGACCAGACCGTGGAGCAATGCAGCGGTGCCGGCCCAGTGAACCTTACTGCCTTGTTCGACTTTACCGGCACCAGTGGTACTTCTTGGACCTTGGATGGCGGGCCCATTACTAACCCCACGGCCACAGCGGCCACCCTGCCCGGTGTGTACGAGGTGACGGCCACCAATGCGGGATGCTCCGATGTGGCGCAGGTCACGCTCAGCCTTGCCAACGCCCCTGTGCTGGGACCGGATCAGAACGCGACCATTTGTGCCGGTAGTTCCGTGGACCTTACCGCGCTGTTCGCCACCCCAGGCCCGACCCCTGCGTGGACCTTCAACGGCGCACCGATCTCCCCGCCCACCGCAGCGGACCAGGGCGGCACCTACACCGTGAGCGTGGTAACGGTAGACGGTTGCACTGATGATGCGGACGTGGTGCTTGTCGTGGAGGCGCCACCTGCATTGGGTGCCGATCAAGCGGTGAGCATTTGTAGCGCTACGACGCTTAACCTCACCACACTGTACACCACGGACAATGTCAACGTGGCGTGGTCGTTCCAGGGCGCACCAGTACCCAACCCCTTTGCCGTGCAACAGGCCGGTACCTACCAGCTGACGGCCATTAGCGCTGCAGGCTGCTCGGACCAGGCATTGGTGGTGGTGAGCGTGGAGAATGCACCTGTTCTGGGTGCCGATCTGGTGGAGACCATCTGCTCTGGCGAGACCGCGGACCTCACCACCTTTTTTACCACCACCGGCCTTGCCACCGACTGGTCCTTCGCTGGTGCGACCGTGATGGACCCTGCGTCAGTAAGTGTCGCAGGATCCTACACGCTGATGGCCACCAACGCCGCCGGTTGCACCGATAGCGCCGTGCTGGACCTGGTGGTGGCTGCCTTGCCGGCGCTCGGTGCCGATCAACAACTGACCGCATGCATGGGCACAGCGGTGGACCTGACCACCTTGTATGCCACTGGAACCGCCACCACGGCCTGGACGCTGGACGGAGCAGCGGTGGCCGATCCTTCGGCTGTTACCAGTGCGGGCAGCTACACCCTTACCGCCACCAGTGCCGATGGGTGCGATGCCTCTGCCTTGGTAACACTGCAACTGGATCCCGCTCCGGCGTTGGGTGCGGACCAGAGCGTGGGTAGTTGCGCGGGCACACCCTTCGACCTGACGCCATTGTACGCCACCACGGGCCTCAACACCGAGTGGACATTGGGCGGAGCCGCTATCACAGACCCCAGCGCGGTGAGCACTTCGGGTAATTACCAGTTGGTGGTCGCCAATGGCTTCAACTGCACCGATACCGCAGTGGTGACCTACACGGCGAACGCCAACCCCGACCTGGGTGCCGATCTCAACTTCGGCCTGTGCCCCTGGCAGAACGTGGACCTCAGCACGGTGTTCCCGGTGGGTGCCATGATGGCCACCTACACCCTGAATGGTGCGCCCGTTACGGACCCCACCGCCGTGCATGATGAAGGCACCTACACGGTTTTTGTTACCGATGCCAACGGCTGCACGGACGAGGCCGTGGCCAATGTGCTGAACGTGGAATGCCTGTGCGTGGTGGACTTCACGGAGAACACACGCTGCATGCAGGAGCCCTCGTTGTTCACCCTCGTTGCCGATTCGGCCGTGGTGTCCGCGCATTGGGATTTCGGTGGTGCCGCCACTGCGACCAATGAGATCGATCCCCTGGTGCGCTTCTATGCCTCGGGCGATATCACGGTGACGCTGCAAGCCACACTGAGCTGTGGCGTGGTCAGCGTTCAGCGTACCGTACGTGTGCAGGATTGCTCCGATTCGTGCGCGGTGTACCTGCCCAATGCCTTCACACCTGATGGCGATGCACGCAACGAAGCATGGACCTGGTATGGCGAGTGCATGCCCGATGAGTTCACCATGGAGGTCTACGACCGCTGGGGTGAGGCCATTTTCGCCACCAACGACCCCCTGCAACAGTGGGACGGCACATACAAAGGTGAGCCCTGTCCATCGGGTGTTTACGTGTACCGTGTGGGCTACCGCCTGTTGTACCAGAAGCCCAAGGAGGTGAGAGGGTCCATTACGCTGGTGCGCTAAATGTGCATTATGCGGTCAGCGGAAGTGATCTCCTTGTGACGCGTCAAACGGGCAAGCAAGACTATTTTCGTGATCTGCTCATGGGTATTCGTGCGCGTCATCTGCTCTTCCTGGTCGCGGTCTGTTCCGCGGATCTGGTGCATGCGCAATGCACATCGCCCATCGAGCTGGGTCCGCCAATTAGCCTGTGCGCGGGCCAGTCGCAGGTATTGAGCGCACCTTCGGGTTACCAGAGTTATGTGTGGAACACCGGCGCCAATACGCCCTCGATCACGGTGTCCGCAGCGGGCACCTATAGCTGCACTGTTACACAGACCGGTACCAACGCCATCACCAATGGCGACTTCAGCGCGGGTGCTACGGGCTTCACCAGCGATTACGTGCCCGGCACCGGCGGCACATATGGTCTGCTTTCCGCGGCAGGCACCTACGCCACCACCACCTCGCCGAACTTCGTGCACAACAACTTCGCGGCGTTCGGTGATCATACCACCGGTTCGGGTGCCATGTTGGTGATGAACGGCACGCAAGTGATCGGGCAGAACATCTGGTGCCAGACGGTAACCGTGGCACCGAACACCACCTATACGTTCTCTGCTTGGCTGGCCTCCGCTGTATCGGCTTCGCCGGCGCAGCTGCAGTACACTGTGAACGGCGTCCCCATCGGCAACCTCAATGCTTCGAGCGTGCTGGGCCTTTGGGTCAATTTCACCAGCACGTGGAATTCGGGAGCGGCCACCACGGCCACCCTCTGCATCACCAACTTGAACACGGCCGAGAGCGGAAACGACTTCGCCATTGACGATATCGCCTTCGTGCCGCTGTGCACCTACACCGACAATGTGGTGGTAACGGTGTATCCGCTGCCCACGCCCGATCTGGGGCCCGATCAGGAGTATTGCGCGGGCAATGCGGTGGCGCTGAACCCGCAGGTGCCAGGTGCTGACTCCTATCTGTGGCAGAACGGAAGCTCGGCGCCCACTCTCACGCCCACCGCGAGCGGCGTGTATTGGGTGGATGTGACCGACAATGGGTGCACAACGCGCGACAGTGTGCTCGTGAACATCCTTACGCAACCGACCATTTCGCTGGGGCCCGATCAGCAGTTGTGCCAGGGGCAGGTGACAGTGCTCAACGCGTTCTACCCCGGCGCCACCGTGCTTTGGAACGATGGCAGCACCGTGCCTACGCGCACCGTATCGCAAAGCGGAACGTATTGGGTGATCGTGGACCTTGCAGGTTGCGTGGACCGCGATACCGTTGCGCTCATCTTTCATCCGTTACCGATCGTGGAGCTGGGCAACGATACCTCCATATGCGAGGTCGATGCGCTGGTGCTTGATGTATACCGTCCCGGCGGCAGCTACCTGTGGGAAAATGGCAGTACGCTTCCTCAACGCACCACCACTGGCGCCGGTACGTATCGCGTGGTGGTGGTGGAGAACGGATGCGCCACAGCGGACAGCTTATCGTTGAGCATCATTCCATTGCCCGAGGCCTACCTGGGCCCTGACCGCCTGCTGTGTGCCGGACGTACGGAGGAGTTGGACGTGTACCGCCCCGGCTGCACCTACTTGTGGAACGACGGAAGTACGGGACCCACGCGCATTGTTAGCGGGCCGGGGATGTATGCGGTAACCGTAACGAACAGTTGCGGAACCGCCAGTGACGATGTGGAGTTCGATCTCGATTTCTGCGATTGTCCGGTATACACACCGAACGCGTTCACGGCCAACGGCGACGAGATCAATGATCGGTTCGTGCCGCAGTTCACATGCCCCAATCGCTCTTATCTGTTGCGCATTTACGACCGATGGGGCCGCATCCAATGGGAGAGCACGGACATGTTCAAAGAATGGGACGGAGCTGGTCTTCCACAAGGCGTGTACGCTTGGACCATTGAGTACGAGCCGGATTCCGATGTGTTGCGGGGCACACGCACGGCCAGCGGACACGTGGTGTTGGTGCGCTAGATCGGCTGTCGGTCAAGGTCGCCTCTATCTTTGGTACATGATCAAGTCACTCG
This sequence comes from Flavobacteriales bacterium, assembly GCA_016788635.1. Classification (GTDB taxonomy): domain Bacteria; phylum Bacteroidota; class Bacteroidia; order Flavobacteriales_F; family PHOS-HE28; genus PHOS-HE28. Next base: position 46,800 of record JAEUSU010000019.1, on the reverse strand, counting down.
CCTCTGCTGCGTTGCTCTTGCTGTCCGTTGTAGTGCGCACAGTCCACGCCACCTCCCGTGCAGGTGGAAGAGCTCCGGGAGGTGATCCAGGAGGAAGGCGATCTACCTGAAATGCAGACCGGGACCTTGCAGGAAACACCGCTGCAGTTCGCTGAGCAGATGCCAGAGTTCCCAGGTGGTCAGGAGGCCATGATGAAGTACATGTCCGCCAATGTCAAATACCCCGAGGACATGGCCGAAGCAGGTGTTGGAGCCAAGGTGTTCATCGAATTCGTGGTGCGCGCCGATGGTTCCATTACCGATGTGCGCGTGTTGCGGGGTATCCCGGGTGGCCAGTCGTTGGACCGCGAGGCTGTGCGCGTGATCAAGGCGATGCCCAAGTGGATCCCTGGTAGGCAGAGCGGTAAAGCGGTGGATGTGATCTACAGGCTGCCGGTGATGTTCAAAGCGGCATAGTCACGCGATCGCCCAGCTAAAGTGTCGGTTAGCTTTGATGCACAACAACGCATCATGAGTTCGAGGATCAAAATTGTGCTGGCCATATTGGCCGCCACGGTGTGGATCAGCCTTTCAGAGTTCGTACGCAATGAGTTCCTGCTGAAGGCGCATTGGGTTTCCCACTATCAGGCAATGGGACAGGAGTTCCCTGCGGCACCGATCAATGGCATCATGTGGGGCGTGTGGTCGTTGTTCTTCGCTTCGGCCATCGCGATCATTTCCACACGCTTCGACCTCCTGCGCACCGCGGCATTGGCCTGGCTTGTGGGCTTCGTGCTCATGTGGATGGTGATCGGCAACCTGGGCGTGTTGCCCACGGGGATACTCCCGATCGCCATACCGCTCAGCATGCTGGAGGCCTTCGTGGCTGCTTGGATAATTAAAAAGCTCCGTTGAATCATGCGCCTCCCTATCCTGTTGCTCGTGGTACTGCTCATGGTTGCCTGTTCACCTCCGGAAAAGGAACAAGAGCAACTGCCCACGGCATTGCAGGACCCCGATGTGGTGCAGGACATCAAGGGTTCGCTCACGAGCCGTGGCTACAGCAGCGACCTTGTGGATGCCTTGTTCATTGATGTCCTGAAGCAGGATACCTCGCTGCAGGCACTGCTCGACGCGATGGATCGGCAAGTGACCGCGCATGGCGATAGTACGGAGCGCCTTATGCGCTTTGAGGCACGGAACCGCAGCTATTACGATGCTGCTCTCGCGCATACCGCACAGCTCAGCGACAGTCTGGAGCGCGAACAGCAGCGCAGCATCTTGCGCCAGAGCGAGGCGCGCTATAGCGAGGCCATGGCCGCTACGCGTGATCTGGTGCAACTCTATGACAGCCTGCAGCGCCGTACCAACGAGCTGGTGGAGCTGATCAAGCTGAAGCGCACGCTGGTAATGATGGAGAAGTACCAGCAGCAGGAGCCCTCCGCAGATGCGTTGATGAAGGCCGAGCTGGAGCGTATCAAAGCGCTGGAGAAACGCTTGGAGGCCGCGCTGAAGCGGTGACCATCAAGGTCACCGCAAATTGGAGGTCGATGCGGTGCTACGGCGCCAAGGCGCAATTAACAGCTGCGGCTGCGTTGATGTTACCATAGCCTTTGCTGCTGCTCGGTGCCGCCGCGAACTGGGCGGTGCTTGTTAGGCACTGCAACACCTGTTCGCGGGTCTTGCTGCTGTTCGCGCTCCATACCAATGCCGCTATACCAGCGGCTGTGGCCGTAGCGCTGCTGCTACCCCCGATGTATGTTGGTGTGGTGCCACTTGCAGGCAGGCTCAGTGAGTTCCGTGAATTATTGGTGCTACGCTCCATGCAAATGGTTAGGTCCACCTGGCTGCCGTCGTGGCAGCTGCTGCATTTGGCGCCGTTCTCCTTCACACCGGTCACTGCCACGCATTTGCTCAGGGCGGCGGGGTAGATCACGCCCCACCAGCTGGTCCAGCTGAAACTGGTGCCCGCAGCGGCCATCAGCATCTTGCCCTTGCCATAGGCGTAGTTCACGCCGTCGGCGAGCACACTGCTGCTGAAGGGTGTGCCAATGCTCATGCTGATCACGCGGACCGCGTTGGTATTGCCAAGGGCCACTAACGCGTTCTTCACGCCAGTGCGCTCGCTGCTGCCATCCAGCACCACGTCCTCGCACCCGCGGATGAAGTGCAGACCGCTTCGGTAGGCAACGCCCGTGGTGGCACCGTTGGCATTGCGCGGCCCAACGGCCTGGCCCGCCATGCTGGTGCCATGCGTGCAGCTGCTGAATGCCGAATTACCGAAGGTGTAGCCCGTGGTGATGCCACGACCCACGTTGCTATCGCCATTGTTGAAGTCGCTACCGATGAGCGGTTGTGCTGAACTGATCCCGGCGTCGATCACACCAACGGTGATGCCGTTTCCGGTGGCGCTGTTCCATGCGTTGGGAATGTTGTGGTTGTTGAAGTTCCATGGCAGCCTCGCGTTCGGTGTGATGGTACTGACATCTGCACTGTTGAGGGCATATGTGGAGGCGCTGCAACCCGAGGTGCTACGTTCATCGCGACCGGCGGCCGGGAAGTAATCAAGTGGCTCCAAGTAGCGCACATTGCGCAGGTTGCGGAGCATGGTGATCACGTTCTTGTCGGTGATGCGTAGGGTGATGATGGGCAGCACGGGGTCGTCCTCCACGAGGATATCGGCAAGCGTTAATGGTGCAGCGGTGCGTTCCTTGTTCAGTTCGGTGAGAATGCGCTCGATCAGCGCATCGTGTACGGCGCGCCAAGTCCCCTCGCGGATGTTGATCATGTGCAGCGCATCATCGATGTTCGCCATACCCACAGGTTGGTAGCCAATGGCAAGGCTGTGGTCGTTGTACTGTACGGCGCTCCAAAGGGTGTGAAGGTCCATCCATTCCCACTGGAAGTCGTTGCGCTGCTCGAGCGTGGAGATGACCAGCCGGTCCAGGTCCTCTTGGCTCAGCGGGTCGCCTGCGGGCACAGGAAGTATGGTGCTGATCTCCTGCAGTACAGGGCCTTGCACGTTGGAGGCGGTCTGTAGTTCATCGCGACGGCAACCGGTGATGAGCAGGATGGCAAGTGCCAGGAAGGACAGTGTGCGCATGGGTTCGGTGTTGGAGGTAAGCGAAAACTATGCGTTCCGCGTATTGCCTGCAAACACCTGTGCACCGGTCTTTCAACGATCCGTGTTCGTGTTTTCAACGGCCGCTGCCACCGCCACCCCAGACGCGGTCGATCAAGAGGCGTTGTGCCTCCTCGGTAAGGTGCATCGGATCTCGCCAGAGCGACCGGTCCGCAGGTAACACGCCATCACGGTCCAGATCGAGGTACTGGGCCATGTTTCGCATACGTGTTGCATAGTGCGCGCGCTCGTCATCGAGACCGGCCTCACGATAGATGTTCCGTACTTCATCGTGTGTGGGATATTCCACGAACACCAGCCGAATGCCGCGTTCATGGCAACGTTCGGCTATCTGTTCCAACCGGCCGAAGGCCTGCTCGTCGAAGGTGAATGATGCAGCATTGTCACGCTCCATTTTCAGCACGCGTTCCCATTGGTCCTTGGGCACGGCATCGTAAGAGAGCTTCTCGGGCAGGAACCGGCTGATCAGGTTCAGGCCAGTGGCCTCGATCACCCTACGGTTGGTGACATAGAGCAGGGGTTCGTTCACCAACAGAGCGGGCTCGTGGAAAAGGTCCCAATCGAAACCCTTGTTCATGGCACGGAAGTTCACCTGCACCATCACGCGCTCAAGTCGGCAGGTGCTGTCCGCATAGTTGAACACATCGGCCACGGTCCGAACGTTCCCGCCCGGCACACCGAAGTTGAACCATGTGCGTCCATCCACCTCGCGCAGGTAGCCCACATCGAAGTGCGAAAGTCGGGAGTCGCCCAGGAGCACATTGCGCACGGGATCCTTCTTAAAGGCGACCAGCTTCCACATCAGGTTGCTGAACGGCATGGTACGGCCGCTGTGGTACAGGTTCTTCTCCTTCAGTTCAATTGGAACGGGTCCTTTCCAGCCGAACATGCCGTATGGGTCCACCCAAGCAACGGTGCCCAGGATCAGCGCGAAGGGCGCGATCAACAGCAGGCCGTGTTTGAGCAGTGAGCGTGGTCCCATCAGAACTGGAAGTAGATGAATTGCACCTGCTGGTAATACGCGCCGAAGAAGACCATGCTGCCGATCAAGGCATAATAAATGGCCCAGCGTTGCCAAGCGGGCCGGTGGGCCACCCATACGGTCGCACCACCATGCCGTTGTGCCCAACGCGCGGCGATCATGATGATGATGGCCCAGGTGGCAATGAGCATTTCCGTGGTGGTGGTCCCAAGCAGTGAGGAGTACAGGCCCAATGCCGCAGGACCAAAGAACCCTTCAAGCCCATGGAAAGAGCCGCGGATGATCGTGAACGCATCGGCCACCGTATTGGCCCTGAAGAAGATCCAGCCGAAGCAGACCAACGCGAACGTGATGAGGGTCTGCAAGGTGGCATGCAGGTGAGGGCGTCTGGTAAGACCCATGCGTTCATTAACGCGCAAGCGCCATGGTTCGCTGATGATGGCGAACACCAGATAAAACCCGTGCAGCGCACCCCAGATCACAAAGGTCCAGTTGGCGCCGTGCCAGATGCCACTGAGCAGGAAGGTGATGAAGAGGTTGTAGTACCAGCGCCATTTCACAGTGCGATTGCCACCCAGCGGGATGTACACGTAGTCGCGGAACCAGGTGCTCAGTGAGATATGCCAACGCCGCCAGAAATCGCTGATCGAACGCGCGAAGTAGGGACCTTCGAAGTTCTGCATCAGCTCCACGCCCATCATGCGGGCCACTCCAATGGCAATGTGGCTGTAACCACTGAAGTCGCAGTAGATCTGCACAGCGAAGAGGATGGTTGCCAATATGTAGGCCGGCCCTGTATGATCGCCCGGGCTGTTGTAAACGTGGTCCACCATGGGTGCCACACGATCGGCGATCATCACCTTCTTGAACAGGCCCCATATCATCATCTTGGCGCCGCTGGCCATGCGGTGCGGATCGAATTCAACACGGGCCTTCAGTTGATGCAGCAGGTTCCCCGCACGTTCAATGGGCCCAGCCACCAGTTGTGGGAAGTAGCTCACGAAGAGGAGGAAGATGCCGAAGTGTCGCTCCGGGACCTGTCGACCGAAGTACACGTCGAGCGAGTAGCTCATGGTCTGGAACGTGTAGAAGCTGATGCCTACAGGAAGCAGGATGTCCAAATGGGGGACGGGCCATGTGGAGCCAAGCACTTCAGCCAGTGTACGCGCACTATCGTTGAGGAAGCCGAGGTACTTGAAGGCGAAGAGCAGGCCAAGGTTACTGGCCAGGCTTAGGTAGAGGTACGGCTTGCGGGCCTCCTTTTCAGCCTGGGCACCCATGCGGAGGCCGGCCCAGTAGTCGACCACGGCGCTGGCCAGCAGGAGCACGATGTACTCCGGGCGCCAGCACATGTAGAAGTAGATGCTCGCCCCCAACAGCAGTATCCACCGGAAACGGTGGCGCAGGCCGTAGAACAACGGAACCACCGCTGCCAGAAAGACCAGAAAGCGGATGCTGTTGAAGGTCATGACCGATCAATCCTGGAGCTGGGCCAGGCAGTGCGCAGTGAAGCGCTCGGCCCCATCGGCATTGAAGTGGCTGGCGTCGGCGTAAAGCGCATCGGGCCAACTGCGGTCCCCGGCCTCAAGCAGGGTATGCCCCAGTGGGTCGAGCATACCGTGCAATCGCGCATGGTGCTGCTTGAACAGCGTGGTCACTGCCTCGTTCGTGAGCCCTTCGCGGAACGGTGACGAGAGCACGATCATGCGGATATCCCGTTCGGCGAGATAGGATGCGAAGCGGGCAAAGGCCTCATAGCGCTCCTGCTTCAGCTTGTCGTAGGTGGGTGGCGTTTCGGTATACCGGCCCGGCTCCCGGCGTTCGGGACTTACTTGCAAAAGGGCTGCACCACTGGCATCGTAGCCCAGGTATTCATAGTTGCCAGGGTCGTCGAAGCGGATCTTGTTCAGCTCCATCTGACGAAGGTAGTAGGCCGCTTCCCGGTGCCAGAGGTAACCCATGGCAGGGCTCTTAGAATCGAGATGACGAACGATGGCTGCGCTATCGCGAGGGCTCAGGCGCGAGCCTTTGATCATATCAAGCGGGCTCATAGCCACCAGCACGATGCGCGGTTTCAAGCGTTCCACAAGCATGGGACCGAACTGGATCAGTTCGCCCGCACCCATGCCCCAGGCACCTGCGTTCACATAGCGCATGCCTTTGAAATGCGCCAGTACCGGCCCGCTGGCGAGGTTGTTCAGTGTCATGGAAGAACCAAGCGAAAGCACATCGGCCCCATCACGCTGAAGGCGCACAATGCGTTCCACCTTTTCGTTCACGGCTATGTTCGGCGTAAGCCTTGGTGCGGGGAAGTAGGCCTTGTTCCACCAACCGTAAAGCAGAATGCCGCCCAGTATGGGAAGGGCCAGCACCGTGCATTGGACCAGGAACTTACGCAACATCAGAATTGGAAATAAATGAACTCACCGCCGGACATGGGGGCGAACGCCACAATGATGAACACCAGCCCGTAGTAGATGCCATAGCGGCCCCATGCGGGCATACGTGGATCCAGCATCAGGCCGTAAGCGCGCTCACGCGCCGACCATTCGAGCAGGAACATCAGTGCCGATGCTCCTAGCGCGATGGCCACGGGCTTGGTGAGCAGCATGGACGGGACCGTGAACAGGCTTGCGCTCAGGATCGCACTGAACGCCGTGTACATGCCGCCGAGCCCTTGTGAGCGGAAGATCACATAGAAGGTACAAACCAGCATGAACGTGAAAAGGATGCGCCCTACCTCGGGAAGCGTGGGGAAGGTGCGTCCCTTGGCAACGATCTCGATATGCTGCTTGGCTTTGTCGGTCCATACCAAGGGAATGAAGTACAGTCCGTTGATGAGCCCCCATAGCACGAAGTTCCACGCAGCGCCATGCCAGAAGCCGCTCACGGTGAATATGATGAGCGAGTTGCGCATGGCCATCCATTTGCCACCGCGGCTTCCACCTAAAGGGATATACAGGTAATCACGGAACCAAGTGCTCAACGAGATGTGCCAGCGCCGCCAGAACTCAGCGATGTCCCGTGAAAAGTAGGGATACGCGAAGTTGCGCATAAGGCTGAAGCCGAGCAGGCGCGCACTACCGATGGCGATGTCGGAGTATCCACTGAAATCGCCATACACCTGGAACGCGAACAGCACGGTGGCCAGCACGATCGAACTGCCGCTCGCATTATCGACATCGGCGTAGATGGAGTTGACGATGGGTGCGCAGTTGTCCGCGATCACGATCTTCTTGAACAGGCCCCACAGGATCTGTCGCAGTCCGTCGCGTGCCTTGTCCAGGTCGAAGGTGCGTGGCTGCAGGAACTGCGGAAGGAACTGACCGGCGCGCTCAATGGGCCCCGCCACGAGCTGGGGGAAGAAGAGGATATATGCCGAGAAGGCCACCGGGTCGTGTGCGGCCTTGATCTGCTTCCGGTACACGTCGATGGTATAGCTCATCGTTTGGAACGTGTAGAAACTGATACCTACCGGCAAAACGATGTTCAAGGTGCGCAGACCGATGGGCATGCCCAGGAAAGTGAACGCATCGTTGAAACTGGTGATGAAGAAGTCGCAGTATTTGAAGAACCCGAGCATGCCCAGGTTGGCCACCATGCTGAGGGTCAGCAATTGTCTGCGGCGTTTCTCGTCGTCCGTCTTTTCGAGAGTTAGGCCCACCGTGTAATCGATGGCAGCGCTGATGAACACAAGACCGAGGTAGCGCCAATCCCACCAGCCATAGAAGACCGCACTTACAAGGAGCAGGAAACCGTTCTGCATTCGCAGTGAACGGTTGAAAACGGCCCAATAGAGCAGGAAGACCAACGGCAGGAATACCGCGAAGTCGATCGAGTTGAAAAGCATGGCGGGGCCTTCTTACGCTGAACCGTTGTGCGAAGTTCGAGTTCTGCCGGACAGTTCAGGAATTGCCTTGCTCAGGTGGTGGTGGTCCTTGCTGGGCGGGAAACACGCGTTGCACCAGCCCATGAAGGAGGAAAGGGAACAGTGCCAGGGCCAAGTGGAGCACGGGCAGTGTATAGCGTTCTTCCACGCCCCGCTGCACATAGGCCAGATAGAGCAGGTAAGCCACTGCCCCAAGGGCGGTCATCCGGCATCTGGGGTCCATACCGGGAACGAACAGGATCAATGGCAAGCAAACGAATAACAGGAGGTGGAGTCCGCCGCTCATCCACCTGAGCGATTCCATCCACCACTGGCCCCGATAGGTGTGTTGGAACATGTAGAGGTTGAGGTTGGAGTGGAAGACCATGGTACGCAGCACCTGTAGTGGTACCACAATGTGGTAATGCAGTGCGTGAGCGTTTCTGTAGGCTTTCATTTCGTCCTCAAGGCCGGCGATAATGCGCAGTTCCTGTGGTTGGAGCCCAGTGAGCGTTCCTGCTTCCGTGTGGACCGATGGAGCCAGTTGATCGCGGGTGAACGCTTCCCACGCTATGAACAGTTCGAAGATCCCATCACGCTGTTCTGTGGTCAGTTGCCCAAGCGGTGCCGAGGCAAGAAATGCTTCGGCGGAGGCGCTATCGATACGGCCTTGCATGGCAGCATCGAACGCAGGGACCATTATTCCGTGGAAGGCATCTCCCTTTGTGCCCCAGCTCTTGGCGAGTTCCCAAAAGGCCTTGTGCGTTGGCCTGAACAGGCCATTGGTGTTCTCCGAGTATACCGGATGCAAGGCAATGGGCCCTCCGGTCACCACCACGTTACGCAGCCACCAGGCCGCGGTCGGTGAAAGGCCAATGGCAGTAACAAGCACGACCTGCCGCCAACGTCCACGGACCGCGCGCTGTGAGGCAACGGTAAGGAGCAAGGGTGCCCCGGCCCAGACCAGTACTGGACGTGTAAGGACCAATAACGCCCAAAGTGCCGTGCCCAGGGCTATCCAGCGATTGCTTGCGGTGCGTGTGCCCTCCAAGGCACAGGCCCACACGGCAATGCATAATGCAGGTGTCACTCCTTCCGTAAGCGTGTGAAAGAGGAAACCATGGAACATGGGCAAGGTGGCCATGAGAAGCGTGGCGGTCCATACGTAAGGGCGTGCCAAACCGTACCGGACCAAGGTGTGGTGCATGAACATGACCGAAGTCGCGAAGAGCAGGCACTGCAATAGCACCAAGGCTGTTAGTGCTGTTGGTGGCGGCAGCAATAGGCGAATGAGCAAATACCAAAGTCCGTAACCAGGTGTGCGGAACACATGTACGGCCTTGGTGCTGGACTTAGGGGCGAGCAGGTCTTCAACAGGGCGCAGGTACGAAGGGTCATCGGCCGTTGCCAGTGACCGCCCGTAACGGACCAGGTGTTCAGCTCCTGGCGTGGTATTCAGGATATGCAGGTTCCAGCTGTTCCATGCCCACCCGAAAAGGAAGGCGATGGACCATACGAGCGCGAGCTGCCGTGGATGGGAGCTGAACATGAGCTCGAAATGTAGGCCGTATCGCCTTGGTCGCTCCATCGGGATGAATGGTGCGTCCTACATTTGCGCGGCTTTACGGAGCGCGTTCCTTGCTTCGCGACCCCATAGTTCAATGGATAGAATAGGAGTTTCCTAAACTCTTGATCCAGGTTCGACTCCTGGTGGGGTCACTTTTCCGCCCTGGAACGCTTGCAGAACAGGCGTTCTAAGGATGGTCCGCGAGCAGCTGCGGATGGACCTTGGGCCCTTAACACCATGGTGTGTGAAACTGCGCCGGACCGTGCGCAAAGCGGCCACACGTAGCCGTCTACCTTCGGCGGGGCCGTAGGTGTGTACGCTTATCTACCTGTGGCACGGGGTCTTATGCGCATAGTTCTCTTCGTGATACTCTTGTTCGGCATGGGCTTTTCGGCCCTTGCACAGCCCGCCAATTCGGACTGCGCAACGGCCCAGCAATTGTGTGCGCAGCAACCTGCCGTTGGTGACAATACCGGCGCGAACGGACCTCTGCCAGGCTACTGTGGCACTATGAACCTGGTCTGGTACAGTTTCACCACGAACAGTGTGCAAGGGGATGTGCTGGTGAGCCTGGACAATATCAATTGCCCGGATGTGCCTGGCATGGACAATGAGCTAAGCTTGGTCGTACTGTACAGCACGAACAATTCGTGCGATCCGGCCTCGTTCCAAGTGGTTTCCGGGGACCCATGCCAGACGCAGGATTCGTTGGCATTCTCGGTGCTGCTTTCGGGCTTGTTGCCGAACACACAGTATTACGTGGTGGTGGCCGGCGTGCAGGACGATGGTGCCTTGGCGCCGGCTGAATGTCCGTTCCAGGTCACCGTTGGCGGGCCGGGTGTTGATGTGGTGAACGTGACCTTCGATGCAGGTCCTGATGTGACCATTGGGGAAGGCGAGAGCACACAACTGGCCGCCACTGGTGGGCCCCCGTATGACTGGTCGCCATTGTCAGGGCTTAGTGGCAACGGCATCCCGGATCCCGTTGCGGCTCCTTCCGGCAGCACGCTCTATTCGGTGACCACTATAATCGATGGGTGCACGTACACCGATGTGGTGAACGTTTTCGTGATCCGGCGGATCGTGCCTCCGAACACCTTCACGCCCAATGAGGACGGGATCAACGATACATGGGAGATACCCGGCATCAACGACTACCCTGGCGCAGAGGTGTTGATCTATGACAGGTGGGGACAGAAGGTGTTCTCGAGCAATGGCTACCGGGAACCTTGGGATGGGACCAACAATGGAAGAAAGCTCCCCGTAGGGACCTATTACTATCACATTCAGTTGAACCAGCTCGAAGGGCGTTCGCCACCTTACACGGGCTACATCTCCATTGTCCGATGAGGTGGCCTGTTCTTGTGCTCCTTGTCGGGCTTGCCTTTCAAAGCGCCGCACAGCAATTGTCACAGTACACGCAGTACGTTTTCAATCAGTTCAGTGTGAACCCTGCCGTGGCCGGAAGCAAGGATTGTATTGATGTGCGACTGGGGTTCCGCCAACAATGGGTCGGCTTCGAAGGTGCGCCCACCACGGGTTGGGCCAGCTTGCATGCTGCGATCAAGCCCAAGAGCAAAGGCACCTTGGCCAACAAGCACGGCGTAGGGGTCTTCATGGAAGCCGATAACGCCGGCAACTGGGGCTACACGCGAATGTTGTTGTCCTATGCCTATCACATCCAGATGTCGCGCGACTACTTCATGTCGTTGGGCATGTTCGGCGGCGTGCAACAAGTGAAGTTCGACGTGGGCAATGTCTTTGCCATCGACTATAACGACCCGGCCCTTGACAATCGCGCCAGTGTGGTGGTATTCCCTGAGATCACACCGGGCATTTTCCTTTACAATAAGGTTGCTTGGGGCGGTCTGTCCATTCACCAGTTGTTGGGTAACCCGATCGAAGGGATCGGTCAGGACAGTCGACTGGCAAGGCATATCATGCTCAGCGGTGGGTACAGGTATCGGATCGGAAGGGAAATGTCATTCACCCCGAGCCTGCTCATGAAGTTCGCGGGTGGTGCTCCGCTGGCGCTGGACCTGAACGGAATGGTGGAATGGAAGCGCACCATTGCCTTGGGCATGGGCTACCGTAATGGCGATGCGCTTGCATTCCTGATGAAAGTGGCATTCCTGAAGTATTTCCAGCTGGGATATAGCTACGATGTGACCACATCGAAACTGCGTGTGGCCAGCAGCAACACCCACGAGATCATTCTGGGCATTACGCCATGTGGCCGAGAGGACCTCAAGCGCAAGATGATCAATTGCCCGGCATTCGAATAGAACCGCGACCCGAACCATGCGAACCCAAGCCTTGTCCAAATCCGGCCTCATCCTGCTCTTGGTGGGATGCACGCTGTCGGCACTGGCACAGACCCGATACTGGACCGGTGGCAGTGGTAGCTGGTCCGATGCCACGCATTGGAGCGTTGTACCCGGTGGGCCTGGTGGCGCAGGCGTGCCCACCGCCACCATGGATGTGGTGATCGATGTGCCAGGCAGCATCACCATACAGATGCCTAGCAATGCGAGTTGCCGTGACCTGAACGTGGGAGGTGGCTCTGGTACTGTTCGGCTGGCCGGTGGTGCCCGTTCCGAGTTGACGGTGAGCGGTTCATTTACCCTGGCCCCCAATGTGGATTGGGCCTTCAATGGAGAGTTGCGACTTAATGCGGACAGGCAGGGTGTTGAGCTTGACCTGCGCGGTATTGCGCTCCGTGGCAATGTCGTGTTCAATGGTGTAGGTCCATGGTCGGTACTGAGCGATCTGGCCGTGATCAATGGTGATGTGGTGCTGGAGAAGGGGACGGTGATCACGAACGGAAATCTGTTGAAAGCGCGTGCCTTGGTCATGAGCGGACGCGGTAGCAAGCGATTGATGGCAGGCCGTTCCGTGGTGATGCTCGATCGTGCACCAGGCAGTATTCAAGGCATCGTGGAGCCCGGGGCGTCCATTTTGGTGGTGAACGGCGAGCCGGCGGAGTGGGGAGTACCTCCAAGCGGCGGTGCGGAGAGCGATCGCGATATCAATGTTTGTGGCACCGGTCCGGGGCAGACACCCTTCATTGTGAATGCTCAATTGACCACGAACTTCAATGGTTTCGGGGTGCAGTGCAGGGGGCAATGCAATGCGACGGTGACAGCCTCGGTGAGCGGTGGTGTTGGCCCGTTCACCTACTCATGGTTATTCGGCGGCCCCACCAGCTCTACGTGGACCACGGCCTGCGGTGGGCCGCAGATCGTGGTGGTAACGGATGTGGGTCAAGGCATATCGTGCCCGGCCCAAGTGAACGTAACGGAGCCCGCCCCGCTCGGGGTCATCTTCTTTGGCCAGGGTACGCCGCCGACGTGCGCTGATGTGTGTAATGGTTCGCGCACAGCTCTCGCCATCGGTGGCGTGGCGCCTCATACCTACAGTTGGAACAACGGTGCTGGCACCAACTCCTCGTTCTTCCAGCTGTGCGCTGGTACCAATACGCTCCGTATCACCGACCTGAACGGCTGCATTTTCGATACCACCTTCATCTTCAACCTGCAGCCGATCTCGCCGAACCTCACCTTCGCGAACACCTCGTGCTTTGGAGATTGTAATGGCTCGGCATCGGTGACGCCCAGTGGTGGCACTCCACCGTTCACTATCACGTGGTCTCCCGCGCCGGGTGGCGGCCAGGGCACGCCCAATGCGACCGGCTTATGTGCGGGCAACTACAACGTGCTGCTGGTTGATGCCAACGGTTGCGATACCTCTTTGACCTTTACCATTACACAGCCACCACCGATCGTTCCAGGCAATTCGTTCACGAATGCGAGTTGTTTTGGCGCATGTGATGGCACAGCCACAGTCGCACCAACGGGTGCAACAGGTCCATTTACTTATCAGTGGTCGCCGGCACCAGGCGGGGGACAGGGTACCCCCGCTGCCAATGGACTTTGTGCGGGCACCTATACCGTGCTGATCACCGATCAACCATCGGGTTGCGATACGCTGGTCACCTTCAATATTCTCTCTCCGCCCGCCATAACGGTGCTCGGCACGGTAACGAACGCTACGTGTGCCACTAGTTGTGACGGATCCGTTACCACAACCATCACCGGCGGTCAGGCCCCGTACACGATCTTCTGGAGTCCCGCTCCGCCCATTGGTCAAGCCACTCCCTCGGTCTCCGGGTTGTGCGCCGGTACTTGGCAGGTCACCGTAACGGATGCCTTGGGCTGCGATACTACAGTGGCCTTCACCGTCACTGCCCCTCCGCCCTTACAGGCCAATTTGACCACTGCTCCTCCCTCGTGTAACGGGCTCTGCAATGGCACTGCCTCGGTGAACGTGACCGGAGGTGTTTCGCCGTATACCTACCTATGGTCACCAGCCCCTGGAGCAGGTCAGGGAACGCCGAACGCAACGGGACTTTGTGCCGGAAACTATAGTGTGCTCGTCACCGACGCGAACGGTTGCGATACGACCATCACCTTCCAGCTGATCGCACCTCCACCGCTGCAAGCCACTCCCAGCCAGACCAATGTGACCTGCGGTGGAGCGTGCAACGGCACAGCCACGGTGCTGGTGACAGGCGGGACCAGCCCATACAATTATCTGTGGTCGCCTGCACCAGGCACCGGCCAGGGAACGCCCAATGCGGGTGGCCTTTGTGCAGGCACTTACACGGTGTTGATCACCGATGCGAACGGATGTACATTGAGCGTGCCATTCACCATCACGGACCCGGCACCGATCACGATCTCGCTGCAGGTATTACCGGCGAGCTGCCCATCCGTATGTGATGGTACGGCTGGAGTTATTGTTGGTGGCGGCACAGCCCCCTATGCATACCTGTGGTCGCCAGCGCCCGGTGCAGGGCAGGGCACACCGAACGTTACCGGCCTATGCCCACAGGCTTACGCGCTCACCGTGACCGATGCGCTGGGTTGCGATACCACCATTTCCTTCACCGTACCCGCTCCGCCATCTATCCTGGTAACGGCGGCTTTGACCCCGCCGACCTGCTCGAACAGTTGTGATGGTAACATCTCGCTAACCGCTACCGGTGGCAACGGCACCTTCACGTATGTCTGGAACCCCGCGCCACCTGTGGGCCAGGGAACGGCCACGGCCAGCGGTTTGTGTGCCGGCACCTGGGGTGTCACGGTCTCTTCTGGCGGTTGCGATACGACCCTCACCTTCATTCTTCTGGCACCTCCGCCCATAAACGCATCCATCACTTCCGTTCCGCCAACGTGCAATGGGGCCTGTGACGGTAGTGCGACAGTGACCGTTAGCGGAGGAGTGGCGCCATACACCTTCGTGTGGACGCCAGCTCCGGGCGTAGGTCAGGGAACACCTTCGGTCACTGGCCTTTGCGCTGGTACCTATAGTGTGTTGGTATCGGATGCGAACGGCTGCGATACCACCCTCACCTTTCAATTGATCGAGCCGCCTGCTGTGCTGGTGGATATCGTTGTTGTGCCATCGGGTTGCGGAGGTGCATGTAATGGTACGGCCACGGCCACAGTTTCCGGAGGGTCGGCGCCGTATACCTACCTATGGGCACCGGGACCCATAACGGGCCAGGGTACACCGGTGGTCACAGGGCTATGTGCAGGCAGCTACTCGCTCACGGTTACCGATGCCTTCGGATGCAGCGTGGTCACTCCGTTCACGGTAAACACACCGGCGGGTATTACGGCCAATGGCATAGTGACCAATGCCACCTGCTCGAACACATGCAATGGGGCCATCAATGTGGTCACCTCTGGAGGCCTTGCGCCTTATGTGTTCACGTGGTCACCAGCGCCTCCCGTTGGTCAAGGCACCCCGAACGTTTCCGGCCTATGCCCAGGCAATTGGACCTTGCAGATCACCGATGCGGCCGCATGCGACACGGTGCTCGTCTTTGCCGTTGGTGCGCCGCCCTCCATCGTGCCCAACGAGATCGCCAGCAACGAGACCTGCAACGGGCCTTGTGATGGGACCGCGAGCGTGGCTCCTACTGGTGGAACCGCGCCTTACAGTTATCTGTGGACACCCGCACCGCCTGTGGGACAAGGCACACCTGCTGTAAGTGGTCTTTGCCCAGGGGCATGGTCGGTGACGATCACCGATGCGGCCGGTTGTGACACCACCGTGGTGTTCAACATTCTGGGTGTACAACCCGTGCAAGCAGTGGTGACCGCCACTGACGGGCCCTGCGCCAACACGTGCGGCGGCAGTGCATCGGTCGTGGCCAGTGGAGGTCTTGCGCCTTACACCTATTCGTGGTCACCCGCTCCTCCCGTTGGCCAAGGCACTGATGCGGTAAGTGGTTTGTGCATAGGTGCGTGGCAGGTAACCGTGACCGATGTGAACGGCTGCAGTGCTACGACGTCGTTCACGATCGCGTCACCGCCGCCTATTCAAGCCGTGTTGAACGTCACCCCGGAATCGTGCTTGGGTGCTTGTACAGGTGCGGCAACCGTAACGCCTTCCGGTGGTGTTGCTCCCTTCACCATATTGTGGACACCAGCACCGGGCGCAGGCCAGGGCACCACGAACGCCACAGGCCTTTGCGCAGGCACCAACTACACGGTCTCTCTCACCGATGCGAACGGTTGTGTGGAGGTCTTCCCATTCACCGTTGATCCCTATGTGCCGATCACGCCGAACAGCAGCAGCTCTCCAGCTACATGCGCTGGTCTGTGCAATGGTGCGGCCAGTGTAGCACCTACTGGTGGTGTTGCACCGTATACGTTCGTATGGTCACCTGCTCCGGGCGGAGGCCAGGGAAGCTCCAGTGTCACTGGGTTATGTGCCGGGGTCTATTCCGTGACGATCACCGACGCAGTGAACTGCAGCATCACTTCGGACATCCTGATCCTGGAACCTGCCATTTTGGATGCCGCTGCGACCGTTTCCAACGTTTCGTGTGCCGGCGAATGCAATGGTAGCATCGCGCTGAACACCCAAGGTGGTGTTGCGCCGTATTCATATGTGTGGTCGCCTGTTCCCCCGAACGGACAAGGAACACCTACAGCCACTGGGCTCTGCCCGGGAACTTGGAGCGTGGTGATAAGTGATGCGAACGGATGCTCGTTGCCCTTCAACTTCACGATCACCGAGCCAACACCGCTCGTGGCATCGGTGGCACTAACGCCAAGCCAGTGCCAAATATGCATTGGTGCTGCCGTGGCCACCATCAGCGGTGGAACGCCGGGTTACACGATCTCGTGGACGGGCGCTGGCGGTAACGTGATCGGCACCGATCCCTCCATTGTGGATCGTTGTGCCGGTGTGTATACACTGAACGTGACAGACGCGAATGGCTGCTCCTTGCAGCAGGCCGTGGCGATCACGGATTCCAATGGCGAGGTGTTGACGATGACGGATGGGTCCACGTCCTGCCCGAACACCTGCGATGGCTCTGTAAGTGTCGCCTTCAACTGCAGTGATCCGGCATGCACCATCTCCTGGACCGATGGTCTTGGCAACGATCTTGGGCAATCAGGGAACACGCTGACCGGTCTATGTCCTGGCAGCTACCTCGTTGTCGTTACGAACGCATCTGGTTGCGTTTCCATTGGCACGGCCGTGGTCTCCGCACCTCCGCCCACCAACCTGGCGATCAGCAGTTCGCCCATCACTTGCGCCGGTATTTGCAATGGCACTGCGACCGTTGGTGTTACGGGTGGCACGGCGCCATATACATTCACTTGGTCACCCGAGCCGGGTGCCGGGCAAGGCACTCCGTTCGCCTCCGGGCTTTGTGTTGGCATCTACACTGTGTCCATTAGCGATGGTGGAGGCTGCGACACTACGGCGCAAGTGCTGATCACCGAACCGCAGCCGCTGATCTTCGGTGCCGATGTGAATGAGCCCGGTTGCGCTGGACTGTGCGATGGCAGTATTGTGCTCAGTCCCTCGGGTGGTACGGCTCCGTACACGTTCACCTGGTCCAACGGTCAGTCGGGCAGCGCGCTCTTCGGCCTGTGTGCGAGTGCCTACGATGTTCTTGTGTCCGATGCCAACGGTTGTACGCTGGCAGCCAGTTATGTGCTCACCGAACCTGCGCCCCTTTCGGTCAGCGCGAGCAGCACGGGCAGCACGTGCCCCGTTTGCGACGGTACCGCGACAGCGGTCATCACTGGTGGCACAGCGCCGTTCGAGATCACGTGGACCCTCGCTGGCTCGGTGATCGGGAACACGGATGTGATCACCGGCCTCTGCGGAGGTTTGTATCAGGTGACCATTGAGGACGCTGGTGGTTGCTCTGCATTCGCTGTAGTGACCGTGGCCGATGCGAATGCCGAAGCGCTCACTATGCAGAACGGACAGACGTCCTGTGGCAATACCTGTGATGGTTCCGTGGGCGTGCAGTTCATCTGCTCCAGCCCGGTCTGTTCCACCACATGGACCGATGATCAAGGCAATATCATTGCACAGAACCTGCTCATAGTGGATGGGCTTTGTGTTGGCACGTATACCGTTCAGGTCACCAACGGTTCGGGTTGCGTGAGCTTCGGTACGGCCGAGGTACTGCCCGCCCAATTGATCACGCCCAACCTCAGCAGCACGCCCGCCACGTGTGCAGGTGTGTGCAACGGAACAGCAACTGTTGGACCCACGGGTGGTGTAGCGCCGTACACCTACACCTGGAGCCCTGAACCCGGTTCTGGTCAAGGCACGCCACAAGCTGTCGGCTTGTGTGCCGGTGTTTATTCCGTGCTTATCGCCGATGCTGCCGGATGTGACACCACTGTGCAGGTACTTATCCTTGAGCCACCAGCTGTTCAGATAAATGGTGTACAGCAGGATGTTTCTTGTGCTGGTTCATGCGATGGGTCGATCACCGCTTTGGTTTCCGGCGGTGTTGCACCCTATGTGTTGAACTGGAGCCCGGCGCCTGCATCAGGCCAAGGCACCACCACCGTGAGCGGCCTGTGCAGTGGAGACATTACGCTTACGGTGACTGATGCCAACGGTTGTGTGACAACGCGCACGTGGACAATTCTTCAACCCGCCCCACTGCAGCTTGCTGGGAATAGTGTTCAAAGCAATTGCAGTGTTTGCGATGGCGAGGTAAGCGTTGATGTCACCGGTGGTACTTCACCCTATGCCATTACTTGGAGCCAAGGTGGGGCCATTGTGGGTACAGGACAGGGGCTCACAGGTCTCTGTGCCGGTATCTATGTGGTGGATGTGATCGATGCCAACTTGTGCCAAGCGACCTTGGTGGTGCCGGTAAGTGATACGCAGGGTGAAGTGCTCACGACCACCGATGATGTCACTAGCTGTCCAGGCGTGTGTGACGGCGATGTCACGGTTGTGTTCAACTGTACGGAGATACCCTGTTTCGTTGCATGGTTCGATGGTGCCGGCAACGACCTGAACGAACCTACTGGCGAACTGGCCGACGTATGCGCTGGCACTTACTATGTGCAGGTCACCAATGGTCTTGGTTGTGTGTCCATTGATACGGCTTTTGTGACTGAGCCGGACCCGATCGTACCGAACCTGAGCACTACACCAGCATCCTGCGCAGGAACATGTGATGGCACAGCCACGGTTGGCCCCACGGGTGGAACTCCGCCCTACGGATATGTGTGGGACCCTGAGCCGCTCACAGGTCAGGGTACGCCGCAGGCAACCGGACTTTGCGCCGGTACCAGTACGGTCACCATCACCGATGATGCGGGCTGTTCACTGGTTGTGCCCGTGCTCATTCTTGAACCATTGCAACTGACAGCATCCGGAGTTGTTACACCGGTCTCCTGCAATGGAAGTTGTGATGGTGCCATCACGGTCACGGTTTCCGGAGGTGTTGCGCCCTATCAATACAATTGGAGCCCTGCTCCCGGCAGTGGCCAGGGTTCTGCTACGGTGGAAGGGTTGTGCGCCGGAACATGGTCGGTGACCATTACCGATGCGAATGGCTGTTCGCTTGTGCTCGACTTCGTGCTCGACGATCCCCCGGTGTTGGTCGTGGATCTGAGCACCACTGACAACCAGTGCTTTGCGGCTTGCGATGGTTCTGCCTCACTGATCATCAATGGCGGTGTTCCCGGCTACGAGATCACGTGGAGCGATCCCAATGGCAATACGCTGAACGTGGATGTGACCGATGTGGCCCAGCTCTGCGCCGGCGATTATTCGGTGGTTGTGGTTGATGCGAATGGCTGCGCTGTAACACTGCCGTTCACCATTGCGCAGCCTGCCGCCATTGAGGCCGGATTGCTCTTCACCAGCGAGACCTGCTTTGGACCTTGCGATGGCACGGCACAGGTAACACCCATTGGTGGCACCGGTCCATACAGCGTGCTCTGGCAGCCTGAGCCAGGCACAGGCCAAGGAACCGAACAGGTGACAGGCCTGTGTGCCGATAACTGGACCGTTACCATCACGGATGCGCTTGGTTGCGATACCACGTACGCATTCACGATATCGCCCTTCCAACAGATTCTGCCCAACGCTGTGGTGAGCGACGTGCTGTGCAACGCTGCTTGCGATGGCTCCATCACATTGGCGCCCACCGGTGGCCTCGGCGGGTTCTCCTTCACGTGGGCACCATTACCGTCCAACGGTCAGGGCCAGGCAGAAGCATTGCAGCTCTGCGCCGGACAATGGAGCGTTACCGTGGCCGATGTGGTCGGTTGCGACAGCAGCTTCACCTTCACGATCAACGAGCCCGCTGCCCTATCCGTTGTCGTGGACCAGGTTTCGCCTGCCAGTTGCGCAACGGCCAACGATGGCTCCATCACCATTACGGTGGCCGGTGGTGTTACGGCATACACCTTCGCATGGAGCGGACCGAACGGGTTCAGCTCTTCAGCAGAGGATCTGACAGGACTGCTGCCCGGCACCTATGATCTGGCGTTGACCGATGCCAATGGCTGTGTGCTTCAAGTGCCGGTTGTTGTTGATGCATTGGTGACGGTGGTGGCCAACGCCGGTTCGGATCAACAGCTTTGCGACGGTCCGGACGTTGTCTTGGACGGTTCGGCGAGCATAGGCGCTGTTCAGTATAGTTGGACGGATGATCAAGGCAATGTGATCGGTACCACCGCGAGCATAACGCTTGGTGACCTACCGCCAGGTGTGCATGTGTTCACGCTTACAGTGAGTGATGGGCCATGCTCTGATGTGGACCAAGTGATCGTGGATGTGCTTGATCTGCCACTGGCGGATGCTGGCCCGGATCAGTTCATCTTCCTGAACGGCAGTGCCACGTTGGGTGGCTCGCCCAGTGGTCCGGTAGGGTCCAGCTTTACGTGGACTCCGGACTCGATGCTGACAAGCACCAGCGTACCGAACCCGATCGCCTCTCCGCTCTCCACCACGTGGTATGTGCTTTCGGTGGTGGCACAGAACGGGTGCACGGATATCGATTCGGTGCTGGTCACAGTGGTACCGAACATCGACATCCCTTCCGGTTTCACGCCGAACGCCGATGGACGGAACGATGTCTGGGTCATCGACTTCATCGATCTATTCCCCAATTGCGTGGTTGAGGTTTACAGTCGCTGGGGCGAGCAGCTGTTCCGAAGCGTAGGCTACAACACGCCTTGGGATGGTAGATACAAGGATGGTCCAGTGCCCGTGGGCACCTACTACTATGTGATCGAGCTCAACGATCCGCAGTTCCCCGATGCGTTCACCGGACCCCTTACCGTGATCCGATAACAACCATGCACACCATGCGCCGCTCACTCCTTCTGGCCAGCGTCCTTCTTGTGTGCGTGTTGGCCCACGCGCAACAGCTGCCCCAGCTCACGCAGTACCGCTTCAACGATTACGTGTTCAACCCGGCCGTTGCGGGCAGTCGACAGATGTTCGAACTGCGCAGCTCGCACAGGTACCAATGGGTTGGCGTGCAAGATGCACCGCGCACCTTCATGCTCAGCGGCACCTCCAACTTGGGGCGCAACATGGGCGTTGGTGCCTATCTGTTCACGGACAACGTGGGCCCCAGCCGCCGGACCGGTTTCCAAGCATCCTACGCCTACCACTTGCAGCTCACTTCGGACCTGCGCTTGGGTCTGTCCCTGTCGGTGGGCATGCTCCAGTTCCTCATCGATGGCTCCAAGATCTCGTTCCAAAGCCCCGATGATCCGGTGCTGGACGATCAGCTTCGTGGCGATCTGATGCCCGACGCCAAGTTCGCCTTCCACCTGTACCATCCCAAATTCTGGTTCGGTGCCTGCGCTCCGCAATTGCTTCAGAACAAGGTCTATTTCCTGAACAAGGAGGAGAGCCTGAGCGTGATGGAGGACCACTACAATGTGACCGGTGGATATCGTTTCGAGTTCGGGTCCGACTGGAAGCTGGAGCCTTCGTTCATGTTGAAGTACGTGGAGCCGGTGCCGATAAAATTGGACATCAATGCGCTGATCCGATACAAGGACATGTTGTGGCTGGGTGCCGGATACCGGACCAATGATGCATACACGGCCATGGTGGGTGTTTGGCTGAAGCAGACCTTCCAGTTCGGCTACTCCTATGATGTGATCACCTCCAATCTGCGGAATTACAGCACGGGTACGCATGAGCTCATGCTGGCCATCACGTTGAACAAGGAGGCGGTGCCAGTAAGGCCCTGAACGCGTCTACAGACCGAGATCTGTCGATCTTATTCGGCAACTCGTCGAGTTGGCGTGTTGATAAGTTCATAGTTATTGACAACGCTGCCGGGTAGGCCTGTAAATTGCGTCCCCTCTTTGGGATACACAGGGACTATGGGGTTTCTTTCACGGCAAGGCCTGCTACGTACCTGGGCCATTCGTTCGGTGGCAGTATCAGCACTGATGGTGTTCGGTCTGTTCACCGCAAAGGCACAAGTGTGCATTGCAGGCGATGGTGTGACCTACGAGACCTGTAGCGGAACGTTCTATGACTCCGGGGGAAGCACAGGGAACTACGCGAACAACGAGAACATCACGGTCACCATTTGCCCGGCGGGTGGTGCTGGTTCCGGGCCGTTCACCTCGGTTAGGTTCACCCAATGGAATGTGGCTGGTGGTCCGGGTGATCGCCTACGCATCTACAATGGTACCGCGGCTGTTGGACCCCACCTGGCAGAGGGCACCTCCATCAATTCCCTGAACGGGCAGACATTCACCTCTACGGATCCAAGCGGTTGCTTGACCTTCAGGTGGGAAAGCGATGGTTCGGGAACAGCCGCCGGGTGGGCCGCTTTGATCCTCACAGGTCCTGATGCCGGCCAGAACGCCACCACCACGGTATGTTCCTCGGCAGCGCCGTTCAACATGCGTGCACTCCTCGGTGGCACACCCGATGCAGGAGGTACATGGACCGGTCCCGGAGGACAATCCCACAGCGAGACCTTCGATCCAGCCACCGATGTGAGCGGTGCTTACACCTACACGGTCAGCGGCCCTTCGCCTTGTCCTGATTCAAGTGCCGTGCTTACGGTAACGCTTGTTCAAGCACCGAACGCCGGAACGAACGGAACGCTCACCGTATGCAGCAATTCACCTTCGGTCCAGCTCTTCAACAGTCTGGGCGGTGCGCCTCAAGTGGGCGGCTCTTGGACACGGCCCGGTGGAGCGGCCCACTCAGGAACCTTCGACCCTTCCGTGGATCCAGCGGGCGTGTACACCTATACGGTTTCCGGGACCCCGCCCTGCACCAATGCAACGGCCACAGTCACCGTGTCGATCACTGCGGCTCCCAACGCGGGCACCAATGGTACGTTGACCATCTGCAGTGATGGCCCGGCGACGAGCCTGTTCACTCGCCTCGGCGGAACCCCGCAGGCTGGTGGCACATGGACCGCTCCCGGTGGTGGCGCTCACTCAGGCACGCTTGATCCTTCGGAAGGCCCTGCTGGTATCTATACGTACACGGTCCAAGGCACTTCGCCATGTGCCCCCGCTTCTGCTACGGTAACGGTCACCATCAACCAGCGCCCCAATGCGGGCACGAATGGCGCTACCACGGTATGCAGCAATGCTCCTGCATTCAGCCTCTTCGCCTTGCTGGGTGGGTCGCCACAGCCCGGTGGTACGTGGTCCGGTCCGGGCGGTGGAAGCGTTAATGCAACCTATACGCCCGGTGTTTCGATACCCGGGACCTACACGTACACGTTGACGGGCACGGCCCCTTGCCTGGCCAGTACTTCTTCAGTTTCAGTCACACAGGTGACGGCACCGAACGCTGGGATCGATCGCAGCATCGTGGTGTGCAGCAATGATGCGTCCTTCAGCATGCGTTCCCAGTTGAACGGAACACCCGCAGCTGGTGGCACATGGGTAGGCCCAGGTGGTGCGCATGGTGATCAGTTCAACCCTGCGGTTGATCCGCCCGGCAACTACACGTACACGGTGGTGGGTACTGCGCCATGCGCCAATGCCACGGCCGTGCTGTCCATCACGGTGCGCACAGCGCCCAGGGCCGGAACATCAGCATCCGTGACCGTTTGTAGCACCGATGCCAGCTTCGCGCTTTTCAGTGTGCTCGGTGGAACGCCTGACAATGGTGGTACTTGGACGGCGCCCGGCGGCGCGGTGCATCCCGGCACCTTCATTCCCGGCACCAGTGCTCCGGGCATATACACTTACACGGTAACCGGGCAGTCCCCTTGTGTGCCTGCGACCGCTACGGTCACGGTATCGGTGAACACTGCTCCCAACGCAGGGACGAACGCCAACGTGGTTCGTTGTTCCAACGATGCGGCCTTCAGTCTTTTCAGCCAGTTGGGGGGAACACCTAATGCAGGTGGTACATGGACAGGACCCAGTGGCCCGCATGGTTCCACCTTCACCCCTGGCGTGGATACACCGGGTGCTTACACATACACAGTGGTGGGCCTGAGCCCCTGTACCAATGCCACGGCCGTCGTGAACGTATCGGTGGTCACTGCGCCCAATGCGGGCAGCGATGGAACGATCACGGTTTGCAGCAACAATGCGCCGTTCGCCTTGATCGGGGTGTTGGGAGGTACACCGGACGCCACTGGCACATGGACGGGCCCGTCGGGCGCTAGCTCAGGCACCTTCACACCGGGCACATCCGCTGCTGGTGTTTATACCTATACGGTGGCGGGCAATGCACCTTGCGCGAACGCCACGGCCACGGTCACGGTAACCGTTGTGCAAGCCCCGGTGGCCGGCACTAATGGCAGCCTTACCATTTGCAGTGATCAAAGCTCTGTGGCGCTGTTCTCCTTCTTGGGAGGTTCGCCGCAGAACGGCGGCACGTGGACACGCCCCAATGGCCAACCCCACTCAGGCACCTATTTTCCAGGTAGTGAAGTGGGTGGTGTGTATACCTACACGGTAGCCGGAACAACACCTTGTGCGAACGCAAGTGCCACCGTACAAGTGAACCGTGTCATCGCACCCAACGCGGGTGTGAACGGGACCATTACGGTCTGTAGCACCAACGCTCCGTTCGCGCTGATCAGCGTTCTTGGGGGATCACCAAGTGGTTCCGGGTCCTGGCTTGCACCGGGTAACGTACCGGTGAGTGGGACATTCACCCCGGGGACCAGCGTGCCCGGACTTTACACGTATGTGGTGCCCGGAACAGCACCGTGCGTGAACGATAGCGCTTTCGTCACGGTCTTCGTGAACCAGGCTCCGCAGGCCGGACAGAACGCATCGCTGTTAGTATGCAGCAGTGATTCCCCGTTCCAACTCTTCGGTCTGCTGGGCGGCACACCTGACCAAGGTGGCAGCTGGACCCGTCCCAACGGGACCTCACACTCGGGCACCTTTACTCCGGGTCTTTCGATACCCGGCGGTTATACCTACACGGTACCCGGTGTTACCCCATGTCTAGCTGCCAGCGCAGTGGTAACTGTAAGTGTGAACATTCAACCTGTAGCCGGTACGAGTTCGTCCTTTCAGCGATGCTCCACCGACGGTCCTGTCGACCTCTTCAGCCAGTTGGGTGGTTCTCCCAATGGTGGTGGGGTATGGACCGGGCCATCAGGCCCCAGTTCGGGGGTGTTCATTCCAGGAACCTCAACTCCCGGAGCATACATCTACACCGTGACCGGTACTGCGCCTTGTTCCAATGCCACAGCTACTGTAACGGCCACGGTGAACCAAGCGCCCAATGCAGGAACTGGAAGCACGATCACCGTCTGTCAAGGTACCTCCTCGCTGGACCTTTTCACGGGTCTGACAGATAACCCGGACCTGACCGGGACCTGGAATGATGATGACCTCACCGGGCAACTCAGCGGCAACATGTTCAGTCCGCTCGGACTTCCCCCGGGTAACTATGATTTCACTTACACTGTGCCCGGCATTGGCCAGTGTGGCGCTGATCAGGCCTCTGTTCGGGTCACCATTGTGCCACTATTGGATGCAGGTAGCAATGGAACCCTGCCTGTTTGTGGCAGCAATTCGCAGGTCAACCTGTTCAATGGTCTGGGTGGAACACCGCAACAGGGAGGCCAGTGGATCGACCTGAGCGCGACCGGTGCACTTTCAGGTCAGTTCTTCAACGCATCCTTGGTCGTTCCTGGTAGCTATGTTTTCCGTTATCGCTTGATCGGCATTGTTGGTTGTGATTCGGATTCGGCCCAGGTCACCGTTAACGTGCAGCAAGCTCCGAACGCTGGCACCAATGGAAGTGCGGTCACTTGCAGCAACAGTCCTTCGTTCCCGTTATTCCAATTCCTTGGAGGCTCGCCCACCCTTGGTGGCCAGTGGCGCCGGAACAGCCCCTCCGGGCCGCCTTACTCCGGAACCTACGATCCCAACTTGGATAACTCGGGGTCTTTCTATTACGTGGTGAACGGGGCTCCGCCATGTACCTCGGTGAATTCGTTCGTGACCGTCACCGAGGTGCCCGAACCCAATGCAGGGCAATCGGCCTCCACAGTGGTCTGCTCCAATGGACAGCCGTTCAACATGACCGCCTTGCTTGGTGGCAACCCGGACCCGGGAGGCACGTGGAGCCTGGGCGGGCAGAACCACTCGGCCACGTTCGTTCCTGGTCTTGATGTGCAGGGGATCTACGAATACCGTGTTACGGGTCAACCGCCATGCAACGATAAGATCTCGACCCTGACCATCACTGTAGTACCTGCCGCCAATGCCGGTTGTAATTCCAGCGTGACCACATGCACCGGGGCCTTGCCATTCCTGCTGGTGAATGCCTTGGGCTGTTCGCCACAGACCGGTGGCACATGGACCGGCCCAGGCGGTGCCAGCACGGGTACCTTCTCTCCTGGCACGAGCCAGCCGGGTGAGTACTTCTATGTAGTGCAGGGCACGGCACCGTGCGTGAACGATACATCGTCCGTGATCGTATTCGTTGATCCATCGCCGAATGCCGGAACACCGGGTCCATTGAGCCTGTGCAGTGGTGGCCCCACCGTGAACTTGTTGAGCGCGCTTGGTGGCACGCCCGATCCCTCGGGTATCTGGACAGGGCCTTTGCCCTCCACAGCCGTGTTCAGTGGCTTGTTCCAGCCGGGCATCAGTACCGCTGGCACCTACATCTACACGGTGACCAACTCGTGCGGCACGGCTACCAGTAGTGTGGTGGTGAGCGTTACCACGCAAGCCAATGCCGGTTG
Source organism: Flavobacteriales bacterium (assembly GCA_016788635.1). Lineage (GTDB taxonomy): Bacteria > Bacteroidota > Bacteroidia > Flavobacteriales_F > PHOS-HE28 > PHOS-HE28. Next base: position 19,741 of record JAEUSU010000019.1, on the reverse strand, counting down.
CAGCAATGCCATTGTGCGTTGTTCCACTGCGGCACCGTTCGCTATGGTGGATCAGTTGGGTTGCAGCCCAGCATTGAACGGAGCGTGGGTGGGCCCGCTACCTGCGACCACCGTGATGAACGGCATTTTTACACCAGGCGTCACCGCTCCGGGTACCTATCGCTATACGGTCCAAGGGGTGGGCGCTTGTCCAGCGGTCTCCTCAACGTTGACCGTTACGGTGAACCCTGCCCCCAATGCAGGCAACGATGCGAATATCACCCTGTGCAATACCGGCGGTGCGGTGAACCTGTTCCCCCTTTTGGGACCGAACGCGCAGCCCGGTGGCACATGGCGCAGACAGTCGGATAATGCCATCCATTCGGGGACCATCCTTCCTTCGGTCGACCAGACCGATATTTACATCTACTCCGTTCCCGGCCTGGCCCCATGTGTGGCCGATGAAGCGTTGGTCGATGTGGTCATCAATGCTAGCCCTTCAGCAGGATTCAATGGTTTGCTCACGGTCTGCAGTAATGCCTTGCCGGTGGTGCTGTTCAGCCAATTGGGTGGCACGCCTCAGTCCAACGGGTTTTGGCTGAATCCTACGCTTACGCTCCACTCTGGTGTTTACCTGCCCGGTCAGGATCAGCCAGGTGTGTATGCCTATGTAGTGGCAGGGCTGTCTCCTTGCACTGCTGATACCGCACGCGTGACGGTGATCCAGAACACTGCGACCAACGCTGGCACGAACGGCACTGCGTTGATCTGTTCGGACCAACCGCCTTTCCAGCTATCCGCTTATTTGGGTGGAACCCCGCAGAACGGTGGCACATGGACAGGACCAGGGGGCAACACGGTATCTGGCCAGTACACGCCGGGCGTTTCCCAACCCGGTGTCTATCGCTACCGCGTGACGGGTATTGCGCCTTGCGTAAGTGATTCGGCCACCGTTACCGTGGTGCAGAACCAAGCACCGAAGGCAGGCACCAGCACTGCTGTGCAGATCTGTTCCTCGCAAGGGGTGGTGGAGCTGATCACCCTGCTGGGTGGCAACCCGGATGCCGGAGGGGTTTGGACCTTGAACGGAGATCCTCATGGTCCGAATTATGACCCTGCTACCGAGGGTTCCGGCACCTTCATTTACACGGTGGCTGGCGCACCTCCATGCGGAAATGCCACAGCGCAGGTATCGATCACGCTTGTTCTTGCAACCTCAGCCGGAACGAACGGAGCTATTGCCGCTTGCATTGATGATCAGGCCATATCCCTGTTTCCCGGCCTTGGCGGAAGCCCCTCGTTGGGTGGTGTCTGGACGAACAACTCGGGCCAGGGTGTGCTTTCAGATGGTATTTGGGATGCTACTGGCGTTCCTCCCGGTAGTTACACGTTCACTTATAGTGTTGTTGGTTCGGCCCCCTGTCCAGGTGGTTCATCCTTCGTAACAGTGAACCTCTCCCCGGCTCTTAATGCAGGTGATGATGTGGTGCTCGATGCATGTCAGGGCCAGTTGGTGGATCTCTTTGCATCCCTGACCGGGTCTCCTCAGGCCGGAGGAGCCTGGGTTGATGTGAACAATAGTGGTGGGCTGATCGGTGCTGTTTTCAATACGGTCGGAATAGCTCCAGGCTCCACCTGGCATTTTGATTATGTGCTGAGCGCTTCATCACAATGCGAACCCGATACCGGTCGAGTTACGGTAACGGTGCTCGATGGTCCGTACGCGGGTTGCGATGGTTCGTTGAACGTTTGTTCTACGTCTCCGCCCATCGCATTGGCTACTGGCCTTGGCTGCGGCCCCGATGGAGGTGGCTTCTGGCTCACACCTTCACTTACCCCTCATTCCGGCACCTTCCTTCCTGCCACCAATGCACCGGGAGCCTATCGTTACGTGGTGCCGGGCGTGGGCTCCTGCCCCGCAGATACCGCTGTGGTGAACGTTCAAGTGGTGCCTGCGGCGAATGCCGGTGCTGATGCGAACCTGAACCTCTGTTCCACCGATGGCCCAGTTGACATGTTCCTCCTGCTCGGTGCCAGCGCGCAGCCGGGTGGAACGTGGGTGTATGTGACCGGTGGCAACGTGCCCCATACCAACATCTACAACCCTGCCATTCACAGCCCGGGCATTTACAGGTACCGCGTTACCGGCCAGTTGCCCTGCCCCAATGATGATGCCTTCGTGAACGTGACCGAGCCTCAAGCTCCGAACGCTGGTTGCGACAATACGCTCACCATCTGCTCCAGCCAGTCGCCGGTGAACATGTTCTCTGCGCTGGCTTGCAATCCACAACCCGGTGGTTCGTGGACCTTCGTTACCGGCGGTGGAACATCACACGGCCAGTTCTTCGATCCGGCGAGCGATCTCTCCGGTGTGTACCGCTACACGGTCAGCGGTGCTGCACCGTGCCAAGCGGCCTTTGCCGAGCTCACTGTTGTGCTGATAACCGCTGGGAACGCAGGACAGGATGCCACGGTACAAGCATGCGTAACGCAGGCTGCATTCGATCTGTTCTCTCAGCTGGGCGGCGCCCCGCAGGCCGGAGGTGTCTGGACCGATGTCAATGGGTCTGGTGCTTTGTCTGGCAGTACGTTCGATCCGGCCTTGGCAGGTACCGGCACTTGGCCCTTCCGCTATACCATTGCGGCCAATGGACCGTGCGCAGAGCAGAGCAGCGTGGTCACCGTGATCGTTGGAAATGGGATCAGCGCAGGTGGTGATAGTAGTGTTACGGTATGCGGCTCGATCACGGATTATTCCTTGTTCGAAGCACTTGCCGGATCTCCGACAACAGGGGGCACGTGGGTGGATCAATTGGGCACTGGCGCCTTGTTACCAGGTGGTGTGCTGAATGCCACGTTGCTGTCCGCGGGCACCGTTGCCGGTTATACCTACACGGTCACTGACCCCGGTTGTGGTTCGTTGAGCGCCACGGTGGTCGTAACCATTAGTGAATACCCAGATGCCGGTATTGGTGGTGCATTTCCGGTATGTATTACATCGGCGCCAGTACCGCTCTTCGGGCAGCTTACTGGTTCGCCACAGCCGGGCGGCACTTGGAACGGACCAGATGGACTGCCGCATGGCAATACCTTCGATCCGGCGGTTGATGATCCGGGCAACTACACCTACACCGTGCTGGGCAATGCGGCCTGTCCGAACGCCACTGCGGTGCTTGCAATATCCCTGGCTCAACCGGCCAACGCGGGCCTGAACGGGGAGATCCAGGCATGCGACACGGTCACTTCGCTCGAGCTCTTCAATGGATTGAACGGTACACCCCAGTCCGGTGGAACATGGCAGGACCTGAGCGGTTCGGGTGCGCTGGACAACGGCACGGTGAACACCACGTTGCTGGTACCTGGGGAGTATCTCTACCGGTACACGGTAACGGTGGCCGGTTGTGGCAGTGCAACGGCATTGGTGAAGGTGCTCGTGTTGACAACGCCGCGTGTCGTGGACCTTTTGCTCACCTGTATCGAACGTGACCGGACCTACGTGATCTCCTTCAGTATAAGTGAAGGTGATACGGCTACGTATGTGGTCTCCGGTGTCCCGGGTACCATCGTGCCCGGCGAACCATACACGTTCATCAGTGATCCGATACCCACCTCGCAGCCCTTCGACGTCGGTCTCTCCGATGGTTATGCTTGCGGTACCAGCATTATCAACGGAACAAGCCCATGCACATTCAATGATGATGTGTTCGTTCCGCAGTCCTTCTCACCGAACGGTGATGGAGTGAATGAGCGGCTCCTCATCCCGGGGATCGAAGGCTTCCCGGGCAATAGCATCGTGGTCTTCAACCGCTGGGGCGGCACGGTCTACGAAGCCAATGGATACGACAATGTGAACACCGTATGGGACGGCACATCGCCGAAGGCGGTCCCTGCGGGGAATGCACCGGCCGGCACGTACTACTATGTGCTTGACCTGGGTAATGGCAAGGAGGCGCTTACCGGCTATATCTACCTGAACCGATGAGCACCCTACGCATATCCGGTAACTGGTTGATCGTGCTGTGCATGGCGTGTGCATCACCGGTCGTGGCACAGCAGGACCCCCTGTACTCGCAATACATGTTCAACACGCTGGCATTCAATCCGGGTTATGCCGGAAGTGCCGATGTGTTCACCGTTATGGCGCTGAGCCGGCACCAATGGGTGGGGCTTGATGGCGCGCCCAGCACACAAACATTGCTCGCCCATAGCCCTCTTCGGGCCGCCAATATGGGTCTTGGTCTAAGCCTGATCAACGACAAGGTGGGGCCGACACGCCAGACCTCCATTTATGGCGACTACGCCTATCGCATTCGCACGGGAGGTGATGCCAAGCTGGCGTTCGGCCTCAAGGGAGGAGTGAATCTCTTTCAGGCCGACCTTGCGGGCCTGGCCACCGTGGACCCGGACGCTGCCAACGTGAACATCAAGGGGAAAGCGCTGCCCAACTTCGGCTTCGGTCTGTTCTGGCATGCCCAGCGGTATTACCTCGGGCTCAGCGTGCCCAAACTCCTTGAGAACACGATTGAAGAGAGCGGTTCCCAAGGAGTGGTCACCGTTTCCGAGGCCCGCCATTACTTCCTGATCGGTGGTTATGTGTTCGATGTGTCGCAGGGCTTGAAGTTCAAGCCGTCGTTCATGCTCCGCGTTGTGGAAGGTTCACCGATGTCGATGGACCTCACGGCCAATTTCCTGCTGCGCGACAAGATCTGGTTCGGCATGCTGTACCGCGTGGGTAACGCCGTAGGTGTGCTTGGCCAGTACCAAGTGAACGACCAGTTCCGCGTGGGCTACGCGTTCGACCTCACCACCACCAAGTTGGGGGCCTACAATGCGGGTACCCACGAGATCATGATCAACTACGACCTGCGCTTCATCAAGGGCCGGACGGTGACACCACGTTATTTCTGAGCCATGAACGTACGTGTGCTGCTGTTCCATCTACTGCTCTGTCTGGCGTTCATGGAAGCCCGAGCGCAGGGCAATGCGGATCCTTACGTGCGGGAGGGCGATCGCTATTACCAGCAGATGGCCTACGCCCGTGCCGCTGCCGAATATCGCAAGGCAGTAGAGCTTGGTGCAGTGAATGAACACGTGACCAAACGGCTGGCCGATTGCAGCATGCGCTTGGGAGATACCGCAGAAGCCGAGCGTTGGTATGCCACGGTTGTGAAATTCATGAACCGTGAACCGAACGACCTCTACCAGTATGCCGAGGCCCTCAAGAGCAACGGTCGGTATCAAGAGGCGGAAGAGTGGATGGACCGCTATTTGGCCAGTTTGGGGACGGAAGGCGGACCGAAGCGCAGCAACATCAGCGGATTTGCTCGAAAGTTCCAGCAGGATGAGGCGCGGTTCACCGTTACGTCACTACCCATTAACACGCCGCAATGCGATATGGCCCCGACCTGGCTCGGAATGGATCGTGTCGTCTTCTCTTCCGCCCGACAGTTCACTGTGGGGGTGGAGCGTCGTGCAGCATGGAACGATCAGCCGTTCCTCGACCTGTTCGTGGCCCGTGTCACTGTTGATGGTGGCCTCGCCGATGTGGCGCCATTGGAAGGACAAGTGAATTCCAAGTTCCACGAAGGTCCAGCCACTGCCGATGTTTCGGGCAATACCCTTTGGTTCACCCGGAACAGTTATTTCAAAGGCCGCTCGACCAAGAGCAGTAATGGTGTTACGCGCCTGGCCATATACAAGGCACGGCGTACAGGTGACGGATGGGGCGACCTTGAGCAGTTCCTGTACAACAACAGCGAGGTCTCCATCGCGCATCCAGCCCTTTCCTCCGATGCGCGAAAGTTGTTCTTCGTGAGCGACATGCCCGGAGGTTATGGCGGTACCGATATCTATGTATGCCGCGAGCAGGGCGGTCAGTGGAGCGAGCCGGAGAATCTGGGACCGGCCATCAATACACCGTTCAACGAATCATTCCCCTTCATCGCTGCGGACGGTACACTGTTCTTTGCAAGCAATGGTCATCCAGGTCTGGGTGGCTTGGATGTCTTCGCCGCACTTCCTGGCACGGGAGGAACTTATTCCGGGGTGATCAACGTGGGTGCCCCTGTGAACGGCCCCAAGGATGATTTCGGGTTCATCATTGATGCCACTGGTTCACGGGGCTATTTCACCAGCAATCGTCCTGGTGGCATGGGCGATGATGACATCTATGCGTTCAACATGATCGCGCCTTTGGAGCAGCGTTTTCTGTGCACGGGCCTGGTGATCGATGACGAGTACGAGACACCCGTTGTGGATGCGGAGGTACAGTTGCTTGATGCGAACGGGGCCCTTGTTGCCGCCACACGGACCGATGAACGTGGAGAGTATTCGTTCACAGTGCAAAAGAACAGCGAGTACAAACTGGTGGCGCGCATGAAGGGGCGTTTCGAGGGTGAACAGCACCTGAGCACGGAGAACATTGATCGGCAGCAGATCATGTCGCGTGACATCCATCTGGTGCCTGATGCCGGTGTCTGGTTGCGCGGCGTTTTACGCATCAAGGACAAGCCTGGTTTTCTGGCAGGTGCGAAGCTGAGCGTGGTCAACATGAGCAGCTTTTTCTCCGAGTCGTTCATGTCCACAGAGGGCGGTGATTTCAATATCCGACTGGCCACGAATGAGGAGTTCGAAGTACTTATCGAAAAACCCGGCTTTTTCAGCCAAAGCGTGCCGGTGTCAACTGTGGGTATGAAGCGTGGTATCATTGATCTTAACGATGTACGAGACCTGCGCTTTGAGCCATTGGAAGTAGGTGTGCCGGTCGGGTTCAGGTATGTGCGCTGGCCCACGGGTGGCAACAAGCTGGACCCCTTGGCGCGAACTGAACTGGATGCGTTCGCTGAACGCCTGTTGGTGAATCCTTCGCTGAAGGTGGAGATCGCCGTGCACTCGGATACCCGTGGCGACGCTTCGGCTAACCTTTCCCTCACGCAGAAACAGGCGCAGTCCATCGTGGACCATCTTGTTGCCAAGGGCGTACCCAAGGAACGGCTTACGGCCAAGGGATATGGAAGCGAACGCCCACGTAACCACTGTGTTGCCGGCGTTTCATGCACCGAGGAGGAGCATGCCGAGAACCGCCGGAACGAGTGGACCGTGACAGCGATCCTTCAGTAGCCGTTCAAGCAGAAGGCAGCGCTTCGAACCGGTAACCGGCTTCGGTGGCCTGCTCAAGCACACGGGGCAATGCGCCTTGCAATCGAGGCCATGCTTTCAAGCTGTCGTGGAACACAATGATGGAACCTGGGCGCAAACGCGTCATCACGTTCCGCTCGCATTGTTCGGCGTTCAGGGTCGTATCGAAATCCGCGCTCAGGATGTCCCACATCACCACTTTGAAGCGGGTGCGCAATGCAGTGGCCTGCTCACGCGACAGGTGGCCATAGGGCGGTCTGAACAGATCACTTCCCGTGCAGGGCTGCGTCCTTAGTACGCTCCTGAGGTATGGGAGGGTAGGGGTTCGCCAACCATCCAGGTGCTCCCATGTGTGGTTGCCAAGCGCATGACCTTCGGCACGTATGCGCTCCATCAGCGCGGCCTCCGAAGCGGCGTGCCGCCCTACGCAAAAGAACGTGGCCTTGGCGTTGTACGTCTTCAAAGTGTCAAGGACCCAGGCCGTTACGTTGGGCGTTGGCCCATCATCGAAGGTCAGGTACGCCACGCGCAATGTGGTCGGCACGCGCCACAATAGATCACCGAACAGGGGCTTGACCAGTTCGGGGATCCGCTTGAGGTACATGGCCTTGCTCAGAAGCGCATCCGCGTGGTGCGCTTGCGTCCCGTGCCTTGTTCCCGTTCTTCGATCACCGCGTTCATTGCACCCATGCGATCTGCAAGGCGGGCCTTCAGTTCCGGACTGGCAATAGACTCCAGGCGGCCCATCACGGCGTGTGTGATCGCCATTTCCTGTTCCAGCGGTTTCACGAAGCGGTCCTCCAAGCTCAGCAGCCAGGTGAGGTTCTCCTCCATGATCTCGAAGATCCGTTCGTTCAGTGCGTCCGCCTTGGCCGTATCTCCGATCGCGTAGTAGGCTTCCACCGTGGGCAGCAGGATGCGATCGTAGGGCACGTTGCGCTCCGGCATTTTCTCCAGCGATAGATCGAGGATGTTCCGTGCCTCATCGTTCCGGCCTTCGGTGATCAGCGCTTCGGCAAGGCTGCTCATCTGCAGGCGCAGGTTGGTGGTCATACGCAGGATGTTCTCGTCCAGGTAGATGTCCCCTTCGGTCTCCATGTTGCCCCAGCGGAACTTCTCCATCACGTTGCGGTACATCACATCGGTGGCCACCCTGCCGTTCAGGTTGGGGTTGCGGTTCGGGCTGTACACCGGCACTAAGCGGTAGGTGAGGCCTTCGAGCTGGAAGTAGTCCTGCAGGTTGATGTAACTGTCCGGGCCGGTGGTCACGGCGAAGTAGATGGGGCGTTCCCATTTGTTGTTCGCCAGCAGGTCCATCACCATCAGGTGGTTCTTCAGCAGCACCTGGCGCTTGATCTGCCAGTTCACGGCGCTCACCCAGTTGGTGTCCTTGGCGCTCAGTGTGCCGTTGCCGAACACGGTCGCACTGTCCACCGCCAGACTGAACTTGTCCGTTGGGAACCAAGCGTCCTTCACACCTCGTTGGAAGAGCACCTGCATGTTGCGGTCATTCTCCACGAAGGCCATCATTTCCTTCAAGTCCTTGTATCCTTCGCGGCCCTGGGGGATGATCGCCACCACGTCGCGTGTGCCTTGGCGGTACTTCTCCGGCGCCATACCGAACGGCACCGGTTCGCTGTCGTAGGCCTTGCGGCGCATCTGGTCTATGTACCAATCGGTGTTCAACAGGCTCAGGTTCACCACGCGCACGTCGGTGCGGATGCCTTCCACTTCCTGGGCGTACCAGAGCGGGAAGGTGTCGTTATCACCGTTCGTGAACAGGATCGCGTTCGGCGCGCAGCTCTCCAGGTAGTCGGCGGCCAGGTCGCGCGCAGGTGTGCGGTTGCTGCGGTCGTGGTCATCCCAGCCTTCGGCCACCATGATGGCGGGTACTCCCAGGCCCACCAATGTGGCCAGCGTGGCCAACGCACCATCGTTCCGAAGCACCTTGGCCAGCATCATGAACAAGGCCACACTGCCTACACCCACTGCACCCACGTACAAGATGGCATAGGATACGCCGTGCCCATCCTCCCCATCAAGCACCAGGCGCAACAGACCGAGACCGAACGCCGCACCTGCTGTTATCCCCAGCTCACGGGTGGTCAGCGTGCGGGCCGCATCATACAAGGCGAATACACCCAGTCCGATCCATATCGCGAAGGCATAGAACGAGCCGACATAGGCATAGTCACGTTCACGTGGTTGGTAGGGCGTCTGGTTCAGGTAGATCACGATCGCCACACCGGTAAAGAAGAAGAGCAGCATCACCACGCTCCAATCGCGCAGGTGGCGGAACAGTTGGTAGAGCATGCCGATAAGGCCCAGGATCAGCGGCAGCAGGAAGAGCTTGTTCATGGCCTTGTTCCGCTTCAGGCTTGAAGGTAGCTGGTCCTGATTGCCCAAGCGTTCGGCATCGAGGGCCTTCACACCGCTCAGCCAGTTGCCTTCCATGATGTTGCCATGGCCTTGGATGTCGTTCTGGCGTCCGGCGAAGTTCCACATGAAGTAGCGCCAGTACATCCAGTCCATCTGGTACCGGAAGAAGAAACGCATGTTCTCCACCATGGTCGGTTTCCAGATGATGGTCGGCTTTCCTTCGCGGTCGGTGGTGCGCATGGGCGTTCCCTTGAAATCGCTCCAGTCCTTGTACGCGCTCGTATGGCTTTGCTGGTTGCTGTACATGCGCGGGAACAGCATGGTGAAGTCCGGGTCGTAAACCACCTCGGTACCCTTGCGCGGGTCGGTAACGATGTAGGCATGCGTCACCTCATGGCCAGGGTTCTCCTCGATGAAGTGTGCGGCGCTCCAGCGGTCGTAGAACTTCTTCACCGGACGGCCGTCCTTTTCCACGAGATAGGTGGCAGTGTGAACTGGCGTGCCGTCCTTGCGCTCATCGCCGTAAGGTGATTCCCAGAACTGGCCCATCAACAAGGGGCGGTCACCATACTGCTCGCGGTTGAGGTAGCTGAGCAGGTTGAACACGTTCTCCGGGTTGTTCTCGTCGATCGGCGGGTTGGCCGTGCTGCGGATCACGATCATGGCGTAGGTGCTGTAACCCACCAGGATCACGCTCACGCCCAGTATCACTGTGTTCCACAACACTTTCTGGTTGCGCTGGGTCCACATTAGGCCCCATATAATACCACCGATCAACAGCAGGGCGTACACCAGGTTGCCCGTGTTGAAGGGCATGCCCATGTCGTTCACGAACAGGAGCTCGAACCAGCCAGCGGTTCGCACCAGTCCCGGAATGATCACGGCCTGGATGGCTCCCAGGATCACCGCCGAAACGATGAAGGTGGTGATGATGCCGCGCAAGGTCACATCGTAGCGCTTGAAGTAGTACACGAAGGCGATGGCCGGGATACAGAGCAGGTTGAGCAAGTGCACGCCGATGCTCAGGCCCATGAGATAGGCGATCAGGATGAGCCAGCGTGTGCTGTGCGCTTGATCGGCCTCGCTTTCCCATTTCAGGATGGCCCAGAACACAATGGCCGTGAAAAAGCTGGACAAGGCGTACACCTCACCTTCCACCGCGCTGAACCAGAAGCTGTCGCTCCAGGTGTAGGCAAGTGCGCCGACAACTCCGCTCCCTAGCACGGCGATCATGCCGCCCATGGTCAGGGCATTGCCATCGCGCGTGGCCAATTTGTAGGCCATGTGCGTAATGCTCCAGAAGAGGAACAGGATGGTGAACGCGCTGGCCAGGGCGCTAAGGGTGTTGATGGCCACCGGAACGTTCTCGGGGCCTACGAATGCACTGGCCACCCGGGCGAGGATCATGAAAAGGGGTGCACCGGGGGGGTGGCCCACTTCCAGCTTGTAAGCGGTGGCAATGAACTCGCCGCAGTCCCAGAAGCTGCTGGTGGGCTCGATGGTGGCGATGTACGTGTAAGCGGCCACCAGGAACACCAGCCATCCGGTGATGATGTTCAACTTCTTGAATTCCATGAGGTCGGGTCGTGCGTTTGGTCCCCCTGAAGGTGCGGCTCAGTGCCGAGCCGGACGGGGCGGAGGGCGAAAATACCAAAGTCCGGATGGGTGCTCTATTTGCGTTTCCCGGATCTTGTTAAATTTGCACCGCCGAAAGCCCGCGCAAGCGTTCTAAGGCCGATGATGACCGATGGTGTAACTGGCAACACGTCTGATTTTGGTTCAGAAGAGTCTAGGTTCGAGCCCTAGTCGGTCAACTGAGAACAAAGAGCCCCGCGAAAGCGGGGTTCTTTGGTTTTAGCCATTTTCCTGGGCCACTTACCCGGATAAACGACCCGGACTTCCGCTTCCCGGTCGAGGATGATCCGTTCGCTTCAGGACAGCAGCACCTTGTCCGGGTCCTGTTGCAGCATGCCGCACAGAATGGCGTAGAGTTCCGGCAGCTCCTTGTGGAAGAGTGTGGGCTGCTCAAAGAAGTATTCCACCGCCACGGCGAAGAACTCGGCCTGGTTGGTGGCCGCATATTCACGGAACAATCGGCTCTGGCCTTTCCGGATGCGCGCCATTTCCCCTTCGGCATGGTCCATCCACCTCGCTAATCGCTCTGGTTGCAGGAAATTCTCCTCGCCATTGGTGATCGAGTTCTCGAACCACAACGCATGGGCCATCTCGTGCAATCCTACGTTGTGGGCGTCGCGTGTATGGGCATAGCCGTGCAGGAAATCCTCCCACGAAATAAGGATCAGGCCTGCCTGAGGACGTACCTCGCCCTGATGCATGCGCCCAGTTGGCCTTGACCGGTATGAACGCGGATAGACCACGATCCGCTTGAAGTGCGTGAGCACGACATCCGGATAGCCGAGCAGCAGTTGCGCCGCACAGGCACTGATCATCAGCTTCATTTCCGGTTCCATGGCAATGCCAGCACCGGTCCATTCCTTTTCGTGGACGAAATGGGCCACAATGCGCTCGAACTTCTCCTTGTCGGTCTGGCCGAGACGCTGGTAATGGATGGCGTATTTGCTCAGCACGGCGCGTTGGGCATCGGTCAGTACGTACACACGGTCCGCAGTGCGTTTGGAGCGGCGGAACGAGAACAAGGCCCAGGCCACGGCCGAAGCAATGAGCAGTCCGGCCAGGTTCCCGGTGAAAGCGGCAAGGGTCAGCAACAAAAGCATTGAGATCATGGGATCAATAGGCGGTCTTGTCGGCTTTCCGGCCCCAAGCTTCAAACACTGCGCAAGCTTCTTGCCGCAACGCTTGTTCCATGGGCAAGCGTCGTTCGGCCGGTGGCAAGGGGAGCTCGTTATAGATCAATTGGTCGTCGAACCCTGCGGCTGCCGCATCCTGTCGCGCACCGGCGTATACCACGCGATCCGGTCGTGCCCAGTAGATGGCCCCAAGGCACATGGGGCAGGGCTCGCAGCTGGTGTACAGGGTGCAGCCATCCAGTTGGAATGAACCAAGTGCTCTGCATGCCTCGCGGATGGCCACCACTTCGGCATGCGCCGTGGGGTCGTTACTGCTGGTCACGCGGTTGTTACCACTTCCGATGATCTCGTCGTCCTTCACGATCACGCAGCCGAAGGGGCCGCCATCATTGCGGTCCATGCCCGCACGGGCCAGGGCAATGGCCTCTCGCAGGTAGTGAAGGTCCCGATCGTGCATGCCGCCAAGTTATCCAGCCGGGCATCGCGCGCCAAGCATTGCCGAGGGCCGATTATATTCAGCGCCATAACCACCTCCCCATGGAAATGCTTACCCCTCGAAAACGCCTGTCCTTCACCGGTAACGGCGGAGAGCTTTTCTCTGTGATGATCGTGAACTGGCTGCTCACCTTCATCACCCTTGGCCTGTATTACCCATGGGCCAAAGCGCGCAGGCTGCAGTACTTCTATGACCATCTGGAGCTTGATGGACATCCCTTTCATTTTCGTGGTACGGGCCGCGAGATGTTCATCGGGTTCATCAAGGCGGTGGTGCTTTTCGGGGTCATCTATGGCGCGTTCTTCGCGTTGACATGGATGCAGGAGGACTGGGCCAGCCTTCTGGCCTATCTGCTCCTCTTTTCGGCCATTATCGCACTTACCCCGCTTGTCATCCACGGCACCTACCGTTACCGCATGGGGCGCAGCAGTTGGCGCGGCATCCACTTCGGGTACCGCGGTGATCTGAAGGAGCTTTATGGGATCTGCATTCGCGATGGTATACTCACGCTGGTCACCTTTGGCATATATGGCGCATGGTTCCAAATGAACCTTAGGAACTATGTGGTGGGCCACATCCGCTATGGTAGCTCGAGCTTCCAGTACAAGGGCGACGGATTGGATTTCTTCCTCATGAACCTTAAGGGTTACCTATTGACCATATTCACCTTCGGTATCTACAGCTTTTGGTGGCAGCGCGACATCTTCAACTACTACGTGAACAACCTGAGCTGGCAGTTCCCCGAGGGCCGTCGGATACAGTTCAATAGCTCGGCCACGGGCGGTGGTTTCTTCGGGCTGCTGGTGGGCAACTTCTTCCTGGTGGTCTTCACGCTAGGCATCGGCCTGGCCTGGGCGCATGTGCGCATGATGCGGTACATCATGGCCAATGTGGAGATGGTGGGCGATGCAGACCTCGATTCCGTGGTGCAGACCGAGCAGGAGCATGCCAGTGCCACGGCCGATGAACTGGGCGATATCATGGACATCGGTATCTTCCTTTGAGCACCTTGTTCAAAGCGAACTTCTATGATGGGCTTACCAGCAAGCCCAAGGATGCCCTTGTGGGTCTGCGCGAGCCCGGTTCGCTGGAAGTGGAGACGGATGGCGAACGCATCCACTGGCCGTTGGAGCACCCCGATATGGAGTGGGAGCGGAGCGGTTCCATGTTGCGCATCACCTTCGGCGAACATCCGCGTCGTGTGCTCATTGTCAGAGAGCCCGTGTTCATCAAGAGCTTCGTGATGCGCATGCAGTATGCAGGGCGTCGCGGAGTGTACGATCGTACGCTGTCCGTGGCGCGGCGGGGGCCATTGCTGTTCTTCCTCGCCTTGGTGCTGGTACTGGTCGGTGGCTATTTCTGGGTGTTGCCGTTCGCTGCCGAGCGCATGGCCTTGTTGCTGCCCTTGGAGGTGGACAAGCAATTGGGCAAGGCGAGTTATGGCAGCATCATGCTCGGACTTCCCGAGGACACCGCCCGCAGTGCAGTGCTGCAGCGGTTCGGCGACAAGTTGCAACTGAGCGAGAAGTTCGATCTGCGTTTCCATTTGGTGGAGAGCGAGCAGGTGAACGCCTTCGCCATGCCTGGGGGCGACATCGTCGTGTTCAGTGGCATTGTGGATGGCATGGAACATCCCGGGCAACTGGCCGCGCTACTGGCCCATGAGGCAACGCACGTGGATGAACGCCACAGCACACGAATGATGGTGCGGCAGATGGCCGGTTACCTGTTCCTTTCGTTGTTGCTCGGCGATGTGAATGCCGTGGTGGCATTGGTGGCGGAGAATGCGGATAACCTGCGCAACCTGTCCTATTCGCGTGGGCTGGAGACAGATGCGGATGCACATGGCATGGAGCGCATGGAAGCGGCCGGCATAGACCCACATGGCATGGTGCAACTACTGGAGCTGCTCGAAAAGGAGTCTGCGGACATGCCCGAGGAAATGGCGTTCCTGAGCAGCCACCCGCTTACAACGCATCGGATAGAACAGGCACGGCGCAAGGCCGCAAGCACCGAAAGGACCACCAAGGTCGACGCTGAGCTTCAGCGCCTCTTCCAGGAACTGAAGACCCCGAGCCCTTCGGTCAACCCTTGACAATGAGCCCAAGCTCCTGCAATTGCACGTCGTCGATCCGGCTCGGCGCATCGATCATGGTGTCGCGGCCGGCGTTGTTCTTCGGGAAGGCGATGAACTCCCGAATGTCAGTACGGTGGCCGAAGAGGCTCACCCAGCGGTCGAAGCCGAAGGCCGCGCCACCGTGGGGCGGAGCACCGTACTCGAAAGCGTCCATGAGGAAGCCGAACTTGTAGCGGGCATCCTCATCCGTGAAGCCGAGCACGCGGAACATGGCCTCCTGCATGGTGCGGTCGTGGATGCGGATGCTGCCGCCGCCGATCTCCGTGCCGTTGATCACCAGATCGTAGGCGTTGGCGCGCACACTGCCGAGGTCCACCTGGTCGAAGAGCTTCTGCGCGTCCTCGGGCTTCGGGGCGGTGAAGGGGTGGTGCATGGCGTGCCAGCGACCGGTCTCCTCATCCTGCTCCAGCAGCGGGAAGTCCACCACCCACAGCGGCTTGAACACCTTGGGGTCGCGCAGGCCGAGCTGGTCGCCGATGTGCAGGCGCAGTTCGTTCAACTGCTTGCGGGTCTTGTCGGCTTTGCCGGCCATGATGCAGAGCAGATCGCCTTGCTTCATGCCGAAGCGATCGGCCCATGCCTGCAGCTGTTCCGGGGTGAAGAACTTGTCCACCGTGCTCTTCAGCCCTTCCTCGGTCCACTTCACGAACACGATGCCGGTGGCGCCGATCTGCGGACGCTTCACGAAGTCGATTAGCCCATCGGTCTGCTTGCGGCTCCAGCCGGCGCAGCCTTCCGCGTTGATGCCCACCACCAGCTCGGCCTCGTCGAACACCTTGAAGCCCTTGCCCTGCGCGAGGTCGTTCAGCTCTTGGAACTTCATGCCGAAGCGCAGGTCGGGCTTGTCGCAGCCATAGCCTTTCATGGCCTCATCGAAGCTCATGCGCGGGAAGGCGCCGTCGAACGTGATGCCGTGGATGGCCTGGAACAGGTGCTTGGCCATGCCCTCGAAGGTGCGCAGGATGTCCTCCTGCTCCACGAAGGCCATCTCGCAGTCGATCTGCGTGAACTCCGGCTGGCGGTCCTGGCGCAGGTCCTCGTCGCGGAAGCACTTCACGATCTGGAAGTAGCGGTCGAAACCGGCCACCATCAGCAGCTGCTTGAAGGTCTGCGGGCTTTGGGGAAGCGCGTAGAACTCACCGGCGTTCATACGGCTGGGCACCACGAAATCGCGGGCGCCTTCCGGCGTGCTCTTGATCAGCACGGGGGTCTCCACCTCCAGGAAGTGCTGTGCGCTGAGGTAGTTGCGCACCTCGATGGCCATGCGGTGGCGCAGCTCGAAGTTGCGGCGGATGTTGGCGCGGCGCAGATCGAGGTAGCGGTATTTCATCCGCAGTTCGTCGCCGCCGTCGGTCTCTTCCTCAATGGTGAAGGGCGGTGTCTTGGCTGCGTTCAGCACCTTCAGCTCGGTGACGATGAGCTCGATCTCGCCGGTGGGGATGTTCAGGTTCTTGCTCTCCCGCTCGCGCACGGTACCGGTGGCCTGCACTACGAACTCGCGGCCCAGCTGGCGCGCCTGCTCGCACAGCCCCTTGTCGCGCTCCATGTTGAAGCTGAGCTGGGTGATGCCGAAACGGTCGCGCAGGTCCACGAAGGTCATGCCGCCCAGGTCGCGGGCGCGTTGGACCCAGCCGGCCAGGGTCACGGTCTTACCAGCGTCGGTGAGGCGGAGTTCGCCACAGGTGTGGGTGCGGTACATGGTGCGCGAAAGAGGCGCGAAGTTATCCGTTGGAGCCCAGCACTGCCGCTACTTCTTCTCCGCCATCAGTGCGGTGCGTGCAGCCTGAAGTCCGGCTTGGGCCTCCTTTTCCAGTTTCGGATGTTTCAGCCCAAGGGCCTGCAGCTGCTCGCGGAGCAGGCGGCCCACCAGCGCGCGGCTCTCCCATTGGTCGTCGGCCGGGATGATGAACCACGGAGCGTGCGGGGCGGCCGTCTCGCGGATGGCATCCTCATAGGCGGCCATGTAGTCCTTCCAGTAGGCCCGCTCCTTCACATCGTTCGCACTGAACTTCCAGTTCTTGTCCGCGTCGTCGATCCGCTCCAGGAACCGCTGCTTCTGCTGGTCGCGGCTCATGTACAGGAAGAACTTCATGATGATGACCCCACTGGTGGCCAAATGTTCCTCGAAGGCGCGAATGGCGGAGTAACGCTCGTTCCAGAACTTTTTGCCGATGTCCTTCGCGGAGCTGATCCCGGGAAGCTTTTGCCCCAGGATGATCTCGGGGTGCACCTTGGTCACCAGCACCTCTTCATAGTGGCTGCGGTTGTGGATGCCGATGAAGCCTTTGGGCGGGATCGCGGCATGGTGACGCCACAGGAAGTCGTGCGAGCGCTCCAGGGTGGAGGGTGCCTTGAAGCTGTGCACCTGCACGCCCTGCGGGTTCACGCCGCTCATCACGTGGCGGATGGCTGAGTCCTTGCCGGCCGCGTCCATGGCCTGGAAGATGAGGAGCACGCTGCGGTCGGCGGCCGCGTAAAGCACGTCCTGCAGGTCGGCGATCACCTCGCGGTCCTGCTCCAGCAGCTCCTTCAGGTCCTTCTTCACCAGCGGCGTGTCGATGTCCGTGGGGAAGCGCTTCAGCTTGAAGGTGCCGGGCTTGTCCACGCGGACGCGCGGGTCGTGCAGGAAGGGGGTGGTGATCTTCTTGGCCATGGTCCAAATATCCGATGGGATGAGGTGGGTGCGTCCTCCGAAGGAGAGAAATGGGGAAGGGCGCCCACCATGCCGTGAACGCCCTTCCGGTAAGTGGAGGAACGTAGCTTATAACGTCCCCCGGTTCTCCTGCTCGCGCTCGATCGCTTCGAACAGCGCCTTGAAGTTGCCCTTGCCGAAGCTCCTGGCCCCGTTGCGCTGGATGATTTCGAAGAAGGCATGCTGAGACAGGCCCTTTGTGCAACGGAAGTCCAGTATTGTCCATTCTCCACAAGGGGGCTTGACGACCCGGCATGTACAGGGGCGGACCAGCCACCTTTCCTCGTGGGGATGCCCCCATTCCTGAAGTCGATCCAGGCCAAGCCCGCCGGCTACATAGCTTCATGCGACATTCATACGGAGCAAGCATGCATATCGCTCATTCCATACTGCTGGCCGCAGCATTCCACGGTTCCTGTGCCCTCGGTCAAGAGGGGCAATTGGACCTTTCGTTCGGCGTGAACGGGATCGCGTCATTGGCCGTTGGCACAGTGAATCTGTTGGAGAACGACATGGTGGTGCAGAATGATGGAAAGATCCTCACGACAGGCCGATGTTCGGATGGACAAGGATGGGATATTTATGTGATGCGGTGCATGCCTGATGGGGAGCTGGATGGCACATTCGGTGACCAAGGTTTCGTGCGGACCGATCTGGGCACTTTTTGGGATCAGGCATTTGCGATCACAGTGGATGGCGAAGGAAGGGTCATTGTGGCGGCGGAATCATTCTCCAACCCTTTCGCGCCAATGGTATGCGCGGTTCGGTATCTGGCGAACGGCACACTTGACGGAGCATTCGGGTCGGAAGGCATCGCGAACGCCCCCTTGGATGCTCTGGGCCATCCCCGTGATCTGACAGTGAATGGGAATGGTGCCATCATCGTGGTTGGAACTGACAATGCCTACTCTGCCATCGTAGTTTATCAGTTCACCGGGGATGGTGCGCCGGATAGCGGTTTCGGCTCTGGAGGCGCCATGACCGCCGCGCCTTTTGGGAGCCTTAACATGGCGAAGAGTGTTTTCGTGCAGGACGACGGGAGACTTGTGTTGGCGTGTACCTATGGACAACCCGGAGCCTATGATGTGGGAGTTGTCCGGCTATTCGCGGATGGCGCCTTTGATCCCTCCTTTGGTAGCGGTGGCATCGCGACCCTGAGCGTGAGCCCGGCGGATGAAACCATTGGTGGCCTGGGTGTCCAGAGTGATGGTGGGGTCATCATCGCGGGCTCTTCGGACAACGCTCCCAACTATGACGTCTTCGTGGCCCGGTTCACCGTGGCCGGGAACCTGGACCCTGAATTCGGAGTGAACGGGGTCAGGCTCGTATCCGTCCAGCCTGGTTTGAACCGGGCGAATGACATTGCCATTCAGAGCGACGACAAGATCGTGCTGGCCGGTCGACGGGATATTGGACCAGGAACCAGTGCTGTTACCGTGTTTCGATTTAATGCGAATGGGGGCCTGGATGCGGCCTTCGGCGCCAATGGGATCGTTACAACGGCGTTATCCGGGGTGGCATCGGCAGCGGGTAATTCTGTTGGTTTGCAGCCGGATGGGCGGGTCATCGTGGCCGCCAGCGGAGGTGAGCACCCCATGTTGCTGCGCTACCTGGCCGGGCCCTTCATTGGAGTTGAAGAGAACAGTGGGTTGGGCGGGGGAATGATGGTATTCCCCAACCCTGTCGGTGAGCAAGCGGTGCTTCATTTCGAGCTAGGCACCATGGCGCGCATTGCCTGTGATTTGCTGGATGTGCAAGGCCGGCCTGTTCGGCGCTTTTTCGATGCGCAGCGCTCGTCGGGCCAGCACCGGGACGTATTGGATCTGTCCGGTATCACGCCCGGGCACTACACATTGGCCATCCGGAGCGCAGAGGGTACGAGGCACATGCGTTTGGTGAGGCCATGAGAGGAGAAGGGCGCCGATACGGCGCCCTTCTCCCCTCATGGCCATTGATGCGCGTTTACAACGTCCCCCGGTTCTCCTGCTCCCGTTCGATCGCCTCGAACAGCGCCTTGAAGTTGCCCTTGCCGAAGCTCTTGGCGCCCTTGCGTTGGATGATCTCGAAGAACATCGTTGGGCGGTCCAGCACCGGCTTGGTGAAGAGCTGCAACAGGTAGCCCTCGTCGTCGCGGTCCACCAGCACGCCGTGCT
>JAEUSU010000029.1 GCA_016788635.1 Flavobacteriales bacterium | reverse complement strand
TGCCGCCGTGGTGGCGCAACTGGGCAAAGAGCTGCGGCGCATGCGGCTGGAGCGCAACCAGAGCCAGGCCGAAGTGGCCGAGCGCGCGGGCCTGGATCGCACCACCGTGGTGAAATTGGAGGCCGGTCGCGCTGCCACCTTACTCACCTTGGTGCAGGTGCTGCGCGCCATGGATCGGCTGGAGTTGCTCGATGCCTTCCACCAAGAGCCGCAGCCCACGCCCTACATGCTGGTGGAGGCGCAGGAGAAATACCTGAAGAAGCAACGCAAACGCGCGGGGCGCAAGCAGCCGGATGTCCGCCCGCCCAAACCCAAGAGCACATGGTGACGCACGCCACTGTAAAGCTGTGGGGCAAGCCCGTGGGCCTGGTGGTGTGGAACGACCAACAGCACCGCGCGGAGTACCAGTACGACCGCACGTTCGCACGCGGCCGGCTGGACGTGGCCCCGCTGATGATGCCGCTGCGCGAAGCGAACGGCGGCGAGCACGTCTTCGCCTTCGGCAATTTGCGCGACGAGACTTTTCGCGGGCTGCCGGGCCTGCTGGCCGACAGCCTGCCCGACCGTTTCGGCGATCAGTTGATGAACGCGTGGCTCGCGACGCAGGGCCGTCAGCCCGGCACGGCGAACCCCGTGGAGCGGCTATGCTACACCGGCGTGCGCGGCATGGGCGCACTGGAGTTCGAGCCGGCGCACCATGAACTGGAGGCCCCGGGCGAGTCGCTGGAAGTGGAGGACCTGGTAAAGATGGCCGGGCAGGTGCTGGACACCCGCAAGCAATTCGCGACGCGCAAGTCGAAAGGCAATGAGGAGGCGCTGCTGGACATCATCCGCGTGGGAACCTCGGCGGGCGGGGCACGAGCGAAGGCGATCGTGGCCTACAACGCGAAGACCGGCGAGGTGCGCAGCGGTCAGGTGGAAGGGCTGGAGGGATTCACCTACTGCCTGATCAAGTTCGATGGCGTGACGGCCGATGCCCTGCGCGATCCGCTCGGTTTCGGTCGCATTGAATACGCGTACCACTTGATGGCCGTGGCGTGCGGCGTGGAGATGATGCCCTGTAGGCTGTTGGAAGAGCACGGCCGCGCGCACTTCCTCACGCAGCGTTTCGACCGCGTGCGCGACGCCAAGGGCAACCTGCACAAGCTGCACATGGCCACGCTCTGCGGCATCGCGCACATGGACTACAACGATCCGGTGGCCTACAGCTACGAGCAGGCCTTCGGGGTGATGCGCCAACTGGGCCTGCCCTACCCTGCCGCCGTGCAGCTGTTCCGCCGCATGTGCTTCAACGCCATCGCCCGCAACCATGACGACCACACCAAGAACATCTCCTTCCTGATGGACCCGCAGGGCGAGTGGCACCTGAGCCCCGCCTACGACGTGACCTTCGCCTACAACCCCACCAACATCTGGCTGAAGCAGCACCAGATGAGCATCAACGGCAAGCGGCTGGACATCACGCGCGCCGATCTGCTGGCGGTGGCGAAGGACATGAACATCAAGAAGGCCGAGGCGATCATCGACGAGGTGAGGGCGGGCGTGAAGAAGTGGAAAACCTTCGCGAAGAAGGCGGAAGTGAAGGCGAAGCAGGTGGAGGCCATCAGGAAGTTGCACTTGACCGGGATATAGGCGCCCAACAACCCATCCATGCGCCGGAGGAAGTTGACCGGCTTCTGGTCACACAAGAAAGGTCCCTGCTTGCCGGTCTGATGAGGACCGGTCCCAAGTTCCCTACCTTCATGCCCGCTTCGGAAACATACATGGACCCGGGGTTGATGATCATGCAAGCCAACCGCACGTTCGGATTTTCGTTATTGCTCATTCTCGGATCATGCGCAGGCGGACAGGATGAGTCCGTGGAAAGCGCTTCACCAGCCGCTGGCGGCGCTGCCACAGAGGCGCTCGGAGCACCGGCTACCACGGTGACACCCATGCCGACCGAAGCACAAGCTCCGGCCGGTCCCACCGCAGTGGTCACCGACCCCAACCCACCACACGGAGAACCTGGACACCGGTGCGAGATACCCGTGGGCGCTTCGCTTTCCAGCGCCCCACCGGCCGGCGCTGCTCCGGCAGCCATGCCTGCCACGCAGCAGATCACGCTCCCGCCACCCGCCACGCCTGCACCAACCGCTGGCACCACGCCTCCGGGCATGAATCCACCACATGGCGAACCTGGCCACGATTGTGCAGTGCCGGTGGGTAGTCCTCTTCCAAAAAAATGAGGGTGATGCCCTTGGGGCCTCCCGCATGATGGCGTTATCAAAAGGCTCGTGATCGAAGGCGACATCCGGAGTTGAACAGACGGGAGCCCATGTTCACGGTGATGTACTCATTCCGGGTGAAGCCAGGTCACGAAGAGGTCTTCCAGCGGAACTGGGCGATGATCACCGAGCACTATCTGCACACACGCGGCAGCCATGGCAGCCGGCTGCACACGGATAAGGACGGCACATTCGTCGCCATCGCACTATGGCCAGACCGGGCGTCGTGGGGAGCGCACGGCCATCCCGACAGCCCCGAGTTGAACGCCGCACGAGCTGCCATGCGCGATGCCTGCACAGAGGTCAAGACCCAATACGAACTCGAGGTGGTGCAGGACCTATGACAACAACCGGAACCATGACCATCAAACACCAACCTGGCACGACCAAGGGACGCTTCGTGCTCATCGATGAAGAAAGGGAGCTGGGTGAAATGACCTATTCCGTGGCGGGCAAGGACAAGATCATCATCGACCATACCGAAGGGTTCCCCGGTTCGGAAGGGAAAGGTGTGGGCCGGAAGTTGGTGATGGCCGGTGTGGAACACGCGCGGGCGAACGGCATCAAGATCATCCCACTCTGTCCCTATGCACGAAGCGTGTTCGCGCGCAACGCGGCTGAGCTGGCCGATGTTCTGGCCTGAGCCATGAGCAAACACAAGCTCGATCTGCACGACATCTTCAACCACGGCGAGGCCATCGACAGGGCCTTGCACACCGCCATCACATACTGCGTTGAGCGAAGGATCGATATGCTGGAGATCATCCCCGGCAAAGGCAGCGGTCAGTTGAAAAAGAAGGTACTCCGCTTTCTGCAGCTTCCTGAGATCAAGCGCACGTACCACCGGATCGATAAGGACCGCGACAACTTCGGGCGGCTGTTCGTGCGCTTCAAGCACTGATCGCCCCATCCCGCAGCCTTCGGCGGTCATCCATCCAGATGTAGCCGACCAGGAAGAACACGGCAATGCCGCCGAAGGTGTGCCACAGCCAATGCGTACCCATGGGCATCCAGGCCATGTACGGGCTGTGGTCCAGGCTGCGGAAGGTGACCGCCACTGCGAAGCTCAGGGCTGAGGCGGTCATCCACGACCAGTAATGCCAATGGTTCACGCGCATATGCTGCACGATCGGCAACAACACAACAAGTCCCATAACCGCGTAACCCACGTTCATGCCCGCGGCGGGCTGCACATTCAACACATGGAAGGTGAGCCATCGCAATAGGAAGGGCAAGAGAAGCAACGCACCCAGCACCGGCCAGGGAATGGCCGCACGGCGCGCGAAGAGCACCACGCAGGCCATGCAGAGCACCAGAATAGGCACCCAATCCATCAGCAGCCATGCCTCATGACCGCGTGTACCGTGGAAGAGCGTGCCCCCCACGAAACCGATGAACAGCACCGGCAGCGCGGAGACCAGGAACCAATGACCGCGCATATCGCGGTAAACGTGCCATCCCCAGTAGAGCACCACGAAGAGGAAGACCAGATTGCTCCACGTGTTCCATGGCTCCACAGGAAAACGACCGACGATGGTCTCGCGGTAGATGGGGCCGCTATCCAATATCGCCATGTCGTCCATGTGTGAAAGATCGACACAGGAACGCATTGCTCCCATGATCGTTCAGCAGAACGAACGCCCCCACTTGGACCCCGTGGCGCTCAGGCGGCTCGCTGGCCCTGTTGCTCTTCGCTCACACGCTTCAGACCCACCAACGCCTCCACCCAATGCTTGCCAGCCTCGCGTGCGCGCTTGGTGTCCTCCGGCAGCCCAGCGTAGTCGCCATGCCAGAGCTCCAGGCGGGTGCGGCCATCGCGTTCCTCGAAGAGGCTGATATCGATCGTGGTGTAGTTGGCGGGCTCATCGGCCAGGCCGCTGCCTACCGTCCAAAGCGTGAAACGCAAGCGTTGTTCGGGAATACAGGTCATGATGGTGCCGTGCGCGCGGTGGAACAACTCCCCTTCCACACGCTCCTTCCACACAATGGGAGCTCCGCGTTTCCACGTGCTTTGTGCCATCCACCCGCTTGAATAGAGCCGTGCCAGTTCGGGTTCCGTCAGCGCTTTCCAAACGACTTCCAGGGATGCATCAATAAGCAGTGTCCGTTGAATGATGGTCTCCTTTTCCATAGTACACGGCGAACGTCACGGACCGTGCCGATCGTGCGTGGCACCCTGTCCGTTAGCATGTTTTTGCAATTCCATGACGGCATCGGCGGCCCGCCGCCTGGCCTCGCGCAGCAGGCCCACCAGCACCGGTACCTGGCCTACCGGCACGCGAAAGAGCCATCGTTCACCTCCATGCAGCTCCAGCTGGAGCTCCCGCCAATTCGGCTCATCGGAAGGCGCTATTGACCAGTGGGCCAGCGACTTGTCATCGATCGGCACCCCAAGGGTCTCCAGGTAGCACCGGCCGCGCAGCAGTACCCCTTTGGACCTGAGCTCCAAGCTGAAACACCGTCTGTCCTCGGGTCGGAGCAGGTATGCCTCAATGGCAGGTGGGCCCTTCAGCAGCGTGAAACGCGCCGTTCCGACCCCGCCCATGTGGATGGCCTGCCACAACCCCAGGGGCTTTCCACAGATCCGTTCCACCTCCTGCCTCACCCGGGCATCGTTGTAGCTGATGTTGAATAGAGCCGACATGAAAGAGGGAACGCGCATGAAGACCAGATGTTCCACGCGAGCCCAAGGGATCGGTGGGTCATCCGATCCAGGGCTGGCCCGCAAAGGTCCAGCCCTTGGGTGTGGTTGAAATGAAAAGACCCCGGGTGGTTCCCAGGGTCCTTTCATAGGGTATGTGCTGAGCTCAGGGGCAGCCACCACCACCCACGAAGGTCTCGCAACCATCGAAAGCCAGGCCGTTGCAATCGGCATAACCGGGCAGGCAGAAACCAATGGTACATACACCGCTGGTGCACGCGGATACCGCATTAGGCAGGCTGCACACATTGCCGCAGAAACCGCAGTTCGATGGGTCGGTCATCACGTTGAAACCTTCATCCACCATGCCATCACAATCGTTGTCCACCCCGTCACAGACCTCCGTGCTGGGTGGATTGTTCGGCACGCAGGTCAGCGCTCCGAACTGACAGATCAAGGTGCCTGAAGCGCATTGGCCGACCAACCCGGTATTGCATGGGCCGCCGCCACCCGGATTTCCTTCATCCACGATCCCGTCGCAATCGTTGTCGATGCCATCGCAGACCTCCACCCCGGGAGAACTATTCGGGACACACACGAGCATTCCGCTCTGGCACACCAAGGTGCCCTGGGAGCATTGGCCGGGCAGTCCCGTGTTGCACGGTCCGCCTCCTCCTGGGTTCCCTTCATCCACGATGCCATCGCAATCATTGTCGATGCCATCGCAGACCTCTGCTGTTGGAGGACCGTTCGGCACACAGATGAGCGCACCGCTCTGGCACAACAAGGTTCCCGTGCCGCACTGCCCCGGCAGGCCCGTATTGCACGCCCCTCCACCACCCGGGTTCCCCTCGTCGATCAGGCCATCGCAATCGTTGTCGATGCCATCACACATCTCCAACGAAGGGGCGCTGTTCGGCACACAAATGAGCATTCCGTTCTGGCAGACCAGCGTACCCTGGCCGCATTGGCCGGGAAGTCCGGTGTTGCAAGCTCCACCACCGCCGGGATCCCCCTCGTCAATGACCCCGTCACAGTCGTTGTCCATACCATCACACAACTCGGGTGCATTGGGGTAGATATTCGGGTTCTGGTCATCACAATCCACATCGTTGCCGAAGCCATCGCCATCCAGGTCCGGGGCCATGCACACCCCATTCACGCAGGCAGAACCCGGCGGGCAGGCATTGCCACAGAAGCCACAGTTGGACGCATTCGCGTTCAGGTTGAAGTCCTCGTCGATCATCCCATCGCAATCATTGTCCACCCCGTCGCACAACTCGGGTGCATTGGGGTAGGTGGCTGCGTTCTGGTCATCACAATCCACATCGTTGCCGAAGCCATCGCCATCCAGGTCAGGGGCCATGCACACCCCATTCACGCAGGCAGAACCCGGCGGGCAGGCATTGCCACAGAAGCCACAGTTGGACGCATTCGCGTTCAAGTTGAAGTCCTCGTCGATCATCCCATCGCAATCATTGTCCACCCCATCGCACAACTCGGGTGCATTGGGGTAGGTGGCTGCGTTCTGGTCATCACAATCCACATCGTTGCCGAAGCCATCGCCATCCAGGTCAGGCGCCATGCACACGCCATTCACGCAGGCTGAACCCGGCGGGCAGGCATTGCCACAGAAGCCACAGTTGGATGCATCGGTGTTCAGGTTGAAGTCCTCGTCGATCATCCCATCGCAATCATTGTCCACCCCATCACAAAACTCCGTTGCGCCGGGGAAGGCGGAAGCGTCCTGGTCATCACAGTCCATACCGGCCGGGAAGCCATCGCCATCCTGGTCGAGGACGGTGCACACACCGCTCACGCAGGATGAACCCATCGGGCAGACGATGCCGCAGGCACCGCAATTCGATACGTCCGTCTGCAGGTTGAAACCTTCATCGATCATGCCGTCGCAGTCGTTATCGATCCCATCGCATACCTCCCCTGCAAAGGGATGAGAGCTCGGATCACCATCATCGCAATCACTTCCTGTCACCCATCCATCGCCATCGCTGTCCACCAGTCCCATGCACGTGATGAACGCGCTCAAACACCCATTGGCATGAAGACATGACGTGCACGTTGGGGTCAGGCCACCTTGGCAATCATTGGGATGGCAGAAGGTGTAGTAACAGGTGATGTACTGTTCTGCACACTCCTGGCAAGCCGCAGTTACCGGCAGGGATGCATAAGGGAAATCGAGGTTGTCGATCATGCATTGCTGATAAGTGGTGGTTCCCTGGCTCATACACATGAGCTGGTTCCCCTGGACCGCACTGTATACAGCGTTCAGGAATGAGGCCTGTGCCGCATTCACCGCGCTCGCATCAGCCGCAGAACACACATCCGAACATCCATTGCCGTAGAAAACAGCTGCATCACTGTCATCACAATCCTGATCGTTGGATGCCCACTGCCCAACCGGTGCATCACAAGCCACGATCCCTGGGGCGGTCTGGTCACCATAGCCATCTCCATCCAGGTCGGGGTACCACGTCGGTAGTACTCCCTCATCGATCTGCCCGTCACAGTCGTTGTCGATCCCATCACAGACCTCCGCACGGTTGGGATAAACATTGGGATCGGCATCATCACAATCACTGGGTGGCGCCCAGCCATCCCCATCCGCATCGATCAAGCCCGCGCAGGTCGTAAATGCGCTGAAGCATCCATTCGACTGTTGACAAGCATAGCAGGCGGCGCCGCCGCCAACGCACGCCGTGAAACATGAGCTCAAGAAACAATTCACATACTCCACTGCGCATGCATGACAAGCGTTGCCGACAGACCCGGAGTACTCCAACTCCAGTACCTGCAGAACAAAGGCGTCGACGCATGGCCCGGTAAGCACCCCACAACTGGGGAATGCCAACGACAGCGCTCCGAGCGCCGTCTGAAGGTATCCAGCTTGATCATTCGCGATCGCCGCCACATCCGCTGAGGAGCAGATCAGCGAACATCCCTGCCCGGGGAAAAGGGCTGCGTCCCCATCATCACAATCGTCATCATTGAGCACATGCCCCGGGGGTTGGGCGCAGGCACTCAGCGTCACATTCGGGTCCCCGAACCCATCACCATCTCCATCCAGGTACCACGTGATCGTTGCCGTTGGATGGTTGTCGATGATGCCGTCACAATCATCATCAACCCCATTGCCACATATCTCCGAAGCACCGGGGTAGGTCGTTGCGGTCAGGTCATCACAGTCGATCGGATCGCTGCATCCGGGATGGTCGTAAACCCCATCCCCGTCAAGGTCCTTGCACCCTCCGTTCGCCACACTGATGCCGGGGATGACCACATAGCAACCGTTGGTCTGGAACAAGGTGTCGCCCAGCAAGGAGACCCGCGAACAGGGAATGCTGTTGGCGAACAAGGCGTACGGCACGCTGAGCAACTGCGTGGTGCCCATGTCCAGGTAGCTCGAACCTCCGGCGGCGTCGAGTTCCACCTTCAGGAAGCGGGTGTCAGCCCCCCAGTCGATCTCGGCGAACACACCTGTCACGGGAGCCCCTTCACCCACGCGCACATTGAAGAGGCCGAACGCATTGGTGGTGGTGCCATGGAGTTCCTGATAAAGCACTGGGCCGAGCGCATCGCCATCCAGGAGCGAAAGGCGCAGGGATACGGACTGGGAGACCAGCGCATTCCCGGCGGCATCGCGGGCCACACCCTGAAAATCGAACGCCTGGGGAGCCTGGGCCATGCCGATGAACGGCAGCAGCAATAGAAGAGTGAACAGCTTTCTCATGGGTCAAGGAGGGGGTTGCGGGGCCGGGTGCTAAGGGACTTGTGCAGCGCGGGTGGCCGTGGGCACGGCGCCGCCGATGGTCTGCAGGATGAGGTCGCGGTCGTTCGCGGGTCCGGTGTATTTCACGGTGCCATCCAGGTTCACATCCTCGGGCATGTATCCGGTGGCGGTGGCCGTCGGCACCGAACCACCAATGGCCTGCAGGATGGGATCGCGATCATTGAACTGACCGGAGTACCGCACCAGGCCGTCGGGGATCACATTGCCGGGCCACAGCATCCGGATGCCATTCTCCACCCGCTGGGCATCGGTACCATACACGGTCACCGTGCCGTCGGTGAGGTCAATGGCCACGGGCACCGGGCTCAAGGCGTGGGGCGAAGCGGTCATCACCGGCAGGTGGTTGCGGTGCCGTACCAGCACATGGTAGCTGCCCGGCGGAACCATGAACCGCACGGATGTGGTGCCATCGGTATCGACCACATCGCCATCGCGCTGCACCAAGGCACTGCGCGAGCCCACCACGTTGGCCATATCCGCTGCGGCGCGCAATTCCATCACCACCCAGTCCACAATGGCGTCCGGTCCGGTGGCTGCCAAGACACCCTGCCCAAGCTGTTCACCACCACCTGCACCGGTGTGCTGGTAGCCCGACGATGTGTACGGTTCGGTGGCCGGCACCAGTCCTTTGCTCCGAAGAGAATCCAACATGAGCGAAACGGCCGGCACATAAGGACCCGCCAACAGCACACGCACGTTAAGCGCCACACGGACACCTTCGGGTTGCAGGATCCCTGAGGTGATCACCGGAGTGCCTCCTTCGAAGGTGGCGCTCACGGGCTGGCCCAGGGACCATTCGAACGAACCCGAGGGATAACTGGAACTGCCACCAGCAGGGACCAAGCCACGCGGAGCCACCAGCTGGGCGCTGCCGCAAAGCGTAAGTGACCATGCGACAAGGGAGGTGAAATGATGACGCATCGGCAAGCGTTGGGATGGGCAAACTAACCTTTCACTTCGGGCCATCCAAGAGACCATAACCAAGGTTATGATCGCATCACAAAGTCACTCGCGTAGGATCCCAAGACCAGGAGGCAACCACCCCGATGCCACGCCTAACTTGCACGCCCAGCAAAGCGCCCATGAACGACGGATACGTGAACCTTGAGACAAGTGAAGGTGTAGCCACCGTGACCTTCCACCATCCGAAAAGCAACAGCCTTCCGGGGCATATCCTGAGCGGCATGGCTTCCGCCATCCGCACTGCGGGCGGTGACCACACCGTGCGCGTCATTGTGCTGCGTAGCGAAGGCGACAAGGCCTTTTGTGCAGGTGCAAGTTTTGATGAGCTGGTGGCCATTGACGGCCCGGAGCGCGGCATGGAATTCTTCAGCGGATTCGCCGAGGTGATCAACGCGATACGCACCGTACCGGTCTTCGTCATCGGCCGCATCCACAGCCACGCCGTGGGCGGTGGCGTGGGCCTGGCCTGCGCGGTGGACATTGCCTACGCGCACAGCAGTGCCAGTGCACGGCTGAGCGAGCTCGCCGTGGGCATTGGCCCCTTTGTGGTGGGCCCCGCGGTGGAGCGGAAGGTGGGCACGGGTGCGTTCGGCCTGCTGAGCGCCACGCCCGCCACCCGGCGCGATGCAGCGTGGTGCCTTCAGCATGGCCTCTTTGCCGAAGTGTTCGATGCACAGGAGGCGCTCGATGCCCGGGTGGAAGCGCACGCCCGGGAATTGGCGGGCTATAGCGCGGAGGCCATGGCGGAACTGAAGCGGGTCTGCTGGCTTGGCACCGAACATTGGGATACCCTGCTGACCGAACGTGCGGCGATCAGCGGGCGGTTGGTACTGAGCGACCACACGCGCCAGGCCATCGCCCGGTTCAAGGCGCAGGCCGCGAAGCGCTGACCAACTTCCTCATCATACAGATCGACCACCGAGCCTGGGCACATGCCAGGCACCGTTCCATGTTCACCCGATCGCCGCTTCACTTCAAGTCCGCCGTCTATCTTTGATCGGTGAGCGCGTCGCGCTGTGCGACACGCCATTGCAACGCATGGCAACGAAAGAGGAATTGATCGCGCGCCTGGAGGAACTTCTGGGGCATGCCGATCCGGAACAGTCAGCTGAACAGGTCGAGGGTGTAAAGGAGACCTATGAGGCACTCGTGGCACATGAGCGCGAGCTTGCCGCCCAGTCCCAGGGCGAAGCTGGTGCTCCAGCCGAGGGAGACGGACAGGCCCCACCGGCCGAACCTGCCCACATCGAGTCCTACGCACCGCAGGACGAGGCCGACAAGCGCTTCAAGCAGCTGCTGGACACCTTCAACCAGAAGGTGAACGAGTTGCGGCGGAAAAAGCAGAAGGAGGAGAACGACAACCTCGCCGCCAAGCGGGCCATCATGGATGAGCTGCGGCAGATGATCGCCGGTGAGGAGAACATCGGCTCCGCGTTCCAACGCTTCAACGAGCTGACCGAGAAGTGGAAGACGATCGGCCCCGTTCCTCAACAGGCCTACCGTGAACTGCAGAGCGACTACAGCCACCTGCGGGATGAGTTCTTCTACCACATCCGCATCTACAAGGAGCTGCGCGACCACGACCTGAAGAAGAACACCGCACTGAAGCGCGCCCTGATCGCGGACATGGAAGCCGTGCAGCGTGTGGAAACGGTGCGCGAGGCCGAGTTGCTGGTGAAGGAATACCAGGAGAAGTGGCACCACATCGGCCCGGTGGTGAAGGAGGAGTGGGAACAGGTGCGCGATGCGTTCTGGAACGCCACCCGCGTGGTGTACGACCGCATCAACGAACACTACAAGGCAAGGCGCGCCGAGCAGGAGGCCAATCTGGAGGCGAAGAAGGCGTTGGTGGAAAAGGTGAAGGCCGTTGCAGCGGATGTGGAGAAGGCCGGCACCAAGGAGTGGAAGGAATGGACCGAACAGGTGCTGGAGCTGCAGAACGCGTGGAAGAACATCGGCTTCGCCACGCGCAAGGAGAATGAACGCATCTGGAAGGAGTTCCGCGAGGCGTGCAACGCGTTCTTCCAGCGCAAGAAGGTGCACTTCGACCAGCTTCGCGACCAGTACAAGGCCATCCGCGAACGGAAGCAAGCCTTGCTGGACGAGGCGCTGACCCTGAAGGACAGCAAGGAGTGGAAACGTACGGCGGACCGCTTGAAGGAGCTGCAGCAGCTATGGAAGGAGGCTGGCAGCGCCGGCCCGCGCGATGAGCACAAACTATGGACGCGCTTCCGCGAGGCGTGCGATGCCTTTTTCCAGTCGCGCAAAGCCACCTTCGAACAGCAGGACGCCGAACAGGCCGCCCATGTGCAGGCGCGGGAGGCCATGCTCACGGAATTGGAAGCCTTCACCCTGACCGGAGACCACACGGCGGACCTGGGCAAGCTGCGCGAGTTCAGCCAACGCTGGCTGAACGGCGGGCGGATCTCGCCCCGGCAGTACGATGCCATGGCCACCCGCTACCGCGCCGCCATGGACAAGCTGTACGGGCAGCTGAAGGTGAACGACACGGAGCGCGGCCGCCTGCGTTTCCAGGACCGGCTGGACGACCTGAAGTCCTCGCCTGATGGACGTTTCCAGATGGAGCGCGAGGGGCGCACCCTGCGACGCAAGATCGAGGAGTTGGAGAACGAGCTCCGGCAGTTCGAGCGCAACCTGGGCATGTTCAACTTCAAGAGCGAGAGCGGGCAGGCCATGCGCCAGGACCTGGAGAAGAAGATGGAGCGCGTGCGCAAGGAGATGGACCGGTTGCGCGACCAGCAAAAGCAACTTCAGCAGGAATTGCGGTGATAGGTCCGGGTGAGGAGATCGCCTTTCCCGTCACCATCGCCTGGGGCGATCAGGACCCCTTCGGCCACGTGAACAACGTGGCCTACTTCCGCTACCTGGAAAGCGCCCGCATGCACCTGCTGGAGCGCCTGGGCTTCATGGAGCTGCACCGGGCGACCGGGCTCAGCGTGATCCTCGCTGCCACACAGTGCCAGTTCCGCAAGGCCATCAACTGGCCTGCCACCATCGAGGTACGCATGTCCATACCGCGCATCGGCCACACCAGTTTCGACATCGCCTACCGCATTCTGGGAGCGGACGGAAGCCTGCATGCCGAGGGCACTTCCACCCAAGTGGTGTACGACTACACGGAAATGTGCAAATGCCCGATGCCGGAGAGCATCCGGAACACCATCTTCGCATTGTTCAAGCCGGGCACACCATGAGACCTTCGGCCACATTGATCCTGACCACGGCATTGCTCGCACATTCCTGCGGCAGCCCGGATGCGGGAACCGAGCCTACAGATGATGCACGGGCAGCCGCACCCGACCTCGTGGTGCCCGGGCAGGACCCGCGATGGGACAGCCTCATCCAGCTGCTGGTGGGTGAGTGGGAGGACCGCGATGCCGGCAAGGGCCACGTGTTCCACGAGCAATGGCGCATGACCGATGAGGCCTTCTGTTCAGGCACCGGCTTCGTGCTGGCTGGCCGCGACACTGTTTCCGTGGAGTACCTGGCCTTGCATTGGGGCGATAGCGGCGCCTACTACAGTGTGCGCGTGCCTTCGCAGAACGCCGGGGAGTTCGTGCACTTCAAGCTGGTGCCTGGACCGCCGGATTCAATGGTGTTCGTGGAACCCGCGCACGACTTCCCGTCACGCATTGTTTACCGGCGCGTGGAAGACGGCTGGGCGGTTGACCTGTCCGGTGCGGAGCAGGGACAAGCACGGCGGATGCATTTGCAGTTCTCGGCCCGGCATACCGAAGCCCAGCCTTGAACCATGCGCCCCCTACCCCGTCCGGTAGCCTTTCTCCTGCGCGTTCTTGAACCCTTCGCGGTCCTCTTTCTGGCGGGTCTGCTGTTCTACCTGGGTATCCAAAGCGAGCGTACAGGCTTCGTGCGTGAAGTGCTCGATCCCGGGCTCAAACGCATCGCCCTGCCGGTGCTGAACGCCCTGCGTGGCAGCCCACCAGACAGTCATGGGCTGCAGCTGCTCATCGAACCCGAGGCCATGGATTCACTGGGCGCCATGCGCGAGCGGGCGCTCAAGGCCGGTGTGCTCAATGAGGGAAAGGACACCTGGTTCCCCGCGCGCATCGTATGGCAGGGCGATACGCTGGGTGCTCGGCTGCGGCTCAAGGGCGGGCTCACCGATCACCTGCGCACACGCAAGTGGTCCATGCGCGTGCAGTTGCTGGAAGGCGATACGGTCCTCGGGATGACCACCTTCTCACTTCAGCACCCCAACACCCGCAACTTCACCAATGAATGGATCTTTCATGAAGCCCTGCGAGACCAAGACCTGCCTCATCTCCTGTATGAATTCACCGAGGTGCGGCTGAACGAACGTGACCTGGGCCTGTTCGCCGTCGAGCAGCACTTCGACACCACCCTCACCACAAGGTTGGGCCTGGGGCATGCCCCCATCCTGAAATTCGATGACGAGGCCCGCATCGGATCGCTCGAGCAGATGAACGAGCGCATATTCCCCAGCACCGCCCCGTATGAGGGGGAGTGGCTCGCGGCCCCTGTCGAGGCCTTTCATATGAAGGAGGTGATGGAGGCCCCGCTGCGGAAGGCCGCGTTCAGCAAGGCCGCGCTCGCCCTCGAAGCGTTCCGGCAACGAAAGCGCAGCACCCACGAGGTGTTCGATGTACAGGCCCTGGCCCGCCTGTTCGCGCTGGCCGATCTGCTGGGAGCCCAACACTGCACGGACTGGCGCAATCTGCGCTTTGTTCCCGACCCGGCCACCGGCCTGCTCCTGCCCATTGGCTTCGATGCGAATGCCGGTGAGCCCATCCCCGCCATTCGCGCGTTCCGCGAACAAGGACCGATACATTTCGACACACAGGCCACCGGCTTCTACGACCGACTGTTCAGCGACCCTCTCTTCCTTCGTGCGTATGTCGCACACGTGGATACCCTTTCACAGGAGGGCTGGCTCGAAGACCTGCTCGAGCGCCTCAACGACCGACTGCAGGAGCGCGTGCGACTTGTGCAGCGGGAGTTCCCGAACTTCCGGCATGATGTGGCGGTGTTCCAACATGACCGCGTGGTGATGCGCCAGGCCCTGCGCCCCATGAACATCGCCCTGGCCTACCTGCAGGAGCGCAAAGGCGCCACGGCACTGGTGTCCGGTACGGTGCCGCATGGACTGCCCGTGGAGGTCGGGGCGATCACAGCGGGACCGGACACCGTTGTGTTCCATACACCCTTCATGCTCCTGCCACGTGCGTCGGGTGAGCCCATGGCGTTCCAGCCCTTTGAAGTGCCATGGCCAAAAGGGCCCGGCAAGGTGCGTCTGCTGGTGCGCATACCGGGGTTGAAGGAGTGGACCACCATACCCGTACGCGACTGGGCCGTGGTCCCGAGCGAGGAAGCGCGGATGCCATAGGGCCGCTATCTTCCGCCCACCAAAACCAACGCAACCATGGGCTTTATGAGTGAATTCAAGGCGTTCGCCATGAAGGGCAACGTCGTCGACCTGGCGGTCGGTGTGATCATAGGCGGGGCCTTCGGCAAGATCGTGTCGTCCTTCGTGGGCGATGTGGTCATGCCCTTCATCAACGTGTTCCTGCCGGCTGATGCGGATTGGAAGACCTACGAGATCGGCCCGGGCATCAAGCTTGGGGCGTTCATGGGAAGCATTGTGGACTTCGTCATCGTCGCCTTTGTGATCTTCCTGATGGTGAAAGCCATCAATGCCTCGAAGAAGAAGGAGGAAGCTGCGCCCGCCGCACCTCCAGCGCCCAGCAGCACGGACAAACTGCTCATGGAAATACGCGACGCGCTGCGCAAGTGACCGACCCTTCGCTCCAACGAAAAGCCCCGGCCGCACGCCGGGGCTTTTTACTTGCGGGGCATCAGTCCACGTGTCACCGGGTCAAAAGCCACCTCATCATCACTGAAGGCATGTGCGATGTGGCCCATGGCCTCCACCGTGCTTCCATGCCATACATGCCCATCCGGCTGCACCAGCACCACCTGATCGCTCAATTCCAGTGCAAGGGCCAGGTCATGTGTGGAATACAGCACAAGCCGATCACCGGCATGTGCGATGCGCTGAAGCAGCTGCATCACCTGGGCGCGGTTCACGAGGTCCAGATGGGCCAGCGGTTCGTCCATCAGCAACAAGGGGGCATCCTGTGCCAGGGCGCGCGCGATCATCGTCCGCTGCCGTTCCCCATCGCTCAACTCATCCACCCAGCGCGTTGCCAGGTGATGCACCCCGGCGTCGCGCATGGCCTTCTCCACTTTCTCCTGGTCCCCGCCGGACAGCCCGCCGAACCGTCCAGTCCATGGAATACGCCCGAAGGAAACGAGTGTGCGCACATCCAGGGCCCCGCAACGCGGCACCTGCGAAAGCACGACCGCGACCTGTCTGGCGCGCGCATCCGCATCAAGCACGTGCACACTGTGCCCGTTCCATCGCACTTCACCAGCCAGTGGTGCACGTGCGGCGGACAACGTGCGCAGGAGCGTGGTCTTCCCACTTCCGTTCCGTCCCAAAAGCGCCACCAGGCTTCCACCCGCAAGATCCAATCGCACATCGTGCAGGATGGCCTTGCCACCATACCCCACCTTCAGCCGATCGGTCCGCAGCTGGTTCATGCCGGACGCAGCCATCGTTTACCGGAGAGCAGCACCCACAGGACCACGGGCGCACCGAGCAGGGAGGTGACCGCATTGAGCGGGACCGTGGCCACCGCACCGGATGAACGGACGATCACCTCGCACAACAGGCCGAGCACAGCACCACACAGCATGGTGCCCGGTAGCAGCCGCGAATGGTCCGCCGTACGGAAGAGCGCCCGTGCCACATGCGGCGTGGCCAGACCCAGAAAAGCCACCGGACCGCAATGCGCAGTGATGCAGCCCGCCACCACACCCGTGATGACCAGCAAGGTCCGGCGCGCTTCGGGGACCTTCACCCCCAGGCTGGCCGCATAGCCATCACCCATGAGCAGCGCGTTCAGCGCCTTCACACGGGCATGTGCCCAGAGCAGGCCGGCCAGTACCGGCACCACCAACCACCACAACCCATCACGGGGAACCTGCCCGAAGGAACCCATGCCCCACTGCACGAAGCCCTTCAGCGCCCCGCTCCCACTGCCAGCCTGCATCACCTGCACCAGTGCGCCGCAGAGATAGCCCACCATCATGCCCACGATCAGCAGGGTCAGCCCATCCCCCACCCGCCGATCCACCGCAAGCATCAGAAGCAACACGGCGATCGCTCCGGCCATGGATGCACCAAGGACACCCACACCTGAAGGAAGCGAATGATGGAGACCCGGAACAAGCATCAACGCCGCCACCGCCAGTGAGGCCCCGGAGGTGACGCCCAGCACCGAAGGACCCGCGAGGGGATTGCGGAACAACGTCTGCATCAACAGCCCGCAAACGGCCAGCCCGGCACCTGCAACAAGCGCAGTGATGGCACCTGGCAGGCGCACCTCACGCACGATCATGGCCTGGGCCGGCTCCGCTTCTCCGTGGCCCAGGAGCGCGTCCAGCACCATGCGCACCGGGATCGGTACACTGCCGGAGGCCAAGGCCAGCAGGAACAGCAATGCGGCTGTCAGGATCAATAGGGGAACGAGCCACCGGCCGCGATGCATGGCGGCAAACTTACACGACCACCCAGCGCGGATCCGGCATGATGCTGGCAAGGTAAATTCGCCTTCCCATGCGCCCGCTTCTCATCCTCTCCACACTGACCCTCCTGCTCGCTGCCTGCGCCGGGCAGCGCAAGCAGTTGGAAAGCGCCGCGCGCTATGAGCAGGAGGGCATGATGCAGCAGGCCTACGACCGCTATGCGGACCTCTACGCACGCCGGGCGGGGAACACCGAGGCCCATGTGGGCATGCAACGCACCGCGCAGGTGCTCTTCGACCGCCTTCAGGACGAGGCTGGGCGTCTCTACCTGACCGGTGACTTCATGGCGGGCGAAAAGGCGCGGAACGAGGCTTCGGCCTTCCGCGACCGCATGACCGCGAAGCGATTGGAGCTGCGCTGGGACCCCCTGCTGGAACAACGCCGGACGGCCGCACGCACGGCCTATGCGGAGCAACTCTATCTACAGGCGGATTCCGCCTTCCGGAACGACCGCTTCTCGGAGTGTGATGACATCACCGAGCGCATCCTGAAGCTGATGCCGGACCACCGCAATGCGAAACACCTGCAGCAACTGGCCCGGCTGGAGCCCCGGTACCGGCTCGGTGTACGCGCCTTTGAACTGGGCTTGTACCGCGATGCCTTCCTGCGCCTGAACGAGGTGGCCGACAAGGACCCCGCCTACAAGGATGTGTGGAAGCGGCTTCAAGAGGCGCGTGAGAAAGCCTCGTGGACCATCTCCTTCGTCCCGCTGGTGAACCAGATGCTGTACATCGGCAACCCCCTTCTGATCATGAGCTCCAACAGCCTGGAGCTGGCCCTTGCGGCATCCGTGCGCCAGGCCATCCTGGACCTGAAGGACCCCTTGGTGATTTTGGTGGACCGCGAGAACACGGCCGAACTGCTGGCCGAGCAGGAGCGTGGCATGCAGGGTGTGTATGATGATGCCTATGCGGTAAAGGCCGGCCGCCTGCTCGGCGCGCGCTTTGTGCTCACCGGCCGCATCCTCCGGTACGATGATGCCTTCGCCAAACAGATCGAGGTGCAGGTGCAACTGGTGGATGCGGAGACCGGGCGTATCCACATTGCCGAGACCATCCGCGTGAACAAACAGGAGCTGAGCGGCCGGGGAAACATCCGCGCGCAACTCATGGACCGGGCCGCGCTGCGCATTGCCCGCCAGCTCGCCGAGTTCGACCCCTACCGCCGGTAGTCATGACCTACCGCACGGTCTATGACCTGGCTGAACAACCACCCTTTGATGTGGAGGCAGCCTGGATCGCCGGGGCATTCGTTCTGACCGGCCTGGTTTGGCGCCAAGTGCAACGCGCCAGGGACCGCAAACGCATCGACCCGCCCCAACGCACGGGCATCACCACTCCGCGCATCCTCATCACCTTCGGCTTCCTGGTGGCGGCGATCGGCATCGGCCTCATGGGCTGGGACCATTGGCGATTAATGAAGGACATCAGCAATGGCGAAGCGCTGGTGGTGGAAGGCCCCATCCAGAGTTGGGGCATCGAACGGGTGCGGACGGCGCGCAGGGACAAATACGAGTACAACATCTATGAGCGCTTCTATGTCGGCGATAGCATCTGGTTCGGCTACTACCAGAATGTGGGGCAGGCCGGTTTCCACAACGGAAAGTCCGAACAAGTCGAACTGAAGGACGGTCTGGTGGTGCGCGCCACCTACCTCTACGCCGACGGCACCAATGCCCCACCGCGCATCGTCAAACTCGAGATCGCCGAATGAACTTGCCCATCCCCTTCGAGGCCATTGACTGGTCTCAACTACCAGCCACCGTTGTGAATGGCACCTCCGGCACGGCCACCATGCGCGTGGTGCAACATGGCGGCTTGCGCATCCGGATGGTGGAATACTCAGCGAACTACCTGGCCGATCACTGGTGCCAGCTGGGCCACCTGGTCTTCGTGCTCGAAGGTGAACTGATCAATGAGCACGAGGATGGCCGCGTGAATGTGCTCACCGAAGGCATGTCGTATCACGTGAGCGATGGGCTTAGCTCGCACCGGTCACGGACGCACGGGCCGGTGAAGCTGATCGTGGTGGATGGGGCGTTCCTGGGGTGATCGCTTCTTGCCGATCACTCACCATTGGCAAGTGTTCAACCTGTCAACCGCGCTCCGTGTGGTGCACGTGTTCAACCCTCAACAGCCCGGTCAACCTTCAACCCGGCAACCCTACGCTTACATCCTCCTGTACCACCCCTTGATCCGCTCCCGGTCCAGCACCTTCTGCCAATTCGGACCGAAGGCGTGGTCCCACATGTGCGGCAGGGCGTAGGCCACTTCGGCCATCGCTGAAATGGTCTGCTCGCTCCACTCCTTCGCGAGGCTCTGCGGGATGTGCACCTTGTTGTGCTTCACCATGCCCTTGAACTCCTGGACGTAGTCGCCATACACATCCTCCAACTGGTTGAAGGCAATGCAATTGGCGATGCAGTGGTGGATCTCCAGCACTTTGCCCAGGCCGTAACTGAGCGCATGGCAAACACCGACCTCGCTGTATGTGAGGCTGAGCCCACCCATGTAGCTGGCCACCATCAACAGCTCGTCGCTCTTGGGGTCGGTGCGTTCGCGCTTGAGGTAAACTTCGCGGCACATCTCCAGGCTTTTCTCACTGTAGGCCTCGGCGAAGGTGTTCTTCTTGGTGCCGGTGATGGCCTCCACGCTGTGGATGTAGGTGTCCATGCCGGTGTAGAACCATTGGTCGTTGGGCACGGTGGCGATGAGGTCCGGGTCGAGCACGATCTGGTCGAAGACGGTCCAGTCGCACTTGAGGCCGAGCTTCTTCACGGGACCGGTGAGCACGGCGGTCATGCTCACCTCGGCGCCGGTGCCGCTGATCGTGGGCACGCCGCAATGGTAGATGCCGGGCTTCTTGATGAGATTGAGGCCCTGGTACTGTACGCTGCTGCCCTCATTGGTGAACATCAGCGAGAGCGCCTTCGCCACGTCCATCACGTTGCCACCACCGATACCGACCACACCCGCAGGCAGTCCACGACGCGCCAGGATGTCGTCCCGCAGACCGTCGATCTGCTCGGTGGTGGGCTCCTTCTTCGTGCTGCACAAGATCAGCTCGTCCCCTTCGGCCTTCGGGATACGCGAGAGAAAAGCCTCGTTGCCCTGGAAGTAGTGGTCCACCAGGAAGACCATGAACCCCTTGCCCGTGTTGCGGTGCGGCTCCAGGATCTCGCCCAGCTTGCCGAAGCTGCCACGGCCGTAACAGGTCTTGGTTACGGACTTGAAGTTGCGGAAGAGGTTCATGTCGATCGGTCGATCAAATAATGAGAGAATCAGGTGGTCACCCCCAGCATCATCTTCCTAAACCGCCATAGCCTTGGCGAAGGCGGTCCTCACCGCCCCTTCCACCTTGTCCAGGTAGGCGTCGAGCTCCGCTTCGGTCCAGGTGACGCGGATGTTGAAGCTGATGAGACGGCTGAGCACGGCATCGCTCTTCGGGAAGGTCATGGTCTTGAGGTCCTGCGGCAGGCCGAGCTCGTGCGCCACCATGCGGAAGGGCATGCTCAGTTCCTTCACCTGATGCCACTGCTTGATGTAGTGGTACATGTTGTCGTACCAGTAGCCGCCGCCCACGCCCGCATCGCCCATGGCCTTGTGCGCCGCGCGCGCCGTGGCTTCGCTGGGGAAGAGCAGGTGGAAGAAGGTGGCGCTGTCGCCGGCATCGTCGCATTGCTTGCGGAAGGACAGGCCGGGGATCTTCGAGAGGCGCGCGTGGATGATCGCCTTGTGCTTGCGCTGCTGGCTGATGATGTAGGGCAGCTTGCGCGCCTGCGCCAGACCGATGGCGGCGTTGATCTCGCCGATGCGGTAGTTGGTGCCCATGATCGGGTGGGGCTCCATGCCGCGGTTGTCGCCCTCGTGGCTGTGGCCGTGGTCGCTGAGGTACTCGGCGGTCTTGATCAGCTGCTCGTCGTTGGTGATGATGACGCCGCCTTCGCCGCAGGTGTTGATCTTGAAGAAGTCGAAGCTGAAGCTGCCCATCTTGCCGAAGAGGCCGAGGTGCTTGCCCTTGTAGGTGGCGCCGAGCGCT
Organism: Flavobacteriales bacterium; assembly: GCA_016788635.1. Classification (GTDB taxonomy): domain Bacteria; phylum Bacteroidota; class Bacteroidia; order Flavobacteriales_F; family PHOS-HE28; genus PHOS-HE28. The sequence continues at coordinate 2,905 of JAEUSU010000029.1, read as the reverse complement.
TGGGCGGTGTCCTCGATCAGCATCACGTTCTTCTCGTCGCACACGGCCATGATGCCATCGAGATCGGCCGAGGCGCCGCACATGTGGACGAGCAGAACGGCCTTCGTCTTCGGTGTGATCGCTGCGCGAATTCCTTCGGCGCTTAGGCACAAGGTCTCATCGATCTCCGCGAAGACAGGTATGGCTCCCGCGAAGAGCACGGCTTCGATCGTAGCCACGAAGGTGAAGGGCGGCACGATGACATGATCACCGTAGCCCACGCCGCAGGCCGCGAGCATGGTGCTCACCGCCGTGCTACCGCTGCTCACCGCGAGCGCATGCTTCGCGCCGGTGAACCTGGCGATCTCGGCCTCGAAGTCCTTCGCCTTCCAGTGGCCCTTGCGCGCCGCATCGTGGTTGTAGCGGAAGAGCACGCCCGTGTTGAGGACGTCCATCACTTCCTTCTTTTCTTCTTCGCCGAAAAGCTCAGTGCCGGGCATGGTGCGCGTGTTGGGGCTGCAAAGGTAGAAGGCCAGCAGGACAGCCCAACCCACTGGTGGACCGTTACACGCCACACCGCTTACATTGGTGGAGTGAAGAAGCTCACCGCGCTCCTTGCCTTGTTACCGCTCGGCACCGCGTTTGCCCAGGTCGACCTGCCCATCTTCGGCAGGCAGCAGGTCATCAACGGCTACGCGAAGGATATCGAGGGCGAGGTCCTCTCCTATTTCAGCGTGTATCCGGAGCATGCCACCACCGCTTTGCTCACGCGATGCACCGATGGGAAGAAGGCCATCGCGTGGGAGACGGCCGCTGTGCCGCACTACCCCCAGGATGAAATGATCCAGTATTACTACTTCAGCTGGATCGCCGCGCACAACAGCACAACCAGCGGAGGTGATCGATCCTTCGACCTCTACATCAATGATGCGAAGGCGCTCACCTTCACCACGCACCACGACACGAAGCCCGGTTCCTGGAGCGCGGTCGGAGCGGACAGCACCAAGCTCGTGTTCGAGTTCAGCAAGATGGACCGACACGGGGATGCACACGGGTTCGCGCATCTGCGGGTGCCGCGGAAGTACATCACACCCGGCCAGTCGGTGAAGTTGAAGGTGGTGGGCCGCGCGCAGAACAGTCCGGACTGGTTCATGACCTTTCGGTACACGTTCGAGGAGAAGGTGGAGGTGGAAGCGCTGCCATTCATCCTCAAGAACGGACGACAGGAGGCGATGGTGACCTTATTACATGATGGTCGCGATGATGCACGACTTTACTTGACCATCAACGGCAACCAGATCATTCGACCGATCTTCCATGGATTGAACAAGTTACTTGTCGACATCCCAAAGAATCCCGCTTCAGATCTGCTTCGTGTTACCGCTATCGTCGATGAGGGAGGTTGGGCTACCGACACTGTGATCAAACTCACACCCGTCATCCACCGCGACATCCACCTCGTCCACCACAGCCACACCGACATCGGCTACAGCCACCTGCAGGCCGAAGTGGAGACGATTCAGAACAACAACATTTGGAAGGCGCTGGAGTTGATCGAACGGACGAAGGACTACCCGAAGGACAGTCGCTTCGTGTGGAATGTGGAAAGCCTTTGGGCCGTGGAGAATTTCATGGGCATAACCAGCGAGCAAGACAAGCAGCGCTTCATCGCAGCCGTGAAGGCCGGTAGAATTGCCCTCAGCGCGAACTACGCGAACATCCTCACCGGCCTGTGCACACCCGAGGAGATGCACTGGATCGTGGAGTACGCCGATTCGCTACGGAAGCGGTACGACCTGCCGATCACCATGGCCATGCAGACCGACATCCCCGGCATGAGCTGGAGCATGGTGGACGCCTACGTCGCGCATGGGATACGTTACCTAAGTCAAGGGCCGAACTACATCCCCGATATGCCCGACGGCGGCGACCGGATCGGCAGCACCTTGCGCGAGCAAGGCGACAAGCCCTACTGGTGGAAGGGCACCACCGGCAAAGACAGAATCCTCGTATGGACGGCCGGACAAGGCTACGGCGGCTGGCACGGCTACACGGCCGGTGCCATCAAGGAACGCGGTACACGGAAGATCGCCGCCTACATGAACGAGCTCGCCGCCAAGGGCTATCCCTACGACATGGTGCAGTGGCGCTACAACATCGTGAGCGACAACGGTCCGGTGGACAGCACCCTCAGCGACTTCGTACGCGAGTGGAACGAGAAGTACAGTTCGCCGCGCTTGATCATCGCCAATGCCGGCAAGATGATACAGGAGTTCGAAACGAAGTATGGAAAGAGCATTCCCACTTGGAGCGGTGACTTCACCCCCTATTGGGAGGATGGCGCGTACAGCACGGCGAAGGAGGAAGGCGATGTGCGCGTGCTGAGCGCGCGGCTCACCAACCTGATCGATGCGGCCAAGATCCTCGGCAAGCCCATCGATCCGCACTTGCTCTACCGCGCCAAGCGCAGCATCGTCATGTGGCACGAACACACCTGGGGGGCGTGGTGCAGCATCAGCGATCCGGATGCGCACTTCACCACCGACCAGTGGCGGGTGAAGAAGGCCTTCGCGGATAGCGCGGGGTGGTATGTGCGGGAGATCGAGAAGTCGTTCACTCCAGGTCCCGTTCCCGCAGGCAGCGAACTTGCCTTGAATGCGCCGCTAGGGACCAGACCCACTTTCATGAAGGATGAGGTGAAGCTGACCGCGTACCATCTTGACCCGAATAGTGCATGGGAGCTGCCGTTCTCAGATCATTTCGTCAGCGGCATTTGGTTCGAGCCTAAGAAGGACGTGTTCGCCTTGCTCGTTGTCGAGGATCCGACCCCTTCTCGTGAACGATCATCCATTCACCTTGCCCTTCCCTTCAACATCCCCAACGCCACCGTCCGCATCGGCATCGGCGATACCTGCGTGACGCCCGA
>JAEUSU010000010.1 GCA_016788635.1 Flavobacteriales bacterium | reverse complement strand
GGGGTTGGCGCCGGCCTCCGCGATGTGGTAGCCGCTGATGCTGACGCTGTAGAAGTTGCGGACCTTCTTGTCGATGAAGTACTGCTGCACGTCGCCCATCAAGCGCAGCGCGAACTCGGTGCTGAAGATGCAGGTGTTCTGCGCCTGGTCCTCCTTGAGGATGTCGGCCTGCACGGTACCGCGCACGCTCTGCAGGGTCTCGGCCTTGATCTTCTCGTACACGTCCTTCGGCAGCACCTGGTCGCCGGTGACACCGAGCAGCAGGAGGCCCAGGCCTTCGTTGCCCTGCGGGATCTCGCCGTTGTACCTCGGCATGTGGCCGTTCTTCCAGCGCGCGGCGATCTTCTGCTTCACCTCGGCCTCGAGCCCGTTTGCCTTGATGAACTTCTCGCAGTTCTGGTCGATGGCGGCGTTCATGAAGAAGCCGAGCAGCATGGGCGCGGGACCGTTGATGGTCATGCTCACGCTGGTGGTGGGCGCACTGAGGTCAAAGCCGCTGTAGAGCTTCTTGGCATCGTCCAGGCAGCAGATGCTCACGCCGCTGTTGCCCACCTTGCCATAGATGTCCGGACGACGACCGGGATCGTGGCCGTAGAGCGTGACGCTATCGAATGCGGTGCTGAGGCGCTTGGCGGGCAGGCCCTGGCTCACGTAGTGGAAGCGTTTGTTGGTGCGCTCGGGGCCACCTTCCCCGGCGAACATGCGCGCGGGGTCCTCGCCCTGGCGCTTGAAGGGATAGATCCCCGCGGTGTAGGGGAAAAAGCCGGGCGTGTTCTCCTGCATGGCCCAGCGCACCTTGTCGCCCCAGCTGCGGAACTTCGGCAGCGCGACTTTCGGGATCTTCAGATGCGAAAGGCTCTCGGTGTGGTTCGGCACCTTGATCTCCTTGCCGCGCACGAGGTAGGTGTAGAACTCGCCGCTGTACTTCTCCTCTTCAGCCTTCCAGCCGGTGAGCATGGACCAGTGGTGGGGGTCGAGGTCTTTCTTGACTTCGTTGAACTTCTTGGTGAGGGCTTCGAGCTCCGAGCCGTGAGCCACGAGCTTGCTCTCGGACGTGGGCAAGCTCGTGGCTTCGAGCAGGTCAGGACCACCAAACGTCAAGATGGCACTATGCAACCCGTACAACTGATCGGCGATCGAAGCCTGTTTGCTGACCTGATCGTCGTACCGACGGTTGTTCTCGCTGATCTCGCTGAGGTAGCGGCTCTTCGCCGGCGGGATGATCCACACCTTCTCGCTCATCTCGTCGTGGGCGTGGAAGGTGCTCTGGAAGTCGACGCCGGTCTTTTCGGCGATCTTCTTCATGAGGCGCGCGTACAGTGAGTTGGTGCCGGGGTCGTTGAACTGGCTGGCGATGGTGCCCACCACGGGCAGGTCATCGTCGTTGGCGTCCCACAGCTGGTGGTTGCGCTTGTACTGCTTCTTCACATCGCGCAGGGCATCGAGGGCGCCGCGCTTGTCGAACTTGTTGATCGCCACCACATCGGCGAAGTCGAGCATGTCGATCTTCTCCAATTGCGTGGCCGC
>JAEUSU010000006.1 GCA_016788635.1 Flavobacteriales bacterium | reverse complement strand
CTTCTCGGGCTCGATGAGCTGCTTGTGCAGGTGCTGGTCGCCGAGCATCTTCTTCATGGCCGCATCGTTGCCCAGGATGGGCGTGTTGATGAAGCCGGGGGCCACGCCCACCACGCGGATGCCGTGCGGGGCCAGTTCCAGCGCCCCGCTCTTGCTCATCATCACCACGGCGGCCTTGGCGGCGTTGTAGTTGAAGCTGCCCAGCGCGGCCTGGAAGCCATAGATGGAGGCCGTGTTCACGAAGGTGCCCTTCGCGCCGAGCTTCACCATCTTCTTCGCGGCGTAGTACATGCCGTAGTACACGCTGTGCTGGTCCACCTCGATCACCTTGTGGTAGCTGGCGGGGTCCATCTCCAGGAAGGGTTTCACCAGCCCGATGCCCGCGTTGTTGAAGATGCCGTTGAGCGTGCCGAGCTTCTCCACGGCGAAATCCACCAGGGCTTCCACCTCGGCGGCCTTCGACACATCCACCTTGAAGGCGAAGGCTTTCACGCCTTTCGCGGCGATCTCTTGCGCGACCTTCTCCGCGCCTTCGAGGTTGTAGTCGGCGATGATGAGGTCGGCGCCTTTGTTGGCGAGTGCGATGGCTGCTTGGTGGCCGATGCCGCTGGCACCGCCGGTGATGATGAGGGCTTGTCCTTTCAGTTCCATGCGTTGGACGCCGAAGCGTGATTTAGTTGCCGAAGCCTTACGAAGGAAAGGCGTAGGCGTTGTGGTGGGTGTTGGGGTGCTTTCTGCGTGACGGCACAAAGGTGCTGGCAGAAGCCGGTGTCCCGGTTACACGATCCGGTAAATGCGTTGCACAGGACGGGCATCGCGTTGGCAACGGCCAATGGAATGCACTTGGTCCTTGGCCAAGCGCGGATCGCGCAGGTACCGCGTGTGGTGGGTGTCCACCCCGGCTCATGGCCGGGGCAGGCTCCCACCACACGTGTGGTCGCCTTTTGGCGGAAGCCCCGCAGAATTGATGCGGGGTTGGCGAAGCAAAAGGTGGAAAGAACAATTTCATCTCATGCCTACCACGCATGGCACGAGTAGCCAATTGGCGTGTGCGGTGGCTTCCCTCAAGCCACCAGCTTCCGCAACTCCAGGCTTGGACCTTGGCACAAGAGACCACCACCACACCCGCGCGTAATGTTCATGCTGCGGCTCTTGTGCGGCGCTGGCGTACCCGCCACCAACTCAGTCTCCTATCGGAAGCCTTCGCGTGAGGCTCCTTCCGGTCTTCGTCCACTCGCGTGCGCGTGCGCATGACCACGCGCGAACGACGTTGCCAACCTTCGAATGAGGGCACAACCATGGTGCGCGGTGGTGGCGGCGTGCTGGGCAGTGGGAACGCAGGCAAGGACCAGCGGAAACGCAACGCCGCGATACGCAACGCGAAAGTGAGGAGCGTTCCGGCGCAGAGGTTCAGGTCCCGTGGCGCGCCGAGGCGCTCCAGCAGCACGAAGAGGGCCGCGCCAGCGATGCAGGCGGTGGCGTAGATCTCCCGGCTGAAGATGACCGGTTCGCGGTTGGTGAGGGTGTCGCGGATCACCCCGCCCATGACGGCGGAGAACATCCCCAGCACGGCGGCCACCACGGCCGGTGCCCCGTAGTGCAATGCCTTCTCGGCACCGAGCACGGCGAACATGCCCATGCCCAAGGCCTCGATCGACAACCGCTCGCGCCGGAAGGCCATCAACGGCGCATACGCGATGCGTGCGAGCACGATGCCCCCGAAGATGGCGTAGAGGTAGTTCGGGTCGCGCACCCAGCCGAGCGGGTAATGGCCCAGCAGCATGTCGCGCAAGCTGCCGCCGCCGATGGCGGTGACGAAGCCGACGAAGGTGACGCCCAACCAGTCGGGGCGAGACTTCTCCGTAGCCCGGATCGCCCCGCTGCTGGCGAACAGGACGGTGCCCAGCAGTTCGAGGGCGTATTGGAGACTTGGAGCGGTGGTCATTCAAGGTCTGTGTTCGGGGAGTTCATCGGCGCGGGGCGCTTGCCGTACCGCGGGATGGAGCGTCCTGGAACACGAACGCCACCCCGCTTCGGGATGGCGTTGACCGCTGGATCTGCGCTTTGCTCAGGCGCTCACCGCGTCACCATCCCGGTGCGCACGAATACACATGCACAGGGTGCAGTGCCGGCGGGTATGGCGAATGAGCGTCATGGAAAACGTTTCGGCCGCGAAAGTAGAAGATGTTCGGAAGACGGCCATGCGGAACGCAACATTTCATGCAGTGGTAACACGGCAGCCACCGGCGCACGGCCATTAGAACGGACATGAACAGCATGAAGTGGAGTGCCTGTGGAACGTTCTCATTCAAGCCACCAGCCTCCACATATCCCCGTGGCAAGCAATGCGCATCACTCGAAGTAGTTGCCGTACGCAGCGAGTTGCGCTCCAAGTACGGCGCGCTGTGCGGCGCTCCCCTCAAAGTCGCGCAGCTGGTGATGGATGGGCACCAGGTAGTTGTGCAGCTGGCTGTGCGCTTCGCCCTCCATGGTGCACCGCTCGAAGATGAGCCCGAACTCCTCCTCCAGCGCGGCCTTCAGCGCCTTGGGGTCGCCGCTTGCCGGCTCGTAGGCGGTGAGGATGCCCACCATATTGGCGATGCCGCTGGTGGTCTCGGGGTTGGCCTTCCACCGTTGGCCATTGTCGAGCGTTACAGCGGGCAAGGCGTCGTGGTCCGTGGCCGATGTGCTATCCGCAGGGGTCGTTGCATGATCGGCATGTGCGGCGGCATCGTGGCTGTGCTCACCGCAGCTGTTGTTCAGCGCGGCCATGGCAAGCAGGAGGAGGGGCAGCAGGAAGCGGTTCATCGTCTGGGGGGTGTTGGTGATGTGTCGGGTGAGCGCAAGGACCAACGCGCAATGAGGTAGAAGGCTGCGGTGAGCAGGGTCCGGAAGGTGAGCGCGCCGATGGTGGCTGTGCGGTATGCACCACCGGAGTTGATGTGGAGGGCGAGTAGCAGGCCACCCACGAGCAACACCACAACGGCGGCCGCGAGCAGCACCGAGGACCAACGACGCTGCATCAGCAGGCCGGCACCTGCAGGCAGGTAGAGCAGGGAGGCGATCAGGTTGGCCACCACCACGGCGGCCACATAGGGCGATTCGCGCTCGCGGATGCCGAAGAGGTCCAGCAGCACAGAGGTGCTCAGGAAAAGAGTGAGTGCGCCGAAGGCGATGATCACCAGAGCCAGGCCGATGCGTGCAGGCTTGCGGGTCTTCATGCCGGTTCAGTTCGTGATGAGGTCCAGCGCGGCACCGATGAGGGCCTTGCCTTTCTTGCGCACATCGAACGAGCGTCCGCTCATGCGCCATTGCAGCATGTGCAGGCGGAAGGTGCCCATGATGATGTGGGCGAGCGTGTCCGCCGGATGGTCGGAGGTGAAGGCTCCCGATCGTTGCCCCTCCTTGATGGCGTTGAGCAGGTGGCGGCGTTTCACCACCATGATGCGTTCAATGCCGGCATCGATGCCGTGCGACGCTTCCAGCATCCCCGTGGCGAAGATGGCCATGAGGTATTGCGGGTGCTTCTGGAAGAAGGCGAACTGGCTGTCGAACATCGCACCCACCCGTTCCATGGGATCCGGGTGCTCCTCGGCCACGCGGGCGAGGCGCTCGTCCATGTTCGCGGCGAGGTGATGCAGCATGGTCACCAGGATCTCTTCCTTGCTCTTGAAGTGGCGGTAGAGCGCGGCTTCGGTGAAGTGCATGCGCTCGGCCAGGCGCTTGGTGGTGAGCGCCGCGAAACCGTCCTCCGTCACCAGCTGACCGGCGGCTTCGATGATCTCCAGTTGGCGGGGCTTAATGTCCATGCGAAGGCTTGAGGTTGAAGAAGGCGGTACCGAGCAGGAAGACCGAAGCGGTCATGGACAGCGCGCCGATGAGGACGAACACGGGCGGTGCACCGAGGTACACTTCAGCCAGGATGCCCGCCGGCATCAGCAGGCCGATGAGCGCAAGCCAGGAGGTGAGCGCGGACCAGCGGAGCCGCTCACCGAAGTGCAGCAGCAGGTAGCCCATCACCACATTGAGGAAGGCGAAGAGGTTGCCATGCACGTGCGCGAGGCGGGCCTCGAAGTGCTTGCCCACGCTGTAGCTGTCCACCCAGACCTGCTTGTCGGGCGCGAAGTCCCGCAGGTAGATGAGCAGGAAGCCATAGAGCATGAAGGCTCCCATGGTGAGGAAGCCGGTGGCGATGTTGCGTTGTCCGTTCATGGGTCGATCGGTTTGTGCAACAAAGTTAGTGAACACTAACATACATGAACTGTGACGATCGTCACCCGGTTGGTGCGGCGGCATAGGAATGGTGCTGTCTCCGGCCTGTGCTGCCGCGGGATGCCGACGTTCCGCGGCTCATGTCCTGCGGGGTCAGGGCGCGGCTTCAGGGCCGCACCTCGCTGCTACCCGAACCCCATACGCCCGGCAGGGATCCCGGTGCACGGCACGGTGCGGCCGGTCGATGAGCATCAGGGACCGTGCTGCCGGGGGCGATGATGGCTCAGCTTCCGTACTTCACCACCAGCGCCAGCTGCCCAGCGTGATACGCCGTGTGCGTAACGATGCGGCCCAGTGCTTCGGCCTTGGACTTGCGCCCGAACTCCTTGGTCTCGATGAAAGTGTCCCAGTCGGCATCCACTGTTGCTTCGATCGCGCGGCGCAGCGTGTCGGCGCTTTCCTGCACATAGGCCTTCAGCGCGGCGAGGTCGGTCCATTCACCGGTGTCATGGCCTTTCGCCACGGTGCTCGCGCGCACCTGCACATCGGCGAGCCCGAACACGTTCTTCGCGAAGAGCAGTTCCACGTCACCGATATGGCGGATCAAGAAACCGGCGCTGTTGGGTGAGGGCGCGAGCTTCTTGGTCAGGTCTGCTGAGGTCATGGTGTCGAACACCTTGGTGAAGCGGGTGCGGCCTTCGGTGAAGAGGGCAAGAAATGAGGTGGTGCGGGGATCCATGGCTGGAAGCTACCACCACTTCGCGAAAATGCCGATGTAGTACACCCCGGTAAGGATGAACACCACGCCCGCCACGTAGCGCATCACCTTTTCCACGCGCTGAACGGCGTTGAACACGCGGCTCAGGCGGTTGGCGCTATAGGCCATGATGGCCGCGAAGCCCAGCACGGGCAGTCCGGTGCCGATGGCGAAGACCACGGGCAGGTGCAGTCCGCCGGTGGGGGCCAGCGTCATGGGGATGAGCGAGCCGAAGTAGAGCGCGCCGCTGTAAGGGCAGAAGGCCAGTGCGAAGAGCAGCCCGAGCATGAAGGCGCCGAGGAAGCCCTTGTCCTTGAAGCGATCGCCGAGCTTGTCGAGGAAGCTGCTGCCATTGCCACCGATCTTGATCAGGCCGAGCAGCACCAGACCGATGACGATGAGGATGGGGCCGAGGTAGAGCTCGCCGTTGCCTTGGAAGAAGCGCGCCACATGGAACTTGCTGGCGCCCCAGAAGAGCGCGAGGCCGATGACCGAATAGCTGAAGGCGCGGCCCAGCATGTAGAGCAAGCCGCTCAGGAGCATGGCGCGCGGCGACTTCAGTTCACGACCGATGTAGGCCGTGGCGCTGATGTTGGTGGCCAGCGGACAGGGCGCCACGGCCGTGAGCAGGCCCAGCGCGAAGGCGGCCAACACGGGCGCCTCACGGCTCATGGCCAGATCCTGCAACCACTCCATATCAGAGCAGTGCTTGGATGCGCTTGGTCAGTTCGGCCTTGAATGCAGCGGCATCACCGGCCTTCATGAAGGCCCATTCGGTGAGGTCGATCTTCTCGGCCTTGCCGTTCTTGTGCACATGCAGGAAGAGCGCGGTGCCGTACGCGCCGAAGTCCTCGGCAATGGTGGCGTTCGCCTTGTCGTCCACGTTCACCAGGCGGAAGGTGATGGCGCCGCTTTTCATCTGCGGGGCGAAGGTGCTGTTGAGCACTTCCTTGGTAAGGCCCTCGATGGTGAGGCAGGTCTTGCAGCGGTGGTCGGTGTGGAAGTCGATCACATCGATGCGCGTGGTGCCGGCTTTGGCGGGCTGTTGTGCGTGCGCATCCGCAGCCGTAAAGAGCGCAAAGAAGGCGACGAGGGAGATGGTGAACAGGTGTCTCATGGTGTCGGGGTCAGTGGGCGCAACGGGGCGCGTTCTTGTTGAGGATGTCGGTCTTGGTGTACACCGGTCCGGTGGGGTCCGGCCAGTGGAAGTCGGAGAGTTCGATGATGGTGAAGGCGTCCTTTGGGTCCATGGTGAGCAGGTATTGGCCGAAGGCTTCTTCGATGCCTTGTAACGAATCCAGACCGCAAGGGGAAAGGGTGCGTGCAATGGCCAGCAGCGTCAGGCTGTCGATGGCCGCCGGCTTGATGCCGGGGTTGAGCTTGACACGGAACGCACGGCCATCGCTGATGCGCTGCACGATGTAGAGGCCCGTGAGGGTATCGCTCACCTGGAAGGTGCCGAACTGCGCGCGGCCGCCGGTGAGCAGGATGGCGGCATCGGTGAGGCAGGGTGAGGAACGGCTGAGGATGCGCAGGTCGGTGCGGTCGATGGGCGCGTTCGGGTAGAGCTGCTGGAGCGCTTCGCCGAGGCCGAGGGCACCCACCACCAGACCATCGCACCAATGGCCGTGCAGGGCGATGAGGTCCTGGAAGGTCACGGTCTGCTCGTGGCCCAGACGGCCCTTGCTGAAGTCGGTGTCGACCACGTGCCACGCGATCTCCGCAGGGTCTCCTGAAAGGGACCCTGCGGCACTCTGAACCGCAGGGTCCCCTCGTTCCTCGGGAGACCCTGCGGAGGTCGCATCACCCCCGCCACACGAGGCCAGCAGCACCGCTATGCCCCCGATCCACTTCATAGGATCACATTGAAGAGATAGCCGCTCAGGATGATGAAGAAGGAGACGGTACCAAAGAAGATGGCGATCAGCTTCATGGTCATCACTTTCTTCAGCAGTGTGGCCTCGGGAAGGGAGAGGCCGACAACGGCCATCATGAAGGCGATGGCGGTGCCGAGCGGAACGCCCTTTTGCACGAGCACCTGGATCACCGGCAGCACACCGGCGGCATTGGCGTACATGGGAACGCCCAGGATCACGGCCAACGGTACGGCCAGTGGATTGTCGGCGCTGATGTGCTCCTCGAAGAAGCCCGTGGGGACGAAGCCGTGCATGAGGGCGCCGATGCCGATACCGATGAGCACATAGAGGATCACGCTTCGTACGATGCCCCAGGCCTCGCGCGCTACGCCGGGAAGACGCTGCACGAAGGTGAGCTTCTCCTCTTCGTATGCACCTTCCATCTTGGCTTGCTGCACCACGCCCTGGACCCAGGGGGTCAGGTAGCGTTCCAGTCGCATGCGTCCCATTACCGCCCCGCCAATGGTGCCCAGCAGGATCCCGGTCACCGCATAGATCACGGTGGTCTTCACGCCGAACATGCCAATGAACATGGCAATGGCCACTTCGTTCACCAGCGGCGAGGTGATGAGGAAGGCGAGGGTGACGCCCATGGGGATGCCGCCCTTGACGAAGCCGATGAACAGCGGCACTGAGCTGCACGAGCAGAAGGGCGTGATGGCGCCGAAGGTGCTGGCCAGCAGGTATTCCCCTCCATACAGCTTGTTGCGCGAGAGGAAGTTGCGGATGCGGTCGATGGGGAAGTAGGCGTTCACGATCCCCATGATGAAGGTGACCAGGAACAGCAGCAGCAGGATCTTCACCGTGTCGTAGAAGAAGAAGTGCAGCGCCTGCCCCCAATGGGTGGTCGCGTCGAGCCCGATGGTGTCGTAAACCAACCAGGCAATGAGGTGATCGAGCCAGTCGAACATGGCTCAGCAGCAGGCCGATCCGTCGCTGTTCGGTGTGTCGCAGCAGCTCGATGCCTTGGCAGGCGTTGGTCCACAGCAACCGCTGCTGGCCGACTGTTGCACCGGGATGTTCCCCTTCATGGGGAACCCTTTCTCCTGCCAGCGCAGGATGCCCTTGCTCATGTTCACCACGCGGGTGTAGCCGTGGTTCATGAGGTAGTAGGTGGCCTTCAGGCTGCGTCCACCGCCACGGCACACCATCACCACATCGCGGTCGCGCGGCACTTCAGCGAAGCGCTCCTCGAATTCGCTGAGCGGGATGTTGATGATGTTCGGCACATCGTAAGCGGCCTCGGCCACCTCGTCGCGTTCGCGCACGTCCACGAGCAATGCGCCGTTCGCCACCCACTGCTGGGTGGTGGTGGGGCAGATCTCCAGGGCTTTGGGAAGATTGTTCGTTTCCATGTTCTTTTCGGTCAAGCGAGTAACAGTGTGCGCACCTCCTCCGGGCTGGGCACGCGTCCCTTGATGGTCACTTGTTCATCGATCACCAGCACCGGGGTCATCAGGACATTGTAGGCCATGATGGCCTGTATGTCCTCCACCTTCTCCACGGTGGCGTCGATGTGATCATTGGCCAGCACGTTGCGGACGATCTCCTCGGTCTTCTTGCATTTGGCACAACCGGTGCCCAGGATCTTGATGTGTTTCATCGTTCAGTTCATTTCAGCAGGTCGCGGAAGAGGTTCTTCGCTTCCTGCCAGTTGGCTTTGTTGATGCAGTACTTCACGCGCGGCGGCAGGATCTCGCCCTGGATCAGTCCGGCATCTTTCAATGCCTTCAGGTGCTGGCTGATGGTGCTCTGCGCCATGGGGATCTCCTCCGTGAGATCTCCATTGTAGCAGCAGGCGCGGTCGCTCAGCAGCTTCAGGATGCGGATGCGCACCGGGTGGCCGAGGGCCTTGGCGTAGCGCGCTACGGTCTCCTCCTGCTCGGTGTAGTCGATGTCGATCGCGGTGCGTAGCATATCAGTTCTTCCGTTTGCGCTGTTTCTCTGCGGGTGCCGGTTCAGCTGCCTTGGGCGCGCCGGAGCAGCAGCCGGCCTTCTTCTGTTCGGGCGTGCAGTTCGCAGCGTTCTTTCCATCACCGCATCCTTTGGCTTCGGCCTTGCCACCGGCGCAGCAGGCACCTGCCGCAGTGCCGCCCTTCTTCACCGGCATGCCCGCCTCCTGCCAGGCGTAGAGCCCGCCTTCCAGGTTCACCAGGTTCGTGTAGCCGAGTTTTTGGAGTTCTTCAATGGCCTGTGTGCTACGGCCACCACTGCGGCACACCACCACCACCGGCTTGTCCTTCGGGATCTCATTCGCACGCTTCGCCACGTCGCCCAAGGGGATGTTCACCACGTTGGGTGCATCGAAGGCCACCTGGGTCAACTCATTCGGTTCCCGCACATCCACCACCAAGGCACCTTCCTTGGCGAGCGTGATGGCACGGGGTGTGGCGGGCGTTTGCGCCAGGGCGAACAGGCCTGCGAACAGGAACGCGGCGGTGGTCAGGGATCTCATGATGGGGATGTGTGTGTTGGCTTTTGTAGGGATATCCGGGTTCGGCTGGTCAGTGGTCATGCCTTGTTCTCCTGCGGTGGGCTTATCAGCACCTGGCGCAACGGTCAAGACCTCCTCGCGCAGCGCCTCCCCGTATTGCTCCAAGAAGGCGGCATCCTGCGCCGCATCACGCTGGCAACGCTGGCCGGGACTGTTCCAAGAGAGGTTGATGCACATGGATCGCTCATTAGTTCATCGCAAAAGAACGATGATCTGGCCGGCCGGAAGGTGACCAATGTCACCTGGGCCATGATCTGGGTCGGTCCACAGGGATCAGGCGTACTTCCACCGCTTCGCGATCTGGACCAAATGCAGCATGATCGGCACTTCGATCAGCACGCCCACCATGGTGACCAGCGCCGCACCACTGGTCAGTCCAAGGAGCGCGATGGCCCTGGTAGGCGAAGTGCACCACCCGTGTGGCCAGCAGTGCCGTGATGGAGAGAAGCTTCAAAGCGGGCAGGAACCGGCTTGAACCAGGCTTCGCCCTTGGTGTGCATCAGCCTCCGGTGTGGGGGGTAACCGGCGGCCAGCGGGATCATCACGAACACGAACATCGAGGTGCTTAGCACGCCCCTGGGCTGGCGGCGACCGCGATGCCCAGCACCAGCCGCACGATGGGGATAAAGAGCACGAGCAGGTCGTTCAGGCTGACCTGCACCAGGGTGTGGTTGGATTTACCATCGCTAAGGTAGCTCCAGACGAAGAACATGCTGCCCCAGCAGAATGGCCCCGGTGATCTACTCGTCCGCCAGCTCGGGAGTGATCCATTCGTGCTACCTACGATGGAACCTGGACTTCTGCCCCGTTGAAGGTCGCGCATGGCCCGGCCTACGTGCTCACAGCGTGGGTTTGCGAATGGCCGTGCGCGCACCGGTGGCCGGCCCTATGGTGCGTCTCGCGCTGATGTGTGCATAGCGGCTCAACGCGAGGGTTTGAACCCCGTCTCCAACGGCAGCGGGATCGGGTCGTGCTCGCCGGGCGGCATCACGAACTCCTGTTTGCGCCAGCGCTCCTTGGCCGCATCGATCAGGTCCTGGCTGGTAGCCACGAAATTCCAGTAGATGAGGCGTTCCTCGGGAAAGGGCTCGCCACCGAAGAGGTACACCGTGGTGCCTGGCGCCATGGTGAAGGTGCAAAGCTTGGCATCCTTCGCCACCAGAAGCTGCCTGGGGCCGAAAGGCTCGCCGCCATCGCTCACTTCACCTTGCAGGATGTAGAGACCGGCTTCACCGTACAGCTCGTTCCCGATCCGCACCGTGCAACCCGTGTCGGTGCTTATCTCCAGCAAATACATCGGGCTGTGCACGGGCACCGTTGATCTGCGGCCCAGCACCTCACCAGCGATGACCCTGAAGCGCGCGCCATCCTGTTCCCATGCGGGCAGTGCGCTGGCCTCCACGTGGTGAAAGGCGGGGTCCATCTGCTCCACGTGCTTGGGTAGGGCCACCCAGATCTGCAGGCCGTGCATGGACTTGTCCACCGCGCGCAGGCGCTCCGGTGTGCGCTCGCTGTGCACGATGCCCTTGCCGGCCGTCATCCAGTTCACCGCACCGGGCGTGATCTCCATGTCAGTGCCCAGGCTGTCGCGGTGCATCACCGCACCCTCGAACAGGTAGGTGAGCGTGCTGAGGCCGATGTGCGGGTGCGGCCCGATGTCCATGTTCGCATGGTCGTCCATGCGCACCGGCCCCATGTGATCGATGTAGATGAAGGGGCCCACCATGCGCTTGCCACGGAAGGGCAGCAGCCGCCCCACCAGGAAGTTGCCGATGTTGCGTTCGCGTTCCTCGATGATGAGACCGATGTTGGACATGGCGGTGGATGTGTGTCAGGCAATGTACTGCGCAGTTGAGAGCGCATATCTTCACGCCACCACCGCTCGCAGAGCCTCCCGGTTGATGT
This sequence comes from Flavobacteriales bacterium, assembly GCA_016788635.1. Classification (GTDB taxonomy): domain Bacteria; phylum Bacteroidota; class Bacteroidia; order Flavobacteriales_F; family PHOS-HE28; genus PHOS-HE28. The sequence goes on along the minus strand of JAEUSU010000006.1, from coordinate 153,633 downwards.
CGGCTTTCAGTAGAGCCCTCCTTTCGCCGCGCCAACCGTTAGATTGGATCCGCAATGAACCTGACGATCGAGAACATCCTGCTGGTCGGCTCCCTGCTCCTCTTTGTAAGCATCATCGTGGGCAAGACCTCCTACAAGTTCGGTGTACCCACCCTGCTGCTTTTCCTGACCATCGGCATGCTGGCCGGTTCAGATGGCATCGGCGGCATCCAGTTCGCGGACCCCAAGGCGGCGCAGTTCATCGGGGTGGTGGCCCTCAACTTCATCCTGTTCTCGGGCGGATTGGATACCCAGTGGAATGCGGTGAAGCCCATCCTGTGGCAGGGTGTGGTGTTGTCCACCGTGGGCGTATTGCTCACGGCGCTGTCGCTGGGCCTGTTCGTATGGTACGTCACGGACTTCACCATCTACGAGAGCCTGCTGCTGGGCTCCATCGTCTCGTCCACGGACGCGGCAGCGGTGTTCTCCATCCTACGGTCCAAGAGCCTTGCGCTGAAGAGCAACCTGCGGCCCACCCTGGAGCTGGAGAGCGGCAGCAACGACCCCATGGCCTATGTGCTCACCATCGCCTTCCTGTCGCTGGTGCTGAACCCGGCACAGGGCGTGGCGTCGGTGATCCCCCTCTTCATCCAACAGATGCTGGTGGGCGGCCTGGCGGGCCTTGGCTTCGGCATGCTGAGCAAGACCATCATCAACCGCATCCAGCTGGACTTCGAGGGCCTGTACCCGATCCTGGTACTGGCGCTGATGTTCGTCACCTTCTCCGCCACGGACTTCGTGGGGGGCAACGGCTTCCTGGCCATCTACATCTGCGCGGTGTACCTGGGCAACCAGGACCTGATCCACAAGAAGGCGATCATGAAGTTCTATGATGGCATGGCGTGGCTGATGCAGATCGTGCTCTTCCTCACCTTGGGCCTGCTGGTGTTCCCCACGCAGGTGTTCCCGGTGATGGGCATCGGCCTGTTGATCTCCCTGTTCCTGATCCTTGTGGCGCGACCGGTGAGCGTGTTCCTGAGCCTGGTGTTCTTCCGGATGCAGCTGCGCAAACGCTTCTACATCTCGTGGGTGGGCTTGCGGGGCGCTGTGCCCATCGTGTTCGCGACCTACCCGCTGCTGGCGGGGATCGACAAGGCGCCGATGATCTTCAACATCGTGTTCTTCGTGTCGGTGACCTCCGTGCTGATCCAAGGCACCACCCTGGGCGTGGTGGCCAAGTGGCTGCGCATGGCGCTTCCCGAGCGGATCAAGCCGATCTCCGAGAGTGAGAAGCTCATCATCGACCTGCCCAAGGCGAACCTTCAGGAGATCATGATACTGCCCCATTTCACGGCCGTGAAAAAACGGGTGGTGGACCTCAGGTTCCCGCGCTCGGCCTTTATCGTGATGATCAAGCGCGACGATGTGTATCTCCGGCCGGGCGGATCCACTGTGATCCTTCCCAACGACGTGCTGATGGTGCTGGCGGACCGGGAGCAGGATTTCGCGCAGGTGCATGAAAGGCTTCACCGCACCGGTGGGCAGCCATTGCCCAACCCCAGCGTGGTCGGGTGAACGGGAGCGACGGTCGAGGCGACCGCTGCACACCCATCTCTCTATAGCACCCTTGGCCTTCTTTACGCCACCAGCTTCCGCATCTCCTCGCGGAACTCGGTGGGCGTCTGCCCGGTGTTCTTCTTGAACACGCGGGTGAAGTAGGCCTTCTCGTTGAAGCCCAGGTCGAAGCCGATCTCGCTCACCGGCTTGTCGGTGGCGATCAGCAGGTTCTTCGCCTCGATCAGCTTGCGCGTCTCGATGATGCGGCTCACGCTCTGCTGCAGGATGTGCTGCGTGATGAGGTTGAGGTTGCGCGGGCTCATGAACAGCTGCGAGGCGTAGAATTCCACATCGTGCGGCTGGCGGAAGTTCTCCTCGAGAATGCGCAGGAAATTCCGGAAGGTCTCGCTCTGCGTGGCGGGTGGCGCCGCTTCGTCCGGGTACAGGCGCCGGTGCTCGCTGCGGATCAGCGTGAACAGCGCGCTGAGCAGCTGGCGCACCACGGCCAGGTCAGGCTCGGGCTGCTGCATCTCGCCTTCGATCAGGTCGCACACGGCGAGAAGCCTGTTGAAGCAGCGCACATCGTGCAGGGCGATGTCGGCGTTGGCGTGGAAGAAGGCGTACAGCTGGAAGGTGGTCTCGGGGATGAACTCGCTGCGGAAGCGCAGCACGCGCATGTCGCACTTGCCGTCCTTCAGCGCGGGGCGCACGCGGTGCACCTTGCCCTTGGTCACGAAGCTGACGAAGGGCGCGGCCGTGATGGCGGTGCGGAAGTCGATGAAGTGCTCCAACTGTCCTTCCACGCCAATGATGAGCTCCTCGAAGTCGTGCTGGTGAGGCTCGTCGGGCGCCTGCGCGATGCGCTGCGCCTCAGCGGCGTCCACGCGGAACATTCGGAAAAGCTGGTCCATGCCGCCAAGGTAGCCTGCTCGGCCTGGCGCCTTTCGGCCCTTGGCGGAAACCTTTCGCATTCCGGGCTGTTCCATCCCCATCCTTCTCACCACCTTCACCCCATGCTCAAGATCTACCACCTCGCCACCTGCTCCACCTGCCAGCGCATCCTCAAGGAGATCCCCAAACTGAAACGCTTCGCACTCCAGGATATCAAGACACAGCCCATCACACCGGAACAACTGGATGAACTCAAGAAGCTCGCCGGCAGCTACGAGGCGCTCTTCAGCCGGGTGGCCTTGAAGTACCGCTCGCTGGGTCTGAACACCAAGAAGCTCACCGAGAAGGATTACCGCAAGTGGATCCTGCAGGAGTACACCTTCCTGAAGCGGCCGGTGGCGGTCCTGGGTGACGAGGTCTTCATCGGCAATGCGCCTAAGACGGTGAAGGCCCTGGTGGAAGCGGCCAAGGGCTGATCGCACGGGGCCGGGAGTCGATCCCACTCGCATTTCATGCGTTTGTTCACACTTCTGTAACGGAGGGCAGCGCCCGGCTGGGGTATTTTTGGGCCGCGATGTTGAAACAAGGCCTATTCCAAAAGCTGCAGCAGAAGCTGAGCCCCCAGCAGATCCAGTTGATGAAGCTGCTGCAGGTGCCCACCGCCGAGCTGGAGCAACGCATCAAGCAGGAGATCGAGGAGAACCCCGCCCTGGAGGAAGGGGAGGACCATGCCGAAGAGGAGCTGCCCAGCGAGGAGCAGGCCATCGCCGAAAGCGCCGATGCGGAAGGCAACGAGGAGAACGAGCGCGACGACTTCGACCTGAGCGACTACTTCCCCGACGACGACACGCCGGACTACAAGCTGAGCGTGAAGAACAAGGGGGCTGATGAGGAGGACCGCGAGATGCCGCTGGCCGGCGGTGCCACCTTCCAGGAGATCCTCATGGACCAGCTGGCGCTGCGCGAGATCGACGAGCGCACTGAGCAGCTCGGCCAGAACCTGATCGGCAACCTGGATGAGGACGGCTACCTGCGGCGCGAGCTGGACGCCATCGTGAACGACCTGGCCTTCACCATGAACCTGATGACCGACAAGGCGGAACTCGGGCGCGTGCTGAAGGTGGTTCAATCGCTGGACCCCCCGGGTGTGGCGGCGCGCGACCTGCGCGAGTGCCTGCTGCTGCAGCTGGACCGCATGCCGCACACGGTCGAGGGCCGCACGGCGCGCGAGATCGTGGACAAGCACTTCGAGGCCTTCAGCAAGAAGCACTACGACCGCATCATGGAGCGGCTGGAGATCGACGAGGAGGCCCTGCGCGGCGCCATGGACGTGATCACCCGCTTGAACCCGAAGCCCGGCAACACCACGCGCGAGTCCAGCAAACCCGTGCAGGAGATCGTGCCGGATTTCATCATCAACACCGTGGACGGGCAGCTGGAGCTGCAGCTCAACGGCCGCAACGCGCCCGAGCTGCGCGTGAGCCGCCAGTACCGCGACATGATCGAGGCCTATAAGCGCGACAAGAAGAACAAGGAGAGCAAGGAGGCCCTGATGTTCATCAAACAGAAGCTCGATGGCGCCAAGTGGTTCATCGATGCCATCAAACAGCGGCAGCACACGCTGCTCACCGTGATGGAATCCATCATGGAGCACCAGAAACAATTCTTCCTCACCGGCGACGAGACGAAGCTGAAGCCGATGATCCTGAAGGATATCGCCGAGAAGGTGGGCATGGACATCAGCACGGTGAGCCGCGTGGCCAACAGCAAGTACGTACAGACGCCCTACGGCACCATCCTGCTCAAATTCTTCTTCAGCGAAAGCCTGACGAACGAGGCCGGTGAGGAGGTGAGCACGCGCGAGGTGAAGAAGATCCTGAAGGATGCCATCGAGGCCGAAGAGAAGCGCAAGCCACTGACCGACGACGAGCTTACCGCACTGCTGAAGGAGAAGGGCTACAACATCGCCCGGCGCACCGTGGCCAAGTACCGCGAACAGCTGGAGATACCCGTGGCGCGATTGAGGAAGGAACTTTGAAGAAGTGGCGAGTGACGAGTCTCATGTGGTGAGTGGCGAGTGCATCTGGGCGCTGCCCTCTCGCCCCTCACCACTCGTCACTCACCACTCATACACTTGTGAACCCGTCGCTTGACCCCCATGCGCACCCTCTCCCATTGGCTCAGTGTCCTGCTCCATCCGCTCTTCATGCCGCTGTTCACACTGGTGGTGGCCTTCCAACTGGATCATCGCCTGAGCTTCTTCCTGCCCCCCGGCATGCGCCTGCTCACCTTCGGCATGGTGCTGGTCCTCACCGTGCTCTTCCCGCTCACCAGCGCGCTCATGCTCGTGCGCGGCGGGCTCGTCACCGACCTGCGCATGGAGCGCCGCGAGGAACGCATCGCGCCCTTTGTGATGACGCTTTTCTACTACGGCCTCTGCTACTACCTGCTGCGGCGCAGCGTGCAGCATGAGTCCACCCTGGCGCTCTTCCTGGGTGCCATCCTGGCACTGGCGCTCACGCTGCTGATCAGTTTGCGCTGGAAGATCAGCGCGCACATGGTGGGCATCGGCGGGTTGCTCGGTGGCCTCAGCGGACTGCTCTGGAAGCACGGCACTTTCGCACCCACCGAGATGGCACTCTTCATTGTACTGGCCGGTGCGTTGGGCACGGCCCGCCTGCTGGTGAGCGACCACAGCCCCGCGCAGGTGGCGGCCGGCTTCGTGCTGGGCTTTGCCTGCGTGCTGGCCACCGTGGCGGGCGGCCTCGCGTTCTGACCGGTCAGCCCCAACGGCGCAGGCGGTGGCCCTTCAGGGCGTACCAGCCGATGAAGAGGTAGCAGGGCAGCAGCATCAGGTAGGCCGCGCGTGCGCCTATTGCCGGTGTGTCCGCCAGCGCACCGTACAGCAGCGGCAGCAGCGCACCCCCGGCAATGGCCATGATGAGCAGCGCGGAACCTGTCTTGGTGGATCGGCCCAGTCCCTCGATCGCCAGTGGCCAGATGGCGGGCCACACCAGCGCGTTGGCCAGGCCCAGCAGCGCGATGCACAGCACCGACACATAGCCCGTGGTGAATACCGCGAGCAAACTGAAGAGCACGCCGGTGATGGCCGAGATGGCCAGCGCCCGGTCCTGCGTGATGTAGCGCGGGATGGTGGCGATGCCGATGAGGTAGCCCAGCACCATGGCCGTGAGCGTGTAGGCCGTGAAGTTCTTCGCTTCACTGAGCGGGATGCCCTGGCTCTGCCCGTAGTTACCGATGGTGTCGCCCGCGATCACCTCCGCACCCACATACAGGAAGAGCGCCGCCACACCGAGCACCAGTTGCGGAAAGGCGAGCACACTTCCGCGTCCACCGTCTTTCCCGGCATGTGTCGCTTCCTCTTCCGAGGCGATCTCCGGCAGCGGCGATAAGCGCACGAAGAAGGCCAGGCCCACCAGCGCGGCGGCCATCACGGTGTAAGGCATGATCACGCGGGCGGCCAGTTCGTCCAGGCGCACCGAGCGGGCGGCGGCGTCCAACGCGGCCAGTTCCTCCACCAGCGTATCCGCATCGTGCAGCACCACGGCACCCAGGATGATGGGCGCCAGCACACCGGCCACCTTGTTGCAGATGCCCATGATGCTGATGCGCTTCGCGGCGCTTTCCAAGGGACCAACAATGGTGACGTAGGGATTGCTGGCCGTCTGCAGAACGCTCAGCCCGGCGCCGATCACGAACAGGCCGGTGAGGAAGAGCCCGTAGGTGCGGGCCTGCGCGGCGGGGATGAAGAGCAGCGCGCCGGCGGCCATCACCAGCAGGCCGAGCATCATGCCGTTCTTGAAGCCTGTGCGTTGCAGCACCCAGCTGGCCGGCAGCGCCATCACGAAGTAGGAGATGTAGAAGGCGAAGGCCACGAACAAGGCCTGGTAGGTGCTCAACTCGCAGGCGATCTTCAGGTAGGGGATCAGCGTGCCGTTCAGCCAGGTGACGAAGCCGAAGATGAAGAAGAGGATGCCCAGCAGGATGATGGGCAAAATGGAGTTCCGTGATGCGGTCATGGGCTTTTGATCCCTGTAAAGATCCTTGGGGCGCAATGCACCACTCAGGGCCCGCCTGCTCATCTTTCCACACCTTTACCCTGAAAGCGCCCCGCATGCGTTCATTCGGCCTCTTCGCCACCCTCTCCTTCGCGGCCCTGCTCCGGGCCCAGGCACCCTATGTGGCACCCACCGATCCTGCCGTGGCCGCCAAACTCGCGCAATGGCAGGACCTCAAGTTCGGTCTGCTGATGCACTGGGGGCCGTACAGCCAATGGGGCGTGGTGGAGAGCTGGAGCATCTGCCCCGAAGATGAGGGCTGGTGCCGCCGCGACTCCGTGCACGGAAGCACCTATGTGGAATACGTACGCAACTACGAGGCGCTGCAGACCACCTTCAACCCCGTGCAATTCGACCCGGACAAGTGGGCACGTGCGGCGAAGGACGCCGGCATGAAATACGTGGTCTTCACGACCAAGCACCACGACGGCTTCTGCCTATTCGACACGCGCACCACGAACTACCGCATCACCTCGGCGAACACGCCCTTCCATAGCCATCCCCGCGCCAACGCGACCAGGGAGATCTTCGACGCCTTCCGCAGGCAGGGCCTATGGACCGGCGCCTACTTCAGCAAGCCCGACTGGCACAGCGATGATTATTGGTGGCGGTACTTCCCGCCCAAGGACCGCAGCGTGAACTACCTGCCCACCAAATATCCCGAGCGCTGGCAGGCCTTCAAGGACCACACCTACACGCAGATCGAAGAGCTGATGACCGGTTACGGCAAGGTGGACATCCTCTGGCTCGACGGTGGCTGGGTACGTCCGCTGAGCAGCATCGACACCAGCGTGAGCTGGCAGAAGGCCATCACCATCGAACAGGACATCGACATGCCGCGGATCGCTGCGATGGCGCGCCAGCACCAACCCGGCCTCCTTGTAGTGGACCGCACCGTGGGCGGCGCGTACGAGAACTACGTGACGCCCGAAGGCCACGTGCCCGCTGCGGACCTCGGTGTGCCGTGGGAGACCTGTTTGCCCATGGGCACGAGCTGGAGCTGGGTGCCGAACGAGCAATACAAGAGCACCGACGAGATCATCCGCACCCTGGTGAGCGTGGTGTCGCGCGGGGGAAGTCTACTTCTCAACGTGGCGCCCGGACCGGATGGACAACTGGACTCCACAGCCTATGTGCGCCTGAAGGAAGTGGGCGAATGGCTGAAGGTGAACGGCGAGGCGGTGTATGGGACGAGGGCATCCAAGCACGGCGCTCCATCAGCCTCGCTGGGGGCATCGGAGAGGTCGAAGACCACCAAAGGTGGAGAGGAGCAGCACTTCATGTACATCTTCCTCGATGGTTCAGCCGCAGAGATCCGCATGGACATGCACGCGCTCCGTAGAACGCCTGAGGTGACGTTGCTGGGCTCCACAAGCCCATTGAAGGTTCACAAGACCGTGGATACGGGTGTGGTCCAGATACCTGCTGACCCGGGATCGGCACGCGTACGTGTGCTGCGCATCAGTGCACGACTACCGGTCGGGATGAAAAAGCTGTGATCCCACCATGTGCGAGATGGTGCACTTTCCGTGTCCTCCGTGGCTCCTTGTGAGCCTTGCATTCGCGCTGATCCCCTGGAGCTCTTTCGCCCAGGACACCCCCGCCTTCTCCTTCCGGATGGTCTACACCCACCCGGCCACGGATAGTACGTATGCGGCCGAGCACCGCATCCGTTGGGTGCAGCGTACGGATGGCAGCGTAGACCCCGACTGGGGCCTCTGGGTGCACACCATGCACCGCTTCGTTCCACCCACCCAGTTCGAAACGCATCCGGAGTACTTCGCGGAACGCAACGGCACCCGCGTTCCCGACCAGTTGTGCCTGAGCAACGCGGAAGTGCTGCGCATCACCGTGGACAGCCTGAGATCCATGATGGCGCGACTCCGGGTCAAGCCCGGAGTGACATCCACAGGGGTCAAGCCCGGAGTGACATCCACAGGGGTCAAGCCCGGAGTGACAGGCACAGGGGTCATGCCCGGAGTGACAGGCACAGGGGTCGAGCCCGGAGTGACGGTCCCGAAGTACTGGAGCGTGAGCCAGATGGACAACTTCAACCACTGCCAGTGCGCACAATGCCACCGCACCGACAGCATCGAGGGCACGCCCAGCGGCAGCATCATCCGCTTCGCGAACGCCGTGGCCGAGAGCTTCCCGGACAAGGTGATCAGCACATTGGCCTACCAGTACAGCCGTGCAGCGCCGAAGGTCACGAAGCCCCGGCCGAACGTGAACATCATGCTCTGCAGCATCGAGGAGGACCGCAGCCGGCCCATCGCTTCACGGGATCAGCCCGGTTCCTTCACAGCGGACCTGCGTGCATGGTCAGCGCTCACACACAACATCATCGTGTGGGACTACGTGATCAACTTCTCGCACCTGGTGATGCCCTTCCATAACTGGAAGGTGCTCCAGCCCAACATCCAGCTTTTCCGAGACAGCGGCCTGCCCATGGTCTTCGAGCAGGGGCTCTCCTCGCCGGGCGGCGAGATGCCCGAGTTCCGCACCTTCCTCTTGGCGAAGCTGCTCTGGGACCCGGACCTCAACGTGGACTCGCTTCGCACGCACTTCATGAACGAATTCTACGGCGATGCCGGCGCTTACATCGACAAGTACACACGCCTGTTGGAACAGGAACTGGACAAGAGCGGCAAAGCGCTCACGCTGTACGAGCACCCACAATCCCATAAGGACGGCTACCTCAGCCCGGCCAACCTCGGCAGGTACAAGATGCTCTTCAACAGCGCAGAGGCCGCGGTGATGGACGAAGACACGATCTACCAGTGGCGCGTGGATGATGCGCGGCTGGGGATCATATATGCCGAGCTGGAGATCGCGCGCGCGATGCCGCATGCATCGAACGGGCTCTTCGAGCGGGACAAAATGGGACGGTGGCGTGCGAAGCCGTATTACACGGAACTGCTGGAGACCTTCGTTTCCCAAGCGAAAAAGCATGGGCACGTGCTGTTGCATGAGACCCGCCTCTCTCCGGACGACTACTACGAGGAATTCAGTGGTCACCTGAAATACGGCGCAGAGAACCACCTCGCCGTGGGCAAGACCATCGCCTTCGTGGAACCACCCGATGCGCGCTACACCGCCGGTCGGCCCGACGCGTTGGTGGATGGCTTCCGCGCAACGACCAACTACCAGTTCGGCTGGCAGGGCTGGTACGGGAAGGACATGGTGGCGACGGTCGATCTGGGACGCGCGGAACGGATCAGCAAGGTCGAACTCTCCTTTCTGTGCGATCAACAGAGCTGGATCTTCCCGCCCGACAGTGTGGTGATCGAGACTTCCGCAGACATGCGTGAATGGTCCCGCTTCGACATGACCCGCATTCCGCTCCAGCAACATAAAGGGGCACCCTTCCCCTTTGGACTTTCTTGTGCCGTTGATCCCGCCATCAAGACCCGCTACATCCGCGTCACCGCCAGGAACCCCGGAGACCTGCCCGCCTGGCACGGCAGCAAGGGGCAGTGCTGGTTGTTCTGTGATGAGATCGTGGTGCGATGACTCATTCACCGCAGAGGCGCTGGGACGCAGAGAGCGCCGAGCGCGTTGCTGATCTACTCAACGGTCTGCGCGACTCTGCGGTGAACCACCTCCTTTCCGATAAACTTGCGGCATGCCCCGTGTCCTCGTCTCCGGTTGCTTCGACCTGCTGCACAGCGGGCACGTGGCCTTTCTGCGCAGCGCCGCGGAATATGGCGAGCTACACGTGTGCATCGGCGGCGACCGCACCGTGCACGGCATCAAGGGCCGGTGGCCCGTGAATGATGAACGGGAGCGCAAATACATGCTCGAGGCGCTCGCCTGTGTGCATGCCGTGCACATCGGCTCGGGCAGCGGCATCCTGGATTTCCTTCCGGAGCTCGAGCAGGTTCGGCCCGACTTCCTGGTGGTGAACCGTGACGGTCATTCCGAGGCGAAGGCGGACCTCTGCCGTGTCAAAGGGGTCCGCTATGTGGTGTTGGAGCGCACGCCGCACACAGGACTTTCTCCGCGCAGCACCACTGCCCTGCGCGAAGCCTGCACCATCCCCTACCGTCTGGATCTCGCCGGCGGCTGGCTGGACCAGCCCTTCGTTTCCAAGCATCATCCCGGCAGCGTCATCACCATCAGCCTGGAACCCACGCACGACTTCAGTACGCGCAGTGGGATGAGTAGCAGCACACGCGAGAAGGCCATTGCCCTATGGCGCACCCACCTGCCACATGGCGATCGGGAACAACAGGCACGCCTGCTCTTCAGCGCGGAGAACCCGCCCGGCACCGTGGAAGTGAGCGGATCGCAGGATAGCATCGGCATCGTGTATCCCGGTGCCAACCGGCTGCATTACAACGGCGGTTACTGGCCTGAGCACATTGAAGAGGAGCACCGCGAGGACGTGCTGCGCTTCATCGAGGATCACCTCCAGCTGGTGCCGCTCGGTCCGCGTAGCGATGGGTACAGTGTGCTCCAGGACACCCGCGTGGATGCCGCTGGTGCGAAAGCCCTCGCCGATGCTGCCGAGGCCTGTTGGAATGCCATTCAACAAAAAGATGCGGTGGCATTCGGGTCCGCGATGCGCGCCTCCTTCGAAGCCCAGGTGGCCATGTTCCCACACATGGTGGATGCGGCCATCCGGCAGCGCATCGAGGAATTCCGCCCTCACGCACTGGGCTGGAAGCTCAGCGGTGCGGGTGGCGGTGGATACCTCGTGCTGGTCGCCACGACCGCGATACCCGAAGCGCTGCGCCTGAAGATCCGCCGCAACGACCTGTGAGCATGGAGCCCCGCGGCACACGCATCGCCCTCATCCTGGTCACCGGACTGTTCTTCCTGTGGGCGCTGGCGCACAACCTCAATCCCATCCTCATCCCGCACCTGCGGAGGGCCCTGCAGCTCAACGATATGCGCTCCGCGCTGGTCGATTCGGCGTTCTTCATCGCCTACTTCGTGATGGCCCTGCCCGCCGGTGCGTTGATGACCCGCTTCGGTTACCGCAGCGGCATCGTGGGCGGGCTCCTGCTCTTCGCCATCGGCGCCGCCCTCTTCTGGCCCGCCGCCACCCTGCGCTCCTATCCCTTCTTCCTCGGCGCGCTCTTCATCATCGCCAGCGGTCTCACCTTCCTTGAAACAGCGGCCAATCCCTACATCACCGCCCTCGGCGAGCCCTCCACCGCACACCGGCGGCTCAACTTCGCGCAGGCCTTCAATGGGCTGGGCGCCGCGCTGGCCGCGTTCTTCGGCGGTCGCTTCATACTGAGCGAAGCCGCCCCGGGTGAGGACGTGCTCAACGCCATGACACCGGCCGCTCTCGACCTGTTCCTGGCGCAGGAGGCGCTCGCAGTGCGCGTCCCGTATCTCATCATCGCACTGGTGGTGCTGTGCGCCGCCATCCTTTTCCTGCGTGTGCCCTTGCCGGAGATCCGGTCACATGCGGCCAGCGACGAAAGCGCCAGGCCCCGTTCCATGCGCCGGCTCTGGAGTGCCGTGGCCGCACAGTTCTGCTATGTGGGCGCACAGGTGGGCGTGGCGAGCTTCTTCATCCGTTTCGCGGGAGGGACCGCTGCGATCGGCGAGCAGGACGCCGCGTACCTCTTGAGCATCGGGCTCCTGCTCTTTATGGCCGGCCGCTTCATCGGTACCGCCCTGTTGCACCACATGCATGCCACCACCCTGCTCGGCGCGAGCGCGGTCGTTGCAGCAGTACTCACCGGGGTGGCCGTGTTCGGCGGTGGCATGGCGGCCGTGGCCGTTCTCATCGCGCTGCAACTGTTCATGAGCATCATGTTCCCCACCATCTTCTCGCTGGGCATCGAAGGCCTGGGTGGCCGCACGAAATGGGGCAGCTCCCTGCTGGTGATGAGCATCGCCGGGGGCGCCATCATTCCACCCATCATGGGCGCCATCAGCGACCGGCATGGCATCCAGCTGGCCTACCTGGTGCCGCTTGGCTGTTTCCTCGCGGTGCTGCTGTTCGCACGGCGGGCCAAGTACCTCATCGCATGATCCGCCACTATGCCCTCGACCTGAAGGACGATGCCGCGCTCATCGCCGAATACGATGCATGGCATCAGCGTGTATGGCCCGAAGTGTTGGAGCACCTGCGGCAGAGCGGCATCAACCGTTGCACCATCCACCGCGCGGGGAACCGCTTGTTCATGACCGTGGAGAGCACCACGGGCGCCGCTACCGATGGTGGTGGTGTGCCGCTTCCACCACGCGTGCAGGAATGGGAGCAACTGATGGACCGCCTTCAGCAACGGCTGCCCTTCGCGAAGCCGGGTGAGAAATGGGTGCTGATGCACATTATCTTCGACTGGCACGCACCCTGATCGCTGCCCTCAGTAGCCGCCCTCGCCACGGTACAGCTTCACCGGGCCATCCAGCTTCACCTTCACCACCGTCATCCACTCATCGCACTGCTCCTCCGGCACATCGATGAAGACCAGCCCCGGCACTTTGCTCCAGCTGATCTTGCCCACGACACGATGCGTGAGTGCCATGCCGGGCCCAACGACTTCCGCTGAGAGGATCTTGTTGTCGAGCCCCTTGATCTCCACACTGCCGCGCATGCCGTTGGCCAGGAAGAGGTAGAGCGTGGTGCTGTCGGGTGAAAGTGTCGTGGGGCCAAAGAAGTGGCCGTTCGGAAGCCCTGCGCGGGTGCCGTAGATGGCCTCGGCGTGCTTGCTGGTCCACTGTCCCAGATCTTCGAGGCGGGAGACCTGTCCCGGCGTGAAGGTACCATCCTCCTTGGGCCCGATGCCCAGCAACAAGTTGCCGCCATGGCCGATCACATCGGCGAAGATGTGGATGAGGTCACGGGTGCTCTTGTAGTTGGTGTCGTAAGGCTGCCAGCCCCATTGTTCACCCAGCGTCATGCACAATTCCCATGCGGGCGCCTTCGGTGTTTCGATCGGGATGTTCTGCTCCGGTGTGGCGTAATCGCCGAAACCAGCGAGCCGGCCGTTGATGATGGCCTTGGGGTTCTTTTCCAGGATCATGGCGCGCACCTTGGCGGCCTCCCACTCCTCGGCACTGTGCTCCCAATCGCCATCGAACCACCAGAGGTCGGGCTTCAGTTGCGTGGCGATCTCGGTGACCTGGCCTTGGTAGTAGGTGCGGAAACTCTGCCAGCGGGCGGGATCATCTTTGATCCTATATCGCGTGCTATCCTTTGTGACTCTGGGATAGTCTTCACGAGACCAGTCGATCAGTGAGAAGTATGCCCCGCATTTGACCCCACGGTCTCGCATATTGGCGAAAAGAGGAACAATAAGGTCGTGTTTCACAGGAGACCCATTTACTATCGAATTCGGTGATCGGAAGCCATCCAACCAGTAAGACACATCGCCAAGACGGACCGGAACGGCCCCAGTACGCATGTCCGATCGTGCATCCCACATCGCCACACCATCATGGTGCTTGGTGGTGATCACCGCATACTTCGCACCGCTGCGCTGGATCAGATCGGCCCATGCCGATGGGTCGTAGTTCTTCGCCGTGAAGCCACCGAGCTGCTTCATGTAGTCGGCGTGGGTCATCTTCTTGTTGTAGAAGGCCCAGCTCTCATCCACGCCCTGCACGCTGTAAATACCCCAGTGGATGAAGATGCCCAGCTTGGCGTCCTGGAACCAGCGTAGGTCGGTGCGCGTGGTGTCCTGCCCGCTTGCCAGAAAAGCGGCGCACACGCTCGTTGCGAATGCCCAACTACGAGTGCGCGGGTACCGGATGCCGATCATTTGTTCATCTGCTGCCGCAGCATCCCAAGCTGTCCCAAGATCATCTTCGCGCACACTGCACCGAGGCGATCGGTAAGTAACACTCGGGAAAGTTAGCAGGCATGGCACATGCGCGCCGTCTACTCCACGATCAACCTGGTTCCGCTCAGCCAGCGGTTGCCATCGGTCAAGTGCAGGTGGTAGAGACCGGCGGAAAGGCCCGTGAGCGGCAGCGTGTGGAGCACCTGCTGCCCGGGCGGGAGCGCGCCAAGGGTCTGTTGCTGGACCAGCCGGCCGTCCGCAGAAACGAGGCCCACTTGCAAGGGCCCCTGCACGGCGAAGCCCGGTGGCAATTCCACTTGCACCTGCACATGGTCCCGGGCCGGATTGGGATAGACCTGGAGAGCTTCGCCCAGATCGGTGAATTGTTCCTGCAGGCCATCGAACACCTGGCAGCCGGGTACCAGGCAGCCGAAGCTGTCCACCTTCACCAGCCAGGCATCCTGGCTTACCGGCAGGGTCGCGAAGGCCGTGCCCGCCATGATGAAGCCCCCGTCCAGCGTGCGCCGTAGGTCGTAGAAGTAGTGGTCCGTTACGGTGTTGTTCGTGTAGTGCCTGCGCCAGACCAAAGAGCCTGCGCTATCCAGCCGCACCAGCATGGCCTGTTCCTGGCTCCCAATGCTGCTCCCTCCGGCTATCACATAGCCAGCATCCGCCATAAGGAGCGGGACCGTGAAGAACACACTGAACTCGGGCCCGTCATCCAGTAGCACATGCCACAGTTCAACACCAGCACTATTCAACAAATAAAATACGGGCCTATCGGCCTCTGTAGAGGATGGTCTCTGGCCGCCTGCCAGCACGAAGCGACCATCAGGTAGTTGCTCGGCGAAGCCGGCATTATCGCTCCACGGGCTGCCGTAGTTGTGCTGCCATTGTTGGTTGCCCAGGCTGTCCAGCTTCAGCACGTACATGTCATAGTTGTTACCGGCAAGCACCTTGTAGCCACTTACAATGAAACCGTTATCCAAGGTGGGCCGCACCCCCATGCCATACTCCGTGGTGCCTGCCGCGCCATAAGTGCGTGTCCACAGGCTATCCCCGTTGGTATCCACCCTTACGGCATAAATATCGGTCTGTGTCAGGTGCCGGGCACCTACCAACAACGCGCCTCCATCGCTCGCTGTGGCTGCCCCGTTAAAGACCTCGAAGGCCGTGCCGCCGAAGACACGGGTCCAGCACGTATCTCCAGCGGCCGTGTAACAGAACAGTATGCCATCCGGTTCAGAACCGTCAAAGGGCAATCTGCTGCCAGCATACCATATAGAACCATCGGGCCGATCCATCAGCGAATGGCCAAGGCCGCTGACATAGGTGTACAGGGTATCCTCCAGGACACTTGAAGAAATGATGGACCCATTGCTGCTGATCCGGTACCACCGTAGACGCCCTGGTTGAACGAAGCTCGAACGGGAAATGCAGGTGTAGGTCGTGTCCTGAAGCAGAAGTACGGAGCCTATATCGTTGGCATGGCCCGCATCATCCAAGTTGCGCTTCCAGCGCTTCACCACCTGGGCGGAAACATTCGTGGCCAGTAGCCAGAAGAGCAGTAGGAATGCGGCGACAAGTCTCATCGGATGACCACCACACGTTCAACCAGCATTTCACTTTGCGTTCGCACAGCAACGAGGTATGTTCCTTCGGCCAAGGCAGCCACATCCAACAGGGCAGGCGAGCAGTCCTTTACGCTCTCGAATATACAAGCAACGTCAACCCGCCGCACGTTCCAGCCCTTTCTGCCACCGCCACGCATCGCGCAGGGCGTCCTTCAGATCGAGCTTGCACGACCATCCGAGCTCGTCGCGGCTCTTGCGCACATCGGCCCAGATGCTCACCACATCACCGGCGCGGCGCGGGCCGAAGCGGTGCGGCACCGGCACGCCGTTCACCTCCACGAAGGTCTTCACCACCTCCAGCACGCTGTTTCCCTTCCCGGTGCCCAGGTTGAATACCTCGCACAGCGGGGCGGCTTGCTTCTCCATCCAGTCCAGCGCCATGACGTGCGCGCGCGCCAGGTCCACCACGTGGATATAGTCGCGCACGTTAGTGCCATCGGGCGTGGGGTAGTCGTTGCCGTTGATGGTGAGCACCTCGCGCTGGCCCGCCGCCGTCTGGGTGACATAGGGCACCAGGTTGGTGGGCACGCCCCGTGGCAGCTCGCCGATGTGCGCTGAGGGGTGCGCACCGATGGGGTTGAAATAACGAAGCAGCACGGCTTTCAAAAGCGGGTCGGCATGCGACAGGTCGCGCAGCATCTGCTCGCACACCACTTTGGTGTAGCCGTAGGGCGAACTGGCGTTACGGTCCGGCGAGGTCTCGGTCACGGGCATCTTCTCCGGCTGGCCGTACACCGTGCACGACGAACTGAAGACGATGCGCTTCACGCCGTGGCGCGCCATCACGCGCAGCAGGATCGCGAGCGAACCGATGTTGTTGTGGTAGTACTTCAGCGGGTCGGCCACGCTTTCCCCCACGGCCTTGTCCGCCGCGAAATGGATGACGCCGTGCACGGGCGCATGCTCGGCGAACACGCGCTCCATGCCTCCCTCGTCGTTGCAATCGATCCGGTAGCCCAAGGGCACGCGGCCGGTGATCTTCGCGATGCCCTCCAAGGCTCGCTCCTCACTGTTCCTCAGGTCATCCACGATCACGGGCTCATAGCCCGCCGCCACGAGTTCCACACAAGTGTGTGAGCCGATGAAACCGGCCCCTCCGGTAACGATGACCTTCTTCATGGAGCGAAGATGGGACCTTCAACGGGCATGTCAATAACCAACGGCCGTCTGCTGACCATGCGCGGAGAGGCAGGTGGAAAAGGCTCGCCTGCGCCCCGAAGGGGCTTCTTTGGGCTCGCCCGCCTGCGCCCCTGAAGGGGCTTCCATGTGCTCGCCCGCCTGCGCCCCGAAGGGGCTTCCATGTGCTCGCCCGCCTGCGCCCCGAAGGGGCTTCGGCGGGCGAAGTGGGCCCAGCAGGATTTGAACCTGCGACCAACGGATTATGAGTCCGCTGCTCTAACCGCTGAGCTATAGGCCCGATGTCCTGGAACGCCATCGTCCGTCACAGGAGGCGCAAAAGTATCCACCCCGCTAACTTGGCCGCGCATTCGCGGCACGCGCGCCTCCATTCGGCCGGCCGCATGCACCGCTTCCACACATGTCCAACCGGTACCGCGACCAGCCGCGGAGCGCCACCCCTCCGTTGCGCAAGAGCCGCCGCAGGCGTCGCAAGGTGTTGCTGCTGGGCTTTCTGGTGCTCCTCGTTGCCATGCCCCTGGCCATGGTCCGAAGTTGCCGATCGCCTGAAGCGCCCACCCCAGCGCCACCCGAAAAGCCCCGGGTGATGGATTGCAAGGCCTACCCCTTCAAGCACTTCAGCAAGCACTTGAAAGACCGGTTGCCGAAATACAACAAGCTGTCACGCCAGGCGGGCATCACCCCGCTGGCCGATGCGCCGGCGCTGGAGCGGGCGTTGGCGGGTGGCCAAGCCGGACTGGTGCGGGTGGAGAGCGAAGTGGCCTTCGTGGTGGCCCCCATGCAGCACGGCCATCCCTACCTCACACCGAACGCGTTCCGCACCTTGAAGACCATTGCCACCCAGTTCCAGGAGCGCATCGCGGACACCGACCTGGCCGGTGCACGACTGAAGGTGACCAACCTGTTGCGCACGCGCAAGGACCAGCGCGCACTAGGCCGCTCCAACGTGAACGCCACCAAGGACCTGGACGCACCCCACACCCATGGCACGTCGCTGGATATCTCCTACATGCGGTTCATGGACGCGGAGGGCCGCACGCTGGAACTGGCGGGCTGCCAGCAGGTGTTCCTGGCCGAGACCCTGGCCGAGGTGATCGTGAAGCTCCGCAAAGAGGATGACCGGCTCTTCGCCACGCGCGAGAAGCAACAGGCCTGCTACCACGTGGCGGTGTGCCGCTGACCGGTCCGGTGGGGCATCGCATGGGCCGCCCGGCTGCCGCCGGATATCTTCGCCGCCCATGTCACGCCTGGACCTCTCCCAACTGGACACGGTGATCCTCGACCTGGGCGGGGTGCTGATCGATGTGGACTACGGCCGCACTGCGCAGGCCTTCGCCGCACTGGGCGTGCAAGACTTCGACGCGCTGTATGCCAAGGCCCGGCAGCACCAGCTCTTCGATGACTTCGAGCGGGGCACGCTCACACCCGCGGATTTCCGGCAGCGCCTGCGGGACATCACCGGCACCACGCTCACCGACGCGCAGATCGACAGTGGCTGGAACGCCATGCTCGGCACGATCTCACCTGCGCACATGGTGCTGGTGGAGGAGTTGCGCATGCGCTACCGCGTGTTCCTGCTCAGCAACACCAACGCCATTCACGTCCCCGCTTTCCAGACCATCATCCGGCGCGACTTCGGCATCACCGACTTCAAGCAGGAGTTCGATGCCGCCTACTACAGCTGTGAGATCGGCCTGCGGAAGCCGGATGCGGCGATCTTCCAGCATGTGATGAAGGAGCAGCATGCCCTGCCAGGCCGCACGCTCTTCATCGACGACTCGCCGCAACATGTGGAAGGGGCCCGGGCCGTGGGCCTGCACGCCGAGCACCTGGACCTGGCCCGCGAGGACCTGTCCGCACTGGTGGAACGGCTGGGCCTGCTCGTTTGACGCGCGTGGATGCAACGACGGGGCAGGTGTGACCGTCATTCACTCATGCGCCCACTCCCCACCCTCGTTCGTCCTGCGTTCCTCCTCGCCCTGCTTTTCGCCGGCAACGATGGCCGGGCCTCGCAGTATCTGGCGGTGGAGATCGACCTTCACTTCATCAGTGGCGATCAGTACGAGGTGAAGCTGCTGCTTTGGCGGGATTGCCAGGGACTGCCGCCCGGTGCCACACAAACGGTGCAGTACAACAGCCCTTGCGGCTCCGGCAACCTGGTCCTGGCCCTTGTGCCTTCAGCGACGGCGAACGTGAGCCCGCTCTGTGCCACCAGCATGCCCGGCAGCACCTGCACCGGCGGCGCCTTGCCCGGGATCCAACGGGTGGAGTACGCAGGCCTCGTGAATCTCGCGCCCTGCGACGCATGGACCTTCCAGTACGCCAGCTGCTGCCTTGTGCCGGCGAACAACATGAACACGACGACCGTGGAAATGGTGACGCGCACCACGCTGAACAACCTGGACATGCCCTGCCGGGATACGCCCCGCTTCATGCACCCCGCACTGCCCTGGCGTTCCAGCAACAACCCGTTCACGCTGGATATGGCGGGCCTGAACGACGGGCCGGGCACTGCACATTACGCCCTGGTCCCGATGCAAACCTCATCGGGCGTGAATGCCCCCTACCTCACCCCCATGTTCACCGGCCCCAACCCCTACCCGGGGCTGACGATCTCCACAACCACCGGGGTGCTCACCACCCCCAGCAGCGCATCCGCTGGTTATTGGATCATTGTACCGCAGCTGCGACAGATGGACGGCATCAACGTGCTGGCCTCGGTGGAACGTGTCTTGGTCATGCCCACCAGCAACCTGAACAACCAGCCGCCCCTGGCCACGGATGGCGCGCTCACCTTCCTCTCCGGAACGGGTTCGGTCACCGGACCGCGTACCATCGAAGTGCCTGCGGGGGGCACCATCTGCGCGACCCTGTCCATTGCGGACCCCGACCTGGTCGACTCGGTGATCATCTCCACAGACCTGGCCAGCATGCTGCCCGGTGCCACCGTGAGCATACTGAACGGCAACCCCGCTTCGCTGGAATTCTGCTGGACCGCGCCGCCGGGCTCCAACGGCATGCACCACTTCATGGCAACAGCATCCGATGAACGTTGCCCGCTCGATCAGGACCAGCATTTTCTGTATCAGGTACTGGTGACCCCGGACATCACGAACCCCTGCTTCCCCACCAGCACAAGCGATCTTGCGAGCGCGGCACCGGGGCTGCTGCTGGTCGTCGTAGATCCTTCAGGAGGTGCGCTGAGTTGGACCATGCCGGAAGGCCGGACCGCATCACGGATCACCCTGTACGACATGCGCGGTGCCGCGCTCGTGGAACGGACGAGCCCCCCGCAGGGCACCGGTGTTCTTCCGCTGCCCCCGGCAATGCTCCATGGTGTGTATGTGCTGGTGTGCGATGACCTCCGCACACGGGTGGTCATCGCCCGATAGTTGCCTGCCGGTCAGCCGATCTCCTGCGTGAGCTCCAGAAGCACTCCGTTGGCGCTCTTCGGGTGCACGAAGCACACCAGCTTGTTGTCCGCGCCTGGCTTGGGCTCCTCGCTGAGCAACTGGAATCCAGCCGCCTTCAGCCGCGCCATCTCCGCCCGGATGTCCGCCACCTCGAAGGCCACGTGATGGATGCCCTCGCCGCGTTTCTCAATGGCCCTGGCAATGGGCCCGTCCGGGGTGGTGCTCTCCAACAGTTCGATCTTGTTGGGCCCCACCTTGAAGAACGAGGTGGTGACCCCTTCACGTTCGACCACTTCACGCTTGTACGGCCCGCTGCCCAGCAATCGCGTGTAAACCTCCTCCGCCGTCGCCAGGTCCTTCACGGCAATGCCCAAATGCTCGATGCGCAACAGGTGGTCCATGGGGATGTGGTCTGCGGGGTGTTGGGCTTGAAATGCAAGACCCTCCGCAGGGGAGGGTCTGTGCGGTGGGTGATGTACAGGCTCAGCGCTTGATGAACGACTCGCCCGTCTTGTTGTCGTAGTTCAGGTAGTACAGGTCCTTCTTCAAGGTGCTCACGTCGATTCGGTTGGCATAGCCGCGCTTCACGATGTTGCCGTACTGGTCGTAGATCTCATACAGTGTGCTGGCGCTGAAAACCACCTCGTCCTTGGGTTTGGGGGGGCTCCAGGTGACCACGGTCACGCTGGGGTCGGTGAATTTCACCGGCTCGCTGTAGCGGGGCTTCTTGCTCAGGTCCACCTGCTTCACCCGCACGGTGTTCTCCCCGCTGTGGGGCATCACCTTGAACTCGTAGGTATGCTCGCCGGGGGTGCCATTGCCCATCACTTCACCGATGCGCACCCACTTGTTCCAGCGCTTCTGTTCCACGATGAAGGGCAGTTCACCCGTCTCGTTGCTGCTGGTCCAGCGGAAGAGGCCATCGGTGGAGACCTCCTGCTTCACAATATCGAAGGTGCTCTTGGGCTTGAGCACTTCCGGATTGAGCACCACCGGCATGCAGCCGTCCTTGTGGCTGATGCGCACCGCCACCTTGTCGCCGACCTTCAGGCCGTAGACCGCCAGGTCGATCTCGAAGGCACTGGAGTTGATCTCGTCCGTGGCGATCTGCCCGTTCACGGTGACCTCGAAGATGCAGAAGCCGACACCTGCTTCGGAGAAGGGGTTCTGCACAAAGAGGTTCTTGCCCTGGTACTGCCCTTCCAGAACGATCACGCTCGCGAGCGCCGGGAAGGTGGCAAGGAATGTGGCGGAAAAAAGGAGGGCGGAGGCGCGTAGAATTCTCATCATGGGTCCGATGGCAGGCGAATATAGCATCTTCCCCTTGCGGGGCCGGGGGCCCTCAGTCATGGAACTTCAACACCCCGGCACGCACGGCCACGGGCAGGTGGTTCTCCTTGGGCGGGATGGGGCATGAGTAGCGGCCTCCATACGCGCAATAGGGGTTGTAGGCCCTGTTGAAGTCGAGTTCCACCGTGGCTCCCAGCGGCGCAGCGAGGTCCATATACCGACCGCCGCCGTAGGTCTCCTCCCCATTCGTGGCATCTGTGAAGGGCAGGAAGAGGTGGGTTTCCAGGCCCGGACGCGGCACGGCATCGCGGTACACCGTAAGGCGGCACTTCCGCCCGTTCAGTTTGAACTCCAGGGTGCCGTATGCCACATAGACCGGCTGGCGCTGGGTGGTGGTGCGCATGGTGAAGGGCACCGGGGACTTCGCAGGCTTGAAACGCGCCTGCACACGGTAGGCCGGATCAATGGGAAAGCGTTCGAGCGCGGTGAACACCGCGCGGTCCTCGGGCTTCAAGGGCGAGTGGGCGGTGTCCCGGTACGCCGCGTTGATGCGCTCCCAATACGCTTCCAGACTGTCACGCCAGGCGTCCTGAGCCTGCACGGCAGCTGTCAGCAGCAAGGCCCAGACAAGGCCCAAGGACCTCATGCCGGATCGGCCTTGGGGGTAACGGAGGTGCGCATGCGCTCCACATCCGCCTCGGTGAAGCGGCCTTCGCCGTCGCTCTCCACTACAAAGGCGCGATCACCCGCCGTGATCACCTGGTAGAAATGCACGAAGACCAGGCCCGGTTCCGCAGGGAACTCCAGGCGGTATACCAACAGCCCCGGTTCCTCCTTGATGACCCTGGCCTCACGGATGGGGTCCCGCTCCAGGTCGGCCTTCAACCGGGCAAAGTCGCCGGGCTCTTCGGATATGCGCAGCCGGAAGGCATCACCCGCATTCACTTGGAACCAGCCCTCCTCCTCGCGCCAGCCCAGTTGAGGTTCCGACCCGCCGGTGAGTTGCGCGTCCGGAAGTGTCACCAACAGCGGCAGGTCGTACGATGAGAGGTCCGTTCCGGCCGGTGGCGCAGCGGCCGTGGTACCGGTCTCATCTGTGGAAGGCGTTCCGCAGCCCCACAGGAGCGAAGCGAAAAGGATGCTTGTTAAACGCAACATGCGGCGAAGTTAGCTGCGCACACCGGGCCTCAAGGGATCTGTTCCAGGCGCGTATTGGTGGGCACCGTTCCGCCCACATTCAGCAAGATCGGATCACGATCGTTGCCGCCTCCGCTGTACTTCACCTCTCCGTTCAGGTTCACGTCCTCGTTGAAGTAGCCGGTCACTGTGTTGGTGGGCACCGTACCCCCGATCCTGAGCAGGATCGGATCACGGTCGTTACCCGGGCCGCTGTATCCGATCACGCGGTTGAAGGTGACATCACCGGACCACAGCACCTGCACACCACTTACGTTCTTGCGCGCATCGGTGCCGTATACGCTCAAGGCTGCAGAGGTGAAATCCACCGATACCGCGGCACCGGTCATAGCCACCGGGCTGGCGGTCATGGTGCCCAGGTGGTTACGGTGCCGCACGGCAATATGATAGTTGCCCGGGGGCTGATCAAAGGTGACGGCTGCCGTACCGTTCAATGCCACCACGTCGCCATCGCGCTGCAGCAGGGCCGGGCGGCTGGAAACCACATTGGCCGGGGTTGTCGAACTGCGCAGTTCCAGCACCACCCAGTCCACGATGGCGTTGTTGCCGGTGACGGTGAGCACTGACGGCGCGATCGTGGCCCCCGCACCGCCAGCACCCACATAGGTGTAGCCCAGCGCAGTGTAGGGCTCCGCGAGGGGCACAAGGCCTTGCGCACGAAGGTTGTCATTCATGCTTCCTGCACCGGCATAGGGCCCTTCCAGCAGCACCTTCACCCCTGCGGCGACGTTCAGTGCCGGTAGCGAAAAGGCGAAGAGGCGGGTGCGCCAGCTGGTGGTGGGATTGTAGTTGCTGGTGCCCCAGAAGGTGGTGCCGTTCGCGGGGTCCACCCCCAGCGAATTGTAATCGCCATAGCGGTTGCTGTTGTTGTAAGTGGTGCCGGCCACGATGCTGGCCTCGGTGAAGGTCATCTGGCCCAACGGATCGCTCGCATAGCGGCCGGTGTGCCGTATCGAGGGATAGGTGCTCGCTCCGCTCACGTTGTAGGCCAGGCCGATGTCGCCGTTCGCGTTGATATCGATGGCCGCCATCCAGCGGCTCTCGGTGTTGGGCGAATAGGTGCCCTGCTGATGGATGGACCACGGGTTCCCCGTGCCGCCCGTGCGCCGCAGCTCATACCAGCGCACACCCGCACGGTCCGCACCGTTCACGTCCACTGCGTGGTTGCACACGATGCTCTCGTGCGTGCCGAAGTGGCGGTACTGCACGCGGTTCATCAGCACTTCGCGCAGCGGGTCCAGGTTGATGGTGGTGCCCGGCTGATCGATGCAGGAGAAAGAGGTGTAACCGCAGAGCCCGGTGTCGAAGGCCTGGGTGGCCAGGAAGGTGGGTCCGGTGATCACCGAACTGGCAGGCACCGCCCAATTGATGTTCATGGTCCAGATCTCCAGGCGATCATTGGGCACCGAGGCGCTCCAGGCATCATCGGCCATGCGCATGAACATGGCCAGCGCCCCACCTGGTGGTGCGGTGCCCCCGCTGAAATTAACCGGCGTGCAGGCCTGGAAGCCGATGGTGGGATAACTGGACACGGTGAACCGCTGGTAGGAAGCGGACAGGCCGGCGAGCATCTGGTCGCGCTGTAGTGCATAGATCGCCGGACTGCTCTCGTTGGTGGTGATCACGTAGAGCCCGTTCCACACCGCATACTTCGGATAGTCGGGAAAGCCAGGGCAGGTGATCGAGTAAGCGTACCAGGTGCCCGTGGGGTCGGCCGAGGACGAGACACACATCACCAAGCGGTTGCCGCTCGCGGAGAACTCGCTCATCAGCCAGCGGTTGGCCAGCGCGTCGTACATCACGATGCAGTCACCGAGCCCGCTGTAGGTGGTGATGCCACCAATGGCATTGATGAAATTGTCCAGATAGGTCTGTGCGCCCAGCGCAGTGCCGCTCTTGTTGAAGATGCGGAAGTAGGCGCCCGAGGAGCCGTTGATCATCTGGATCACGTGGTTCGGCCCCACGGCCATGTCGTTATCCGATGGGTTCACACTGGTGTAGAGTTGTCCATCCACGGTCAAGTCGACCACACGGCCATCACCGCGCGTGCCATCGTTCTTCTGGAGCACAGGATCTTCTCCCTGGGGCAGCGCGTCGGCGCGCCATTCCTTGTGCAGGTACCAATCCTTTTTCGCGTGGAAACCGATGCGCTCGGGCCGGGTGCGTTCATCCGGGAAAACGCGGGTGCTGTCCCAGTCGCGGTAGGCCATGGTCTCGCCAAGGAACTCCAGTTGACCGGACGCATCCGGACGGATGAACACCTGGTCCTGGGCGGGGCCAGCGAGTGGAACACAAAGCAGGAGCACGATGCGGAGCACGTGGCGCATCACCGGGACGAGCGGCTGGAGCATGTGCAAATGTCCCACGATAGATCGCGCGGGTCAAACCACAGGAAGGCCATCCCACTATTCCCGAGGCTCCGGATCGTTCCGGTGTCACTCCATTTCATTCACCACCAAGCGGCTTCCTTCGCTGTGGCTGCCGAACTCGGGTGCGTACATGCACTGCGCTCGGGCCAGGCCGTTGCTGAAGTCACCCGCATGGGCCACGCGCAGGGCGTACTCGAACACATGGGTTCCGGGTGCCAGGCGATCGATGAAGAAGTGCATGGCGGCATCGCGGATGCTCTGGTAGAAGCCAATACCACCTTGGTAACGATATCCACTTAACGCATCCATCGGCTCCAGCCCGGCTGCGCGCAGGTCTTTCACGTGCACATGGTCCAGCCAACGATCGGTGCGCAGCTCCAGCCGCACGGTGATGCGATCACCAGGCCGCAGCGTGCGCCCTTTATCCAGTGGCAAGAGCACCGGGCCTTCGGTGGTGCGCGTGTTCACCAACACGCGGCGCTCGATCCGCAAGGGACTCGCATGCGCGCTCACCTTGTCCGCCTGTTCGAGGTACTGCCAATGCAGTGCGCCCCACAGCGGTTGCCCACCTGATGCACTTACACTCACCTCGCCCATGGTCGGCCTCACTTCCGCAGCAGACCAGGTGTGCTCGAGCGTGATGCCGGCAGCGTCCTGTGCGTTCGGCTTCACCACCAGCCCGCCCACCTTCACCACAGGCTGCACCATGCTTCCCTTTATATCGCCGGTGAACAACAAGGCGTGGCAGGCCTCGGTGGTGGCCTTGGTGCTGCCCCAATCCGTGGTGCGCTTGGTCGTGAGCAGATGTGTGCGCAAGGCGTTCACCGCTTCGGTATCCTTGGTCACTTCCAGGAAGGCCAGCATGAGCAGGGCATGTGTCTCCACCGGGAATTCGTTCCAACCGGTGCCGCGTGCGGAAGTCTTCCAGTACATGCCCAGCTCCTCGCTTACCGTGGCACGTTCCTTCAAGCTGCGCAGGATGGTGGCAGCGGTGGCCTGCTCCCCGATGCGGTACAGCACCATGGCGATCATGGCCTGCTCCTGCAGGCCGTAGTTCGTCCACTCCGCCTGCACGCGGCTGTTGAGATAAGCCACCGCCGCGTGTGTGGCAGAGTCCAGCGGCATCCGATTAAACCTGCCCCTGACCAGCAGGTAGTGGATGTCCGCATAGCCCGGACGGAACTGCCGCATCGCCTCCGCATCCCGTTCACGCATGCGGCGTTCATGTGCCCTGGCCACCTCTGCATCCAGCCATCGCATCGCACTGCGGAGCATGGGCTCCACGCCGGAAGCCTCGCTCCATCCCCCCGCGTTCACGGCCTGCAAATGCGCGAAGCCCGACACGATGTGCTGGGTGATCAAGCGGTCGCCAGCCATGCCGCTCCACCAGGGCCACGCGCCGTTGTCCAGTTGCATCTCGCGCAGGCGTTGCAGGGTGGCTTGTTCCTCCCCGTGCATGCGCTGCAGATCGAAGAGCAGGGCCACCTGTGCACGTCGCTCCTTTCCGTCGCGCGCATCCAACACCCAGGGTGTTTCCGTGAGCAGCACATCCTTCAGCGCCGCGTTCCTCTCCAGCGCACTGATGAAGGCATCCGGGCCTTTCGTATGCCATGCCGCGATCATGTCCCGCACGGCTGGCCGCGTATCCAGCACCTGCTTCGCGATGCGGTTGGCGTAGTAGCGGGCGAAGAGCTGCTCGGCGCAGGCAT
The DNA here is from genome assembly GCA_016788635.1 of Flavobacteriales bacterium. GTDB lineage: Bacteria > Bacteroidota > Bacteroidia > Flavobacteriales_F > PHOS-HE28 > PHOS-HE28. Next base: position 126,630 of record JAEUSU010000006.1, on the reverse strand, counting down.
GCGGGAACTCCATCAGGTAAGGCAGCGCCTGAACGGCGTACCACACTGGATCGGGCGTGAGCTCCAGCTTGAGGGACTGATGCTTCAGCGTGGTGGATGAACCGGATGCCAGCAGGTTCGGCAGCGTGAAGCGACGTGTGCCCTGCCCATTGCTCCACAGCGGCACGCTCTCGGTGACCAGCACCCTGTCCGTGAGTACCGGCAACACATGCTCCTCACCATCGGCAGCCGCAAGCGTTCCCGATGGACCGCCCTTGCTGCGCGCGGTGATGCGTAGCCCGCATGTTTCCACACCTTCTGGCACCGTCAGCGTCCAGGCCACCACAGCACTTTCACCCTTTGCGGCCACGAAGGCCTGCTCCTTCACCCGCACACCGAAAGCCTTGTCCATGGCCTTCCCTGTGAAGGGATCGAAGAGCTCGATGCCCGCCATTCCTTCGGCGCGTCCCTCCTCCAGCACGTTGATCTTGGCCGTGAGCGTGATGCGGTCGCCGGCGCGCAGGAAGCGCGGCAGGTGCGGCACCACCATCAGCGGTTTCTGCGTGACCGCTTCGCGTTGGAAAGTGGCGAACTGAAGCTCGCGTGTGTGTGCCAGTCCCAGCAGCTTCCAGCGCGTGAGCGCGTCCGGTGTGGTAAAGCGGAGCACCACACTGCCATCGCGATCGGTGAGCAGGTCGGGCAGGAAGAAGGCGGTCTCGCGGAAGTCCGAACGCAATGCCGGCATGGCAGGAGAAGGGGTCGTCTCTTCATTCTCCACGTATCCTGCTTCATCCCTTTCGACCGCCATGTGCGCGAACCGCAGCTGCGAAGCCGGCAAGGCATCAAAGGACGGGCTTGCCACTGTTCGGAATCGGCGCTTCTTCATTGAATACATGTCATCCGCATCCTGCGGCAGCAGCCAATCCTCATCCACGTCGAACACGTTCAGCGCGGGCCAGTTGCGTTCCACCGCTTCCCTGGACCGCTTGCTCCCATACCCTTCACCAAAGGCGTTCTGGAAGGGAAGGGCGTTCAACCAACCAAGCCTTGCTTGTGCTTCGGGCCACACGCTCAGTCCCACTTCATGCTCCACGAAGCGATCGAGCGAAGCGTCATACATCAGGGCGAGCACCTGTGCGGCCACTTGTGAACCCTTGGGGCCACGGATGCGCAGGCGCCACTCCTCGGGCTCACCCGGCCGTAAATGGTCGCGGAAGCTCATCCACTCCACCTGCAGGTCCTTGTTGCTCCACGGCACATCGATCCGCACGGTCTGGCGGTGTTCCCTCCCGCGCTCCACACACAGGAAGTGCACGAAGAAGCCGCCGCGATCCTCCTCCAGTACGGGTAGTTCCACGCGTTGCTGGGCACGCTTCAGGCCCAACCATTTGCTCACTGCGGTACGCCCGCCACGCTCGATCTCCATCAACACACGGCCTTCCGGAAGTCCGCTGTTCACCAGCAGCACCGCCCGCGCACCAGGCTCCACATCGCCCTTGAGCAACTCCACATGGAAGGCCTTGTCCGCCGCGCCGCTCAACTGCACCTCGTGGTCGATCAGGCGAAAGACCTTCTCCACACGCAGCATTCCGCCCCGCTCATCCTGCGCCTCCACCACGACCCGGTAAGCGCCCACATCCCACTGGTCCGCTCCGGTGAGCGAAAGGTCCCGCTTCGCACCACGCCATTCCATCACGCGTAACACCTCCTGCTGCTCCGGCCAGCTCAAGTCCTCATTCTCCCGGTCGAAGGGGTCGTCAGGAAAGCGAACGGCGTGCTCCTCGCGTGTCATCACAAAGCGGTCGGGGCGTTCCCACTGCCGGGCACGCAATGGACGCTGGGGTGCCGCGACTTTCACGATCCGCACGTTCAACGGCACATCCACCGTGCGGCCGTCCAGGCCAACCGCACGCAGGCCGATCGCCGCATCGCTGCGATCCACCGCTTCCTTCACGTCCAGCTCAATGCCGAAGGCTCGATGGGCCAGCCGGAGGGATGTGCTTCCCTGTTGGGTCTCCCCGCTCACATCGGTGACCGAAGCTTCCATGTCGAAGGTGAAGGATGGATCGGATTCCGGCGGTATGGTGCGGTCGGGCATGGCGGTGAACACGACCCGGAACCGTCCCGAACTGTCACATATGGTGTTGCCCGCATGCACATCCGTGGCATGCCCCCATGCGAGGCCATCCCAGCGCATGGCCTGCCACCAAGGCCTGTGCGTGATACGCCGCACGGTGTATTTCACCTGCGCACCATCCAATGGCACCCCGGCATAGCTCCGCGCTGTTCCGGAGATCACCACTTCATCACCCAGCCGGTGCTGCCCGTGCAGCGTATCGAGCACCACTTCGAAAGTGGGCCGCTTGTACTCCTCCACACGGAGCCATCGTGTTCCATGCGCGTCGCGGATGGTCATGCCGCCGGTAAGCGCCCCGCGCGGTGCGGTGAAGCGCACGGTGTAGGCGCCGAAGTCATCGGTGACCACGGAAGCCGAGTCGATCGATCGGCCATGCACATCCTGGAACTTCACCGTGCTGCGGTACCTCTCCTTCACCACAGTTCTGCCATCGCGCTTCACCGTGACGATGCCTTTCACGAAGACCTCCTGGCCCGGGCGGTAGATCGCGCGGTCGGTGAAGAGGAAGGACCGGATGCTGTCGTTCTGTGCTGTGCGGTAGCGATAGGCGTGGCGGGATGGCGTCGTCAGGCGGTCGGCACCGTCGGTTATGGTAAAGAAGGCCTGGTTGAGCCCCTCGGGCAATGCAAAGCGGATACGCCCATCGCGATCGGTGGTGTCGGTGGTGAGCAGAACGGACTTCTGCGCGCCATTCTCCCAACGCTGCCCGAAGCACTCCACCTGCACGCCGGGGCGATGCCAGCCGCTCTCGCGGTCCAGCACCAACAGCTCCATGATCCCGTTCTCATGACGATCCGCCACTGCCAATCGCGACACATGGAAGGTGGCAGAGACCATCGCATCCATATCCTTCACGAAGTCCGGCCCGCTGCTCACCACCAGTGTGTACCGCCCGATCGGCAGCGCTTCGATGCCCAGCTCCACCAGGTGCTCGTTCAGGTCACCGTCATCGGGAAGTTCCACGCTCCAACTGCGCAGGGGAGTGCGGCGCACCAGCGTGTCCAAGCGGCTCCGCCAGACGCCTCGGTCCGGATCAGCGACCAGGCGCAGCCACTGCTTCGGGGTGTTCCGGTAGGTGACCGCCACCTTGAAGGGCTTGTCCGGCGTGACGGTGCCCTCCGCATGCAGCTTCAGGTCCGGCTTCAGCAACCGTTCCCTCAACGCTTCCGCATTGCGCGCACCGAAGCTGCCGGGGAAACGTGAGATCGCGCTATCGCAGAGCGCAAGGGTTGTACGCTTCTCGTCCTTCCACAAGCCGCTGCCCAGGCGGTCGTGGCGATCGCCTGTGCGACCATGCCATTCCGCAAGGTTCCAGGTCACTTCGCTCCAGCAGCTGTCCTCCGGCAGGCGCGTACGCAGGGTCTCCAACGCACGCAGCAGCAGCGAGTCCTTCTGCGGAAGGGTGCTGTTCGCATGCACATAGGTGAGTCGTTCCAGTGTGGCGGACACCAGCGCGTCCGGCGCATCGTCGCTCAGGTGCGCGCGCTCCAGCCGTTGGTGCAGGCGCAAGGCCTGAAAGGGCCAGGAGCCGCTGTCCGGATGCTCGAGCCTGCGGTAGGCGAAGTCCTCGAACAGCGCAAAGTGGCGCGCATCATTCAATTCGAAGCGGTCCAGTGGACCGGCGAGCCGCATCAAGGGTTCGTGGTACACGCGCAGCGCGCGGTGCGCCAGCAGGTCGAAAAGCGAGGGTCGCAGGTGAAGCGCACGGGGATCACCAGCGAGCAAGGGGCCGAGTTCCGCAACGGGTGTTTGGCGTAGGCTGTCGTAGGGCTCCAGCGCCGCGGCGTGGTGCGCGAGGATGCGCTCCACAAAAGGTTTCACGCCCCAGGTCAGGGGATCATCCGCTTCCATTTCCACCTCATCGCGCCCGGCGATATCCCACAACGCATGGCGGTACTGCACGCTCAGGAACTCCGCCGTGACCGAATGCAGCAGTTGCTTCAGCGGGAACCCGGCTGTGATGGTGCGCATCTCCAGCTCATTCAACACCTCTGGCCAGGCCTCCTCATCCAATACCTGTCGCAAGCGGCTGCGATACATCCACGCGCGGAACTCGGTGCGCCAATCGCCTTCGCGTTGCGCAGCGGCCAGCAAACTGTCCGTGGCGGAGAGCGCCGAGCGGTACAGGCCCAGGCTGTCCAGCGAATCGATGGGTGCCCAGCGTACATCGCGCGCAGGTGCAACCTGCACCGTGGGCTTGTGCGCGGTGCATGCGGCCAGCAGCCCTGTGACAACGAGCACACCAAGTGCAGCGAGTGGTCCCGGCGTGCGCATCGTTCAAAGTTCGGCTTAGGCGGTGAACCGCGCCACATCCACCTCGGCATCGAGCGGCCTGCCGGCGAAGAGGTGGTCGGCCAGGTGCGCTGCGCACCACGGCGCAAGCATTGCCCCGCGCGACCCCAGCCCATTGAACACCGCTTGATGCGCGCTGGTGCGGCCCAGGATCGGGCGGCGGTCGCGGGCCGTGGGCCGCACCCCTGCCCAGTGTTCCAGCACCTCCACCGGTCCGCTCCACAGCCGGGCCAGACGGTCAAGCAGGTAGCGCTGGCCTTCCTCCGTGGGGCCGCTCCATACATCGTCCCACGCGAAGGTGGCGCCCACGCGGTAGCGGTCCTGACCCAGCGGCACCACGAAAACCCCGCGATGCACGATGCTCTTCAAACCCAGCCCCGGCATGCGCACGGTGAGCCCCTCACCGCGCACGGGCACCAGACCGGGTGTGATCGCAAAGGGGCCCACGCACCAGATGAGCACATGTGCGTGATGCGTTCCGATGGAAACACCATCTGTTCCTTCCTGCACATCGCTCAAGGCCACTTCGCGCTCCACCAAGCAGCCCTGCTGGACCCAGTGGCTGCGGTGCGTGGAAAGCATACGCTGCATGTCCAGCCAGGCACTGCGCGGTACCACGCCATGGCCGTAGGGTTGCGGCAGGCGCGCAAGGCCGGGGTCCTCCACCGGACCATTGGTGAGCAGGCGCCCGAGTTCGGGCTCGCGGCTGCGCAAACGCCAGATACCCGCATCCTGCGGTGTGGCGAAGAGTTCCACCACGGGAAGGGGATGCCAGAAGTGCGCATCATGCCGCTGCTCCATTTCGCGATAGAAGGCACCTGACACGGCCAGCATTTCCGAAGCGCGCCAGGTGGCCACGGTACGGCGCAGCACAATGGGGTTCACCGCGCCGGCGGCCACCCAGCTGGCACGGCCCTCACGCGGCGCATCGAAGAGCATGACGCGCAGCCCACGCGCCGCCAGGGTCTCGCTGAGCACGGTACCGGCCAGTCCCTGGCCCACGATGAGCACATCCAGCTCCACGCCACGAAGTTCGTTCGCGGGTGTGCGCTACCGACAAGGAATGGTGTGAAGGATGTGGCGTTCAGGCGGCGAGCAGACGGCGCATGCGCACCAATAGCTCCTCCTGGTCGAAGGGCTTCTGCAGCATGTCATGGGCGCCGGCACTGCGCACGGTGTCCTGCAGGTGCGGTAATTCGTAGCCGCTGATCACCAAAGCGGGAATGGTGACACCCCGCGCCCGGATGCTCTCCAGCAGCGCCAGTCCGTCCATGTAAGGCAGACCCAGGTCCACCACGAGCAGGTCGATCTGTTGGGCATTGATGATGGCTTGGATGTCGCGCCCATCCTTCAGGGCCACCACGCTCCACCCGGCCTGGGTCATGCGGCGCATCAGCAGGGTGCGCACAAGGGTATCGTCCTCGACCAGGATCACACGGGGCATGGGAAGCGGAATAAGTCCGCCCCTTCCTACGGAGTACGCCCTTCAGGGTTCCCTATTTCCCGCTGATCCAGCGGAAAAGGTCGTTGCCGTTGGCGAAGAGCACCAGGCCCAGCAGCAACACCATGCCCACCATCTGGGCGTACTCCAGCACCTTCTGGCTGGGGGTGCGCCGGGTGACCATCTCATAGAGCAGGAAAAGCACGTGACCCCCGTCCAGCGCGGGGATGGGCAGGATGTTCATGAAGGCGAGCACAATGCTCAGGAAGGCGGTCATCTCCCAGAAGCGCTGCCAGTCCCACACCGGGCTGAAGAGGCTGCCGATGGCCCCGAAGCCGCCGATCTGCTGTGCGCCGGAGCGGGTGAAGAGCAGTTTCAAGGAGCTCACATAGCCGCCCAGGGTCTCCACACCATAGCGGATGCCAGCCGGTATGGAGGCGGCCAGGCTGTAGTGCTCGCGCTCCAGTTCGAAGAGCTTGTCCAGGGGCTGGTTGCCCAGGCCCACCTGCCCGTTCTCATCCACGTCCACGGTCACTTCCACCAGGCCCGCACCCGCGCGCTCCACACCCACCACCACGGACTTTCCCTTTCGGTCCTTCACCGCCTTCACGAAGTCGGCGAAGTAGGGCGTGGGCACGGTGTCCACGGCCATCACGCGGTCACCCTTGCGGAAGCCGCCGCTCTTCTCCGCGTTCTTCCCCTGCACAATGCTGTCGATCACAAAGGGGATGCACGGGGTGAAGAGCGACTTGACGCGCTTCTCCAAGATCAGCTCGTGTACCTCCCCGTCCAGGGTAAGTGTCACCAACTCGCCATCGCGCCCCACGGTCACGCTGCGTTCACCATCGATCAGGATGGCCTTGCCCACATCCTCCAGTGCCTTCACCTCATGCTCGCCCACGCTCAGGATCTTGTCCCCATCGCGGAAGCCCTGCTCCTGCATCACCTCTGCCGGGTGCACGCCCCAGGTCATGCGCTCCAGCGGCAGGTACTCACGGCCCCACACGAAGAGCACCAGGGTATAGAGGAAGAGGCCCAGCAACAGGTTCACCGTGACGCCACCCACCATGATGATGAGGCGCTGCCAGGCGGGCTTGCTGCGGAACTCCCAGGGTTCCGGTGGCCTGGCCATCTGGTCCTTGTCCATGCTCTCATCCACCATGCCGCTGATCTTCACGTAGCCGCCCAAGGGCAGCCAGCCGATGCCGTACACGGTGTCGCCCACCTTCTTCTTCCACAGGGCGAACCAGGGGTCGAAGAAGAGGAAGAACTTCTCCACGCGGGTCTTGAAGAGGCGTGCGGGGATGAAGTGCCCCAGCTCGTGCAGCACCACGAGGATGGAGAGGCTCAGGATGAGCTGGGCGGCTTTGATCAGGAATTCCATGCAGGGGTGGTTCGTTCACGGGCCACGCGACGCGCCTCGGCATCGCTGGCCTCCAGGTCTTGTAAGGTGGGATGGGCCACGAAGGGCACGGTGGCGAGCGTGTGGGCCACCACATCGCTCATCTCCAGGAATCCGATGGCCTCCTTCAGGAAGAGCTCCACGGCCACCTCATTGGCGGCGTTGAGCACGCAGGGGGCGTTGCCACCCTGGTCCATGGCCTCCAGCGCAAGGGCCAGGTTGCGGAAGGAATCCAGGTCGGGTTGCTCGAAGGTGAGCGCGGGATATTGGGTGAAGTTGAAGCGCGGCCAGGTGGTGGGCAGACGCTGCGGGAAGGTCATGGCGTACTGGATGGGCAGCTTCATGTCCGGCAGGCCCATCTGCGCCTTCATGCTGCCATCACGGAACTGCACGATGCTGTGGATGATGCTCTGCGGATGCACCACGATCTCGATCTGTTCGCGCTTCAGGTTGAAGAGCCACTTGGCCTCGATGGCCTCCAGCCCCTTGTTCATCAGGCTGGCACTGTCGATGGTGATCTTGGCGCCCATCTCCCAGTTGGGGTGCTTCAGCGCCTGGGCCTTGGTGACGGTGGCGAGCTCGGCGCGCGTCCTTCCGCGGAAGGGCCCGCCGCTGGCGGTGAGCACGATCTTCTCGATCGGGTTGTGCCATTCGCCGGCCAGGCATTGGAAGATGGCGCTGTGCTCGCTGTCCACGGGGTAGATGTCCACGTCTTTCTCCCGCGCGGCCTTCGTCACCAGTTCCCCCGCCACCACAAGCGTCTCCTTGTTGGCCAGCGCAATGGGCTTGCCCGCCCCGATGGCCGCCAGCGTGGGCCGCAGCCCGGCGTAGCCCACCAGTGCGGTGAGCACCAGGTCGATGCCCTCCATGGTCACCGCCTGCTCCAGGGCGTCCGAACCGGCGTAAATCTTGATCCCTTTCGGAAACAACGCATCCTTCACCTCGGCCAGTCGGGCGGCATCGCCGATCACCACCGCGTTGGGCTTGAATTCCAACGCCTGCTGGATCAGCAGGTCCACGCGGTTGCCGCAGGTCAGGAGCTCCACCTCGAAATGTTCCGGCTGGTCACGCACCACATCCAGTGCCTGCGTACCGATGCTGCCGGTGGAACCGAGGATGGCGACCTTCTTCTTCATGTGCGGACGTGGCCCGTTCGTGCACGGGGACAACGCCCGTGGGGGGCGCAAAGATCGCCTTTCGGAAGGGAATGCCCGGGGGTGCGCTCAGCTGGCCTTGCGCTGGGCCTCGTAGAGGGTGTTGATCAGCGAAGCGGGCTCGCAGATCACGGCGCGGTCGCCCATGAGGGCGATGGGGGCCTTGAGCAGGCCGGGGTTGTGCGTGAGCACGTGCAGCCAACCCTCCATATCCAGGTCGCGGCCGCGGATGTGCTGCTGGTAGTAGGGGTGGGCCCGGTTGAGCAGGTCCTTCGGCCGCACGTTCAACTGCTTCACGACCTGCCGCACGAAGGTGCTCGAGAGGCTCACCTCGCTCACATCCTGCTTGTTCACTTTGGGGGCGATGCTGTAGGCATAGGCCAGTGCCTTGCGGCCTTCTGACGTGGTGCTGTCGTACACCAGCGTCAGCTCCTTCGTGTTCAGCGTGGTGCTCATGGCGGGTGGCGGGTTGGTGGCGAGCCAAAAGATAAGCTGGGCGGGGCGGGTTTTCCAAACCCAATATTGTCGTTCACTCCATAGGGACACCTCTATCCCTGGCCTTCTTCGCCCATTGCGGCTCCTTCGGTGGTCCCCAGGTGAAGGTGTGGCCTATTCGCACACCGAACTGGCTTGCGTTCAGTCGCAAGCTGCCACTCAACTCCTCGGGCTGGCCTGCAAAGAAGCCATAGCGTCCAGCCCCATTGTCGGCAGGGGTCAACACCATACTCAATCCCAACCACCACAAATTCCATCGCGCGGTCCTGAAGGTCATATCCGCTTGCGCGCGAAGGCCCAGGATCCACTCCGTCACATTCCCGGTCACCATGGTCAAGCCGGTCTCGTTCCTACGCGTCGCCGAGCTATCACGGTAAGTGTAACTCAGGTTGTATTCAAACCAGCCATCCAAGTAGCGCAGGTCAGGCCCAATTGCCGAACGCACACCGAAGCCGCTAGGCCAAAACCGCTCATACTGTAACAGCAGCATGGCACGCATCGATGCGAAGGGCGCCTCGGGGGCCTGCCAAACGGATGACCTGAATGATCTGGAAAGTTCGCCCGCCTGCCAGGTACTGGTGCCGGCAGGAATGCTCACTGATCCCTTGCGCCCGGTCGCCTGCCAGAGCATCGTTCCAAAGCATACGGCCCATTCAGGTTTGATCCGACGACCGTAATATAGAGAGACATCCACCCCATGCTCGCGAACACGCCCGATCGGTTGAACAGCGCCATTCTCACGTGTAATGAACCAATCCGGTTGCCTGAGATACGCGATGGCGACATCCAAATGATGCCGGGGTGCTTCCGATCCCATCTGAGCACGTCCTTCTTGAACCACCAACGCGATCAGGATCCAGGTGTATCGCTTGGCTGATGGACGCAACAAGGGTAAAGTCCGCCTCACTTTGGCTCCATGTGTCGAGGCACTTTCGGAAAACCCCAAGTCCACTCGTAAAAGACCTTCAAGCTAAGATAGCTCGCGACCTGACTTACCGTGCCCCGACTTTCCGAGGCCTGCCCGGGAGTGGTAATGTACTGCCTCTCATACACAGACCAGGGGGCGAACCAAAATGCCAAGTTCACTCCGACTTGGTTCAGCCTGTTGGTCACACGATAAAAGCTGCCCTCAAGCCCGACACTGAACTCTAAGGCTTCTTTCTGCGCTCCACTGGTCCGCAAGAGAATGATCGATGTATCGCCGATCACTTCACTTAATGTGTTCGATATCCTGTCATAACCTCGTCGGGGGGTTAAGGCAAAAACGAAAGACGCATCGACATGCCAACCGCCGGTACTGACCATTTCGCGCATGTAACCACCCAACACACTGAACCGGTCAAACTCTCCACTATAGCTATTGAAACTGCCTGCCGGTAACAGGACCTGACCCCCCGAACTAAGCAGATCGCCATAAGTCACCGCGAACGCATGTGGAACGCCCATTATCTGGAGACCGACGCGCAGGCTGGTCAGATCACCGATCCGCTGTCGGTAGTTGACCGAAAGGTCCCAGTTCACGGTGACCAACGGCTGAAAGGCGGTAGCGTTTCCAGCCAAGGTTGTGACCATAGCCTTCGGTGACATCGCGCCACCGATCAACACACGAATCCCCCTCTGGGCTTGCTGTGAATCATCAAACCCCATTCCATGGACAAACGTTGGAGTGAGAGCAAGCAGAAATAACAATCGTCTGCCCCAGTCATTCCTAAAGTCAACACTTCTCACAGGCATTGAATATTTGTGGCAACCAGCGCTCCGTCAGCTCTAAACTCAGCGCGTGGATCACAGCTCTTGTATCGATCATAATCGATACTATGCCTTGCCTCTGACCTGCATGAGCTACCTGGCCTTACTTTGACCTCGGAGTAGTGAAGCGTGTCATAGCAGTTATGGTAGGTTGCAATGCCATACACCTTTGTGTTGTGTGACACTTGTAATCGGAACCAAATTCCAAGTATGCGACGATAGGTCTTTTGAAGTCCGGTATAAACCCATTCACCATCAATGGATGAGTATGCATGCCAATGCTTCCATTTCAGCTTCTTCTTGTTATTATCCCATGTCTGGTGATTCTTATCCACAAACCCAAAACTACACTCACCAGTAGGTGTCCACTTATAAGTCCAGACGTTTGAGTCTAGAGCGGCGGCATCTGGCGAGGATATCAGCAGAGCGAGTAATGAGCAATCGCCATTCAAAATCTTCCACCACGTACCTAAAGGATCCACATAATGAATAACGCCTCCGATCATAACGGCTCCTTGCGAGTTCAACATTGCAGCCAGGACCGCATCACCTACTACGTCCACATCGTCGGGGTCCAATCCTGTCATTCCAGATGCAAGCCATGCGTTCTCTAAATCCCAGATCAGCTTACGGTATGAGTTAAAGCCAAGGGATGTCTCGAACATATACAACGGATACTCATCGTAGAATCCGAGACTATCTAGGCTATCGTTCATCGCGTCCAAACCGTACGACCCATAGAGCGACCATGCCTCATCAATGTGATCTGATACCGCCGACTCAAGACAATCATACACGCTCCAGAAGTGTGCTGTGTCATCGAATTCCAACATACTACCACCACATGCGAACTTCAAATCCCTTGCGCAACTTGCTGATCGAAGATGCGGTTCGATTGCTGTGAAGGGGCACTCCAGTCTTTGGGCTCTTTTCGACAGCCCAATAGTACTGCTACACCAATGACGGAGAATGCAACTAACTCAATGCGGCGTTTGACATTCATGACATCCATGGATTTTGGCACAAGCCTATTTGCTACGCCACATACTTGAATACCCGCTACCCGCTGTTTATGGGATTTTCATGGGGGGGGGGGGGGTAATAGCCTCATTGTCTGATTGTTATGCCAAGGGTTCTCTCGATGGGCTTGGACGCCTGCCCGGGTCACAATTGTGATGGAATGTTCAGGCAAGACGCCCTCCGCAACCGGTCATTGATCGCCCGGCCCAGCCCTTCATCGGGGAAGACCTCGGCCAGGATCACCGCGCAGTCGCTCTGGTCCAATTCACGCAGCACGGCGAAGAGGTGGCGCGCGGCCTCGGCCAGGTCGCCGCGCTCGGAAAGCACTTCGCAGCGGTGCGCCGGGTGCGTCTCTCGAAAAGCGATGACCCCCATGGGTTGCCCGGCGAAGCGGCGCAGCAGGCTGGGCACATCGCCCAGGTGCACGGGCTTGCGCGGGGCGTAGTGGCTCTCCAGCATGCCGGGCGCCACGGGAATGACATGCCGCTGCTGCGGATGCACCCGACCGATGACCTCCTCGATGCGCTCCACCGCAATGCCTCCCGGACGGTAGAGCACCCATCGATCACCTTCCCAGCCCAGGATCGTGCTTTCCACACCCACAACACAGGGGCCGCCGTCCAGGATGTAGGGAATGCGCTCGCCTAGTTGGTCCGCCACGTGCTGTGCGGTGGTGGGGCTCACGTAGCCGAAGGGATTGGCGCTGGGGGCGGCCAGGGGGAAGTCCAACGACCGGAGCAATTCCTGTGTGAGCGCATGCGCCGGCATGCGCACACCCACCGTATCGAGCCCGCTGGTGACGAGATCCGGCACGGCGGGCTGCTTGGGCAGCACCAGCGTGAGCGGACCCGGCCAAAAGGCGTTCATCAAGGCCTCGGCACCCGGTGGAAGTTCCTTCACCACGCGCGACACATCCTCCCGTTGGCCGATGTGCACGATGAGCGGGTCGAAGCTGGGCCGCTGCTTCACCTGGAACACCTTGAGCACGGCGGCTTCATCGAAGGCGTTCGCGGCCAGGCCATAGACCGTTTCGGTGGGGATGGCGACCACTTCACCCTGACGCAAGAGGGCTGCGGCGTGGTGGATAGCAATGCCGATGGAGGCCATGGCGCAAAGGTGTCCATTGGCAAGGGTCCCACCACATCGTATCGGATCGCAGGTGCACAGGAATGTGCCTGCCACATGCTGCTGTCCGGTATCTTCACGCCATTGCCATCCGGCCACGTCATCTTGTGCCGGGTCATTGCACAACAAACCCATTCATTCAACGAACATGTTCCGCAACTGGTGGCTGCTGGCCTTGAAAGGTGTTCTCCTTCTTTTCATGGGCCTGTTCGTTCTGTACAATGCTGAACTGACCCTGGCCGCCATCGTGTTCTATCTGGGCCTGCTGGCCCTGGTGGGGGGCGTGGCGGAAGTGGTGCTGGCCGTGGTGAACCGCGAACAACCCACGTGGACCGGCTTCCTGCTGGAGGGCCTGCTGGACATCGCCATCGGCGTGCTGCTGCTCACCAACCCGCAGGTGATCGGATTGATACCCGTGCTGCTCGGCCTGTGGATCGCCATTTCAGGCGCGGCCTTGCTCCTGCGTGCCTTCCGGGCACGCAAGGCGGGTGAAAGCGCGTGGGGGAACTGGCTGCTTTTGAGCGCGGTGCTGATCGTGCTGGGGCTTTGGCTCATGTACGATCCCGTGGGCACCTTGGTCTCCGTGACCTGGCTGCTGGGAGCGGTTTTCCTGGCCTTTGGTGTGCTGGTCCTTTTGATCGCCTTCCGTCTGCGTGGGGTGCGCAAGGCCCTCGGCGAGCTGGCTGAAGAGGTGAGGGGCCGGAACGAATAGACTGGTGGTGCGCACGGCGCAAACCTGCGTACCCGATCGCCCGATCAAAAGTTGTAGGCCACACGGGCCCGCGCGAACAGCGGCACCCCGGGGGTGAAGTGGATCTCCTCCACGCTTTCCAACTCATCGCGCAAGCGCGACTCGGTGGCGAACTGGGTCTCCTTCCACGCGGTGTTGAAGATGTTCTCGATGGTGATGCCGACCAACAGCCGTTTGGGCTGGTAGTTCAGGCTCACGTCAGAGACCATGAAGCCCACCGCCACGATGGAATTGTCCTCGTTCGCGGGCCGGTCGCGCATGTAGCGGAAACGGTAACTGCCGGAGAAACCCTTCCAGTCCACCAGAGCGATGCCGGCCGTAGAGGTCAGGTCCGGTGCAAGGGGTATGAAGTCCTCACCCGGCGCTTCATCGATGCTGCGGGCAAAGGCATAGTTCACATCGCAATCGAAGAAGAGGTGGTCGGTGAGTTGATAGCGGACCCCACCGTCCACACCCATGCGCTGGCTGCGGCCACTGGGCTCCACAATGCCCGCATCACCCACGTACACGAACTCCTGCTCCAGGAACAGGTACCACAGGGCCCCGTTCAACATCACACGCTTGCCGGGCTTCCACACCGCGCCCAGGTCCGCGCCATAAGCGCGCGGCAGGGTCTGCCTGCCTTCTTCGGAAACCACCACACGTGCATCGTTGGAGTGGAAACCGAGGCCGGACTTCAGGTAAAGCTGCAAGGCTTCGCTCTGTGTGTACACGAAGCTGAGCTTGGGTGAGGCGATGGTCTGGCGCTCCACCTGGTTGTTGTAGAGACTGTCCAGCTTGTCATAGTAATTGAACTGGAAGTGGTCCACGCGCACGGAAGGCGAAATGGCCAGACGGCCCAGCCCGAAGCGCGCCTCCACATAGCCGGCGAGAGTGGATTGGTCGATGTCACCGAGCCGGATCGGCTCCAGGGTGACCTGCCGGGCGAAGGACCGGGAAAGCTCCACATCGCGGATGGCATCGGCACGGTAGCCCAACCCGGCACGCAGGTCAACACGGGTGGAGCCCAGATGCAGGCGACGGCCCCACTCGCTGTTGAGGCCATAGATGTTGCGGGCTTCCTTCTGGCGGATCTGGTCGCCGTTCACCGAGTCCTCCAGGAAGAAGGTGAAGTTGGAGTAGAGCTCAAACCCATACCGGCTGTAGAAGATGTTGGCCTTGAAATACGTGGCGCTGTCGATCTCCGTGAAGTAGGACGCGTTGACGTTGGTGCGCTTCGTGTTCCCCCCTTCGGTGTCATCAATGGCCCCGAACCAACCGATGCTTCCATCATTCACCGCACGCACCGGTATCTGGCCAGATGCCTCCCATTGGCTGGAGAAGTGCGAGGCGGTTAGGGAGAGCTTGCTCTTGTTGTTCACCCGTGCGGTGTACTTGCCGAAGAGGTTCACCCGCCCGAAATTCTGGGCTGTCTCGAAGGGCCCATCGGTGAGGATGAGCTCTGTGGCGATGTACGCGTCATGGTTCGGCAACTTGTTGTCCAGCAGGTCGAACAAGCCGACCAGTCGCTGTGTGTTGAACTGGCCCAGCTCCATGCCGATGGTGCTTTGCGCCAATCGCTCCCGCGTGCGGAACCCGACGTAACCCGCCGTGGTGAAGTCCCCTTTGTCAGCATTGTAAGGGCCCTTGCCCCAGTCGATCTCCTCGACGGTCTCCGGTATCACGAAGTGCAGGTCGGCATAGCCCTGTCCGTGCGCGTGTGAGACCATGTTCACGGGCATGCCGTCCACCGAAATGTTCACGTCCGTTCCATGGTCGACATCGAAGCCCCGCAGGAAGAGTTGTTCGGCCTTGCCACCACCTGCATGCTGCCCAATAAAAAGGCCCGGCACCTTGCGCAAGATCTCCTGGCTGGACCTTACGGGGATCACCTTCAGGTCGATCCCGGAGACAAAGCCTGGCCCATCGTACTGTGGGGTGATGACCAGTTCATCCAGGCTTACAGGTGAGGTCTCCAACACCACCACCAAGGGGTCCATGGTCAACACGGTCACCTCACGGGTGGCATAACCCAGCAACCCGATGCGCAGGAGGTCGCCCACCCCCGTGCGATCGATCAGGAAGGAGCCGAACTCATTGGCATGACCATGCGACCCGGTGCGCAGGTTGTAGACATAGGCCCCTTCGATGGGTTTGCCCTCCGGTGTGGTCACGCGACCCTGAAGCGTTTGGGCTGCAGCGCCCATTGAAAGCAGAAGTAGGGCGACAAGGGTCAGTCGATGCATAGGCATGGCGCTGGGATGCGAAACGTGGGCTTCTGCTCCGGACTGAACGGTCCGGCAGCGAAAGAACAGGAACGGCCAGGTGTCGGACTATGCCCAGTTCGGTGCGATGTACCTCTTTATCAGAACATCGCGCACAGCGAGCACGATCCACGTGGCGGCCACGAAGGGGAAGGTGAGCACGTACAACCCATTGCGCAGCATGGCGTCCTCAATGATGCCGGAACACACGATCGCCAGGAGCGCATAGACCCCATCGCGCCGGCGCGTGCCGGAGAAGACGATGGCGCAGAGCACCGCGTTGAAACTGAACATGCCCATCTTCACATCGCCGATGCGCTCCTTGAGCAGGATGGCTGATAGGATGCTGAAGACAGCCCCTGCGATGCCGAACAGTGCCGCGTTCGGTGAGCTGACGTACACCGCGAGGAAGAAGATGAGGCCCGAGATCAGGCTGCCCTGGAAGATCACCTCGCCAAAGCCCAGTCCGTGCAGCATCAATGAGAAGCCGTCATCCACCAGCTCGAGCGGTTGCTCCACCGGTTCCGGGACCGGTATGGCCGTATGGAACACGAACAAGGCGATCCACGTGAGCAGGATGAAGGGGAAGGTGAAGATGGGGATCTTCCTGCGCAGGCAGAAGTTCATCAGCACGGCGGTGAGCGCTGAGAGCAGCACGATGGCCACCCACACCAGCACAGTGCCTTGGAAGAAGTTGATCAGCGCCACGCCCACCAGGGCCGCGTTGAAGCCATAGAGCCCGTTGCCGATCTCGCCTTCATCGTACTTCAACAGCCTGGCCGTAAGTGTGCCCACCACGGTGGCCACCACCGCACCGAGGGCCATCAGGGGGGAGTTCACCAGGATGCCAATGATGAACAGGAGCCCTGTCCATGCGTTGCCCTGCAACATGATCTGACCTACTCCCTTGAGGTACGGATCCCAAATGGGTGTCTTTGCGTTCGTCATTGGGTTGGCGTTTAGAGGGTTGGTGTGGTGAACGAACGGCCTAGAAGAAGACCAGCGGGCTGACCAGGCCGATCATGATCTGTCCGGTGTCGTAGTCGGATAGCCCGAACTGGCTCTTCGCATAGTCGGTGTGGTTGTAATAGCGTCCCACAAATGCAACGAAGAGTTTCAGGTTCTGTGGTTTGTAGATGTGGTGTTCCAATGCGGCCTGGAAGCAATACGAATCGCGCAGCCTGTCCGTCCTTGCCACATTCACGGCTGGCAGGTCGGAAGGTGTATCGAACCAATTGTCCTGTGAGACCATGCCCAGCAGGGTGATGCTCCACTTCTCCTTGAAGAAGAATTCCGACTTGACCCAGTGCTCCACATAGCGCACGTTCTGCGCCCTGAAGGCATATTCCGAAGCCACCAGGCTGCTCACCTGCCCCAATCGGTCGATCTCATCATCGGAAAGCTTGAAGTCATAGTAGAGCGTGAGCCGGCCAAGCTTGAGCTGATTCCCAAGCTGCAACATGGTCACGTTGCGGTCCTGCGCCTCGTTGTACAAACTGATGCTGTACACGGTGTTGAACTTGCCGCCGAGCAGTTGGCCACGCCAGTTGATGGTCCCGCCCAAAGCGGCTTTGGACGCGGTAACGCCGGGCACATCCCCATACACCTCATCGAAGGTCGCACCACGCGAGTTCACGGCCTGGAACGACAGCAGGTGCTTCTCCGCAGGTTTCCATTTCACGACCACCCCGTTCTGGAAGTGGTCACCGAAATTCACCAGATGGTTGAAGCCATAGAAGAAGATCGGGTTGATCTCGAACTCATAAGCGCCCCATTCGGGCATCATGCGACCTCCGGTGACCGAAAGACGGTTGTTCACCCGGTACTCGACCTGAGCGATATCCAGCGAGCTCCGGCCCTGGTCACGGGTCCGGGGCTGCACGTCCCGGCTGGTATACATGTCCCGGATCCGGTAGTAGATCCGTTCACCGACCTTGCCCATGATCTCCATGCGCAGGTCGGCCATGAGGAAACGGGAATCGACCGCCTCTCCGTTCAGGAAGTCACTCTGGTACTGGTATCGCGTGTTGGCGATCATGTTCACATCCTTCAGGAATTTTCCCTTGTCCACATTGATGATCGGCTGGCTCTTCAGCGTGAGCGAATCGAACTGGGCGTAATCCTGCGCGCACAGCAGCGATGCACCCAGCACGTGAAGCAACAGGAGTAGGTAGCGTTTCATCGCGATCATAGGTTTGAGGTTCTCGTTCGTTTCACCAATCCCAGAAGACCATTCCCACGCCGCTGAGGGTGACCACGGCACCGCCAATGGCGTGTGAGAATCGTTCCAGCTTGTCCGTGCGTACGAAGGACTGACCGAAGTAGCCGAGCAGCACGATGGCCAGCATGGTGGCCACCGTGGTCACCGTGAACACACTGATGAGCATCGTGATCTCGAAGACCGAGCGTGTGACCCCGGAGTAGAACAACAGGGGCACGATGGGCTCGCTGGGGCCCATGACGAAGATGGCCAGCAGGATGAAGGGCGTGACCTTGATGCGGCTGCCCGGACGAACGGCCTCCCCATGGCGGTGCGTGTACACGTAGATGTCATCGCCATCATACACATCGAAATGCTTGTGCGGCTTGTTCTGGTAGGCGCGCACCAATCCCCAGACCAGGTAGATGACACCGAGGATCAACAGGCTCCACGACGCCAGATCCCCCCGGATGCCCTGTACGAACTCCAGTTTCGAGAGCTGCCAGCCGAGCAACACACCAGCCAGGCCGATGAGCACCGAGCTTAGCACGTGCCCGATACCACAGGCCGTGGTCCAGAACATGGTGGTGGCCAGGCTCCACTTCCGAGTTTTGGAGAATACGATGAAGGGCAGGTAGTGATCGGGGCCCGAGGCCGTGTGCACGAAGCTGATGAGCACCGTGGTAAGCAGCAGGGTCAACAGCTCGCCGCTCATGCTTCCTGGATGATGGGTTCAACGGGGACCTCTCTTTCCTGTGTCGCTCCTTGCTCCGTCCACACCGCTCGGTCAATGGCCCGGAACGCTTCCAATAGTTGCTCACCACCGTTCCCCAGCACGCGCAGCACCATGATCTCCGGTGCGGGCTGCGAAAGTCCGAAGGTGATATCCTCTTCGGCCTCCATCACCGAGCGGGCTGACGCCACCAAGTCATCGATCGGAGCCGCGCCTGTGTGGACGTGGATCAGTGTGCCCTGGTGGGTATACCCCTCCAGCATGCCGATGGAATGGATGTCCAACGTGCGGGGTTCGAGCAGGATGTTATCCTTCAGGATGAGGCGGCCGTTGTGGAAGACCGTGGTGAGGTTCTGGAACCTGGTGAAGCGGAACCGCTCGCCGGACAGCTTCCGGCCGCAGGTTACGATCTCGCCATAAGTGAACACGGCATCATCCGCCATGTGTATCGCGTTGCGCGCGCTGAAGCTGGAGTTCTCATGCGGCACGATCGGGTGCTGGATAAAGCTCATGCGGGTGCCTTTCTCCAGGTCGATGCGCATGTCCTGTTGGGCACCCGTGCGCATGTTGAACAGCCGCTGGTAGGACTGTGAGCTCATCTGCAGGTGGCTGCCGCTCGATGCCCGCACTGTGATGTCGTTGTGGTCGTTGTCGAGAATACCCGGTGAGGAGCTTTGGATCATGAGGTAGCACACCGGATCACTGCGATCGATGCTCAGATCAGCCACCCTGAACGGCGGGGTGAAAAAGGTGTCCTTCAGGTAGGACCTGCCCTCCTTGAACCCCACGTGTATGTCCAGCTTGTTCTTCACATCACTCCGGTCGGACCTCACATTCACGGATCATTCCATTGACGCGCTCAGCGTACAAGTGCGGCGGGCTCCTCCACTTCCTCCAACAGGGCATATTTCCTGATCCAACCGATCACGCCATCCACGCCGTGCAGCTTCATCAGGTTGGTGAACACGAAGGGCGCTCCGTTCCGCATTTTCCGCGCATCGCGTTCCATCACCCCCAGATCGGCATTCACATAGGGCGCCAGGTCGATCTTGTTGATCACCAGCAGGTCGGACCGGGTGATGCCCGGGCCACCCTTGCGTGGGATCTTGTCGCCCTCGGCCACATCGATCACGAAAATGGTGACATCCGCCAGGTCCGGGCTGAAGGTGGCCGACAGGTTGTCGCCGCCGCTTTCAATGAAGATGATCTCCGCGTCCGGATGCCTTCCCGCCATTTCCTCCACGGCCTCCAGGTTCATGCTCGCGTCTTCCCGAATGGCCGTGTGCGGGCAGCCGCCGGTCTCCACGCCAATGATCCGCTCCTTGGGCAGCGCGCTATTCCTTGTCAGGAACTCGGCGTCCTCCTTGGTGTAGATGTCGTTCGTGATCACGCCGATGCTGTAGTCGTTCATCATCAGGCGTGACAACCGCTCCAGGAGGGCGGTCTTGCCAGAGCCCACAGGGCCTGCCACTCCGATCTTCACATATTTCCTGTCCTTCATGTTCTGTGTTCGTTCGTGTAATGCTCGTTCCGATCAAGACATATAGAGCCGCGAATACAATCGCTCATGCTGCATGCAGCGAATGTCGAATCCTATGTTGCATACGCCAAGCAGGGAGCGGTCCAACGCCAGCACCTGGTCCGTGGTCTCGTTCATCACGGCATACATCCGGAACAGGATATCCTGCCCGGAAAGCTGCCCCAACGGCACCAGTTTCACGGCGTTCGTGATCATGCCCACCGTGGAGGTGTGCAGGAAGGAATAGACCGCCGCCTGGACCGGGATCTTGAAGAGGTAGGCGTACAGGCCGAAGACCACGGCATATTGTCCGTCCGCGTACCCCTGTTCAATGGCCTTTTTGTAGTCCCGGATCAGGTCGGGGTCCACCTGTCGCTCAAAGATGCGCAGCAGCCTTATGCCCAGCTTGCGGCTGGCTTGCTTCAGTTCCATCGGCGCCTTCAGGGCCGCACACTCCTGGTCCAGCGCGACCAGCTCGTCTCCATCGCCGCGCATACACGCCTCGTAGGCGAAACGCACCACGGCGGCATCGTTGTATCGCAGGTTGTTCGTGATCATGTTGCGGACGAACTCCTCGGTGCTCGCCTCATCCTTCACGAGCCGGAGCTGCACGTACGTCTCCAAGCCGCTGCTGTGCGAGAAGCCGCCGATCGGCAGGGTCGGGTCCGACAAATGCAGCAACTGGGGCAGGTAGTTCTGCATGGTGGGTTGTGCGCGCTTGCCCATCTATTTCCCGGCCAGGGCCATGATCTTGGAGAACAAGGAACCGCCCTCTTCACCCTCAAGGGCATGTCCGTGTGGCTGCACTGTGGTGTTCAGCAGGTTCAGCAGTTTGGCTTCCACCTTCTCCGTGCGGAATCCCTTGGCGCTGAGCCAGCGGAAGATGGGTGCCTCGAAGGGAAGCAGGATCACATCGTCCTGGATGAACAAGGGCAGGTGCTTGTTGCCGATCTCGTAGCAGGCGCTGCCCATTTCGTACAGGCTGCCCGGGGTTACCTGGATGGCTTCGCAGGGCTCGATCTCCACCACCACCAGGCGTTCCTCGTCCATGAATAAAATGTCATCCTGCTGAAGGCGCTGACCTTCCTTGAAGAAGCGGATGGCCAGATCAAGCCCGCCGTCCGACTTGCGCCGCTGGATGCGCTTGCCGGCCTCGAACCACTGGATGCGGACCGGGTCCAGCCGTCGCCCGCCGGCATCCATGTCACGCAGGTTGCCTACGATGTGCTCGATGATCATTGCGCGCTGTTCTGTACGGGACAAGGGACCACCGCGCCTGCCGCCACCAATAAGGTGACGGCAGGCCGCAGTAGCACAAGGGTTATCAGAACATGAAGTAGCGCTGGCCCAGGGGCACCACGCTCACGGGTTCACAGGTGATCAATTCCCCATCCACCCTCACCTCGTAGTTCTCGGGGTTCACCGTGATGTCCGGGGTCTTGTCATTGTGCACCATGTCCTTTTTGGAGATGTTGCGACAGCCTTCCACAGGCAGCACCAGCCGCTCCAATCCGTACTCCTCGGCAATGCCATTGTTGTAGCCCGCCTGGGAAACGAAGGTCATGCAGGTCTTGTTCATGGCCTTGCCGAAGGCACCGAACATGTTCCGGTAGATGACCGGCTGCGGTGTGGGGATGGATGCGCTCGGATCGCCCATGCGAGCGGCGATGATCATGCCGCCTTTGATGATCATTTCAGGCTTCACGCCGAAGAAGGAGGGCTTCCAGAGCACCAGGTCGGCGATCTTGCCGCCCTCCACGGATCCCACATACTGGGAGATGCCCTGTGCGATGGCCGGGTTGATGGTGTACTTGGCCACGTAACGCTTCGCGCGGAAGTTGTCGTTGTCCTTGCCCTTGTCCTCGGGCAATGCGCCACGCTGCTTCTTCATCTTGTCCGCGGTCTGCCAGGTGCGGATGATGACCTCGCTGATGCGGCCCATGGCCTGTGAGTCCGAGCTCATCATGCTGAACACCCCCATGTCATGCAGGATGTCCTCCGCAGCAATGGTCTCCTTGCGGATGCGTGAGTCGGCAAAGGCCACGTCCTCCGGAATGGTCTTCTTCAGGTGGTGGCACACCATGAGCATGTCCAGGTGCTCATCCACCGTATTCACCGTGAAGGGCTTGGTGGGGTTGGTGGAAGCGGGGAGCACGTTGGGATACATCGAGATCTTGATGATATCCGGTGCGTGACCGCCGCCCGCACCTTCGGTGTGGAAGGTGTGGATGACCCGTCCATTGATCGCATTCATCGTGTCCTCCAGGAAACCCGCCTCATTGAGGGTATCCGTGTGGATGGCGATCTGGATGTCGTACTTGTCCGCCACACGCAGCGCCGTATCGATGGCCGCTGGTGAAGTACCCCAATCCTCGTGAAGCTTCAGGCCCAGGGCACCCGCCTCGATCTGCTCCTCCAGCGGTGCGTCCGTGGCACAGTTGCCCTTGCCGAAAAGACCGAAGTTCATCGGCAGGCCTTCGAGGGCCTGGAGCATCCGCTTGATGTTCCATTTGCCCGGGGTAACGGTGGTCGCATTGGTGCCATCCGCCGGTCCGGTACCTCCGCCGATCATGGTGGTGGTGCCGCTGTACAGGGCATGCTCCACCTGCTGCGGGCTGATGAAGTGGATGTGCGTGTCGATCGCACCGGCGGTGAGGATGAGTCCCTGGCCACCGTGCACCTCGGTGGATGCGCCGATGACCATGTTGCGGTCCACCCCGGCCATGGTGTCGTGGTTCCCGGCCTTGCCCACACCCACGATGCGGCCATCCTTGATGCCCACATCGCCCTTCACAATGCCCCAGTGGTCGATCACCATCACGTTGGTGATCACCATGTCGAGCACACCCTGGTCGCGCGTGGCCACGCTGGATTGGGCCATGCCATCGCGGATGGTCTTGCCACCGCCGAACTTGACCTCGTCGCCATATACCGTGAAGTCCTTCTCGATCTCCACGATGATGTCCGTATCGCCCAGCCGCACTTTGTCGCCCGTGGTGGGGCCGTACATGCCGGCGTACTTCTCTCTGTCGATCTTCATGCTCATGGCTTGGTGTTTTTGAAGTTCCTGCCAGGAAGCATGGCCAGGCTCTGTTGTTTGTTGTACTCGCGTGTGGTATCCCCGTTCACCAGGTTGTTGTTGCCGAAGGCGCGGCGCAGGCCTGCATAGGCCACCAGCTCCACGGTCTTCTCCTCGCCCGGCTCAAAGCGCACAGCGGTGCCGGATGCGATGTTCAGGCGCATGCCGAAGGCCTTTGCGCGGTCGAAGCTCATCATGCGGTTCGCTTCGAAGAAGTGGTAGTGGGATCCGATCTGCACCGGACGGTCGCCCGTGTTGGCCACCTTGATCTTCACGGTCTCGCGGCCCACATTGCAATCAATGTTGCCCTTTTTGATGAAGTACTCTCCAGGTATCATGGCTGTTGCGTTTGTGGGTTCAACGGATGGGGGTGTGTACCGTGACCAGTTTGATGCCATCTGGAAAGGTGGCCTCGATCTGCACGTCGGCGATCATCTCAGGCACGCCCTCCATGACATCATTGCGCGTAAGAAGGGTGGCCCCCCATTGCATCAGGTCGGCCACGCTTCGGCCATCGCGTGCGGCCTCCAACAAATGGCTGGAGATGTAGGCGATGGATTCGGGATAGTTCAACTTCAGCCCGCGCTGTTTGCGCTTGGCCGCCACTTCACCCGCCAGGTGAAGCATGAGCTTTTCGGATTCTCGGGGTGTCAGGTGCATGGCTTCGATGGGGTTTGGTGCTTCTCTGTTTGTAGCCCGCCAAGAAAGGCTCGATCCCTGGCGAACGGATTGTCGTTATGCCAAAGCTAGGCATCGAACTGCATATTCCGTTCAGCTCCATGCCAGATGTTAACCTTAAATAACCAAGTGGACGCACACACTTTACGTGTGGATAACCTGGGGCATATGTGACCGGTGCCGGAGCCGCTGTACAAGGGCCTTGTCCCACTACTAGGGTCTCCCTGTCCTTGACAGCACGTTCCTGCACCTGGTCCACCGCTTTCCTTGCAGCCACCCTGTGATCCTATATTTCACCCCGTCATTCCGCTGTTCACATGCATTCCGGAAAACACTTCGCATTCCCCTTGGTCCTGAGATGGACACGGCGGGAGATCGTCGTCTTCCTGCTCATCGCCGCCATTCCCACCTTCGCTTACAAGGCCCTGGGGCTTACCTGGCTCATGCTTCCCTGGCTGCCCATCGCGCTGTTGGGCACGGCCGTGGCCTTTCTGGTGGGTTTCAAGAACAACGCCACGTACAGCCGCCTGTGGGAGGCCCGCACCATCTGGGGCAGCATCATCAACAACAGCCGTACGTGGGGCTTCATGACGCACGATCTGGTCGGTACACCCAAGGGCATGGACCCGGCAAGTGACGCTGAGCTCCCCATCATCCGCCGTCGCTTGATCATGCGGCATCTGGCCTGGGTGACCGCGCTCCGCTACCAGCTCCGCCAACCACGCGTATGGGAAGATCGCGACAAGCCGATCAACTTGGAAATGCGGCGCACACTTCAAGTGGCCGAACAGGCCAATGATCTTCAAGCACAGCTCGAGAAATACCTGGACCCCCGGGAAGTGGCCGATGTGATGCAGGCGGCCAACGCCACCACCCAATTGCTGGCCAGGCAGTCCGTGGAACTGCGCCTGCTGAAGGAACAGGGCCGGCTGGACCACTACAGTCATGTGAACCTTGCGAAAGTCCTGGCTGACCTGGTGCGCGACCAGGGTTCAAGCGAACGGATCAAGAACTTCCCCTATCCCCGTCAACTGGCTTCCATGAACCACTACTTCGTGTGGCTCTTCATTGTGCTGCTGCCCTTCGGCATGGTGCACGAGTTCGCCGAGATCCGCCGGGGCTTCGTGTGGCTCACCATCCCTTTCGGGGCCTTGATCGGCTGGGTGTTCCACACGATGGACCGCGTGGGCGAGATCAACGAGAACCCGTTCTCCGGCGGTGCCAACGATGTGCCCATCACCGCCATTGCACGCATCATTGAGGTGGACCTGCTTCAGGTCCTTGGCGAGAAGGAAGTGCCCGAACTGCTCAAGCCTGTGAACGAGATCTTGATGTGATCCGTGCGCCAGGCCGCCGGCCCAGGCGTGGCGGTGCGGAATGGCGCTACAGGTAGACCTGTGCCTGCAGGATGAACTCGCCCAGCGTGCCCGCGCTTTTTCCTCCCACCACCATCGGCCGGTCGCGGTATTGAAAGGTGAGCTTGGCATGGTGGCCGTCCAGCAGGATGTTGAACCCCGCATCGAATGAGCCCATGGGCTCTTCAAGCGCTTCGAGATCCTGCATGGTGTAGGCCACAAAGGGTTGATAGCGGACCTTCGAGTTGTTCCATTTCGGTAGTAACAGCCCGGCCTGGGTGTACCAGATATTCCCCGTGCCGAGCATGGGCCTCGCGTTACCAGCGCCGGTCTCGGAGCGTTGGCCGGTGAACTCGGGGTCCGGCGCACCGGGGTTCATGATCCCCACCGTGCGGAAGTAGCGGGGCCCCCAGTCATGCAGGTACAGCACACTGTACGCGGTCACCGCCATGTTCTTCTCACCGCCGAAGGGCAGGTCTGCGAACACATCGAGACCGAGCACCCGAATGTCATGCTGCTGAATGATGGTATCCGTGCTCTGTACCACGGCACTGCGCGTTCCTGCTTGCTGGCTGTAAATGCCCGCCCCGATGTTGAACACGCGCTGTGTCCCCAGGTAGGTGCCGACGGTATACGGCATCAGGTTGTTCTCCAGGTCCATGAACTGGTACATGAAGTAGCCACCATAAGCGGCCTTGCCGGCGCCATTGTTGTCCACCGCGACCGGCCGTGCACTGGCGACCGGCTCGGCATTGGTGGCGAAGGGCTTGTTCAGGTGCATGCGGTAGTCGAGCCGGCCCACCCTTCCTTTCAGGAACAAGCCGAACTGGCGGGCGAACTGGTCGCTTTGCTCAATGGTGAACCAGTTGAAGATGGGGGCATCAATGGCCAGGAAGTTGACCGTGCTGCCATTGGTCATGCGCGAGACCGAGTTCCAATAGTGCAGGCCCACGCCAGCGGTAAGGCTGAACGGCTGGATGCGCCCATCCGGCTGCTTCACCTCCGGCACGATGTCGTATTCGTTCCATGCATCGTGCACAAAGACCTGGGGCTTCTTCCCCGAGGTGAAATCACCCCCATTACCCGTGACCCCGCCATTTGGTACACCGCCTGTTGCGAAGGTCTGGTTGTTGATGCCCGCATGGAAAATGATGCGGTACCGCGGGCTGACCTGAGCGTACATGAGGAGACGTGCGCGGCGTATCCCGATGTCGAACATGCTGTTCACGGGGGTGCCGTTGACCTGGGTTCCCGGGTTGGTCTCCAGGTATCTCGCCCAGATCTGGTTCCAGAGCAGGAAGCGCACGAACGCATCATCCTGGTCATTCAGCCGGACCCGCAGTCCGTCCTTGAAAATGTCCGAGCCCTGGCCCAACAATGTCAATGGTGCGGCATTGAAGCACAGCAGAACGATGAGAATGGATAGGCGGCGCATGGGTGTGGTTGAAGAGGCGCAAGTTAGATGGGGCCGTTCCCTTGGTCCTGTCTTGTTGACGGCGCCTTCCGCAAGCCGACCAGGTGCACCGATCGCGGTCCGGAGAACGGTCCGCCCGTTCGTTCCTCGGCTTGCGACCATCCACCGAACAGGTTCACCGCTGCCGTGTTCTTTTGCTCGCGATGTACTTTCATGACACGTTCCTGTTCACAGGGCTCAACAACCAGATGCATTCATCCATGAAACCTCCATTCCCAACGGGAGCATTGTGTCTCCTGGGCTGCCTATTCCTTCTTGGGGCCTGCAGCACACCTGCCGGACCCACGGATGAAGCGGCACGAGCCCCCACCCCTGCACCCGATGCCCACACCAGCCGCAACGCGCTTGATTGGGCAGGCACCTACAGCGGGACCGTCCCTTGTGCCGACTGTGAAGGCATTGCCACACAATTGACGCTCAATACCGATGGCACCTACACGCTGCGCACCGCATACCTGGGGAAAAACACCGGGCCGTTCGTGCAGGAAGGAAGCTTCACATGGAAGGATGACGGCAACCACATAGTGCTGCAGGGCAATGAAGGCCGCCCCGGCATCTATCAGGTGGGCGAGGAGCGGCTGATCCAGCGTGACCTGGAAGGCAAGCCGATCACTGGCGACCTTGCAGATCGCTACGTGCTGAACAAAGCGGCCACGCCAGGTGCCGTGTCCGCAAAGCAACCGCTCGAGGGAACCCGTTGGCAGCTGGTGGAGGTGATGGGCAAGCCCGTGCCTGTGTCCACCGGGGCCGGGGCGCATCTGATCCTGACCGCGCAGGACAAGCGTGCAGCGGGAAACGCCGGTTGCAACAGTTTTTTTGCCGGTTACGAGCTGGATGAGGCCAAGGGTGTGCTGCGCTTCACCCAGGCTGGCAGCACCATGATGGCCTGCCCGGACATGAGCGTGGAGGATGCGTTCATGAAAGCGCTGCAACAGGTGGACAATTACACCCTCGGTGAGGATGGGCGCCTATCGCTGAACAAGGGTCGCATGGCGCCACTGTTGCGTTTCGAGGCGGGCGCAAAGTGATCAGCGCACCAGGCCCTCCACGTACCGGCGGTCGTTCGCCAGGCGGGGCACCTTGCTTTGCGCGTCGTTCATGCCGCGCGCCTTCATCCACGCGGCGAACCCACCACGCGGTACCAATGCGATCTCAAGCGGCCGCAGCACCCTGCCGGTGATGAGGTCCTTGTAATACACATTGCGACGCTGCATGGCCGCATCGACCGCCGCTGCGAAACGGTGCGCATCCGTGGGCGGCGAAGCGAACTCAATGAACCACTCGTGGTGCGGCAACCCTTCGGCCGGGTTAAGCTGCGGCGCCACGGTGAACTCAGCCACCTCGCACGGCACGGCGGCGATGGCGTCCTTCAATGCGCCCTCCACCTCCTCGGCGATGACATGCTCACCGAAGGCACTGGTGAAGTGCTTGGTACGGCCCGTGACCTTGATGCGTGGTGGCGAGAGCGAAACGAACCGGATGGTATCGCCGATCTCGTATCCCCAAAGCCCTGCGTTGGTGTAGAGCACCAATGCGTACTGGGTGTTCAACTCCACTTCGGCGATGGAGCGCGGACGTCGGTCATTCCCCTGCATGGGAATGAAGCCGAAGTAGATCCCATTGTCCAGCACCAGCAGCAGGCCATCGTCGTTGTCCTTGTCCTGGTACGCAATGAAGCCTTCGCTGGCAGGGAACAACTCCACGCTCGGCACACTTCCCCCGATCAGCGCCTCCATGCGTGCGCGATAGGGCGCATAGTTCACCCCGCCGTACACGAAGAATGAGAAGTTGGGGAAGACCTCCATCACGTGGCGCTTGCCCGTTCGCGCCAGCAGCCGCTCGAAGTACATCTGCACCCAGGCCGGTATGCCGCTGATCAACCGCATGTCCTCATGCATGGTCTCGGTGACGATCGCCTCCACCTTCGACTCCCAGTCGGCAATGCTGTTGGTGGCGAAGGAGGGCATGCGGTTCTTCAACAGGTAGCGTGGCACGTGGTTGGCCACAATGCCGCTGAGGCGGCCGGTGGGGATGAGGCCGCTTCTGTCCAGCACGGGGCTGCCTTGCAGGAAGATCATCCTCCCTTCCACGAAGTCAGTGCGTCCGGTGTGGCTTATATGGGCGAGCAGGGCGCGCCGTGCGCTGTGTATATGGTTGGGAAGCGAATGCTGCGTGATGGGGATGTACTTCGCGCCGCTGGTGGTGCCGCTGGTCTTGCACAGATAAAGTGGCCTTCCAGGCCACAGGACGTTCCTCTCACCAGCGATGATGCGTTCGATGTAGGGCCGGAACCCTTCATAATCGCGAAGCGGTACCGCCTCCACCAGGCCGGAGTGGTCATGTACCTGGTGCACCTTGTGCTCCCTGCCGAACGCGGTGGCGGCTCCGACCTGCACCAGCTGTCGCAAAACGCCCAGCTGCGTACCCACGGGGTCCGAGGCCCTGCGCATCACTGCCTGTGTAACAAGGTGTGCGTATGGTTTTGCGAGGACGCTCTTCAGGCTCATTCGCCAACGGTGTCAACCTTCACGACCAAACCTACTGGAGTGCCATATAGGCCGCGGGATCCACGGGTTCGCCATTGTGCCACAGTTCAAAATGCAGATGCGGACCCGTGGTGAGCTCCCCGCTGTTGCCCACGATGGACACCACCTCGCCTCCTTTCACACGGTCACCCACCTTCTTCAGAAGCACGCTGTTGTGCTTGTAAACACTGACCAGGTCATTGGCATGCTGGATCTGGATGACATGCCCGCCATCCGTGGTCCAGCTGGCCAGGGTGACGGTGCCGTCCAGACAGGCCTTGACCGCTTCATCCGGCGCGGTCACGATGTCCACCCCGAAATGCCCCAAGGCCCTGTCGAAATTGCTGCTGACCGTTCCGCGCAGGGGCGGGAAGAAGAAGATGCCGGACAAACCGCGGAATCCGGCCGACGTACGCGAGTCGGCGCTCAAGGAGTAGGCCTCATCTCGCTGCACGCTGCGCCGCAGGCTGCTGTCCCGCCCACCGGGTACCAGCGCTTCCGGCCCCGGCACCCGGGCCAGGGAACGGTATTGCAATGCGCTGTCCGGCGTCACTTCACCGCTCAACACCCGCCGCATGTTCTCGATGTAGAGCTGCTGCACGGGCACCACACGCTGCAAACTGTCGGCAAGCTGCGCGGATCGCTGGGCGAAGCGCACCAACTCCGGGTCCGTGTAGCCGGGGATGTACCGCTTGAGCGGTGTAAGCACGATGACCATGGCCACGAAAGCCGCGGTGATGATGAACAGGCCAAGGCCGATGAGCAGCACATTGATCCGATTGAGCCGGATGCTGACACGCTCTTCGAAGGTGCCATCGTCAATGACCAGGAACCGGTATTTGCTGCGAAGCCGCTGCAGAAAAGTGCGGCGCTTCCGTGGCTTCTCTTCGTTGGCCATGTCCGGCAAATATCGCCCGCTCCCGTCCGGCTCCGTGCAACGGGCTACCTTTCGCATCCATGTTCAAGCAAACGGGCCACGCAGGTTGGTGGTTCACGATCGGTGTGGCGGCGGTCCTCCTGCTGCCGGCTTTGGCGCAGGACGGCATGTTCATGGACGGCATGCTCTACACCGTGGTGGCTTTCAATCTCGCACATGGTACGGGCACCTTCTGGGAGCCCATCTTCTCCCCACTTGGGTTGGCTGGCCTGCCCACCTTTCACGAGCATCCTCCGCTGGGCTTCGGTATCCAGGCCATGTGGTTCAACCTATGGGGCGACGGCTTCTGGGTCGAGCGGCTGTGGTGCCTGGTGACCGTGGTGCTCAACGGGGCCCTGCTGGTCGCCATCTGGCGCCTGCTTACCGCCGGCACGCCGGAGTGGAGGCGCCTGGCCTGGTGGCCGGTCCTGCTGTGGATCACGATCCCGGTGAACTTCTGGAGTTACCAGAACAACATGCACGAGAATAGCATGGCACTGTTCACCGGCGGCGCATTGTGGCTCTTCGTGGCCGGGGCCATGGGGCGTGCTCCGTGGCTGATGGCCTGTGTCATGGCCGGGGTCGCGGTCTTTCTGGCCTCCTTTGTGAAAGGCCTGCCCGGCCTCTTCCCATTCGCGGTGCCCTTCGCCATTCAGGTGGCCACCGGCAGGCCGGGATGGCATCGCACGATCACTGGCACATCGATCGCCGTCATCGTATGTGTCGCGGCCTACGCGGTACTCCTCCTCTCTCCTGATGCACAGCAAAGTCTTGGCACCTATGTGAACGAGCGGCTGTTGCGGCGCATCGCCGAAAAGCCGACGGTGGACAGTCATTTCTGGATCATTCCGCGCCTGGTGCTGGAACTTCTTCCGGCGCTGGTGCTGGCTGCCGTGGTGGCCTGGGCAGGACGCAAGCGGGAATACACGCCTGAGGGTACGCGCTACTGGGCGCTGGCCTTGTTGCTGGCCGGCCTGGCAGGTGTGCTGCCCCTGATGCTCACCCGGGTGCAAAAGGCCTTCTACTTCACCCCCGCACTGGGCCCACTGGCATTGGCCATCGGTCTGGCCTCTCTTCCGGCATTGGCGGCCCTTATGGAACGAATGTCGATGGGACCGCGGAAAGGCCTGGCGGTATCGGGTATGGCGTTATTAGCCGTGGCGCTGGTACTGGCGGGGCTGGGTTGGGGCAAGCCCGGCCGTGATGCCGACATGCTGCATGATGTGGCCGTGATCGGCACACAGGTGCCCGAAGGCTCGGTGATCGGCGCTCATGCGGACCTTTGGGAGGAGTGGAACCTGCAGTGCTACCTGTTGCGCTATCACCGCATCGGCATAGACCCCACAGACAAGCCCCGGAGCTTCCGGTTGTTGCGTACCGGGCATCCCGCTCCACCGGATTGCATCCCCATGGCGTTGGACCTGCGGACATACACCCTCCTCACCTGTCCGGAGGTGGCCCCCAGGGAATAAATCGCCCCGCCCGCCGTTACTTAGCTCCCATGTTCATGCTGCGTGCGTCCGCGGCACCGGTGTTCCGGTCCCTGGTCCTGGCCTTTGGCCTGGTCCTTTCGGGCTGTTCCACGGAGAAGGATGCCTTTCTGAACCGCTCCTTCCACCGGACCACCGCCCGTTTCAACGGTTGGTTCAACGCCAACGAGAAGCTGAACGAGGCGGTGGCCAACATGGAGATGAGCTACCAGGATGACTTTGACCAGGTGCTGCCCATCTTCATTTACGGAACCGAACAGCAGGCCAAGTCCATGAGCAAGACCATGGACGTGAGCATTGACAAGTGCGCTGTGGTGATCGACCGGCACAGCATGGAGATCAAGGACAAGGAGCGCAACATCTGGATCGCCAATGCCTATTTCGTGATCGGAAAGGCACACTTCTACAAGCGCTCCTACTATGAGGCCATGCGCACCTTCGACTACGTGGGCCGGCGCTACAAGGGGCACGACCTGCAAATGGTGGCCCGTATCTGGCAAGCCAGGGCGGCCATTGAACTGGAGCAGTATGGCAAGGCCAACACCGTGTTGGACGAGGTCCGCAACGAGCGTGTGCTGCCCAAGAAATTCCCGCATGACGAGCTCAGCGCCGTTCAGGCCCACCTGGAGATCCGGCGCGGCAAGGTGGATGACGCCATCGTGAACCTGGAGCGGGCTGTGAGCCTGTCGAAGAACCGCAAGGAGCGTGTGCGGTGGACCTTCATCCTGGGCCAGCTCTACCAGAACAAAGGCAAGGATCAGCAGGCCATCGATCAGTTCGCGCGCGTCACACGCATGAGCCCGCCGTACGAGATCGGCTTTCACGCACAGATCTTCCAGGCCCTGGCCTTCGATCGCGGCAACAGCAAGGCCATCCGCCAGAAGCTGAACCGCATGCTGCGAGATGAAAAGCACGTGGACCACTTCGACATGCTGCACTATGCACTTGCCGAACTGGACCTGAAGGAGGGCCAAAAGGAGGACGCCATCGCCCGCCTGCGCACCAGTTGCCGGGTGAGCACCACCGATACCCGGCAGAAGGCGAAGAGCTTCCTGCGCCTGGCCGATATTTTTTTCGATGACCGCGCGTACAAACCCGCACAGCTGTACTACGACAGCACCGCCAGCATACTTTCCCCGGAACACGCACGCTACAAGGAGGTCAACACGCGGGCGGAGGTGCTCGGTGAACTGGTGGAACAACTGAACATCATTGCCCGTGAGGACAGCCTGCAACGGCTCGCCAGCATGGATCCGGACCAACGCGAACGCATCATCCGCCGGATGATCCGCGAACGGGCCGAGCAGGAGGAGGCCAGCACTTCCCGCGAGTTGGAGGCGCGCGAGACGATCGCCACGCCAGCCAATAGAAAGCCCACATCCCCCCCCCCAGCGGCACCAACCAGGGCGAGTGGTATTTCTATAACCCGCAGGCCATGGCGCGGGGCCTTGCCGACTTCCGGAAAAAATGGGGCACCCGCGCCTTGGAAGATGATTGGAGGCGCAAGGACAAGAGCGGATCGGCAGCCGCCGACCTGGCCGAGCAGGAGATCGAAAAGCTGGATGAGAAGGAACAGAAAGGCGAGGATGGCAAGGAGCCCTGGCGCGACCCGGAGACCTACCTGAGCAACATCCCGCTGGAGCCCGAAGCCGTGGCCGCCAGCAACGCCATGATCTGCGAGGCCATGTACAAGAGCGGCATGATCTACAAGGAGAAGCTGCTGGATGTGGACAATGCCGTGGAGAGCTTTGAAATGCTCATCGTGCGATTCGAGGACTGCCAGTACTCCCCCGAAACACACTACCAATTGTTCCGCATCTACCTGGAGAAGGAACGTGCGGACAACTACTTCTCGCCGGATGGCACGCTGGCTTCGCAGAACTATGCGGACATCATCCTGGAGCGCTGGCCGGACAGTGAGTTCGCAAGGCTGGTGCGCAATCCGGATGCGCTGCATGGCGATGAAGCGAGACGTCTGCTGGAATCAGCCGAATATGAACAGGTGTACCGCGACTTCCGGCAGGGTCGCTACATGCAGGTGGTGGCCGCATGCAACCGCGTGCTTAGTGATGAACCCCGCAACAGCCTGCTCCCCAAGTATGCGCTGTTGAAGGCCATGGCGGTGGGCGCCCTGCGCGAGATGGCCGCCTTCCGCAATGCCCTTTCAGAGGTGAAGGGGAAGTTCCCCGGCACCGATGAGGCCAAGGCCGCAGAGGATATCCTTGCCAAGCTGGATGGTCTGGACAAACCTGCCGCTCCGGCACCTGCGGACAAGCCCCCGGGAAAGGAAACCCCCAAGGGCTCCTTCAAACCCGCCACCGGCCAGCACTATTTCGCGCTCATCTACCCCATGGCTGATGGCGATATCACCGCCATCAAGAACCAGATAAGTGACTTCAACCGCAGCAAGTTCAAGAACATGACCATCCAGGTGGCCAGCAGCCCGCTGGACCGCGAGCATCAGGTGATCCTCATGAGCGTGTTCGAGACCAAGGAGAAGTCCATGGACTACTACAACCAGTTCCTCTCCGAGCTTGCCATGCTTCAGGGCATCAATGACCAGGGGTATGTGACCTTCGCCATCAGCCCGGATAACTACGCCCAGTTGTACAAGAGCAAGGACGTGGAGGGCTACACCTCTTTCTTTCAACAGAACTACCTCGCTGGCCGATAGGACAAGTACTTGACGCTCTTATATTTGCGCGAACCTCTTTTGGACCAGGCCCAAGCCACCATGTCACTGTTCCGGAACGAAAACACGACCCCGACCATGAACAAGGCCGCCGAACCGGTGAACACCGGAAAGATCAACAGCATCATGGAGGGCACCTCCATTGAGGGTGAGATCCGCTCCGACAGCAATGTGCGCATCGATGGACGCGTGAAAGGCACGATCAACGTGCGCGGGCGCCTGATCGTGGGCCAGACCGGGGTGGTGGAAGGTGACGTGACCTGTCAGAGCTCGGACATTGAAGGCACGGTGCTGGGCAAGATCACCTGCCAGGACCTGCTCAGCTTGAAGGCCACCGCGAAACTGCAGGGCGACATCAACACCAAGAAGCTGGCGATCGAACCGGGCGCGGTCTTCACCGGCAACTGCTCCATGGGGGGTGGTGTAGTGAAGGAAATGGACGCCGCGCGCTTGCGTACCGAGGCCAAGCCCGCCGAGCCCACTGCCACACCGGCCGCCCGCTGAGCCCTGAGGCATGGCCTCGCCTCGCTCACCGCTGCTTCCCACCGTTCTGTTCGGATCGTTCTGCGCCCTTATGACCTGGGGTGCGCTTGTGCTGGCAGAACTTCCCTACCACCCCGCTTTCGCGCTCACGGCGCTTTACTTCACCGCGCTCACCTACGTATTGCTTCACTGGCAGGAACAGGCCATGGTGGAGGACCCCAAGGGCTTCGTGCGTCGCTTCATGCTTGGATTGATGCTCAAAATGATGGTCTCCCTCATCCTCGTGGTGTGCATCATGCTCCTGGGCCCGAAACAGGTCCTGCTTCCCTTGGTGCTGTCCTTTGCCTTGCTCTACCTGGCCTTTCTGGGCTTCTCCACCTTCCGGCTGGTTACCCGGTCACGCCACTAACAGCGCATGAAGGAAGGCCCCCGCACCGATCGCGATCGCCTCAAAGCGAGCAGCCGGGACTACCTCCGCTACAGCGCCATCGGCCTGCAGATGATGGGGATCATCCTGGCCGGTGTGTGGGCTGGGCGCAAGCTGGACCAGTGGCTGCACCACACCTTTCCAGGTTTCACCCTGGGCCTTTCCCTGCTCGCCATTGCAGGCGCCATGGTATTCCTGTTCAAAGAGACGAATCCGCGTCGGTAAAGATCAGTCGGTGGTCTTGTATAGATCCCTACATTTGCGGCCGCAAAGAGGGGGGTACCCCAACCTGAAATGTCCGTCAAAGCCCTGCTGCGCCTCACTTCCTTGATGTTCGGCTCCCTGTTCATGGGGCCGCTGATGGCGCAGCATGAAGGGCATGACCACGCCCAAGCCACCCATGCGCAGGCCCATGTGGCGTCCGGAACCGCCGGCCATGCGCCCGCCGCGGAGAAATTCAATGCCGGCAAGCTTATCATGGACCATATCGGCGATGAGCATGGCTGGCACCTTTGGGGCCATACCAGCCTACCCCTGCCGGTGATCCTCTACGATACGCAACGCGGCCTGCAGGTCTTCAGCAGCGCCCGTTTCGACCACGGCCATGCCACCCATGGAGGATATGCCCTGGTGGACCATAAAGTGGTGGCGGTGGATGCCCATGGCCAGTTGGATGAGGCGGCCACGAAGCGCATCTGGGACATCAGCATCACCAAGAACGTGCTCAGCCTGTTCATCAGCCTGGCGATCATTCTCCTCGTCTTCATCAGTGTTGCCCGGGCTTATTCCCGCCGGGTTGGCCAGGCACCAACAGGACTGCAGAACCTGGTGGAGCCCATCATCCTGTTCGTGCGCGACGATGTGGCCAAGAGCGCGATCGGGCACAAGTACGAGAAGTACATGCCCTACCTGCTTACGGCCTTCTTCTTCATCTTTCTCAACAACCTCATGGGGCTGGTGCCCTTCTTCCCAGGTGGCGCCAACCTCACCGGGAACATCGCCGTAACGCTCGTGCTGGCCTTGATCACCTTCGTGATCGTAACAGTGAACGGCAACAAACACTACTGGGGGCATATCCTGGCCATGCCCGGAGTGCCGGCCTGGGTACTGGCGATCCTGACGCCCGTGGAGGTCCTGGGCATGTTCCTGAAGCCTTTCGTGTTGATGATCCGACTCTTCGCGAACATCACGGCGGGCCACATCATCGCGCTGAGCTTCTTCAGCCTCATCTTCGTCTTCGGCGAGACTAATGCGGGTGCCGGCTACGGCGTGTCCATCATGTCGCTCGCCTTCACCGTGTTCATGACCATGCTCGAACTGCTGGTCGCCTTCATCCAAGCATACGTGTTCACCTTCCTGTCCGCCATGTACATCGGCGCGGCGGTGGAGGAACCACAACATCATTGAACCTGAACCTCTCATAAACCTCGAACACATGTTCCTCACTGTTCTCCTCGATCTCGGCGTTGGTTACGGAATCGCTGCCCTGGGTGCCGGCCTCGCCGCCCTCGGTGCAGGTGTCGGCATCGGCCGCATCGGCGGTGACGCCGTGCAGGCCATGGCCCGCCAGCCGGAAGCCATGAACGACCTGCGCGCCAACATGATCCTCACCGCTGCGCTCGTGGAAGGTGCCGCCTTCTTCGCCATGGTGGTGGGTCTGCTGGTGGTGCTGAAGGAGATGCCGGCCGCCGTCTGAGGGCGTCGCCGTCGTTGTCCACGTTCAACAACCCCTGAACCCGCACGCCCATGTTGCTCAGTCTCGTGGAGCCTTCTTTCGGGCTCATCTTCTGGATGACGCTGTCGTTCCTGGCAGTGCTGTTCATCCTGGCCAAATTCGCCTGGAAGCCCATCCTCAATGGGCTCAAGGAGCGCGAAGCATCCATCGCCGATGCGCTGAACGAGGCCCGGAAGGCCCGCGAGGAGATCGCGGCCATGAACGCCCGCAATGAGGACCTCGAGCGTGCCGCACGCGAGGAGCGGGAGCTGCTGTTGAAGGAGGCGCGCGACATCCGCGACCGTGAGATCGCGGGTGCCAAAGAGAAAGCCAAGGCCGAGGCCGAGGCCATGCTCGAGCGCGCCCGTGCGGAGATCCGAAACGAGAAGAGCGCTGCAGTGGCCGACATCAAGATGTTGGTGGGCGAGCTCAGCGTGGAGATAGCCGAGAAGCTGCTGCGCGAGAAGCTCACAGATGACGCCACCCAGCGTGCCTTGGTGGACCGCATGCTGAAGGAGGCTGAGGCCCGACTTTCATGAGGAACGAGCAGGCCGCATACCGCTACGCCAAGTCGTTGATGGACCTGGCCCTCGAAAGGGACCAGCTCGACCAGGTACGCGCCGACCTGCTCCTGATGCGCACCACTTGCGCATCGAACGCCGATCTGCGCGTGATGCTGAAAAGCCCGGTGATCCGGGCCGACCAGAAACAACGGGCCTTGAACAAGGTCTTCGGCGGCCAGGTGGGCGAGGTCGCGCAGCGTTTCATCGCCGTGGTCACCCGCAAGGGGCGTGAGGTGTTGATCCCGGAGATCGCCCGCGCCTTTGAGGAGCTCTACCTCGTACACCGCAACATCGTCATCTGCCGCATCACCACCGCCGTGAAGCTGACTTCCGTGGAGCTGGAAAAGGTGCGTCAGCTCACCGCCCTTCGCTACCCCGGCAAGACCATCGACATGCGCGAAACGGTGGACCCCGCGATCATCGGCGGCGGCATCATCCAGGTGGGCGACCTTCAATGGGACGCCAGCCTGCGCTTCAAGCTCCACGTGATCCGGCGCACCTTCGCCGAGAACCCGTACATACCGAAGTTCTAAGACACCCGTATCATGGCAGAAGTGAAACCCGCCGAAGTATCGGCGATCATCAAGCAGGAACTCGCCGGCGTGCGGGATGCTGCGGAGTTCGAAGAGGTCGGTACCGTGCTGCAGGTGGGCGATGGCATCGCCCGCATCTACGGTCTTCAAGGCGTGCAGAGCGGTGAACTCGTGGAGTTCACCAGCGGGCTGCGCGGCATCGTGCTGAACCTGGAGGAGGACAACGTGGGCGTGGTGCTCCTGGGCCCCAGCATGGGCATCAAGGAGGGCGACACCGTGAAGCGTACACGCCGCATCGCCAGCGTGAACGTGGGCGA
The DNA here is from genome assembly GCA_016788635.1 of Flavobacteriales bacterium. GTDB lineage: Bacteria > Bacteroidota > Bacteroidia > Flavobacteriales_F > PHOS-HE28 > PHOS-HE28. The sequence goes on along the minus strand of JAEUSU010000006.1, from coordinate 88,144 downwards.
AGGTCTTGTGGGCCGCGTGGTGAACACCCTGGGCGAGCCCATCGACGGGAAGGGCCCCATCTCTGGCGACCTCTTCGAGATGCCCATTGAGCGCAAGGCCCCCGGGGTGATCTTCCGCGAACCCGTGAAGGAGCCCCTGCAGACCGGCATCAAGGCGGTGGACGCCATGATCCCCATCGGACGCGGCCAGCGCGAATTGATCATCGGTGACCGGCAGACCGGCAAGAGCACCGTGGCACTGGACACCATCATCAATCAGAAGGAATTCTACGAGGCAGGCAAGCCCGTGTACTGCATCTATGTGGCCATCGGCCTCAAGGGCAGTACCGTGGCGGGCACGGTGAAGAAGCTTGAGGAGAGCGGCGCCATGGCCTACACCACCGTGGTGGCCGCGAACGCCAGCGACCCCGCCCCGATGCAGTTCTACGCACCCTTCACCGGTGCCGCCATCGGCGAGTACTTCCGCGATACCGGTCGTCCTGCGTTGATCGTGTTCGACGATCTTTCCAAACAGGCTGTGGCCTACCGCGAAGTGTCGCTGCTGCTGCGCCGCCCACCCGGCCGCGAAGCCTACCCTGGCGATGTGTTCTACCTGCACAGCCGCCTGTTGGAGCGTGCCGCCAAGATCACCGGTGACGACAAGGTGGCCGCCCAGATGAACGACCTTCCCGAAAGCCTCAAGGGCAAGGTGAAGGGTGGCGGATCGCTCACGGCACTTCCGATCATCGAGACGCAGGCCGGAGACGTGTCGGCATACATCCCCACCAACGTGATCTCCATCACGGACGGACAGATCTTCCTGGAGAGCAACCTCTTCCTCAGCGGTGTGCGCCCAGCCATCAACGTGGGCATCAGTGTGAGCCGCGTGGGCGGGAACGCACAGATCAAATCCATGAAGAAGGTGGCCGGCACGTTGAAGCTTGACCAGGCACAATACCGCGAACTGGAGGCCTTCAGCAAGTTCGGCTCCGATCTTGACGCCGCCACCAAGGCGGTGCTCGACAAGGGCGCCCGCAACGTGGAGATCCTCAAGCAGGCGGAGAACAGCCCCATGCGTGTGGAGGAGCAGATCGCCATCATCTATTGTGGCACCAAGGGCCTGCTCACCAAGATACCCGCGAAGAACGTGAAGCAGTTCGAGGCGGAGTACCTGACCATGCTGCGCAACAAGCACAGCGATGTGCTCGCCGCGCTGAAAAAGGGCGACTACAACGACCAGATCACCAGCACGCTGGAAAAGGTGGCTGCGGACCTGGTGAAGAGCCTGGACAACTAGTGTACAGTTGTCGATTGACTGTCGTCAGGGCCATGCACTGATAGCAGACAACGGACAACAGACAACAGATCGACAATGGCCAACCTGAAAGAGGTACGCGGACGGATCGTCTCGGTGAACAGCACCAAGCAGATCACCGCAGCCATGAAGATGGTGAGCGCGGCCAAGCTGCGCCGGGCCCAGGACGCCATCGTGCGCATGCGCCCCTTTGCCGAAAAGCTGCACACCATACTGGGCAACGTCAGCGCCAGCCTGGACAGCAATGAAGGTGTATACAGTGCCGAGCGGGAGGTGAAGAAGGCGCTCTTCGTGCCCATCGTGAGCAACCGGGGTCTGGCCGGCGCCTTCAATACCCAGGTATTCCGCCTGGTGCGCAAAGCGATCGCTGATGCGAAAGCGGCAGGTGTGGAGGTGACGATCCTGCCCGTTGGAAAAAAGGCCATGGACATGTACCGCCGCAGCGGTCTGCTGAACGAGGCCCTGCCGACGGACCTTGCACGATTGTTCGATGGCCTGAACTTCGAAAAGGCCTCACCGGTGGCCGATCTGCTCATGAAACAGTACCGCGAAGGCCAGTATGACCGCGTGGTGCTCTTCTACAACAAGTTCAAGAACGCCGCCGTGCAGATCACCACGGAGGAACAGTTCCTGCCCATTGCCGCGAACTCAGGGACTGCGTCCGCCGAAGCGCGCAACGCGAAGGCGGACCACATCATGGAGCCCGATCGCGCCACCATCGTGGAGCAGATCATTCCCAAGAGCCTGAAGATCCAGTTCTACAAGGCCCTGCTCGACAGCCATGCCGCGGAGCACGGTGCGCGCATGACGGCCATGCACAAGGCCACCGACAACGCGGACACCCTGCTCAAGGACCTGAAGCTTTCCTACAACAAGGCACGTCAGGCGGCCATCACCGGAGAGATCCTGGAGATCGTGGGTGGGGCTGAAGCCCTGAAGGGCTGAGCTTCCCACACCCTTCGCGATCAGAAGCTACTGCGCTGCGTGCGCCGCTCCCTGCCGTTGTGCGTTCCGTAGTAGATGATGCTGAACTCGAACGCACCCCGGTTCCGCGTAAAGGTGCTGAGGGGTGAGATGTTCACATCGTAGCTCATCCGGAACGCACTGTTCTTGTGCTTGATACCCGTCTGCACGATGATGGCATCTCCCACCCTGTAGCTGCCGCCCAACAAGGCATGGTAAACCCCATCGCCAATAGCGCATTCACCCAGCACACCCGCATTGATCTCCCGGTCCTTGTTCTGTTGCATGAACAGGCCCATGGGGCTGAAGCGGAAGCGCTCGTTGATCGTCACGGTCACGCCCCCCATGGCCGTCCAGCGAATGGGCATTGGCGTTTTGCCCACGCGGAAGATCGACTCGTCCGGTCGGGTGATGTGATAGGCGGCGAAATTCCCGAAGGGGTTGAACATGCGCATGGAGTGCACGGAACGGTAGGCGAAACCCAGACCCAGGTCGGGCATCAAACGCCCCCGCTTGTTGAACATCTCTCCCGAGGGCAGGTCCTGATCGAAGTATCCATTGTTGTACTGGGCGTCGAACAACAGGTCCGCATCGTTCACTTTCTTGTAGATCAGACCCGCCCGCACCCCGACCGAGAGGGTGTGCTTTGCGTTCTTCTGTGACACATTGTACGATCCCGTGAAGCCACCCTCGAAGGTGGTCATCATGCCCGCCTGATCGTAGTTGCACATATAGAGCCCCGCACCATAGCGTTGTTGGAAGTTCAGGTCGTAGGCAAAGGCCGTGGTGATGAACGCGCTTGACAGGCTGCTCCACTGGCTGCGCAGGTTGCTCGCTATCCGGAAATCGGATTGCTCGTACATGCCCGTCAGCGCCGGGTTGAGCAACACGGCTCCCGCATCATACTGGGACAGGTGCGCATCCTGCGCAAGAAGCCCCATGGGTGCCAGGGTCAAGGTCGCTGCCATGGCAGCTCCTTGGAATGGTCGTATCGCGGTTCTCATGGTGCTTATCGGATCAATGTCACACTACCGGTGCGTGAATGGGCTCTGCCATCGAAAGTGGTGGCCTCCACGGAGTACACATACACGCCATTCACTTCGGTCTGCCCCTTGTATGTTCCGTCCCAGCCGAACAGGGGGTCATCACTTTGGAAGATGAGCTCACCCCACCCGTTGTAGATCTTCAGGTCCATGGTCTCAAAGGGCCCACCTCGGACCAGGAACACATCGTTCACGCCATCCCCGTTCGGGCTGAAGGCATTGGGGAACTTGGGGGGCAGGATCTCCCGGCTGTCGATGATGATCAACGCAGAATCCCTGTCCGCGCAGCCTGCCGCATTGATGGCCGTGAGGACGACGATATACGCACCGGGCTCAGAATAACTGTACACCGGGTTCTGGAGCAACGAGCCCCCCTGGCCATCGCCGAAGTCGTAGATCCAGGAAACGGCATCCGCCGTGCTGTCCGTGAACGTGATGGGCTCACCCACGAACTGCTCACCGGTGTACCCAAAGTTGGCCACGGGCGCCTCCAGCACCTGGATGGTCTGGGTGGTGGTGCTCACGCAAGCGTTCTGTGCATACACCGTCAGTGTCACGGGATAGAAGCCCGGGCTCGAATACACCGTGCTCACCTGCTGGCCTGCCGGCGTGGCACCATTGCCCAGGTCCCAATTCCATGCGATGATGCTTCCGCTTGAAGAGATGCTCTGATCGGTGAAGGTGGTGGGCACGCCCACGCATGCGCTGGATACACTGAACAGCGGCATCAATGGATTAACGAAAGAGACCAGCATGGTATCTGATACGGCCGGGCAGTACCCATTGCCGGTGGTCGTGATGACCAGCTGTACCTGCTGCAACACGGAGTCCAGCGCGCTGGGCTGATAGGCGACCAAGGGCGATTGAGCGTCAGGCAGGAATGTCCCGGTGCCCGAGCTTGTCCACAGGACGCCAGTGGCACCGCTGTATGAGCCGGCCAACGCAATGGGCTGCGCGGCCGTGCACGTGCTCACATCCGCCCCGGCTGATGCCGATGGCAGCTGGTTCTGGAACAAGGAAAGCGTATCAGCATGGGCCGGGCATCCCTGGTTGCCCGTGGTGGTGAGGATGAACTTGAGCTCCGGGAACACGAGGTCCGTGCTGCTGGGCACATAAGTGGCCACCGGGCTTTGCGCATTGGGCAGGAAGGTGCCCGTACCGGTGGTGGTCCACACGCCCCCCACTGGTCCTGCGACCGATCCGGCCAGTTGCACGTCCGCACCTGTGGCGCAGAGGTATTGGTCGGGACCCGCATGCGCCACACGTGTCGGACCGATGGCCAGGACCATGTCGTCACTGGCCCCCACGCACACCCCGTTCGGACCGGCGTTCAGTACCAAGGTGACCCCGCCACTGATGCTGTCCGACACGGACGGCAGATAGATCGGGTTGGCCACCGTGTTGGAAGGACTGAATGAACCCGTTCCGGAAGTGGTCCAGACCAATCCGCTATAGTGTTGTGCCGTTGCGGCGAGCTGGACCGGGGTGATGCCCTCGCACAAAAGCACATCCGATCCGGCATTCACGGTGGGCGGGACCGCGTACGCCACCATCATGGTGTCCACACCGGCCGGGCAACCCAGGTTGTTGGTGGTGCTCAGCACCAACCGGATGTTGCCGATGATGAAGTCCGCAGGGCCCGGCACATAGACCGGATCAAGTACCGTGGCCGAAGGAACGAACGTGCCTGTGCCCGTGGTGCTCCACACACCCGTGGCGGTACCGGAGACCTGACCGTTCAGTGCCACCGCCGGGGAGGTGCTGCACCGTTCCACATCGTTGCCGGCATTGGCTGCCAGGCCACCTCCAAAGGTGATCACCTTGCTATCGGAGACCGCATTGCATGGTGCCGTTCCCACGGTGGTCACAAGCAGGGTGATGCTTCCGGCGATGCTGTCGGAAACGCTGGGATAGTACAGGGTGAGTGCCGCGGTCGGGTCCAGGAAGGAGCCTGTACCACTCGTGGTCCAAAGCACACCGGGTGCATTGGCCAACGCGGCGTTCACTTGTATGGCACCGCTGGTGCATACGATCTGATCGGGACCGGCATTGATGTTCGGCGAAGGCGTTACCTGGATGATGACCTGGTCATTCGCAGGCAGACAGGTGCCATTCGTGATCGTGCTGAGCGTCAGTTGAACAGTCCCGGCCAGAATGTCCGCAGGGCTCAAACTGTAAGTGGCATCCGCATGTGTCGTATTACTGAACGCGCCACTCCCCGCTGTGGACCACACCAGTCCCGTGGCGCCCCCGCTGTACATGCCGTGGAGCGTGACCACAGGGTTGTTCGCACAAACGGTGAGGTCATCACCGGCATATGCAAAGCTGGAGTTGCCGAAGGTGAGCACCATCTGGTCCTGCACCACCACACAGTTCCCTGTGTTGGTCGGTGTAAGTGTGAGCACCACCGCTCCATTGGCCACATCGGCCGCTGAGAAGAGGTAACGCGGGTTCAGGACGTTCGGCGAGGGGCTGAACGTACCGGTGCCACTGGTGGTCCACACGCCTGAGGGTGGACCGTTGGTGATCGTGCCGTTCAATTGCGCATCGCTCGAAAGCATGCACACGCTCTGGTCCTGACCGGCGTTCACCACCACCCCGTTCGTCAACCAGATGGTCATTTGATCGGTTACCGCTGCGCAGTTACCGTTGTTCGATGAAGTGAGCGTGAGGTCGATACGCCCGGCCGCGATGTCCGCAGCACTGGCTGTGTAGAGCGTGCTGAGGCTGGTGGGACCGGCGATCGTTCCACTGCCCGTGGTGCTCCAGAATCCAGTAGTGGTCGGGCCGGAGATGGCGCCCGCCAGGTTGAACTGGCTTATGAGGTTGCAATAGGTCTGGTCAGGCCCCGCGTTCACGTAAGGTGCCGGGTCGAGCATGAGCACCATGGCGTCACTGGCCGCATTGCAGCTGCTCGCCACGCTCAGCAACAAGGTCACGCTGCCCATGGCGGTATCCACCGCACTGGGCAGGTAAGCAGGGTTCAGCACGTTGGGACCAGGTGCGAACGTGCCCGTTCCTGTGGTACTCCAAAGAGCCTGGGTCGTACTTCCACTTACCGTACCGTTCAGGTTCAAGTTCACGTTGTTCGCGCAGAAGGAGGCGTCCGGGCCAGCGTTCACCGTCACGAAGGGGAAGATGCTGATGTGCATCGTGTCCGCAACGACCGGGCAGGCCCCTGTTCCTGTGGAGGTGAGCACCAGGTCCACCCCTTGAGCAAGTGAATCCTGTGGGCTGGCCTGATAGATGTTGGCCAACATGTTCGATGCGTTGGTGAAGGTGCCGGTGCCAAGGGTTGACCACACCCCGGTGGAGGAGGCGCCCGTGACCGACCCATTGATGAGCACTGCCAGGTTGCTGACGCAGGTGACGGCATCGACACCGGCGTTCACGGTGGATCGCGGCACGATGGTGACCACCATCTGGTCCATGGCATTGTCGCAGCTGTTCACGCTCCACGTGAAAGTGATCGAGGTGGCGGCTGTATCCACAGCGGACATCACATAGGTGGCATTCGCGGAACTGGCGGCTGGCAGGAAGGTGCCGGAACCAGTCGACGTCCACGTGCCTTGGGTGGCATTCCCGGTGATCCCTCCTACGAGCGTGATGGTGCCGGCGGTGGCACATACCTGTACATCCGGTCCTGCATGAGCCAAGGCGCTCGGCAGGATATTCAGGGTCATTTCGTCGGATACTGCATTGCACAGTCCGTTGCTCGTGGAAGTGAGCAGGAGCTGCACATTTCCATTGAGCGAATCCAAGGAGCTGGCCACATAAGAAGCGTTCAATGCCATGGGTGAAGGCAGAAAGATGCCCGTGCCCGTAGTGCTCCAAACGCCCGTGGTGCTCGCACCGGTCACACTTCCCACCATCGGCACGCTCAGTGCGTTGGCGCAGGTGGTGATGTCCGGACCGGCGCTTACCAACGGAGGCTGGGTCACGGTGATCACCATCTGGTCCTGCACGGCCAGGCAGTTCCCGTTGCCCGTTGTGGTCAGTGTAAGTGTGACCGTTCCGGCGACGAGCTCAGCCGGAGAAAGCGTGTAGGTGGCGTTCGGGTCGGTCGGACCGGGATTGAACACACCGCTGCCACCTGTCCACTGAACCCCCGCGGCAATGGCGAACGATCCGTTCAATTGAAGCGCAGGCGCGTTGGCGCAGACCGTGCGGTCGACGCCCGCATTGACCGTTGGGGACGGCGTATACTGCAGCTGAATTGTATCTCGCGTGGCAATGCAGTTCCCATTCCCCGTTGACGTCAGGATGAGAGTCACATTTCCGGACGCAAGCTCCGACGCTGTAGGTGTATAAACCGGACTGAGCACATTGGCCGATGGCGCAAAGGTGCCATTGCCGCCGGTCCACGAGCCCCCTGAAGCGTTGGTCACATTGCCCATCAGCTGGGCGTTCGGCGCATTGGCGCAGAGCACCTGGTCCGGGCCGGCGTTCACCACCGGTGCGTCCGTGAATACCACCACCACCTGGTCCTGCACCGCATTGCACACGGTGGTGCCGGTCGAGGATAGGGTAAGGGTGATCGAACCCGATGCCACCTCAGCCGCTGTAGGCTGGTACTGCATGAGCAACGATGAGGTCGATGGGAAATAGCTTCCCGCGCCGCCACTCCATAGCGCACCGGGGGCATTGCCCACGAAGCCATTCACCTGGAAGATGCTGTTGTTGGCGCATATCGCGAGGTCGGGGCCGGCGTTCACCACCGGCACGGGATCCACCACCACCAACATGCTATCCACCACGGCCAGGCAGTTGCCCATGCCGATCGTGGTCAGTCGCAGGTGGAATGAACCTGCCGCGACCTCACTGAAGGTGGGTGTATAGGTCGCGTTCAGGGCCGTGTTCGACGGCAGGAAGGTGCCTCCCCCACCGGACCAGAGCGCTCCGGAGGCCACAGTAACCGATCCGTTCAGCCCTACCACCGGGTTGTTCGCACACACTTGTACATCTGCTCCGGCATTCACCGTTGGCGCAGGTGAGTAGGTGATCCGCACCGTGTCGGTGACAGCGTTGCAGCCTCCGTTGCCGGTGGTGGCGAGCACCAGGTTCACTTGTCCTGTCGCCAGTTCACCCACCGTGGGTGTGTAGCTCGCCCCGAGGGCTGTGTTCGATGGCGTGAAGGTGCCCAAGCCGCCGCTCCATTGCCCCCCCGAAGAACTGATGACCTGACCGCTGAGCACAGCCGTGGCATTGTTGGCACACAGCATCTGGTCCGCACCGGCATTGCTCACCGGCGCAGGGGTGATGATGATCGTGGTCTGATCGGACACACTGTTGCAGAGCCCATTGCCGCTGCTGGTCAGCATGATCGTGGCTTGACCTGCAGCGATCTCCGCCGCGCTGGGCAGATAGCTGGCGTTGAGGTTGGCGGCAGATGGAGTAAAGGTGCCCGCGCCAGACCACAGTCCGCCACCGGCATTCTGCACAGCGCCGGACAACAGCACAGCAGGGGCGTTTGCACAAGACTGCAAACCACTGCCGGCATTCACAACCGGTGCCGGTGTAATGGTGAGCACCATGTCGTCATTCACTGCATTACATAGCCCGTTGCCGGTAGTAGTCAGCGTCAGGGTCACGCTGCCTGCAGCGATCTCCGCAGCCGTGGGCACATAGTGCGCGTTGAGCGCATTTGCATTGGGAGTGAAGGTGCCCGAGCCACCACTCCAATGTGCTCCCGTGGCCACCGTGAACGCGCCCGCGAGATCCACAAAGGCATTGTTCGCGCAGGTGGCGGCATCGGCACCAGCGCTCACTGTGGGTGCCGGGGTGAAGGTGAAGGTGACCTGGTCGGAAACAGCCGTACAACCGTTGTTCCCGGTGGTGGTCAGCGTAAGTGTGACCGCGCCTGCATTGAGCTCCCCAAGTGAAGGTGAGTACACCGCGTTCAGCGCATTGCTGCCTGGGCTGAAGGTTCCTTGTGCACCGGACCAGGCGCCACCATTGGCCACCGTCACACTCCCGGCCAGGGCGATGTTCGCGTTGTTCGCACAATACACGCCATCCGTTCCGGCGTTCGCAGTGGGCGCAGGAGTGAATGTGATCAGCACCTGATCCGTCACAGCAGCGCAGAAACCATTGCCGATGGTGGTAAGTGTCAGGAACAGGGACCCGGCCGCGACCTCCGCAGGCGTGGGCGTGTAGGTGGCATTGAGCGCTGCGATGGACGGCGTGAAGGTGCCCGCACCACCGCTCCATTGCCCGCCGCCGGCGCCACTCACCGAGCCACCAAGCTGCACCTGTGCATTGTTCGAGCAAACGAATATGTCCGCTCCGGCATTGGCCACAGGTGCGGGGTTGATGGTGATGGTGACCTGGCTCTGCACGGGCATGCAGTTGCCGTTGCCAGTGGAGGTAAGCGTAAGGGTGGCGGTGCCAAGAGCGAGCTCCGCTGGGCTTGGCGTGTAGGTGGCATTCAGCGTGTTCGCGTTCGGCAGGAAGGTGCCCGTGCCGCCGGACCAGACCCCACCAGTGGCGATGCTCACACTTCCGTTCAGCTGGGCAGTAGGCGAGTTCTGGCACACAGTGATCGGTGCACCGGCGCTCACCACCGGGCTCGGCGTGAAGACCAACATCACCTGGTCGTTCACTGCTGCGCATGTGCCATTGCCGGTCGATGTCAACGAAAGCGTGACCGAGCCGCTGGCGATCTCTGATACCGATGGTGTATAGGTGGCATTCTGAGCGGTGATGCTGGGCGAGAAGACACCCGACCCGCCGCTCCAGATGCCTCCCGTGGCATTGGCCACCGCACCAGCGAGCACCAATGCGGGGTTGTTCGCACAGGAACTCTGATCAGGACCGGCGTTCACCACCGGTGCGGGTGCGATCATGATCTGCATCTGGTCCTGGACGGCCAGGCAATTGCCATTGCCCGTAGTGGTCAGCATCAGGGTCACTGTGCCGGCGACCATCTCCGCAGGCGAGGGGGCATAGGTGGCGTTCAGGTTCGTGCTGGACGGTGTGAACACACCCATGCCACCGCTCCAGATGCCACCGGAGGCATTTCCCACACTGCCTGCCAGTTGCACTGCAGGCTGGTTCGCGCAGCTTTGAATATTCAAGCCCGCGTTCGCCACCGGTGCGGGCGTGATGGTGATGATGACCTGGTCGCTCACCGGGTTGCTGTTGCCATTGCCCGTGCTGGTCAGCGTAAGCGTAACACTACCAGCCGCGCGCTCTGCGGCGGTGGGCGTATAGGTCGCGTTCAGCGTCGTGTTGCTCGGGTTGAACGTGCCAGCACCGCCCGTCCACACCCCGCCCGTGGCCACCGTCACTGCGCCGCTCAGCGATACCGTGGCGTTGTTCGCACACACGGTCTGGTCCGGGCCTGCCTCCACGGTGGGGGCCGGCGTGAAGACGATCGTCATCTGATCGCTCACCGCTGAACAAGAACCATTGCCCGTGGTGGTCAGCGTCAGCGTCACACTTCCGTTGGCGATCTCCGTTACTGTGGGGGTGTACACCGCGTTCATGGCCGTGTTGCCCGGGCTGTAAGAGCCCGCACCTCCGGACCATTGCGCGCCGGTGGCCACTGCGAACGAACCCGCGAGGTTCACGTTCGCATTGTTCGCGCTCACGCTCGCGTCCGGGCCGGCGTTCGCCGTGGGGGCGGCGGTGTAGGTGATGACCACCTGGTCCGATACCGCCACGCATGAACCATTGCCCGTCGTTGTTGCCGTGAGGACCACCGTGCCAGCGGCCACTTCCGCAGCGCTCGGTGTGTAGGTGATGTTCTGTGCCGCACTGCCCGGGGAGTACACTCCCGAACCACCGCTCCATTGCACGCCGGTGGCCACGGTGATGGCCGCGTTCAGTGTGGCGTCAGGGTTGTTGCCACAACGGGAGAGGTCCGCACCCGCGTTCACGGTGGGGGCGGGTGTGATGGAATAGGTCACCTGGCTGCTCACCGGGTTGCAGGTGCCGTTGCCTGTGCTGGTCAGTGTAAGTGTCACGCTGCCGGCCACGCGCTCCGCTGCCGTGGGCGTATAGGTCGCGTTCAACGTCGTATTGTTCGGCGCATAGCTGCCGGCGCCACCGCTCCACACTCCCCCAGCCGCACCGGTCACACTACCTGAAAGTGTGATGGCCGCATTGTTCGCGCATACCGCCCCATTGGGACCAGCGCTTACGATGGGCGCTGGTGTGAAGGTGATCGTGACGTTCGAGGACACCAACTGACAAGTGCCATTACCGGTGCTGGTGAGCGTGAGGGTCACCGACCCGTTGGCGATCTCCGTTACGGAGGGCGTGTACGTGGCATTGAGCGCGGTGATGCCGGGGGAGTATACACCCGTGCCCCCGCTCCAGATGCCACCAGCCGCATTGTTCACCGATCCCGCCAGGACAACGGATGGGTTGTTCGCACAAGAGGAAAGCGGAGGTCCGGCGTTCACCACCGGCGCCGGTGCGATCAACACGATCATCTGGTCCTGCACCGCAAGGCAATTGCCGATACCCGTGGTAGTAAGCGTAAGGGCCACAGAGCCGGCCGTGATCTCCGCCACGGTGGGTGTATAAGTCGCGTTCAGGCTGGTGCTCGATGGGTTGAAGGTGCCCATGCCACCGCTCCAGATGCCACCGGTGGCATTGCCCACGCTGCCGTTCAGCACCGCAGCGGTGCTATTCGCGCACACCTGCACATCCGCACCCGCGTTCGCCGTGGGTGAGGGCGTGATGGTGATCACGATCTGGTCACTTACCGGGTTGCTGTTGCCATTGCCCGTGCTGGTCAGTGTCAACGTCACACTGCCGGCCGCACGCTCAGCTGCCGTGGGTGTGTAGGTCGCGTTCAGCGTCGTGTTGTTCGGTACATAGGTACCCGCACCACCGGTCCATACACCGCCCGTAGCCACGGTCACCGATCCGTTCAACGATACACTGGCGTTGTTGGCGCATACGGTCTGGTCGGGACCGGCATCCACCGTGGGTGGCGCGGTGAAGGTGATCGTCATCTGGTCGTTCACCGCCGCACAGGTGCCATTGCCAGTTGTGGTCAGGGTCAGCGTCATGCTGCCGTTGGCGATCTCCGTCACCGTGGGCGTATACACCGCGTTCATGGCCGTGTTGCCCGGGTTGAACGCGCCCAATCCACCGGACCACTGTGCGCCCGTGGCCACCGAGAACGACCCCGATAGGGTCACGTTCGGATTGTTCGCGCTCACGCTCACATCCGCTCCGGCGTTCGCCGTGGGCGTTGCGGTGAAGGACAGCGTTACGTGGTCGTTCACAGCCGCGCAGGTGCCATTGCCGGTGGTGGTGACCGTGAGGACCACTGTGCCATTGGCGATCTCCAAGGGACTGGGGGAGTAGGTGATGTTCTGTGCCGTATTGCCCGGCGCGTACATGCCCGTGCCTCCGCTCCATAGCACACCGGTGGCCACGGTGATGGAGGCGTTCAGGTTCACGCTCGCGTTGTTGCCACAGAGCACGTGGTCCGGACCTGCGTTCACCGTGGGTGCCGGAGTGATGGTAAAGGTCACCTGGTCGTTCACGGGATTGCAGGTGCCGTTGCCGACCGAGGTCAGCGTCAAGGTCACCGTTCCTGCCGAGATCTCCGCAGCTGTCGGTGTGTAGGTCGCGTTCAGCGTGGTGTTGTTCGGTGCATAGCTGCCAGCACCGCCGCTCCATACACCGCCTGTTGCACCGATCACGCTTCCTGCAAGTGTGATGGCCGAATTGTTCGCACACACACTGCCATCCACACCGGCATCTACCACTGGAGCAGGTGTGAAGGTGAGCGTGCGGCTGTCCGACACGGCCAGACAATTGCCATTGCCCGTGGTCGTCAACGTAAGTGTAAGTGACCCGGCGGCCAGTTCGGCCAGTGTGGGGGTGTAGGTGGCGTTCAACGCATTGCTTCCCGGCGCGAACGTGCCCAGGCCACCGGACCATTGACCGCCGGTAGCGCCCAATACCGCACCACCCAAAGCAAGGGTGGCGTTGTTCTGGCACAGGCTGACATCAAGCCCTGCGTCAGCCACCGGCGCATCGGTGAAGGTGATCACCACCTGGTCGCTCACGGCCAGACAGTTGCCATTGCCTGTGGTGGTCAGGGTGAGGATCACACTGCCCGAGGCGATCTCGGCAGCAGACGGCGTATAGCTGGCCGATACGTTGGTGGTGCTGGGGTCAAAGGCGCCCGCACCACCCGACCATACGGCCCCCGTGGCCACGGTGAACCCGCCGGCCAGGAAAGCAACGGGGTTGTTCGCACAGCGCGTTTGATCGGGGCCAGCGTTGGCTGTTGGAGAGGGTGTGAAGGTCACCAGCACGCTATCCACCTCGGCATTGCATACCCCATTGCCCACCGTGGTCAGATACAACATCACCGATCCCCCGCTCACCTCGGCAGGCGTCGGATTGTACTGGGCGTTCAGGTTGTTGTTCGACGGCAGGAAACTGCCGGCACCGCCGGTCCACACCCCACCCACCGCATGCAACACGGTCCCATTCAACAGCACCGCGGGTGCGTTGGTGCACACCTGCAAGGCGGTCCCGGCATCGGGGAGCGGCCTGTCGAAGAAGGTCACCACCAGGGCATCGGATACCGGCGTACAATTGCCCGTGGAGGTCAGGGTGATCGTCACCGATCCCATGGCCAGGTCCCCGATACTCGGTACGTACGTGGCGTTCAGGTCCGTGTCGCTCGGAATGAAGTTCCCACTGCCCGAACTGGTCCAGATGCCCGTGGTACTGCCACCGGATACACTGCCGCTCAGTTGCACATCACTGCCTTTGCACTTGCTTTGATCGGCTCCGGCATCAATAAGGATCTGCCCGGCGAACTCCGAGAAGAAGCCATAGCGGCAACCGCTGGTGGCGCCACCGTTGATGATGGCGAGCGAGAACACATCCGAGGTATTCGTGACGATGAAGGCCTGGTTCACCGGCACCTGGGTAGTGTTGTATTGGATCCTGGCCGCAAGCCATGCACCACCGGTGCCTGGCACGGCTTGGAACGCGGCGCCGGGGATGGTCGCAGTTCCCGGACCTGTCACCACAAAGTCGTTCTGCGAGCCGTTGCGAACGAGCAGATTCAGGAAAAAGCTCTCCGCCGTTGACCGCGTGAAGCTGAGCTGCCGGCTGCCCGCGCAGTTCAACGGGGGCAGAATGGCCATGCCTTGTTCGCACCCGAAACCCGTCACGTGGATGGCATACGCCGGTTTACTGGTGGCCACATATACACTGTTGTCCGGTCCCACGCTCAAGTAGTCCATGTCCAACCGGTAGTACTGCCCGGCGAAAAGCGTGGTGGTCGGGGTGCCGCTGCCATTGATGTAGACCTGCGTGTTGTTCTGCACGGCCATGATGAAGAGCGACTCGTCACCCGTGGCATTCAGCGCCCCTTTCACGGCCACGTACTCCATGCCCAGGATGTTCACGGGTACGATCTGGTCCAGCATCAGGTCATAGCAGCCGCCAGATGGATTGTGGTTCGAATCATCCTTGATGGACACGGCCACCGGTTTGTTGGATAGCACCACGGCGCCCGAAGGGTGCGTCATGGGATCGAAGTGGGTGGCGGGTACCGTATTGGCGCATGAATAGGTCTGCCCCGCGTTCAGGGTGATGGTGAAGGGCGTCAAGGCGGGATGGCCATCCACCGCCACCGGCGAATAGATCATCACCGTGGTGGCGTTCTCCGTGGCCACGATGTCGAACGAGGCGAAGGCCAGGTCCGCATTGTTCGGCGAAAAATTGTGGTTGTAGAACGGCGCATGCTTGTGCAGCGGGATGTAGAATTCGGTACCCAGACCGTTGGCACCCTTCAGCGCCATGATGTCCGGGTTGTTCGTGTTGCTCAGCTCATAGTAGCAGGTGATGTCCGCCGTGGAAACGATGCGCAGGCCCGTATTACGCACCGAGTTGGTCGGGCGTGTTTCCAGTTGCGCCTTCAGTGAGGTGAGGTCATAGCGCACGGCTGCGTTGGCCGCCAGGTTGATCACGATCGGGCTGCCGCCGTTGAACCCCGGATTGGCCGGCTGGGAAACGGTGACCGTGGCGGCCACGTTCCCGGTGGTCACGTTCAGGTAAATGGGCTGGTCCCCGGGTTGATTGTGATAGAACGTCACGTCCGGTGGCGCCATCCAGAACTCGGTCCCGGTCTGGGCAGTGGCCAGCATGGATGCGAAGAGCGCAATTCCCAGGAGCAGTGATCTCATCATGAACATCGGCTTTTGTGGGTATGCACCCACGCGGGGCGTTCATACTGCGGGATCCGGCTGATTGTTACCGTGATGCCCTTTCGACCACCAGATGAAGAAGGGGCATGAGCGGCAGTGGCGCGGTGGGAGGCAGAACCGAGCTCGACCGGACCATGCAGGTGAGCAAAGCATGCCACCATGCGGGACCTGTAGGAAGTACCGGGTCCAAAAATGCTGTATGGATCGTGGTTCTTGATCGGTCCGGCAGGGATCAAGGAAACTCCCTGACCCGAGTGGCGTAGAAGGCGCCCAATGCGAAGTGACCTTCCTGTCTTCCTATTGCCTTTCGCCTGGCTTGCACCATGGGGTGCCATGGCACAAACGGGCCCCGGTGGGGTGGGCAATAGCAGCAACAACATCATCTGGTTCGCTGCGGACAAAGGCGTGGTG
The DNA here is from genome assembly GCA_016788635.1 of Flavobacteriales bacterium. Lineage (GTDB taxonomy): Bacteria > Bacteroidota > Bacteroidia > Flavobacteriales_F > PHOS-HE28 > PHOS-HE28. The sequence goes on along the minus strand of JAEUSU010000006.1, from coordinate 72,236 downwards.
GCCCCCACGGCAGGCATTACCCAGTGGAGCGACCAGTCCGGCAATGGCAATCACGCCACGCAGGCCACGGCAACCCGCCAGCCTTTACTGGAGAGCAATGTGTTGAACGGATACCCCGCCGTGCTTTTCGACAACGACCAGACCAACCCGGACTACCTGACCGTGCCCGACAACAGCACACTGGAGGGAATGAACGGTTTGACGGGTTTTGCGGTGTTCCGCCTCAATGCCGGTACAGCCAACAGCGCCCCCCGTGGCATTCTGTGCAAACGTGTGGATCCCGGCACACAGAACGCTTATGGCTGGTTCCTTCATCAGAACGGCTCCAACCTGTCCCAGCACTTGGATATCGACGGGACCGGAGATCGCGTGACCAGCACGAACAACTTCGCCACAGGGACCACCTACCTCAACGGGTTCGCCTTCCATGGCTCGTCCCCGAGCAATGCGAACGACCAGATCCTCTACACCGCAGGCTCCGCTGTGGGTAACCGCCAGGAGAGCAGCTCAACGGTGCCGAACCATGCGTCCAATTTCCACTTGGGGGTGCTCTATGGCCATACCGGTACAGGAGCGAACACCTCGCGCTTCAACGGCCACATCGCAGAGGTCATCCTCTACAACCAGACCTTGACCACCATTCAGCGCACCATCGTGAACAACTACCTGGCGGCGAAGTATGGTACCGCGCTGGCCAGCGACGATCTATACACCATGGACACACCAGCGAACGGCAACTACGACCATGAGGTGGCCGCCATCGCGCGAAGTGGTAGCGACGTGGTGGATGATGTTCGTGGGTCTGGCATTGTTCAGGTCCGCAGGTCATCCGGCTCGATCACGAACAACGCCTACCTCTTTTGGGGACATGACAACGGCGCATTGGGCTCCTGGGGTGTGACCGATATGCCCGCCAGCGTGCAGGGGCGGCTGCAGCGGGTGTGGCGTGTGAGCGAGGTGAACAGCTCGGGTTCAGCGGTGGATGTGGGCAACGTGGACCTCACCTTCCACCTCAGCGGCCTGGGGCCCGTGACCGCGAGTGACCTTCGCCTGCTCGTGGATACGGACAATGACGGCGTGTTCGCCGATGAAACGCCGATCGCAGGCGCCACCATGATCGCTGCGGGACAATTCCGCTTCAACAACCTGTCACAGATCCAGAACGCACGGCGCTTCACACTGGCCACGGCGAACATCAGCAGCACCCCGCTGCCTGTTGAACTGCTTTGGTTCCGTGCCGAAGCTCAACACGAGCAGGTACACCTCAACTGGGCCACCGCCACGGAATGGAACAACGCCTGGTTCGATGTGGAGCGTTCACAGGATGTTGAGACCTGGGAGCCCATCGCACAACTGCCCGGGGCGGTCCATAGTGCAAGTGAACTTCACTATGAAGCCATTGATCGTGACCCACTTGCGGGTACGTCCTATTACCGCCTTCGCCAGACCGATCTCGATGGCAGCACCACACTTTCACCCGTTGAGGTCGTCCATTGGTCTCCTGCGCTGACGGTGAGCGTATATCCTGTTCCTTTCACTGACGCGGTAACGGTCAACTCAACGGAAGCCACCATCATGGCCATTGAGCTTCTCGATATGGCGGGACGCCAGTACTCCGCAGCCATGACAGGAACGGGCATGCAGGTCACGCTGAACGGCTCCCATCTGCCGCACGGCAGCTATTTCCTGGTGATCCATACCGACCAGGGCGTCATCCGGCGCAAGGTGATGCGCACCGCGCCCTAAGCTCCTGACAAGCCGGCTGCGGCCAAATGATCCGTCCGACCATTCCAGCCTTCCATCGGCGCCGATAACCAATTGGTCGAACGCGCGTTCAAGGGCCCACAAACCCGAAGACCATGCGTTGGACACTACCCCTGATCCTGGCCGCGAGCACTCTTCAAGCCGTGGCGCAGCAAACGCCCACGGCAGACCTCACCAGCTTTGTGGCCGATGCGAGCTCTCCGCGCGGCGTGCGGATCCATTGGGCCACGGCAACAGAGAACGGCACGGGCCGCTTTGTGGTGGAGCGCTCCATGGATGGCTGGGAATGGACCTTGGTGAACGAACTGCCTGCCGTGGGCCAAAGCACCCGGCACGTGTCCTATGAGACCTGGGACACTCAAGCCCCTACCGGGGTGGTGCAATACCGCCTGCTGGAGGTTACCACCCAGGGCCTGGAGATCATCTCTGAAGTGTTCAGTGTGCAGGTGGTGAGCCACCGCGGGCTGAGCGTGGAATCCGACCACATGCCGGGCCGCTTCGTGGTGCGCGCCACGGTGGGCCAGCTGCAGGATGTGCAATTGCTGAACAACCGCGGCCAATTCATGCCCGTGCAGCTGGATGTGAGGCCGGATGCCGTGTGGCTCAATGCCGAGTTGGTGCCCAGCGGCACGTACTACATACAGGCCGTGGTGGACGGCACCCCCCTGCTCCGTTCCGTGATCATCGGCGGCTAAGCGCCCCCTCTGCTACCTTGGCGCGAGCCTTGCGGCCGCAAGGTCCTTACATGCGCCGCGCCTCCCTGTTGTTCCTTCTGGCCCTCGCCTTCCTTGGGGTTGGGCTTGCCAGCCTGACGATCCCGGATGCCGATCCCGCGGAGCCGTGGGTGCCGGTACTTCAGGATCACATCCTTGCCGCCCAAGCCACGCTGGACAAGACCGCCCGCACATGGGCGCAGCGCGCTTCCATCGACAGCCTTCAGGGCCTGTGGGCGCACTTGCGCAGTGCACCAGCCTCGGATGATGATCAGGATGTGCGCATCTGGCGGGATAAGAGCATCATATTCTGGGCTGGCCGGTTGCCACTTCCAGACAGTCTTCTAACGGACCGTACCGACCGGATCATTGAACGATCGGATGGCTTATACCTCCACGCCCGTGCACAGCAGGGCCCCTTCATCGTGCATGCACTTCATCGCATCTGGCACGCCCCACCGATCCAGAACCGCTACCTGCAGAACGCCTTTTCCAGGCAACTGGGCATGCCCCAGGGTCTTGAGGCCGCCACCGGTGCGGGTATGGGTCCTGTTGTCCGGGACGCCTCGGGCCAGGTATTGTTCCGTTTGGTCACGGGGGAAACACCCGTCACGCCTCACGCACCATGGGCATTGCTGTTGATGCTCGCGGGAGCCGCGCTCCTGTTATCCTCCTTCTGGCATGCCGCATCCGCCCTCAGCTCAGGAAATGGCGCGGCGGCATTGTTCACCGCGCTTGTGCTCGCGCTGCGCTGGGCCACCCTGCGCTTCGGCCCCTTGCCGGGCTTCAAGGACCTGGAATTGTTCGACCCCACACACTACGCCTCATCCTTTGCGAACCCTTCACTGGGCGACCTGGCCATTAACGGGGTCCTGGTGTTGCTCCTGGCGGTGTTTATCCGGCGCCATGTCAACCTCACCGTCCGCACTGCTTTCCTGGCTCTTCCACTGCTCATTCTGTTCTCCTCTGTATTGAATAGTGTGGTCATGGGCCTGGTGCAGGACAGCCGCTTCAGCTTGAACCTGTTCCAGGTGCAACGCCTTTCGTGGGAAAGCGCGGTGGCCCTGGCATGCATCGCCCTGCTTCAAGGCGCATGGCTCCTGCTGGCGCATGTCGTGGTGAAGACGCTCCCCGGACGTTGGTCACCTGCCCAAGCGGTCTTCGCAGCCACGCTGCCCGCTATCTGGGTGGTCTGGCACCATGCCCATGCACACTATGACCTGGTGCCCATCCTCTGGCCGGCACCTGCCTTGCTCCTGTTGTCTGGTACGGTCCATTGGCAGCAGCGCCAGGCGGCAGCGCTCGGTCTGCTCGTGCTGCTCGCCGCCACCACCGCGCATTTGCTTGACCGGCATACGCTAAAGCGCCTGGATGGTGATCGCGAAGCGCTGGCTGAACAGCTTGCTGTGCAGGAGGACCCGGTCGTTGAACTGCTCTTTGCTCAAGCAGCCGCCGATGTACTGAACGATGCGGCTGTGCAACAGTGGTTCATCCAAGATTCGCTGCCCGTTAGCGCGAATGATCTGGACCAGCGCGTGCGCCAGTCGTACTTCACCGGCTACTGGGAGCGCTATGAGACGCGGCTTTACCTCTTCAGCCGCAACGGCCAGTTGCGTGCCACCACATCGCCGGATGCTTCCGCCACCTGGGCCCAGGTCGTTGAGCGTATTGAGCAAGGCGTGCCCACATTGCCGGCACCGCAGTTGCGCAACGTCCATCGCCCGGGTGAACGGGCGCTTTACATGGCGGCCCTTTCGCCGCCGGACGATACGCTCAGTGGCGTGCTGTTCGTGGAGTTGCGTTCACGTCTGGTGCACCAAGGGCTGGGCTTCCCCGAGCTGCTGCTGCCGGGGACCACACCGGGCCATGAAGGGAAGGCCCGTCCTGCGGATGCCTTGGAGCCATACGTGTGGGCGCGTTACCAGCGTGGCCGGCTGGCGGATCACAGCGGGCCGGTCCCCTTCCCTCTCAGCTGGACGCCAACACTTCCGGACGACGTATTGAGGGGTTACGACCTGCTGGCCTTTGGCGACCCGGCCACCACCCAGGTGGTCATCGGCTTTGCCAGGCCGGGTGTGCTCGCACATCTGACGGCGTTCTCCTATCTCTTCATGCTCTATAGTGTGGCCTTTGGCCTGGTGATGCTGATGCGTCGCATGGCGACAGGCATGCGCCTCAAGGGCCTGAACATGCAGTTGCGCCTAGCCCTGTTCGGCTACGCGGCCATTGGCCTGGTCCTTTTCGCTGCAGGTACCCGCAACCTGGTGGACCGCGCATCGGACAAGCATCAGGATGATCTCCTCGAGGAACGCATGCAATCCGTGATGATGGAGCTGCGGCAGAAACTGCGCGGCGAGGCGAACCTGCAGCCTGAATTGGGGCCCTACCTGGACCATCTGCTCGGCTCGTTGAGCAACGTATTCTTCACGGACATCATGTTGTACGGGCCCGATGGAGGGATCATCGCCAGCTCGCGCGAACAGATCTTCCGCACCGGCTCACTGGGGCCCCGCATTCACCCGCTGGCGCATGCGCACATCATGGTGCAGGGGCGCATGCGCTTCACGCAGGACGAGCACATCGGTTCGGCCACCTTCCGCAACACCTATGCCCCCTTGCGCAATGACCGTGGCGAAGTGCTCGGCGTGCTCTCCCTGCCCTACTTCGCCCGCCAGGAAGAGGTGGATCAGGAACGCGCGTCCTCCACTGCGGCCATCGCCAACCTTTTCGTGCTGCTCTTCATGCTCAGCTCCGTGGCCGCCGCGCTCATTGCCTCATGGACCACACGTCCATTGCAACTGCTCCGACGTGGCTTGGAACGTATACAGCTGGGCGCCCGCAACGAGCCCCTCAACTATTCCGGCGCCGATGAACTGGCCGAGCTGGTGGCCGTGTACAACCGCAAGGTGGAGGAGTTGCGGGCAAGTGCTGAGCGGCTGGCGCTGAGCGAACGTGAAAGCGCCTGGCGCGAAATGGCGCGACAGGTGGCACACGAGATCAAGAACCCGCTCACCCCCATGAAGCTCGGTATCCAGCAATTCCAGCGCACCTGGGACCCCACAGCACCCGATGCCCGCGAACGTCTCGAACGCTTCAGCCGCAGCCTGGTGGAACAGATCGACGCGCTCAATGGCGTGGCCACGGCCTTCAGCCAGTTCGCACAAATGCCCCCAGCCCGTCCAGAGCCACTGGACCTGCGCGAGGTGCTCCACGCTGCCGTTGAGGTGTTCCGCGCAACGCCCGGCTGCTCGATCGTTCTGCACGAAACCCCTTCACTCCCGCTGCATGCCGATCGCGAGCACCTGCTGCGCGTGTTCAACAACCTGCTGAAGAATGCCGTGCAGGCCATACCCGAAGGCCGTGCAGGCCATATCGAGGTGCGCGCCTGGCGCCAGGCCGATCAGGCCATTGTGGAGGTGCGCGACAATGGCGCAGGGATCCCGGCAGATGTGCATGAACGCATCTTCACGCCCAGCTTCACCACCAAGAGCAGCGGCATGGGCCTTGGCCTGGCCCTGGTGAAGCGCATGGTGGAGGGTGCCAGCGGAAAAGTGCGCTTCGAAAGCGTTGTGGGTGACGGCACTTCATTCTTCGTGGAACTACCGTTAAGGAGCTGAGCGACGGTGCTCCACGACACAAGCAGGCGTCATTCGGGACTGCATTCACCCGGATACCTTTGACCGTGCCGGTCGGCGTATCAGCCGATCCGAAAACGACAGAACATCCATGGCCTTCAACAATCTTCTGGTCGCCGATGAAGGGGCGACCCGCACGCTCACCATCAACCGCCCTGACCAGCTCAACGCGCTGAACCGCGCCACGATCGATGAGCTGGACCGCGCACTGAGCGAGGCCGAGGCCGACCACAACGTGCGGGTGCTCATCCTCACCGGGAGCGGCCCGAAGGCATTCGTGGCCGGCGCTGACATCAAGGAGTTCGCGCACTTCAGCGTGGCCGAGGGACAGACCCTGAGCGCTGATGGCCATCGCAAGCTTTTCGACCATGTGGAGCGCTTGAACAAGCCCGTGATCGCAGCGGTGAACGGTTTCGCGCTGGGTGGCGGACTGGAACTGGCCATGGCCTGCCACTTCCGCGTGGCCAGCGACAACGCGAAACTGGGGCTGCCCGAAGTGGGCCTGGGCGTGATCCCCGGATACGGAGGCACCCAACGCCTGGCGCAACTGGTCGGCAAAGGCAAAGCCATGGAGATGATCTTCACCGCGGGCATGATCAAGGCTGATGAAGCCCTGCAATGGGGACTGGTGAACCACGTTGTTCCACAGGATCAATTGCTGGCGAAGTGCAACGAGCTGGCCGCCGCCATCGTGAAGAACAGCCCCACCGCCCTGGCCGCCGCCATCCGTGCCGTGAACGCGGGCTACGAGCCCGGGACCGACGGCCTACAACGCGAGATCGAGGAGTTCGGCAAGTGCTTCGGTACGGCCGACTTCAAGGAGGGGACCAGTGCCTTCATGGAGAAGCGGAAGGCGGAATTTAAAGGGGAGTGAGCACCATGAACAGGAATGGACGCGTATGCACCCAGCGGTCCATACGCGTCCATTCCTGTTCATCCGAGTTGGCCGAAGCATGCCTATTCAGAAGATGAGCGCCCTTCGCAAACTCGCCGGGCAGACAGCCATCTACGGGCTCAGCAGCATCGTTGCGCGCTTCCTCAACTTCCTGTTGGTGCCCTTGTACACCAGCAAGTTCGTTTTCGAGCCGGCGGAGTACGGCGTGGTCACCGCGCTGTACTCATGGACGGCGCTGCTCAATGTGGTACTCACCTTCGGCATGGAGACCACTTACTTCCGTTTTGCTTCCAAAGACCATGTGAAAGACAACCCGGATGGTGGGCGTGTGCTTTACGCCACGGCGACGTGGGGCTTATTCTTACCTGCCTTCGTCTTCATGCTGTTCGGCGGGCTCTTCTCCGCACAGCTCGCCAACGTTCTTCACTTCGGTGCGTACGCCAGTTCCGTGCTGATGCTCGTGCTGATCATCGGCATCGATGCCATCACCACCATCCCCATGGCCCGGCTGCGGCAACAGGGAAGGCCCTGGAAGTACGCGGCCATCAACATGCTCAGCGTGGGGGTGAACATCGTGCTCAGTGTGTTCTTCTTCCTGTATTGCATGAAGCAGTACAACATGGGCCACAACCATTCACTGATCAATGCGGTGTACGACCCTGCGTTCGGTGTGGGCTACGTGTTCGCCATCAATTTGGTGGCCACCGCGGTGAAGCTGCTGGTGCTGCTGCCTTCGTGGCCCAGTTGGAAACCAATGGACAGGGACCTGCTGCGCGCTATGCTTGCCTTCGGTGCACCGCTGATGGTCGCTGGCCTCGCCGGCATGGTGAACGAGACCGCCGACCGCGTGATCCTCAAGTACCTGCTACCGGCGGATGTCGCGGACGCACAGATCGGCATCTATGGTGCGTGCTACAAGCTGGCGGTGCTCATCACGCTCTTCATCCAGGCTTTCCGCATGGGCGCCGAGCCCTTTTTCTTCAGCCACGCCAAGGAGAAGAACAGCAAGGAGACCTTCGCGCGCATCATGAACATTTTCGTGGCCGTGTGCATGAGCGCCTTCCTGGTGGTCATGCTCTTCCTGGACCTCTTCAAATGGTTCATCCCCAACCCGGCCTACCATCAAGGGTTGCGCGTGGTACCGATCCTCATGCTGGCCAATGTGTTCCTCGGCATCTACTACAACCAGAGCGTGTGGTACAAGCTCACGGACAGGACCCGGGTGGGCAGCACCATCAGCCTCATCGGCGCGGCCATCACACTGGTGCTGCTTTTCGCACTGATCCCATACCTCGGGTACATGGGTGCCGCGTGGACCACCTTGATCTGCTATGCCAGCATGGCGGCCATCAGCTATGTGTGGGGGCAGAAGCACTACCCGATACCGTACAACACGACGCGCGTACTGCTATACATGGCGGGGGCTGTGGTGTTGTGGTGGGGGTGCGAGCAGTTGCCTGTGGAAGGTGTGCTGAGCTATGCGATCCGTGCGCTGGCATTCGCGGCCTATGTGGGCATTGTGTGGAAGGTCGAAAGACCCGCATCCGTCGCTTGAGGTCCTCCCTGTCGTTCCGACGCAGGATCGAGCTAGTTTTGAAGAAATAGTCCGGCCATGAGAACATTCCTATTGTTGCTCGGAGCACTTGCTACGTTGAGTTCTCCGCTCTCCGCACAGATCAACCTTGTGGCGACCCTTGCGGGTCGGTATGAGACGATCCGATCCTTGGAGATCGCCGGACCAAAATTCATCGAACGCAACGCGACAGGTTTCAACCTCTACAACACCGACCTCACGCCCTTTGCGGGCACCATCTATCCAAGCATCCCGCCGAACTACAACCTCGGCAACTATCCTCTTCCGCAGTATATCACTGAATCGCTGTTCGATAACGATCCCGCGACCATCGAATATATCCTCTTGTTGTTCCGGAATGATTATGCGTACAGCGCCACACTGATCGCGCGGCTCGATGGAACGGTGCTGCTCCTTGACACGCTCTTCGGCCCAGGAGGTGTGAACGGCCAGGACTTGTTCAACACGTCGCCGACCATATTCCAGACCAACCTGGGCCCGCAGATGGTCCTCAATCAAGGGATCAATACGGCATCCCGGATCTACACGCTGCCCGGGTCATTGCCGTGCATCGACTGTGCGGTGAACATCACCACCGGTCAATCAGAGGTGTTCACGCCCGGGCCTGTCATGCACGTCTTTCCGAATCCCGCGACAGGGCAGGTCCGAATCGAGTTCTCCGGGCTTTCAGAAGGCGGACCTTCATCGCTGCGCGTCCATGATGTCAGCGGACGCATGGTCCTACTGTTCGAAGGCATCACCGGCGACCGCTTCGAATTCTCCGTTGCCGGGCTGTCTGCTGGTGCATACGAGCTCATCCTGACAGGGCCAGGAGGTGCGCGTGGCTTACCGCAACGACTTGTTGTCCATCGCTAGTTCCTATATCACATCGGATCACTTCCTCGATCCGGAACCGCATCGCTTAATGCGACCTTTGTCACCATGCCTGTGTCCATAGTCGAAGGGCTTCCAGTCCGCATCATCAACCGCGGCCACCACCCGCTGCCCCAATACGCCACCGTCCAAAGCGCCGGCCTCGACCTGCGCGCCAACCTCGACGCGCCCATCGTGCTCGCCCCTGGCCAGCGTGCGTTGATCCCCACGGGGCTTTACCTGGAATTGCCCGAAGGCACCGAGGCGCAGGTACGACCCCGCAGCGGGCTGGCCTTCAAGCATGGGGTCACCGTGCTCAATGCGCCGGGCACCATCGACGCCGATTACCGGGGCGAGGTGGGCGTGCTGCTCATAAACCACGGCCAGGAACCCTTCGAGGTGAAGGACGGTGAGCGCATCGCTCAATTGGTGGTGGCCCGGTACGAGCGGGTCACATTCGCGGAAAGTGCGGACCTTCGCGCCACTGAACGCGGAGCGGGGGGCTTCGGGCACACCGGCACCCGCTGAGAAGAGACCTGGAATGAAGATCATCGTCCCCATGGCGGGTATGGGCAAGCGCATGCGCCCGCACACCCACACCACCGCCAAGCCCCTGCTGCCCATCGCGGGCAAGTCCATTGTGCAACGCCTCGTGGAGGACCTCGCCGCTGTGGCGGGCGAACCTGTGGAAGAAGTCGCCTTTGTGGTGCATCCCTCCTTCGGGAAAAAGGTCGAGGAAGGCCTCGTGCGCATAGCCGAACAGGTGGGCGCCAAAGGCACCATCCACTACCAGGAGGTGGCGCTTGGCACCGCACACGCCATACTCTGTGCCGAACGTGCCCTCAACGGACGCGTGATCGTGGCTTTCGCCGACACGCTGTTCCGCGCGCAACTGAAACTGGACAAGGACTGCGACGGTGTGATCTGGGTGAACAAGGTGGACGACCCCAAGCCCTTCGGTGTGGTGAAGCTCGATGGCGACGGCATCATCACCGAGTTCGTGGAGAAACCGCAGACCTTCGTGAGCGACCTGGCCATCATCGGCATCTACTATTTCGCCGACGGCGGAAGACTGCGCGAAGAGATGCAGTACCTGGTCGACAACGACATCAAGGACAAGGGCGAATACCAGCTCACCAACGCCATGGAGAACATGAAGCGCAAGGGCGCACGCTTCAAGGCCGGTGCGGTGGACGTGTGGATGGACTGTGGCAACAAGAACGCCATGGTGGACACCAACACCAAGGTGCTGGGCTTCCTGAAGGAAGAACCGGGGTTGGTGAGCGCAAAGGGCACCCGCTCGAACAGCGTGGTGATCCCTCCCTGTTTCATCGGCGACGACGTGACCCTGACGAACTGCGTGGTGGGCCCGAACGTTTCCATTGAAAGCGGCACAGTGATCGCCAACAGCGTGGTGCGCAATTCGATCGTGCGGGGTGGCGTGCATGTACAGGACGCCGTGATCGACAACAGCATGCTCGGCGAACGCGCGCAAGTGACCGGCAAAGCCATGGACCTGAGCATCAGCGATGACAGCACCGTGGCCTGAACATGTCATGAAGGAACGCATCCACCTACCGGCCTTCTGGCTCCTGCTGCTCGTTCTGCTGAATGCCTGTGGTGGCAGCAAGCCTGTGGCCAGCAGTGGCGAGGCCACACCCACGGGCACTGGCGAAGGCATTGAGGCCGCTGCCAAGACAGCCCGTGCACGGCAGATGGCGCTCTTCATGGATGCCACCCGCGCGCGTCTGGGTGGGCAATCCGGCAAAGCCATCCAATTGTACGAGGCCTGCGTGAAGGATGACCCCAAGAACGCCGCCGCCCATTTCGAGCTGGCCAAGCTTTACAGTCAGGCCCAGAACCCTACCGCCGCACTGGACCGCGCACGCAAAGCCCAGGCGCTGGACCGGGATAACATCTGGTACCGTTTCCTTCTGGCGGACCTCTGCCTGCAGAATGGACGTGCCAGCGAGGCTGTGGAGGTGTACCGTGGCATCATCCAGAAATGGCCCGAACGCCATGAGGTCTATTTCGACCTGGCCAACGCGCTGGCCCGACAGGGCAAAGTGGCCGAGGCACGCAAGGTGTACCGCGAGCTGGAGGCTCGCTTCGGCTACAGCGATGAGCTTGTGCTGAACGAGTTCGACCTGCTGGCGCGGAACGGGCAGCTGGAGGAAGCGCGCCAGTTGTTGGAGGCCACCGTAGCCCGCAACCCCGGTGAACCGCAGTGGAAAGGCATGCTCGCCGAGGTCTATGACGAACTCGGGCAGCACGACAAGGCACTCGAGCTATACCAACAGGTGCTGGAGCAGGACCCGGACAACAGCATGGTGCGCATCAGCCTGGCCGAACACTACTACGGCACGGGCGATCACGACAAGGCCTTCGAACAGCTGCACGCCGCCTTCGCCGACCCCGATGTGGACATCGACCCGAAGATGCAGCTGCTGCTCGGCTTCTATGAGATGACCCGCGCCAAGGGCAGCGGCGATGCAGAGCAGGAGCGCTTGCTGCAACGTGCCTATGACCTCATCAGCACCATGGAGAAGGCGCACCCCGAGAGCGGGAAGCCACAGGCCCTGCGAGGCGATTTCCTGCTGCGCGATGGCCATCTCATGGAAGCACGCGAGGCCTTCCGCGCGGCTTTGGTGAAGGAACGTGACAAGTACCCCATCTGGGAACAGGTGATCCGGCTGGACCTTCAATTGAACGACCACGCTTCGCTTGCTGCGGATGCTGGGGCTGCGGCCGAGTTGTTCCCCAACCAGCCCGCTCTTCACCTCTACCACGGCATTGGGCTGACACAGCTTAAACGGTACGATGAAGCCATCGAGGCGCTCATTGTTGGACGTGACCTGGTGGTGGATGATAAGAACCTGCTTGCCCAATTCTGGAGCAGCCTGGGCGACACCTACCACGAAGCCGCCAAACACGAACTGAGCGACGAGGCCTACGACAAGGCCCTCACCCTCGACCCGCGCAACCCCACCACCCTGAACAACTACGCCTATTACCTGAGCCTGCGCAACACCAAGCTGGACAAGGCCGAGGACATGAGCCGGCGCAGCAATGAACTGGCGCCGGACCAACCATCCTATCAGGACACCTACGCATGGGTGCTCTTTCAACAACGCAAGTATTCCGAAGCGCGCACATGGATCGAGAAGGCGCTGGCCAGCGGCGGTGGCCATGAAGGCGTGATCGTGGAGCACTACGGCGACATCCTGTTCCGCCTGGGGGATTTGGAGGGCGCCAAGACCCAGTGGAAGCGTGCGCTTGAGCTGGGTGGCGCCAGTGATGACATCCAGCAAAAAGTGGCGGAAGGGCGGCTGCCCGAATGAGGCCGACCATGCGCATTGCGACCCCGGCCCTATTGATGCTCCTGCTGGCGGCATGCAAGGGTGGCAAGGGTGTGCTCGCGCCGAAGGACCTGCCCGTGCGGAGCGCGGAGAAAGTCGCCGAACGCCTGCATGCCGCACAGCCGGGCGCAGTAGCCTACTACAGTGCCAAGGCGGATGTGGGCGTAAAGGCACCTGGCATGGACCGCGAGTTCAAGGCCACCCTGCGGAGCGTGCAGGACAGCGCCTTGTGGGTGAGCATCAATGTGGTCCTGGGCATTGAAGCGGCGCGTGGGGTGATCACGCGTGACTCGGTGAAAGCCCTCGACAAGATCAACGACCGTTATTGGCTCGGTGACAGCTCACAAGCCCGCAACAAGTTCGGCACCCTACCGAGCCTGGCCCTCATCCAAGAGGTGCTGCTCGGACGCGCCATCGGGCTGGACCTTACCGACAAGTACCGCGTGGACCGCGAGGACGGCCTGTATGTGCTCACCAGCAGGGATAAGCGGAGGTTCGTGCGGGCCGCCGGGGACATTTCTCCGGACGACACACTGGCCGGGGACAAGGACATGAAGGAGCGCCGCCTGGAGCGCACCTTGCGCAAGGCCGAGGACAAGGACGCCATGATCTACCGCTATTGGGTGGAGCCTGACAGCTTTCGGGTGGCACGTGTGCTGATCACCGACTTTACACGCGACCGGCAGGCGGATATCCGTTATGATGAACGAGCCCATGACCTGCCTATCGCGCCACCCACCCGCATCCTCATTACTTTGTCGGATGCCGGCACGGTGCTCCGCATCAAGCTTACCCTTTCGCGCATCGAGCTCAATGGCCCCCTGCAACTCCCCTTCCGCATACCGGAGAAGTTCCAGCCGATGGATTAAGGGTGTGGCGGCACTGCTGCTCTTATTCACCTTCTTCACTGCGGATGCCCAGAGCCGCAAGGAGTTGGAGAAGAAGCGCGATGCACTGGACAAGCAGATCCGCACCACACAGGCCCTGATCGAACAAGCCCGCAAGGGACAGCAGGTCACCCAGCAACAGTTGCGCCTGTTGGAGGCCCAGATCGCGCAACGCGAAGCGCTCATTCAGGCCATCAATGGCGAAATGGGCCATCTTGAACAGCTCATCCGCGAGAACGAGGACGCGATCACCAGCCTGAACGACGACCTGGAGACCCTGCGCAGCGAGTATGCCCGCATGGTGCAATTCGCCTACTACAACCGCAGTGCGTACGACCGGCTCAGCTACGTGTTCGCCGCATCCAGTTTCGCACAAGGCTACAAACGCTCCCGTTACCTCGGCCAATTGGCGGAGCACCGGCAACGCCAGGCCGAACTCATTGCCGGTACGGCGGAAGCCATTGCCGGGCGCGTGGCTGAACTGCGCGGCCTACGGGAGGAAAAGGTCCGCCTGCTGGGTACACAGGTGGATGAGCGGAAGAACCTGGACAAGGACCGCGTGGGCCAGAAGTCGGCCCTGGACGATCTGAAGAAGGAAGAGGCCCGCCTGCGCGACCAGATGAACCGGCAGGCCAAACAGCGCGGCGACCTGGACTCCGCCATCCGCAAGGCCATTGAGGCAGAGATGCGCCCCAAGGGAGGCAAAGCCGCACCAGGCGGCAAGCTCGAGCTGAGCCTTACTCCGGAGGCCCGCGAGCTCAACAGTGATTTCGAAAAGAACAAGGGCAAATTGCCCTGGCCTGTGGAAAAGGGCGTGATCACGGGGCGCTTCGGGCAGCAGCCCCACCCGGTGCTCAAAGGCATCATGATCGATCTGGCCGGCATCGACATTGCCACGGAGAAGAGCGCCCCTGTGCGTGCCGTTTTCCGCGGTGAGGTGAGCAGCGTGATCGTGATCCCCGGCGCGGGAAAAGCGGTGGTGGTAAGCCACGGCGCCTACCGCACCGTGTACAGCAACCTGCAGGAGACACGCGTGACCAAGGGCCAGAAGGTGGAGACCAAGCAGGTGGTGGGCACCGTGCTCACGAGCGAGGATGGCAGCACCGCACACTTGGAGATCTGGAAGATCACCAACGATGGCCAGCTCGTAAAGCTCGATCCTGCTCTTTGGATATTCCGGGACTGAGCCATGCCCCGGTGGTCCTACCTGCTCTTCACGCTCCTGATGGGCCTGCTGCTGTTGTGGGCATTTCGCGGTCCTTTGTATCGCACCATTGTCAGCTACCAGATCGGCGAAGTCCGCGATCGCTCCAGCGCCACCTATCCGAACTACCGGCAGCTCCTGCAGCCCTCTGCGGCCCATCCCGGTGGTGTCGATGAGGCCATCCTCAGGGCATTGACATCCGTGGCCGCACAGTTGCATTTTGCCCCCCGCAACGCCCCTTCGGACCCCGTGGTGCTTCTGGCCGGCAGCGAAGCCAATTGCATCGGTTATGCGGCAGCATTCACGGCGAGATGCCGCTTCGAATTGGAGCACCTTGGCCTGGGTGATGAGTGGTCCGTGCAGCAACATAGGGCAACGCTCCATCTGGGTGCCTTCAACCTGCACGCCTTGACAAGAGACCCCTTCTGGATGGACCATGACGTAGCGGTCCTGACCAGCCGCAACGGTAAGGACCGTGTCGTGGTGGACCCGACCCTATTCGATGCCCTTGGCATAGGAAGGGTCCGAGCGCATCCGCAGCATGCCCCGTGATCGGCTACCTTCGTGGCCTGAATCCAAGCTCATGTCCGCCCTCCCGCTCTCCATCCTGCTCGGCGTGATCGGTCCCTGGCAGATCGTGCTCATCGTGGCCGTGGTGTTGCTGCTGTTCGGAGGTCGGAAGATACCCGAGCTGATGCGCGGCCTGGGACAGGGCATCCGCGAGTTCAAAGACGCCAGCAAGGGCGAGGAAAAGAAGGACGAACCCAAGGCCTGAGCGCCGCGACGGCATGACCGCCGCCCCACACGACCTACGCACCATCCGCACGGAACTGGAGGCCGGCACCACCACGGTGAGCGCCCTGGTGGAACGCAGCCTTGCGCGCAGTGCGGAACGGGCTTCGCTCAACGCCTTCCTGGAACTGTTCCCTGAGAGCGCCCGCGTCAAAGCCTTTGAGGTGGACCAGAAACTGCGTGCCGGCACGGCCGGTCCGCTGGCCGGGCTTACGCTGGGGTTGAAGGACAACATCTGCTACAAGGGCCACCGCGTGAGCGCCTCTTCGCGCATGCTGGAGGGCTTCACCTCATTGTACAGCGCAACCGTGGTGGAGCGCCTGCTGGCGGCCGACGCCGTGATCGTGGGCCGCACCAATTGCGACGAGTTCGCCATGGGCAGCAGCAACGAGAACAGTGCCTTCGGCCCTGTTGGCCACCCGGGCCAGGAGCACATGGTGCCCGGAGGCTCCAGCGGCGGTTCCGCTGCGGCCGTGGCCGCCAATATGTGCCTGGCTTCGCTGGGGAGTGATACGGGGGGGTCCATCCGTCAACCCGCGTCATTCTGCGGCGTGGTCGGTTTCAAGCCCACCTACGGCCGCATCAGTCGTTACGGCCTCATTGCCTTCGCCAGCAGCTTCGACCAGATCGGCCCCTTTGCCCATACGGTGCAGGATGCGGCAAGACTCTACGAGGTCATGGCCGGAGCCGACCCGCGCGACAGCACAACAAGCCGACGCCCGGTTGAACCTGTGCCCGCCACGCACCCCGGCAAATTGCGCATCGCCTGGTACCGCGAGTGCCTGGAGCACCCCGGGATGGACCCGCACATAAAGGCCCATTTGCAGGCCACCATCGACCGGCTGAAGACTGAAGGTCATGTGGTGGAGCCCATTGATCTGCCCCTGCTGGACCAGTTCGTACCCACCTACTACATACTGGCCACAGCCGAGGCCAGCAGCAACCTGGCACGGTACGACGGTGTGCACATCGGTCACCGCAGCAGTCGGGCCACCAACGTGGATGACACCTACCGGCTGAGCCGCTCCGAGGGCTATGGCCGCGAGGTGCAGCGGCGCATACTGTTGGGCACATTCGTGCTCAGCGCGGGGTATTATGACGCCTACTACGCCCAGGGCCAGCGTGTGCGCCGCCTGATCCGTGATAACACCGTGCGTGCGCTGGAACAGTACGACCTGGTGATCACACCCACATGTCCCACCACCGCCTTCGAGCGCGGCGCGATCACCGATCCGGTGGCCATGTACCTACAGGACATCTTCACTGTGCAGGCCAACCTGGCCGGTGTGCCGGCCATCAGCATTCCCGCAGGCATCCATCCCAACGGCCTGCCCTTCGGCTTGCAGCTCATGGCCGCACCTTTCGCTGAAGCGAAGCTGCTGGCTGCGGCCAGGGATGTGTTCGGGGGCTGATCGGAAAAGAAAAGACCCCGACGGATCGGGGTCTTGGGGTGCTCCTCAGACTGGACTTGAACCAGTGACCCCCTGATTAACAGTCAGGTGCTCTAACCAGCTGAGCTACTGAGGAAGGTTCCCGGAAAGGGAGCGCAAATGTAGCCCCCCCGCATGACCTGTGCAACGCTGGATCAGGGCGCTTCGCGGTATATGATGCGGTAGCCTGGTGCGCCGATACGGCCTCGGGCCTCCTCACCTTCAGCAGGGCGGAACCGGACACCGGAGGCCGGCACACCTTCCGCCACCAACACACCCTGCAGGGCCTCTTGCCGCGTCTTCTCCAGCACGTTCCACTGAGCTCGAAGGGAGGCTCCGGCCAGGTGCCGGCAGCGTTCTTCGGTGGCCAGCTGCCGGGTATCCGGAGCACGCTGGTCCAGGTAGGCCAGGAAACTGCTGTCGCGATCGGCCAGTGCGGCCAGGCGGGCGCTGTCCACCACATGGGTCGTGCCCGACCCACGCAAGAACTCCTCCTTTACCGATCGCACCGCCAACCGTCCCTCTTCCGCAATGGTATCCGTGATGGGCACCAGGTCCACGGCCAGTCCCGGGCGCTCCTTGAGCACCTGGGCCAGGGTGCGGACAGCCTTCCGCTGGGGCTTCTCCGCCTGCACCTGCAGCGCGGAATAGCGCACTTGTTCCAGGTCCCCAGGGTCGGCACCGTCGAACATGGCGGCTATGGCCGTGACCGGCGCGGCGATGATCTTGGTAACGAGGTTCTTCAATACCTGCCACACGATCGGCCATACTTTGAACTTGGGGTCGTTCAGGTCGCCCTTCACTGGCACATCCAGCTCGATATTCCCATGCCGGTCCTTCAACAGTGCCACGGCCAACCGCAAAGGCAGCACATAAATGCCCTCGGCGAAACCCTGCTTCATGCGGCGGTCCACCTGCATTTGGGTGATGCGGATGTGGTTGCGTGAATCGATGGTGCCATCCCGCATCACAGTGGCGGTGGAATAGCTGGCCATGCCATCGAGCAGCGGGTGTGCCGCGTACCACATGCCATACGCATTGAGTTCGTGGAGCGAGAGGCTGTCCACTTGAAGGTCCACGGTCACGTTCCGGTAGTTGCCGGGGTCGAACACGGCACTACCCGTGATCCTCCCGCTGTGCCCCAACCGCGCCTGGGCTGCTAGCGGGGCGATGCCGTTCCCCTCACTACGGCCGCTCTGCAACGCGATCTCGCGGATGGCAAATCGGAAGGGCTGTGCGGGCAGGTGGTCCTCAAAGTCCAGGCTGCTGTTGGTCACACGCATGTCGCGCGCACTGTACCCATCCATCACCAGTCCTTCGCCCAAAAGCTCAAGGTAGTCCGCGAGCATCACGAACACATTGCTTTCGGAAACTTCCACGGTGGCGCGGGTGGTATCGCCTGGAGACGTCCCGGCATACCGGATCAATGAGGTCCAGTTGTCGGTGCTGTCCGCATTCATCACGAAACGCGTGTGCGCGCCATCCACAAGTACGCTATTCAGGTCGAAGCGAGCACCTTCCGCCGTGAGCGTGTCCAGCACCACCGTGGCCTTGTTCACGCGCTGCAGAGGTTCACCACGGGGGTCTATCAGCTCCAACCCGCGCAGCTCCATGGCGCCGCTCACCGCGAGCGAGGTGGTATCCGCCCAGCTGTCATGCAGGAGCAGACGCACATCCAGTTCACCCGCCAGGGAACGGCAGGCGAAGAACTCCTGCAGGTACGGTTCAAGGGCGGCAAGGCCGAAGCCGGTGAGCGTGGCATCGATGCCATAGGTCCTGGTAGCGGCATCAATGCCGAACCCACCACGCAGGTCACCACCCGTGCTCAACCCGCAGCCCAGGTCCACATGCAGGCGGTTGGTCGTTGAACTGATGCGGTCGCAATCCAGGCGCAGGTCCAACACGCTCACGGGCTCCTTCAGCACATCACTAGTGTAGTTGATGCGCCCACTGCGCACCTGGATGCGGTCCAGGCCATAAGCAAAGGGCTCCGAAGGATCCGCACCAGGCCTGGGATCTTCATGATCTTCCTTGGGGAGCAGGTCGCTGAAGTTGAACCAGGAGCCCTGTTGCACGATGCGCACATAGGGCCGGTCGAAGACAAGGTCATGGAACGCCCAGTTGCCTTCCAGCACATTGGCGAAAACGGACCCTTTCACGCTGAGCTCGTCCCAGGAAACGAAGACCGTGTCGCTGCCGGGTTCATGGCAGGTGAACCCGTATACGCCGTAGTTGAAGGTGAAGGGGTTCAGGACGATCCGCTCAATGCGGATGCGACGGCCGATCCATTCCTCACTGTGTGTCTCGATGTAGCGTTTGAGCAGCCAGGGAAAGAAGAACGCCACCAGGCAAAGGAGGACCAGCACCACCATGGCGGCGAAGCCCATTCGGCGCAGCAGGCGGGGGTTTGAGTGCATATGGAAGGTGAACGCGTCCAGCGAAAGTAGGGCCCAATAGTGCAGCGGGGCGGCCCCTTGATGGGACCGCCCCGCTTGCCCGGATGGCCAATGACCGATCAGGCCGCCACGCCGGGTTCCACCCGCGGCCGGCCGTTGGGCATGAGCTGGAAATCGCTCATCACCACCTCGCTCACATAGCGCATGTGGCCATCGCGGCCTTCATAGCTGCGATGCACCAGGCGGCCTTCCAGCAGGATGGGCATGCCTTTGCGCAGCAAGCGCTCCACCGCCTCTGCCGTGCGGCCCCATGCCACCACCGTATGCCACTGGGTGTCAGTGACGCGCTCACCGTTCGCGTTCTTATAGTTGTCGTGGGTGGCCACGCTGAGGCGTGCCACTTTGCGTCCTTTGGCGATCTCGCGCACTTCTGGGTCATAGCCGAGGTTGCCGACCAGCTGCACTTTGTTCTTCAGGGTGTTCATCTGTTCGATGTGTTAAAGGGTTCGTGTGTGTTCTCGTTCGTGCAGCGATCAGGCCTCGGCCGGGGCGTTCTCCTGTTCCTGCTTGCGGGCCAGCATTTCGAAGGCGTTCATGACCACCTCGCTCACATAGCGCTTCTGGCCGTCCTTACCCTCGTAGCTGCGGTGCACCAGCTTGCCCTCCAAGGCAATGCGGCTGCCCTTGCGCAGGTTCTCCGCTACATCCTCGGCTTGCTTGCCCCAAGCCACCACCGTGTGCCACTGGGTTTCGGTGATGCGTTCGCCCTGCTGGTTCTGGTAACTGTCGTTGGTGGCCAGGCTGAGGCGCACCCACTTGCGGCCCTTGCTCGTTTCGCGGACATCGGGATCACTGCCCAGGTTGCCGATCAGCTTCACTTGGTTGTTGCTCGTGTTCATCATGGCTGTACTGTGTTGGTTGGTTGGGTTGAATTGGCTGCCGAGGTTGTTTCGTTGTCCGGCGATGCAAAACAGGTCCGGCCCCCAAACGTGATCCGGTCAGTTTGCAGTTGTAATCGATTGCAAGTGTTGGTTACCGTTTACACAACGACTGCGGGGACCTGGAACGAAGCACATAACCGCCTGATATGGCATACCTTGAGCCATGTAACGGACACCCGTGTGAGGGTCAGGCAGCAATGGTGCTCACACACGCGTCATAAGGATGGACCCAGACCCCAGCGTGCACGTACCGAGCGACGGAGAACTGGTGCAGGGATGCCTGCACGGGGACCGGCGGTACCAGGAGTTGCTTTACTCCCGGTATAACCGGCGCATGTTCGGTGTGTGCCTGCGGTACGCCCGGCATCGCTCGGAAGCCATGGACCTGCTGCAGGACGGATTCGTGAAGGTTTTTCAGAACCTGCACCGCTTCCGTAACGAAGGTGCTTTGGAGGGCTGGATCCGCCGGATCATGGTGAATACTGCCATCAGCCTATGCCGTCAACGCGCCTTCAAGGATGAGCGCCTGGGCATGGACCATATGCCTGAGGGGCCCATTGCCCCTGAGGCCTTTGACAAGCTCAGTGAACAGGACCTGCTGCGCTTGGTACAGGGCCTGCCCGAGGGCTATCGCTTGGTCTTCAACCTGTACGCGATCGAAGGCTACGATCACGCGGAGATCGCCACGCTCCTGGGCTGTGGCGAGAGCACTTCCCGCAGCCAGCTGGCCAAGGCTCGGCGCCATTTGCAAGAGAAACTGGAACGTATTTCAGAACGGACCCATGAACGGCTCGCATCCGATCGATGACCTATTCCGCACCCGGCTCGGGGAGCTGGAGGCAGAGCCGCCACCCGGCATTTGGGCTGCGGTGGCTGCCCATCAAGGCAAGGGGGCCATGCGGCCCTGGTACCAGCGCAAGCGCGTGGGCCTGGCGGCCTTTCTGTTGTTCTTCCTTGGTGGTGGTGTCTGGTGGTTGACCACACCCCGGCCCACCGGCCCGGTCAGGAACATCGCGCATACGGTTATTGAGAACCGCTCCACGGCCATCCAGGAACTGCCTGTCCCGACAGCCCCCACTGCGCAACCGAAGGAACCGGCATTCCAGAATGAGCTTGGCGAACGGCCAACCGCCCAACCCGTGCCCGAACGAACCACCGCACATGCCATACGGCTGAGTTCATCCCAGCCACCGCTCCCGGCATCCGATCCATACGCATTCGCGCAGTCATTGCAAGCGCACACGGATCAGCTCCAGGCACCACTGCCGATGAATGTCCATACCTCTCCGCTCATGGGGACTTTGGCGATGGATAGTTCCGCTGTGGCCATTTCCATTCCAACACGAAGCTGGGGTCGACAAATGCCAGACCACCTCAGCACACCTTGGAGCCATGGCGCAATGGAAGGACAACACATGACCCGTAGTGCCTGGTGGTTTGCCCTACAGGGTGGCGTGGCCCGCTTGGACGGCAGCTGGCAAGGACCCGGTTCGGAAGCGCTTAATGCAGCGGAGAAGTATCAGCAGGGGTCGGAGCTGGGCCTGCGTTTCGGGCGGCGGTGGATGAACGGGTTCAGCGTAGGTAGCGGCTTGGGCATGGTGCAACAGGATAGCCGCTTCCTGTACCAACAGACCGGCACCCCCACCACCCAAGGATCGGTCGATACCACGTGGTCGGGAACGGCCATGGGGGTGTTGACCATCTACACCTGGCAGCTGGACACCCTGTTCGCTGAAGTGCCGGGAACGGACCAGCGGTGGTCGGCCACCAACCGCTACACCTCCTTGCGCGTTCCATTGGAGCTGGGCTGGCGCAAGGATGACGGCCGGATGCAATTCGGCACGCGCGGGGGCCTGCTCCTTGATGTGCCCATGGCCCGGCAGGGGAACACGCTTGCCTTCACAGGGACCGAAGGGGTCTCTGAAGTGGTCCCGCTGAATGACGTTCGTTTTGATGAGCGCTTCCGTCCTTCCCTTTCCGCCTTTGCGGCGCTGGAGCTGGGCTACCTGGTGAGCCATCGCTGGCTCGTGCTCTGCGGCCCACAAGCCACCTGGCAGCTCGGCTCACCCGATGCCGGTGCGCCACGGCCAAGGGTGAACGAGCTGGGGGCTTGGGGCCGTGTGGAATACCTGCTCAGTAAACGCATCATTCCCGCTTCGCTGCCATGACGCGATCGTTCTTGAGCTCCTTCCTCTTCCTGCTCCTGTTGATGGGCGCCAGATCAAGCCACGCCCAATGCCCTGGTATCCTGCCTGCGTTCCGCTGGACCAGTCAAGGTACCCAAGTGGTCTTTGAAGATGTCACTGAGCTGCATGGGCTGAGTTCCACCTGCACGTGGAATTTCCAGGATGGCTCGGTAGCGTATGGTTCCGTGATCTCCCATACGTTCCCCACCACCGGCACGGATACCGTGCAACTGGACCTGTGGGTGCAGGGCTGCGTCTTCTCGGTGCGCGGGCCCATCCCACATGGTGACGGGGACGACGAATGCACGATGCCCATCACCCCTTCGTTCACCACCGACCAGACGGCCAATAACGCGCTCGCCTTTGTGAACACGAGCCAATCGCCGGGCATGTTCATGTACTCGGGGTGGGACTTTGGGGATGGTACCGTATCCCTGGCCACCTCGGGTACGCACCCATTCCTGCTGCCCGGGCTGTATGCCGTGACCATGGCACTGGCCGGTACGGACCCCAATACGCTGGACGGTTGTGTGGCCGGCTTGTGCCAGACGATCCCCGTGGCGGGCAATGCTTCCACATGTGACACTCTGTTGTTCGTGAACGCCTCCGTTACGGATGTCGGGGGATCTTACTACTCGTTCTACGGCACGGCCACGACCCTGGGCAGCGGGTTGGTCATCAATGGGACGGCATGGGACCCGGGAGATGGCACCCCCGCTGTGTCAGGGACGAATGCGTTCACCTATTCGTACTTCTATCCGGGAACCTATCTGGCATGCTTCGACGTGGAAGCTGAGATCACATTGGACGGCACCGCATGCTGGGCCCTCGCCTGCGCGGTGGTGCCTACAGTGCAGCTCGTAGGCCTCGGTCCGGACCCAACGGCCGGGTCCGTGGTTTCGATCTTCCCCAACCCCATTCTGGGTGACCGGACCGAGTTGAGCTGTCCCAATTGCGCGGCAGGCTGGACCTGGCGTTTGCTGGATGTGACCGGCCGTCCACTTGGGTCTGGCGGACAAGCCTTCACGGACCGTGTCACTGTATATCTGCCTGGTCTCTCCGATGGCATCTACCTATTGGAAGTGCTCCATGGTGAAGAACGCACAAGCCTGCGCCTGAAACGCTGACCGGCCCTCACTCCCGCTCCACTTCGTCCGCTTATCTTGCGGCGCCCTGCGCAAGAGGGGCGCGTTGGAACCCTTTCACGTCATGAGCGAGACCAAGAAGATCCTGGTGCCCACCGACTTCACCAAGGTGGCCGATTGTGCAATGAACCATGCCATGCGCCTGGCACAGAGCACGGGTGCAGAAGTGTACTTGTTACACGTGGTGCCCAAGCAGAGCGAGGTGGACGAGGCACGACAAAAGTTGGACCTGGAGATCGAGCGGGCGCGCCAGTGGAATGACAAGGCGAAGGTGTTCAAGCTGGTGCGCGTAGGCAGCATCTATGATGACATTGGTGATGCAGCCGCCGAGATCGATGCCGGCCTTATCATCATGGGCACACACGGCATGCGGGGCATGCAGTTCATCACGGGCAGCCGGGCGTTGCGCGTGATCACCAACAGCAAGGTGCCCTTCATTGTGGTGCAGGAGCGCCAGATAAAGGACGAGGGCTATGATGACATCGTGGTGCCGCTCGACCTGCACAAGGAGTCGAGGCAGAAGCTGACGCTGGTGGCCGCCATGGCGAAGTATTTCGGCAGCCGTGCGCACCTGCTCGTGCCCAAGGAGGAGGATGAGTTCCTGCACCGCCAGCTGGAGAACCACATCAAGTTCGCTGAGAACTACCTGAATGAACGGGGGGTCGCGCACAAGGCGGTGATCGCAGATGCGGACAGTTCCGGCTTTGTGAAGTCCGTACTGCGCTACGCCGTGCAGATCGATGCGGACCTCATCGCCATCATGAACCTGACGGAAGGCAACATTTTCGGCGCGTTGGGCGTGCCCTACGAGCAGGAGATCATCGCCAATGAGGCCATGATCCCGGTGATGTGCATGAATCCGTTGGAAACCTCCACGGGAGGCGGCTGGAGCTTCCAATAAGCAGGTGCTCAAGCACGCATACCCATGACCAGGATGTCGTCCACCTGTTCATGTGCGCCTTTCCATTCCCCAAGGGCTTCCTGTAGCAGCCCCTTCTGTCTGTCCATGGGCGAGGCATGGATGCGCAGGAGCAGGTCACGGAACCGTCGGTAGAGGAACTTCTTGCCTTTAGGCCCCCCGAACTGGTCCGCATATCCGTCCGAGAAGATGTAGACCGCATCCCCGGGTTCCAACTGGATGCGGTGTTCAATGATCTGCTGCGCGCTCAGTTCGGCGCCACCGACCGAGAGTTTGTTCGGCTCGAATTGGAGGAGGTCTCCATTGCGAATAAGGTAGAGTGGACAATTGGCCCCTGCATACTCCAGCACGCGCGTCGAGGGGTCCAACGCACAAAAGGCCATGTCCATACCGTCGCGGACCAGGAACTGGTCCCTGTCCTTGTGCAATGCCTCAAAGGCAATGTTGTTCAACCGCTTCAACACCTCTGCCGGAGATGTGCTTCCCTGCTCCTTCACGGCACGGTTGATCCCATTGTGCCCGACCAGGCTCATGAACGCGCCCGGCACTCCATGGCCGGTGCAATCCACGGCCGCGAACAGGGTCTTTCCTCCCTCATGGTCAACCCAATAGAAATCACCTGATACGATGTCCTTGGGCCGGTAGAGCACGAATGACTCCGGCAGCAGTTCCCGGATCCGGCGTTCCGGGGGCAGGATCGATTCCTGCAGGCGCTTCGCATAGCGGATGCTGTCCGTTACGTTCTTGTAAAGCTCCACCACTTTGCGGCTCTGGCGCTCCACCTCCTCCTTCTGCCGCACCACCTCCTCGGTGCGCTCCCTGACCTTCTGCTCCAGCACGCGCTCGCGTTCGCCCAACTCGTCGCGCATCTTCAGCAGGGCATGGCCCAGCACGTCCTCTTCGCTCAGGGGGCGGTACTCGGAAGTGAAATCGCCAGCGGCAACGGCATGGCTGAACTCCGTAGTGCGCCGCAAGCCCTCCACCAGGCCGTTGAGCGCTTTGGACATCTCTCCGATCTCATCATTGCGCACCTCGATCTCCCGTTCGGGGAAGGCGCCTCGGCCAAGCGTGGCCAGCACCCCGCGAAGGCGATGCACGGGCTGCACGATCCCACGCACAATGAGCACGGCCACCACCGCACCGATGGCCACCAGCCCCATGCCCAGGTACAACACGAAGAATTTGAGCGAGTCGAAGCCCCGGATCATGCCGCTGTTCAACTGCTTCCGCTTCATCTCGTGCATGGCGAGAAGCACATCAAGGTCGCTCTGCACGCGGTCCATCCGTTCATCCAGGGGCCCTCCCTCCTCGGCCAGTTCGATCCGCTCGATCCACACTTCCGGATCCTGGTAGCTCTCCAGCCCGGGTAGCATGTTCTTGATCTGGTCATGCATGGCGAAGAGCCTGTCCATCTCGCCATAGATCCGGCTCATGAGGGCCACTTCATCCGGTGTCCATCGCCCGGAAAGGGTATCGATCTGGTCCAGGAGCCTGGGCAGATCACGGCTGGTGAGCTGCACCAGGGTCGACTTCTCGCGCGCGTTCGGAATGCTCTCCACCAGCGCCCAATGCTTGATGAGCATATGGGCGTTCAGGAGCAGGTTGCGCAATTTCACCAATGCATCAACGGACGGGCTGTACACCGCGTTGATGCGCTCATTCATGGTGCGGCTCTGCTCCAGTGTCCGGTTGGTGAGCACCACCACGAAAAGGGCGAAGGAGATGAACAGGCCGAAGCCGAGGCCGATCTTCCGACCGATGGTGATGCGCACCTTCATGCCTTATCGTTCATCCTCGGCCTCCAAGGCATCATACAGCTTGCGATAGTGGTCGCTCTTCTCCTGGTCCTGCAGGCTGTAGTAGATGCCCTCCAGGCCCAGCAATGTCTCTTTCCGGCGCGGGTTCATGTCATGGGCTTTCAACATGAAGGGCAACGCCTTCTGGAAGAAATGCCTGCTCACGCGCTGGATGTCCTGGATGCTGGGGATGTCATTCTCCGGGCTGATCTGTTGGATGTTGTACACCCCCCGGTTGTAATGCAGGGTTGCCAGGTTGTACTGCGCGCCGTAGTTGGCGGGGTCGAGCTCCAGCACCCGCAGGTATACCGCTTCGGCCTTGTAGTACCAGGTGGTGTCGCGCCGGTCCTGGGCATAGCGCTTGGTGTATACGGTGCCCAGCGCGTTCTGGAACTCGATGTCCCTGGGCTTCAAGTCCGTTCGCGGCTCGAGCCTTAACTGGGCCTCTTTGTACTTGGCGAATAGCTGCTGGGCACGCGGCGCATCCATCTGGTTCAGGGCCCGGGCCGCGTCATTGTAATAGGTGCGGGTAAGGAACTCGAACGCAGGCACGGCATCCTTCCGGTATTTGCCTGCCACATCCAGCTGCATGCAGGTGTGCAGGCTCGCAACCGCCTCATCACGCACCACATCCGCTTCCGGCCCGGGGGCCATGCCCTTGAACACATCCTTGTAAATGAAGCCGCGCAGCAGCCAGACCCCGGCATCCTTGGCTGTTCGCGCATCGGTAACAGCCAGGTCAATATGCCCGCGTGCCAACGCCAATTCACCCTTTCCATAACTGGTGAACGCATCGGCATAGGGGTCTTGTGCCCCGGCCACCAATGAGGCCAGCCCAAGCAACAACGTCCCTATGGATCCCAGGATGTTCATTCCTCTGTGCGATAGGCCAGGTTCTTCAGTGTCTGAGCCACTTCGATGCGTTGCTTGCGGGCGTTGGCCACACTGAGTTCGTACCGCAGCGTGTTCTCCACCTTCACGAAATTGACGATGGCCCCATCCTCCAGCGCATCCGGATATTCGGTGATCAACAGGATGCCCTGCTCCTGGGCTTTCTTGCGCACTTGTGGGATGAGGGTGGCCTCCGCGCGCGAGACGAACAGGATGTGACAGCGCTCCGGATCGGTGGTGCGCCCCAGTTTGCGCACTTCAATGGGCTGTCTGCCGATCATACGGTTCGCGTACTTGCGGATCAACTCCTGGTAGAGGTTGGCGCTGCCCACCACCCCGATGATGAAGTTGCCCTCCTGCATGGCGGGATCTTTCCACTGCACCAGTTTGGAAATGTTGTAGATGTAGCCCGCTTGCAGGATGGCCGTCGTATCCTTCTCCGACTCGCGTTGCTCGGCCCCTGCACCCAGTAGGAAGGGAAGCAGCAATACCGCACCAAGACGCAGAAAGCGCACACGTTGGTGTGTGGATGCTATCTTGGTCTTCTTCGTGAACATTCCCAATTCCATGTCCATTCCCATGCCGGGATACCGGACCGAGGCAAAGTAGACGCATGTGCTACCCGGCTTTCTGGCGCTCTTTGGCCTTGTTTGCACACGCCGCTGTTCACATGATGGCATGGGGTCAACTTGCCACGGACGATGACCTGGTGCGGTTCGACCGGGAGGCCCGTGACGGAGCACAAGGCTATGCGTGGTTGACCGAGGCTACGGCCCGCATCGGACATCGCCTCACCGGAAGCGCGCAAGGCGCAATGGCAGAGGCTTTCGCGGACAGTTTGTTCCGCGTGGTCGGGGTTCCGCACGTGCACCAATTCCCCTTTGAAGCGGTCAGCTGGTCGCGTGGCATGGTGGAGGTTCGCTTCCAACAGGGCGACTGGTCCATCCCCTTCGCAACAGTGGCACTGGCCAACACGCCGGTGGAAGCCGAGGTGCATGCGACCATCGTGGATGCCGGAAATGGGCTGCGCGACGACCTGGAGCGGCGCGGTGAGGCGGTGCGCAACAAGATCGTGCTCATGAACCTTGGACTCGTGGCCGCACCCCCAGGCACAGCCAACCTTCACCGGAGCGAGAAGACCGCCCTTGCACTTCAGCATGGCGCTGCCGGGGTGGTATTTGTGAACAATGTGGCTGGGCACGTGCTCCTGACCGGAACGGCCTCCATCGATGGCACAGCTATTCCCATACCTGCGGTTTGCATAACCGAGGAGGATGGCGCACTGCTGCGCGAACGCCTTGCCCAATATGAAGAGCCGCTCAAGGTCTTCATTCGAATGCGCAACACGCGCAGCATGACCACGGCGCACAACGTGGTGGCGGAGATCCCCGGCTCCACACGGCCGGAAGAAGTGATCGTGGTGGGAGGTCATCTGGACAGCTGGGACCTGGCCACAGGTGCCACGGACAACGGACTTGGTTCATTCTCCATCCTCGACCTGGCCCGGTGCTTCGTGGCGGCGGACATCCGTCCGGAGCGCACCTTGCGTTTCGTGTTGTTCATGGGGGAGGAACAAGGCTTGCTTGGTTCACGCGCGCTGGTGGAGCACTATGCCGCCACGGGTGAGCTGGCCCATGTGAAATGCATGGTGAACATGGACATGTGCGGCAATCCACAGGGGTTCGGTGTGGGCGGCCCGGTGGAGTGGTCCGCCTGGCTCCAACGCGCCTGCTCGACCATACGGCAGATCGATAGCGCCGCATTTGCCGGGCGCACCACGCAGGAGATATGGCTGCACAGCGACCACCAACCCTTCCTGCTGAAGGGTGTTCCGGTCATGTATCCGCTAAGTGACCTGGGGCGCCATGTTTATGGCTGCTACCACAGCAGTTGCGATGATATCCACTTGGTGGATCCCGCGGCCATGGTGAACAATGTGCGCTTCATCGGTGCACTGCTCTTGGAACTGGCCCGGGCGGATGATCTGCCGGAGCACTTCACGCCTGAAGCTCTCCGCCTGCGCCTTCAAGAAAGCGGCTTGGAAGAGCCGCTACGCATTGGCGGCGACTGGCCATGGTGAGGGGGTGCCCGAGGGTTTGCTTAGGCACCTCCTTTAGCGTTCCCGCCATTGGCACCCTTCATGCCTTCCAGGTCCCGGTCGAACAGGTAGAGACCGCCCTTGTCATTGCCGATCAGGTTCAATTTGTCGATCAATGTGCGCGCCAGCGCCTCCTCCTCGATCTGCTCACCGACATACCACTGCATGAAGTTGTGCGTGGTATAGTCCTTCTCCTTCAGGCATAGGTCAACCACGCCATTGATCTCGTTCGTCACCTTGGTCTCATGGTCCAGCAGCGCCTGGAACACGTCGGTGATGGTCTTGTAATTCGTGCCCGGTTGCTTCAATGCCGGGATCACCGCCTTGCCACCGCGCTCGTTGATGAACTTCACAAGCTTCAGCATGTGCAGCCGCTCCTCATCGCTGTGGCGATAGAGGAACGATGCCGTGCCACTCAGGCCCTGGTTCTCCGCCCAGGAGGCCATGGCCAGATAGGCCTGGCTGCTGCTGGCCTCCACGGCCACTTGTGTGTTCAGGGCCGCTTCGATCTTCTTGGAAAGCATGGTTCTAAGGTTGGCACAAAAGTAACGCCCGCTTCCGGCGCCCTGTTCAGCGCTTGTTGAAGTTGTTCATGGCTGCGGAAACGCCCAATAGGCCGAACTGCAAAACCGCCTTTGCAGCAAGCTCGATCCGTTCGGGCAGGGTCTTGCGTTCTTCCTCATTCCAGGGGCTCAATACATGATCGCTCTGTCTGCCTTTGGGGAAATCACTGCCAATGCCGAACCGAAGGCGCGGGAACTCTTCGGTCCCCATGACCTCAATGATGTGGGTGAGCCCATTGTGCCCCCCGGCCCCCCCCTTGGCCCGTATCCGTATCGCGCCAAATGGAATGGCCAGGTCATCGGTTATGACCAGCACCCTGTCTGCAGGAATGTTCTCCTGTTCCATCCAGTAACGCACGGCTTTGCCGCTCAGGTTCATGAATGTTCCGGGCTTGATGAGGATGAAGGTCCGTCCCTTATGGCGGAACTCCGCTCGATCGGCATAGCGGGCCGGAGCAAAGCGCGCCTCACCCCGATCCGCCAGATGATCGAGCACTTGGAACCCGATGTTGTGCCGGGTCTCCGCATATTCAGGGCCCGGGTTTCCCAGGCCCACGATGAGGTACTTCATCAGTGTCAAAAGAAGTGGACCCCGGCGTGCCGGGGTCCACAAGGTCCAAAGAGTTCGGGCTGTAGACCCGGATGCTTACTTCTTTGCCGCTGGCTTGGCCGGTGCAGCAGCAGCGGGAGCGGCTGCGGCCGGGGCTGCGGCCGTAGCTGCAGTAGCTGTGGGGGCGGCTTCCTCCTCTTTCTTCTGGTGGCGAACTGCCACGACCACATCGCTGGCGGGCTCGCAAACCGTAAGCCCCTTGAAGGCCAGGTCGCTCACATGCACCGCATCATTCAACTCCAGGCCGGATATTTCCAGCTCAAGGTGCTCAGGAATGTCGCCCGGGAGGCCCTTCACGCGCAGTTTGCGGAAGCCCTGCACCAACCGGCCGCCTTTCTTCACTCCAGGGCTCTGCCCTGTGAGTTTGAGGGTGAGGGTGACCATGGCGGGTTTGTCCTCGCTCATCTCCACGAAATCCGCATGCAGCATCTTGTCTGTCAGCGGGTGGAACTGCGTTTCCTGGAGCAGCGCCATGGTCTTGGTGCCGTTGATGTCCAGCTCAATGCGATAGGCTTCCGGTGTATGGACCACTTTGCTGAGCTGTTTTTCTTCCACGGTGAAATGCACCGTGTTCGGGCCTCCATACAGGACACATGGAACGTGTTCGTTCCGGCGTTCGCGGTTGGCCAGGGAGCTGCCCGTGCCCTGGCGCAGGCTGCCGCTGAGTTCGACTTTCTTCATGACTGGGCTGTTGTTTACGCGATGATGAAATGACTGCTGATGCTCTCGTGGTTGCGCACGCGCTTGATGACGTCGGCGAAGAGCTGGGCCACGGTGAGTTGCTTGATCTTGCTGGTGCTGGCCAGTTTGGCCTCGGGCAGGGGAATGGTGTCGGTGACAATGAGCTCGGCAAGGGAAGACCGCTCAATGCGCTGGCATGCCTCGCCACTAAGTACGGCGTGTGTGGCCAAGGCTCGCACGCTCTTTGCGCCCAGGTCCATCATCATATCGGCAGCCTTGGTCAGGGTTCCTGCGGTATCCACCATATCATCCACGAGCACCACATGCTTGTCCCTCACCTCTCCGATCACGGTCATGCTCTCCACTTGGTTGGCCACCTTGCGCTGCTTGTAGCAGATGGCCATGTCGCAACCCAGGTGCTTGCTATAGGCATTGGCGCGCTTGGTACCACCGGTGTCCGGTGCGGCCATCACCAGGTCGGTCAACCCAAGCCCCTGGATATAGGGGATGAAAATGCTCGACGCGAAGAGGTGGTCCACCGGCACTTCGAAGAACCCTTGGATCTGGTCCGCGTGCAGGTCCATGGTCATCACCCGGTCCACACCGGCCGCCGTTAGCATATTGGCCACCAGCTTGGCGCCTATGCTTACACGTGGCTTGTCCTTTCGGTCCTGCCTGGCGAAGCCGAAATAGGGGATCACGGCCACTATGCGCTTGGCGCTCGCGCGCTTGGCGGCATCCACCATCATCAGCAGTTCGAAGAGGTTCTCCGTGGGCGGGAACGTGCTCTGAATGATGAAGACGAGCTCCCCGCGTACCGTCTCCTCAAAACTGGGCTGGAACTCCCCGTCGCTGAAGCGGCTCACATGCACCTCGCCCAAGCGCTCCCCGGAATAGGAGGCGATCTTCTCCGCCAGGTAACGCGTGGCCGTGCCGCTGAAGATCTTTGCGCTTTCGTACATGTCCTTACCCTCTTTCCATCCGTACTTCATACCGCACAGGTGGAGCAAAAGGGCTGCAAAGGTAAAGATCCCCAGCAGGTTATCAACGATCGTGAAGGGGTCATACCAGAGGCACCCCCGGCTAACTTGCGCCACGCCCGGCCCCCGGCACTCCCCCACCCCCCTTCATGACGCGTTCGAAACCCCCAAAACCCAGCTCCGGAACCTTCGAACAAGCCGTACTGGCGGCCATTCGCCGGTCCGGGTCGGCAGGCATCAGCAGCCAGCAACTGGCCCTTCAACTGGGGTTGAAGGACAAGGGGCAGCGCCATTTGGTCTATGATGCCCTTGAGGCGCTGCAAGACACGGACAAGGTGCGCAGTGGAAAGAAAGGCCGGTACCATGCCACCCAGCAAGCAGAGGACGCCGAAGGGACCATTGACATCATTGCGAGCGGAGCGGGGTACGTTCGGGTTGAAGGGGGGGGTGACGACATTTATGTACATGCCAGGAACCTGGGCATGGCCCTGCATGGCGACCGGGTCTTGGTCCGGCAGGTGGGTGGACGAGGCATGCGTGCCGAAGGCCGGGTGGTGCGCGTGGCGGAACGCCGACGTACGGAGTTTGTTGGCACGGTACACCAAAGGGAGGGCCGTTTGCTCCTGGTGGCGGACGATCAGCGCGTGCAACGCCCCTTTCTGATCCCCCGGTCCGACGCGAACGGAGCGCAGGAGGGCGACAAGGCGATCATTCAATTGGGGGAATGGCGAGAGCCCCATGAAATGCCGCGCGGGCGCGTCACCCGCGTGCTGGGACCGGCCGGGCAGCACCAGGTGGAGATGCACGCCATCCTGGCCGAGTTCGGGCTTCCGCTGGAATTTCCCGAGAGCGTGCTGCGCGCTTCAGAACAGATCACCAATGGATGCACACCGGAAGAGATCGCCAGGCGCCGTGATGTGCGTGACATTCCCACGATCACCATCGACCCCGAGGATGCCAAGGACCTGGACGATGCCTTGAGCGTACGGCCGCTCGGTGATGGCCGCTACGAGATCGGGGTACACATCGCCGATGTGAGCCATTATGTGCGGCCCGGGTCTGTGATCGACATGGAGGCCGCCCAACGTGCGACCAGCGTGTACCTGGTGGACCGCGTGGTGCCCATGCTACCCGAAAAGCTGAGCAACGACCTGTGCTCGTTGAACCCATTGACCGACAAGCTCAGCTTCAGCGCCATCTTCGAAATGGATGACAAGGCGCGCGTGCTCAAGGAATGGTTCGGCCGCACCGTGATGCGTTCCGACCGGCGGTTCGCCTATGCCGATGCACAGGCCATCATTGATGGTGGTGATGGTGAATACAAGGAGGAGGTCCTCACCCTGCATCGTCTGGCCCAGGTGCTGCGCAAGGAGCGCATCGACCAGGGCGCCTTGGAGATCGGCGGCAGCGAAGTGAAGTTCAAGCTGGATGAAAAAGGGCGGCCTCTGGGCGTCTACGAGAAAGTGATGGGGCCGGCCAACTGGCTGATCGAGGAGTTCATGTTGCTGGCGAACAAGCAGGTGGCCGCATGGGTGGGCCGGCAGAAGAAAGGGGGTGTACCTCCGTTCGTATACCGGGTGCATGACCAGCCCGATAACGAGAAGATCGCACAGCTACGTGCACTGGCCCGCAGCTTCGGCCTTGATCTGGTGATGCGCAAGGAGGAGGACCTCCCCCATGCGATCAACCGGCTGTTACGCGAGGTGCGCGGGAAGGAAGAGGAGAACATCATCCGGCAGGTGGCCATCCGGAGCATGGCCAAGGCCATTTACAGCACTGAGAACATCGGCCATTACGGGCTGGCTTTCGAGCACTACACGCACTTCACCTCTCCCATCCGGCGCTACCCTGACCTGTTGGTGCACCGCGCGATGGACCATTATCTCGGCGGCGGCAGGCACTTGGACAAGTCCAAACTGGACTTGAGTTGTGCGCACAGTTCGCGCATGGAGAAACAAGCCTCTGATGCGGAACGCGCCAGCATCCGATATAAACAGGCGGAGTTCATGTTGGAGCGTATCGGGCAGCAGTTCCTGGGCACCATAAGCGGGCTCACCACATGGGGCATATACGTGGAGCTGAAGGAGAATAAATGCGAAGGCCTGCTCGCCATGCGCGCCCTTCCGGGAGATGTGTTCAAGTTCGACCAGGACCGTTACGTGGTGAGCGGACAACGCACAGGGCGCAAGTTCCGGCTGGGGGATGAACTGGAGGTGGTGGTCCGTGCTGTGGACATGGACCGAAGGTCGGTGGACCTGGCGCTGGCCGGGGCGTCACCCGTTACCTCCTCCGGCAAGTTCGCACGTGGGCGGAGCGCTAAACGAGGTTGAGCCGGCGGGAAAGATCGTCCTTGTAACTGCCTCCGATCGGAATGATCTTCTTGTCGTTCTCCAGGATCAGGTTCGGCGGTTCAATGGCCACGATCTTATCAATGCGCACAATGAACGATCGATGCACCCGTACGAACTCGTTCTCGGGCAGCTTTGATTCGATGTCCTTCATGGTGCTGTGCACGGTGTAGCGCGTGCTCAGGGTGTTGATCACCACATAGTCCTTCAGCGCTTCCACGAAGTAGATGTCGCTCAGGCGCAACTTCACCATGCGCGAGTTGCTCTTCACGAACAAGATGTCCTTTGCCGCGCCTTGCTGGCTGTCCACCAAGTTGAAGAGCATGTCCCGCTCCTTCAGTACCTCCAACTCCTTCTTATGCTTGTACAAGGCCATCTCGATCGACGTGTGGATGTCGATCTCCTTGAACGGCTTGATGATGTATCCGTAAGGCTGGGTCACCTTCGCCTTGCTCAAGGTGCTCTCATCGGCGTACGCCGTGAGGAAGATCACGGGGATATTGGTCTCTGCCCGGATCTGCGCCGCGGCTTCGATCCCGCTCATCTCCCCTTTGAGCATGATGTCCATGAGAATGATATCCGGCTGCAGTTCCACGGCAAGGCTCACGGCTTGTTCCCCCGTAGCTGCTGCGCCGGCCACATGATACCCAAGCTTCTTCAAGCTGTGCTGAATATCCTTGCTGACGATGCTCTCGTCCTCCACCACAAGCACGTTCGTCTGCGGCATGTTCCCTGGGCTCTCTTGGTACGCTCAAAAGTAAACAATTCAGGTCGCGCCGGATAGGGATGTAGTTCAGGGTATGGGCCCACCATCTGCGCGTGGCAGTCGTTCCCCGTCGATCTTCACCTCCTCGCCGCTCCGATCATAGGTGATGGTCAGGTACCGGTACCCCGTCTCATCGAAGAACTCGTGGTCGCCTTGCGGTACCCCTGAATTATAGCGGCCCTCCTGTCGCATCTGCCCGTTCGGCCAGTACCACTTGTGCTTCCCGTGGGGTTGCCCCTGAAGGAAGCGCCCCACGAACTGCTTTCGACCGTTGTCATATGTGTACACCCATTCCCCGTCCTTGAGCCCATCCTTATACACGCCCTCCTCCTTGTGATCTCCCACGTGGTAGTACCACTTTCCATCGCGCTCCCCGTCGATGTATTCCCCCTTTACCAGCACCGTTCCTTCCGGATCATACTCCACGGACGGGCCGTCCTCCCGTCCTTTTCGGTAGCTCTCTTCCCGGTGCAGGGCGCCGCTCTCATGGAACCATCTCCATTCGCCATGGGCCAGACCATTGAGGTAACTGCCCTTCTGCTCCTCCTTCCCGCTCCGGTGGAAATAGGTCCAGGCACCTTGGCGAACACCATTGACATACCCGCCCTTCGCGCGTTTCTCCCCTGTTCCATAGTATTCCACCCATTCACCCTGCGGCTGTCCTGACTCGTTCACTGGACCGCTGCTTATCAAACGATCGTCCTGGTAGATCGCGGCGCTCACCACTGCGCCCGCATCATTGAACTCCCGGAAGAGTCCCTGCCGTTTCCCATCCTTGGTGTAGCCTCCGATGCTCGACACCTTGCCGTTGGCGTGATAAGTGTTCCGTATGTCGAGCAACACGGTCTCCTTCGCTTCGGCAAGAGGTTCCCCCAGATCGTACTTCCGCATGCTCTTCAAACTCCCGTTCGCGTCGTATTCCTTGAAGAGTCCCTGGCGTCTATCATCCACGAAACCACCTTCCCAGCGCACCTTGCCATTGGCATGAAACTCCTTCCATGGCCCTTGTTTCCATCCATTCTCATCGATCTTGTTGATGGCCTCCCGGTTACGTAACACCCCGGCCTTATAGGTCAATATCGCCACCAAGCGGCCGTCCTCCGCATACTCCCTGGCCGCTCCATCCTCTGCCCCATCCACATAGTTCAGGCGCAGCTTCACCATGCCATTCGCATGGTAATGCAATGCTTCACCCTGTCGCTTATCGTTCTCATATACCTCCAGTACGCTCAGGTGTCCATCCTCATCAAATCGCCTGGACGGACCATTCTTCTGACCATTGGCATAGGTGATCTCCGATGTGATCTTGCCTTCCTCATCATAGAACTTCCATTCCCCTTCCAGTTTCTGGCCGGACCGGCTCCCCTCGCTACGCAGGTTGCCATTCTCATGATAACTGCGCCAATACCCATCCGGCACACCGTTCACCATGCGCCCTTCACTGCTCACGCGTCCATTCGCGTGAAGGAAGCGCACAATGCTATCGCCATTTGCCGGTTCTTGCGCTTGCAGGTTGTGCACAGGAAGGCAAAGGCCTACTATCAGTAATAGTATTTTATAGAATTGATATGGATGTTGTAAGGCCTGTTGGATCTGTTGATCAACCTTACGGCCTGGACTTGCGGGAACCACTTGTCAAAAATACCCAACTCAGATCCAACGATCGAAGAGGAACGGAGATTTACGGGAACCGTTGGTGGGAATGTGGATATGCATGTGTCATCCACGATCGTGGATAGCATGGTTCGGGGTGGATCGTTCACGGTTCGCGACAGAAGAAGACCCTGCGGATCGTTCGTTCATGGTGGATGTACAGGGGGGTTATGAGCAAGGGTGGCAAGCCAAGGCACCCTCGCTGTGGATAACCCAGGATGCGGCAAGGCTCATCCACGATCTTGAACAGGTCTTGAACAGGATACACACGGTGAGCGGCTCTTGTTCATCCACATACCTTTACAGCCATGAAGGACAGGACAATAGCAGTGGCCGGAGACCATGCCGGCTATGCGCTGAAGGAGAAGGTGGTGGCATACCTGAAGGAGCACGGTTTTGAAGTGATCGATGCCGGGCCGGGGAACGGGGAACAAAGCGTGGATTATCCCGACTTCGCACACCGCGCCGCAGAGTGGGTGGCAAATGGCCAGGCGCAGCTTGGCGTGGTGATGTGCGGCAGTGGTAATGGCGTGAACATAGTGGCGAATAAACACCAGGGCGTCCGTTCGGCACTGGCTTGGGATCCGCGTATCGCGGCACTGGCACGCCAGCACAATAATGCCAACATGCTGGCCCTGCCAGCCCGGTTCCTCACGGAAGAGGAGGCCTTGCGCATCGTGGATGCTTACTTGGACAGCCGGTTTGAGGGTGGCAGGCACCAAACGCGTGTGGAGAAGATCGAACAAGCGAAGGGTGCGGCATGATGCGGCTGAGGGAACTGGGTCCGGTGCTGCTCATCTGTACCCCCTTGGCGGTCCTTTCTCAGCGGGACAGCATCCAGCTCCGCTTCGCCGCCACCATTACTGAAGAGGACCTCCTTCGTCACCTGTCCATCCTGGCCGGAGATGCCTTTGAGGGAAGAGAGACCGGCGCGCGTGGACAGAAGATGGCGGCCGATTATCTGCGTGAGCAGTTCCGGTCGTTCGGAATAGAACCCGTCCCACCCCCGTTCGATACATCACTGGTGGATGGGTATTGGCAGCGCTTTGAACTGGTCCTGTCCCGGCCCGGGGCGGTAAGGCTAAACATCCAGGGCCGCTCGATGAGCTTCCTGCGCGATCATTTCTACTTCAGTGAGAATGTGAAGCAGGAGCGCCGTTCGGATGAGGTCGTTGTGCTGGCGCAGGGGGCCGGGTCCGCGGGCACCGAACTGAAGGACAAGTGGGTGGTGATCACCCCGGACGTCCGTGCATCAACAGACTTATTGAGCGATATCATGCCCAGGGTCGCAGCGTTGCGCCTCGCGGGTGCGGCGGTGGTGTTCGTGGCTTTGCCGGACGCAGGGGCGGTGCTTAAAGAGTGGGGCCATCAGATCGCATCGCCGCGCATGCGCTTGAAGTACTTGGAGGATGTGCAGCCCCGGAATAGCGCGCGAGAGAACGGCACACAGATCATCTTCCTCTCCAGCGATGCGTTGAGCACATTGCTTGCCGGCCACCCCAAGGTGTATCGGGCCGTGTTGAAGGGCAGGCAGCGACGCACTGTTGAGGTGGCAACGGCAGTGGCGTTATCCCATGTGCCACAGGACACTATCGTTACAGGAGAGAATGTTCTCGCTTTCATCGAGGGGTCGGATAAGCGCGACGAGATCATCGTAGTGACCGCGCACTATGATCACATTGGCAAGGAGGGCGACGAGGTGTACAACGGTGCGGACGACGATGGCTCGGGCACCGTTGCGCTGTTGGAAATGGCCGAGGCTTTCATGGAGGCGAAACGGGCCGGACACGGTCCGCGCCGCAGCATTCTGTTCATGCCGGTGGCCGGCGAGGAAAAGGGATTATTGGGTTCGCGTTTCTATTCGGACCACCCGGTTTGGCCACTGGAGAACACCGTGGCCAACCTGAACATTGATATGATCGGTCGCACGGACAGTGCGCATGCCAGCGCGCCTCCCTATGTGTACATCATAGGCAGTGACCGGCTTAGCAAGGAGCTACATGCGATCAATGAGACCGCGAACAGGGACCATGTGAAAATTGTGCTGGACTACACCTTCAATGCACTGGACGACCCGAACAAGTTCTACTACCGGAGCGACCATTACAACTTCGCGCGCAAGGGTATTCCGGTGATCTTCTATTTCAGCGGAGTGCATGAGGACTACCATGGACCGAAGGATGAGGTGGACCGTATCCGGTTCGACCTGCTGCGGTTGCGCACCCAGCTGGTGTTCCACACCGCATGGATGCTTGCCAATCAAGACCAGCGCATAGTTGTTGACGGGGAGCTTGAACGCGAGCGCTGAATCCGATCACGGCAGTACGCCCAAGGTATCCGGTCCGCGTTCATCGAGCAACTGCTGGACGAAGGCGAAGAGATGGCGTTTGTAGTTGAGGTAGTGTTCTCCGGTACCGGGCCCATAGAAGCCCGTACGGATGCG
Source organism: Flavobacteriales bacterium (assembly GCA_016788635.1). GTDB lineage: Bacteria > Bacteroidota > Bacteroidia > Flavobacteriales_F > PHOS-HE28 > PHOS-HE28. The sequence continues at coordinate 32,695 of JAEUSU010000006.1, read as the reverse complement.
ACGCACCTTGCCCGTGCGGTCCACGAAAATGCAGGTCGGATAACTCATGATCCTATCCAGAAAGGGTAGTTGCTGAAGCACCACCTCCTTGCGAGCCTCTCCCCCATAAACGATGTCGTAAGGCACCCCCAAACGGTCGCGAAAACGACGCAACATCTGCAAGGCCTGTTCCTCTTCAGTATACTTCTCAAAGGCCACAGCGATGATCTCGAGACCCTGGTCGTGATAGGTCTCATAGAGCTCCTTGAGCAAGATGGTCTCATCAACGCAGTTCGGGCACCAGGAGCCCATTACCTGCACCATCACCACGTTTCCTTTGCGGAGCATGTCCTGAGGCGAGGCCAGGTTGCCTGTGTTGATGCAGGGCAGGCTGAAATCCACCATGGCATGCCCCTCCTTGAGCGTGGTGAGCGAATCCGGATCGCGAAGGCGGAACGCGGGCTCGCGTACCGCCACCCACGGCTCCTCCCAATGGGTGCCGCTCCAGAAACGCCCACGCAGCGTATCGTTCGTAAGGCGTGCGGAGAACAGGAACGCATGTGAGCCATCAAAGGCGGAAAGCAGAAGGGAATCGCCGGAGACGCGACCCTCAAGGAAGCGATAGTCACCGGTTTCCGTGCCGAACGTGCCAGATAGCCGCCCATCCACTTTCTGGAATATTCCAAGGGCTTCGTATGCGTCGGGCGTTCCAGCGCTGAAGGTGGCGTGCCAGCTTCCCGAAGGGTCATGAGCCGGGGCTGTGTGGGGTGGAAAGCGCGGCAATGCACCACTGCGGGCCTGGAAGGGTATGCGGTAGCCCGGGCCCTTGAGGTAGTTGTACCAGTGTCCGGTGTAAACACTGTCGCCCTCCAATACCCCGATGAACTCAGAGTCGAAAAGTGGCATGCGGATGAACAGGCTGTCACCACGCCGTTGCATGTCATCCACACGGATCGACTCCTCGCCGTTGTGGATCACCATGTGCCATCGTGCTCCATCTTGAAGCAGGTCGAAAGTGAAAGGCAAACGGGCATTGCCGAGGTCCAGTTCCATGCGCCAGGGGCCTGTACGCGGGGCCATGGTCTCGGCAGGTGACCAGGCGCAACCGCCCGAGAACAGTATCAGAAAGAGGGCCAGGAGCGACTCAGAACGCATCGGGCGGAAAGGTATCAGCAGGAACCAGATCGCCATGGATGCAAGATCCGGTTGTCTTGGATGCCCGTGCGGTCGTCAGCTCACAGGTCAAATGTGATCCCTTGGGCAAGCGGCAGCTTACTACCGTAGTTGATCGTGTTGGTCTGGCGACGCATGTAGGTTTTCCATGCATCGCTACCGCTCTCACGGCCCCCTCCGGTCTCCTTTTCACCGCCGAAGGCGCCGCCGATCTCGGCCCCGCTGGTGCCGATGTTCACATTGGCGATGCCGCAGTCGCTGCCGGAAGCGCTGAGGAAGCGCTCGGCTTCGCGCAAGTCCAGTGTCATGATGGCGCTGCTGAGCCCCTGCTTCACATCGTTCTGTATGGCAATGGCCTCGTGGATGTCACCGGAGTAGCGCAGGAGATAGAGGATGGGCGCGAAGGTCTCCTCCTGCACGATCGCCATGTCCGCACGGGCTTCCACCACCGCAGGCCTCACGTAACAGCCGCTTTCGTAGCCGCTGCCGGAAAGAACACCGCCTTCAACGAGCAGGCTTCCCCCCTGCTCTTGTGCGGAGTTCAACGCGTTCACGTACATGGTCACGGCAGCCTTGTCGATCAACGGACCCACGTGGTTCTTCTCGTCAAGCGGATCGCCAATGCGCAGTTGACCGTAGGCGTTCACAAGCTTTTGCTTGAACACGTCATAGACCTTGTCATGGATGATCAAGCGGCGCGTACTGGTGCACCGTTGCCCGGCCGTTCCGACCGCACCGAACACGCATCCAATGAGTGCCATTTCCAGATCAGCCTTGTCGCTGATGATGATGGCGTTGTTGCCACCAAGCTCCAGGAGCGAACGGCCCAGGCGTTGGCCAACAGTGGCGCCCACGGCCTTGCCCATGCGCGTGCTTCCGGTGGCGCTCACCAAGGGGATACGTGGGTCGTTGCTGAGCCACTCCCCTACTTCGCGGCCGCCGTTCACGATGCAGCTGACGCCCTCGGGTACGCCGTTGCGTTTGAACACCTGGGCCGTGATATGCTGGCAGGCGATGCTGCATAACGGGGTCTTCTCGCTCGGTTTCCAGATGGTCACATCGCCACAGACCCAGGCCAGCGCTGCATTCCAGCTCCACACGGCCACGGGGAAATTGAATGCGGTTATCACCGCGACCAGGCCGTAGGGATGCCATTGCTCGTACATGCGGTGCTCGGGCCGCTCGCTATGCATGGTCAACCCATGCAATTGCCGGCTTAAGCCCACAGCGAAATCGCAGATGTCGATCATCTCCTGCACTTCCCCCAAACCCTCCTGATAGCTCTTGCCCATCTCAAAACTCACGAGCTTGCCCAGGTCGGCCTTATGCCTACGCAGCTCCTCACCAAGTTGCCGCACGACTTCGCCGCGTTTGGGTGCCGGCCAGGTACGCCATTCCAGAAAGGCCTGTTGCGCAGTGGCCACCACCTGTTCATATTCGACCTTGTTCGCGCTGCGCACTGATCCAATGAGCCCACCATCCACGGGACTTTGACTTTCAAGGGTGATGCCTTCGCCCTTCTTCCATTGCGTTCCGGTGGAAACCCCGCTGTTCGAGGCATGCACGCCAAGGCGTTCCAGAACATCTGCGATGCGTGGGGCGGTAAGGGTGCTTGAGGACATGATCGGTTCGTGGTTTTGGGCGGCAAAAGTACGCGGGTATTGACAGCTGGACCAGGCTGGATCACGGGTAGCTTCTTGGCAGGGAGCTACTCGAACACTGCGAAGCTTAATGTGCTGAAAATCAATAGAGTGTGAGCGGCGCACGACGACCTCGCCAGAAGGCCGTGGAAAGGCGATCGGGCATAAGATGAAGCCAAACCCTAATAAGAACCCTTGAACGCAACAGGGGCCGCAAATAGGGCCTTCCTGGGCTTAGGCCTTTTGAGCGATGAATAGAACGCTGGATGTGGGTCGGCCGCTAACGGCTGAAACCACATTCGACCAGGTGCCGATGATGCAGGCTAGTGCCCAAGCAAGCCATGCGGGCCGTCCGAGGTAGCGCTCGCTCAGGAGGGCGATGTAATATGCATCGAACCACATGCGTCGCGTAGCAATGAGCTTGAAGCCCTGCACTTCAAGAAGGCGGACCATGTCCTGACGACGAAAGTGCCAAAGATGCCGGGGCACATCCCATGCAGCCCAATATGGGCCATAGTGGGCCATATCCCAGCTCTCACGGGCGGGCACAGCGATGAAGAGGAAGCCTTTCGGTGTGAGAAGGGAATGGAGCCGTTTGACGGACCCTTGCAGATCGTGCAGATGCTCGGCCACGTGCCACAGTGAGGCCCCTTGGAACTGTTCCCTTGCATGGACTTGTTCCAGCTGTGGGACGACCTTCAGACTGAATTGCTGAATGGCCCTCTCGCGTGCGCGAAGTCCTGGCTCCACTCCTTCCACATGATAGCCTCGCGTTGAAAGAAAGGCGAGCCACTCCCCGGTGCCGCATCCCATGTCAAGGAATCGACCACCGGGTTGAAAGCGCCGAATGAGTTTGTGTTTGCGGCCGAGTGACCAGGTTCTGACCCAACGGTAGAGATGGGCCGTGGTCCCGCCGGTGCTGGCATCATGCGAGAAATAGTCCGGAGCGTTGTAGTAGCGCCCAATGGTTTCGGGGCTTGGCTGGGGTTGGGTCCGGCGAAAGCCGCAGCCTATGCAATCGGATAGGAGGAATACTTCATTGCTGTAGTGATAATCCTTCACCTCCAGCACTTGGCGGGCCTCCCGGGAACCGCACAAAGGGCAGGCTATGTTGGCAGGTAATGGTTCCACGTGGAACAGGGGTTGATTCACCGTCCGAGGTAGACCATGAGTACGCTCAGGTCGGCTGGCGAAACGCCGCTGATGCGCGATGCCTGTCCGAGGGTCTGTGGCTTGATCTGATCTAGCTTTTGGCGGGCTTCAAAAGAGAGAGATGTGAGCTTGGCGTATTCCATATGAAGCTCTAATGGTACGTCCTCAAGGCGGGAGAGCTTCTCCGCCATTTCGCGCTCTTTGCTCAAGTAACCTTCGTATTTCACATTGATCTCCACCTGCTCCACCACTTCAAAGGCGAGTTCGCCGAAGGAGGTGGCAAGTTCAGAAAGGGCCGGAGCAAGATCAACGATGTGACGGTATTCGATCTGGGGTCGGAGCAGCAGATCATAGAACTTGACCTTCTGCTTCAGGACGGTTGTTCCACGTGGAACAAGCACCTCGTTCGCGGCATCTGGTTCCACGCTTTCACGACGCATCGCGGCTACCAACGCCTGTACATGTTGCTGTTTCCGTTCCACCCGACGCATGCGCTCGTCATCAGCAAGGCCCAACGCATGGGAGCGGGGCGTGAGGCGTATGTCCGCATTGTCCTGCCGCAGCAGGATCCGGAACTCCGCACGACTCGTGAACATGCGGTAGGGCTCCTCGGTGCCTTTGGTGATCAGGTCGTCGATCAACACCCCGATGTAAGCCTCGTCGCGGCGCAGCACGAAGGGCTCCTTTTGCTGGATCTTCAGGTGCGCATTGATGCCAGCCATCAGACCCTGACAGGCGGCTTCCTCGTAGCCCGTGGTGCCGTTGATCTGCCCAGCGAAGTACAGGCCATCCACGAGCTTGGTCTCCAGGCTGTGCTTCAATTGGGTCGGTGGGAAGTAGTCGTACTCCACCGCATAGCCGGGACGGAAAATTCGAGCTTGAGCGAAACCCGGGATGCGGCGCAAGGCTGCTACCTGCACCTCTTCGGGCAGGCTGGTGCTGAACCCGTTGATGTAGGTCTCCACCGTGTCCCAGCCCTCGGGTTCCACGAAGAGCTGGTGGCGGTCCTTGTCGGCGAAGCGGTCGATCTTGTCCTCGATGCTGGGGCAATAGCGCGGACCCACGCCTTGGATGCGCCCGCTGAACATCGGGCTGCGGTCGAAACCGGTGCGCAGGATGTCATGCACCTCGGGGCTGGTGTAGGTCATCCAGCAGCTCAACTGACGGGGTAGGGGGGAAGTGCTTTCTGAAAAGCTGAACTTACCGGGGTGCTCATCTCCAGGCTGCTCCTCCAGTTGTGAATAGTCAATGCTGCGGCCGTCCACCCGCGGGGGTGTGCCGGTCTTCATGCGGCCGGCCACGAAGCCCAGTTCCACGAGCTGCTCGGTGATGCCGTGGCTGGCCTTCTCACCGGCCCGCCCGCCGCCGAACTGCTTCTCCCCGATGTGCATCACCCCATTCATGAAGGTGCCACTGGTGAGCACCACGGCCCGGGCCGGAATGGTCATGCCCATGCCGGTGACCACGCCCTGAATGGTGGGAGAGGGGCCTGCCGAGGTGAGCAGACGGACTACCGTGTCCTGCAGGAAGTGCACGTTCGAGATACCTTCCAGGGTCTTGCGCCACTCCGAAGCGAAGAGTGTCCGGTCGTTCTGGGTGCGCGGGCTCCACATGGCGGGGCCCTTGCTGCGGTTCAACATGCGGAACTGCACCATGCTGCGGTCGCTCACCAAGCCGCTATAGCCGCCGATGGCATCTATCTCCCTGATTATCTGCCCTTTAGCTACGCCGCCCATGGCCGGGTTGCAGCTCATCTGGCCGATCACGCCCATGTTCATGGTCACCAGCAGCACACGCGAGCCCAAGTTGGCGGCCGCAGCGGCGGCTTCGCAGCCCGCGTGGCCGCCGCCTACCACGATCACATCGTAATTGCCCAGATCGCTCATCTATCCGTGTACCTTCGGAGAAAGGATGGCGAAGGTACTTCGGGACGGTATGGTAGGGATTGACCCCCCATATTCACCCCTGCCGAAAAGAGGGCTCTGGGTGCAACTAGCGCCCGTAATAGAACACAATGCTCGCCTTGGCCAGCATGTGCTGGGTCAGGTTGAAGCCCACCATCGGGGCACCCGCGTTGTCCGGCAGGCCGAGTTTTTCGGTATCCAAGGCGTATACGGTCACAATGTATTGATGTGGGCCATGGCCGGGCGGTGGGCAGGGGCCGCCGTAGCCGGGAGCGCCGAAATCCGTCATGCCCTGCAATACGCCGGCGGGAAGGCCGGTTTGCCCGGGAGTGCCGGCACCCGCGGGCAGGGCGGTGGTGGTGGCGGGGATGTCGAAGACCACCCAATGCCACCAACCGCTGCCGGTGGGCGCATCAGGATCATACATCGTGATGGCGAAGCTCTTCGTGTCGGCCGGGGCGTTCTCCCAACTGAGCTGCGGGCTCTGGTTCTTTCCCGAGCAGCCGAAGCCGTTGAAGACCTGTTGCTCCGTGGCCTGCCCACCCACATCGGCGCTGCGAAGGGTGAAGGTTCCGCCTCCGGCGGACTTGGGTGATTGCGCTTGGCAGGAGGCCACAAGGAGCAGTATGGCAGGGAGCAGGTAGTGGCGGTACATGGCACTGGGTTGGTAGCGAAAAGTAATCCGTGTGGCGGCGATCTGCACGACCTTGGCGCCTTTCCGCATGTGGCTGACGTCCGTCAGCCCGGTTGCCGGTTACTTTCCGCATCTCGCAACACACATGAAGAGGATCATAATCGCGTGCGGGCTGCTGGCCGCCTGCGCCGGCAAACAGGAGCCTATGCCGGAGCCCATAGGCGCAAAGAACATGGCGTACCGCTGGGGCACCATCGCCCTGGTGGCCATGGCGGACGATACCGACCGCAACCGCCCGCGCCCACCGATCGGTGCGCGGATGCTGGCCCTGCCGATGATCGCGCAGTTCGATGCGTGGAGCTGCTATGATGCGGTTGCAGAACCGGTGTACCTGGAGGCCGCGCGCCGGCCGGAAGACGAACGTACCCTGGCCAACAAGGAGAAGGCCATCAGCTATGCCATGGCCCGTGTGCTGCAGGTGATCTTCCCGCATGATAGTTCCTTGTTCGCGGACAGCCTGCGAACCATGGGATATGATCCGACCGACCGCAGCCTGGACCTCACCACGCCGCAAGGCATCGGCAACCTGGCGGCCAAGACCGTGCTGGATGCTCGCAGGAACGACGGAAGCAATCAGTTTGGCGACGACCCGCGGGCACCAAAGCCGTATGGCGACTACACTATGTACCGCCCGGTGAACACGGCCGACACCATGCGCAACATCGATCGCTGGCAGCCGAAGTATTTCGTGCGCGAAGAGGACAGCTCCCTTTGGGCGCCAGGCTGCCTTGCCCCGTATTGGGGGCATGTGAAGCCATTCGCTTTGGACAGTGCTTCGCAGTTCCGCCCGTCCCCGCCACCGGTGATGGGTGACACCTTGTTGGCCCGCGAGCTGCGGCAGGTGATCGACGTACAGGCGGGCCTCACCAACGAGCAGAAGGCCCTGGTGGAGTTCATGCGCGACGGGCCACGCAGCGTGCAGCAGGCCGGGCACTGGCTCATCTTCGCCCGCGATGTGAGCCTGCGCGATCAGCACACCTTGGATCGGGATGTACAGATGTACTTCATCCTCACCACCACCGCCATGGATTGTTTCATTGCGTGCTGGGATGCCAAGATGTTTTACGACAACGCGCGGCCCTACCAGCAGATCCACCACCTATTCGGGGACTCCATCATCACCGGATGGGCGGGGCCGCACAAGGGCATGGTGCAGATGAAGGGCACCCAATGGAGGCCTTATTCACCGGACAGTTTCCTGTGCCCGCCCTTCCCGGCCTACCCCAGTGGCCACAGCACGGTGAGTGGTGGCTGCGCGAAGGCACTTGAGCTCTTCACCGGTAGCGACCGCTACGGTGTGGAGGTGCGGCTTCTCCCCGGCTGGCTCACCGAACCGGGCATTACACAGGACAGCATCACGCTCTCATTCCCCACCTTTTCCAACACGGCCGAACAGGCTGGCTGGAGTAGGGTGCTGGGGGGCTACCACATACAAACGGACAACGTGGAAGGGTTGGCTCTTGGCCGCCGAGTGGCCGAAGTGGACTTCGCGAAATGCATGGCGCATATCAAGGGTACGGTATCTGCCATGCACTAAGTGACGCTGTGAAGGATGGGGGATCAGCGGTACCGGGCGAGGTACTTGTCCTCCAGCGTGCGCATGGCAGCCTTTTTCGCCTTGGTACGGTCGTCATGGCCCAGTAGATGAAGCAAGCCATGCACCATCACGCGGCGCAGCTCGTGGGCTACAGGTACCTGGTATTCTGAGGCGTTCTCCTTGATCCGCTCATGGCTCATAAGCACGTCGCCGCACACGCCGTTGTTGCTCTCCACCGGGAAGGTGATCACATCGGTGTAGTCGTCGTGCTGGAGGAAGTCGCGGTTGTAGCGTAGCAAGGCCTCATCATCCATCAGTACGTAAGTGACCGCATCGATGCGTGTGCCATGGTCCTGGGCTACGCGCCCAAGCCAGCGGCGCAGGCGCACACGTTCGCGGAACGCATCGGGCACGTTCTGCACAACGAAGGAGATCATGGGTAAAGCCCTACACAGGCTGCGTGGAGAAGGTCATGGCCACGGTGGAACCATGGTCGTCGAAAGCCACCATGTCCGCCAGGGCGCGCATAAGGAATACGCCGCGCCCGTGGGGCTTCTCAATGTTCTGCGGGTCGGTAGGGTCGGGCAGGTGGTCGTGATCGAAACCGGGCCCCTGGTCCTTCACCCAGAAGGTGACCTTGCCATTGTGGTAGCGGTAGCCCACCTCCACCTGCTTGGTGGGGTCCTGCCGGTTGCCATGATGGATGGCGTTGTTCACCGCCTCGGTGAGCGCGATGAGGATGTTGCCGTAATGGCTCTCGTGCACGTTGTGCCGTGTACACACGTCATCGATGAGCTTCTCCACCAGGGAGATGTTCTCCACGCGTGAGGGGAAATCAATGCGCTCGGTGAATTCCACGCCTTCGGTCAACGTGCCCATGGGTTCCGGTCAGTGCTGGTCAAAAGTACCGAAATAGTCGTTGACCCGCTGCCGGTAGTAGGGGCGAAGGCCGGGAGGCAGGGTGCGCAGCATCTCGGCCTCGCGCTGGCGGTCCCGCTGGTACTCGAAGAAGCGCGCCGGATCGGGCGGGGGTGTCTGCTGGCCCTCGCGGCTCTCGCGCTTGTTGTCCTGTTCGCGTTCCCGCTCGGCCTTCTCATGCTCCAGCATGCGCACCAGGATGTCCTGCTGGCGTTTCATGGTCTCCTGGTCGATGCGCTTGTTCACGATGTCCTTTTCCACCTTCTCCAACTCTTCGGCCAGCTTGTTCAATTCGTTGCCGGCACCGCTGCCATCCTTGTTCAGTTCCTGGGCCATGCGCTGCATTTCCTTGCGTATGGCGGCCTGCTGCGCGGCGAGTTGGGCCAGTTGCTGGCTCATTCCTGGAGCGCCAAGGCCCCCCTGGTTCTTTTCACCCGGCTTCTGCCCCGGTTTGTCCCCCGGCTTCTGGCCTTTCTCCAAGGCCTTGCGCATCTCATCGAGTTGTTTCTGCAAGGCCTGTTGTTGAGCCCGCATCTTGCCCATGCTGGGTTGGGAGCCTTGTCCACCGGGCTTTTTGCATGATCCGCTGCCCGGCTTGCCGCTCTGGTTCTGCTGTTGCTGTGCCTGCATCTGTTGAAGTGCCTCATCGAGCAGCAGCGCCAGGTTGTTCAATGAGGTCATGGAGCGTTGTTGCCTTTCACCAGCCATGGCTTTCTCGCGTTCATTGGCGCGGGCCTCGCCCAGGTGTGCCATGGCCCGGTCCATATTCTCGTACACCGCGTTCATCTCGCGGTTCACGGTGGCCTGCAGCTGTGGCACCCGCTTGCTCAGGGCGAAGAGGGAGTCCTCCACCACCTTGGCATCGTCCCGAAGCTTTTTCTGTGTGCGGCCAAGCTGCACAAAACGCGGGTCGCGCGTGGTGGTGCGTTCCACCTGGGCCATCAGCTCCTCCTGCCCGAAGCTCAAGTGCAGGAGGTTCTCCAGCAACTGGCGCAAAGCGTCCATGTCCTCCTCTTGTTGCTCCTGTTGCGCAACATCCATGGCGCTCTTCATCTGGAAGGCGAGCTGCTCCATCTGCTCAGCGGCTTTCTGCTGGCTCTCACCCGCCTTCTGGTTCTGCTTCTTCTGAAGTTGATCACTGCTCTGCTGTTGTTGCTGCTGGATGTCCTTCTCCTGCCCCTCGGTGTTGGGCAGGTCCATTGGCTTCTCCAGCTCCTGGTTCTTCTGCTCCAGCTCATCCATCTGCTTGCGCACCTCTTCGAAGGCCTTGTTCAGCTCGTCCTGCTTGCGTTGCAGTTCCTCCTGCGGCGTACGGCCCTCCTTGGTCTCCTCACTGAGCTTCTCCTGTTGTTCAGCCAGCTTCTCCAATTGCTCGGCGATGTCCAGCGCCTTCTGCTCCACTTCCATCTGCTTGAAGAGCTCCAGGGTGCGGTCCAGCTCCTTCTCGATGTCCTCCTGCCCGAGCTTCATCTCGTCCAGTTGCTTCTGCAGGGCATCCTTGTCCAGCTTCTCCATCATCTGCTGCACCTGCTCATAGAGCTTCTTCATCTCCTCGCTCAACACGTTCTCGAAAAGTTCCTGTACCTGCCGCTGCTTTTCCAGAATGCGCTCGTCCACCTCGCGGAACTGCTGCTGGCGCTGCTGGTCCATGCGCAGTTCGTTGGTGGTGCGTTCGATGCGCTGCTGCAGCTCCTTCTGCCGCTCCATGGCATTCTGGAGCTTCTGTTTGTCCTGCCAGTTGAGGTCCTTTTTGTCAAGGAACTCCCGGCGCAGTTTGTCCAGGTCGCGCTGCAGTTGCTGCGCCTCTTTCAGGCTGGCGCTCAGGTCCTGCTTGATCTTCTCATTGGTGCGGTCCTGTTCCTCGGCCAACTCGCGCAGGGTGGGTGCCTGGTAGAGCCGGGTGGGGGTGCGTGCACTTTTGCTGCCGTTCACACCGTCGTTGTCCCACACCTCGAACCAGTATTCGATCCGGTCGCCGAGGCCGATGCGCAGCTCGCTTAGGTCCCAGCGGTGGTAGAAGGATTGCCGCAGGTTGCGCGCGTCGATGGCAATGTCCGCCACGCGTTGCCGCTGGTCCGCGGCCACGCTGTCGCCCCCTTCGGTGAAGCGGTAATGGAACTGCAGGCGGCGGAAGCCGTGGTCATCACCGATGTCGCCACGGAAGTATACGCGCTTGGGGTCAAGACTGTCCACGCGCTCCTCCACGCCGATGGTGGGGTAGAGGTCGGGGACCACCTCCACGCGATAACCGATATCTGCGCTCGAAGGCAGCTCGCCCAGCAGAGGGCGCAGGTGGTAGGCCTGGCTCCGCAGGAAACGCCGTGAAGCTGTGAAGCGGTCCTCGCCAGCGGGTTGCGCCATCAAGGTGCTGTCCTCGAATTGGAGCAGGAGCCGGTCCGCGCTGTGGGTGTTCATCGTCCACCGCACACGGGTGCCGGCGGGGATGGTGATGTCGCCTGCATTGGCTACACGGGCATCGGGCAGGCCGAGATACTCCGGGTGTTGAAGCTCCAGTACCAGGTCCACCAGCAGCGGGTCGGGTGTGACCAGCACGGTATGCGCCGCGCTCAGGAAGCCTTCCGCCGTGAAACGGAAGGGGATGTCCGCCCGCACGTTGCGGAACAGATGAGTGAAGTGGGTGGCATCGGCGCGCACCATGGGCACACGCGTGCCGTTCAGGTCGATCTCCACGCGCTGGGGCACTTCAATGCCATCCAGCTCCAGTCGCACTTCGATGTCCTGGGCGGAACGCACGGTCAGGCTGTCGTTCAGCAGCACGAAGCGGAAGGGGGCCTCGGGCAGGAACTCCTCGCTGAACTTGATCAGCCGTTTGGTTGGAGCGGTGATGAGCGAGGGGGAAGCCACCAACAGCCCCACGAGGATCGCCACAGGTGGCAGGGCCCAGCGCAGGTGACGGCGGTTGCGGCGCAGGTCGATGGCCTCCTGGAAAGGTACCGGTCGCAGCTCGTGTGCGCGTTGTGCGATGCTGGCCTCGATCAGATCCCGACGCTCGGGCTCCTGTGCCACTTGGTCAGCCAGTTGCAGGGTGTTCAGCAATTTGTCGCGCACCTCGCCGAAGTGCGCACCGATGATGCGCGCGGCCTCGGCATGTGAGATCACCGGACCAAGGCGGTAGAGCTTCACCAGGGGGATCAGAATGAAGCGCACCAGCACCACCAGTGTGGCGATGAGGTAGGTGGCAACGAGCACGGTGCGCACCCGCGGCGTAAAACGGCCCACTTGCTCGGCCAGCGACACCACGAGATAAAAGGCCACGAGCAGCCCGATGCTGTACAGACCGCCGCGGATCAACCGGTCGGTGTAGTACCGCCGGATGAAGGCATCGAGCTTGGCGATGAGCAGGTCGCGGTCGTTCAGCATCGGTGCAAAGGTAGGCGGTGCGGCAGGGCGTCCCGGTGGGGCCGTACCCGCATAGGGCCGCACGGTTCAACGGCGGTTGGCGAAAGGTGTTGCCCCGTCGTCAGCGCCAGATCGAGGCCACCAGGATGTCGTTCAGCGACGCATGCCACAGCAGGTCCGCGAGGCGCACCACGTGGTAGCTGGCGAGCAATGCGGCGCCGGCCCAGGCCAGGCGCACGTTGTACACCAGTCCGCGCAGGTAGCGCCGCCCGGTGATGTGCTCCGCAGCCAGCCAGGCGATGGCCACCATACAACCGAGTGCCACGAAGGGGCCGAAGGCGTGGTAGCCGAAGCTGGCCGACAGGTCGCCGCGGTACAGGCACACGAGTGACTTGGTGATGCCGCAGCCCGGGCAGGGCAGCCCGGTAAGCAGCATGTGCGGGCAGAGCGATTGCGCGTGCTCGATGTACGGATCGGCGTGCAACAACACGAAGGGTACGAACAGCACGGCGCTGGCACCCGCGATGCCCCACAGCCGCTTGTCCACGTTGCTCAGGCCTGGGTGGTGTACAACCGGTTGATGTCGCCCTGCACGATCATGGCGGCAACCATGGGGAAGAGCAGACCCAGCACGATCAGCAGGGTGCTCTGGTCCTTTTCCGGTTCGCCGATGCGCTGGTACAATTTGGGCAGGCACTCCTTGCCGGCGAGGTAGTAGAAGTACAGGTTCACCGGCAGGCAACAGCCCGAGAAGATGGCCACCGGCTGCGAGATCACCTCGCGGCCCACCACGGCGTTCAACACCTGCGAGACCTTGATGTTCCAGTAGATCAGATACAGGCCGCAGGTGACCAGGCCCAGCAGTAGCACAACGATGGGATCGACCTTGAACTCGGGGATGTTGTTCATGGGATGAGGGGGGTTCGGTGCTCAATGATAACCATCAGGCGCCACCTTTCCATGCCAGACCCCGCGCTGCGGATAACTTCACCGCCATGCGCTGGAGAAAGGCCCTCACCAACGTGCTAGTGCTGTGCTTTTCCACGGTGCTGGTGCTTGGGGTGTCCGAGTGGGCCTTCCGGCTTATGCTCTTCGGAGGATCACCGGCCTTTCAATGGCTCCGAGACGCCGGCGCGTACGCCGACCCCTTCAACGAGGCGGACCACTGGAAGCTCTACTACTTGTTCGGCGGCGAATACGGGCCGCCGGAACACCCGCACCCGCGCTTGGGCTGGCGTGGGGCATTCCAGCCGAAGAGCCTGGTGCATGATGACGCACGACAAGTGGGCGAGCGCAGGCCGGTGCTGCTCTATGGCGATAGCTACGCGCAATGTATGCCGGAGGTGGAGTGTTTCCAGGGCCTGTTGAACAGCGACAGCACATTCGCGCAAGCGCACTACCTGCTGAACTACGGTGTGGGCGGATACGGTGTGGACCAGATCGCGTTGTTGTGCGAGAGCACCTTCCAGCGCTACGACAGACCATTCGTGATCTTCAGTTTGATGGTGAGCGACATGGACCGCTCACCGCTCGATTGGCGCACGGGACAGAAGCCCTATTTCACCCTGAAGGATGAGGGCCTGGAGTTGAAGGGCGTACCCATCGATCCCGACCCCGCGCACTACATCGCCACGCATGGGCCGGGCATCCGCAGCTACTTGTGGCGGCGCTTTCTGCACGGTCCGGCCAATGTGCTTCCACCTTCATGGAACGACCGCCTCAAGGGGCATTCAGCAATTACTGCGTACAAGATCGAATTGAACACCCGAATTCTTGATCGCGTGGTGGATCAGTTGCGGAGCAGTGGTGTCGACTTCGTCTTCGTGGTCTTCCACTACCTCACGCCCGACCAAACCGAATGGATGGTGGGCCGCGAGGACAACTGGCGCGACCGCATGCTGCGCGACTTCCTGGATGAACGGAATGTGCCGCACATCTGGAGCAAGGATTTGATCCTGCAGGACAGTGCGTGGACCGGCGACAACTTGGAGAGGTACATGTTGCTGGACAACGGCCACCCGACCACATACTTCAATGCGCTCATCGCACGCGAGATGAAGAAGTCCGTGCTTGCTGCTCCGCCCCCTGGCTCTTCATTGGTGGACGGCCCGCGCACCTATGCCGATGTGGCGCGCGAGATGGCCGAGACCATCCGGCGCGATACCACTTGGTCACGTCAAGTGAAAGAGAAGGCGCGGGCACACGGCCAGACCTTCGAGGAGCGCCTGCGCGACGAAGCATGGTACATGGTGGAGCAGGAATTGGATGTGGTGGGAGAGGCCTTGCGCCGACACGAAGCCCAAGCCACGCCATAAAACCGGCCCTACTGCTCCGGTAGATAGCGCGTGGTGTTCGGGTGGAAGGTGCGCCAGCTGTGCCAGAACTCCTGGTAAGCGGGAAGCGTGCTTTGCTCAAACAATCGTTGGACGTCACCACTTGAGTTGTCCTCGATGGTCTCGAGCAGGCTGATCCTATAAACCGCAAAGGAGATGGGACTCGGTCCGTACGTGAGGAGCACACTGTCACCGCCTAGCGTGTCCCCGATCAAGGTGTCGCGTGTCAGATCATTCCAATCATACGCCCGCGCCACGCCATTGTGCACCACGCCCACCACCCAGCTCTTCGGCTGCCAGCTGGCGGTGTCGCGGTACTCGAGATGGCTGTCGATGGTGCCGTCATCAAAGCCCTTCAGGTCGGCATAGCGCTTCGTGAAGTTTGGGTCAGGCATGAAGACCAGGCCCTGCGGATGCAGCCGTGCGAATTCCGCGAGTGTGAGTTGTGTGCTGGGCACCTCTTCCAGGTGCTGTCCTTTCAGTGGTCCTGCAATGCATTCCCCGCTCACCTGCCGCCACCAACTGCCGGTGCGGCCGTCCTCGAACATGGCGTTGAAGTGGTCCATGCCCACAAGCCGGAAGCGCTCGGGTTGTCCGTTCACCTGGGGCTTGAACGCACGGCCGGTTCGGCAGACCGTGCAATAGGTGATCATCACCGCCTCGCCACCGATGGTGTCCACCACCTGGTGGTGGTAGCCGATCAGTTCGATCGGATAAGCACGGGCCTCACCTTCACGCACCACGACGACCACCAAGCTGTTCGCCGTGCTGTCGGTGACCGCGGGCGTGGCGAGCTGTTTCACCGTGGGCGGCAGGAACATCTTGTCCGCCATGAAGCGGAAGGTGAACGCGTAGTACACCAGGGCGGCAAGTGCCAATGGCAGGACCACGGCCAGGCGTTTCCACCACCCACCGTGGCGCAGGTAGTGCCACGCCGGACCGGCCACCAGCGCAAGCCCGATGAGCCGCACCCACCAGATGTTGCCATGCAGCCAGTAGGCGATGTTCACCTGCCGCAGGTCGGTGGCCACGTTCTCCTGACTGCCCGGGAAGGGCATGATGTAGTAGACCCGAAGGATCTCGGGGATGATGAGCAGCAGGACGCCGAGGAGAAAGAGCAGTGCACGCATGCAGGCAAGCTAATGGTGGCGAGCAAATGGATCCGCCCTTTTGTGCGGGAGGTCCGCCCGCCGATGCGGATCGGGCCTGTCCATAACCCCTGCTCCGGCTACCTTCGCGCTCCATTTCCAACGACCAGCGTCAGATGCAGCACATCTGATCGCCTGATCATCCGATCACCATGTCCGTCCGCGTCCGTTTCGCCCCCAGCCCCACCGGCCCCCTGCACATGGGCGGTGTGCGCACAGCCCTGTACAACTACCTCTTCGCCAGGAAGCACGGCGGCACCTTCCTGCTGCGCATCGAGGACACCGACCAGGCGCGCTTCGTGCCCGGCGCCGAGGAGTACATCAAGCGCTCGCTGGAGTGGTGCGGCATGGTGCCGGAAGAGAGCCCCTGGGTGGGCGGTCCCGACGGGCCGTACCGCCAGAGCGAGCGCAAGGCCATGTACCGCCAGTACGCCGAGGAGCTCATCGCCAAGGACAAGGCCTACTACGCCTTCGACACGCCCGAGGAGCTCGAGGCCATGCGCGCGCGCCTGCAGGCCGCTGGCGTGGCGGCGCCGGCCTACAACGCGGTGACGCGCGAGCACATGAAGAACTCGCTGACCCTGAGCGCCGACGAGGTGAAGGCCCGCCTGGCGAACGGGGACCCCTACGTGGTGCGCCTGAAGGTGCCGCGCCATGTGGAGGTGCGCTTCGAGGACCTGATCAGGGGCTGGGTGGTGGTGCACAGCGCCAACATCGACGACAAGGTGCTGTTCAAGAGCGATGGCATGCCCACCTACCACCTGGCCAACATCGTGGACGACCACCTCATGCGCATCACCCACGTGATCCGCGGGGAGGAGTGGCTGCCCAGTGCGCCGCTGCACGTGCTCATCTACGAGGCCTTCGGCTGGGAACGTCCCGCCTTCGCCCACCTGCCGCTGATCCTGAAGCCCGACGGCAACGGCAAGCTCAGCAAGCGCGACGGCGACCGCCTGGGCTTCCCGGTGTTCCCCCTCGACTGGCAGGACCCCACCAGCGGTGAGAAGAGCAGCGGTTACCGCGAGCGCGGCTACTACCCCGACGCCTTCATCAACATGCTCGCCCTGCTGGGCTGGAACCCCGGCGGCGACCAGGAGCTGATGAGCCTGGACGAGATGACGCGCCTGTTCTACCTGGACCGCGTGCACAAGGGCGGCGCCCGCTTCGACCCGGAGAAGACCAAGTGGTTCAACCAGCAATACCTGCGCAAGCAGCCCGATGCCGTGCTGGGCGAACAGCTCCGCGAGCGCCTGAAGGCGGTGAAGGGCATCGACACCACGGCCGAGCGCGCCACGCACGCCGCCGCCCTGCTGAAGGAGCGCGCCACCTTCGTGGATGACATGCTCGAAGGCCTGTACCTGTTCACGCAGGGCTCGCCGTTGAAGGGCAACGTGGAGGCCGAGGTGGAGCTGCGGAAGCGCTGGAAGAACGAGGCCGCCCCGGCGCTCGAGGCCTACATCGCCCGGCTCGAGGGCATGGCCGAGCTCAGCACGGCTTCCCTGGAGGCCACCTTCAACGAGGTGCTGGCGGCGACCGGCCTCAAAGTTGGCCAGGTGATGCCGCTGTACCGCCTGTTCGTGGCGGGCCGCATGCAGGGCCCCGGCATGTTCGACGTGAGCGCGTTGCTGGGCCGTGACGAGGTGGTGGCCCGCTTGAAGGCCGGACTGGAGCATTGCCGCGCATGGGCCTGATCGAGGTGAACGGCATCCGGGTGTTCGCCTACCACGGCTGCCTGCCGGAGGAGGCGCGCATCGGGGGCCACTACCGGGTGGACGTGGCGGTCGAGGGCGATTTCGGCCAGGCCGAGGCCAGCGATGCGCTCCATGACACGGTCGATTACGGACGTGTGACCACCCTGGTGAAGGAACAGATGGCGGTGCGCAGCAAGCTCATCGAGCATGTAGGCCGGCGGATCCTGGACGCGTTGAAGGCCGAGTGGCCCGGCGCATTGCGCTGGCGCGTGCGGGTGGTGAAGGAGCACCCCCCGGTGCCCGGTGCCGTGGACCATGTGGTGTACGTGCTGGAGGGGTAGGCCCCCGGAACGGCCGGGAGCACCTATCTTCGCGCCGCCCGTCGCTGAACGCAACGAACTGGTCACGTGGCCGAGGGGCTAGGCAGAGGTCTGCAAAACCTCGTACAGCGGTTCGACTCCGCTCGTGACCTCCACAGGATCCCCCGCCAGCCGGGGGATCCTGCATTTCCGGCGCTACCTTGCGCATGACAACGATCCGGCCTTTCGCGCGTTAGGGGAAGGCCGAAGTCCTGCCCACATGTCCTTCCGAACCCTGATCCCTCTGCTGGTCCTGCTGCTCCGGACCGGATCCACCAGCGCCCAGGTGGCCATCGGCCAGTGGCGTGACCACTTCCCCTACAACAAGGCCATCACGGTGGCCACCGACGACCAATCGCGTGCCTATTGCGCCACCAAGGCCGCCATCTTCCGGTTCGACCCGGCCTCCAACGAGATCGAGCGGCTCACCAAGGCCAACGTGCTCAGCGATGTCAACATCAGCACCATCGCCTGGAACAGCCCGCTGCAGGCCCTGGTGGTGGGCTATGAGAACGGAAACCTCGATGTGGTGCGCGGCGGCCGCGGGTACAACCTCAGCGACATCAAGCGCAGCGGCCTGCTGGGCGACAAGGGCATCTACCACCTGTATTTCGACGGCTCCACGGCCTACCTGAGCTGTGGTTTCGGGATCGTGGTGGTCGATCTGTCGGCCTTGGAGGTGCGCGAGACCTGGCTGATCGGTCCGGGCGGCTCGCAGCTGCAGGTGAACGGGCTCACCTTCCACAACGACAGCATCTTCGCCGCCACCGATGCCGGCCTTTACGGGGCCTGGCGGAACGCGCCGAACCTGGCGGCCTTCACCAGCTGGGCCAAGCGCACCGACCTGCCCTGGCCGAACGGCATCTACAGCGATGTGGTGAGCTTCGGCGGCCGTTTGATGGCCAACCTGCGCACCGCGGCGGACGAGGGGGATTCGCTTTACGTGCACGATGGCAGCTGGCAGCGCTTCACCGGCATCACCAGCCAGCGCAACCTCGCGTTGAACCTGAGCGCCGACGGCCAGTACATGGTGGTGCCGCACAAGTACAACGTGCAGGTGTACAACACCGCCATGGTGGAGGTGAACAACTTCGGGGGCTACGGCGGTGCGTTGGGCGCCTTCCCGGCGGATGCCGTGCGCAATGCCGCCGGCTATTGCTGGATCGCCGACACGCAGCTGGGCCTGGTGCGCAGCGACAACTACCAGCTCATCACCCCCGACGGTCCGATCAACGTGAACGCCTACCGGATGGACGCCGCCGGCGGCGCGCTTTACGTGGCCACCGGCGCCGTGGCGGGCAACTGGAGCAACCAGTTCCTGAAGGAGGGCGTGCACAGCTACGTGGATGGCGACTGGTACACCACCAACAAGTTCAACGACCCGTTGTACGACACAGGAGTGAACGGCTTCGGTGGCACGGTGAACGACATCATGGCCGTGGCCGTGGACCCCGAGGACCCCGACCACGTGTTCGTGGGCACCTGGGACGATGGCCTGCTCGAGATGCGCGGCCGGCAGGTGGAGCAGATCTACTACGAGAACAACAGTACGCTGGGCTACGAGACCAGCTCGGGCACCACCAAGGTGAACGTGGGCGGCCTCGACTTCGACAAGGACGGCAACCTGTGGATCAGCAACGGCAATGCCGACGCGCCCATCAGCGTGCGCACCGAAAGCGGCAGCTGGCGCGCGTTCGACGCAGGCGCCGTGCTGGGCAGCAACACCCTGCTGAGCGACATCATGGCGGCGGAGAACAACCTCAAGTGGGTGGTGCGCCCGCGGAGCAACGGCCTGCTCGTGTTCGACGACAAGGGTACCATCAGCGACATCAGCGACGACCAGTACAAGGTGCTCACCACCTTCGAGGGACAGGGCAAGCTGCCTTCACTGGACGTGTTCGCCGTGGCGGAGGACAAGGACAACGAAGTGTGGATCGGCACCGGCAAGGGCGTGGCCGTCTTCTACAACCCCGATGCGGTCTTCGGTGGCGGCGATTTCGACTGCCAGCAGATCCTGATCGAGCAGGACGGCAACGTGCAGATCCTGCTGGAGACCGAGTCGGTGAGCGCGATCGCCGTGGACGGTGCCAACCGCAAGTGGCTCGGCACGCAGAGCAGCGGGGCCTACCTGGTGTCGCCCGATGGCACCGAGCAGGTGCTTCACTTCACCGCCGGCAACAGCCCGCTGCCCAGCAACAACATCCTCAGCATCGCCATCGACGGCCTCACCGGTGAGGTCTATTTCGGCACGGACCAGGGCATCATCAGTTACCGCGGCGATGCCATCGAGGGCGCGGACAACAGCGATTGCGCCACGGTGTTCCCCAACCCGGTGCGCGACGGTTACACCGGCCCCATCGCCATCACGGGCCTGGTGCGCGACAGCGATGTGCGCATCACCGATGTGGCCGGTAACCTCGTGTACCGTGTGCGCTCCAATGGCGGGCAGGCCATCTGGCCCGGCGTGGACATGAGCGGCCGGCGGGTGAGCACCGGGGTGTACCTGGTGTTCGCCAGCGATGACACCGGCGAGTTCGCCTGCAACACGAAGCTGCTGGTGGTGCGCTGAGCGATGGCATCGGTGCACACCACGCGGGCCATCGTGCTGCGCACCGTGCGGCACGGTGACAAGGGTGTGGTGCTGAAGGCGTTCACCGAGACGTTCGGCCTGCGGGGCTACATGCTGCGCACGGGCGGCAAGGGCCCCTCGCGGCTCGCGGCCCTGCAGCCCTTGAACCGCGTGGAGCTGGTGGTGACCGAGCATGCCGAGCGCGACCTGCAGCAGCTTCGCGAGGTTCGTGTCGAGCGGCCCTTCGTGAACCTGCCGACAGACCCATTGCGCGGGGCTGTGGCGCTGTTCGTGCAGGAGGTGCTGGTGCGCGTGCTCCGCGAGGAATCGGCGGACCCGGCCCTGTTCGCGCACCTGCAGGAGGTGCTCGAGCACCTGGACCTTGATCCGGAGCTGGGTCATTTCCCCCTGCGGTTCGTGGTGGGGCTCATGGCCCCGCTCGGCATCCTGCCCGAACCACCGGCGGTGGGCGAGGACCACTTCGACCTGCGTGAGGGGCGATTCGTGCCCGTGGAGCACGCGCACGGCCATGTCATCGGTCCGCCGAACAGCCTGGCCTTGGCCGCCTTGTTGAACGCGGAGCTCGCGGCCGAAGGCCCACCGCAATTGCCCGGCACCGTGCGGCGGACCCTGCTCGACCAGCTGCTGCTGTACTACCGCATGCACCTGGAGGGCCTGGGGGAGCTGCGTTCCCCCTCGGTGCTCCATCAGGTGCTCGGGCAGGCCGGGTAACTTCGGCCCGGCGCCACCGCGCCGTTCCCGAACCGATGAGCCTTCCCATTCCGCCCGTGGCCACCAAGGAGGACCACACGATCACCGCGCACGGCCACACCCGCATCGACCCGTACCACTGGATGCGCCTCTCGGAGGCCCAGCGCGAGGCGGAACAGCCCGACCCGCACACCCGGCGCGTGCTCGACCACCTGAAGGCCGAGAACGCCTATGCCGACACCCTGCTGGCGCCCGTGAAGGACCTCCGTGAGCGCCTGTTCCTCGAGATGAAGGGCCGCATCAAGGAGACCGACATGAGCGTGCCGTACCGCGAGAACGGCTACTGGTACAGCTTCCGGTACGAGGCAGGCCATGAGTACCCGGTGCACATGCGCACGCCGGCCCTTCCCGGTGAGCAGGACATCCCGCCGCAGGAGCGCTTCGCCGACATCCTCGACGAGAACAAGCTGGCCGAGGGGCACGACTACTTCGACCTCGGCGACTTCGAGATCTCCCCGGGCAACACGCTCGTGGCGTACAGCGTGGACACGGTGAGCCGCCGGCAGTACGAGGTGCGTTTCCGCGACCTGCGCACGGGCGAGGACCTTCCCGATGTGATCACGCGCACCAGCGGAGGGGGCGCCTGGGCCGACGAGCGCACCTTCTTCTACACCCGCAAGGACCGCACCCTGCGAAGCCACAAGATCTTCCGGCATGTGCTGGGCACCGACCCGGCCGATGACGTGGAGGTGTTCCACGAACGCGACACCGCCTTCAGCTGCGATGTGTACCGCAGCCGCAGCGATGCGTTCGTCATCATCACCACCGACAGCACGCTCAGCAGCGAGCATTGGCTGCTGCCGGTGAACGATCCACTGGGGGTTTTCAAGGTCTTCCTGCCGCGCGAGTCGAAACACGAGCACAGCATCCTGCACGTGCCCGCATCGGACCACGGCCCTGCCGGCTTCTACATCCACACCAACTGGGAGGCGCAGAACTTCCGCCTGATGTTCTGTGCGGAAGGCGACCACGCCGACAAGGCGGCCTGGCGTGAAGTGGTGCCGCACCGCGAGGAGGTGCTGCTGGAGGACATCGACCTGTTCCGCGACCACCTGGTGATCAGTGAACGCATCGAAGGCCTGGTGCAGATGCGCATCCGCAAGCTCAGCACCGGAGCGGAGCATGGCATCCGCTTCCACGACCCGGTGTACGTGGCCTACTCGGGCACCAACCCCGAGTGGGACACGGACCGCTTCCGTTACGGTTATGCATCGCTCACCACGCCCAACACCGTGTACGAGCACGACCTCAACACCGGCGCCGACCGCATGCTCAAGCAGCAGGAGGTGATCGGGGATTTCGAACCGGCGCGTTACGTGAGCGAACGCGTGTGGGTGACCGCGCGCGATGGCGCCCGTGTGCCTGTGAGCGTGGTGCATCACCGCGACACGAAGCTCGATGGTCGCGCACCGTTGCTGCTGTATGGCTACGGCAGCTACGGCATCAACGTGGAGCCCACCTTCAGCATTGCGCGGCTCAGCCTGCTCGACCGCGGCTTCGTGTTCGCCATCGCGCACATCCGCGGCGGTGAGGACCTGGGCCGTGGGTGGTACGAGCAGGGACGCATGGAGCACAAGCTCAACACCTTCACCGACTTCATCGATTGTGCGGAGCACCTGGTGAAGGAGCGCTTCTGCGACCCCGGCCGCGTGTTCTGCATGGGCGGCAGCGCGGGCGGTCTGCTGGTGGGTGCGGTGGCCAACCTGCGGCCCGACCTGTGGAAGGCCGTTGTGGCCGAAGTGCCCTTCGTGGACGTGGTGACCACCATGCTCGACGAGAGCATCCCGCTCACCACCGGCGAGTTCGATGAGTGGGGCGACCCCAAGGAGAAGGCGGCCTACGAGCGCATGCTGTCGTACTCACCTTACGACAATGTGCACGACGCGAAGTACCCGGCCATGCTCGTGCTCACCGGCTTCCACGACAGCCAGGTGCAATACTGGGAGCCGGCGAAGTGGGTGCAGCGCCTGCGCGAGCACCAGCAGGGCGATGCACCGGTCCTGTTGGTCACCAACCTTGAAGCGGGTCATGGTGGCGCGAGCGGCCGCTTCGAGCGGTTGAAGGAAGTGGCGTTGATCTACGCGTTCCTGCTGGAGCAGGCGGGACTGAACGGCTGAACGTTCAGCTCGCGATGCTCTCGACGTGCACGATCTCCTCGGGCTGCACGGGCCACACCTGGATGGGTTCCTTGGCGGCGCGTTGAAGGCGTTCGTAATCGCGGATGCTGGCGAAGAAGAGGCGACGCCCTTCGGTGGGCTGGCCGTTCTTGTCGGTGGTCTCCACCTCCCAGATCACACCGAACACCTCCTTGCCCGAGCGGAGCTTGAAGCGGCAGTGCTTGTGCGTGTATGGACGGATGCGGGAGAGTTCCATGGCGCAGTGCGATCGACGTGAAAGCAGGCAGCGTGCAACCGCAATGTAGAGGACCGACAAGGCGCTGCGCTCGTTGAATTATCAACAAGCATCGACGATCGCACAGAAGCAACGCGACGTCGCCGGGGGATAGTACTTGAAGCTGAGGCGGATGCCGCAGCGGCCTCCGTTGTGAAGAACCGGATCAGCCCTGCACGCGCACCTTGAGCTTGCGGCCCACCGGCAGCTTGCGCAGGTTCATGTCGCTGTTCAGGCGCTTGATGTCGTCGACCGTGACGCCGGGGTAGCGCTGCGCGATGCCCCAGAGCGTGTCGCCGGGCTGCACCACGTGGTAGATGTACTCCACCGGCTTGTCGGTGCTGTCGCCCGAGGCGGTGACGGCGGGGGCGGCGTTCGATGGCGCCTTGGGCGCGGGTGCTGCGCTCGGGGTGGACGCGGTGGTCGCTGATGCGGTGCCGCGCTTCACCACCAGCTTCTGGCCGGCATGGATGCGGTCGCTCTTCAGGTTGTTCAGCTTGCGCAGCTGCGAGACCGTGGTGCCGTGCTTCTGCGCGATGCTGCCGAGCGATTCGCCGCGGCGCACGGTGTGGTACTTGGTGCCGCCTCCACCGGTGGAGGCCGAGACCGTGGTGCTTCGGGACGATGGCATGTTCGGCGCGGGCGTGCTCATGTCCGGCACGTAGCTGTACATGATGGCGTCCTCGAACTCGATGAACTCGTCCACCATGTGGTGCGGCACATAGATGGCCACCGGCTGCTGCACGTCGGGCACGATGCCCTGCTTGAAGGTGGGGTTGAGGTCCCGGATCTCCTGCGCGCTGCCACCCATGAGCGTGGCCACCTGGCCCAGGTCAAGGGGGTAGCACACCTGCACAGTGTCCACCTCGTAGGCGCAGTAGTTGGGGATGATGGGGTAGAGGTTGTGGTCGGCGGCGTGGTTGAAGATGTAGTTCACCGCGATGAAGGCGGGCACGTAACCGCGGGTCTCCCGCGGCAGGTGGTTGTACACGCTCCAGTAGTCGCCCGAGCCGCCGGCGCGACGGATGGCCTTGTTGACGTTGCCGGGACCGCAGTTGTACGCGGCCAGGGCCAGCTCCCAGTTGCCGAAGATGCGGTACAGGTCCTTGAGGTAGCGGCAGGCCGCATCGGTGCTCTGGTACACGTCGCAGCGCTCGTCCACATAGCTGTCCACCTCCAGGCCGTACAGCTTGCCGGTGCCGATCATGAACTGCCAGAGGCCCACGGCGGCCGCACGGCTTCGTGCCCCCGGATAGAGGGCGCTCTCCACCACGGCCAGGTACTTGAGCTCCAGGGGCATGCCGTGGCGGTCCAGCGCTTCCTCGAACACGGGGAAGTACAGCTGGGCCAGTCCGAGCATGCGCGATGTCTGCTCGCGTTTCCGCCTGGCGTACAGGTCGATGTAGGCCTGGACCTGCTCGTTGTAGGTGAGCTTGAAGGGGGTGCGCTCATCGAGCACGGCCAGCCTGCGGCGGTACACCTCCGGGGTGTAGCTGGGCGTGTCGGTGGGGGCGAAACCGTGCACGTTCAGGGCACCGGCGTCGGTGGTGAAGGGGTCGTTCTTCAGCCACGGCAGCAGGCTCAGCTCGTCGAGCTGTTCCAGCACCGGGTCGTTCGCCGGTACAACGGGCGTCGGGCCATCCTGCGCCGAAAGCCCCAGGGACAGGGCCAAGGCGGGGAGCAGAAGGAGGGTACGGGCCATGGGGCGAAAGTTACCCTTGATACGCAGGAAGGCCGGGCTTGTTGTGGGGAGCGGTCGTCCACACCCGCGTGTGGACAGGCTCAGGCCTGGAAAAGGCCGTCGCAGGCCTCCAGCAGCCACTCGTCCGCCAGTGGTTTCGCCATCAGCTGGATGCCGAAGGGCAGGCCGTTGGGGTGGGTGCCGGTGGGCAGGCTGATGGCGGGCACGCCGGCCAGGTTGGCCTGCACCGTGAAGATGTCCTGCAGGTACATGGCCACCGGGTCCTTGATCTCGCCATGCCCGAAGGCGGTGGTGGGGCAGGTGGGGGTGAGCACCAGGTCGTAGCGGTCGAAGGCCTGCAGGGTGTTGTCGCGGATCAGGCGGCGCACCCGCTGGCCCTGGGCGTAGTAAGCGTCGTAGTAGCCTGCGCTGAGCACGAAGGTGCCCAAGAGGATGCGGCGCTTGACCTCGGGGCCGAAGCCTTCGGAACGGCTGAGGCGGTAGGTGTCGTCCACGCCCTTGGCGGCCTTGCTGCGGTGGCCGTAGCGGATGCCGTCGAAGCGGGCCAGGTTGCTGCTGGCCTCGGCGGTGGCGAGGATGTAATAGGTGGGCACCAGGTGGTCGAGCATGGGCAGCTCGATGGCCTCCACGGCATGGCCTTCGGCCTTGAGCCGCTCGAGGTGGGCCATCACATGGTCGCGGATGGCCGGGTCGAGGCCGGGGCGCTCCACGGTCTCGCGGTAGTAGGCGATGCGGAGCTTGCTGCCGGGCCCGGGGCCATGCACGGCACCGAGGGGGCGCTGGCTGCTGGTGTTGTCGCGTTCGTCGTGGCCGGCGATCACGCGATGCACGGCCTCGGCATCGGACACGGTATGGGCCAGAGGCCCGATCTGGTCGAAGCTGCTGGCGAAGGCGATAAGGCCGTAGCGGCTCACACGGCCGTACGTGGGCTTGAAGCCAACGATGCCGCAGAAGGACGCGGGCTGGCGGATGGAGCCGCCCGTGTCGCTGCCCAGGGCCACGTGGCAGGTGCCGGCGGCCACGCTGGCGGCGGCGCCCCCGCTGCTGCCACCGGGCACCTTGGCGGGGTCGAGCGGGTTGCGCACCAGGCCGTAAGCGCTGTTCTCGTTGCTGCTGCCCATGGCGAACTCGTCGCAATTGGTGCGACCGATGATCACCGCGTCGGCGGCGAGCAGGCGCTCCACCACGGTGGCGCTGTAGATGCTGGTGTAGCCCTCCAGGATCCGCGAGCTGGCGCCCACGCGGTGGTCCTTGTAGCAGAGGTTGTCCTTGATGCTGACGATGCAGCCGGCCAACGGTCCGGCGGTGCCAGCTTTGATCTTGGCGTCCACGGCGGCGGCCTGGGCACGCGCGCTGGCATCGAAGACCTCGAGGTAGATGTTGAGGTCGTTGGTGGCGTGGGCCTTGGCGAGGGCGGCCTCGGTGAGGGCGGCCACGGTGGCGCCGCCGCTGCGCACAAGGGCACCGGCCTCGCTGAAGGTGCGGGGGAATTCCATGCGGAAGCTCCGGGCGTCGGTCCTGCGCTACTTGCCCTCGTTCGGCTCGTTGCCGTCCTTGGCGTCCTTGAACTCCTTCATGCCCTTGCCCAGCCCGCGCATGAGCTCGGGGATCTTCTTGCCGCCGAAGAGCAGCAATAGCACGAGCAGGATCAGGACGATCTCCATTACACCGAGTTTACCCATGGCTGAAGGCGTTGTCGGGGCAGAGGTACGGGCCCCGGGGCTGCGCGGCAAAGGTAACGGATCGCAGCGGCGTCAGTTGCGGTAGATCCACGTGGCCGGGTCCACGGTGATCATGTCGCCCTCGGCGGTGATGCGCCACACCTCGATGTGGGCGGTGGAGCCCTCCTCGTCGGTCATCACCACGCCCACCTGCTGCTTGGTGTCGACCTTCTGGCCCTTGGTGACCGTGGCATCGCGCAGGTTGCTGTACACGGTGCGGTAGGCGCCGTGGTTCACCACCACGGCCTTGCCGGCCCCGGGGATCACGATGATGCTGCTGACCTCCCCGCGGAACACGGCCCGCACGGGGGCGCCCTTCTCGCAGGCGATGTCGATGCCGTTGTTGTTGATCTCGATGCCCCGCAATACGGGGTGAGGCTGGCGGCCGTAGCGGCTGGTGATGGTCCCCTTCTCCACGGGCCAGGGCAGCTTGCCCTTGTTCTTCTCGAAGTCGGCGCCCAGCTCCCGTGCTTCGGGGGTAAGGGTGAGCGCGGGCTTGGCGGGCGCTCCACCCCCCTTGGGGTTCGCACCAGAGCCCTTGGGCGGTGTCGCCGGGTTGCTCTTGCGGATCTCGTCCGCGATCGCTTTGCGGATGGCGGCCTCCAGGTCGCTCTTCTTCTTGTTCTGCTTGCGCAGGGTATCCTTCAGGCGGCCCTCCTCCTTCTTCAGGGTGGACAGGCTCTGCTGGTGGTCGTCCTTGTCGGCGGTGAGGCGTTCGCGTTCGCCCACCTGCGCGGTGAGCAGTTCGTTCTTCTCGGTGCGCAGGCCGCGCAGCTCGGCGATGCGTTCGTTGAGGCTGGCCTGTGTGCCCTGGATCAGGGCGGCCTGCCGCTGGCGGTGCTCGGCCAGCTGCCCCAGGTAACGCGAGCGGCGGTAGGCCTGGGCGAAGGAGCCGGCGGCGAAGAGGTAGCTGAGGCGGTCGCTGGCGTTGCGGTGCAGGTAGGCGAAGCGCACCATGCGCGCGTACTCGTCCTTCAGGCGGTCCAAGTCCTCCTGGAGCCCGGCGATCACGGCCTCGGTCTCCATGATCTGGCGGTCCACCTGGTGGAGCTCGCCGTTCATGGCGCGGATGAGCTCCTCGCGCTGGCGGATCTGCGCGTTGAGCAGGTGCAGCTGGTGCTCGGTGTTGCGCCGCTCCTTGCGGGCCTGGTCGATCAGGGCCGTGGTGGCCTTGATCTGCTTGTCGAGCGCATCGCGCCGCTTCTCCAGGT
This sequence comes from Flavobacteriales bacterium, assembly GCA_016788635.1. Lineage (GTDB taxonomy): Bacteria > Bacteroidota > Bacteroidia > Flavobacteriales_F > PHOS-HE28 > PHOS-HE28. Next base: position 4,442 of record JAEUSU010000006.1, on the reverse strand, counting down.
CCTTGCTCTTCTGCGCCCACAGCCCCAGGGGCAGCAGCAGGAGCAGCGCGCCGAGCAGCAGGGCGCGCGCCGCACGCTCAGGGCATGGGCGTGAACTTCTCGGGGATGCGGAAGTTGAGCTGCAGGGGGCCATCGATGCCGATGCGGTCGAGCTGGAGGGTGCCGGTGACCTGCTTGGAACTATCGGACAAAGAAAGGCTGATGTGGTCGGGGAGGGCATGGCCGTTCACGTCCGTACGATGGAGATAACGCACATCGGCCTGTTGATCGCGTGCCAGGTCGGTGATGAGCACGCGCGTCACCCGGAAGCTGTCGGGTTCGATCCAGTAGCGGTACACCACGGCGTCCTTCTTCTCGGCCCGGCGCAGGGTGCGCTCCAGCCGGTGCTCACGCATGTCGCGGTCGTCGGGCAGGGTGTCCTCGGGCGCCAGGTCCTCGGCGGCCCGGCGGAAGCGCTTCTTCTCCTTGCTGGTGAGGGTGTACTGCCCGTCCTCGCGGTCGGCCTTGTACTTCTCCTCCATGTCGAGCCCGATGGGCAGCCCGAAGAGGGCCTGTTGGAGCAGGCCGAGGCTGGGCTGCAGGCCGAACTTGGCACGTGCCATGGCGGTATCGCCCACCCAGAAGTGGTCGTTTATCTTGTCGAGCAGCTTCAGGCTGTCCGGGGTGAGCAGCACGCGCGCCACCTCGATGCCCAGGGCCGGGGTGATGCTGACCCAGGCGGCGCTGTCGCGCACCGAGCGGAACGCGGCCTTGAAGCCCTTGTGGCCATCAGGGCCGTTGATGTCCACCTCGGCCTTGGCGCTGTAATAGCGCACGCCTTCCACGCGCTGTGCGGCGAGGCGCTCCAGGAGCTTCTCGGGCGAACGGGGTTGAAGGTCGCGCACGGGCTGTGCCACCTCCTGCCGCGGCTTGCAGGCCAGCACCAGCACCACCAGGGCCAGGAGAAGGCTGCGGACGGACCTTGTCATTCCACCAGCCGGCCCTCGGCGATCTTGCGGTCGATGCGGTCGCTGGCACCGCCAGCGGCCTTGGCCTTTCGCCATTGCTCCATGGCGGCGCCGGTCTCGCCCAGCTTGAACAGGATGTCGCCGTAGTGCTCGAAGAGCACCCCGTCGCTGGCATTGCCGGCCAGGGCCTTCTCCATCCAGGTGCGTGCCTCGGGGTAGCGGCCGAGCTTGTACAGCACCCAGGCGTAGGTGTCCTGGTAGGTGGCCTGCCCGGGCTGCAGCTCGTTGCTGCGCCGGCTCATCTCCTCGGCCTTCTGCAGCTTCTCGCCGCGCTCGCTGAGGTAGTAGGCGTAGTTGTTGAGCACCGACGCGTTGCGCCCGTCGATGGCCAGGGCGCGGTCGTAGGCCTCGTCGCTCTTGGCGTGCGTGCCGGCCTCGTGGTAGGCATCGCCCAAGGCGCTCCAGAACTGGGCCTCCAGGGGCGGGTTGTCCACCACCAGGTCGCGCCCGGCCACCAGCGCCTCGATGGCCTCGTCGTAGCGCTTGAGCTGCGAGAGCGCCACGCCGTTGTACCAGTGGAACTCGGGCTGCGTGGGGAAGAGCTCGGCGGCCTGCGCGGCATCGGTCTGCAGGTTCGCCCAGTCCTGCAGTTGCAGGTCGAGCTGCAGCACCTGCTGCCAGATGGGGTACTTGTCCTGTTCGTAGCGCAAGGCCTCCCTGAACTCGTCGCGGGCCTCCCGGGTCTTGCCGTCGCGCATCAGGAAATCGCCGGCGATGGTGTGCGGCTTGCCGCTCTCGGGGTGCGTCTTCTTCAGGGTGGCGATGAGCTCGTAGGAGCGGCGCACGAGCTGTTCGCGCTGGCCCGGCTCCTCGCCCTGGTTGTCGCTCATCTCGAAGAAGCCCAGCAGCACCTGCATCTTGGCATCGACCTCCAGGTCGGGGTCGGCGAAGGCGATGTTGAGCTCATCGAAGGCCTTGTCGCGCTCGCCGTTGCTGAAGTAGTGCTCGGCAAGTGCCACACGGGCCATGTTGTCGCCGGGGTCCATGGCGAGCACCTGGCGGTATTCCTCGAGGGCCTTCTCGGGCTGCCCGGTCTCGCTGTAGAGGTCGGCGAGCATGCCGTGGTACTGCCCGTTGGCGGGGTCGCCGGCGATGGCGCGGCGCAGGAGCTTTTCGGCCTCGTCGTACTGCCCGCTGGCGGCGAGCATGTCGAACTCGTTGGCCACGAGCTCCTCGTTGGTGCCGATGCGCTGCTCCAGGTCGCGGTACACCTGTGCGGCCTCGGCGGTCCTGCCGGAGGCGGCGAGCGTGCGCGCGAGGCTGAAGTACACCTCTTGGCGGTCGGGCCACTGCTTCACGATGCCGCGGTAGGTCTCGGCGGCCTCGTTGTAGCGCTGGTCCTGGTTGTAGAGGTCGGCAAGCAGGAAGCGGTACCAGATGTTGTCGGGCCCGTTCGCCACGGCCTTCTTGGCCATATCCACGGCGCGGGGCCAGTCCTGCGCCATGTGGTAGAGCTTGGCGAGCTCGAACTGCGCGGCGGCGTTGGTGGGGTCCTCGCGCAGGCATTGCTCGTACAGGCTGATGGCCTTGGGCATGTCGCCGCCGAGCCGCGCCCGGGTGGCGTCCATGTACAGTTCCATCACGCGGGCCTGCTTCTCCTTGCCGCCTCCGTCACCGCGCGCGGGCGCATCGCCACCATCGGCTACACCCTTGCTGCCGCCGCAGGCGGTGAGCGCGATGGCCAGGAGCAGGTGCAGGAAGGATGGGCGGAAAATGTTCACGCGAGGTTCGCTTCGTTGATAAGACCCTGGTCGCGCAGGAAGGTCAAGATATACCGCGCTTCAGGCTCGTCGATGCCGGCCGCAAAGGTCACACTTCCCATGCCATGGTCGAACCGCAGGGTGCCGGGTCGTGTGCCGAAGCCCTGGCGGCTTACCATGCCGAACGGTCCGGACTGGTCGGTGCTCTGTGCACGCAGACGGCGCACTTCGTTCATTCGATAAGTGCGTAGGACCGTGCGGAAGCGTCCCGGGCAGGAGATGCTCAGGGCCTCGCGCGTCACGGAAATGACCTCTTTTCCAGCGAACATCAGGTAAAGGGTGCGACCCACGAACCACAGTCCGGCCGCCCAGCCACAGAGCCAGAAGATCAAGAAGCCGCGGGCGAACAAGGGCGTGTCCGCCCGGAAGAGGTTCGCCGCGGCCATGAAGCCACCGAAGGACCAGCCGCAGAGCCAGATGGCCATGAACCCGGCAACGAACAGGTTGCGCTGCGACGGGATGGAGATGAGCACCCCATTGAGGGTGGTGGTGATGCTGGCGCGGCCGGATGCCGGGGGCACGTACGCCATGGTGGATCAGCCGATCGTGCTGTCGTCGCTGAGGCTGAGGTCCAGGGCGTGACCGGTCACCGCGGCGCGCTCGCCGAGCATGCTGTTGTCGATCACGGCGTCCTGTACACGCACCCCGCCCCGCAGGATCGAGCTGCGCACCACACTGTTGGTCACGGCGCTGCCTTTCTCGATGGAGACGTACGGGCCTACCACACTGTTCACCAGCGTCACGTCATCGCCGATGAAGCAGGGGGGGATCACCACGCTGTTCGTGCTCTTGAGCCTGGCGCTCACCAGGTCCTTGCTGTCCTTGAGGAAGCCGAGCACCTTGGTGTTGGTGTCGACCATGGCGTTCTTGTTGCCGCAGTCCATCCATACGTCCACCGCACCGGCCTTGAAGCGCGCGCCCTTGCGCTTCATGTTCTCCATGGCGTTGGTGAGCTGGTACTCGCCCTTCTCCTTGATGTCGTTGTCGATCAGGTACTGCATCTCCATGCGGAGGCGCTCCCCGTCGGCGAAGTAGTAGATGCCGATGATGGCCAGGTCGCTCACGAACTCCTGGGGCTTCTCCACGAACTCGGTGATGATGCCGCTGCCGTCGAGCTTCACCACGCCGAAGGGACGCGGGTCGTCCACCTTGTTCACCCAGATCACGCCGTCGCAGTCCTTGTCGAGCTTCAGCTGGGCGCGGAACAGGGTGTCAGCGAAGGCCACGATCACCCGGCCGCTGAGGGCCTTCTCGGCGCAGAGGATGGCATGGGCGGTGCCCAGGGCCACCTCCTGGTAGTGGATGCTGCCCTTGGCCCCCACCTGTGCGGCGATGGCCAGCAGGTCCTTCTCCACGGCGGCACCGAAGCTGGGGTGGATCACGTAGGCGACCTCCTCCACGGGCTCACCGGCCACGGCGGCGAGGTCCTCCACAAGGCGTTGCACGATGGGCTTGCCGGCGATGGGCAGCAGGGGCTTGGCGGTGGTGTGGGTGTGCGGACGCATCCGCTTGCCCATGCCCGCCATAGGGACGATGATCTTCATTCCTTCAGGTTCAGTTCCTAGCGGGTGCCGGTGTGGCCGAAGCCGCCGGTTCCGCGTTCCGAGGCGCGAAGGTCCGCACTTTCCTCGAAAGCGACCCTGACGTAGGTCGCCACCACCAGTTGGGCCACCCG
>JAEUSU010000035.1 GCA_016788635.1 Flavobacteriales bacterium | reverse complement strand
GAAGAAGGCCATGATGGGCAGCACGGCGCCGTTCATGGTCATGCTCACGCTCATCTTGTCCAGCGGGATGCTGTCGAAGAGGATCTTCATGTCCTCCACGCTGCTGATGGCCACACCGGCCTTGCCCACATCGCCTTTCACGCGCGGGTGGTCGCTGTCGTAGCCGCGGTGCGTGGCCAGGTCGAAGGCGACGCTGAGGCCCATCTGCCCGGCGGAGAGGTTGCGGCGGTAGAAGGCGTTGCTCGCTTCGGCCGTGCTGAACCCCGCGTATTGCCGGATGGTCCACGGACGGATAGCGTACATGCTGCCGTAGGGGCCGCGCAGGTAGGGCGGGATGCCTGCGGCGTAGTTCAAGTGCTCCATCCCGTCGAGGTCCACGCGCGTGTAGTAGGACTTGAGGGGGATCTCTTCGCGGTTGGGAATGCCAGCCTCGAGCTGCGAGCCACTAGACTCTAGCTTGTGCTCGGTAGAGCTAGAGGCTAGTGGCTTGAGGTTAGCGGCTATTGTGTTGGTGAGTTGTTCAACGGTGTAGCTGCCACCAAGCGGATCGGCCACGCGACCGAGAAAACTCTCATCGCGCAGCAGGTTGTGGATGTTGCGCACCACACGCCGGGCCAGCGCATCGCCTTCGGGCAGGGTAGGAGTGGGGATGGTGAGCCCATCACATCCGCCCGTGATCGCGCTAATGGCTTGCAACGTTGCGCGGATCACGTTCTCGTGCGCTGACTTCGTCTCAGCAGGGTAGGAAACGACCGCCTGGATCCATGTGTTGTGCGAGCAGTCGTGTTCAGGCTGGAATTCGTCCACGACTGAAGCCCATGCTTCACGGAAGGCGCGCATGCGAGCGGCTTCCAGGAAGAGGTCGTCACCGAGATGCAGGCGGAATTGCAGGCGGGCGCAGGCATCGTCGATGGGGAAGCCCTGAGAGAGCATCCGCTCGATCAGCGATCTGCCTTGCGAGAGGGCTGTGCGCGAATCAGCAATCAGCAATGAGGAATCTTCATTTGCTGATTGCTGATTGCTGATTCCATCGCTCACGCTGAAGAGGCGGATGCGCGGGTGCTTCGCGAGCTTGTCCTTCAGACCACGTGCATCGGCATCATGCGGAAGTCCGAGGCAGAAGCTGACATCAGTTGCCGGGGTATTCTGTCGGCCGTGAAGACCGAGCAATGCATCGAGCATTGCTTCACTGCCGTCCACGGAAAGGTCGATCGCGCCGACCCACACATCCTTCAGCAGGGCGTGGATGTCGGTCGGTTTGCCGTAGAACTCCAGCGCATCGGCACCGCCCATAAGCGCCTCCAATGCCAGCTTGTTCGCAATCGGCCCGTGTGCATCAAGGCCTACTGTCGCACGCCAGGGGTTGCCATCACGCTTCACGCCACGACTACGCATGCCGGTACCGCCTCCGTCCCAGGCCGTGTGGAACGGGGGGAGCATTTTGCCACCCACCGGCACGTTCAGGGTTGACGGGTCCTTGTCCTTCAGTTCCTTCTTGATCACGGCTTCCCACTGTTCGTGCGTGGCGGGTGGGAAAGCGGAGAAGAGTGATTCGTTGGCCATTCATCGGTCGCCCAAGCGCTTGAGGCTGGCGATGCTGCGAAGATGGTACTTGTCCGCTTGAGGCCGGGTGGCTGCTGATACGCGTCAGCAGGCCGCTCATGCCGGAACCTTACCTTGGCCGCCCATTCCCAAGACCATGCGCATCACCAAGAACTCCGTCGTCTCCTTCCATTACACCCTGAACGATCCCGAAGGCAATCTGTTGGACAGCAGTGCCGGCCGCGAAGTGTTCTCCTACATCCACGGCGGCAGCATGATCGTACCCGGGCTTGAGGAGCAGTTGGAGGGGCGCATAGCAGGTGATTCCGTGCAGGCTGTGATCCCTGCTGAAAAGGGGTATGGAGAGATCGACCCCCAGCTCCTGCAACGGGTGCCGCTGGATAAGTTCGGCGGGCAGCAGGTGGAGGAAGGCATGCAGTTCCAGACCCCGGACCACCGCGTATGGAGCGTGCTGGAGGTGAAGGATGGGGAGGTGACCCTGAACGGGAACCACCCCCTGGCCGGTGTCACGCTGCACTTCAACGTGGATATCACGGAGGTACGTGACGCCAGCGAAGAGGAACTGGCCCACGGGCACGTGCATGGCCCGGGTGGGCATCACCATTGATCGACGTTCTGTAGATCGGTCAACCAGCCGATCAGCACATGAGCCTGGGTAGAGACGGCATCGTTCTCATCGCACTTTGCTGTGCGGCCCCGCTGACGGCGCAGGATAGCAGCGTGTTCAAGCTTTCCGGTTATGCCGAGGTCTATTATGCCTATGACCTTTCCCAGCCGCCGGATGGTGAGCGCCCCGACTTCCTGTTCAACCACAAGCGGCACAACGAGTTCAACGCGAACCTGGCCTTGTTGCAGGCGAGCTATTCGGATGGGCGGGTACGCGGTGCGTTGGGCTTGATGGCCGGCAACTACGTGCAGTACAACCTGGCGGACGAACCCGATGGGTTGCGCAACGTGTATGAAGCACGCGTGGGCATCAAGCTTTCCCGCACGCGCGAACTGTGGGTGGATGCCGGGATCTTCCCCTCGCACATCGGCTTCGAGGGGGTGATCGGTCAGGAGCAGGTGAACCTGACCCGGAGCATCGTTGCGGAGAATTCGCCCTACTACGAGACAGGTGCCGTGTTGAACTATGCACCTGGAGCGAAGTGGTCGTTCAGCGCCCTGGCCCTCAATGGCTGGCAGCGCATCCAACGCGAGGCCGGGAACCAGCGGCCGTCCTTCGGAACGCAGGTGCGCCACACACCGGATCCTTTCACCACCTTCATCTGGAGCACGTTCGTGGGCAGCGTGGGGCCGGACAGTGCAGGGGCCTGGCGCTTTTACAGCAACCTGTACGGCCAGGTGGAAGGCGAACGGTCCCGCATGGTGCTCGGGTTGGATGTGGGGCTGCAAGAGGCATCTGCCCTTACACTTCCGGGTACCGATCTGGCGGCATGGATGTCCGCCGTGGCCGTGCTTCAGCAGCAGCTTGCCGGGGCCTGGTGGATGAACGGCCGCATCGAGTTCTTCCTGGATGAACGCGCCGTGATGATCAACGAAGAAGCACTGCTGGGTGCCAGCGTGGGCATCGATCGCCGCTTCGCGGACCGGGCCACATGGCGGGTCGAGTACCGGCTTTTCAGGGGGAAGGAGGAGATTTTCCGCACCGCTCGTGGTGACGGGTCACCGGTGAACATGGCCTTCACCACAGCGCTTTGTTTACGATTCTAAGGGTGCCGGAATAGCGTCAGGGACGTGTCTGTTCGCGTGTCCTACCTTTGTACCCCGTGAAACAGTTGCTCCACCTGACCTTCACCGCCTTCCTGGCGCTGAACCTCACATGGGGACATGATTGGGTGCACATTCCGCAGCTTTGGAAGCATTATGCTGAGCACCGGCAGGAGCAACCTTCCTTGGATCTGCTTGGATTTCTGGAGATGCACTATACGGATGCCGCACACCACGGCACCGATGCATCCCACGATCAACTGCCTTTCAGCCACGATCACCAGGACCACATCGGTGTGGACCACGTCTTCTTTGCCCCGATCATGAAGGGTAATACACTGCATCGTCCCACTTTGCTGGCGGGCACGTGCTGTTCAGCCGATGAGCCGCTCGACGGCCATCGCCCTTCCACGCTGCAACCGCCGAGGGCCTGATCCTGGCGCGGCCGGGTGCCGCTGCCCGTACTGCTGATGCATGGACGCTGGCCCGTGCGTCAATGATGATCCCGCTTTTCGCCGGCTTCCTTCCATTCTAATTACCACCGCCATGATCGAACGGATCATCCGGTATTCCATCCAGCACAAGCTGGTGATCGGTCTTGCCACACTGGTGCTGATCGCACTGGGCATACGCGCCATATCACGACTTCCAGTGGATGCCGTGCCGGACATCACCAACAACCAGGTGCAGGTGATCACCATTGCGCCCACACTGGCCACCCTGGAGGTGGAACAGTTCGTGAGCTACCCCATCGAGCAGGCGCTCGGCAACCTGCCGGAGGTGCACGAGCTGCGCAGCATCTCGCGTTTCGGCGTGAGCCAGGTGACCGTGGTGTTCGACGATGCGTTCGACACCTACCTGGCACGGCAGCTGGTGAACGAGCGCCTGCAACTGGTGCGCAGCGACCTGCCGCCCGGCGTGGACCAGCCTTACCTGGCGCCGCTGAGCACAGGCCTCGGCGAAGTATACCAGTATGTGGTGCACACCAAGCCCGGCTACGAGGGGAAGTACGATGCCATGCAATTGCGCGAGGTGCAGGACTGGATCATTGCGCGCAGGTTGATGGGCACCCCGGGGGTGGCCGAGATCAACAGCTTTGGCGGTTACTTGAAGCAGTTCGAAGTGGCCGTTGAACCCATTCGCCTGCAGGGCATGGGCCTGGGGATCAGCGATGTGATGCACGCGCTCGAGCGCAACAACGCCAATACCGGCGGCGCCTACATCGAGCGCGGGCCCAGCGCCTATTACATCCGGGGCGTGGGGCTGGCAAAGAGCCTTGACGACATCGGCCGCATAGTGATCGATACGCCGCGCGAAGGTGCGCCGGTGCTGGTGCGCGATGTGGCCAGCGTGAGGCTGGGCCATGCGCCGCGCTATGGCGCCATGACACGGAACGGCGAGGGCGAAGTGGTGGGTGGCATCGTGATGATGCTGAAGGGCCAGAACGCCAACAATGTGGTGGCCGCTGTGAAGGAACGCCTGGCGAAGATCGAGGAGGGCTTGCCCGAAGGCCTCACCATCGACCCCTTCCTGGACCGCACCGCCCTGGTGGGCCGCGCGATCGCCACCGTGGAGAAGAACCTGCTCGAAGGTGCACTGATCGTGATCCTCGTGTTGGTGCTCTTTCTGGGACAGCTGCGCGCGGGCCTCATCGTCGCCTCGGTGATCCCCCTCAGCATGCTCTTCGCCCTCATCCTCATGAACCTCACCGGTGTCACCGGCAACCTCATGAGCCTGGGCGCGATCGACTTCGGCCTCATCGTGGACGGCGCCGTGATCATTGTGGAGGCCGTGCTGCATCGATTGCATCATGGCCGGGCGCATGGCACCCTGTCCAAGGAGCAGATGGATGGCGAGGTGACCACCGCAGCAAGCCGCATGATGAACGCCGCCACTTTCGGACAGCTGATCATCCTCATTGTGTACATCCCCATCCTCTCCCTGGCGGGCATCGAGGGCAAGATGTTCCGCCCCATGGCGCAGACCGTGGCCTACGCGATCCTCGGTGCGATCATCCTCAGCCTCACCTACGTGCCGGTGATGAGCGCCCTCTTCATCAAGCGGAGGACAGGTCAGGAAAAGCCCAACTTCAGCGACCGCATGATGGCCGCGGTGGAGGCCGTGTACAAACCCACACTGGAGCGCGTGCTGCGCCATCGCATCGCCGTGGTGGTCACCGCCGTGGTGTTGCTGGGCATCTCGCTCCTTGGCTTCCAGCGCATGGGCGGCGAGTTCATTCCGCAGTTGGAGGAAGGCGACTTCGCCTACCACAGCATTCTGCCGCAGGGCAGCTCCCTGAGCGCCAGCGTGGCCAACAACCAGCTCGTGGAGCGCAAGCTGATGCAGTTCCCCGAAGTGAAGATGGTGGTGGGCAAGACCGGCACGGCGGAGGTGCCAACGGACCTGATGAGCCCCGAGCAGACGGACATGATGATCATGCTGAAGGACAAGCACGAGTGGACCACCACGCAGGACTACTGGACACTGGCCGATACACTGTTCAAGGCACTGAAGACCATTCCCGGGGTGCTCTTCGAGATCAACCAGCCGATCCAGATGCGCTTCAATGAGCTCATGACCGGTGTGCGGCAGGACATCGCCATCAAGGTCTACGGTCCTGAACTGGACACGCTGCTGAAGTACGGCGAACGCATCGCCGCCCTTGTGCAGCAGGTGCCGGGCGCGGGCCCGCCGCAGGTGGAGCGCGTGGCCGGCCTGCCGCAGATCACCGTGCGCTATGACCGCGAACGCATGGCCGTGCTGGGGTGCAGCATTGATGAGTTGAACGGCACCGTGCGTGCGGCTTTCGCGGGCGAGCCGGCCGGCAGCATCTATGAGAACGAGCGTCGATTCGACCTGGTGGTGCGTGCAGACACCGGTGCGCGCAAGGGGATCGAGGATGTGGCCGGGCTTTTTGTGCGCTCGGACAACGGCCTGCTGGTACCGCTGGACCAGGTGGCGCATGTGGGTTACGAGGACGCCCCGGCCCAGATCACCCACGAGAACGCGCAGCGCCGCATCTATGTGGGAGTGAACGCGCATGGGCGCGACGTGGAGAGCCTGGTGGCCGACATTGAGCAACGGGTGAACGCGCAGGTGAAGCTGCCCACGGGCTATTACCTCACCTTCGGCGGCCAGTACCAGAACCTGGTGGAGGCCAAGGCCCGCCTCGCGATCGCTGTGCCGTTGGCCTTGCTGCTCATCCTCGCGCTGCTCTACTTCACCTTCCGCTCGCTGCCCGATGCGCTGCTGATCTTTACCGCAGTTCCGCTGAGTGCCATCGGCGGTGTGGCGGCCCTGTACCTGCGCGGCATGCCCTTCAGCATCAGCGCGGGTGTCGGCTTCATCGCCCTCTTCGGTGTGGCCGTGCTCAACGGCATGGTGCTCATCAGCACCTTCCAGCAGCTGGCGAAGGAGGGCGTGGACGATGTGGTGGAACGCGTGCGCAAGGGCACCGTGCTTCGCCTGCGTCCGGTGCTGATGACCGCCAGTGTGGCATCGCTCGGCTTCCTGCCCATGGCCTTGAGCGGCAGTGCGGGCGCCGAAGTGCAGCGCCCGCTGGCCACCGTGGTGATCGGCGGTCTGGTGAGCGCCACACTGCTCACCCTGGTGGTGCTGCCCGTGCTGTATGTGCTCTTCTTCCGGCGGAAGCAACTGAAGGCTTCGTCGCGCGTGCTGCTACTCGCATTGCTCGTTCCGGCTGCCGCACAGGCCCAGCAGGCACAGACCTTCCCGCTTGACAGCGCCCTGGGTATGGCCTTCCGCAACAACGGCATGCTGCGCGCAGCGGAGCTGGCAGTGGAGCAGGCGGAAGCCGCGAAGGGCACGGCATGGAACATCGACAAGACAGGCTTCTTCGTGGAGAACGAGGATGTGGCGCCCTCCATGCCCCAGGGTATCTTCAAGATGGGCCTGGCCCAGCGGATGGAATTTCCCACGGTGTACGCCGCCCGTAGCCAGGCCGCCAAGGCGCGCCTGGGCGTGGCCGATGCGGAGCTTGTCATGGCCGCACGCGACCTGGAGCGTGATGTGCGGCTGGCGTGGAACGCACTGGCGCAGGCGGTGGAGGAGGCACGCGTGCTGCGTTCATTGGACAGCCTGGTGAACGAGCTGGGCCGTGTGGCCGAACTGCGGCACGCCACAGGTGAGGCGCCCATGGTGGAGAAGGCCTCCGCATTGGCAAGGAAGCAACAGGTGAATGTGCAGCGCGAGCGGGCGGACCGTGCCGTGACCATCGCACAACTGGAATTGCAACGGCTGCTGCGCACGGACCGCTCGCTGTTGCCCGAGGCTTCGCACCCGGTGGAAGCCGCACAACCGGCCGAGTTGCCTGATCTTGCTGACCATCCGGAGCTGGAACGGGCGGAGCGCCAGGTCATGCTGGCCCATCGGCTCAAAAAGGTGGAAGGCCAGCGGGCCATGCCCGACCTGCAAGGCCGTTGGTTCGATCAACGGCTGTATGGTGTGGAGGATGAGTTCCGTGGGTACAGCCTCACCATCGGGCTACCCATCGCTTTCTGGGACCACCGTGGGCGCATCCGGAGCGCCTCGCTCCAGGAGCGCATCGCGCGGGAGCAGGCCGATCAACAGCGCGCCGATCTGGGTGCGGCGTATGCCGCCGCCCAGGCACGCGTCCGGCAGTCGCGTGAGATCTGGCTGGCCTATGAGGGCCCATTGGCCGAGCACGCTGCGGTGATCGAACGAGGCGCCGCCACCGCCTATCGTTCAGGAGAGATCGGTTACGTGGAGCTCACCGCGCTCATCACACAAAGCACCGACCTGCGCCTGGGTCACATTCAGGCACGCGCGGCATACGCAGAAGCCCTCATTCGTCTTGATCACTTCACCGGAACGCTGTTCCCCTTCACTGCACAGCCATGAACCGCATCACATCCATCCTTTCGATCCTGGCCATGACGGCATGCTCTTCACCCGCGCCCGAAAAGGCCACCGCCGATCACGGCCACGACCATGGGCACGCCGATGAAGTGGTGCTCGACAGTGCCCAGCAGGCCACGCTCCGCATCACCACGATCAAGCCGGAACTGCGCAGCATGGAAGGCACCGTGAAGCTCACCGGCCGTGTCACCACCTCACCCGTCAGCAAGGCCCAGCTCACCAGTCCCATCGGTGCCAAGGTGGTGGCCGTGCTGGTGGATGAGGGTGCGCATGTGCGCAAGGGGCAGCCGCTGGTGGCGCTCAGCGACATGACCTTCATCAAGATGCAGGAGGAGTTCGTCTCCGTGAGCGCACAGGCCGAACGTGCGGACACGGAGCTGCGTCGGCAACGGACCCTGCTCGCAGGTGAGGCCACCGCACAGAAGCAGTTGGAGCAGGCGGAGATGGAATTCAAAATGACCATGGCGCGCAAGGAGTCGCTCGGCCATCAGCTCACCTCCCTCGGCGTGGACCTGAAGGACTTGCTGACCTCAGGTCTGAAGGACCGCTTCATCCTGCGCAGCCCGATCGATGGCCGTGTGAACGGCATCCGCATCTATCTCGACGCCCGCGTGGAGCCCACCACAGTACTGTTGGAGGTGATCGACCTGCATCATTTCCATGTGCACCTCAATGCCTATGAGCGCGACCTGGCCCTGTTGAAGGAAGGCGTGCTCTTCGACTTCCAGGTGCTGAACCTGCCGGGCAAACGATTCAAGGGCGAGCTCTTCAGCATCGGCCGCACGTTCGATGCCGACGGCCGCAGCATACCTGTTCACGCCCACGTGGAGGAGGGCAGCGAGCAGCTCATTGAGGGGATGAGCGTGGTGGCCTTCGTGCCCACTGGCAACGCCGAGCAGCTGGTGGTGCCGGATGCCGCGCTGCACCGCAGTGGCGACAAGGGTTTTCTATTCCTGCTGGCAGAGCGGGAGCCCGGACGCCTGGTGTTCCAGCGCATCGAGGTGGTGCCGGGCGTGAGCCGCGACGGTCTCACGGCCTTTACGCTCATGGAGCCCATGCCGCAGGGCGTGGAGTTCGCCGGGGACAAGGTGTACTACCTCTGGAGCATGCTGGAGAACACCGCGCATGATCATTGACCGGTCGCGGCCTTGCTGCCCACACCCTTCTTGAACAGCACGAAGCTGTAAAGGATCGGCGCGAAGACCAACACGAGCAACAGGATGATCATCCACTTCAGGTAAGCGGCAGGGAGGAGGAAGCCAAGGATACCTCCGATGAGCCCGCCCCAGAACCAGAGCCGGCCACCAAAACGGTGCGTGCGTTCCCAGTTCTCCGGGTATTCAAGCGTCCACGGGGTGCGTATGCCCACGAAGTAGTTGCTGCGCAGGCGGACGAGGTAGTTGCCGATGGCGGCGAAGAAGAAGAAGAGGCCGGGTAACAGCCAGCCGGGCAGGTCCAGCTGCTGGTGCAACGCGCTGTGCACCATAAGGAAGCCGATGAAGCCGAACAGCAGGCCCAGCACCACGCGCAGCTTCTGGTAGGCGCTTCGGCTGGCTTCCAGGTTGCTGGCGCGCGGATCGATGTACGGCAGCAGCCGCATGAGCAGGTAGAGGAACACCTGCAGACCACCCACCATCCAAGGCAGGGCTTTCTTCGATGACCAGCCGTCGATCTCGCCCGCCGCGTTCCAATGGATGGGTACACGCTCCGGCAGGTCACCCCAAACGAGCATGAGGTAGAGTATGGGGGCCAGCAGGATGGTCCAAAGCAGGGCTTCCCGGCGTAGGTCAAAGGTCATGGCTTCCTGGTTTTGTGAGTGAGCGTGAAGAGCCAGCCGATCACTTCGTCCACCACGGTGGTGTTGAGCCCGTAGCGCAGGAACTGCCCCTCGCGCACACAGGTCACCAGGTCGGCCTGTTTCAGCAGGTCCAGGTGGTGGGAAATGCTTGGCTTGCTGATGTCGAAATGGTCCGCGATCTCCCCGGCCGTGAGGTCGCCCTTGCGCAGCAGCTCCAGGATGGCGCGGCGGGTGGGATCGTTCAGGGCTTTGAAGGAGCTATCCATGGCGGATGGTCCGTTGCATAGTTAGGTAAATGTCTAAATAATTAGCGCAGGACACCTTGCCCTATGATGAGCGGTGGAACGTGCAGGATGTTCGGCGAACGGAGAGGCGCTCAGCGCTCGGGCACGAACACGAAGATGTCCTCGTTGTCGCGCTTCATCAGGTACTTCTCGCGGGCGAACTTCTCCAGCAATGCGGTATTGCTGGTAAGCTCATGCAGCTGCTCACGCGTTTTGCCGATCTCGGTCTTGTACCAGGCGTGCTGGCGGCGCATTTTGGCCAGCTCATGGCGCAGCTTCAGCGTGGAGTAGAGGTCCTGGTCGGCAAAGAGCGTGATCCAGCCCAGCAGGAACAGCGCACTGGCCGCGTAGCGGTTGCGGAGCCAGTGGGGGATGCGGTCCAGGATGCGTTGGTTCACGGTGCGAAGATGGTGGCCGGACCTGGTCTTCTCCCGAACTGTTCCTTTGGCATGGTCAACGATCGATCGTGGGATCTTCGTGCGATTAGCGCGCCACCACCAGACGGGTAAAATAGGTGCCTTCCACCATGGAGACCTGTAGCAGGTACGAGGCCTCGGGTAAGGTACTCACATCAATGGCAATACGACCGTTCCCGGCCGTTGGCACCCCATTCACATCCCGTATCTCGCGCCCCATGGCATCCAGCAAGCGCAGGTCCCATGTCCCTTTCATCTCCATGCCCAGGTCCAGCAGAACGAAGGAAGAAGCTGGATTGGGCCAGACACGGTAGGATGAGCGCGACTGTTCCATAGCTCCGGTCACCAATGGTCCGATCTTGACGATCCATCCATCATGATCACCATGATGACCAATGACGTTGCCATCCGTGGAGAGCGTATGGCCCGCGATGAGGAACGTGGAATCCGTGACAGCAAGCATGTCATAGGGCATATCCCCTGCTGAGCCACCAAGTGAAATATCCCATAGCAACGAGCCTGAGCCATCCAGCTCGAATATCCAGAAGTCGTCACCGCCCCATGCCTGGGATATGTCCCCATCGATAGAGTTGCTCACGGCGGCCACGACCAGTCCGCCTTCGTTCGTGAGAATGGACCGTGCGGCACCATCGATCGCGCTTCCCCCCAAGCAACGTTGCCAAAGCAGGGAATCCTGGTCGTTCGTATGGAGGACCCATGTATCGCTCCAACCTTGATTGCCTGTCACCATACCATCATTGGAACAGGTACTTCCACTGTACAGCCAGCCACCACCCGGCAGTTCATGGATGGTACGGATGCCGTCGTCGGCACTTCCGCCGTACTTGTACTGACCGATCAGGTTTCCAACGCTGTCCAGATCCACGACCCATGCATCCTGGCTGCCTGACCCGGGAATAACATCCCCGTCATTTGAGCCAGATGCTCCTGCGATCCTCAAACTCCCGTCCGCCCTTATGACCAGATCAAAGGCGGCGTCAGTGGAGCTTCCACCGATGACCCTCTGCCATAGTATGCTTCCCATGTAGTCCAGCATCAAGACCCATAGGTCCTCGTCACCGTTGTTGTGCGTGGGATCACCATCACCTGAAGTGCTTGTTGCGATCACCACGGCTCGCGAACCGGGATAGGGTCGGATCGCGTGGGCCAGGTCCATTCCACTGCCGCCATACGTCCGGGTCCATTGAAGTACACCAGAAGGGGAAAGGTGGGCTATGTGCAAGTCATGGCTGCCATGCGCACCGCTGAAGTCACCGTTGTTGGATGTTCCGTATCCGCATGCAAGGAAACCGCCGTCAGCCGTTTCAAGGAGATCCATTCCCACATCATAACCCGAACCCCCAATGGTAGTCTGCCACATCGTATTGCCGATGGAGTCCAGTCGGACAATGAACCAATCCGTGTCACCCGTTCCAGTGGACCCGATCGTGATATATCCGCCCGATGATACCTTCTCGATGGCCATAAGCCTGTCGGGTAATGGACCACCAATGCATCGCTGCCAGTATGGAATGGGAGGTGCTTGCGAAAGGAGCTGGATGGTGCAAAGGGAGTACGCTGATACGAGTATTGACCTCATGACCTGTAGGATCGATGAAACAATCTAAGGCGCAAGGGTGCCGACTGTTCATCTATGCATGGACCAAGGCCGGGTAGGAATATACGGGTCCAAGCGGTGATGATGCCGGCTTGACAATGCATTGCCTTTGAATGGTCCAGCAAAAAGTAGCCACATGCGCGTGCCGGTGCGCGCCGGGTTCCAGTGGGTCAGGTCTGCTGCTCGAGTGGATGGAGAGATCGGGTTCTTGGGCTGCTTGTAGGCGCAGCCTGATCAAGCCCGGTCGATTGATCGGAACTGGCCCCGGTCATCACCCCAGGAACGGATACCGGTGGTCCGTGGGCGGCAGGAAGTTCTCTTTGATGGTGCGGGCGTTCACCCAGCGGATGAGGTTGAGGTAGCTGCCGGCCTTGTCATTGGTGCCGCTGCCGCGTGCGCCTCCGAAAGGCTGCTGGCCCACCACCGCGCCCGTGGGCTTGTCGTTTATGTAGAAGTTGCCCGCCGCGTGGCGCAGGGCCGTGGTGGCCTCCACGATCGCCTTGCGGTCCTGGCTGAACACCGCACCCGTGAGGGCGTATGGGCTCGTCTCATCCAGCAGCTTCAGCGTCTTGCTCCACTCATTCTCCGGATACACGTAAATGGTGAGCACCGGACCGAAGATCTCCTCGCACATGGTGGTGCTCTTCGGGTCCTTCGTCACGGCCACGGTGGGGGCGATGAAGTAGCCCTCCTTCTTGTCGTAGGTGCCGCCGGCGATGATCTGGATGTTCTTCTTGTCCTTTTTCAAGCCGTCGATGTAGGCGGCGATCTTGTCGAAGGCGCGCTCGTCGATCACGGCATTGATGAAGTTCTTCGGGTCGCGCGGGCTGCCCATCTGGAAGCTCTTCAGGTCGGCCAGCAGTTCCTTCTTCACATCGGGCCACAGGTTGGCGGGGATGTAGGCGCGGCTGGCGGCGCTGCACTTCTGCCCCTGGAACTCGAAGGCGCCGCGGCTCAGTGCCGTGGCCACCTGCAGGGCATCGGCGCTGGGGTGCGCGATCACGAAATCCTTGCCGCCGGTCTCGCCCACGATGCGCGGGTAGCTCTTGTAGAGGTGAATGTTCGCGCCGATCTGCTTCCACAGCTTTTGGAACACACCGGTGCTGCCGGTGAAGTGAAGCCCCGCGAAGTCCGGGTGGCTGAAGATGACCTCGCCCGCCGCCGGGCCGTCCACATGGATCAGGTTGATGACACCATCGGGCAGGCCTGCGGCGCGGAAGATGTCCATGACCACCTGCGCGCTGTAGAGCTGGCTGTCGGCGGGCTTCCACACGGCCACATTGCCCATGAGGGCCGGTGCGCTGGGCAGGTTGCCGGCGATGCTGGTGAAGTTGAAGGGGGTGAGCGCGAAGACGAAGCCTTCCAGCGGGCGGTACTCCACACGGTTCCAGGTGGCGGCCGGGCTGAAGGGCTGGTCGCGGTAGATCTGCTGCAGGTAGTGCACGTTGAAGCGCAGGAAATCGGCGAACTCGCAGGCGGCATCGATCTCGGCCTGGTAGACGTTCTTGCTCTGGGCCAGCATGCTGGAGGCATTGATGGCGGCGCGGTAGGGCCCGCTGATGAGGTCGGCGGCCTTCAGGAAGATGGCGGCGCGGTCCTCCCAACGCATGCCTTCCCAATCCTTCTTCGCCTTCAGTGCGGCATTGATCGCGGCGCGCACGTGGGTCTGTGTGCCGTGGTGGCTGTAGCCGATGATGCGCTTCAGTTCATGCGGGGGGCGCACGGCACGTCGGTCGGCTGTTTCAATGGGCTTGCCGGCGATCCACATGGGCAGCTCCCGCTTCTCCTTGGCCATGCGGTCGTAGGTGGCCAGGAGTTGTTCGCGCTCCTTGCTGCCTGGGGCATAGCTCAACACCGGTTCATTCAGGGGGGCGGGGCTGTGGAAGATGGCGTCGGTCATTGGTAAAGGCTTGGGTGGGCGAAGATATCCAGCACCACCCGAGGCCGGGGGTGAGGACGGTCAAGTGCCGCCTAAGGATTGCAGAGTTCACAATACTGCGGGTCCTCCACCGTGCGGCCATCCGCGCGGGCTTCCTCGGTCCGGTGCCCGCACTCCCTGCATTCGCGCAGGTAGGCGCGGGTGCCCTGGGTGGGGAAGCCGCATTGGGCGCAAGGCAGGCCCCAAAGGGCTTGTGCGACGGCGAAGTGGATGGTGCCGCACCGGGGACAGGTCATGGCCAGTTCGGTGGCAAAGCGCGCGGCGGTCTCGCCGATCACCCGCATGCGCGTGGGATTCGCCATGGCCCGCAGATCGGTCTCCGCCCATACGGAACCCTGTTCAGCGATCATGCGCCCTGCCACTTCACGCAGGTGGCCCGCATCGCGGATGCCTTTAAACACGCGATCACCCGGCAGCCAGTGTTCCCGTGTTTTCAGTACCAGGCCATGATCCGGGAACTTCATGCGTGCCGCGAAGGCGAGCACGGCGTCGAGGGTCCGGCACTCCTCCCCGCCGAATACGGTCTCCAGCGAGACATGACGGTGGACCCATGTGCGATCGTCGCGCAGGTCCACCAGCACCAGCCATTCCTCGTCGCAGGTAATGAAGGGGGAGGGTGGGTAAGGCCCGAAGCTGCCTTCGCTGGCGATCACCAGGTCCATGCCGACGGCCCGGGCACCGTGCCGCGCCTTGTGTTCGCAGGCGGTGCGCGGGTCTGTGCCACGTGCCACCTCCCCACTGAAGGCGCCAAAGCGATCGGTGTCCAGGTCGGGAATGGCGGTGAAGCCGGCCAGCGGGAGCCGGGCCATGAGGGCCGGGCCGATCACCTGTTCTTTGCCGTGCATGGTGGCCACACCCAGCGTGCGGCCGGCGAAGCGTTGGAGGCCGGTCAGGGATTCAGCGTGAAGCATTTGAGCGGCTACGGGTCAAGCCTGAAGTAACCGTTTCGTCATTCCCCCTGACCCAGCGAGAATCCTCTCACCCCATCAAAGAGGTAGAGGTTCTCCGTTTTCACCACCTCGATGCCACTGTCGCCAAGAAGTTGGAGCATTTGGGCCACCTGCTTGCGGCCGATGGGGGCATAGGTGGCCTTGCCGTCCTCGATGGCGACCTCCGGGCCGACAAAGCGGCAGCGCCAGTGGTCGGTGCAGAAGGTCTCGGGGAAACCTTCGGGCCACACCTTCACGCCGCGGTTGGTGATGAGCTTCAGCTTCAGCATTCCGCGTGAGGCGTCCTGCAGTTTCACTGCCAGCTCATCCGGGCTACTCACATGATCGCACACGAACATGTCCACGCCGCAGAGTTCGCGCCTCACCACCGGGCGCTCGTACTGGAACTTCGGCACACCGCCGCCCTTCATCTCTACGCTCTTCAGCTGGGCGGGTTTCTGGCCGAGGCGGGCGATCACAGCATCGGCGAATGCCTTGGTGCCCGCGCGCTGCTGGGAGATGCCTTCGCGGAAGATGTCGCCGGGGTGGATGCCGTCCTCCAAGGTCCTCAGCCAGGCGTTCTGGATGGCCTCGGCCTTCTCCGGCAGGCCCAGGTGCACGAGCATCATGCAGGCGGCGTTGAGCATGGCGCTGGGGTTGGCTATGCCCTGACCGGCGATGTCGGGCGCGCTGCCGTGGATGGCTTCGAACATGCTGATGCGGTCGCCGATGTTGGCGCTGCCGGCCATGCCCACGCTGCCGGTGAGCTCGGCGGTGACGTCGCTGATGATGTCGCCGTAGAGGTTCAGTGTCACGATCACATCGTAGCGGTGAGGCTGGGTGGCTACGCGCGCGGTGCCGATGTCGATGATCTGCACTTCCTGCTGGATGCCAGGGTACTCCTTGCCCACGCGGCGGAACATGTCGGCGAACATGCCGTCGGTGAGCTTCATGATGTTGTCTTTTACGAGGCAGGTCACCTTGTGGCGGCCGTTGCTGTGGGCGTACTCAAAGGCGTAGCGGATGATCTTCTCCGTGCCGGGCAGGCTCAACACCTTCAGGCACTGGTACACGTCGATGGTCTGCCGGTGCTCGATGCCTGCATAGAGGTCCTCCTCATTCTCGCGCACCACCACCACGTCCATGTCGGGGTGCTGGTTCTTCACGAAGGGGTGGAGGCTGCGGCAGGGGCGCACGTTGGCGAAGAGGCCGAGCGTTTTGCGGATGGTAACGTTGAGGCTCTTGTAGCCCGAGCCCTGCGGGGTGGTGATGGGCCCTTTGAGGAACACGGGGTTCTTCCGTAGCGTGGCCCAGGCTTCAGAGGGGATGCCGCTGCTGTTGCCGCTGAGGTACACTTTCTCGCCCACCTCGATGTGCTCGTAGGTGAGGCCGCATTGCGCGGCATCGAGGATGCGGAGCACCGCATCGGTGATCTCAGGGCCGATGCCATCGCCTTTGGCGACGGTGATGGTGAGGCTCATGGTTACTTGAGGGGTTGGGCGTGGTCGATGTAGGTGAAGGTGCGGTGCAACAGGTGACGGGCGAGCTGCTTGAGGTCCTTGCGGCTGCTGAGCTCGGTGAGCGAAGGCAGGTGCTCCATGGCAAAGGGCAGGGAGTGCGCCATCTCGATCACCGTGGTGGCAAAGGAGCGCGGCCAGGGTAGGTCGGCACGGCAATCGGTAAGGCGCTCGGCCACGAAGGCGCTGAGCTCCTTGTAAGGCAGGAAGAGGCGCTTGGCATTGTCCTCATCCACATGCTTGTGCAAGTAGCTCTTCATGCCCTCTTCGATCACCAGCCTGCGCAGGGCATGCGGATCGAGTTGCACATCTGGAAGCTCTTTGGGCCAAATGCCGCAAATAGCCTCCACTACATGCTCCAAACCCACACGTGGGTCCTTCGCCATTTCGGCATGGCGCCCACACAGCTGCCGCAACCAGAGCCAGTAGAGTTGGAAATAGAATTGCAGGAGCCGGTGCTTGTTGGGGAAGTACTTATACAGGCTTACCTCCGTGCAGCCGATCCGTTCCGCGAGCTTCTTGAAGGTGAAGGCTTCCAAGCCAAGCTCATTCATCAATGCCAAGCCACCGGAGAGCATGGCGCGCCCTACTTCGGTGGCTTCGGGGGACTTGAGGGAGAGGGCCGGATCTGGCCGGAGGTGAAGATGGAGGGCGCCCATAACGGGCGGCCAAGTTAGTATTACTTCACATTGTATGAAGTAATACTTAAATCTTCATCATGAGCTGACAATGGTGAAGTACAGCGGCATGCCCAGCATCAGGTTGAAAGGGAAGGTGATCCCGAGGGCCATGGGAATGTAGAGGCCGGGGTCGGCCTTGGGAGCGGCCAGGCGCATGGCAGCGGGCACCGCGATATAGCTGGCGCTGGCGGCCAGCACGGCGAACATGAAGCGGTCGCCCACCTCGGGAGTGATGAAGCCGCTGCACCAGGCCACCGCACACCCATTGATGAGCGGGAGCAGGACCGCCGTGACGCTGGCGGGCAGGCCGTAGCGCCGGAACGCACCGAACCCGGCCGCGGTCACCATGCCCATCTCCAGCAGGAAGATGGCCAGGAAGCCCTTGAAGATGTCCGTGGTGAAGGGCTTGATGCCCTGGGCCTGCCTGGCATCCGCCACCAGGCCAATGGCCAGGCTGCCCAGCAGGAGCAGCACGCTGCCATTGGTCAGTGAATGCCGGAGCACATGGCCCAGGGAAGGGTGCTCGCCATCGGGATCATACCGCATCAACAGCACCATGCCCACAATGATGGCGGGGCTTTCCATCATGGCCATGATGGCCACCATGTGGCCGCCGAAGGTCAGCTCGCGGGTCTCCAGAAAACCCGTGGCGGCCACAAAGGTCACCGCGCTCACCGAGCCATAGGCCGCCGCAATGGCTCCCGCGTTCTGCACCCCCAACTTGTTCTTCAACAGGAAGAACACATAGAAGGGGATGGCGGCGGCGATGACCAGGCCGAACACCAGCGAGGCGATGATGGTGCCGTCGATGGTGCTGTGCGCCAATTCCTGCCCGCCCTTGAAGCCGATGGCGAAGAGCAGGTACAGGCTGATGAACTTGGCGCTGTTGGGGGGGATCTCCAGGTCGCTCTTCACCAGCCTGGCCAGTATGCCAAGCAGAAAGAAGAGGAGCGTGGGGTTGGTCAGGTTCGCGTTCAGCAATGCGCTGTCCATGGCGGCGAAGTTCGCTCACGGACGCACATGACCGCCTAGTGCGTCTGTCCCTCCAGGTTGTCGAAGCGGTAGATGGGGTCCACCGTGCTGCCAGCGGGTATGTCGCAGACCGAATGCACCAGCCCATCGCTCAGGCGGTACACCCAGCCGTGCAGGTGGGGGCCACCGCGATCTTTCCATGCTTTCTGTACGATGCTGGTCTTCACCAGGTCGAACACCTGCTCCTGTACGTTTAGTTCCACCATGCGGTCCAGCCGGCTTTGTTCATCGGGCAGTGCATCCACCTCGGCCTTGTGCAGGCGGTACACATCCTTGATGTTGCGGAGCCACTTGTTGATGAGCCCCAGCGATTGATGTGTCATGGCCGCCTGCACGCCACCGCAGCCATAATGGCCGCACACGATCACGTGCTTCACCTTCAGGTACTCAACGGCGTATTGCAGCACGCTCAGCAGGTTCAGGTCGGTATGCACCACCATGTTGGCGATGTTGCGGTGCACGAATATCTCGCCCGGCTGTGTGCCGGTGATCTCGTTGGCGGGCACGCGGCTGTCGCTGCACCCGATCCAGAGGAATTCGGGGCGTTGCACCTTCTCCAGGCGATGGAAGAATTCCGGGTCGCGGCTGACGGTGTCTTCCGCCCAGGCCTTGTTGTTCAGCAGTAGTTTGTGGTAACTGTCCATTTGTCAAGATGAGGTTGGAGGTCAATGTTCTTTGTCGGCCAGCATGGACCGCACTTTGGTGGATGCACCACGGGGCTCCGGCATGTTGAAGAGTTGCACCTTGATGCTGCGTTCGGCCGTGGTGGAGACGAACTCGTCGATGATCTCACGCACATCAGGGTCCAGGTCGATGGACCGGCCGGCATCGATCACCACACGTGCACCGTCGGGTATCTCGCTCAGCGTACGCTTGATGCCTGCCTTGTTCAGGAAGGTGACATCCTCGCTGAGCTCGATGTAGATGGGCATGCCGGGCTTGTAGCGGCTGGGGTCGTAGTGGAAGGGCACCTTGAAATTCTTCCACAGGATGTGCAGCAACGCAAGGGCCAGGCCGAGTGCCACGCCTTTCAGCAGGTCGTTGGTAACGGCCATGAAGCCTACCGTGAGGATGAAGGGCAGGAACTGCATGGGGCCGGCCTTCCACATGGCCTTGAAGAGCGATGGCTTGGCCAGCTTGTAGCCCACCAGCAGCAGCATGGCGGCCAGGCTGGCAAAGGGGATCATGCGCAACAGGCCGGCGATGGAAAGCACACAGATGAGCAGCAGCAGGCCGTGGAGCATGGTGGACAGCTTCGACCGGCCTCCGGATTGGATGTTCGCCGAGCTGCGCACCACCACCTGCGTAAGGGGCAGGCCGCCGAGCAGTCCGCTCACCATGTTGCCAATGCCCTGTGCGTGCAACTCCCGGTTCGCTGGGGTGATGCGTTTCCAAGGGTCCATTTTGTCGGTGGCCTCCACGCACAACAAGGTCTCAATGCTGGCCACGATGGCGATGGTCAGTGCGGTGCCCCAGAAAGTGGGCAGGGCCAGCGCATTGAAGTCGGGGCGTTGCAGGTCGCCCAGTCCGCTGAGGTCCGGCAGGTCAACGAAATGGCCGGCGCCAATGAAGAGCGTGGGAGAGGAGGAGAAGGCGGCGGCGAGCACCATGCCCAGAACAACGGCCAGCAAGGGGCCCGGCACATAGCGCAGGAATGCCTGCCGCTGGATGAAGGGGCGTTCCCACAGCAGCATCAGTGCCAGGCAGGCCAGGGTGACCACCACCGCGCCCAGGGTGACGCCATCGAGCATGTAGACCAGTTCGGAAAAGGTGTTGTGATGGTCTGGTTGCTCGAAGGCCTCATCGCCCATGGGGTCCACATCATAGCCCACGGCATGCGGGACCTGTTTGAGGATGATGATGATGCCGATGCCGGCCAGCATGCCTTTGATCACCGAACTGGGGAAGTAATAGGCGATGATGCCTGCGCGCAGGAAGCCCAGCACCACCTGAATGGCACCGGCGACCACCACTGCCGCGCACATGGCTTCAAAGGACCCCAGGTCATCGATGCCGGCCAGCACCACGGCGGTAAGGCCTGCCGCCGGGCCGCTGACGCCGAGCGGGGAACCGCTGATGGCACCGACCACCAGCCCGCCGACCACCCCGGCCACAATGCCGGCAATGGGCGGGGCGCCTGAAGCCACCGCAATGCCGAGGCACAGCGGCAGCGCCACCAAAAAGACGACCACCGAAGCGGGAAGGTCCTGCCGCCAATGGGCTTTGATGTTGCGTTCAGATCTCATCGTTCCAGGAAAGTCGCGTACGACCCGCAGGGCAGGTCAATGGGGTAAGAAGGTGGAAGGTGAAGGGGGCGGAGGAGCGGCCTCTCGGCCGGCCGTCACACCTTCGGTGGGCGCTCGGGCACGCCAGGGTCCGCCTGCGGAAGGAGGTGTTGATCGCCCACGCACGCATGGTCCAAAGCCGCACAGGCGAATGGATCCGACAGCGCATCGAACAGGCTGCGGGATTGCTGCACCTCTTTCACATCCTCCTCGATCACCACGGGGCTTGAGGCCAGGGAAACCGGAGCAGGTGCGTCCCACAACGCGCGCCACGGCATGGTGGTGGCGAACAGCGAAAGGCTGATCACGAGCACCAGGGAGCGAAGCATCAGGCAGGTCATCTGTCCATTCCGGGGCGGCGAAGGTACATCGATGCCCGCCTCCCGCGCGGGATCAATTCGCCGCCCAAGGGTAGAGCAGGTCGAACCGGGGGATCCGCACCGTGAAGGTTTGTCCATCGTGCAGGCGGAGCATCTGATAGCTTCCTTCCATGCAACCCGCACCGCTGCGCAGATCACACCGGCTGTTGTAGACATAATGGCCCCGGGGCTGGATCTCCGGTGTTTCACCGACCACACCCGGCCCTTCCACCACCCTCGGCGCCGCGAGGCTGTCTTTGATCACCCATCGGCGGCGCATCAGCTTCACCGGTACGGAGCCCAGATTGCGAATGATGATGACATACTTGAATACGAATCTCCCCGCCGCCGGATCACTGAGCTCAGGCTCATAGCTCGGCATGGCTCTCACGTATATCCCGTTCGTTACTGCGGTGGCCATGCTTGGGCTGTACCTGTGGTGCAAGAATAACGCACCGGGCAGACGATGTGTGCGCCTGTGGACAACCTTCGGGGAGCTGTGGACCGATCGTGCGGAACATTAGCTTGCGTGCCCATGTGTCAGAACCTGCTTCGTCCTATCTGCGCCTTCATCCTGCCCAGCCTTTGCGCGTTCACCCTGAATGCCCAGTTCAGCGGGCCGGAAAGCGTGGAGTATGACCAGGCGATGGACCGGTACTACGTGAGCAATACCACCAGCCACGTCATCCTCGTGCTGAACACCGACCTGACCACGACCCCCTTTGCCAGTGGGCTGGTGAACGGCCCACACGGGTTGGAGCTGAAAGGTGACACACTCTTCGCATGCAGCGGAGGTCGCATCAAGGGTTACCTCACCTCCACCGGTGCCGAGGTCTTCAACCTGAACCTCTCCGCTTCATTCCTCAACGGCCTCACCACCGACGGTACGCTGCTCTACGCCACCGACTTCTCCGCCAAGCGCATCTACAGCATCGATCCGGCAGCGAACACCTTCAGCACCCTGGTGGCCAATACCGTGTTCACGCCGAATGGTATCGTGTACGATCCCCTTGAAGACCGCCTGGTGGTGGTGGCCTGGGGCAGCAACGCGCCCATTACGGAAGTGGACAAGGTGACCGGGGCCATGACGAACCTCATCAACTCCGGCCTCACCAACCTGGATGGCATCACCATCGACTGCATGGGCGCCTTCCTGGTGAGCAGTTGGAGCCCGGCGCGCATCACGCGCTACATGCCCGATTTCAGCTCTGCGGCCACCGTGGTGAGCGCAGGGTTGAGCAGCCCGGCGGACATCGATTGGGATCCCGTGAATGAGAAGGTGTGCATACCCAACTCCGGCAACAACACGGTGCTGCTCGCTCCACTTTCCTGTACTTCCGGCGTGGCGGACAACCGGGCCATGCCCGTGGTACGTGCCATTCCAGACCCCACACCCGGCCCGGTGCGGCTCAGCTTGCAGATGGAACGACCTGAACCCTTCGTGGTGGTGGACATGCGCGGCACCATTGCTGCCTCCGGCACCCTGCCACCCAGTGGCCAGCTGGATATTTCTTCATTGCGGCCAGGTCCCTATGTCATCCACCTCACTCACTTGGGCGTGAAGGTGCGCGTCGTGAAGGAATAAAGGTGGCGCTCAGCGCACGAGGGTCACATGTCCGGCCTGCTCATGTACACGGCCCAGCGTGTCGCGGATGCGCAGTTTCCAGATGTAGATGCCGATCGGCACACCCGCACCGGACCAGGTGTCTTGTGGCGAGGCGCCCGTGAAGAGCACCTGGCCCCAGCGGTCCACGATGAGCAGTTCGAATAGTGCGGGGTCCCGCACGCTCGTCACCACACCGAAGTGCTCATTGTGCCCATCACCATCCGGCGTGAACGCGTTCGGCGCCCAGAGCTGGAAGGGGTCTTCCACGCACACTTCCAGCGTGGCCGCATCCGCGCAGCCTTGTGCGCTGGTCACATGAAGGGTCACGGTGCGGCAGTCCACGGAAGTGTAAGTGAAGAGGGGTGAGCGCTCCGGGGAGCTGTCGCCTTCTGCGGTGCCGAAGTCCCAGGACCAGTCCACCGCACCGCTGCTGAGGTCCACGAACTGGAAGCTGGGCGCTTCAATGGTGGTGACGGGAGGGTTCGCGGCGAACGAAGCCACCGGCAGCGGCCACACGTCCACCAGGTCGTTCACGGTGATCGATCCGGCGCAGAAGGGCGACGTGCCGATCGGTGACACGGAGAGTGAAACATCGAAGAGGCCCGCGGAAGCAAAGCAGTGCGTGGGTGCGAGGCCGGTGGCCGTTGTTCCGTCACCCATGGACCAGGTGTAGCTCACATTGCCGAGGTCTTCCGCAAGGAAGGTGGCACACACCGGAGCGCACCCTGCGATGTCCGCGAATGTGAAGCTGGGCTGGTAGGCGGTGCCGGGCAGCACGACCACTTCGGCCGTGTCCGCACCACATCCATCGCTGACGATCACCGAATAGGTGCCGGGCTGCGACACCTGTGTGGAGGCGGTGGTGGCACCGGTGCTCCAGGTGTAGCTGGAGCCTCCGGTGGCCGAGAGTTGGATGGGATCGCCCGGGCAACTCGTGAGCGGCCCGGTCGCCAGCGCCACGGGAGGTGGGATCACCGAAACCGTAGCAGAGGCGGTATCACTGCCACAGCTGTTGGTGGCGGTAACGGTGTAGAGGCCGGCCGTGCCCACACTGATGGCGGCCGTGGTGGCCCCGGTATTCCAGAGGTAGGTGATACCACCCCCACCGGTAAGCATGATCGTTGCACCCTGGCAGATGGTGGTGTTCCCGCTCGCTGTGAGTGATGCCGTGGGCGGTCCGAACACGTTCACCTGCACATTGGCGCACACCGTGTCGCCACAAATGCTCACCGCACAGAATGCCAACAGCGCACCGCTGGTCTCGGAAGCGGCAAGCGTGTAAAGGGTGCTCGCTGCGTTGGGCGTGCTGAAGCTGCCAGCACCACCGGACCAGAAGGTGGCGGTGAGGTTGCCGGTGGCCACGCCATTCAACAACACCGAACCTCCGCACGGCACGGGAGAGGGTGTGGTGGTGATGCTCGCGGACAATGGCGAGTAGGGCGCCTGGCAGCCGAAATTCACGTATTGCAGCACTGGTGGGCCCGGCCAGCTGGCCACAAAGCTGGCTCCATCATTCTGTGCTGAGCTGCCTCCGTAGGTGCCCATTTGGTTCACCAGCTGGGAGATATCGTAGACCACTGTATCGGTGCAAGCCGCCGAAGGCACGCCCAGGATGAAGGTGCGTGTGCTGTAACCACCACTGGGCACCGTGGTGATGCTGGTGGTGTTGTTCGTGTTCTTGAAATGGCCCAGATAATTGCCCGGTGCCTGGTAGATCACATACAAGGTGTCCGTGAGCCCCGCGAAGGAGTTGCCCGCCACGCAGAGGTTGGTGCTGGTGATGCCCAGCACACGGCGGCCAGCGGGAATGATCCCGCCCGGAGGCTCCAGCAGCCAGCCGCAACTGGTGATGGTGGCGTTCAACTGTGCCGTGAGGCTGGCCGTGGTGGCGTTCTGCACCCAGCCCAGAAAGCCGTTCGGCGTGGCCCACTGCGCCACCAGGTCGTTCAGGTTGATGGGAGCAGGCCCGGTGATGAAGCGGAACATTTCATTCTCTCCCTCCTGCGCGCCGGGACAGTTGTTGTTGCATGCATCCACCAGCACGCCTTCGATCTCCAGGCACTTGGTGGGCACCTGCGCGTGCACGCCCATGGCCATGCCCCCGGCCCATAGCAGGACCGAAGCGCGGACATGGAACGGCGGGCGGGCTGAAGCGGTCACGTGCGTGTGCGAAGTGGGACAAAGGTCCGTCACGAAAGTTTGATCGGTTCTTTCCAGGCTGCGCTTTCCAGGTCCGATCGGTCCGGCCTGCATCAGCCCCTGCGGCTGTTCAGGAAGCGCACGCCCACAAGCCGGTCGCAACGGGCCTGGTAGTCCTTCACATACACAAGCACCACATAGTCGTTCTCCGTCTGGAAGTGGCTGCCTTCGATCGTCGTCAGATCAGGCACCTGGCGGCCGTTGGGCAGCACGGCGAACTGATAGTCGATGAAACCCTGCTTGATGAGCGTGCGCAGGCGGTAGGCACGTTGCTCAGGCACCCAGGTCATGCGCAGCTCACGCCGCAATTGGAAATCGGCGAAGCCTCCGTACACGTACATGTCCCCTCCGGACAAGGGCGCCTCCTGTGGCAGATTGAACTCCACCATGCAATAGTCCGCGGCCAGGGGCTCGTCCTCCACCTGGTCGTTCAGCACGAAATGGCGGCCGTTGATGTCGTCCATCAGGGTATACACACGGATGTTGCGCTTGGGCTCCGGTTGCAGGGTGGCCTGGTCCAGCCCTTCCTCGCTCAAGCCGATGCGTTGCACCGGAGGGCGGGCGTAACGCAGGTTCTTCAGGTCCATGTTGCGCCATTCATTGCCACCGGCGAAGAGGGCCTCGGCGGGATGGTCATAAACGAGCTCCGTATCGCGCACGAACTTGGGCCGGAGCCCGGTGCGGGCATCATCCCACCGCATGTTCTGCAGCACCACCACCTGCAGGTCGCCAAAGGGATCGCGCACCTCCAGGCCCGGGTGGCGCAGGGTCAGGTCCACCTGCTGGTGTGTGTCGCGCTTCTCCACATCCCGGCAGGCCACCACCCGCGCATCCACCGTGGCCTTGCGCTGAAGGATCATCATCCGGCGCGTCAGCACGATATCGTTGGGGTCGCCGTCGCGGTACACGATGATCAAGTGGTTGCCACTGAGCTTCGGCCGCATCATGCGGTTGGGGAACACAATGCTGTATTGCAGGTAGGGCTGGCGTGTGGTGAAGCTCTGCCGCGGGGTGGGCACATATTCCGAAGGGGTGCCTTCAATGGTCTCGATGTCGCCGAGCCCGCTGGGTTTCCAGTCCCAAGTGCAGTGCACCACGCGGTAGTTCAATGCTTCGGTCTGGTCCTGCAGGTCGTCGAAGCGCAGGGTGATGGTCTCCTCCGTGCCGAGCTCGATCAACGGCGGTGCAAGTGCGAATCCGGTCTTGAAGCATTCCACCTTGCGGATGGTGGGAGAGAGGACCGCATCGGGCGTGATGACATCCTGCGCTTTGTAGTATTCATCAGCCGGTGCTCCGGACCTTTCCAAAGGCACGGTGGAGGTGCAGGAAAGTACGACCGGTAGCAGGAAAGCGACCAGCCTGGCCGGGTGCGTTAACCTTCCGGCAAGCGAAGGTGAACGACCTGCGCAGGACAAGGATCTCGACGTGTTCAAAGGGGGGCGATGACGGGATCGAAAGATATCTAAATTTGCCGCCACCCATTTTTCCGGTACGCTTTATAGCAGCCTGATGTCCAAGACCATACGGATCCGCAAAGGACTCGATATCCGCCTGAAAGGCGAGGCCGAGAAAGTTGTTGTTCAGGCCCCCGAACCGCAGGTGGCCGTGGTAAAACCGACCGACTTCCACGGCGTGGTGCCCAAGGTGGTGGTGAAGCCCGGGGATGAGGTGAAGGCGGGAAGCCCGCTGTTCGTGGACAAGTACAACGAACGCATCCTCTTCACCAGCCCCGTGAGCGGCGAGGTGGCCGAGGTGGTGCGGGGCGAGAAGCGCCGTGTGCTTGAGGTGCGTGTACTGGCCGACAAGCAGATCCGCTTCGAGGACCATGGCGCGGGCGATCCCGCCGCCATGAACCGGGAGACCATCATTCAGAAGTTGTTGCGCAGTGGCTGCTGGCCGTTTATCAGGCAACGCCCCTTTGACCTGGTGGCCGATCCGGCACAGGAGCCCAAGGCCATTTTTGTGAGCGCGTTCGACAGCGCGCCATTGGCGCCGGACATGGACCTGGTGGTGCGCAACCAGGGCGAGGACCTGCAGCTCGGCCTGGCCGCCTTGAGCCGTCTTACCAAAGGGCGCGTGCACCTCAACGTCTCCGCCCAGACCACGGCACGCGAGTTCCTCGATGCCAAAGGCGTGCAACACAATGTGTTCAGCGGGCCGCACCCAGCGGGCAATGTGGGCGTGCAGATCCACCACATCGACCCCATCGACAAGGGTGATGTCGTGTGGGTGGTGGGTGCGCAGGATGTGATCATCATCGGACGGCTCTTCCGCACCGGCCATTTTGATGCCGAGCGGACCGTGTCCCTGGCCGGCAGCGCAGCGCGCAACCCCAAGTATGTGCGTGTGCGTGTGGGCGCTCCCATTCAGGATATCGCCGGTGAAGTGGGTAGCGGTGTGCGCGTGGTGAGCGGCAACGCCCTTACCGGAACGAACGTGGGTGCCAACGGCCACCTGGGTTTCTATGATCAACAGGTGACCCTGCTTCCCGAAGGGGATAAGCCCAAGTTCTTTCTGACAGACGGCTGGGCTTCGCCAGGCCTGAACCACTTCAGCGCAAGCCATGCGTACCCCACCTGGTTGCTACCTGGCCGCAAATACGAGCTGGACACCAACCAGAACGGAGAGGAGCGCGCTTTCGTGATGAGCGGGCAGTATGAGGAGGTCTTCCCCTTCGACATCTACCCGGTGCACCTGTTGAAGGCCATCCTGGCGGGTGACATCGAACAAATGGAACAGCTGGGGCTTTATGAGGTCGCACCCGAGGACTTCGCCCTGTGCGAGTTCGTCTGCACCAGCAAGATCAATTGTCAGGACATCGTTCGATCGGGCCTGGACATGCTGAAGAAGGAAACCACCTGAGCCGCACCGACCGCATGAACGCACTGCGCAAACTCGTAGACAACGCGAAGCCCGCTTTCAGCAAGGGCGGCAAACTGGAGAAGTTGCACTGGGTCTTCGACGGCCTGGAGACTTTCCTGTTCACCCCCGGCCATGCCACCGAGAAGGGTTCCCATGTACGTGATGCCATGGACCTGAAGCGCACCATGAGCGTGGTGATCACCGCCATGCTGCCCTGCCTGCTCTTCGGCATGTGGAACGTGGGGCACCAGCATTACCTCGCCATCGGCGAATTTACCGCGCTGGGTGAGGGCTTCTGGGAGAAGTTCCTCTTCGGAGCCATCAAGGTGCTGCCCATCGTGGTGGTGAGCTACGGTGTGGGCCTTGGCATCGAGTTCCTTTTCTGCTCCATCAAGGGGCACGCGATCCACGAGGGTTACCTCGTCACTGGCATGCTGATCCCGTTGATCATGCCCGTGGACGTACCTCTGTGGATGGTGGCCGTGGGCTCCGCCTTCGCCGTGGTGATCGGCAAGGAGGTGTTCGGGGGCACCGGCATGAACGTGGTGAACATCGCGCTCACCGCACGCGCCTTCCTCTTCTTCGCCTACCCCACCATGCTGAGCGGTGACAAGGTGTGGGTGAACACCTCGCTCGCCGAAGGGCAGACCTTGGTGGACGGCTTCAGCGGTGCCACCAGCATGGGCCACGCGGCCTCGGGCAACATGGCCGGGGTGGTGCCCCTGATGGACTCGTTCTGGGGTTTTGAAGCAGGCAGCATTGGCGAGACCAGCACCTTCGCCTGCCTGATCGGCGCCGCCATCCTGATCTTCACCGGCATCGGCAGCTGGCGCATCATGCTCAGTGTGGTGCTGGGCGGTGCCTTCATGGCCGGCATCTTCAACCTGGTGGGCCCCTCCGTGGGCAACGCGTACATGCAGATCCCCGTGCTTCATCAACTCGTGCTCGGCGGCTTCATGTTCGGCCTGGTCTTCATGGCCACCGACCCCGTTACCGCCTCCCAGACCAGCAGCGGCAAGTGGATCTACGGCTTCCTCATCGGTCTGCTCGCCATCCTCATCCGCGTGGTGAACCCGGCCTACCCCGAAGGCATGATGCTCGCCATCCTGTTCATGAACGTGATGGCGCCCACCATCGACCATTACGTGGTGCAGTCCAACATCAAACGCCGCATGAAGCGCGCCGCCCTGCGGACCGCCTAACCCCACTGCCATGGCCTTCGACAAGAACTCCAATACGTTCACCTTCCTCTTCGCCGCGATCCTGGTGGTCGTGGTAGGAACGGTGCTGGCGGTGACCTATCTGGGCTTGAAGCCCGCCTATGACGAGAACGTGCGCCGCGAAAAGATGCAGAACATCCTGGCGGCCATGAACGTGAAGGTGGACCGCGATGCGGCCCCCGAGAAGTACAAGGAACTGGTGAAGGAGACCCTGCTGGTGGATGCACAAGGCAAGCCGGTGGAAGGGGATGCGTTCAGCCTGGATGTATTGAAGCAGTACAAGGACTGGAAGGCAGGGGTGCTGAAGCCGGAGACCCTGAAATACCCGGTGTACAAGGCCACGGTGGAAGGTCAGCAACTCTACGTGGTACCCGTGGTGGGCACCGGCTTGTGGGGTCCCGTATGGGGCTACCTCGCCGTGCGCGATGACGGCCGCACCATTCACGGCAGCACCTTTGACCACAAGGGGGAGACACCCGGCCTGGGCGCCGAGATCGCCACGCCCATCTTCTATGATCAGTTCCCCGGCAAGACGATCACCGAGGAGAACGGTACCTACACCGGCATCAAGGTGTACAAGGGTGGCAGCGAGACGACCGACCC
Organism: Flavobacteriales bacterium; assembly: GCA_016788635.1. Taxonomy (GTDB): domain Bacteria; phylum Bacteroidota; class Bacteroidia; order Flavobacteriales_F; family PHOS-HE28; genus PHOS-HE28. Next base: position 4,960 of record JAEUSU010000035.1, on the reverse strand, counting down.
GCATGGCGTGGACGGCATCAGCGGCGGCACCATCACCAGCCAGGGCGTGGATGAGATGCTCATGCGCACACTGGCCATCTACGATCAGTACCTGAAGGCCGTGACCAAACCTGCCCCCGTGGCCATGCCGGAACCTGCCGCCACGGACAGCACAGCAGTCCCCACCGAAACCGCACACGCCCACTGAACATGAGCACCGCCACCGTCGCCGCGCCTGCGGCCAAACCCAGCGAAGGGCTCTTCAGCAAGAAGAACCGCAAGCTCATCACCGATCCGCTGGATGATAACAACCCCATTACCGTGCAGGTGCTGGGCATCTGTTCGGCGCTCGCCATCACCGTGAAGGTGGCCAATGCCTTCGTGATGAGCATCAGTGTGATGGCCGTGTGCGTGTTGGGCAACATGGCCATCAGCGCACTGCGCAACGTCATCCCCAGCCGCATCCGCATCATCGCCCAGCTCGTCATCGCGGCCGGTCTGGTGACCCTGGTGGACATCCTGCTGAAGGCCTATGTGTATGATGTGAGCAAGCAGGTGGGCGTGTATGTGGGCCTCATCATCACCAACTGCATCATCATGGGCCGCTTCGAGGCCTTCGCCATGGGCAACAAGGTGGGTCCGAGCGCGCTTGATGGCTTCGGCAACTCCCTGGGTTATGCCTGGATCCTGGTGGTGGTGGCCTTCTTCCGCGAGCTCTTCGGCAACGGCTCCCTCATGGGTTACCGCATCATTCCCGAGAGCTGGTATGCCACCGCCGGCGGTGCGTACTTCAACAACAACATGATGATCCTGCCGCCCATGGCACTCGTCCTGGTCGGGATCATCATCTGGATCCAGCGCGCGCGCAATACCAAGCTCATTGAGCAGGCATAGGTTGGGGGTTGAAGGTTGATACGAAAGCAGGTTGAGGGTTGATGGAAAGCAGGTTGAGGGTTGAACTTTGGAACATGGCAACACTGAGGAGCTTCGAGGAACTGAAATGCTGGCAGGCATGCCGGTCATTCAGGCTCTTCGTGCATGGCCTGGTGAAGCGCTTCCCCAAGGAGGAGCAATTCCTGTTGACGGCCCAACTCAAGGATTCATCACGGAGAACCACACACAACATCGCCGAAGGCTTCGGCCGTGACAACGCACAGGACAATGCGCGCTTCTATCGCACTTCGCGAGGCAGCCTCATGGAAGCCATGGATCAACTGATCACCGCCAACGACGAAGGTCTGATCACGAATGAAGAGCTTGTGGAGGGCCGCAGGTTCTTTACGGATGCTCGTGCCCGGCTCGAAGGCTACATCGACTATCTCACGAAGGCCAGGCGCGACAACATGCTTCGCGAACCATTGGTTCCATATGGTGCTATGACAGAAGAGGATGGCATTTGGGCCTACCTTGAACCTGTCCCGATCCCCAACCCTCAACCTTCAGTGCCAACCTCCAACCCTCAACCTGCCGAAGCATGAACCTGGTCAACATCTTCGTCAAGGCGGTCTTCATAGACAATATGATCTTCGCCTACTTCCTGGGCATGTGCTCGTACCTGGCCGTGAGCAAGACGGTGAAGACGGCCGTGGGCCTGGGAGCCGCGGTGATCTTCGTGCTGGGTGTTACCGTGCCGGTGAATTACCTGCTGGAGAACTATGTCTTGAAGCAGGGGGCGCTCGCGTGGATGGGCCCTTCATTCGCGGACGTGGACCTCAGCTTCCTGGCCTTCATCATGTTCATCGCCGTGGTGGCGGCCATCGTGCAGCTGGTGGAGATGGTGGTGGAGAAGTTCGCCCCGGCCCTGTATGGCGCACTGGGCATCTTCCTGCCGCTGATCGCGGTGAACTGCTCGATCCTCGGTGGCGCGCTTTTCATGCAGGAGCGCCAGTACAGCACCATCCTGGAGGCCACCAGTTTCGCGGTCGGCAGCGGCGTGGGTTGGTTCCTGGCCATTCTGGCCATTGCCGCCATTCGCGAGAAGCTTCGTTACGCGCACATCCCCGCTCCGCTCCGCGGCCTGGGCATCACCTTCATCCTCACCGGCCTCATGGGCATTGCCTTCATGGCCTTCATGGGTATCAAGATCTGATCCACCACCATGGGTTCCACGCTCCTCATCACGCTGGCGGTATTCCTCACCGTTACACTGCTCCTTGTAGGCCTGCTGCTGTATGCCAAGGCGAAGCTCTCGCCATCCGGTCTGGTCAAGATCCGCATCAATGGGGAAAAGACCGTTGAGGTGGCGGCGGGCAGCACCCTGCTCAGCACCCTCAGCGAGCAGAAGATCTTCCTGCCCAGCGCCTGCGGCGGCGGTGGCACCTGTGCCATGTGCAAGTGCCAGGTGCTTGAAGGCGGTGGTGAGATTTTGCCCACCGAAGCGCCGTATTTCAGCCGCAAGGCCATACAGGAGAAGTGGCGCCTGGGATGCCAGGTGAAGGTGAAACAGGACATGGACATCAAGGTGCCCGAGGAGATCTTCGGCATCAAGAAGTGGGAATGTGAAGTGGTATCCAACTACAACGTGGCCAGCTTCATCAAGGAGTTCGTGGTGAAGCTGCCTCCGGGCGAGCACCTGCACTTCGAGGCCGGCGGTTACATCCAGATCGATGTGCCCCCGTGCGAGGTGGACTTCAAGGACATGGACATCACCGCGCACCCTGAACTGGTGGCGCTGGGCCGCGATCCACAGGACTTCAAGCCCGAGTGGGACAAGTACAAGCTCTGGGACCTGAAGATGAAAAATCCCGAACCCATCTTCCGGGCCTACTCCATGGCCAACCACCCGGCCGAAGGCAACATCGTGATGCTCAACATCCGCATCGCCACGCCGCCTTGGGACCGTGCGAAGAATGATTGGATGCAGGTGAACCCCGGCATCTGCTCGAGCTACGTGTTCAATTGCAAGCCCGGCGACAAGGTCACCATCAGCGGTCCTTATGGCGAGTTCTTCATCAAGGAGACCGGCGCCGAAATGCTCTACATCGGCGGTGGCGCGGGCATGGCCCCCATGCGTTCGCACCTTTTCCACCTCTTCCATACCCTGAAGAGCGGCCGCAAGGTCACCTACTGGTACGGTGGCCGCAGCAAGCGCGAACTCTTCTACCTGGAGCACTTCAACAGCATCGCCCGCGAGTTCCCCAACTTCAAGTTCTTCGTGGTGCTCAGCGAACCGCACCCCGACGACAACTGGAAGGTGAAGAAGGACGTGAACGATCCCGAGGGTGATGGCTTCACCGGCTTCGTGCACCAGGCCGTGATCGACCAGTACCTGAAGAAGCACGATGCCCCCGAGGACATCGAGTTCTACTTCTGCGGTCCACCCATGATGAACGCCGCTGTGCTGAAGATGGTGGACGACTGGGGTGTGCCCAAGGAGAACGTCAGCTTCGACGACTTCGGCGGATGATCCCGTTTGCACCTGTGATTGGAAAGTCCCGCCGCGAGCGGGGCTTTTCGTTCCTGCTAAGCGCGTTGTCCTTGGCGGCCTGTGGACCCCGCCAGGCGGAATGGACCACCTTACGCGGCAACGCCCAAGGCAGCACCTTTACCATCACCTACCATGACAGCCTGGGTCGCGACCTGCACGCAGTCGTGGACAGTCTCTTTCAGGTGATCGACAGCAGCCTGAGCCTGTGGGTGGAGGGCAGCACGGTGGTGCGCTTCAATGCCACAGCGGACAGCTTCATCACGGCTGACCGGCACTTCCAGGTGGTGGCCGCGCTGGCCCGCCAGCAATGGCTGTCCACGGATGGCGCGTTCGATCCCACCGTACTGCCACTGGTGCGTGCGTGGGGGCTGGGACGCCAAGGCCAGGCTGAGCTGGATACCACCGCGGTGGACAGCCTGCTGCGTTGCGTGGGCATGGACCGCATCCGCATCCCCGACAGCTGGGAAGGCAGCGCCGGTGGACTGATGTTCCGGAAGGCCGCGCCCTGTATGGAATTCGATCCCAACGGCATCGCCCAGGGCTACACGGTGGACATGCTCGCATTGCTGCTGCGGCAGCGCGGCATTGAGCGCTTCATGGTGGAGGTGGGGGGCGAGGTGCGAAGCAGCGGCATGAATTCAAGGGACACCGACTGGACGATCCAGATCGACAAGCCTGTGGCGGGCCAGGACCATGTGCAGCAGACCGTGGTGCCATTGCGCGACCGGGCCCTTGCCACCAGTGGCAACTACCGCAAGTTCATGGAGGTCGGTGGCCGGCGTTACGGCCACACGATCGATCCACGCTCAGGCAGACCCGCGATGAACGCCTTGTTGAGCGCCTCGGTGATCGCCGATGATTGTGCCACTGCGGATGCGTTGGGCACCGCGCTGATGGTGATGGGCCCGCAACAGGCGATCGACTGGCTGCAAGTGCATCCGGAGGTGGATGCCTACCTGGTCCTGGACAATGGCAATGGGGGCTACCACATCTGGTCAACTCCGGGTTGGCCGGAAGGGCAGGAGGACCCACCGGGTGCCGTGCCTTAAATGACAGTGATCAGGCCGAGACCTCGTTGCTCCGGCACTGCTCAGAAGGCTTGGCACCACAATATCCGCAGGTGCCGCCTTCGCGCTGCACAAGCGGGTTGTTGCTCGCGCAGGTACCGGCGAACTGGCCGTTCTTCTTCATCAGGATCTTCACGGCGATGCCTGCGAACGCAAGGGCCAGAAGCCCCACCGCCAGCAACACGGTCATTAGCATGGGGCAAAGGTAGCAGTGCCGGATCCGGGCCGCACGATCCTTCTACCTTTGCCGCCCTTCGGAGAGGTGCCAGAGTGGTCGATCGGGCCTGACTCGAAATCAGGTGTGCCCTTCGGGGTACCGGGGGTTCGAATCCCTCCCTCTCCGCCTTCGCTCGCCGAAGCCCCGGCCCCAAAGCCGGGGCGAAGGCGAGCTTCGAACCCCCGATGTGCCCAGCCGCACCGCCTGCGTCGGCGAGCTTCGGCGGACAAGGTCCGCCAGAGACGTGGGTCGTGTATGTGTTGATGTGCC
>JAEUSU010000034.1 GCA_016788635.1 Flavobacteriales bacterium | reverse complement strand
CGAACCGTTGCCCGGAACTTCCTTGGGCGATCGCTTCCAAGTCAGCCTTCACCCCTCTGTCATAGTTCAAATGCGCTGTCCGAATGCCACTGTCCGGTCACGGTGAGCCCGTCGAACCGTTGCCCGGACCTTCCTTGGGCGATCGCTTTACGGCGGGCCTCCGCTCCTCTGGCGACAAGGGCGGAAAGGTCTTGCGCTCATGGGCCAGGGCCTCGAACCGGAGCTTGGCCACATCACCCGCGATCAACGCTTCCTTCTTCCTGCGCGACCAACGTTTCAGCTGCTTCTCCCGCGCGATGGCCTCAAGCGCGAAGGAGTAACGTTCCACATACACAAGTTCCACGGGTCGACGATCATGCGTGTAGCTGCCCGCGTTAAGCCCATCCTGATGCTCCGCAAAGCGCCGATCAACATTGTTCGTAACACCGATGTAGTACGAATCGTCCACGCAGCGAAGAATGTAGACGTAGAATGTGCGATGCATGATTATGCTCGACAAGGGAAAGGTATGGGTTGGAATGTGGTAGCGGTTCGACGGGCTCACCGTGACCAGTGATCAAGATCAGGGTGACTTCCTGTGGCAAGATCTTATGATGAAATCATTGACTTGTCGCGGTGAGCCCGTCGAACCGTTGACCTGACCATTCTTTGACTATCGCTTCCAAGCCAGCCTTCACCACGCTGTCAATGTTCAAATGCACTGACCGAAGGCCGCTGTTTGGTCGCGGTGAGCCCGTCGAACCGCAATTCCTAGACAGGTCCGTCATTCGCCATCCCCCCATACCCCGGCAACTCCTTCGCGAAGCGCACCTTTCCTTCTGCGTGGGCCACTTCGCAGGCATAGTGCAGCAGCCCGTTGGTGACGAGCAGCCAGCGCACGCGGAAATGGATGTTATACCGCGCGGCCTGATCGAAGACCCCCTGGGTGAGCTTGACGCCGGGCGCCTTGCATTCCACCAAGGCCACGGGTGCGCCATCGCGACCGTACACCACGATGTCCGCCCGCTTGCTGAGGCCGTGGAGCGATAACCCCTGTTCCACCGCGACGAGGGAAAGCGGGCAGCCGAGGTCGTGCACGAGGTGGTTGAGGAAGTGCTGCCGCACCCATTCCTCGGGGGTCAACGCCACCCAGCGGCGGCGCGCGGGGCACCACACCCGGGGGCCGTCGGCATCCTGTTTAGTTTTGACGCCGTGGTCCGGCAGCCGCAAGGTGTCCATCCCGGATCGCTTCCCCGCAAAAGTGCACACCAAGGACGAGATCGTCGGCAACTGGCTTCCCCGCTACACCGGCGTGCCCGTGGAGCAGTTCAAGCCCTACGTGCTGCTCACCAATTTCGACAACTACCTGGACATCTTCCAGCAGCAGACGGGCGCCGAGATGGGCCCCGCCAACAAGGCCATGCGCGTGGCCATCGCCGAGGACATGGTGATGATCAACTTCACCATGGGCAGCGCCAACGCCGCCACCGTGATGGACCTGTTGAGCGCGGTGAAGCCCAAGGCCGTGCTCTTCCTGGGCAAGTGCGGCGGGCTGAAGAAGAAGAACCACCTCGGCGACCTGATCCTGCCCATCGCGGCCATCCGCGGCGAGGGTACCAGCAACGACTACCTGCCGCCCGAGGTGCCCGCGCTGCCCAGCTTCATGATCCACCGCGCGGTGAGCCACGTGATCCGCGACATGGAGCTGGACTACTGGACCGGAACGGTGTACACCACCAACCGCCGCGTGTGGGAGCATGATGCGGAGTTCAAGGAGCGGCTGCGACAACTGCGCTGCATGGGCATCGACATGGAAACGGCCACACTTTTTGTCACCGGCTTCGCCAACGGCATACCCACCGGCGCGTTGCTGCTGGTGAGCGACCAGCCCATGATGCCCTGGGGCGTGAAGACCAGCGCCACCGACCAACAGGTGACGAACAACTTCGTGCAGACGCATGTGAAGGTGGGCATCGCCAGCCTGCGCGAGATCATCAACAAGGGCCACTCGGTGAAACACCTGCGTTTCGAATGAGCGTGCTGGACGACCTGCGCAAGCTGACCAAGGAAGTACGCTCCGGCACCTTCCGTCCGGTGTACCTGCTGCACGGCGAGGAGACCTTCTTCATCGACCGCATGGCGCAGGAGATCGAGGCGCTGGCGCTGCAGGACCACGAGCGCGACTTCAACCAGACCATCCTTTACGGCCGCGAATGCACGGCCGACCAGGTGAAGGACACCTGCCTGCGCTACCCCATGATGGCCGAGCGCCAGCTGGTGGTGGTGCGCGAACTGCAGGCCTGGCGGATCGATGAACTGGAAAAGCTGGAGGCCTACTTCCAGAAACCCACCCCCACCACCGTGCTCGTGTTGTCCTACATGCACAAGAAGGTGGACGGGCGGAAGACCATTTTGAAAAGCGTGCAGAAGGGTGGCGGCGCCGTGTTGTTGAGCGACAAGGTGAAGGAGGACAAGCTGCCGGCGATGCTCACGGCGATCGCCGCGAAACAGAAACGCAAGCTGGGCGCCAATGAAGCCCGCCTGCTGGCCGCGCACCTGGGCAGCGACCTGGCCAAGGCCGTGAAAGAGGTGGAGAAGCTCTGCCTGGTGACCGAGCCGAACGGCACCATCACGGCGGATGCCATCCAGCGCATCGTGGGCATCAGCAAGGACCACAATGTGTTCGAGTTGCAGAACGCGCTGGGCGCGCGCGACCGTGCCAAGGCGCTGGGAATAGCCAAGGTCTTCGCGCAGGACCCCAAGGAACATCCCCTGGTGTTGACCGTGGGCGCGCTGAACACCTACTTCTCCAAGCTGGCCATCGTGCACGGCAGCCCCGGCGTGGACCAGAACGAACTCGCCCGGCGCATGGGTGTCCCGCCCTTCTTCCTGCGCGACTACACCGCCTCAGCCCGCAACTTCAACATCAGCCAGCTGGCGGAGATCCAACGGCACCTGCGCCAGGCTGACCTGCGCAGCAAGGGTGTGGGCGACCGCAGTGCGAGCGATGGGGAACTGCTGATCGAGCTGGTGGAACGGATCGCGGGGTAACGCGTGGTAAAGGCCTCACCGCAGAGACGCGGGGGCGCAGCGGACGCAGCGAATGTGAAAATGTGCCCTTTGGAAATGTGGCATGCGTCTATCCCACGTGCTGCTTGCCAACTTGCCCACTCGCCGCTTGAGCCTCTCCACTTGAGACTTGTGACTTGTGCCTTGAGTCTTGTGCCTTGAGTCTTGTGCCTTGAGTCTTGTCAATAGCTTCCCGGCACCCGCTCATCCACCACCAGGACCAGATCGGCGCGGCCTTTCCACTCGGGATCGAAGCGCCTGGGGTCCGCGGCCGTGACGGTGGTGATGGTGACCACGCGCAAGGCAGGTGCTTCACGTTTCAGGTACCAGGCGATGCCTTCATGCTGGTCGCTGTGGTACGCGCCGTTGAAGTGCAGGAAGAGGCTACCGGGCCGCCAGTGTTTCATGATGGACCAGGCCATGGTGGCATCCTTCAGCGCCTGGGCCTTGGGCAGGTTGGCACCGCCGTGCCCTTCCATACCCGCCAACAGCGCGGCATAGCTCGGAACCGTGGGGTCGAATGCGATGGGCAGCGGCGCGATCCAGCGCTTCTCACTTTCCGGAAGTGTGTCCAAGGCTTCGAAGCCGCCTTTGTACACCAGTGAAGCGTAACGCCGCGGCACGTTGGTGGCGATGAAGGGCAGGCCACGCTCGCGGGCCAGGTCAACCAACGGCGCATAGTCCGTAGGATGGTTCTTCCACAAACGGGCGCTGCTGTCCAGCCCCACGGCATCGATCTCCTTGCGCAGGTAGCGGTCCAAGGCCTCCTGGTCGTCCGTCTCGATCATCTCCGCCCCCATGATCAAGGGCTTGCGGTCCGCCAGTTGCGTGGCCAGCACCAATTGCAGCCAGTGCGCCATGCTGTTGTTGTGCAGCTCACCGAACAGCACCACGTCCGCACCGGCCAGCACCTTGTGGACCTTCCTGTCGTCCACACGCTTTCCCTGACCGTCGTACAACACATGCACGGGGCCGGTCTGTGCGGGCAACATGGCGGGAAGCGCGAGACATGCCACCAAGGCCGTCATCGGGTGGAAAAGGCGGGTACGCATGCCCGAAAGGTCGGCGATCCTGTGACAGTCCGTTGGGCCCGCTCCGTTCCCTGGTGTCGAAACACCGTTCATCCAGCGCCGGTGGTGGCATCGGATCATCCGGCTACTTTAGCGGCCCTTCCCTGCGAACCGATGTCCCTGCTCCTTTCGCGCCGCGCGCTGACCCTCTGCGGCATCCTGCTCTCCCTGGGCCTTGCCGCCCAGACCGGCACCATCCGCGGTTTTGTCACCGATGGCGAATCGGGCGAGCCCATCATCTTCACCAACGTGTACCTGGTGGGCACCACCATCGGCGCGGCTACGGACGTGAACGGATACTACAGCATCACGCGCATTCCGCCGGGCAGCTACACGCTGATGGTGACCTACCTGGGCTACGACACCCTGCGCAAGGAGGTGAACGTGGTGAAGGACCAGATCCTCACCGAGAAGCTCGTGATCAAGAAGGCGGCCATCGTCATGAAGACCTTCGAGGTGACGGCCGAGAAGCAGGAGGCGCAGAACCAGGTGCGCACAGGCATCACCAAGGTGACGCCCAAACAGATCGACAAGCTGCCGGCGGTGGGCGGCGAAAAGGACCTCGCGCAATACCTGCAGGTGGTGCCCGGTGTGGTGTTCACCGGCGACCAGGGCGGCCAGCTCTACATCCGCGGCGGCTCGCCCATCATGAACAAGGTGATGCTGGACGGCATGGTGCTGTACAACCCCTTCCACAGCATCGGCCTCTTCAGCGTGTTCGACAACGACATCATCCGCAACGCGGACATCTACACAGGCGGCTTCAACGCCGAGCATGGCGGCCGCATCAGCAGCGTAATGGACATCACCAGCCGGGATGGCAACCGCACCCGCCTCAGCGGCCGCGTGGCCGCCAGCACCTTCGCGGCCAAGGGCCTGTTGGAGGGGCCCATGAAGAAACAGACCGACCCCGGCAGTGGCAGCAGCTCCTTCCTGGTGAATTTCCGCCACAGTTACCTGGACCAGAGCAGCAAGCTCCTCTACACCTACGTGGACAGTGCCGGCCTGCCCTTCTCCTTCACGGATGTGTATGGCAAGATGAGTTTCGCCGGGGGCAACGGCAGCAAATTCAACCTCTTCGGCTTCCGCTTCAATGACCAGGCGAACTACCGCGGTGTAAGCGACCTGGAGTGGACCAACTGGGGCGCCGGAACCAACTTCGTGCTGGTGCCGTCCGGCAGTGCGGTGCTCATCGACGGGGTCTTTGCCATCAGCGACTACTCCATCTCCCTTGCGGAAGGCGACCTCCCCCCCCGCACCAGCGAGATCAACAGCTTCAACGCCGGCCTCAACTTCAAGTACTTCGTGGGCGAGAGCGAAGCCCGCTATGGCCTGGAGCTCCTCGGCTTCCGCACCTACTTCAGCTTCTTCAACGATGCCCAGCAGAAGTTCTCGCAGGAGGAGAACACCACGGAGATCGCCGGCTACTTCAACTACCGCTGGCGGAAGAACAAGTTCGTGATCGACCCCGGCCTGCGCCTGCACTACTACGCCACCCTGGCGGTGATGAACGTGGAGCCCCGCATTGGTGCGAAGTGGAACGTGACCAACAACTTCCGCCTGAAGGGCAGCGCCGGCCGCTACAGCCAGAACCTGGTGGCCACCAACAATGACCGCGACGTGGTGAACCTCTTCTACGGCTTCCTGGCCTCGCCCACCGACCTGCCCAAGACCTTCACGGACGAGAACGGCGAGGTGCGGGAGGTAAGGGACCCGCTGCAGCGCGCCAACCATTACATCATGGGCTTCGAGGTGGACCTGAGCCGTGAGTTCACCGTGAACATCGAGGGCTACCTGAAGGACTTCCGCCAGGTGACCAACCTGAACCGCAACAAGATCTACCCGGACACGCCCCAGTTCGAGGACAAGCCCGCCGAGCAGCGCAAGGACTTCCTGCTCGAGACCGGCAAGGCCTACGGCGCGGACATGTTGCTGAAGTACGAGAAGGGCCGCACCTACCTCTGGTTCGTGTACGCTTACACCTATGTATACCGGTGGGATGGCGTACAGAAGTACAACCCCATCTGGGACCGCCGCCACAACATCAACCTGCTGGCCAGCTACACCTTCGGCAGACACGACAGTTGGAAGGGCAGCTTCCGCTGGAACTACGGCAGTGGCTTCCCCTTCACGCAGACCCAGGGTTATCATGAAGGCAACGTCTTCGATGGCGGCATCGGCACCGACCTCACCACCGTGAACGGAAGCCTTACCACCCTGTACGGCGACCTGAACGGCGGCCGCCTGCCGAGCTATGCCCGTGTGGACGTGAACTTCACCAAGACCTGGAAGCTGGACGACCGCCAGGTGCTACAGATGGACCTGGGGGTGACCAACATGCTGGACCGCGACAACATCTTCTACTACGACCGCATCCGCGGCCGCCGCGTGGACCAGCTGCCCATCCTGCCCAGCGCCGGCATCAGCTACTCCTTCTAAGCTGGTACCGGCCCGCAGGCCCGCATGTTCCAACTTGGTTGACAAGTTGAGGCGGCCCGCTCGCCCCGGCCCCGTATCTTTACACCCCGTGATCGCGGTGCGGCAAGGAAGCCGCCCACTCTTCACCCAGCGATGACGGGATCCACCAAATACATTTTCGTTACCGGCGGGGTCACCTCCTCGCTCGGGAAGGGCATCATCTCCGCCAGCCTGGCCAAATTGCTCCAGGCGCGGGGGTTCACCGTCACCATCCAGAAGCTGGACCCCTACATCAATGTGGATCCCGGCACGCTGAACCCCTACGAGCACGGCGAGTGCTTCGTGACCGAGGACGGCGCCGAGACCGATCTGGACCTGGGCCATTACGAGCGCTTCCTGGATGTGCCCACCAGCCAGGCCAACAACGTCACCACCGGCCGTATCTACCAGAACGTCATCACCAAGGAGCGCCGGGGCGAATACCTGGGCAAGACCGTGCAGGTCATCCCCCACATCACCGACGAGATCAAGCGCCACATCCAGGCACTGGGTCGCAAGGGCATCTACGACTTCGTGATCACCGAGGTGGGCGGCACCGTGGGCGACATCGAGAGCCTGCCCTACATCGAGGCCATCCGCCAGCTGCGCTGGGAGAAGGGCCGCGACTGCCTGGTGGTGCACCTCACGCTGCTCCCCTTCCTGCACACCACCGGCGAGCTGAAGACCAAGCCCACCCAGCACAGCGTGAAGGAACTGCTGAGCCTGGGCGTGCAGCCGGACGTGCTCGTGTGCCGCACCGAGCACCCCATGCAACGGGGCATGAAGGACAAGATCGCCCTGTTCTGCAACGTGGATACCGAGGCCGTGATCGAAAGCCGCGATGCGGAGACCATCTACGATGTGCCCCTGATGATGCAGGAGGAGAAGCTTGATGAAGTGGTGCTCCGCCGCCTGGGCCTCACCAGCTTCCCCGAGGCCGACCTGGAGTCGTGGAAGGACTTCCTGCGCCGCTACAAGCAGCCCAAGGGTGAAGTGAACGTGGCGCTGGTGGGCAAGTACGTGGAGTTGAAGGACGCCTACAAGAGCATCAAGGAGGCGCTGGAACACGCCGGGGCCGCCAACGAGTTGAAGGTGCACATCCGCTGGGTGCACAGCGAGAAGATCAACGAGAAGAACATCGCCAGGCACCTGGGCGGCGTGGGCGGCATCCTGGTGGCGCCGGGCTTCGGCCACCGCGGCATCGAGGGCAAGATCGCCGCCATCCGTTTCGCGCGCGAGAACCGCATCCCCTTCTTCGGCATCTGCCTGGGCATGCAGTGCGCCGTGATCGAGTTCGGCCGGCACGTGCTGGGGCTGGCCGAGGCGAACAGCACCGAGATGGCGCCCGAGACACCGGACCCGGTGATCGCCATGATGGAGGAGCAGAAGACCGTGGCCGACAAGGGCGGCACCATGCGCCTGGGCGCATACCCCTGCCAGCTGGTGGAGGGCACCCTGGCCCACCGCATTTACAAGCGCAAGCAGGTGAGCGAGCGCCACCGCCACCGGTACGAGTTCAACAACGCCTACCTGAAGCGCTACGAGCAGGCCGGCATGCAGGCCACGGGCATCAACCCGCAGGGCAAGCTGGTGGAGATCGTGGAGTTGAAGGACCACCCCTTCTTCATCGGCACCCAGTTCCACCCGGAGTACCGCAGCACGGTGGCCAAGCCGCACCCGCTCTTCATCGCCTTTGTAAAGGCGGCCCAGCAAAGCCACAGCCCCGCGCCCGCCAACGGCAGCGGCACGGTGAAGGCCGAGGCGTAGGCGGTTTTGATCCCTGGATCATTCTACCGGTAGGACATGCCCTCCTTGGGGGGCGTATCCTTCGCTTTACCAATACGCACCAGTGGTACACTCACGACGAACTGGAAATAGCTTGAGAACAACCCTTCCTGGACCAGCTTATCGGCCAGGACGAACGTATTGAAGTGCGACTTCCTGTCCCACTCGCGCTCATCCAACCCGATCCGGTCCCACCCTGCATTGCGGTAGTCACCCCACACCCAGGCGGCCAGGTTCAAATACCACTGCACACCCGCGTTGAAACCCGCCGAGCGGTAGCCGAACCAAATGCTCCCTTGCAAAAGCAACACGTTCGACTTCAAGTACTTCTCGCTATACCCATTTCCATAGACAGCGGTCCAACGCCCAGCGGACGACATGGTCCCATCGCCAAAGGTCATCGCCCCCCCATAACGCAGGCCGAAACGGGGGCGCTGCGGCTGCACACGAGGTCTTGTGGAACGTGTATACTCGGCACGAACGAACCAGTGGCTTGTGCTGTACCCCGATGGCATGACGTTCGTTTCCACGTACTTCACGTTGTTCCATCCCACCCAGATGCCGAGCTCCGTTTGCGCATCATTTCGCACGAACACCCCGGGCAGGACCATCGAACGCCGGCCCTCGACCACGTCGCGGTACTTTCCCCATCGGAACGGATAAAAGCCGCGGTGAAGGCCCGAGGTGTCCGAGCCCCAATATTCCGAGCCAGTTCTGCTGAGTTCTACGAAGCGGATCATGGCAATGGAAGCACCCAAACGCCATGGTCCCTGTTCTGGCTTCTGCCCGCTACCGTCCGCCTGCACCTGTAGGAAGGAACAGCAGAGGATAAATGGAAGGGACCACCGCAGGATCAGCCTCATTGGAAGGGTAAGGTACAGGCTGTAATAGGATCGGCCTGTCCGCTTGGCCGCGCGTGTTGGTCCATATGGTCGAACGGTCCCAGGAGCTCCAGTATGCACACCCCTTCCACTTCCCCCATCCGGCTATCTTCGCGGCCCCCTCATGGACCGTAATTCCATCATCGGCTTCCTGCTCATCGTGCTGATCCTCATCGGCTTCACGTGGTGGCAGGCCCCCAGCCGCGAACAGATCGAAGCCACCCGCCGCGAACAGGACAGCCTGGCCACGCTGCAGATCGAAGCGCAGGCCCGCGAAGAAGCGCGCCGCGCAGCGGAAGTGCCTGCCGAAGCAGCGCCGGCAGCAGCCCCCGCCAGCACCACCGATAGCCTGGCCACGGACAGCCTGGAGCGCATGCGCCTGCTGGCGCGCTACGGCATCTTCCTGCCCGCTTCCACCGGCGAAGGGCGCACCATTGTGCTGGAGAACGAGGATGTACAGCTCAGCATCAGCACCCACGGTGCGCACCCGCAGGTGATCCGCCTGAAGGACTACACCACCTACCACGGCGAGCCCCTGCTCCTGGCCGACCCGGACAGCGGTGTGTACGAGTGGCGCTTCTTCTCCGGCAACCTGGACATCAGCACCCGCGACCTGCACTTCACCGCCGAGCAGATCTCCCCCCTGGAGGTGCGCCTGAAGGCCCCCACCGCCGACCCCGCCCGTTACCTGGCCATCACCTACCGGCTGGACAGCGCGAAGTACTTCCTGCACCACAGCGTGGAGCTCGTGGGCCTGCAGGGCGATGTGGACCCGCGCAGCCTTTTCTTCCACTGGGAAGTGGTGGGCCGCAACAACGAGAAGTACCTGCCCGCCGAACAGCAGAAAAGCACCGTCTTCTACAAGTACTTCGCGGACGACCGCAACTACCTGAGCGAAAGCGAGGCCGAGGCCAAGAAGCTGGACGGCCGCACCAACTGGGTCGCCTTCAAGCAGGACTTCTTTTCCGTGGGCCTGATCAGCGAGGAGGGCTTCACCGCCAACGGTTCGGAGATCAGCATCACCCCGAGCACCTCGCCCGACCACAACAAGCGGTATAGTGCGAAGCTCTACTTCGACAAGGCTGCGGCAGCGAACGTGATCGTGCCCATGCGGCTCTACCTGGGCCCCAACCACTACAACACCCTGCGCCGCACCAAGGTGGAGCAGTTCGACCGCATCATTGACCTGGGCTGGGGCATCTTCGGCTGGATGAACCGCTTTCTGGTGATCCCCATCTTCAACTTCTTCGGCGGTTTCAACCTCGGCTACGGCGTCATCATCCTGCTGCTCACCATCGCCATCAAACTGCTGTTGACGCCGCTGACCTACCGCAACCAGCGCAGCAGCGTGCGCATGCGCGCCCTGAAGCCGGAGATGGACGCCATCAACGAGAAGATGAAGGACGCCGACCCGCTGAAGAAGCAGCAGGCCACCATGGACCTGTACCGCAAGGCCGGCGTGAACCCCGCCAGCGGCTGCGTGCCCATGGTCATCCAGCTGCCGGTGCTCTACGCCATGTTCCGCTTCTTCCCGGCCAGCATCGAACTGCGCCAGCAGAGCTTCCTCTGGGCGGACGACCTCAGCAGCTACGACAGCATCCTGGACCTGCCCTTCACCATACCCATGTACGGTGATCACGTGAGCCTCTTCACCCTGTTGATGGCCGCCAGCACCGTGATCTACACCCTGCTCAACCAGAAGCACATGCCCACCCAGCAGGGCATGCCGAGCATGAAGCTGATGATGTACATGTTCCCCGTGATGATGCTGCTCTTCATGAACAACTTCAGCGCGGGCCTCAGCTACTACTACCTCCTGGCCAACCTCATCAGCATCCTGCAGATGACCGTGCTGAGCCGCTGGTTCATCGACGAGGAGAAGCTGCGCGCCGAGCTGCTGGCCAACATGAAGAAGCCCCGCAAGAAGAGCCGCTGGCAGCAGCGCCTGGAGGAGATGCAGAAGCAACAGCAGGGGCGCCGGCGATAGGCTCTTCGTTCCTCTTCACGGCCCCCTCCGGGGTGCCTTGCATTTGAGCCTTGCGTCTTGAGCCTTGTGACTTGAGCCTTGCGCCTTGTGTCCCCGGCCATGGTCCTTGCCCACATCCAGCCCTTTTCTACCTTACGCCCTTCCGAACCATCCTTAAACCACCACCTGCATGGACTTCGCGCTCTGGAGCCTCGTGATCGGATGGGCCTTCGTGCTCATCTGGGTACCCGCCACGCTTTACAGTCAGCGCAAGATCCACCCGAAGGCGCTCTTCGTGCTCTTCTTCGCCGAGCTATGGGAGCGCTTCAGCTTCTATGGCATGCGGGCGCTGCTGGTGCTGTACCTCACCAAGGACCTGTTCGATAAGATGGCCGCTGGCGAGGCCGATGCACGCGCCTACGGCGTGTATGGCGCTTACAATGCCTTGCTGTACGCCGCGCCGGTGATCGGCGGCATGCTGGCCGACCGGGCCATCGGTTTCCGGAAGGCGATCCTTACGGGCGGTGCCTTCATGGCGCTCGGCCAGTTCATCCTCGCGCTCTCCTCGGGCTCCACGGGCGCCTTGCACAGCGAGAGCATCTTTTTCCTGGGCCTGGCGGCGCTCACCGTGGGCAACGGCCTCTTCAAGCCCAACATCAGCAGCTTCCTCGGCACCTTTTATGATCGCAACGATGCGCGCAAGGACGGCGCCTACACGCTGTTCTACATGGGCATCAACATCGGGGCCTTCCTGGCGCCGCTCACTTGCGGCTACCTCGGGCAGCGCGTGGGCTGGCACTACGGCTTTTTCTCCGCCGGCCTGGGCATGCTGCTGGGCATGCTCGTGTTCTTCTACAACTTCAGGTACCTGGAGGGCAAGGGCCACGCGCCCGAAGGCGCCGACCAATGGCGCTTCATGGGCTTGAAGGCCTTTCCATTGACCGTGCTGGGCTGCCTGGTGGTGATCCCGATCTTCAGTTTCCTGATCAACAGCGAAGGCATCACCGACTGGCTGCTCTTCGGTGCGGGCTTCGCCTGCCTGGGCTATCTGCTGTACACGGCCTTCACGGCCGAGGACCGCGCCGAGGGGCAACGGCTTTTCGTCTTCCTCATCCTGTTCTTTTTCCATATGATCTTCTGGGTGCTCTTCGAACAGGCGGGGGGCTCCATCAACATCCTTACGGACCGCTATGTGAACAGGGCCGGCATCGAGGCCTCGCAGTTCCAGTCGGTGAACGCGCTCTTCATCATGCTGCTGGCGCCGGTGTTCAACTGGCTGTGGGTGTGGCTGGCCAAGAACAAGCTGGAGCCGCGTACGCCGATGAAGTTCTTCTACGGCCTCATCCAAATGGCCATCGGTTATGGCATCATCGTATGGGGCGTGAAGGTGGGCATCGCCAACGGGGCGGGCGCCACCGCCATCCCCATGGGCTTCCTGATCGGCATGTACCTGTTGCACACCACCGGTGAATTGTTCCTGAGCCCGGTGGGCCTCAGCGTGGTCACCAAACTGAGCCCCCAGAAGGTGGTGGGCTTTGTGATGGGCAGCTGGTTCCTCAGTATCGCTTTTGCCCACAAGGTGGCCGGCAAACTGGGGCAGCTGATCGCCAGCAGCGCCACGGACGGGGCCGACCCGATCGCCGAGCTCACCGGGTTCATGGACGTGTACTTGCAATGGGGGGTGTACATCGTGCTGGGCTGCGCGGCAGTGCTGCTGGTGCTCACACCGTCCATGAAAAAGTGGATGCACGGCATCAACTGAGGCGCATCCATTTGATCGTGCTCCTTCCACGTCCAATGGCCACCAGCCATTCACCGTTGTTGCGTCACACCTCCCGCTGCTGACCATGCGCGCCAGCGCGATCCACCCCTAGTACGCCGTCATGTCCACCACCCCCATCACCCTGGCCCAGATCCGCGATTTTCAGGGCAAATACCCCAAGCAGCTCTGGGCCCTCTTCTTCACCGAGATGTGGGAGCGCTTCTGCTTCTACGGCATGCGCGGCATGCTCACCGTATTCATGGTGAGCAACCTGGGCCTCGACGACCCCACGGCCAACCTGCAGTACGGCGCCATCCAGGCCTTCGTCTACGCCTTCACCTTCATCGGTGGCGTGTTCGCCGACAAGATCCTCGGTTTCCAGAAGTCGCTCCTCTGGGGCGCCCTCATGATGATCGCGGGCGGCCTGATCGTGGCGGTGTCCCCGCAGGAGCTCTTCTACATCGGCATCTGCTTCTCCATCATCGGCACGGGCTTCTTCAAGCCCAACATCAGCACCATGGTGGGCCAGCTCTACCACACCAACGACAGCCGGCGTGATGCCGGCTTCAGCCTCTTTTATGCCGGCATCAACCTGGGCGCATTGCTTGGCGGCGTCCTCATGGTGTACGTGGGCAAGTACCACAGCTGGCGCTGGGCCTTCGCCCTCGTGGGGGTGGTGATGTCCATCAGCCTGGTGAACTTCCTCCTCACGCGCCGCGCCATGGGTCCCATCGGCCTCAGCCCCCTGCATGCGGACATGCCTTTGCACCGGCGCAGGCTCTATGAGATCGCCACCTATGTGGGCTCCTTGATCGCCATCCCTTTCATCCTGCTGCTGGTCACCAACACCCGCTACACGGACCTCTTCATGTACATCATCGGCCCGGCCACCCTGGTGTACCTGGGCTGGGAGATGCGGCGCTTCAGCGGCGAGGAGAACAAACGCCTGATGGCCGCGCTCGTCTTCATCCTCTTCTCCATCCTCTTCTGGGCCTTCTTCGAGCAGAGCGGCGGCTCCCTCAGCCTCTTCGCGCTGAACAACCTGAAGCATTCCCTGCTGGGCATCCCCATGGACCCCAACGTGGTGAACAACAGCTCCAACTCCCTCTTCGTGATCCTCTTCGCCGCGCCCATCGGCATCCTGTGGGTGTGGCTGAGCAAACGCAAGCTGGAGCCCAACAGCGTGGTGAAGTTCGGCCTGGGCTTCCTGTTGCTGGCGGTGGCCTTCTTCGTGTTCTACAGCACCCTCTTCTTCGCCGATGCGGACGGCATCACCTCCCTGGACCTCTTCACGCTGGGCTACTTCGTGATCACCTTCGGGGAGCTCTGCCTTTCGCCCATCGGCCTCTCGCTGATGACCAAGCTTTCGCCCCAGCCGGTACAGGGCCTGATGATGGGCATGTGGTTCCTGGCCAGTGCCTACGGCCAGTACGTGGCCGGCCTGCTGGGTGCGGGCATGAGCATTGCCGGAGAGGAGGCCACCAACATGGCCAAGTTGCAGAGCTACACCAGTGGCTACCACCAACTGGCGCTCTACGCCCTGGTGGCCGGGGTGGTGCTGCTGGCCATCTCCCCCTGGGTGCGCAAACTGATGAAGGGCATCCATTGATCTACCTTCGCACTGCGGCACGGTCCTTGGCATTGCGCCGCCACCACACCACACATCCCATGCGTACCCTGCTCGCCGCGCTCGTGGCACTTCCCCTTGCCCTTTGCGGTCAATCCCCCGCTCCCGCCTCCACAGGCACCATCAACTGGGTCTCCCTGGAGAAAGCCCAGGAACTATCCAAAAAGGACGGCAAGCCCATCTTCATCGACGTGTACACCGAATGGTGCGGCCCCTGCAAGATGCTCACGGCGAAAACCTTCACCGACCTGCAGACCGCGGCCTACATCAACAAGCACTACCACGCGGTGAAGTTCAATGCCGAAGGAAAGGACGCCGTGGCCTATAACGGCAAGAAATTCGAGAACCCCGATTACAACCCCGCCATGGCCAGCAGCCGCAACGGCACCCACCAGCTCACCCTGGCCATTGCCAACGTGAACGGCCGCATTGCCTACCCCACGCTCGTGTGGATGGACAAGGAGGGCCAGGTGCTGGCGCCCGTGCAGGGCTACATGACCCCCGAACAGCTGGAGCCCATCCTTGTCTATTTCGCTGAAGGCGCCTACAAGGACACCCAGTGGGAGGCCTTCTCCGGCACCTTCAAGACACGCCGCGTGGCCACGCCATAAGGCCGCGTTCACCACTTGCATGATCGGCGTTCCTATGGGAGCGCCGATCTACTTTTAACCGCACCCATGAGGAAGATCCTGTCCCTGCTGCTGCTGCTGCCCGCGCTGCATGCAACCGCGCAACTGAACAACTGGGACCCCACCTGGGCCGTGACCGACAGCGGCCTCATCTTCCACAACGACCTGGACTACTTCCTGAACGCCTACACCAAGGCGGACATCAAGGCCATGCGCAGGGAGGTGAGCGCCTTGCACATGAACTTCAACCGCACCATGCGCCGCACCATTGCGGACCTGCAGACCTACAGCGAGGGCGGTGGCATGGTGCCCCGCATGCACGACTTCACCCTGCCCGAGGCGAACACCGGGACACCGTACCACCTGGCGGAACGCAAGGGCCGCATCCGCGCCTTCATGTTCGGCAGCATCAGCAACCCGCCTGCGCGCCACCAGCTGCCCAGTTGGAGCCGCATGGCGAAGAAGTACGTGAAGGCCGATGTGGACCTCTTCGTGATCTACGGGCGTGAGCTGCATGCGGGCGACCGCAACTTCAAGCACTTCCCGCCACCCACCACCATTGAGCAGAAGACCGCCCATGCCCGCGAGCTCGCCAAACTCGGCACCCTCCCCGTGCTGGTGGACGGCATGGATGACGCCACCTTCACCGCCTACGGCCGCGCGCCCAACGGCGTGTACGTGATCGATGCGGACGGCACCCTCGTGTTCCGCGGCACCTGGGCCGATGTGCGCAAGGTGGAGCACATCATCGACACCCTGCTGAAGTGGTACGCCGCAGGGAAGCCCGCCGCCTTCGGCTGGTAGTCGGGCTGCAGCAGGTGTGAACGCTCATCCGGTGGAATGTGGAAAGGTGGCATGCAACCACCCGCCGCTTGGCAGCTCGCCAA
Organism: Flavobacteriales bacterium; assembly: GCA_016788635.1. Taxonomy (GTDB): domain Bacteria; phylum Bacteroidota; class Bacteroidia; order Flavobacteriales_F; family PHOS-HE28; genus PHOS-HE28. The sequence goes on along the minus strand of JAEUSU010000034.1, from coordinate 31,376 downwards.
CTTGCCACTTGCCCACTCGCCGCTTGTGAACTTGCCGACTTCCCCTTGGGTCTTGAGCCTTGTGGCTTGAGTCTCGATCACACCTGCACCAGCTTCCACTTCCCGCGCCGGAAGAAGTAGGCGCTCACCACGGCGAGCAGGCTTTCGGCCATGGCCACGCTGGCGAACACCCCATCGGGTCCCCAGCCGAGCGACTTGGCCAGCAGCCACGCCAGCGGGATCTCCACCAGCCAGAAACAGAACAGGTTCATCCACGTCGGTGTCCAGCTGTCGCCCGCGCCGTTGAAGGCCTGCGCGAGCACCATGCCGTAGCCGTAGAAGAAGTAGCCCAGGCAGATGATGCGCAGCGCGTCCACCGCGTACTGCAACACGGCCGCGTCCGTGGTGAAAAAGCCCAGGATCCACGGCGCTGCGAGCCAGAACAGCACGGCCACGGCCACCATGTAGAACATGTTATAGTGCCCGCACAGCCAGGTGGCGCGCTCCGCCCGCCGGGGATCTTTCGCGCCCAGGTTCTGGCCCACCAGTGTGGCGGCCGCGTTGGCCACCCCCCAGCTGGGCAGCAGGCTGAAGATCATCACCCGCACGGCCACGGTATAGCCCGCCACGGCCACGCTGCCGAAGCTGCTGACGATGCGCACCAGGAAGACCCAGCTGGCACTGGCGATGAGGAATTGCAGGATGCCGCCCGCCGACACCCGCACGATGGTGACCAGCACGCTCCACACCGGACGGAAGTGATGCCACCCCAGCCGCACGCGGCCCACCCCGCGCGCCAGCAGCCAGAACTGCAGCGCCACGCCGATGCCGCGCCCGATGTTGGTGGCCACCGCCGCGCCCTCTATGCCCATGGCCGGGAAAGGGCCCCAGCCGAAGATCAGCAGCGGGTCCAGCACCATGTTGATCATGTTGGCCACCCACAGCACCACCAGCGCCAGCAGCGGGTCGCCCGCGCCGCGGAATACGGCGTTGATGCTGAACAGCAGCATGATCACCACGTTACCGGCGAACATCCACCGCGTGTAGGCCGAGCCGGTGCTCACCACGTTCTCCGATGCGCCCATCACCGACAGGATCTCCTCGGCGAAGAGCGCGCCCGGCAAGGCGATCAGCAGGCCCACCGCCACGGCGATGAGGATGCCCTGCCCCGCCCCGATGTTCGCACCGGTCGCATCCTGCTCGCCCGTGCGCCGCGCCACCACGGCCGTCACGCCCATGCCCAGGCCCCACGCGGTGGAGTAGATGATGGTGAGCACGCTCTCCGTCAGCCCTACCGTGGCCACGGCGTCCGTACCCAGGCGGCTCACGAAGTACACGTCCACCAACGCGAAGAGCGACTCGCCCAGCAGCTCGATCACCATGGGCACGCTGAGCAGCACCACCGCCCGGCGGATGCTGCCGGTGGTGTAGTCCTGCTCGGCGCCGCGCAGCGCATCAAGGATCAAGCGGAGGGCACGGGTCATGGGGCCGCGAAGCTAGGGGGGTGGGGTTGATGAAGGTTGGGGGTTGGCGGTTGCAGGTTGCGCTTCGACCACTCGGCTCTGCTCGGGGCCGGCTTGCTCAGCGTGACCGGGTTAGGGGTTGGGGGTTGATGAAGGTTGAGGGTTGCAGGTTGCCTTGCGTTGAGGGTTGCCAGCGGGTTGAGGGTTGCCAGCGGGTTGAGGGTTGGCGATCCGTCACTCCCCACTCGTTACTCCTCACTCCCCACTCGCCACGCTTACTCCTCACTCCTCACTCCCCACTCGCCACTCACTCCCCACTCGTCACTCGTCACTCGCCACTCCCCACTCGCCACTCACTCCCCACTCGCCACTCCCCACTCGCCACTCCTCACTCGTCACTCCCCACTCGCCACTCACTCGCCACTCGTCACTCCCCACTCCCCACTCCCCACTCGCCACTCGCCACTCCCCACTCGTCACTCGTCACTCGCCACTCCCCACTCGCCACTCCCCACTCGCCACTCGCCACTCGTCACTCCCCACTCCCCACTCCCCACTCGCCACTCACTCCCCACTCGCCACTCGCCACTCGCCACTCGTCACTCGCCACTCCCCACTCGCCACTCATCACTCCCCACTCCCCACTCGCCACTCCCCACTCGCCACTCGCCACTCGCCACTCGCCACTCATCACTCGCCACTCGTCACTGCCCACTCGAGCCGTTCATCGGCGGTAATGGAAGCCCAACGATGTTGAACGGTCTCATGAGCCCACGATGTATCGCACCATTGTTGAACAGGATGTGGATGACGCGACGGGCCGCACCGCCGTTGCCCCTTTCACCCCCCGGTAGTTTTGCCGGCATGAGGAAGTTTCTCGCCATCCTGTTGCTGTTGTCCGCGCACGTGCTGCCCGCGCAGAACCTGCTGCAGCGCACCCTGAACAACGACACCATGCCCAACCTGGTGCCCAACCCGGGCTTCGAGGAGACCAAGCGCCTGCAATGCGGCTGGACCCAGGACCCGCGCAAGTTCAACGAGGAGGTGATGACCGGCTGGCACAGCCCCACGGAGACCACGCCCGACCATTACAGCACCCGGAACGACCCCGGCTGCTGGTCGCACCCCGCCAAGCGCACCAAGGGCGCCACCCTGCCGCACGCCGGCGACTGCATGGTGGGCATCAAGGTGTGGGGCCGCGGCAACACGCCCACCTGGTGGCACGAGTACCTGCAGATCGAGCTGCCCGAACCGCTCGAAGCGGGCCGGCGCTACATCGCGGAAATGTGGGTGCAGCGCGGCAACTTCAGCAACGAGGCCAGCAACAACATCGGCCTGCTCGTCACCGCCGTGCCCGTGAAAACGCGCGACTGCCTGCCGCTGTACATCACCCCGCAGGTGAACGAGGAAAAGGTGATCACCAAGGGCGGCTGGCACAAGGTGCGCGGCGTGTTCGATGCCGTGGGCGATGAACGCTACCTGCTCATCGGCAACTTCTATGATGATGCGGCCACCGAGCACCAGCGCCAGCCCGAGGGCGAGCGCGGCGCCTACTACTTCATCGATGACGTGAACCTGCGCCTGGCCCCTCCGGGCACACCGCTCACGCCCCGGCCCAAGGAGAGCATCCCCCCGCCCCCCAAGCAGCGTGTGCCCGATCATGTGAGCACCACCGTGGTGGACATCATGCAGGTGGAACCCGAGGTGGGCAAGGCCATCCGGCTGGACAACATCTTCTTCGCCTTCGACAAGGCCGAGCTGAAGCCCGAGAGCCACGCCGAACTGGACCGCCTCGTGGACCTGCTCACCGACTATCCCCACCTGCGCATAGAGATCGAAGGGCACACGGACGACCAGGGTGCGGACGACTACAACCTGCGCCTGAGCGATGCCCGCGCCAAGGCCGTGGTGGACTACCTGCTGGCGAAGAAGGTGAACAAGGAACGCCTGAGCTGGAAGGGCTACGGCGAAACGCGGCCCCTGGTGCCCAACAGCAGCGAGGAGCACCGCGCACAGAACCGCCGCGTGGAGTTCCGCGTGCTGGAGCGCTGATCGCAAAATGAAAAGGGGCCCGCGCCGCAGACCCCCATCATGGACCGGTACGCCGGCCCCGTCGTCATGATCGACCGATCAATTGTGCACCACCTGCTCTTCCAGGATCCGCTGCGCAAGGTCCAGTATCCGTGTATCGTCCAACGCCACCACGCCACCATCCGGCCCCTCCTCCAAATGCACGCCCATCGGGCGCCCACCGCTGTGGCTGTAGCCACCGAAGTAGTTCCACACCGTCTCCACGTTCATGTCCAGTTCGCGGGCAATGCGGTGGATGCTGCCATCGGGCAGGCTGTCCTTGATGCGCCGCAACTCATTGAAGGTGATGTTCATGGCTGAATAGGGTTGGTTGGGTCGGTTGAAAAGGTAAGAACACGATGGCCCCTTTCCTTCTTCACGGCCCGAAAAAATGTGCGGTGCCCGCGCCGCACCCGCCGTTAACTTTCCCACCGTGCGCCGCGCGTTCCCTTTGTCCCTACTGGCCCTGCTGCTGCTGGCGGGCCGGTTGAACGCGCAACAATTCGATCTGCGCGTGTACGGCGTGGAGGATGGCCTGCCCAGCGCCACCGTGGAACGCATCACCGAGGACAGCGCCGGCTACCTCTGGATCGGCACCACCGGTGGCCTCTGCCGCTTCGATGGGCACCGCCTGCGCCCATGGGACGTGGACGACCCCGCCCCCCCGCAGGAGCTGCACGCCCGCCTGGAGGAGACCACCCGGCAGTGGATGCTCACCCCGGTCACCGACAGCCTCATCCACCTGCGCGCACGCGATGGCAGCCAGTGGCTGGGCAGCGACAGCGGCGTGGTGCTCCGCAACACCGATGGGCGCACCTTTCACGCCTCGGAGACCAATGGCCTCGGCAACAACATGGTGCGCTGCCTCTACCAGGACCGCAGCGGCGCCATCTGGATCGGCACCGCCTTCGGCGGCGTCACCAAGTTCACCAGCCGCGCCTTCATGCACCTCACCCTCCGCGATGGCCTCACCTCGCGCACCGTGAGCGCCCTGCAGCGCGACCGGAAGGACCGCCTCTGGGTGGGCACCTTCGGCGGTGGCCTCGCCAAGTGGGACCATTGGCGCATCACCCCGCTCCCCGTGCCGGACCCCTTCATCACCAGCCTGGGCCTCGACGCCACCGGCAACCTCCTCGTGGGCATGGCCCATCAAGGCCTCTACCGCCTCCATGGCGAACTCCTCCTGCCCGTGGCAGGCACCGCGCAGCTCCGCATCAACCGCATCCGCCTCATGCCGGACAGCACCGTGTGGCTGGCCACCAGCGAGGGGGTGCGCGTGCTCACCCGCGATGGCCACTGCGTGCCCGCGGGCATGCAACGCCTCAGCGCTGCGGACCTCGTGGCCGCCGGCGACTCCGTGATCGTGGCCACCGCCTACGGCCTCTTCGCCATTCCCTCGGCCAACTCGCGCGCCCAATGGCACCCCCTGCCCCAGGTGGATCCCGTGGAGGCCACCTGCCTGCAGCGCGATGGCAGGGGCAACATCTGGATCGGCACCGCCGGTGAAGGCCTGCTCCGCTTCGATGGCCAGCGCTCCCACCGCGTGGCCCCGGGCGCCGGCCTCGCCAGCCAGCACGTGGAGCAACTGCTGCTCGACGCCTACGAGAACGTGTGGGTGGGCACCCGCCGCGGCTTCGACATGCTGGAGCTGGACATGCTCCAGGAGGAGGTGCTCAACACCCGCCACTTCACCGCGCGCGATGGCTTCATCGGCACCGAGGCCTTCCGCCATGCCTGCTGGCTGGACAGCGACAGCGCCCTCTGGTTCGGCACCGTGCGCGGCGCCACCCGCTTCGATCCCCGCCGCGCCCACGAGGACCCCCACCCCCCCCGCGTGCACCTGCAGGGCATCGACCTCTTCTATGAAGCGGTGGACTGGTCGCCCTGGTGCCGCAGCGTACGCCCCGATGGCATCCCCGAAGGCCTGGAACTCCCCCACGACAAGAACCACCTCACCTTCCACTTCATCGGCCTTTCCCTCGCCCAACCCGAACGCGTACGGTACCAGTTCACCCTGGAGGGGCACGATCCGGACTGGAGCCCCATCACCTCCACCGACCAGGTGACTTACAGCAACCTGGCCCCCGGCACCTACACCTTTCAGGTGATCGCGCGCAACGCCAGCGGCGCGTGGAGCGAGCCCCCCGTGCGCTTCACCTTCACCATCGCCCCACCGCTGTGGCGCACCACCGGCTTCCTCGCCGGCTCGGCCTCCTTCGCCGCGCTGCTGCTGCTGCTGCTCGTGCGCCTGCGCGAGCGCAACCTGCGGCGCGACCGCGAACGCCTGGAGCGCACCGTGGCCGAACGCACCCACGAGCTCGCCGACGAGAAGCACCGCAGCGAGGAGCTCCTCCTCAACATCCTGCCCGAGGCCGTGGCCCTGGAGCTGCGCGACCACGGCCGCGCACAGGCCCACCGCCACGAGCATTGCACCGTGCTCTTCAGCGACTTCACCGGCTTCACCGCCACCAGCGAGAAATACGATGCCGCCGCCATCGTGCAGGAGCTGCACCGCTTCTTCCAAGCCTTCGACCGCCTCACGGACCTGCACCACATGGAGAAGATCAAGACCATCGGCGACGCCTACATGTGCGCCGCCGGTGTGCCCAGGCCCGACCCGCAGCACGCACTGAACGCCACGCGCATGGCCTTTGCCATGCTGGCGGAGGTGGAGCGCATCAACGCCGAACGCGCGGCCGAAGGCAAAGCCCCCTGGCCCATCCGCATCGGCCTGCACAGCGGCCCGGTGATCGCCGGCGTGGTGGGCGAGAAGAAGTTCGCCTACGACATCTGGGGCGCCACCGTGAACCTCGCCAGCCGCATGGAGAGCCACAGCGCCCCCGGCCACATCAACGCCAGCGGCACCACCTACGCCCTGGTGATGGACCACGTGCACGCCACACCCCGCGGCCCCATCAAGGTGAAGGGCAAGGGGGCCATGCAGATGTACTATCTGGAGGGGTGGAGGGGGTGAGGCCGAAAGGACGGCAGTTCCTCAGGGAGCCCGTCAAGAGCCGGTAGTAGAAGTGATCGTGAACAGGAACCGCGACGCCCTGCGCGACCTGCTTCAATGAGGCCACGGCACGAATGCCGTGGAGATCCAGCCGCGGCATGAAGCACCGGCTGACACTGTACTGGCTTCAATGAGGCCACGGCACGAATGCCGTGGAGATCCAGGCTGCCGATGACCTGGTACCCAACGCCTTGTTCTTGCTTCAATGAGGCCACGGCACGAATGCCGTGGAGATCTGAGTACATCGCATCGATGGATGAGCGCATTGCGGTGCTTCAATGAGGCCACGGCACGAATGCCGTGGAGATCTGCCCCCCGTGTCCACGCATGGACCGAACCGCAGATGCTTCAATGAGGCCACGGCACGAATGCCGTGGAGATCAGTTTCGCTAAAATGCTGACCCTCCTCCACGACCTGCTTCAATGAGGCCACGGCACGAATGCCGTAGAGATCCAATTTTCCTGATCAATGACGAAGGTGATACCCCCAGCTTCAATGAGGCCACGGCACGAATGCCGTGGAGATCAAGCGCAAGCGGAAAACGGCTTGATCTAAGGCAAAGCTTCAATGAGGCCACGGCACGAATGCCGTGGAGATCAGCAAGCTCATCATCATCATAGACGAGGCGCTGATCAGGCTTCAATGAGGCCACGGCACGAATGCCGTGGAGATCGATCGCGATGCGAAGCTGGCGGCGCAGGCGCATCTTGCTTCAATGAGGCCACGGCACGAATGCCGTGGAGATCACCGCACTGGTCAACGGGCCGGGCAAGGATGACGGGCTTCAATGAGGCCACGGCACGAATGCCGTGGAGATCGCCAACACATACGGACACGGCGCCGACCGCACCTAGCTTCAATGAGGCCACGGCACGAATGCCGTGGAGATCGGGCAGCCGCCAGGTACCTCGCCGCCCGCCTGACGGAGCTTCAATGAGGCCACGGCACGAATGCCGTGGAGATCTCGTGATCGATGTCTACCGCGGCATGGCCGAGGAGCAGCTTCAATGAGGCCACGGCACGAATGCCGTGGAGATCAGCACGTGTTGCCTTCACCGCATGCGGACGGCTACGCGCTTCAATGAGGCCACGGCACGAATGCCGTGGAGATCCCCCCGCGCCTTCGGCAATGGCGTGCGCCGGGGCCGCTTCAATGAGGCCACGGCACGAATGCCGTGGAGATCAAGACAGACAGTTAAGGTACTATTAGGTGGTACCTGCTTCAATGAGGCCACGGCACGAATGCCGTGGAGATCGCGTGCGTATCTCGTCACGCTGACACACACAGCTCCGGGCTTCAATGAGGCCACGGCACGAATGCCGTGGAGATCGACCGATTGCGAGGCTGTACGCGGAGATGGCCCAAGGCTTCAATGAGGCCACGGCACGAATGCCGTGGAGATCTCATACGTGACAGGCGTAACGCTCCCCTGCTTTAGGCTTCAATGAGGCCACGGCACGAATGCCGTGGAGATCGATGCTGTTCAGGTCGCAGAAGTACGAGGCCTTCGTGCTTCAATGAGGCCACGGCACGAATGCCGTGGAGATCGTCACGCGATGGGGTGCCTGATCACCGTCGCCACCCCGCTTCAATGAGGCCACGGCACGAATGCCGTGGAGATCTGGATCGCTGAATCGTTGTAAAGTCGACACGTCCCGCTTCAATGAGGCCACGGCACGAATGCCGTGGAGATCCTGACAACGACACGCGCAAGGCGTGCCGGGCGTGGCTGCTTCAATGAGGCCACGGCACGAATGCCGTGGAGATCGGCCGTGGTCCGGGGCTGGCCCTTACACGGTCGGCACGCTTCAATGAGGCCACGGCACGAATGCCGTGGAGATCACGGGCTCGACCTTTGGTGGCGTGCATGCCTGGCTCTCGCTTCAATGAGGCCACGGCACGAATGCCGTGGAGATCCAGCCACCACACGTCGTAGACGCTCGTGCTGCCGATGGCTTCAATGAGGCCACGGCACGAATGCCGTGGAGATCACGATCGCGAGTACCTGATGGCGGCAGGCCTCAACCCGCTTCAATGAGGCCACGGCACGAATGCCGTGGAGATCCGCATTACCGCTTGATCCTTGACGGGAAAATGACAGCGCTTCAATGAGGCCACGGCACGAATGCCGTGGAGATCTCCGTCCCATCGGTGCGCAAGCGCGTCATGCCTGGGCTTCAATGAGGCCACGGCACGAATGCCGTGGAGATCATTGCCGACCTGCAAGATGCGTTCAACGTCACGATGCTTCAATGAGGCCACGGCACGAATGCCGTGGAGATCAATAGCGCGCGGGGGTTGTTTCTTTTTCGTCATCCTAGCTTCAATGAGGCCACGGCACGAATGCCGTGGAGATCCCGTACCACAAGGGCAGCGCAAGACGGGCATCCATGCTTCAATGAGGCCACGGCACGAATGCCGTGGAGATCTGGGCGGTGGAGATGAACCTCGCTGGCGGTATCATCGCTTCAATGAGGCCACGGCACGAATGCCGTGGAGATCAGGGCACGCACTTGGTGCGGCATGCGGTCCTCCGTCAGCTTCAATGAGGCCACGGCACGAATGCCGTGGAGATCACCCGGGAACAAGTATTACCGGGGTGCAAAAGCCAGCTTCAATGAGGCCACGGCACGAATGCCGTGGAGATCCGTCGCGACCCCCAGGGCAACAGTGTACAACCACGAGCTTCAATGAGGCCACGGCACGAATGCCGTGGAGATCAAGGCTCCGGCGGACACGCCCACGGGCAGCACCACGGGCTTCAATGAGGCCACGGCACGAATGCCGTGGAGATCACTTCCGCGCGGCCACCACGCTCCACGCGCACGCTGCTTCAATGAGGCCACGGCACGAATGCCGTGGAGATCTGCAGGCCAGGTTAAGCCCCTGACCATATAGAGGCGCGCTTCAATGAGGCCACGGCACGAATGCCGTGGAGATCCTCTACCTGCGCGGCTTCTACGTGCAGAACGCCGGGCTTCAATGAGGCCACGGCACGAATGCCGTGGAGATCCATCCAGGTACCGTTCAGCGCCTTCAACCCCATCAACAACGCTTCAATGAGGCCACGGCACGAATGCCGTGGAGATCTGAACCGACGCCAGCAAAGCGAGACATCCTGAACGTGCTTCAATGAGGCCACGGCACGAATGCCGTGGAGATCCTGGGCATGGCCGCGGGTTCCATCGCCATAGGTGCGGCTTCAATGAGGCCACGGCACGAATGCCGTGGAGATCCCCCTGGCATCCGATACCGCGAACTCGTGCCCTGTGGCTTCAATGAGGCCACGGCACGAATGCCGTGGAGATCCCGAGCGCCAGGCGTATGCACTCCTGCGCGATGCCGCTTCAATGAGGCCACGGCACGAATGCCGTGGAGATCCCAGTGGTCAGAGGCTCTTCACGCACCGACATTGTTCTGCTTCAATGAGGCCACGGCACGAATGCCGTGGAGATCGTTGGTGGGGTCGAAGCGGTCGTTGAGGGCCTTCTCCGCTTCAATGAGGCCACGGCACGAATGCCGTGGAGATCGAGCCAGGCACTGTCATCAATTCCAGCATAGTGCAGGCTTCAATGAGGCCACGGCACGAATGCCGTGGAGATCTCCAAAATGCAGCATGGTTCCCAGCTGCAGCGCTCCCGCTTCAATGAGGCCACGGCACGAATGCCGTGGAGATCGGAGTAAGACCGGGTGCGGGTTGCAAAGCCTGGGACGCTTCAATGAGGCCACGGCACGAATGCCGTGGAGATCCTTTTTCACCTGGGGTGGAGGTGTCGCCGGAATATCCGCTTCAATGAGGCCACGGCACGAATGCCGTGGAGATCGGCGGAGATGGTGAGCCCTGGCGGCAGCCGCTACCCGCTTCAATGAGGCCACGGCACGAATGCCGTGGAGATCTCGGTCGGCAGGATGTCGCACGAAGTGGCATCATGTCCGCTTCAATGAGGCCACGGCACGAATGCCGTGGAGATCCGGTGGACGTGTTCGCCTACTTGCAGCAGATGGAGGCTTCAATGAGGCCACGGCACGAATGCCGTGGAGATCAGCCCTCGCGGAAAGCCGCGCTGCATGCGCAACGGCGAGGTCTTCTGCGAGAGCTGCACGATAAGGGCCGGATGAAAAGAACGAAAGACAGGAAATAGCACACTGGTTGGCGCCGAAAGTAACAGGATGTCAAGGAACTGGCCTTCTCGCGAGCGGTGGTGGTGAAGACCGACAGCACCCCAGCGCTCGTTTGGCTGAACGGCAGCAACGCGAACCGGCCTCATATGATCGTCACCTGCCGCTTCACCGCCTGGAAGGGCTTGCCCAAACTTAGCACGCTGGGCCGCTCGCGCGAGGCCGGGCCGAGGTCCATCAGCAGCACATGGTCCTCCAGCTGATCGATCACCTCTTCGATGCGGCCGAGCAACTGGGCCTTGCGCATGGGGCTGATCAGGCATTGGAACACGCTCAGTTGCACCCATTCGCCCTGGCCCTGCATCAGTTTGTAGAGCCTGCGCCAGCGCTTGGGGTGGCGCACGTCGTACAGGATCATGTACAGGTGTTCATCGGTATTCATCGCGTCACGAATTGGGGGCACTCGTCGATCTCGCCGAGCAAATGGCGGCCCAAAAGCCGCGCCTGCAGCTCCAGCACGGCGCGGTAGCTGGCCTGGTAGCCGAACACCGGGTGGGTCACCTCGTGCATCAGGCGTCGCTCGAAGGCCGCGATGAAGGCCTTCCTGCCGCGGTCGTTGAGGTTCACCGCAGGTCCCGCGCGCACGAAGTCGTTCGGTGCCACTTCGCCGTTGTTGATCACCTGTATCACGGCGCTGTCTACGATCAAGGGGCGGAAGGGCTCCATGAGGTCCAGGGCCAACGCGGGCCGGCCATACCGTGGCTGGTGGTAGAAGCCCCGGTAGGGATCGAAGCCGACGTGGCTGAGCGTTTGGTGCACGGTGCGCGTGAGCATGGCATAGCCGAAGCTGAGCAGGGCGTTCACCGGGTCCGTGGGCGGGCGGCGGTTGCGGCCGTTGATGTCGAAGCGGGTCACGCCCTGGTCGTCACTGGAGAACATGCGGGCGAAGTGCTGGAAGTAGCGTGCGGCGGCGGTGCCCTCGATGCCCAGCAGTTCGCCCAGGCTTTCGGTGCGGCCGCACTTGGCCATCAATTGCTTGAACTCGCTGGCCAGTTCCTCCGGCATGCCGTCGTCCTTCCAATTGCGGCGGAGCAGGGTGCGCTGGTTGGCGATCTTGGCCGCCACCAGGCCCTGTGCGTTGCGCAGGCACCAGCCGGCATCGAAGCTGGCCTGGTACTGGGCGGTGCGCAGCTCCACGTTCTTGTGGCCGGTGCCGCTGCTGTGGCCCATGAACCAGCCGCCGTAACCGTGCCAGCTGATGGGGATGCCGCGCGCCATGAGCTCGTGCAGCGTGGGCGTGGTGACGTACACGTTGCCCATGATCACCAGTCCGCTCACATCGGCCAGCCGCACCACCACCTTCTCTCCTTCCTCGGGCTCTATCACCAGGGTCTCGTCCTTCTTGCTCACCTTGCCCCGCTGGGCCTGCACGTAGAGCGGCAGCGCCTCGCTCCGCTTGATGGCGAGCGGACGGGGCTCGGCGACGCGCTCCTTGGAGAAGTTGAGTTCATCGGGCAGGCAGATGCCCACCAGCGAACAGCGCGGGCACTTGGGACTGTCCACCAGGGGCGGGGGCATGGCACCGCTGGCACCCATGGCGCGCATATCGGCCAGGGCCTTCAAGGCGGCGCGCTCCAGGTCCTCGTCCACCGGCACGGGCACGCGCTCCTTGCTGGCCACGAAGTAGATGATGCCACCCATACAGGTGTAGCCATGCTCGCGCAGCAGCAGCACCTGCAGGGCCAGCTGCACGCGCTCGGGTTCCCACGCGCCGCCCTCTACGTGGGGCCGTTTGCCGCGCTTGTAGTCCACGGGGGTGACCGCACCATCGTCGCCCTCCACCAGGTCCAGCTTGGCGATGAGGCCCAGGCGTTCGCTGCTGAGGGTGATGCTGCGTGCGTGGATGCGAGTGTCGTCCTCCACATCTTCTGATTTGGGCAGTTTGCCCTTACGTCGGTCCACACGGCGGTGGGCGTGGGTGCCTTCGGCGGTGTCGGCGTTGGCGGCCCACTCACCTTGCACCCACATGAGGTAGCTGAGGCGCGGGCAATAGACGTGCTCGTTGACCATGCGGGCGGGCAGCAGCTCGGGGAAGCTGGCCATACCCTCGGGTCGTTCGGAAGGGGACAGGTGTTCCATGGCCAGGGTGGTAAGCCCCGATGCGCTGGCTCGGCAGGCCCGGCGCTGGGAACAGGAAGTTAAGAAGGAAAGGCGGTGCGGGTCAAGCCCGGCCCTCAGCGAACGGGTGCGAAGAGGCCAAGGCCGAAGTGGGCGGAGTAGCCCAGGGCGATGGGGCCGCGCACAGGTGCCGGGAACGTGACCTCGAACGCCGCACCCACTTGGTTGCCTCGCCTTCCTATGCCACCTGTCCGCGTGGTTTGGAACTCCAGGGTGGCGAGACGTTTCGTGCCGAAAACGAAAGGCCGCTCCCGGCTGCTACACTGGCGGATAATTGCGCCCTTGAAGCGTGGATCAAGTTCAAGCAGCCGCAGCAGGTCGTGACCTGGCGAACCGATGGGCCATCCGTTGACGGGGTCGATCTTGGGCCGGCCGTCACGAAAGGACTTGGCGTGGCGGGTGCTGACAAAGGGCGTGAGGCTGCGCCAGACGCGCGCGGTGCCAAGGAGCTGGCATTGGGTGAACGCACCCGGTTGGCCAATGGCATGGAGCACCAGGCGCACATCGTGTCCACCATGCCCCCAGACCTTGTTCAGGCGGCGCAAGGCGTAAACGGCCCGCTCGTCAAAGCCCATAGGCGCCTGGATGGTGATGTGCGTGATGGCATCGCCAGGTCCGTTCGCTTCGCAGAATATGTAGGCATGCGCGTGGTCCAGGCGCGGCGTCATGTCCGGCTCCTTGCCGGTGAACACCGGCGCGGGGCCTTGGCCTTGGTCGCTCCATTTGCAAAGCGATTTGTGTACGCGGTCAGCCACGGATACCGCCTGCGTGATGCGCGGGGCCACGTTGCTCACCACGGAGTAGCGGGCCATGGTGGGCAGGGCCGCATTCTGCGTACGGCGTCTCACCGATCTTGGTGTGAAGGCGTTCTCTGGTCGCGTATAGTCCACGAACCGTGCGCCGGGCGGAAGGTTCCAACCGGCTTTTTGCAGATCGGCGGTGTCGGCATGCAACGCTCCGAACAGTGCTTCCGGCAGCAGCGGCTTCTTCTTCGATCCCTTCTTTCCGGCCTTGGTCTGTTCCTGTGGGCCGAGGTATTCCAGGCACCACGTCTTGTATTGGTCGTCCGGCATGGCACACAGCGTACGCACCACCTGCCAGCGGTCCCGTATCAACTCGCCTTCCACCATGGGGGCGGCGATCCAATGCGTGCGCTCGTCATGCTCGGGCAGGGCATCGAGGACACGGCCCATGACCAGGCTTTCCGCACGGCCCAGATAGCCCATGCGTACTGCCAACAAGCGCAATGCTTCGCGCTGCGCATCAGACAACGCGCACGACCATACGACCAGCACCTGCTTGTCTGGCGGCGCCTGCACGAAGGCGTCGAAGATCTTGGCGTTCTTCTCGGTGCTGCCTTCGATCACCGGCATGTAGTGGCGGGTATGCGAGGCGGCGGCCCAGGGCAGGTGGAAGATCGGCTCCTCCTTTGCCAAGGCGGCCACCAGCTCCTGCATGGTGGATGCTTCGATCTCCTCTTGCGCTTTCAGGTACCACGTGGCCACCAAGGCCCGCAGGATGCGCCACGGTGATGGCGGCCACTCCACCAGGCCCTCGTTCACATGCCTACCCCAAGGGGTGGCGTGGTAGCGTCCGGTCGGAAAGGTGAGTTCGAGGATGGTCATGGCTCAACCTTCAGTTTCGTCCGTAACCGACTTGGACTTCTTGCCCGCCGGCTCATAAGTGACCGTCCGCTTCGATTCGTCGGCGAACTTGCTCTCGCATGCATGGACGAGCAAGGGAAGCTCCATCTCAAGATCCGTTAAGGACGGCAGTTTGAACGCTTCCGGCCGTTGCACAAGAAGGTCGCCGACCAGTTCGAGGTCGCATGCCGTCCGTAGGCGCAACCCCTCCTTGAAGAAACGCTGGATCTTGAAGAGCGAAAGGACGACAAGCAACTTCTCGGCATCGGCACCAAGACCGAAGCCACGGATCAGGGCTAGATCGATGTTGAAGAAAGCGGTGATGCGCCCCGTATACTCATCGCGGTGGAAGGGGACATTGCCGAACCCTTTCGCGGTATCGCCGGATGGATCGACGACATCGTTCTTGACGCCCCCATTGGCAGCGATCCCGACGTCTTCGGCTTCGATGAACGCGGTGACCGCACGCGGCAGACGCATGCGCCCGCCGGCGATCTCCTTCTTGGCCAGAAAGATCCCATGCAGCAGCGAGTTAACGTCGTAACGCAAGAGGGTCGCTGAGAGCTTGCGGAGATCGACGATGCCGGTCTCAAGCACGTCAAGCTCCTTCTTCAAATTATCCATGAAGCTCTTGTCCTTCCCTTCAAGGATGTAAGGGCTGTTCATCCGGTGAGCCTCCAACACCGAGTTCGTGAGCGGGTTACCATTCTTGTCCTTCACTTTCACTACGGAAAGACCTTTCAGCGGCGCGACCCAGTCATTGCTCACTTCATCCCAGCACACCTTCTCCAGCCGGTTGGCCATGCTCTGTGCGCTCTCCACGAGCAGCATTTTGCGGCCATCGGGACCGTCGTATGTGGCGGCCCCCAGATCGGGGAAGCCGGTGGGTTGGAAACGGGTGCCTTGCAGGGGCTTCAGGCTGGCCTTCAGCAACAGGCGCGGTTGGTCTTTGAGGGCATCGAGGTTCATGTGTTCACGATTTGAGATTCTTGTTCGGTGATGTATTTGGCCAACAGGCGCATATCGCGCGGTGCGATCGGGAAGAGCATTGAAGCGGCGGTGCGGCGGGCCACATCGCCGACAACTGACAGTTCGCTGGTCAATGGAGCAAGGCCCGATGCGCGCAAACGGCGAGCGGCAAGGCGAGCGGCCCCGTCGCCATCGTCCGCCATGGCCCGGTGCAGGATGCCCGGCACCAAGGGAATGGGGTCCTCCCCATTGGCCTTGCGCTGGAAGCAGAGCCGCAGCAAGGAGTAGAAGGATGAAGGCACGGTGCGGAAGGCTTCCTCGTCCCATTCGGCCGCAAGCACCGTGGTATCATCTTCATCCCGCTCGGCCCCTTCATCCGGGCGATTCTCCCGTGCCTCGCGTTGTTGTTCGGCCACCTGCTCCCAATCGATCAGGACCAACCCCCATAACAGATCCGCGAACAGGCGTTCGTCGATCCGCCCTTCGATGAAGGCCGTGATGTCGTCCAACATGGCATAACGCGGCGACCAGTCGGGCCAGCCCTTCACGCCCGCCTGCTGGGCGCGCATGAGGCGCCGGGCCAATATGCCGTTGAGCGCATCAACAAGGCCGCCATCGTGCCAGACGGCATCGTTCCTAAGGGGGGCCAGCCACTTGACCCAACTGCGGCCCTTGCCGCCCATCACTGCGACCTGCTCCAAGTGCTGGCGGAAGTGGAGTGTCTCATTCTTGCCCAAGTACATGCGTAAACCAGCAAGCGAGGCGGCAAGGCGGAATTCGGGAGAAACATCCCGAATGGCCTTCAGCCAGTCCGGCCGAAGACCGTGGATGGGAGCAAGGAACACTTCCGTGGCCCACTTCTGACTTGTCGCATACGCCCTTTCGACCTGCCCGGCCGCATGCAAACAGCCAAGCACGCTGTCGGTATCGCCCCCTTTCGCAAGGGCAAAGACAGCCTCATCCAGTTGTCTGCATGCTCGGGCGATCCTGCCCGGAGCTTCGGGCTTCGCCCCGGGCCTGCACTTCTGCCGCAACCGGTCGTGCGCGTGCTCCAAGTCGCTCAAGAGGTCAACTTGTTCATTGCGGCGTACAGGGACTAAGTCAAGCGGAACTGCCAAGAAATTCTTGCCGTATCGCTTTTGAAACGCATAGCGCTGGAATACGGAAATCCCTCTATCCACACCAAACGCAGCGATCGCTTGTATGAAGTCGATGCCTGATTCGACTGCGCGACGACGTATCTGCCCCCGTCCTTCATGGAATATCATGCGAAGCTCAGGAAGGCTTGTCCATCCATCCCAAAGTGGCATCCACATCTCCCCCCTTGTCTCCGCATCCTTCCCAACTTTTTCGTCAAGAGGCGCCGCACTGGCATAGCCAACTCCCGTTTGCCGGACAGCGAAGGGGTATAGGGGTGCATCGTTGTTCCCTGTTTCCAGCCTCTTTGAGACCGATGATGCGAACATCAGAGAACCTTCGATCATCAGAATCTGATCCCATGGGTTCGCTGACGAAGGGCCTTTGAAGCCGGATGAAGAATTATAACCGCCTGATGTACCGGGTACGAACTGTCCAGCAGAAACACTGATCGCCGAACCAGTCATGGTAGTGCCCACGAAAGAACTTTCCAGCCAAGCCATCGCCGTGGTCTTTGGGCTGCCATTCGATAGGTCAGCTACATCCGAAAGGCGTTGCATGAAATTGCTGGTGAAGTCCATGTTACCGTCATTCCCACCGGTGCCAAGCAGCGC
The DNA here is from genome assembly GCA_016788635.1 of Flavobacteriales bacterium. Taxonomy (GTDB): domain Bacteria; phylum Bacteroidota; class Bacteroidia; order Flavobacteriales_F; family PHOS-HE28; genus PHOS-HE28. The sequence goes on along the minus strand of JAEUSU010000034.1, from coordinate 14,189 downwards.
GGGCATATGTAGCCTGTCCTGACCGAGGACCAGCACTGCATCCATCCATGCAACGACCTCATCAGGCAACGACGATCTCATGGTGAGGATGAAGTCCTGCTTGGCTTCCTCTTTGGGAGCCTGAGACATCCCAAGCTCACCAAGCACAGTGCGAATGTGGACTATCGCATCACGCAAAGGCCCGTATCGATCCGCACTGGAGTCCGCCAACGCATCCACGATCTTCGTTGCTGCTGTGGGGTGGCTTCGAACACCTGTCTTCTTGCGCTTGCCCTTTTCATCTTTCTCTTGGAGTTTCATTTCTTGGAAATAGAACCCGCTTCCTCCATTCCATGGTGCCAGCACAGGCGTCGGCCGATACTCCTCCAGGAAGAACCTCTGCAATTCCTCGCGGGACAGCGACGTGCGCAACTCGAAGTACTCGCCACGCCATCTGCCGCAAGCGTGTGGATCCTTCTGTTCGGCCACGAGGCGCAGGATGCCAAGGGCCTTGAGGTAGTGGGCCAAGGGCACGGGCGTGCATCCGGTGAGCAGGTGTTCGTGCATGGCTTAAGCGTTATTTGGATGCCCGCGCATCGGCGGCGCGGAGCAGGGTTTCGAGATAGGCAAGGCTGTACGGCCCCAAACGGTCGCGCAGCGCCGTGGTGCGGGCCAGCCATGAGGGGCCGTGCGGTCCTTCGCCCATGCGCATGAAGGAGAGATCGAGCGTGATCCTTGGAAGATCGCGAGACCCGATGGTGATGGCGGGCAGTTCATCACCACTCCATACCCCACGCGCGAACAGCTTGCCATTATCGGCCTCCTTCTCGTTGGGCCATGAGCGGATGGAGAGGCGAACTTTGCCATGGTGCGCGGCGATGAGGTAGGCGGTGAGGTCGCGTTCGGCGGCATCGCTTGGCGCGGCCAGCAGCCAAGCGATGGCCGAAGCCAGTTCATGCCGGAAGCCGGGCCGTTCCTTCTGCCGGGTGTTGTGCGGCGATTTGGCCCACGGCCCGCCAGGCTTCTCTTCGCCATTCTCCCGCATCATGGCCATGAACGCGGTGTGGAGCTTGCCCACGTCGTGCCACCAAGCGGCGTTGGTGAGGGCGGCGCCCACCTGTCCGTTGATGCCCGTTGCCGCCAGCAGAATGGTCGTCTCGTCCACCACTTTTCCCGTGTGCCCGATGAGCGTTTCCCATTCCCTGACGAAGGTGCCTTTGTCGTCCTCGTTCGCCTCATGCGTGGACAGCCCGGGATGCGCGATCGGCGTGGGCTTGTCCTTGGCATCGCCTGTCCAACCCAGCGTATCCGAATACCCGCCGGTATTGACATCCACCAGATAGATGGCGCCGGGCATGGCTTTGTCCGCTTCCGCCCATCGTTTCTCCACGTGGTTCCAGCGCCACACGCGCTTGGCTTTCTTTAGGAAGCTGGCAGCGGCTCCGATGGATGCGCGGCACAGTTCATCACGCGCGGGCAACGGCTCTTCCGGGGAAGGCATCTCGCTCACCACGGTGCGCCAGAAGAACTGCACATCGGAATCATTGCCATCGCGGATGTAGCGGGAGATGTCGGTATCCTGCCCGCAGAGGTCGGGCGTGGTATCGAACAGGTCAGTGAGTTCGCGGCGGCGGATCACCGGGCGGATGACCTTGCGTTCCGGCACCTTCACTTCGGACAGCTTGATCGGCGCGGCATTCTCCAACGAGGCAATGGCCCTTCTTGCTTCTTCGAGTTCCTTGGCCTCATAGGGCCGTGCCAACTCGTCCTTCTCGTCTTCGCACACGATATCCACCCAATGGATCTCTGCATCGGTGTATTCCGCCCTGCGGTTGCACCGGCCGAAGCGCTGGACCAACGAGGACCACTGCGCCAATTCCGTGATGAGCAGCCGCGCGGATACGTCCACACCGGCTTCCACGGCCTGCGTGGCGATGATGATGCGGTCCCCGTCACCTTGCATGAGCTGTTCGCCTTTGCTGCGGTCGCCGGCCCTGAACCGCGCATGGATCAAGCCCACGCGGGCAGGATCGTACAGCGGTGGCCTGCCTTTGCCCTTGCTGTCGGCCAAGGCCCTGTATATCTCCTGTGCGCGAGAGACGCGGTTGACGACCACCAAGGTGAGAGTGCCTTGAACATGCTTCTCCTTGATGAACGCCGAGAACGTTTCGGCATATCCCTTCTTGCTGTTCGCCTTGTCCAACGTGAAGGGAGCCTTGAAGACCTGCTTGGGCGCATTGATCAATTTGAAAGGCCGCCCCTCGGTGTTGCTGCGCTCCGCATCGCTCAGTCGGATCACCGGCCAGCCCGTTACCGGCGGCTGATGGTCCACGGTGATCAGGCGTTCACCGGCGAGCGTGGCGCTCATCCACCATGTGGGGCAGGATCCCATGGTGGGCATGTCCTGCTTGTGGCGGAAGCCGTCCAGTTGTGCGCTCGTTTCCACGCCCACGCCCATCAACTGCGTCTCGTCCATCACCCACAGACAGTCGTTGTTGAGCAGGGCGAAGTGCATGGGCCAGCGGTAGCGGCTCATGGCGTAGCCGCGGTTGAGGGCGCGGCTCAGCAGCATGTCCTGCGTGCCGATGAGGATGGCGGGCTTCTCGGGGTAGAGGTCCCATTCCTTGCGTGGGCCATCCAGATCCTCACCACCCATGAGGATGATGGGCGAGCGATCGCGCAGCCATTTGAGGCCGGCAACTGCTTCTTCCGAAAGCCCCGTGGTATCCTTCAGCAGATTCTCGATCCACCTCCTCACCTCGCCTTCGGTCTGCTCCACCAGCGTACGCATAGGCAGGCAGTACACCAATCTTCTTGGCCAGTCGTTGCGCTGCATGGCCACGCGGTTCCACAGCCAGGCCAGCACCACGGCGGCGGTCTTGCCCAGGCCGGTGGGGATGTCGATGAGGTGGGAAGTACAGGCATGGCCCGCATCCCCGCTGGCCAGGGCGGCTTGGTATCGGTAGGGATTGTTTCCCGTCGCCTGCTTAAAGAAGGATGCGTATTCCATGATCGACGGGTTTTACAACAATGGCTCGCGAACAATGTACCCCGTGACCATTACACCTGCAAAACCAGTTGATAAGTGAGCCACCTTAAGGCTACGGCTGGCGCATTTGGCGTTCCACCACCGCCCATCCCCCCACCCCACCCCCACCCCTACATTTACCTCCCACCCTTTCCCCCATGCCCCGCCCCTTCCTCTCTCTTCTGCTCGTCCTCCTGGCCTTCCACCTGCACGCGCAAACCCCGCGCCTCTGGGGCCTCACGCCTTCCGGCGGCACCTACAACAAGGGCACACTCTTTCGATTGGATGCCGATGGCACGGACTTCACCGTGGTGCACCACTTTGATGAGCTGGACGGCTGGGGCGCCGAGGGCACGCTGTGCCGCGCCTCCAACGGCAAGCTCTACGGCACCACCAACCTGGGCGGGGCGGGAGCGCCCATCGCGGCGGGTACGCTCTTCTGCTTCGATCCCGTCCCAGAGACCTTCACCAAGTTGGTGGACTTCAACATGAGCAACGGCGGTTACGGCTGGAGCGGCATGATGGAAGCGAGCGACGGCATGCTCTACGGCGCCGGCTTCGCGGGCGGCAGCGGCGGCAGCATCTACCGGGTGGACCCCGCCACCGACACCTACACCGTGCTGTACAACCTGACGCAGGCCACCGATGGCGGCGCCATCGAGGACCGCTTGATGCAGCGCGCGGATGGGCTGATGTTCGGCGTGGCCTCGCAGGGGGGCGCCTTCAACGCGGGCACGCTGTTCCGCTTCGATCCCGCCACCAGCGTCTTCACCAAGTTGCACGACTTCGATGGCAGCGCCCATGGGAAGACGCCCTACGGCGTGCTCTGCGATGCCGGTGATGGCTGGCTCTACGGCACCACCTGGGATGGCGGCAGCGCCAACAAGGGCATCTTCTACCGTTACAATCCCGGCACGCTCACCTTCGAGAAGTTGTTCGACTTCACCGGGCCGAACGGGCAAACGCCGTGGAACGGCCCATTGAAGGAAGCGAACGATCGGCTGATCGGCACCGTCACCCTGGGTGGCAGCGGCAGCTCCGGCCTCATCTACCGCTACGTGCCCTCCACGGGTGCCTTCACCGAGTCCTTCGCCTTCACCCTGCTCAATGGGGGCGCCTTGTTCAGCAGTTTGCTGCGCGGCAGCGATGGGCAGTACTACGGCATGACCAACACGGGCGGCCTGAACCTCCACGGCACCATCTTCAGCTTCGATCCGGCCAACAACACCGTGTTCACGCTGCACAGCTTCTTCAACGGCACCGATGGCTACACCCCGCGTGGCGACCTGGTCGAGGCCGGGCTGGCCACCGGCGTGCACGAGGCGCAGGGCATCGCCTTCTCCGTTTTCCCCAACCCATCCACCGGCACGGTGCAGGTGCGGATGGACGCTGCACACGCACAGCGCACCACCCTGCGCGTGCTGAACAGCCTGGGGCAGGTGGTGCAGGCGGCATCGCTCACGGCATCCCTCACTGAACTGCGCATCCAAGCGCCCGGCGTGTATGTCGTACAGCTCATGGACGGGGAACACCTCGGCATGCAGAAGCTGGTGGTGGAATAGCCCGGCCCACCGGCCGATGCCCACCTTTGCACCGCACCCGCCATGCGTTTCATCCGTCCCTGCCTGCACGATACCGGCCCGCTGCTGGTAAGCGGCATCCTGTGGTGCGCGGCGGCCCTGGCGGCCTGCACCGGCACACGCTCCGCCCCGGTGGGCCACACCCGCTACGGCGGTGCGGCGGAAGCGGACTCCCTCTTCTTCTCCCTGGAGCGCACGCCCTGCTTCGGCCCCTGCCCTACCTACCTGCTCCGCGTGTACCGCAGCGGCTTCGCCACCTATGACGCGCGGCAGCACACCGCCATCCAGGGGCCACACACGGGCCGGGTCTCCCCTGCAGAAATGCGCACGCTGCTGGACCACGCCGACAGCATCGGCTTCTTCGGGTTGAAGGACAGCTACGATGGCCCGGTGACCGATCTGCCGCGTACCATCATCCGTGTGGTGGCGGATGGCAGGGACAAGCAGGTGACCGGGCGCTACCAGATGCCCGAGGCCTACCGCCGCTTCGCGCTGCAGGCCGACTCCCTGCTGCTGCCGCGCCATTGGAGCCCTGCGCCGGGCCGCGACTGACCCCGTCGTCAGCGGCCCACCCGTTCGTCCCAGTTGCCCGTTCGGCGCGGGCGTGTAAAGGCTACTTTAGCGGCCCTTTTGCAACGAACCCCTGAATACATGAAGAAGTTCCTTTCCCTGCTCGCAGCGGCTTGGCTGACCGCGGGCGTCGCCTTCGCCGGTGAAGGCATGTGGCTGCTCAACAAGATCAAGCAGGTCAACGAGGCCGATATGAAACGCCTGGGCTTCAAGCTCACGGCCGAAGACCTCTACGACATCAACAACAGCAGCATGAAGGACGCCATCGCCCGCCTGGGGGGTGGCTTCTGCACCGGCGAGATGGTGAGCGCCGAGGGCCTCATGCTCACCAACCACCACTGCGGCTACGATGCCATCCAGGGCTTCAGCAGCCCCCAGAACGACTACCTGACGCTGGGCTTCTGGGCCATGAAGCGCGATGAGGAGAAGAACGTGCAGGGCCTGTTCGTGAGCTACCTGCAATACATCGAGGACGTGACCGAGAAGGTGAACAAGGAGCTGACCGAAGGCATGAGCGAGGCCAAGCGCAACGAGAAGATCGAGGAGGTCGGTGCCCGCCTGGAGAAGGAGGCCGAGAAGGCCGGCCAGTACCTCAGCGCCGACTTCAAGGTGATGTTCGAGGGCAACGAGTTCTACCTTTTCGTGTACAAGGACTACCGCGATGTGCGCCTGGTGGGTGCGCCCCCCAGCGCCATCGGCAAGTTCGGCGGCGACACGGACAACTGGATGTGGCCCCGCCACACGGGCGACTTCACCCTCTTCCGCGTGTACACCGCGCCCAACGGCGAGCCCGCCGAATACAGCCCGGACAATGTGCCCCTCAAGCCCAAATGGCACCTGCCCATCAGCCTGAACGGCGTGCAGAAGGGCGACTTCGCCATGATCATGGGATTCCCCGGCAGCACGGACCGTTTCCTGAGCAGCCAGGGCGTGAAGCTGGCGCTGGACGTGGAGCAGCCCAGCCGCGTGAAGATCCGCGCGAAGAAGCTGGAGATCATGAAGGAGCACATGGACGCCAGCGACACCGTGCGCATCATGTACGCCGCCAAGTACGCCCAGGTGAGCAACTACTGGAAGTACTTCATCGGCCAGCAGCGCGGCCTGAAGCGCCTGCGGGTGTACGACAAGAAGAAGCAGCAGGAGGATGAGCTCATGGCCTGGGTGAACGCCAGCACCGGCCGCCAGGTGCGCTTCGGCGAGATCACCAAGTTGCTGGACGAAGGCTACGCCGAGCGCAGCACCTACGAGAAGAGCTACACCTACATGCAGGAGGCCGCCTTCGGCAGCGAGGCCATCCGTTTCGGCTTCCGCCTGCTGGGCCTGAAGGCGCAGCTGGAGAAGGACCCCAAGGACGCCGCCAAGATCGCCGCCATGGTGGCCGGTGTGCAGGCCGCCGCCGATGGCTTCTGGAGCGAGTACGACCCCGCCACCGACCGCGATGTGACCGCCGCGCTGTACCGGATGATGGCCGAGGACCTCGACCCCGCCATGCAGCCCGATGTGCTCAAGACCGTGAAGACCAAGTTCAAGGGCGACTTCAACGCCTGGGCCAAGGCCATGTGGAACACCAGCATCCTCACCGACCGCAAGCGCCTGGCCGCCTTCCTTTCCAAGCCCACCCTGAAGGCGATGGACAAGGACCTGGGCATGCAGGCCTCCTCCAGCGTGCGCGACTTCTACCGCGGCACCCTCATGGGCGGCATCAGCAATGCAGAGACCACCATTGCCCGCGGCTACCGCCTGATGGTGGCCGCCATGCGCGAGAAGAACCCCGACCACATGTGGTACCCCAACGCCAACAGCACCCTGCGCATGACCTACGGCATCGTGAACGACTACAAGGCCGCCGATGCCGTGCATTACGACCTGGTGACCACCGCCAACGGGGTGCTGGAGAAGATGGACAACACCAGCGACGAGTTCACCGTGCCCGACCGCCAGTATGAACTGCTGAAGGCCCGCAACTACGGCCGCTATGCCGATGCCAACGGTGAGCTCGTGGTGTGCTTCATCAGCGAGAACGACATCACCGGCGGCAACAGCGGCAGCCCCGTCATCAACGGCAACGGCGAGCTGATCGGCGTGGCCTTCGATGGCAACTGGGAGGCCATGAGCGGCGACATCGCCTACGAGCCCGAGCTGCAGCGCACCATCAGCGTGGACATCCGCTACGTGCTGTGGGTGATCGACGTGTACGCCAACGCCGGCCACCTGGTGAAGGAGATGACCCTGGTGCAGGGCAAACGCGAGGAGCCCAAGGCCGAGCTGCCAACGGCCCCCATGCCCAAGGCCGATCCCGCCAAGCCCGCGCCCGCCAAGCGCTGATCCGCACATCCGCATCTGCCAAAAGCCCTCCGGCCTTCCGGGGGGCTTTTGCGTGAAAGACCGGCCCGGGTGCATGAAAGCGGACCGGCCGGTCCGTGCCTGAACGCTACATTGGCGCAATGCACGGTCCGCACCTGCTCGATGAACTGCCGCGCCTGGTGGCCGCTGGCTTGATCACACCCGATCAAGCCGACCGCATTCGTGCGCACTACGACGCGGCACAACCGGCATCCGCCCCGGTGGCGATTCCGCCTCCGCCAGCCGCTGCACCCACCGCGCACAGCCCCGTGCACGGCAGCCGCCTCACCGCCGTCTTCGGCATCCTGGGCAGCTTGCTCATCGGTCTGGGCATCGTTCTGCTGGTGGCCCACAACTGGGACGAGCTCTCGCGCGGCACACGCACCGTGCTCTGCTTCCTGCCGGTGCTGGCGGGGCAGGCGCTGGTGTTCTGGGGCCTGCGCAAGCATCCGGGCAGCATCGTGTGGTCCGAGGCACCCGCCATTTTCCTGGCCACCTCCGTGGCGGCCTGTGTGGCGCTCATCGCACAGATCTATCACGTGGGTGGCACCCTGGAAGGCTACCTCCTCACCGTGAGCCTGCTGATCCTCGGCCTGTGCTACGTGCCCGGTTCTGCCGTGGTGGCCATCACCTACCTGGCGGCCATCAGCTGGTATGGCGTGCTGCTGCGCGTCTCCAGCGGCGACAGCCTCCCCTACCTCTGGCTGCCGCTCTTCGCCGTGGTGGTGCCCGCCGTGGTGCAGCGCATGCACGATGCCACCCGCCCCGTGGCCGCGGGGTGGAGCGCGCTGCTGGCCGGTCTCGCACTGGGCATCGGGGCCAACCTCTTCTACCGCGACTTCCACCCGGTGCTGGTGCTGGGTGCGGCCGCGCTCGGCTCCGCCTATGCCTGCGTGCCCTGGCTCACAGACCGTGATCCCGGTGCCGGTCACAAGGCCATCGCACGGCTGGGCGCGCTTGCCCTGCTGATCCTGCTCTACTACTTCGGCTCCAACATGCTCCTGGTGGAAGCGGTGCGGATGAACGATACGCCCTTCGCACGTGATGCGGGCCCCTTTACGCTGCTCATCCTGCTGGGCGTGGCGGCTTATGCGCTCACCCTGCGCCGGCGCAAGCCCTTCTCCGGCACGCCCTATCCGGAAGGCTTCTTCATACTGGCGGTGCTGTACAGCCTGGCCCACCTGAGCACCGTATTGGCGGCGGTGTTCGCCAACGTGCTGCTGCTGGTGGTGGGCGTGTGGCATGTGCGCGAAGGCAGCCGCTCCGGCTCCCTGCGCCGCATGAACTTCGGCCTGCTGCTCATCGCGCTCACCATCAGCTGGCGCTTCTTCGAGGTGGACGTGAGCTACGTGGTGCGCGGCCTGGTCTTCATCGGCATCGGCGCCAGCTTCCTCTTGTTGAACCTGCGCATGCTGCGCGCACGCAAGCCGGACATCCATGCGTAACGGGCTCCTCCTCTTCGCACTTATCGCGCTGGCACAGCTGGCCGTGCCGGGCTGGATGATGGTGAAGCACGAGCGCGTGTTGATGCAGGGCGAGGTCTTCCGCTTCCGCACCGCACCCGTGGACCCGCGTGATCCCTTCCGGGGCGAATACGTGTCGCTGGAATTTGAAGCCGAAAGGGGCGACTGGTCCGATCCCTTCGCCGTGAACAGCAGTACCAACTACACGATCGCCGATGCCACTGGTTATGCGGTGCTGGCGGTGGACGATGAAGGTTATGCTGTGATCCACGAGCTGCTCGCCGAGCCACCGCAACAAGGCGCCTATCTGCGGGTGACATTCTCCAGCTACGGCGATGCCCGTGTCTCGCACGTGGAACTGGCATTCGACCGCTATTACCTGCAGGAAGGCAAGGGCCCGCGCACCGAGGACCTGCTGCGCGGCGACTGGAGCGGAGAGGAAGCCGTTGAGCCCCTGCCCGCCCATGCCGTGGTGCGTGTGTTGAACGGCGACGCCGTGATCGAGGACCTGGTGGTGGGCGACAAGTCCATACAGGAGTGGATGAATGAACCGAGGTGAACGATGCGGATCCTGATCGCGGATGATGATCCCCTGAGCGCCGGCCTGCTGCAGCATCACCTGGGCAAAGTGGCCCCCACCGCACAGCTCACCCACGTTACGGATGGCCTGGCCGCACAGGAAATGCTGCGCTCCAGCAGCTTCGACCTGCTCTTCCTGGACCTGCAGATGCCCGGCATGGATGGTCGTGAACTGCTGGCCCTGGGTGGCGTGCTGCCACCGGTGATCATCGTCACCGGCGATCCGGACTTCGCACTGGGCGCCTACGCCTACGACGTGGTGGACTACCTGGTGAAGCCGGTGACCTTCGAGCGCTTCGCACTGGCCTGGCGCAAGGCGGCGGAACGCAAGGCCGCCGCCCCTGCACGTGTGCCGGGCTCGGTGTTCGTGCGCGCGGGATCGGACATCGTGCGCATCGCGCTCGGCGAAGTGCGTTATGTGAAAAGCGAATCGAACTACGTGCGCTTCGTGCTGGACGGCCGTGAGGTGACGAGCCTGATGAACATGAAGGACCTCGAGCGCAAATTACCTCCCACCTTCGTGCGCGTGCACCGCAGCTACTTCGTGAACCTGCGGCACGTGGAGAAGCTGGACGCGCAGGACGTGAAGATCGGCCGCGACCTGATCCCCGTGAGCGACACCTACCGCCCCGAGCTGCTCAAGCGGCTGGACCTGTTGTAGCAGCACCTCGCAAGCCTTCCAGCAGCTGCGCCTGCCGCATCAGCAGGTCGCGTTCCAGGGTAAGCAAGCCGCGCTGCACGCGATCAACGACCATCGCATCCGAGCTTCCCTGCTTGATCTCATCGAGCAGGGCGACCAGTTCATCCAGTTTGAAGAGTTGCAGGTGCGGTCGCAGCTTGTGATGAAGGCCGTGCAAGGTTTCGCCATCGCGCTCCGCCACCGCACGCAGCAATGCCGCGCGTCCTTGCGCGAGTTCCGTGCGGTACTGCTGCATCGCCTTCAGCAGCGGTTCCGCCAGGTGGTCGTACTGCGCTTCCAACGCACCGGGGTCCGCACGGCCCACATCCGCAGGACTGAAACGTCCGCTCCAGAAGGCCACCTTGCGCAGCAACTCGTCCGCATCGATCGGTTTGCCCACGCGGTCGTTCACACCGGCCTTCATCGCTTCGTCCACGGCCTCCCCTTCCGTGTAGGCGGATACCGCCAGGATGGGCGTGTAACGTGTGCGCACCAGACCGCGCAGGCGAAGCGTCAACTCGGCCCCGCGCATGCCTTCACCCAGATCAAGGTCAACGAGGATGAGGTCGTAAGCCGCTTTCGCGGTCTGCTCCAGGGCCTCGCGTGCGGTGGCCACGGCATCCAGCTGCCAGCCCCAGCGCGCGGCCTTCGCCTCCACCAGCGCGCGGCTGCTGGGCGTGTCCTCCACGTACAGCACGCGCAAGCCTGCGGTCAACGACGGATCCACAGGTAGCACCGGTGGTGCGGTCACACCTGCTTCACGCAGCTCCGGGATGCGCACGGTGAAGCGGCTGCCCACTCCCGGTGTGCTCTCCACTTCCAACGCGCCACCGAGCAGTTGCGTCAAGCGCAGGGTGATGGCCAGCCCGATGCCGGCGCCATCATCCTGTTCCGCCGTGGTGGCGCGCTCGAAGCGTTGGAAGACACGTGCACGCTGCTCCTCCGTGAGCCCGGGACCCGTGTCGCGCACGGTGATGGACAGCCTTCCATCCGCTTCACGCGCCACGCCAAGGTCCACGGTGCCGGTGGTGGTGTAGCGCACGGCATTGCCCAGCAGGTTGTCCACGACCTGGTGCAGACGCAGGGCATCCGTGCGGAAGCGAGTGGGCGCGCTGGTCAGGTCGCTGCGCAAGGCCAGGCTCTTCGCCATGGCCTGCGGCAGGTGCGCGCGCAGCAGGTCACGCAGCAAGGCCTCCACATCGGCATCACCCGGCTGCAACTCCAACTTCCCTTCGCCGATGCGGGCATGCAGCAGCAGGTCGTCCACCAGGCGCCGCAGGCGGGCGGCGCTGCGCTGCACCAACCCCAGCCGTTCGCGGTCCGGTGGGGAGAGCACGGACACATCCAGCTCACCGGCCATGCCGATGATGGCGTTGAGCGGCGTGCGCACCTCGTGGCTCATGTTGGCCAGCAACTCGCGCCGCTGGCGGTCCGCCGCTTCGGCCCGGTCGCGGGCCTCCTCCAACTCCTTCACCCGCGCGTTGATGGTGCGTTGCTGGTGCTCCAGTGCGCGGGCCAGGTGGCCGATCTCGTCACGCCGACCGGTGGGCAGCTGCGTTTCGTCACCCGCCGTGTAGCGGTCCACCGCCGTGGTCAGGCGCGCCAGCCGCGTCACCAGCGACCGCGCGAACAGGAGCGCGCACACGGCGAAGGCCAGGGCCACGGCTCCGGCGAGGAGCAGGTTGCGCCGCTCATGCGCACGCAGCACGGCCAGCAAACCGGCATAGGGCTCCGCCAGCGCCAAGGTGAACGTGCGGTCCAGCGCGTGCGGTGCGGTGGCACGCGTGAGCCAGAGGTCCTCGCCCACGTGTTGCAGGCTGTCGTTCAGCAGGGCCACACCGGCCTCATCGCGCAGGGTCCACGCACCGCCGAACTCGAAGCGGAACATGCGCGCGGTGTCGGGGTGCAACAGCAGCTGCCCGTTCGCATCGGCGAGCATGAGCCGGGAACCCGGCGGCGGCAGGGCCTGCAGCCCGGCGAAGAGGCTGCGCAGGTCGGCGTTGATCACCACCACGCCCATGCGCTCCCCTTCCGGTGTGAACACGGGCGCTGTGGCGCGCAGGGTGGGCACCGGCGGCAGTTGCACCTGCCCGTGCTCCTTGTTCAGGTCGATGGCGGAGAACTGCCGACCGCCCGGGCCCAGCTCGCGCGCGGCCAGGAAGTAGTCGCGGTCGCCCTTGTCCTGCAGCAGGCTGTCCGGCACGCGCTGCACCAGCAGGCCATCGCGGTCGTACCGCACGAGCTCACGCCCGCTGCTGTCGGCCGCCAGCAGGCGCACCTGGGCGTAGTCCGTGCGGCTGCGGATGAAGCTCTCCAGCAGCAGCGCCAATCGTTCCCGCGTGGTCCGCAGCGCGGCGGTGTCCCCACTGTCCCGCAGCGCCACGTGGGTGAGCACGGGCTCGTTCTGCGCCAGGAAGGCGATGTCCTCGTCCAGGGTGGTGGTGAAGGCCGAGAGGCGCTCATCGGCCAGCCGCAGCGTGTGCACCATGCCGGCCTCGGTGGCGCGGAGCTGCTGCATGCGCAGGCCGCGGTCGATCAGGTAGCCCGCCAGCAGCGCCGCGCCCACGATGAACACGGTGAAGACCACCGTGATCCGCGTGACGATCGAGGCCCACCAGGGGGTGCGGGGCGCAGGCATGGGGCCAAGGTAATCGCCGTGTTGCCAGCAGGAGCGGCTCGTAAGGTTGCTCGGCCGATGCGATCCGTGCCGGTACGCGTTGACGTCGGGGCTACTCCACCCCACCTTCGCCTTTCAGGCTACGGCGGAGAAACCACCGCGCCTTTGTCCCATGGGATGGGACTATGGCGCACGAAGGAACTTACCTCCCGTCACCCACGTCCCATCCTGCACCAGATGCACGTGGTACAAGCCCGGCGACAGGTAACGGACATCCAGTTGATGCTGACCCGTGGCAAGTCTGATGGTCTCCGTGCGCACGAGTTGCCCGGCCGCACTGACCACCGACAACTGGCAACTATTCCCACAACGCAGCCCCTCAGGTAGATCCCACGCGACCGTGAGTGTTTCACTGACCGGATTAGGCCACAAACTCAATGCATTCCGGAAATTGGTGACCTGGGTATGGATGCTGACAAGGTTGCATCCGGGCTCCAAACAGCCCAGGCTGTCCACTTTGATCACCCAAACATCCTGCGTGTAGCCCGGTGGATCGTTGCCACTAAAACTGCTGTGGGCAAGACCGCAAGCAATGAAGCCGCCATCCAAGGTTTGAAGCACATCCCGGAAAGATCCACGCCCATCTGACATGAGCGTGTCATAATACTGGAAATAGTACATCCAGATACTATCCCCATTGAGCCCTGCACGGAGCAAGCTGCCCTTGTAATACCCCCCATGGTTTGTATTGCCAGCAGCGATGAGGGTGCCGTCACTACACTGCTTTACCGCGAATAACAACGCATCGGGAGTGATGGAGCCATACTGATCGCTCCATATCAGAGACCCACTATTGCTGTCCAAACGTGCCAGATAGCTACGAAGTGAGGCACCTCCGTTCGCGTACCCCCAACCTGAGGCTACCGCTATGGATCCATCGTCAAGGGTCGTTATTAGTGCATTGGCATCATCGAAAGGCGAACCAAAAACCTGTTGCCATACCACCGCTCCAAAATCCGATACGCGTATCACCCACATCTGATTGGTGCCCCCGATCTTTCTGAACCCTCCCGCCACATAGCCTCCTGTAGGAAGCACATCCACAGATGCGAGGTAGTCTTGCGTAACTCCACCGTATAGTTGCGTCCACTCCTCGTTGCCTTGGGCATCCGTCTTGATCAGAAATCCATCCAGATCAGTACCGTTCCATGTTTCGCCCGTGAGGATGTACCCTCCATCCGGTGTTTGTTTCGCCTGCCGGCCGATCCATTCCTCTGTGCTATCGCCATACTCCCGCAACCACAAGGAATCGCCGTTGGCATCATAGCGGATCAGTGCCGCGCGTTGGATA
>JAEUSU010000017.1 GCA_016788635.1 Flavobacteriales bacterium | reverse complement strand
CAAGGACCCGCACGGCTGCGAGACCTACGTGATGGGCTTGCACAAGACCGAGGCCAACATGAAGGTGGCCCAGAAGGAGAACGCCGCCATTCTGCTCGAAGAAGGGCATGAGCTGAAGTATGATGGGTACGACCCCAAGGATCCCGAAAGCATCATCGCACTCAGTCTGAGGCAGAACACCCACCTGGACCTTAGTCTGCTGTTGAGTTCCTTGATCCAAAAGCAATTCAAGGAGCGCGTGGGCCGGCCTGACCGAGGGGTGAAACAGGCGGGCTTCCTGGTGATCAGCTACAACACCATGCCCAGTGTGCTCATCGAACTGGGTTTCCTCACCAATCCCACGGAAGAGGATTACCTGCAAAAGGCGGAAGGCCAGGACTACATGGCCAGCGCCATTTACAGGGCCTTCAAGGAGTACAAAGGCATCGTGGAGCGCGCCGGCTCAGGTTCCACCGTGGCCGAGACTCCCGTGGTGAAGCCGGACACCACCCCGAAAGAGCCGATCAAGGATCCGGTGAAGCCACCAGTGGAAAAGCCCACGGCCACATTGCCGGAGCCCGCGTTGGTCTTCAAGGTCCAGATCGCCACTAGCAGCAAGCGCATCGGTACCAAGCCCCAGAACTTCAACGGGCTGGAAGGGGTGCAGGAGCATCAGGGCGCGGGCCTTTACAAGTACACCGTGGGTGCTGAGTCCACGGTGGAAGCCGCACGCAAGCTGCAGGAAACGTGCAGGAGCAAGGGGTATTCGGAGAGTTTCATCGTGGCGTTCCGGAACGGGGAGCGCATCGCGTTGCAGGAAGCCCTTAAATTAGCCGAGGCGCATTAAGCGTCGATACCTTACTGGATGAAGATCAAACGGGAGTATTCCATCGCCGCACTGGTCCTTGGGGGCGTTGGGCTGCTCATCTTCGGGGTCAACTTCCTCAAGGGGTTGGACCTCTTCCAGAAGCGCAACGTCTACCACGCGGTGTACAACAACGTATCGGGCATCACCGGTGCAAGTCCGGTGTATTACAACGGATTCAAGGTGGGGCAGGTGATCAAGACCGCGCTGAAGGAGGATGGTAGTGGCTATGTGGTCATCAGCTTTCAGATCAACGAGGAATCGCTGGCCATCCCAAAGAACACCAAGGTGCAGATCTACAGCGCCGACCTCTTCACGCGGGCACTTCAGATGCAGCTGGGCAGTGGAGAATTGGCTTCCGCAGGTGACACCCTGGTGGGCGATGTGCAACTGAGCCTCACCGATGCCGTGGGGGCGCAGATCGATCCGTTGAAGGCCAAGGCCGAGGGCATGATCTCCAAAGTGGACTCGGTGCTCAACGCCTTCCAGCAGATGCTGAACAAGCAGACGGTGAGCGACATCGACAGCAGCTTCAGCAGTGTGCGCGATGCCTTGGAGACCCTCAGTCGCACGGCCGAGCGCATCGACCGGCTCGTGGCGGCGGAAAGTGCCACGCTGAGCGCCACGGTGCACAACTTGGAGACCGTGAGCGCCACCTTGGCCCGCAACACCGACGAGCTCGATCACATCTTCACCAACCTGGATACCCTCAGCACCGATCTGGCCAAGGGACGCTTGCGCAAGATCATGGATGACATGGCCCAGACCAGCGCTGAACTGAAGAAGGTGGCCACCGACATCGGCAAGGGCGAAGGCACCATGGGCAAGTTGATGAAGGACGACAGCCTCTATACGAACCTGAACCATGCCAGTGCTGAGCTCGATCTGCTGCTGGAAGACCTGCGAACGAACCCGAACAGGTACTTCAGTGTTTTCGGCAAGAAGGACCGGCTGCCCAAGTTGAGCGATGCCGATATCGAGCGCATCGGAAAGGTGCTGGAGAACGAAAAGAAGAATTGAGCCATGGGCATCGCGAGCATCGTCTTCATCCTGTTGGTCGGTGCAGCGTCGTGGTTGTTCGCGCGCAACATCATGCGCGTTCGTCGCAACATCCTGCTGGGGAAGGATGAGGTGATCAACGACCGACCTGGCGAGCGCTGGGCGGTGATGACCCGAGTGGCCCTGGGCCAAAGCAAAATGGTGGTGCGCCCCATCGCGGGTTTCCTGCACATCATCGTGTACGCGGGCTTCGTCATCATCAACATCGAAGTACTGGAGATCATCATCGACGGCATCTTCGGCACGCACCGGGTGTTGTCGTTCATGGGTGGTTTTTACGATTTCCTCATCGGTAGCTTCGAGTGGCTTGCGCTTGGTGTTTGGGTGGCTTGTGCCATCTTCTTGGTGCGGCGCAACGTGATCAAGTTGAAACGGTTCGTGCAGAAGGAATTGGACGGTTGGCCGCGCAGCGATGCCAACCTGATCCTGGTCACCGAGATCGCCTTGATGAGCGCCTTCCTCCTGATGAACGCCGCCGACTGGACCCTACAGCAGCGTGGCGATGAACACTACATCGCGGCGGGAGCGTTCCCCGTGAGTTCCGCTGTGGCCGGGATCTTCTCATTCTCTGCATACAGCAGTGGTACCCTCATCGCGATCGAACGCGTTTGCTGGTGGTTCCACATCATCGGTATCCTCGCCTTCCTCAACTACCTGCCGTATAGCAAGCATTTGCACATCCTGCTGGCCTTCCCCAACACCTGGTACAGCAAACTGAAGCCGAAGACCGAGATCGGCAACATGGATCGTGTAACGGGTGAAGTCAAGAGCATGGTGGACCCGAGCATCGCACCGCCCGAGATGGCAGCGCCACGTTTGGTGGCCGGTCATGAAGTCACCGATCGTTTCGGCGCCAAGGATGTGTTCGACCTCAGTTGGAAGAGCTTGATGGATGCGTACAGCTGCACCGAGTGCGGCCGTTGCACCAGCGAATGCCCGGCGAACCTGACGGGCAAATTGCTGAGTCCGCGGAAAATCATGATGGACACCCGCGACCGGGTGGAGGAAGTGGGCAAGGTGATCGATGCCAAAGGCAAATGGGAGGATGATGGCAAGAGCCTGCACACGCGCATCAGCGATGAAGAGCTGTGGGCCTGCACCACCTGCAACGCCTGCACCCAGGCCTGTCCGGTGAACATCGACCCAGTGAACATCATCATGGAGATGCGCCGCTACCTGGTGATGGAGGAAAGCAAGACGCGCCCTGCATTGACCAGCATGTTCAACAACGTGGAGAACAACGGTGCGCCGTGGGCGTTCGGGCCGGACAAACGATTGGATTGGACGGAAGGCTAGAGACGGAGTTGGAAGTTCGCTGTTGTTAGGCTCCTTGGTGATGGGAGCGGTTCTGCGTTCTGAACATTCGCTTTAGAAGATAAGACGAGCAACAGTTAGGCCATCCATGGAAAATGCACCGATCCGCTCGTTCACCGAATTGATCGCCTGGCAGAAATCCAGAGTGGTCCGAAAAGCGATACGTGTGCTAGTGAAGGACTGGCCACCGGAAGAGAAGTTCAAACTTGTGGATCAGATCATCCGGTCGAGCCGTGGGCCATGCTCCCATCTGGCCGAAGACTTCGGTCGATTCTACGAAAAGGAGAATGTCCGTTTCTGCAGGATCGCATTGGGTTCGCTATATGAGACACAGGATCATTTGAGCGCAGCCTTCGATGAGGGGTATATAACCTCGGCCACGGTCAAGGCACATTGGCTCATGGTTGAAGAGTCGATCCGTGTTACGAAGGGTTACGTTCGCTACCTAAAGCGCTTCGAGCAAAGCAACCAAGTTTCAGAGCCAGCAGCACCGTATGGAACCGAACAGGATATCTTCGGACCTGTACCAGACGACTTGTTCTTCGACGATGAGGCGGAGGTCGGATCTGATGACGGGCTTACAACTGACAACTAAGAACTGAAGACGACATGGATCGGACAAGTGTGCCTACGATCGCTGACATGACAGCCCAAGGTGTGACACCTGAAGTATTGTTCTGGGTGGGCTGCGCTGGATCCTTCGACGACCGCGCTAAGAAGATCACCAAGGCCTTCGTGCGCATCCTGAACGCGGCCAAGGTCAAATTCGCCATTCTGGGGCAGGAAGAAACGTGCACCGGTGATCCTGCACGCCGTGCGGGCAACGAGTTCCTGTTCCAGATGCAGGCCTTGCAGAACGTCACCGTGTTGAACGGTTATGGCGTTAAGCGAATCGTCACCGCCTGCCCGCATTGCTTCAATACGCTGAAGAACGAATACCCGGCGTTGGGTGGTACCTACGAGGTGCTGCACCACACGCAATTCATCAACGCGTTGATGAAGGAGGGACGCATCAAGGTGGAAGGTGGCAGTTTCAAGGGCAAGCGCATCACCTTCCACGACCCGTGTTACTTGGGCCGTGGCAACAACGAATACGAAGCGCCGCGCGAGGTGTTGCTGAAGTTGGATGCCGCACTGGTGGAGTTGAAGCGCAGCAAGCAGAACGGCCTATGCTGCGGCGCCGGTGGTGCACAGATGTTCAAAGAGGCCGAACCCGGCACCCGAGAGGTGAACATCGAACGCAGCGAAGAAGCCTTGGGCGTTGAGCCGAATGTGATCGCGGCCGGTTGTCCGTTCTGCAATACCATGTTGACGGATGGCGTGAAGCATTTCAATAAGGAGGGCGAGGTGCGCGTGAAGGATATCGCTGAACTGGTGGCGGAGGCGGGGGAACTTTGATCGCCCCGAATCATCCCATCGATCTGCTCAAGGTCGTCTGCGATACCAATATTTGGTACGAGGGCAATGGTACACGTGGTTTTCTCACTGAAATGTGGCCCGTTGGTACCTTCCTCAACGTGTTCGAACTTTCTCAGACAAGGAATTGGCTGGAAAAGAAGGAACGGGTCCGTTCCGCCAGCAAGGCACTGTTAATAGAATCCCGCGAGCTGAGAATGGATAACCCACTCGCGAGGATTGCTGGACTGTCAGGACTGTATTTTGTTGAAGCTGATGACTACGCCTGCGAAGACAGGTTCGAATTTCTTCAAATGATGGCGGGTGGCGCCGAGTTCACACCAAAAGGCTTGGGGATGTTTCTCGGAAGGATTCAGGAGCGCAAACAAGGGTTGAAGGAGGCTGTCAAAACGCTTTCTGGTCATATTCGAACAACACGACGAATTGGCAAAACGCTTGGGGTAAAAGCTAACCGGGTTCAGATGGAGGTTACGCGTTCACTTATTGCCTTATGGTTAAGTGGATGGGCTAGGCAGATCGTGCCTGTCGAGCAGATTGATTGGTCCAGGATCGAACTGTTCATGCATGTACTTCATGAGTTCGTCTTTGGCGCATCCGTTAAGTCAGAAGCCGCCACAAATGACCTTGTTGACATGTTAAACATGCTTTACGTTGCACCGGGGGAGTTCTATTGGACGAGGGAGATTTCGTGGAATAAGCGCATTGTCGAATCAGGAATGGGCAAGTACCTCGTACCTGATATTCTGGCGGACTATGGCTAGAGGCTAACGGCAGGCCGTCGAGCAGCGCTTCATGTCATTCCAACGTCATCATTTCGTTCGGTCATACCGCCGAACCATACCTTGCGTTCCCGTGTTGAACGAATCGTGTGACCGCCCATGACCGCAACAGCCCCTTCTCCACGCAAACACCTCACCGACCTGCCCGATCATGCCCGGGTGTGGGTGTACAAGACCGCACGCGACCTCAGCCACGCCGAACAGAACCTCGTGCGTGATCGGGGTACGGCCTTCACGGGCAGCTGGGCCGCACATGGTGCGCCATTGGATGCCACCGTGGACGTACTGCATGATCGCTTCGTGGTGGTGGCGGTGGACGAGGAACAGGCCATGGCCAGCGGCTGCAGCATCGACAAGAGCGTGGGATTCATCAAGAAGCTGGAGCACGACCTTAATCTGATGCTCACCGACCGCATGATCGTGGTGTACGAGGGAGCGAATGGCATCACCAGCTGCCGTTTACAGGACCTGCCCACCTTGCTCCAAGAAGGAGTGATCAAAGCCGACACCTTGGTGTACGATGATCTGGTGCCCACATTGGGCGACCTGCGTACCCGCTTCCGGATGCCGCTGCGCAGTACCTGGTTGGAGCGTTACCTGAACTGACCCCTTCCCGCGTGATGAGCGGCCCCTGCGCGGTGCAGATGGAGATGCTGTTTCCAGAAGATGCCGGTACTTTGAGGCATGTCGCGCAGCGCACAGAAACGCACGGCCAAGGAACTCTTCGAGCTCGGTTTCGCGCATCAGCAGGTGTTCGATCAGGTGATGATGGAGCACCCCGACGCGAAGCCGAAACGCGTGGCGGAAATGGTGCGCCAGATGCCCACGGTCTTCGCGAAAGAACGTTTCGCGCAACTGCACCAGTTGCTCTTGGGGATCATTCTCCTGAGCAGTGCCTTGCGCCTGGTGCAAGCGCAGTTCGACGGCTGGGGGCACTGGACGCATGGTCTGCGCTTGTTCACGCTGGTTCCCATCGCTACGGTGCTGGTGGGTTATGGAATCTACCGCTGGAACGGAGAAGTGCTCAAGTGGGTCGGTATCGGAAACCTGCTCGGTGGGTTGGGCTTCATCCGGCACCTCGATGACCTCTTCACCGGCGACATCGATCCCTGGCGCTTTGCATTCGAGGTGTTGTCCTTGGCCATTGGAGCATTGGCCTTTTACCTGTACAAAGAGGCATTCCCGAAGTACCGCGTGGAGAACGATCATAGCGGCGGACCGGTCAGGATCACCTTCGAACCCGATCCCGCGTTGCACCGGATGTGATCAAGGTAGCTGCTCGACGCGCACGTTCGTCGGCACACTTCCGCCGATCGCACTGAGGATCGGGTCGCGATCATTGCCTGCGCCCGTGTACATGATCACACCATCGAGGCTCACGTCCGAGGGCGCGTACCCAGCGACGGTATTCGTGGGAACCGTTCCTCCGATGTTTACCAGGATCACATCGCGGTCGTTCACCGTACCAGCGTACTTCACCTGCCCGTCACGCAGGATGTCTCCAGGCCATTGTACGCGGACCTCACCTACGGATCGCATGGCATCGGTGCCGAAGAGCGCTGTTGAAGTTGTCGTGATGTTCAACGAAGTGGTGCCGCCACGCACGAAGGGTAGCGCTGCGGCTGACATGGCCCCCAAGTGGTTGCGGTGGCGTATGGCCAAGTGATGATCACCCAGGATCGCTTTCAAGGTGAGGGGGCCGCCATCGGTGTCAACGATATCCCCATCGCGTTGCAGCAGCCCACATCGGGTGGCCAGGATGCGGGTGGGATCGGCGCCGCTGCGCTGCTCAAGGAGCACCCAGTCCACGATGGCGTTGGGGCCGGTGGTGGAGAGAACACCGGCGTTCGTCTGTTCGCCGCCACCGAACAGAGCTTGTGTGAAGCCTGCTGCGGTGTAGGGTTCGGTGAGTGGAAGCAGGCCGGTGCTCCGCAGGGCATCGCTCATCAGGCCGGTGCTTTCCGAGTAGGGGCCGCCAAGGAAAGTACGCGCGTTCACGGTCACCGGCGCGCATACGGGGATCAACGAGCGACCGTCCAGTCCCCAAGCGGGATCATTGGCGATGCACAGGTGAGCCAGCACCGTGGGCACGAGGTCGGCCTGGCCCACGGTACCGTTGAGTTCGGTGGTGATCAAGTCGCCCGCCGTGTTCGTCCAAGTGGCCGTGGTCGCTGTAGCGCCGGTGTAGTGCTGCGCGTTGGGTGCACCGGACACCTGGTTGGTCAATACACCACCGCTGCCCTCATTCAACCGCCAATGCCCGATGAGGTTGGGTCCGTTCGGATGGGTCGTCACGAGATCGCGGCCGCTCCAGGCGGTGATGGTGTTGATCTCCAGCGCGGCATTCCAGATGCGCACATCGGACAAGTTGCCGGTTAGAGCACTGCCATAGGTGGTGGTGCCATCCTGCCCGAAACACAGTTGCAAGGCAGTATTCACGTTGCCGATGGCGCTCATGCTAGCGCTGCGCAGGAGCAGACCATCTTGGAAGATGCGCACCTCGCCATCGCGATCGCAGGTCACGGCCAAGTGGTGCCATAAGCCATCGTTGATGGGCAGGCCGCTAAGGTCCACGCGATCCACGCCATCGCCGAGGTTGAATTTCCAAGTACCGCCGGATGTGTTGGTGGTGAGTGCGAATCCCGCGTTCGCGCCACTGTTCCAATTCTTGTTGCCCACGAACACCGGATCGCCGCTCCAGGTCAGGGGCATCTTCACGCGGCACTCGAGGGTGAAGTCCTGGGCCGCACCGAACTGATAGGGGGTGGTACTGGTGACGCGTGCGTGGCGTACGGCAGCGAAGCTGATGCTCGAAGTGATCGACACCGTGTCGCGATCGGCGGTGCGCACGGCGGGTTCCACGGTCGCGCCGCTCACGATGGTGAAGATCCGCTGTTCGATTGCGGTGATGCCGCCGTGACCGCTAGGTCCGTTGCCACCATGGTCTGTGGTGACGATGATGAGCCAATCTTCGTCGCTTGGACGTTGTTGCACCGCTTGAAGGATGGGGCCGACCTGCTGGTCCACGACCTCGATGGCGGCCATGTACTCGGGTGTGCTTGGACTGAATCCGAAACCATGGCCGGCATGGTCCACATCATCGAACTGCAGGAAGATCACATCCGCATCACCGGTCTGCAGCAGAGCCACAGCGGCGTCGGCCACGGCCTGGTCGGTAGCCACATTCACCTCCTGATCGGCTTGTGTGGTGATGATCGTGTTGATGGGCGCCCAATGCGAGATGCTGCGAAGATCAAGCGATGGGTCCACGCTCTTGAGCCGGGCGAAGAAGTGAGGCCAGGTGGAGAATTGGTTATTGGTGAAGCTGTTGTCCACCGCTTTGTGTTTCTGTTCCCACACACCGGTGAGCATGGTGCTCCAACCGGTAGCGCTCCAGGTGGGCGGTCGTGTGTTCCCTTCGAAGGAAGCGATACCGCTGGAGGCCAGCCCCTGGAGGTTGGGAGCGTTCGCTGCGAGCAAGGCATCACCGCGGCATCCATCGATACCGATGATCAGCACTTTGTGTTCCTGTCCATAAGCCCAACCGAACATCACGGAGAAGACGAGTAGCAACCGGACTTTCATGCATCGAAGTTCGGATGATCGTCGCGAACCGGTGGTGGTCAACCGGTGAACATTCCCCAGAAGAACAGGGATCCTAAGAAAAGGCCCATCATCGAAAGCCAGGCCAGGCGAAAGACGGGCCGGCGCCTGGTACTCCCACGATGCACCAGTGCAAGGCAAGCAGCGAGAACAAGCAATACCCACGGAAGTGGCACGAGCCAGCCAGCCGTATCGCTCAGTCCGAAGTAGAACACACCTTCGTTGAACAGAAGGACACCTGCGAGGATGAGCACGACCATTGTGGTCAGGCCAGTGATGAGGGACGGCAGCCAGGCGAGGCGTTGGTCTTCTGGTGGTCGGATGATGGCCTTGACCAAGCCGATGAAGGAAATGGCGCCAACGAAAGCGGCGCATCCACCCAACGCCACCAAGGCCCAGAAGAGCCAGCGCTGGTGGAAAGGCGTGAAGTAGCTTTTCAGCCGTTCATACTCCGGCCGTTCGCCGAAAAGCGAGGCCATGTCCACTGTGCGATCGCCTTTGGCCAGTTCTTCCTTCAGGTTGAAGGTGACGCGCTCGCTGAAGTCGTGGTAGAAGTAGAGGTGCGCCTGCGCTTCCTGCGGATCGAAGAGGACACTGAACAAGGTGCCTTCGCCCATTTTCGCACGGCACACCGTCATGGTGGAGAGTACGTTTTCGGCCTGTTCGAACGACGCGCCGTTCCCGCTCAGCAGTATGTCGCGCCCCGCCTGCAAACGCGGAATGGGGATAGTGCCGGGATCGCTGCAATTACCCATCCGCCAGTTGCCCACCGCATAGGCCGTATCATGGCCCAGGATCATGGTGTCGTTCTCCACGATCAGGTAGCCGCCATGGCGATCGGCGAAGAAGAGCATGGACCGCGTAAGCCAGCTAAAGTCGTAGGTGCGCAGCAGTGTTGCGGCCTCTTGCACCGTGGCGCAGGTGCGCATCACATGCGGCATCAATTCGTCGAAATGCACCGGCTTTCGACCTGGGACAGGTGCTGCGTCCTGTGGTTGGATGGTCAGCCCATCGAACACCAATCCGGCATCGTTCATGCCCAACTGGGGGCCTTGCTTCCGCAGTGGATGACCGTTGAAGTGGTCGAAGTAGATCGCGCCGTGATCACCATTGCGGCCTTGCACGAAACGCACCTGCGCGTTGATGCTCCAAGCGTCCTCGTTGCAGCCGATGAAGGTGTGGCCGTCGCGTGAAACGGTGAAGGCCGTGCAAGCCGGCAAGTCCGCAGCGGGGACGAGCAAGGCGAGGACGATGATCGTGGTGCGCACGAGCATGGAATGCACTGATGCGCTGCTAGTAACGGTCAATGGGTGAAGGAATGTTCCACTGCCAGCGTGATGACCAGGACCAGAGCAGCACCAGCGGCAAGCCAATACCAGGGCAAACCTGTGGGTTTCGGAGCCGCGGGGGTGAAGGCCTTCCAGATGTTCACGACCTGATCCCAGTTCAAAAGGATGATGAAGGTGGTGAGCACTTGGTAGATGATGGCGGCGCGCAAAGCACCTTCCAGCACACCATAGGCGATGTCCTGTGCGATGATGTTCACCAGCACGGTGGACACCACCAGGCAACCGAGCAACACCATACGCCGGAAAAGCAACAAGCCAGCTCCAAGGATCTCCACCACGCCAAGGAATTTCGCGTATCCCAACGAATAGCCGTAGAAGGCCCACATGAGCTGTTGTCCGGTCAACGTGTTCACAGGGGCATCCACTTCGGAGGTGGGGGAGAACTGCACGGTCTTCGCTATGCCATAGACGAAGAGGGAGAGGGCCACATGCCATCGCAGTGCTAATTCTACCATCGACGCGATCACGCGGGAACGACCTTCTGCCTTCATCGATGCCGAAAGTACCGGGCCAGAAGCTCAGGACGGTGAAGCTTGGACCGACGGTCTCGAAGTTCGATGAATGGCGCTTTCAAAGGACATGCTTATCACGAACCACCGACCACATCGGTGTTCTGCACGAAGCCATCAACGAGCCAAGCATGCCCGACCAATGGCCTTGCGACCTTGTCGGTATTCGCAACGATCAGCCTTTTGGCGTGGCGGTTTCCGCGTCGAGCAAGCAGGCGTTGGGGTAGCGCTCCTTCCAGTAGGCGAACTTGGCCATGTTCTTGATCAGCACGATGGTACGATGGTCGAGCCGCACGCGGATGCAATCCTCGTCGGCCTGTGCGGGGCGGAACAACGTTTTCTCTTTGCGTGGAGTGCTCATTTGCCGTGGATCAGGTGGTGAAGCGTGCGCGCGATATGGAAGAAGAGGACCCGCAAGCGCTCATGTCCTTCACTTCGATGTGTAGATCGGAAGCGCGGAGCGTGGTCATGTGGATGACCGAAACCTTCCCGCAGGTGTTCGCGCTGTGCGATCCAAGTCTCCAACGGTATCACGATGGGTGTAGGGCGGCAAAAGTCCATGTCAGGTTGCCCGAAGGCGCTGTTATGTTCCACCCGCAGAACGTGTTCCCCCGAGGCCGGTCGGCATCAGGTCCACTTCGGGATACGATCGGAGGACCTTCGCATGGCCGCAGTTCGGCCGGCCATCAACTCGGCCGCATGGTCTTCGGAAGACCCGGTAAGTGACACCGGGGATGGGAACAAGGTACGGAAGAATGAAGGCGATGTGAAACTCTTGGTCGGAAACCAAGGCGAGAGGGCGAACTTCGCAGGCGTGGAACGAGCTCCTTTCGTGCTCTCGGGTGGTGGTGCACGTGGTGTGGCGCACATCGGTGTGCTTCGCGCGTGTGCGGAAGCGGGGATCATCCCCTCGGCGATCAGTGCTACGAGTGCAGGGGCATTGGTCGGTGCGTTCATCGCCGCAGGCTTCACGCCGGAGGAGTTGGAACGTCTGTTGCGCGAGGAGTGGCGCCTGCACCTCACGCGGTGGCGCGTGTTGCGTGGTGAGCGGCTCACCCAACGCCGGATCGGAGAATTCCTGCTGGCCAATCTTCCGGTAAAGAACTTCGAGGAACTTCGGATACCCCTGTTCGTCACCGCGACGGATATGGCGCGGGGCGGTCAGCGCATCTTCGATAACGGCCCGCTGATACCGGCGTTGCTGGCTTCCAGTGCGGTGCCATTGGTCTTCCCCTCGGTGGAGATCGATGGACTTCCTTATGTGGATGGAGGGCTCAGCAACAACCTGCCCATCGAACCTTTCGAAGAGCGACGAAGTGAAGTGATCGCCGTGTATGTGAACCCGCTGCCGCCTTACACCGCGCGGCGCACCTGGCGCGGTACCATGGACCGCGTGTTCCACCTCAGCTTTCGGGAGCTGGTATCGCGTTCGGCGAAAGGTTGCCGTCTGTACATCGAGCCACCGGAGCTGGCGCGGTACGGCATGTTCGACCTGCGGCACGTGGGCCAGATCATCCAGACCGGATACACCCATGCACAGCAGGTCCTTCAACGCGAATAGGTGGGACGGGCTGATCCGCGTTAGGTCCATGCGGACTGCGTGCGGCTCCCGCTGATGCACCACCGACCCGGACCTTCACCGGAATATATTTCAGTCGGAATGTCCAGATCTTCGTCCGCCGTTCGTCAAGGTGAGTGAAAACCAACACGAACGTCCGGCTGTAGGCGGGCAAAAAACAACCAACCATGAGCAAGTACATGTTCCTTTTCCGCGGTGGCGAACCAGGCGTTGACCCCATGACCGATCCCGCTGGCTTCGGCACCTACATGATGTCCTGGAAGACCTGGATGGAGAACCTCGCCAAGTCCGGCAAATACTTGGGCGGTGACCCATTGGAAGCCACCGGAAGAACGGTGACCGGCAAGGCGATGAAGGTGACCGATGGTCCCTTCGTGGAGAGCAAGGAGATCGTCGGTGGATATGTGATCGTGGAGGCGGCTTCCATCGAAGATGCGGTGAAGCTGAGCGAAGGATGCCCCATCTACACCCACGATGGGGTGGTGGAGATCCGTCCCGTGCAGCATGTGGACTTTTGAGTGATAGCCAGCACATCGGAGCGTTGACCGACCGTCTTTTCCGCCACGAGGCGGGAAGGATGGTCGGCGCGCTCACGCGCTTGTTCGGCAGTCATCACCTGGAGTTGGCGGAGGATGTGGTGCAGGAGACCTTGTTGAAGGCCATGCGGGATTGGCCGTACCATGGGGTACCCGAGAACCCGGCGGCCTGGTTGCATCGTGTAGCGAAGAACCTCGCCATCGACCAGATGCGCCGTCGCTCGCGCGGGGTGGAGCTGCTGAAGGAGAACGCCGCTCTGTTGCGCAGCGAATGGACCTTGAGCAGTACGGTCACCGAGGCATTCGCAGGCCCCGTGATCGCCGATGATGCATTGCGCATGCTCTTCGCCTGTTGTCATCCCACCATCCCTGCCGAACAACAGGTGGCGCTGGCCTTGCGCAGCGTGTGCTGCTTCAGTGTGCCCGAGATCGCCCGGGCCTTCGTCACCAACGAGGAGAACATCAACAAGCGGATGTACCGGGCCCGCGAGGCCTTTCGCGCCATCGGCAAGGTGGAGCTGCCCACGGAACGCGAGCTGCCGGTACGCCTAAAGCCCGTGCTGGCCACCATCTACCTGCTCTTCAACGAAGGGTACAACAGCACGGCGCACAACGACCACATCCGCGAAGACCTAGTGGAGGAGGCCTTGCGCCTGTGTGATATGCTCAACCGCAACGCCCGCACCGAGCAGCCGGTGACGCACGCACTGATGGCCCTGATGCTCTTCCATGCCGCGCGCAGCGAAGCCCGTGTGGATGCGAACGGCGCCATCGTCTTGTTGCAGGACCAGGACAGGTCACTGTGGGACCGGCGCCTCATCGCCTTGGCCGAACAGCAGCTGCACCAGTCCGCCGTAGGAGCGGAACTCACCACCTACCATGTGGAGGCGGCCATCGCTTCGGTGCATGCACAGGCCCCCACCTTCGCCGCTACGGACTGGGCGCGCATCGTGGGCTACTATGATCGTTTGCTGGCTCTGGCGCCCACCGCGATCGTGCGCATGAACCGCGCCATTGCCGTGGGTCGGTCACAAGGTGCTGCTGCTGGGTTGCACGCGCTGGACCTAGTGGAAGGCGTGGAGAAGGTGCATCTCTACCACGCCGCCCGCGGCGATCTGCTGCGCGAACTGGGCCGTGATGAAGAGGCGCGCACAGCCTATGGCAACGCGCTGAAGCTGGTGCGATCGCCGGTGGAGCGGGAATTGCTGGAGCGCAAGCGGAGTGGGTTGGAGGGGTGAAGCCTGTACGTAGGTAATGGTATCCAGGGTGCTTGGGCAGGACGGTACCTTCGCGGCGTATGCTCGCCGACCTGCTCCTCCAACATGCTGCCCCTCGGCGCGTGGTCAAGAAAGGAACGTTGCTTCAACGTCCCGGTGATCTGGTCAGTAAGGGCTACTTCGTGTTGGAAGGTTGTCTGCGCGCTTACGTGATCGATACGGCAGGCAAGGAACACGTGCTTCAGTTCGCCCCGGAACAGTGGATCGTCGGCGATCAGAAGGCCGCGATCCGCAAGATCCCCGCGACGATATTCATTGACGCGCTCGAGAATAGCGAGGTACTCGAGATCGACTTTTCGGTACCGTTGAACATGGCTGATCGTGATGATCTGATGGAGAATTTGGTGCATACGCTCCGCAACAACGTGGTGGCGCTGAACGACCGCATCGTGGACCTGCTGGCCGCCACTGGTGAAGAGCGCTACCTGCGCTTCGTAGAGACCTATCCAAGCCTGGTGCAACGCTTGCCGCAGAAGCTCATTGCCAGTTACCTCGGCCTCACACCCGAGTCGCTCAGCCGCATCCGCAAGGGCATCGCGAAGGGTGGTTCCGGCAAGCACAGTGGAGTTCGGTAGAAGCGGTTTGAGAGAGGGTGAGAGGGTGTGAGAGTGCGAGAGTGAAAGAGTGCGAGGGTGCGAGCGATCGGTACGATCCTCGCACCCTTTCTTACTCCACTGGAATATTTCGAGCACCGAGATCGCTATCCTTCGATCGTTCCGCTTTTTGCGAAGAGCGGTTCGCTCACATGCCAGAAGAGTTGCGGGAACAGGTGCATCGGCGCCACCATGCCCACGAGCAGCTCCGGTGCTTTCACCTCCAAGGGCAGGGTCATTCCGAAGATGGGCATGATGCTGAGGAAGGTGAGCACGGTGAAGAGCACGTTGAACCAGAGGGTGGTGTTCTGCTTCACCCAGCGGCCCCAGAAGTGGCGGCCCACTGCGGCGAGGAGCGTGCCTATAAGGGTGGAGGACACGATACCCATGGCGTTGGCCACCAGACTGAAATCCACTGCGAGCGCCGCAGAGTACACGTTCATGTAAACGAGAGCGGCGACGGCGGCAGCGATGCCGGCCACTAGGCCGTGGTAGAGATGTTGGCGCATGGCCTTAGAGCTTTACAGGTACGCTCACTTCGAGTGTCATCACATCGGGCACCTTCTTGCTCGGCTCGCCCACACCGAACGCGCTGCGCGACACGTCGAAGGTGCCGGCGAACACACCGCCAGTTGCGGCAGGCGTGTAGGTGAAGGGGATGGTGAGGTCCTTGGTGTCACCGTGCATGGTCAGCTTGCCCGTGGTCTCATAGCCGGTGGCGGTCTTCTTCGCGCCAGTGCTCACGAAGGTGATCTCGGGATACTTCTCCACGTCGAACCACTTCTCGCTCTTCGCGTGGCGGTTCTGCATCCCATTGCCGCAATTGATGCTGGCCACGTCGATGATCACATTGAAGCTGGCGGCTGCGAGGTCCTGCTCGTTGAAGACCACGGTGCCCTTCATTTTCTCGAAGACGCCGGTGGGGTCCTTGCTGGTGAACTTGACGGTGTAGCCATCAGCCACGGTCATGTTCGGTGCGGTGGTGGATGTGAAGGCTGAGAAGCCGAAGAGGCCCGCGAGGGCGATGGGGATGAGGACGGTTTTCATGGTGTGTTCGTTCTGTGGGGGCAAAACTGTTGTCACCCGCCACCGCGCTCCATTGATGTATGGTAAGAAGTGATCGGCGCCACCAGCGCACGTGATGGCCGGCGTACTATCGGTTCATTCCTTCACCCACGTCAAGCCCAGCACCCCACTGCGTTCATCGCGCACGGTGATCCGGTATAGCCCCGCAGGCAGCGCGTTCGTGGCGATCACCGGCTGGGCATCGGTGGTGCGTTGGTGCAGCACCATGCGGCCCGTGGCATCGTAGAGGGTGATGGTGTGCGGGCCGGGTGGGAGATCGAGGGTGAAGTGGGTGGTGCCGGGGTTGGGGAAGATCCTAAGGGCGCTAACCTCCTTCTCAACGATACTTGCCACGCTCTGGCAGCCGATGGACCAGTCAGGGTCCGTCCAACTGATCTCATCGTCGCTGTAGCACACCAAACCTAGCAAGGTCATGGGAGGCGCTGCGCAAGGTGGCCAGATGTTCATTTCCCATTCCCAGCCGAGCCGTTCGGTGATGCGGCTGTACACCGTATCCTCAGCGCCCGCCTGCCTGATGTCGAGATATCTGAGCGATACTCCAGAGATGCTGGTGGAGCCCGTGTCGACCACCTCGATGCGCTCGTACGGCGGACAGAGTCCAACGGCATTCGGCGGCAACCAGTGGTCGCCTGGCGTCGCGGCGAAATCGTACAGCGTATCGAAGGAAAGCGCGTTCATATCCCACCAACCCACTAGGTCACCCATGGCGACTGTAAGCGTGTAGTGCAGCGGTTCGGTCACGATCGTGGTGTCATCCGCGTAGTAATGGTAGGCGGACAGGCTCGTGATCTTCTGTGCGGGCTGTCCCGCGACCAAGGAGTCGCCAGCATAGGCCAACTCGTAATAGCCTTCGCCCCAGGTAGCCTGCATGCGGTAGGTCCACGTCGCACCGGGCGGGCACCAGCTCTGGGCGGCAGCTAGCAAAGGGAGCACGGCCAGGGTGAAAAGGGCAGCGCGCATAATGAACGAATGTAAGGAGAAGACGGCGTAATTGGCCGAGGACTGTGCAGCGAGGATCGGCTCAGCAACGTATTGGCAGCGATGCGATCCGTGATCAGCGCAGAACGATCTTTCAGGGAGTTGGTTTAGCTTGCCCCGATGATGCTCCGATCGATCGCCTTCATCGCTTCTGCGCTGCTCGTCCTCGCCTCTTGTACCAACAGACCTATGCCAGGGGAACGAGAACGCTTGAGCAACGAACTAACCGATTCGATCACGCTCATCACCACAGCTGCCGACTTCAATGGCTTCGGTGTCGCGCTGGTGGATAGCACTGGCGCGCTCTATGCGAACGGTTTCGGCATGGCCGATGTGTCTCGCCAAACGCCCTACACTGCCCAGACCGTTCAACCGATCGCCTCCATCAGCAAGACCTTCATCGGCTTGGCGGTGATGAAGGCGGTGGACCTGCGCATGCTCACGCTCGATGATCCGGTCGCGAAGCACCTGCCCTTTCCGGTGGTGAACCCGCATCACCCGGAGTTGCCCATCACCGTCCGTCACCTGGTCACACACACCTCCACGATCCTCGACACGGAGAACTACCTGTTCCGTGCGTGGATCCTGCAGGACACCATGGACCTGGAACGGAACCTGGCGTTGGACATTGGTGCATGTCGTTTCAGTGCACCGAACACGGCCGTAGCGATGGAGGAATTCCTGCGCCGCTACCTCGTGAAGGGTGAGGGGTGGTACAGCGACAGCGCCTTCGCGGACCTGAAGCCCGGTGAGCGATTCGGCTACTCGAACATCGGAGCCACATTAGCGGCCTTGGTCGTGGAGAAAGCCAGTGGCCTATCCTTCGACGCGTTCACACAACGCCACATCCTTGAACCGTTGGGCATGGGCAGTTCCACTTGGCACGGTGAGCACCTGGCGGACACGGCGATCTCCCGGTTGTACCGAACACGTACCGAAGCCTATCCGCGTTACTACTGCGCCACCTATCCGGACGGAGGCATGGTCACCAGCGCTGAGGACTTCGCGAAGTACATGGCGGAACTGGTGAAGGGCTCGCGCGGTGCGGGTACCCTGCTCGGTAAGGAGAGTTATGCTGAGTACTTCCGCGAGCAGCTCGTGGACAGCCAATTCGTGGACCGCGCCACGGGACCCTTCACGGATGAGCACAATATGGGCATCACCATCGGGTTCAGTTCAGAAGGCTACTTCGGGCACACCGGCGGCGACCCGGGTCTGTTCTCCATGTTCTTCGTGGAGCGCAAGACCGGCTTGGGGCGATACATGATCGTGAACACGGACATGGAAGGATGGGAGCATCACGCTCGGGTGTGGGAATTGTTGGGGCGACATGCCAGCAAGATGAGCGAAGCACGTTAGTTCCGCTAGGGATGGGAGCGGCAGCTTGCCGAAGACCGGGCCTAGCGACACCGAGCAGCGAGCCTGCCTGACGGTAGGCAGGGAGACCCGACGATAGGAGGGACCCCGGAGCGCCGGTGGCGCTGGACCGGACGAGGCAACTATAGCGGACAGCCCGTTAAGGCGGCCCCATTCACCAATGACCATTCGCCAGCCTTCAACAGGAATGAAGAATGAAAAATGAAGAATGTAGAAGGTGAAATGGCTTGAGCCTCAGCTGTAGCTGCACCGTAAGCGCAGCTCCGGTAACTTCGCACCACTCCCGGGCACCAGCCCTCCGCCATAGCCATGTCCACCTTCGTGCAAGCCGCCCCCTACGTCCCCAAGAACAAGATCCGCGTGGTCACTGCCGCTTCCCTCTTCGATGGGCACGATGCCGCCATCAACATTATGCGGCGGATCATCCAGAGCACCGGCGCCGAGGTGATCCACTTGGGGCACGACCGCAGCGTGGAGGATGTGGTGAACACCGCGATCCAGGAGGATGCCCACGCCATCGCCATGACCAGCTACCAGGGCGGGCACGTGGAGTACTTCAAGTACATGTTCGACCTGCTGAAGGAGAAGGGCGCGGGGCACATCAAGATCTTCGGCGGCGGCGGTGGGACGATCCTGCCCAGCGAGATCGAGGAACTGCACGCCTACGGCATAACGCGCCTGTACCACCCGGACGACGGTCGTGCGATGGGACTGCAGGGCATGATCAACGACATGCTGGAGAAGGCCGACTTCGACCTGAGCGCGCATGTCAATGGCGAGGCGAAGGAGCTTTCACCGAAGAACTGGCCCGCCATCGCGCGCTTGATCAGCACCGCGGAGAACCATCCGGAGGTCTATGCGAAGGTGGCGGACACCGTACACAAGAAGGCCGAAGCCAACAAGGCGCCGATCCTCGGCATCACGGGCACGGGCGGCGCGGGGAAATCGTCCATGGTGGATGAGCTGATCCGCCGCTTCATCATCGATCAGCCGACGAAGACCATCGGTGTGATCAGCGTGGACCCGAGCAAGCGCAAGACCGGTGGCGCGCTGCTGGGCGACCGCATCCGCATGAACAGCATCCGCGGCGAACGCGTGTACATGCGCAGCCTCGCCACGCGCCAGAGCAACCTCGCCCTGAGCAAGCACGTGAAGGAAGCGGTGAGCGTGCTAAAGGCAGCGGGCTTCGACCTCATCGTATTGGAGACGAGCGGCATCGGCCAGAGCGATACGGAGATCCTCGACCACAGCGATGTGAGCCTCTACATCATGACGCCGGAGTTCGGCGCGGCCACGCAATTGGAGAAGATCGACATGCTCGACTTCGCCGACGTGGTGGCCATCAACAAGTTCGACAAGCGTGGCGCCCTGGATGCCGTGCGCGATGTGAAGAAGCAGTACAAGCGCAACCACCAGTTGTGGGACGCCGACGACGACAAGCTTCCCGTAGTCGGAACGATCGCCAGCCAATTCAACGACCCTGGTACCAACAACCTGTACGTGCGGTTGATGGAGACCATCAAGGCCAAGACCGGCGTCGACTTCGCGAGCACCTTCCACGCGCACGACGAGATGAGCGAGAAGGTCTGGATCATCCCGCCCGCAAAGAGCCGTTACCTCAGCGAGATCAGTGAGAACAACCGGAGATATGATGAGCAAGTCCGGAAGCAGGCTTCCATTGCTGATCAGTTGTACGGACTCCATTCTGCGGTCTTGACATTCGGTGGGCCGGACTTGCTCCAATTAGCGAATGGACCAATTAGCGAATTAGCGAATGCTGCGTCAGGCCAATTCGCTAATTCGCTAATTGACTCATCCGCTAATTCCGTTCAGTCTCTCATCACCAAGTTCAACGAAGTCAAAAAAGACCTCGACCCGCACCTCTGGTCCATGCTCACCGGCTGGAAGGCCGAAGAGGAACGTTACTCCGGCGAGTTCTACACCTACCTCGTGCGCGGCAAGGAGATCAAGGTGCCGAACCATTCGGAATCACTCTCGCACCTGAAGATCCCGAAAGTCGCGCTGCCGAAGTTCCGCAGCTGGGGCGACAAGGTGCGCTGGGCCATGCAGGAGAACACGCCCGGCTTCTATCCTTATACCGCTGGCATTTATCCCTTCAAGCGCACCGGCGAGGACCCCGCGCGCATGTTCGCCGGCGAGGGCGGACCGGAGCGCACCAACAAGCGCTTCCACTACGTGAGCCAGGGCCTGCCCGCGAAGCGCCTCAGCACGGCCTTCGACAGCGTCACGCTCTACGGCCACGATCCCGGTCGCCGGCCCGACATCTACGGCAAGGTGGGCAACAGCGGCGTGAGCATCTGCTGCCTCGACGATGCCAAGAAGCTCTACAGCGGCTTCGACCTCAGCGCGCCCACCACGAGCGTGAGTATGACCATCAACGGTCCCGCGCCGATGTTGTTGGGGTTCTTCATGAACGCGGCCATCGACCAGAACTGCGAGAAGTACATCAAGGCCAACGGGCTCGAGGCCGAGGTGAAGCAGAAGATCGCCGCGCGCTGGAAGAACGGCCACCTACCGAAGTACAACGGCGAGATCCCCCAAGGCAACGACGGTCTGGGTTTGCTGCTGCTAGGCATCACCGGCGATCAAGTCCTTCCGAAAGAGGTCTACGAGAAGATCAAGGCCGAGACCTTGCAGAGCGTCCGCGGCACCGTGCAAGCGGACATTCTGAAAGAGGACCAGGCGCAGAACACCTGCATCTTCAGCACGGAGTTCGCGCTGCGCTTGATGGGCGACGTGCAGCAGTACTTCATCGACAAGAAGGTCCGCAACTTCTACAGCGTCAGCATCAGCGGCTACCACATCGCGGAGGCCGGCGCCAACCCCATCTCGCAGCTCGCGTTCACGCTGGCCAACGGCTTCACCTACGTGGAGTACTACCTCAGCCGTGGCATGGACATCAACGCCTTCGCGCCCAACCTGAGCTTCTTCTTCAGCAACGGCATGGACCCCGAGTACGCCGTGATGGGCCGCGTGGCGCGTCGTCTCTGGGCGAAGGCGCTCAAGCACCGCTACGGCGCCGACGAGCGCAGCCAGATGCTCAAGTACCACATCCAGACCAGCGGCCGCAGCCTGCACGCGCAGGAGATCGACTTCAACGACATCCGCACCACGTTACAGGCGCTGTACGCCATCTACGACAACTGCAACAGCCTGCACACCAACGCCTACGACGAGGCCATCACCACGCCCACCGAAGAAAGCGTGCGCCGCGCCATGGCCATCCAGCTCATCATCAACAAGGAGCTCGGCCTGGCCAAGAACGAGAACCCGCTGCAAGGGTCGTTCATCATCGAGGAGCTCACCGACCTGGTGGAAGAGGCCGTGCTCAGCGAGTTCGACCGCATCACCGAACGCGGCGGTGTACTCGGCGCCATGGAGACCATGTACCAGCGCTCAAGGATCCAAGAAGAGAGCTTGTACTACGAGACCCTCAAGCACACGGGCGAGTATCCCATCATCGGCGTCAACACCTTCCTCAGCAGCAAGGGCTCACCCACGGTATTGCCCAAGGAGGTGATCCGCGCCACCGAGGAGGAGAAGGAGGCGCAGATCGCCACGGTGGAGAACCTGCGCGCGGCCTACAGCGAGGAAGCGGCGAAGGCGATCAAGGACCTGCAGCAGGCCGCCATCCGCAACGAGAATATGTTCGAGGTCCTGATGGAAGCGACGAAGTATTGTTCGCTGGGGCAGTTGACTGAGGCGATGTTTGAGGTGGGGGGGCAGTATCGGAGGAATATGTAGGCACGTGTCACACTGAGCGGAGCCGAAGTGTGGGCGTGCCGGCTCGAAGACTCGCCGTCGCGCTTTCCGCTGCAAGTCCTCGCCGAAGACGGCTCCGGCCTTTCCGCTGCAATCCCTCACGCGAGCACCCGCAATACCCGCCGCACGGTCGAGACCTGTCGCGACTTGGTGAGATCATGTTCCCAGATGCGGAGCACGCGCCAACCGTTCGCGCGAAGCAGCCGGTTGACTTTCCTGTCACGCGCCTTGTTCGCTTCCAGCTTGGTCACCCAGAACTTCTTGTTGCCTTTGGGTTGAACGCCATGCTTCGGGCATCCATGCCAGAAGCAGCCATCGACGAACACGGCGAGCTTTTGCTTGGGGAAGGCGAAGTCAGGGCGGCCGGTTATCGGATAATGTCTGCGCCAACCGGTGATGCCATTGCCACGGAACAGCTTTGCGAGCGCGACTTCCGTGTCCTTGTTGCCCTTGCCCCGGATGCGGGACATCACCTCGGAGCGCTTCTCCTTGGTGAACACGTCCGGCATAGAGTCAGTGGTTCAAGTACTTCGCGAACTCTAAGGGCATCACCGCTGCCAGCTCATTCGGTGTCGCGGCGTATAGGTCCCAAGTCAGGTCGAACTGCTCGATGACATCTGAGAGCCGGCGCGCAGACCCGCCACCCTTCCCGCCAGCGCCAGTTTTCACTTTGAGCGAATCTGGTGCTACATAGAGCTTTGTTGCAAGTCCCATGATCCCACGGTTGGTGACTAGCTCTTGGCGCGATGCCAACTGCTCGACGACGTCGCCAGGAGAATCCACGGGTTGACAGAGCAGCGCAAGCGCTCGTCTTGGGTCATCTCTGTGTGCCCGATAGATCCGGTACGGACCAGCGAGCAAATGCCGATAGTATCTCTGAAAGTTGCTTGGCTCCGGTATGTGTCTTGCCAATGCACCTGGCTTTCGACCGCCCTTCGCATCAGGCGGACAGACCGTATCGATGAAGAAGAGCGAGAGCCAAGCCCAGAGTCCGCTATCACCCTCAACCTCCGGAAGCTGCTCCGCAGTGATGCAACCATGGATGTACTCCGCTGCATCAAACCGACTGGACAACCGTTTGGCTTCAAGCTCAACGGAAGCGCCAAGTGGCTCGCATGCGATCAAATCGGTCAGCAATTCCGCAGGTGGTTGAATGGTAGGGTCAATTCGCAGCGAGTCGAGCCAAGTCGCGAAGCGAGCCATACCAACATCTGTGAGCCGTCCGATCTTCATTGTCCCGGAATAGATGACCACTCTTCGGAGAACTTCTGCCTCAGCAGCAGCTTCTTGGAAAACGCCCTGACAGCATCCTCTACCCACATTGTTTCGCCATCCTCGTCATCCTCCTTCGGAAGCTCAACGGGCATACCCGGCAACAGCGTTGCGAAGCGCAACCACTTAGATTGCCAGTCGCCGTCATCCTCCGTGTCGCGATGCTTGTTGCTCAACACGGTCGTCAGCACTGACCTCAGCGCAGCAGGATAGACCAGTCCTTGAAAGAGCGGGGACAAGGCGAGCTGATTCCAGTCCGCTGTCGCCGACTTGCTGATGAGCAATTTCGGTTCCGGGTCGAAGTCCAATCGCCACAGTTCCTCACCAAGGTCCATTGGCACCACGGGCAGTAAACTCTCCTTGTCCGAATCGGCTGCCTTCTCTTGCAGGGGAATCCGATCAGCGGCGGCAAGCAGAATGTGTTCATCGGTCGATTGGGTAACCTTGACGCGAAATAGCACGCCTTCTCCTGAATCGAATTCCGTCAGCCTCCGATCATGCGGTTCCGGGATCTGCAACGCACCGATGGTTCCGAACGCGAAGCGCATCCATGTGGTTTGGCGATAAGCCTCTACGAAGACCTGTGCATCCTGGGCGAGTTCGTATTCGTCAAGATCCAGGTGAGCGTCAAAGCCCAAGCTCCCCTCGATATCAACCACGGCAAGACGCACCGAGCTCCGGTGAATCTTTACGCGACCTGTGTAGTTAAGCCTTCGGATCATTGTCGATCTCTTTAGCTCTCACGTCAATGTACAGGTCACGGTTCTCGTCAAAGCCAGTGACCTTGATCTTGAACTCAGGGGCGCTGGGTCGTGCTATCATTCGGTTGCCCGCACGATCAGAGATGATGGCCGCTTCTGTTTCAATGACGATCGGCGCAGCCTCCAATTGGAAGTCCATCGGTGCATACTTCTTCAATGCACTTCCCCTCCGGCGGTCATAGGCAACGGCAACGCTTAGGGCACTTGGAGCAACAGACCCCTTCGCACCTTGCGTGATCGTGAAGCCTCCAGCAATTCGCGAAAGAGTGAATCGCTTAAGCACTGGTTCAGGCTTCGGGTCCGGAGGTATCACTTCGCCCTTGTTGCGCTTGCGCGGCCTTGACTTGTCCTTCGGTTCATTTGTAGCGGGCTTCTTCGGAACGAAGAAGATGTCCTGTAGTAGTTCCTGATTGGGCTGTTCATCGGACTCGTTCAAGGCACGCACGAACTTGGACACGGCGTAGGTCACGAAGTCGATGTAAGACTTGCCGTAGACATACTTGTTCCTGAAGTGCTCGCTATCCTTCTGCCACTCTGTATGGGCGGGATTCTCAGAGTCGCCAAGCAACTTGGCCAGAGGTGGATCCGAAATCAGGACAATGGATCTGCATCCATTCACCGGCTGGTCTTTGATGCCGGGGATGATGATGCCGTCCCTGATGAACACAGGTCTACCGTGCTCCGCGCCGTCGTTCACGAGAAAGACGCGGAAGAACGATTCCTGTGGTGCCTTACCCTTCTGTCGTGTTGTAAGAGGCAGTGTCAGGGCGATGGGCTTTCCTTCTCGGTACTTTTCGCGAAGCTCAAGGAGCTTCTCTTCTGGAACAAGCGCAGCCTCCCACTTGGGTCTGTTCGTATCAGCCGGTTTAAGCCGCGTGATCGTTTCGTCTGTTTGAGTGCGAGCCCAGTTCGTCAAAGCGATGAGCGGCCGCATGCGATTCGCGAAATCAACATCCAACTCTTTCGCCACGGAATCCAGGTTTGCAGATGATATCGTCACTTCCAGCTCACCTTCCGATACGGTCACTTCAAGATCCCCGGAGAGGACCGGGAAGAAGTAGTCCTCGATCACCGCCCTTAGAATAGCCTCTCGCGTAATGTCCTGGTCCACCCAAGGCACCAAAACGGAAAGGCCCGGCAGGTTGCTCCTCTTAGATGTGAAGTCCCTTTCGAACTGATCAAGGACAGATGCCTCTTTCGCAGGAGTAACGAAATCGTCGTTGTCCGCTTGGCCGTAGTTGCCGTCGGGTGTGTAGTACTCCTCACCGATGCCGTGGGACTTCAGCACTGCTTGGCCCATGAGAAGGCGCTGACCATCGTCGTGGCGAAGTGTCAACGCCAAGAATGCATGAATCCGGCTTGATCGAGGGAAGACGTACTTGCCGATGCCCCACCTACCTCGCTCATTCTCGTTCTTGCCCGACCGACCCTCAGTCCTGAAGAAGTAATAGAACGGATTCTCCACTCCCGGTTCATAACGCCACTGCTCCACGTTACCCGTAAGGCCGGTAGTTCCAAAATCCTCAACCAGCAGGAAACGGCAAGCCTCTGATTGTTCAGGTGGATCGTCAAGGCCATTGTCTTCAGCTGAGAAGTGCTTCCACCCATCGTTGAAGTAGCGCTTTGCAGTGCTTGAGTTCACCGACCCAATGTGGAACCGGACACGAACTAGTCCGGGTTCTTCCTTCGGTGAAGCGTCAAGCGAATTCTGAATGCTCTCACGGACCAGCGCTTTCGCAAGCGAGTCGATGGCATCAGAAGAGAAGAACTCTCCTTGTGTAGGTTGCCGATCTTTGTCGCCGCGACGTAGCTCTCGGAATATCCAGCGTGCTGACATTGTCGATGTTTCGCGTTCTATGCCGTGTAGGGCATGGTCATACCGGCATACTGCGCCTCTATCGAGTACAATTCGTCGTCAGCCAGCAGCCCAGCATCGTCCCGGCGCCATGCCTCATCGGCAAGTGGTTTCAAAACAACCGGCCAGCCGCTCTGACGGTAGTAGGGTGTGACAAGTCTGGGCTCGATCATCATTACCCAATTTGGTCCTTCCTCTCGTTTCTCGACTGTAGGGCCATGATCTAAAGCGCTGTCAGGATGTAGCCCGGGGTAGAGATACGCCACCGACCGCCAGGCGCGCAGAAACTCATCCTTGTCTAGTTGCTTGAGGTCCTTGGCTGACAAGTCGAGCACCGGTAACAGCCATTGGACGGCCTCTTCATGGCTATTCGGTATGGTCCTGTTCGTCTTGGTCTTGCGCATGGTAGTCTGTTGTTCGAGGAAATCCACCACTTCATTTCCCACGGCCTCTGATACTAGCGGCGGCACCGCGTTCCCGATCAGTCGGAACTGATGGATGCGAGCCACGGGTAACTCGAACCAATCCGGGAAGCTCTGGATCCGTGCAGCCTCACGCGGCGTGATCGAACGGTTCTGTGTCGGGTGGATAAACATGAGGCCATCCTTGCTCAGGTGAGCAACGATGGTGCTGCACTGTGAGTCCCTGCTCTGCCTCGTGTATCGGTCCTTGAAGCTCTTCGTGCTGTATGGAAAATCGAACTTCACTCCGTTCCGCATAGCAACCGCCGACGACTGTCCTTCTTTCAACTTCTTGAAGTCGCCAAGGTCGCGCTCGCTATGCCTGCGTGCTCGATGCGCTGTCAGTTTCTTGGTGATTCCCACCTGAAGAACATCGTAGAGGTACTTGCGCGCGAGCTCGCCGTACTTGTCCAATGACCTTTCCCGCAAGGCGAGATCGTATTCGCGTTCTTCTTCTCCAGCACCCGCCCTCAACGGTGGTAGGTCCATGATCGCCGGTCCCAAGGTGATGTTCGGCACAGAACGATTCGGTGCTTTGAGCGTTGTCGGGAAATACCCAGGAAGGTCTGAACGAACACCGATGATCAACTGACGCTTGCGCTTCTGCGGTACGCCGAGCTCCCAAGCATGTTCTACTTGGGCATGTACGCGATATCCCGGTTTGCCTTCACCCTTCCCAAGGATCCTTGCCTCGTGCTGTACCGCGGAGAAGTACTTGCCGCCTTCCGCGCTTTTGATACCGAGGACATTCTCCATCACGAAAACCTTGGGCTGGAAGTAGTCCACGAACCGCAGGTATTCCTGATAGAGCTCCCGGCGTGCGTCTTTCACCAAACGCCGTTCACCATGATTGGCACCATCTCGCTGACGGGCCATGCTGAAGCCCTGGCAGGGCGGACCTCCGACGACCACATCAACATGATGTGTCCCGATGCTCCGTGCCACGTCTTCAGGTTTCATGACGGTCATATCTCCCTCTGTGACATACGGCACGGTCGGGAAGTTGAGCTTGAATGTCTCGACGGCCTCCTTGTTGAAATCGATCGCACCGAGCACCTTGATGCCAGCTCGTTGCAAGCCGAGTGTGAATCCGCCACACCCGGAGAAAAGATCCAGGGCCGTGTATTGACGCGCCTTTGCCATGAGAATGGGTCTGCCAGAAAAATCGGCAGAATCCCGTTCCACAAGATGGGCATTCCGCCCAATGTTTCAACACGCGACCCTAGACAGCGGATCATCAGAACTTGAAGGTGTTGGCACCCTTGGCATCGGACCCGGAACGGAATGCGGCCAAGGTGGTCTTTAGCTTGTCATTGAGCACACGCGACATCTTCTTCACGTCGGTTTCGGTGTACTCGTAGTTCGACCTGTTGCTGCACTTGGAGAGGCTTTCCAGCGCATCCAGCGCCTTCTGTACTCTCGATGCGGCCACTTTGGCGAACCGGTCGCGCTTTTCTTTCATGAGTCAATGGGTGAATATGTCTGCAAATATATGCTCACATATGTGAAAACAAAGTCTGAAACAAGGAAACATCATTTGGTGCACATATGTAACCGTATATGTTGGACAATACTCACCAGCTGATCGCGCTTAGCCTATACCACAAGGAGGTCTTCGGCAAGTTCGATCAGGGCAACCCGGTGCTGGTGGACGTGGCCCGGCGGATGGAGCGCACGCCCGGCAGCGTGGCGATGAAGCTGAGCAACCTGGCCTCGCTGGATGCACGGTTGGCGGCACGCGGCATCAAGGGGCTTTCCGGCGCGAGCGCGTTGGACCGTGCCGTGTGGAACGAGTTCCATGCCCAGCACGATGCCCTCGCCCCCGAGAGCGAAGCCCTGCTGGCCGAACTGCTCACCGGGGATGCGGATAGTGCGATCGAAGTGCAGCCGGAAGCGATCACGGTCCTGCGCGCTCCCGCAGGCCCCACCGAAAGCACGGCCTCCGTGAAGGTGCGCCGCGGTCAACGCTACTTCCGTCAAGCTGTGCTCAATGCTTACAACGGTCGCTGCGCCGTTACCGGCCTTGGCATCCGTGACCTGCTGGTGGCCTCTCACAACTTGTCCTGAGCCTGTCGAAGGATCATCCCGTGGAACGCCGCCGAGCAGCACCGCCTGGACCCGCAGAACGGCATCGCCCTCAACGCCCTCCACGACAAGGCCTTCGATCGCGGGCTGATCACCTTCGATACTGAGCTACGGCTGGTGTGCGCCCCTCCGCTGCGCGACCACTTCGCTGACGCGACCGTGGGGCAGCAGTTCAAAGCCTATGAAGGGAGGCCGCTGGCCATACCGGCCGAGGCCGCCGGCCCCGCGCCGTCGCCCGCCGTCGCCGTCGCCGGCTTTGGCGCAGGCGCCCAAAGCGCTATGGCGCGTCGGAGACAAGCCCGAATACCCGCCTTTGCTCCGCTACGGCGGACAAAGCCTGGCGTGGCACCGGGAGGAGGTGTTCGGGAAGTCCTGAGCGCCGACCTACTTCTTCCGCTTCGCGACCTTGAAGCCGACCGGTATTCGGGGCTTGGATTTCGCCACTTCGGCCAGCAGCACGCGCTCGGTCTCGCGCTTCTCCATCTGCTTCAGGTAGCGGAAGATCACCTGGAACTTGCGGTCGTGATCGCCGGTCTTGGTGCGGATCCGTTCCAGTTCGAGGAGCAGGTCCTTGTGGGTGAGCAGCATCTCCCGCATCCTGGTGAATACCCGGATGATCTGGATGTTCACGGCAACGGCCGTCTTGCTGTTGAGCACACTGCTGAGCATGAGCACACCATGCTCGGTGAACACCAAGGGCCGCTTGCGCAGGCCCATGACCTCCCGATTGGATGTCGCATACTGCGACTTCCAATCAGCCAGCTCTTCGTTGGTCATCTCGAACATGAAGTCCTCCGGGAAGCGGTCGATGTTCCTGCGCACTTGCTCGTTCAGTCGACGTGTCTCGACACCATACAGCTCAGCAAGGTCGCGATCGAGCATCACCTTCTGACCACGGACAACGTGGATCCGGCGGATAACGGCTTCGTCAGGGATCGTCACGCTTCGCTTGCTCATCGCGATCGAAACGTAACCGTCGAAATTGGATGTCGCAAATTGTGACATCCAATTCATACATGTGTTGTCGCCTTCGCTCCGCGACCATTTCGCTCACGCCACCATGGCCCAACACTTCCAAGCCTACGAACCTGCCTGCCGCAGGCAGGGGCAAGCCACTGGATATTCCCGCCGAGGCGGCGGGCCCCGCGCCGTCGCCCGCCGTCGCCGGCTTTGGCGCAGGCGCCCAAAGCGCTCAGGCGTGGCGGCTA
Organism: Flavobacteriales bacterium; assembly: GCA_016788635.1. Lineage (GTDB taxonomy): Bacteria > Bacteroidota > Bacteroidia > Flavobacteriales_F > PHOS-HE28 > PHOS-HE28. Next base: position 49,152 of record JAEUSU010000017.1, on the reverse strand, counting down.
CAAGCCCGAGTACCCGCCTTCGCTCTGCTACGGCGGACACCGCCTGGCGTGGCACCGGGAGGAGGTGTTCGCGAAGTGAACGCCTGTTCCATCTTCGTGTACCGACCCGCGATGCGCTGCTTCCTTTTCCTGTTGCTTTTGCCCACGGGTCTCATCGCCCAGCCCGCCGCACCGGCCTTGAGCTTCGTGCTGGTGGAGAACGAGCGTGGCCGGCCGATGCGCGGCACCATCGCCGAGAATGGGATGATGGTGGAGTTGCTGAATGCGCAGGGTAAACATCCGTGGATGGTGCGGCAACTGTTCAAGGTATCAGCAGCGTACCCGTACGGTCCGGAAAGACCCGGTGACCATGTGCAGTGGACCATGCTTGGAGCGCCGTTGCAATTGGGCGGCCGCCGTTACCTTTGGTTCGAGCTGAGCGACTGCTATTGCGAGGACCAGCAGGTGGTGGTGCAGCGCGATGGGCAGCTGATGCGCATCCGTGTGCCGAACGATCCGCATGAGCGGCAGCCCATGGTGGATGCGGCCATACGCCGCTCGGGCGATCACGCCTCACCGGAGGTGTTCCGCTTCCGGCCGGGCACCTTCACCTTCGCGGAGCTGGCGGCGGAACCGGCTTTTGCTGCGCTGGAAGCACAGCTGGCGCACCGGTTGGAGCGGGATTGCGAGGCGGCGTACCGGAAGCAACTGGCCGAACAGGAGCGATCCTACACGATGCATCCGGCAACGACGCCTGCAGCTCAGCAGGAGGTTCCGCTGCCCACGGAAGAGGAGGTCACGCGCGCAATGCCGGCGCGCCCGGGGTTGGAGCAGGTGGCCGTGGCCCGTGTGCATGCAGATACGGTGTGGGTGAAGATCACCGGTCGCGTGCTTCTGAACGGTGGCTGCGCGAGTGGCATGCCGCTCTTCGGCATCGAGATGTTGACGGACACCGGCGGGGTGGAGCGCATTCCCTTCGAATTGGTGCAGATGGACTGCGGCATGCCGTGGGCCGACTGGGAGGATCACGTGGTGATGATGCCGCCGTTGCGTTGGTGGATCGCGGCGCATCAACCGGAAGGGAGCAATGCCATGCTCCCGGGGAGTTACCGGCTGGTATTCGTAGGCGGGGATCTGGAGAGCGTGCGCACCGGATCGTTCCCGGTGTTCTGATCCCGCCTTCAGGACCTCACGAAACGGACGAAGCTCATGCGTCCATCCACGTGCATGACGCGCAGCAGGTAAATGCCTGCCATGGTGGGCGACGGGATCATCCGTACGCCGCCATCATGGTGCGCTACGAGCCTGCCAGTGGCGTCGAGCAATTCGATGCTCCGGAGCGGCACAGCACTTTCTATGCGGATGTCTGCGCCGTTGCCGGGGTTTGGGAAGAGCGCGATGCTCGAAGCGGAAGTGGCCTCACCCACCGCCATGGTGCCGGGGCATAGGGGGAGCAGCTGATGCACGTGCAGGCTTACGGGGTTCAGGCCCCCCTGCACATCGAATGACAGGAGCATCCATCCGGTCTGCCCACTGCGGCGATAACCGATGTACAGGCTGTCGATGGTAATGGGGCCGATGGCCGTGAAACCGCCGAAGTCACCCAGCACGACCTGTTCTCCGAGCTGCCAGTTGAAGCTGCCTGCGCAGTCCAGCGGATCGCCGAACGCATGGTATTTGGGCCGTTGCATGGTTGGAGGTGCCAGGCTCACGCATACCTCCACGTCGTCGTCTACGAAGTGGATCAGCGCATTATTGGGTCCGTCGACCTCCGGCGCGCCACGGTGCAGCACGGCCCAGGCATCAAAGGAGTCGTCGCAATCGAATTCAAGGGCGAAGGAATCCGTGGTGAAGGGCAGGGAGAGCGCGATGCCGAGGTTGAGGTCCAGGGCGCTCATGTCTGCAGGCACCTCACCGGCCAGGAGTTGGGCACGGGCAGGCGTGTGCGCGAGGAGGAGCGTGCAACAGGAGAGGAGCAGTGCTGTTCTCATGACGATGCGTTCCGGCATGTGGTCCGTTGGGGAACACGTGAATGACGACGATCCGGTCATTTGCGCTGCCCGGTGATCTTGGCGCGCATCCTCGACCGCCCAAGCCATCCGGATGATCGTGAGTCAAGGGAAGAAGGCGAATACGATGATCACTTCCCAGTCTTTGCCGGGTCTCCCATTCTCGGAGCCCGGCGTCCTTATCGCACATAAGAATACGCCCACTGGATGCACCGCCCCAGCATGCAATTGTTCATCGCTCCACGTTCCCCGGTGTCCGTCACGGCCACTTGGTAGCTGATCACGCCATCCTTCCAAACACCTACCGGCAGGTGGTAGTGGGTGCTGTTGTACTTCTCCAGATGCGCAATAAGCGCGTGCTGGATGCGGATGTGGTATTCCCATTCGCCACTGATGAAACCCTCGTGCATGGTGCCTGAGGCCTTGAGCTCACCATCAGAGTACCAGGTCGTGTGTGGTCCTTCGTACTCGCCATGGGCCATGGTGTATTCCAGCCAGCGCTTGCCATTGGCGTGGTGGACTTGTTGCCTGCCATGCAACCTGCCTTGCTGGTAGATGCGATGCGACCGGATGTTCCCGTTGGGGTGCCAGCTGTTCCATTTGCCTTCGCGGAGTCCAGCGGCGAAGAAACCTTCCTCCCGCAAGCTGCCATCGGGAAAGAAGGCGCGGTACGGTCCATGGGGCTGCCCATCCACGAAATGGATACTGGAGATCAGGTGTTCACCCTTCTTCACATGCACGTCGGCAAGCATGCCGGCCGGGCCGAACACCACGTGGGCCTTCACCGGTCCGAAGGGATGAAGATCCACGTTCACCCTGCGCTTGCCTGCGGGCGTCACGCCATCACGTTGGATCACCCGTTCCAGCAGGAAGATCTCGGTGAGGGCATCCAATTCCGCTTGCTGCTCCAGCGAGGGTTGCATGGGCGTACAGGCATCGTCCGAGATGACCTTGGCGCAGTTCAACCATTTCGCCTTGAACCGGAATTCATTGAAATAGGCATCGGCGGTGATCAGCCCCTGTGCGGTGCGCACCTTGTACTTGCGCAGGACCCAGCTCAGTTCCGGATAGTAGAAGTGCGCGTGGCCACCATCGGGACGTTCGATGCTGAGGCCAACGAGGTGGGGCGCGGCGTGCATGGTGAGCGTATCCACGTGGAAGTCGATCTTCAGGAGGATCGGCGCCATGGCGATGGGCTCCCTGCTCTTGCTCGTATCGGGGCCATCGTAGTCCAAGGTGCGATAACGGGTCACGTCCCCGGCAGCGACGGCGCTGTTCAGGATGTCCACAAAGGGCAGGATGCTATCCGAAGGGGCGTTCATCGTCAGGGCCGGGTTGTCCTTTGGGTCCAGGCGGAGAAAGACGCGTTTCTCCCAGTAGAAGGGTTCGTCCAGGGCGTAGGTGCGGATGGGTTCGGCACCGCGCATCGCGTTACCATCCACTCCATGATAGGTCAATAGGGATGGCCCGGCATTCAGTACCCAGCGCTCGCAGATGAAGCGGCTGTCGAGTGCCATTTGGGCACCTGCATGGCTCAGGATCAGACTACCGACGAGGAGAGCGATGAAGCGCATCGGACTGACCGCAAGGTAACTGGATGGCAAATGGACAACACGGCCAATACGTTCATCTGGAGCGAGGCACGGACAGTGGATCGCGTGCATCACGTGCGAGGGGAGCGGCGAAGGACCTGTCCACACACCACTTCCGCCACCCCCAGCACGGCGATCACCCCCTGCAGCCAGAACAGCTCGGTCATCAGCACCTGCACGCCGATCCAGATCAGGGTGCACAGACCCAGTGCGAGCGCAACGCGCGAGGCGATGACCGTGCGTCGCAGCGTGAGCCCGAAGCCTGCAACGTGCCCCACCCCGAGTACGCTGAAGAGGATCACGCCCGGCCAGAAGAAGTCGGGGAAGAGGGTGCGGTGCATGAACGCACGTGGCAACTGGAGCAAACTGCCATCCGGCGCCGCTATGAGGGCATAGCCGCCACCCAGGGCGGTGAGGGCGAGGAAGGCCTGGATGATGAGGAGCGGGCGGCGCATGGGTGCGAAGGTCCGCCCTTGGCATTGATCGCTGGCAGAGGGCACTATTCCTTCACCCACCGCATCCATTGGGTGTTCCCCTGCGGCTCGATCAGCTGCAGTACGTAGAGGCCCGGGGTCAGCGTGCTTAGGTCCACGCCCTGCCGCACGTCGAAGAGGCCGGTGGTACGGACCAGCGCACCGCGCGCGTCGAAGACCTTCAGCGCCATCTGCCCAGTGGGGGTGTCCTTGAACCAGACCCGATCACTGCCGGGGTTGGGGAACGCGTGGGAACTGGTGGTCGCCTGTGTGGTGATGGGCACGGCCGTGGAGAGCGGTGGCAGCTCCGTGCGCACGATGTTGCCGCAGGGGCCCACGAACCAGAGGTGCTGTCCGGCCGCGCTCGCATGGTCTATGTTCTGCATGCGCAACCGGTCGAACATGGTCCACGTGGCGCCTGCATCGGTGCTGCGCAGCACCAGGCCGTAGTCGCCCATGATCCACGCGTCGGTGGGGCTGGTGTACAACACCTTGTTCAGTTCGGTGATGGAGAGCGATGGTGCGGAAGCGGAAACGGGTGCGTTCCAGGTAAGACCACCGTTGATCGAGCGCCGGATCACGCCGTTGTTGCCCACGGCCAGTCCGTTCATGGCATCGGCGAAGGCCACGCTGTTCACCCGGTCGTTCATGCCGCCACCAGGCTGGTTCCAACCGGCCCAGTTCTGGCCGCCGTCCACCGTGCGGTAGATGAAGCCGTAGTTGCCGCAGGCCCATCCCGTCTGGGTGTCCAGGAAGAAGATGTCGTACACGTTGTGCGTGCTGGGGAAGAGGATGGTGTCGGGCAGCCAGGTGGTGCCGCCATCCAGGGTGCGGAAGAGCAGACGGGTGTTGGTGGCCAGCCAGCCGTGTTGCGGGTCAACGAATTGGATGTCGCGGAAGATGTAGGTGGGCCAGATGCTGTCCGACACCCAGTTGATGCCGCCATCAGTACTCCGGTAGAGCAGGCCATAGAACCCGCATGTCCAGCCGTTCATGGGGTCCGTGAAGTGCACGCCGGTGACGGCATTGGGGGAGCCGACCGGTACCGGTGTCCAGTGGTCGCCACCATCGGTGGTGCGCAGGGTGAGCCCGGCGTTGCCCGTGGCCCAGCCGTGCTGGTCGTCCAGCATGAAGATGGAGTTCATGAAGGTGGTCGGTCCTTCGCGCACGGGTGTCCAGTTGGTCCCGTCATCCGCGGATAGCCCGATGGCTCCACAGGCGCCCACGGTGATCAACTCACCGGCACTGTTGCGGGCCAGGGACTCCATCTCGATGCCCGCGTCGCTTTGCGTCCAAGTGGCGCCGCCATCCACCGTGCTGAACACGGCTCCGGCGGAGCATACCAGCCAGCCTTGCAGCGGGGTGGTGAAGAGGATGTCGTTGATGCCTTGTGGGGTGGGCATCAGGGTCAGCGTCCAGGAGGTGCCACCATCGGTGGTGCTCAGCAGGCGGCCACCTGCGGACCCGGCCCATCCGGTAAGGCTGTCGGTGAAGAAGATGGAGCGCACCTGCTGGGTGATGCCGCTGGGGCTGGCTGTCCAGGTGGCCCCACCATCCAACGTGCGCCGGATGGTGCCGCTGTGCCCTGCGACCCAGCCGCGCATGGCGTCGATGAAGAAGACCTCGGTGAGGACGCTCGTCACACCCGCGGTCACCGAGCTCCAGGAAAGGCCGCCATCCACCGTGCGGCTCACGTACCCGCTTTGGTGGGCCGCCCAACCATGCTGCGCGTCCAGGAAGTACATGCCCTCGGCCATGGCGGATATCATCACCGATGCACCGCTCCATGAGTTCCCGCCGTCGGTCGTGTGCCAGAAGGTGGAGTTCCCCAGCAGGTAGCCGGTGTTCTGGTCGATGAACTGCACCGCGTTGTGGTATTCGGATGTGCTCAGGTCCACGAAGGCCCAAGAGGCACCACCATCCTCGCTGCGCAGGAGCTGACCACCGGTGCCGGACGCGAACACACGGTCGTCGTTCACGAAGCTCACATCCATCAGCCACATGCCTGTGGGCAGTGGGTTCTGCCAGGTGAGTTCCGGAAGTTGCGCATGGGTGGCGCCCTGGCCACCAAGCAGCCACAGCGCGAGCAGAAGGGGGCGGATGATCGGGCGCATATGGCAAAGACGGCCGCATGAGGCGCACGTTGCCCCCGCAACGGACCATTACGCTGGGTGCGCCGCGCTACCGCGATCTCAGCATCCGCAAGCTGCGGGTCATGTGTTCGGTGCTGAGCACCACGAGATAGGCTCCGGGTGCAAGTGAGGTGAGGTTCATCTCACTCTGCACGGATCCATTGGTGTGGTGTTCCAACGCGATCCGGCCGCTGGCATCCATGACCTGCACACGTGTGGCCACCCCGGTGGGCGGAATGAATACGATGCCTTCGGTTGGATTCGGATAAAGCCCCGGTTCGGAAGGTCCGTTCACATCCGGAAGCCCAACAGTAGTGAACGAGCAACAGTCGGTGGTCCAGGTGGGGTCCTGCGGTTCAATGGCCATGGTATGGCCCATGGTCCCCGCGCCTCCTGCAGCTGCGTCCGCCACGGATTGACCACCTCCGTCATCAAGCCGCCAGTAGGAGAGCAGTCCGGGGCTGGACCCGGGGACGTTCTGGTTCATGTCCTGCAGGATGTCGGCATCACTGCGTGCATGGTCCCAGATGCGCACCTCGGTGATGTTGCCGTCGAAGCTGTAGGCATCGACCACATCGCGACCGATGGTGAGCGAAGCACTGGTGCTGGCCACCGTGGGGTTGGAGGTCTGGATCAGGCGCGTGCCGAGAGGCATACCGTCCGCATAGAACGTAAGCGTGTTGCCCGAACGACTGCAGGCAATGTGATGGCAGTTCCCGTCGAGCACGCTGGCCGCATAGGTGCCGTTGTTCACATGCAGGTAGTTGAAGCCATCGATCTGTACGGAGACCATCATGTATTGTGAGCCGCCCCAGTAACCATGCAGGAAGAAGATGAACCCCTGGCCCGCCACCACGCGGTTGGACAGGATGCGTGCGTGCTGGCCCTGATCGGCCTCCAGTCCGCGTATCCACGCTTCCACGGTGAAATCGCCTGCACCGATGGTGTTCAACGCGGTGTTCGATACGGTGATGCGGTCATCCACCCCATCAAAGCGCGGGCAGCCCTGGCCTTGGGCAATGACCTGCGTCCCGGAAAGGATGAACGGAACACAAAGGAAGGAAAGCAGGGGTGGGAATGATCGCATGTTCTCGGGTTTGGCTGGAAAGACGCAGCAAGATGGTACGGGTTGTCGGTGATTACACGTTGTGAGCAGTGAATGTGCTGGACCGTGGCAGCTGCTGCTTGTGGCCACGGTGCTGTGCGCAATATGCTGTTCACTTGTTCCGCTCCGTGCACGGATGAAATGCCTTGCCCGTTCGGTTCCTTTGTATCCCCATGCCGCGCAAACCCTTCACCGATGCCCTCTCGCTCTTCGATGCGCTGGTGTACACCAACGAATACCGTCTGGTGATCGACCCCGCGGGTGCCGTGCTGGCGCGCGTGCTGGAATGGCGGCAGTTGCTCAAGGAGCGCATCGGTGTGTTCAAAGGCTACCACCGTATGCCGGGCATTCCGCTGTTGGAGGCCGAGCTTCCGCCCAACTACGAGCGTGCCCTGGGCGAGTCCATCTGGCGCGGCAGTGCCGGGCTGGCGCCCTTCCGGCTGCACATGAACGGCTTCGCCCACACACCCGACCGCCGTACCATCTACATCGACGTGGCCGAGAAGGACGCTGTGGCACCCCTGCGGCAGCGCATCGCGGACCATGTGCGTGCCGATCGTGGCATCAAGAAGCTGGGTGTGCAGGTGGCCGCGCACGTGATGCTGCCACTGGCCACCGGCCTGAAGGCCGCGGAGTTCGAGCAGGCGTGGTCGTTGCTAGCACCGCATCCCTTCACCGGTGAGGTGCGCGTGCACGATGTGGTGCTGTTGAAACGCGAGCTGGCCGACACGTCGTTGGATGAGCATGTGCGCACCTTCGCGCTGGAAGGAGCACGCTGATCGACCTGCCCCTCCACAGCGCCTTGCAAGTGGTCCCGGGCCATGTTTATTTCCGGGCGATCGTCGGCCGGGGGTGGGAAAGGGCCTACCTTCGCCCCGATATCCCGGCGCTTTGCCGGGTCCTACACGCACCGGCGAGAGCCGTGGCACAATACCAAGAAGTGATGTCAAGTGGTACAGTGAAATTCTTCAACACGGAGAAAGGTTTTGGTTTCATCACCCCCGATGGAGGTGGAAAGGACGTGTTCGTCCACAAGACCGGCACCCGTGAGTTCCTCAACGAGGGCGACAAGGTCACCTTCGACGTGGAGGAAAGCCCCAAGGGCCTCAACGCCGTGAACGTGCGCAAGGCCTGATCGGTCAAGACCGTCTACACGAACGAAGCCCCGGCGCAAGCCGGGGCTTTTTGTTTTCCGCCGTACACGCCTATCTTTTGCCCGTGCCGGTGACGATGAGGTCGTCAATACCCCGGAGCCGTATGTTCCACCGAAGCATGAAATGTCCGCTGATGTAACGAAGTCCATCCCTTCCCTGCATGCACGAACCGCCGGTACCGAAAGGGTGCCACCGCAGGTGAAGGATGAAGGGGACCATGTGGAGACCGAAATGGCCGCGCTTGCTGCGGCCTTTGTGAACAGCACCAACCGCCATGTCTTCCTCACCGGCAAGGCGGGCACTGGCAAGACCACCTTCCTGCGCCGCCTGGCCCAACGCACGCACAAGCGCCATGTGATCCTGGCCCCCACAGGCATCGCCGCGCTCAACGCGGGTGGTGTCACCATCCACAGCCAATTCCTGCTGCCCTTCGGCACTTTCGTGCCGGAGCAGCAGCTGCCCGCCGACCTGCCCGAGTACGGCATCTTCCACGACCGCGGCACCCTCACCCGCCGCCACCCGCTCAATGCCGTGCGCCGCAATGTGCTGCGCGATGTGGACCTGCTCATCATCGACGAGGTGAGCATGCTGCGCGCCGACCTGCTCGACGCGATCGACTTCCGTATGCGCAGCGTGCGCCAGCGCCGCGATCTGCCCTTCGGCGGCGCACAGGTCCTCATGATCGGTGACCTCTTCCAGCTGCCACCCGTGGTGAAGGATGAGGAATGGAATGTGCTGCGCCGCTGGTACACCAGCATGCACTTCTTCGAGGCGCGCGTGCTGAAGGAGGCCGGCTATGCGCACATCGAGCTGGACAAGATCTTCCGCCAGCAGGACGACCGGTTCATCCGCATCCTCAACAACCTGCGCGATGATAGGGTGACGCCTGAGGATGTGGCTGAGCTCAACACGCACTTCCGTCAGGACATCGGGCCTGCGGACACCGAAGGGGTCATCACCCTCACCACCCACAACCGCACGGCGGACGAATTGAACCAGCACGCCCTGGACCAATTGCCCGGCAAGCTGCATCGTTTTGAAGCGGTCGTGGAGGGCGACTTTCCGCAGACCATGTTCCCCGTGCTGCGCGAGCTGGAGCTGAAGGAGGGCGCCCAGCTGATGTTCACCCGCAACGATCCGGAGAAGGCCTACTTCAACGGCAGGCTGGCACGGGTGGAACGCGTTCAGGATGGCGCGGTCACTGTGCGCATGCTCGGCGGCCGGGAGGAGGGCATGCCCTACAAGCTGAAACGCGAGGTGTGGGAGAACAAGCGGTATGTGATCGATCCGGTGACGAAAGAGCAGAAGGAGCAGATACTCGGCACCTTCGAACAATACCCCGTGAAGCTCGCGTGGGCGATCACCGTGCACAAGAGCCAGGGCCTTACGTTCGACCGGGCCATCATCGATGTGGGCAAGGCCTTCGCGCCGGGCCAGGTCTATGTGGCGCTGTCGCGCCTGCGCTCGCTCGATGGCCTCATGCTGCGCACGCGCATCGATCCGTCGGTGGTGAGCACCGATCCCGGCGTGGTGGCCTTCAGCGAGAGGCGGCACGCGCAACAGCCGCTGCCCGAACAACTGCAGGAGCAGCAGCGGCACTACCTGCAGGCGGTGCTGACCAGCACCTTCGACCTGGGCGATCTGCTGCGCAAGGCCGAGTGGGTGCAGAAGGACCACACGGAGACCGGCGAATTCGAGGATGAGAGCATGCGCAGTGCGCTCACCCGCTTCCGAGAAGCGTTGCAGCGTGAGGCGGAGAACACGCGCAAATTCCAGGGACAGATCCTGCGGTTGTTGCGGGAGGATGACAGGCCCACCTTGCTGGAGCGCATCGCCAGGGGCAGCAGCTACTACGAGCAGCTCTTGACGGGCTGCATGAAGGAGCTGGTGCAACACCTGGCGCAGGTGGAGCGCCTGAGCCGTGCCAAGCAATACGGTGATGCGCTGCGCGAATTGGACGGCATGCTGGCGAAGAAGCTGGTGCAGCTGGCGAAGGCTGGGCACCTGGCCACCTGCATCCTGAGCGGTCGCGAGGTAAGCCAGCTACCTGAAGTAGACCGACAGCTGGCCGCAAAACGCACCACATTGGTAAGCGAAGCGCGTGCGTGGGCCGTCGAGCACACACCCGAGACCACGCGACGCACGGGGCGCAAGCGCCGCAAGGCGATCAATGAGGAATGGGAGGTGCCTGATGCGCCACGCGCGCGCAAGCCAAAGGGAGAGAAGAAGTTGAAAGGGGAGACCTACCTGCGCACCTATGCGGCCATCAAGTCCGGCAAGGAACTGAAGGTGGTGGCCGCAGAACGGTCCATGTCGCTCAGCACCATTGAAGGGCATGCGGCGCGCGGCATCGCCGAGGGTGTGTTGGAGATCAATGAGCTGATGCCCCTCCATGATCGGGAGCCCATTTCGGATTGGATGCGCGAGCACCCGGACAAGGGATTGAACGATGCGCACGCACACTTCGGCGACCTGTTCACCTACGGCCAGCTGCGTATGGTGCAGGCCTGGCTGAAGCGGGAGGGTGCTGAAGAGGTCCCTTGAGCCGTATGCCTCACCGCCCTCGGCCACCGCGGCTGGAGCCCTTCTTCGTGCGCGGCTTGGAGCGGAACGACTTCTTCTTCCGGCTCGCCTTTTTCTTGCTGGCATAGCCCGTTTTGCGCACTCCGCCGCCCTTGCGGCCATGGCCCGCCTTCGCTCCGCTCTTGCGTTTGCCGCTGCTCCGTGCCTTGGATGCTGTGCGGCGCCCTTTGTAGCGATGCTTGCGCACGGGCTTGCCATCCACCATTGCCGGACCGTCATCCATTTCCATGGCCAGGCCGCCTTCCATGGGTACCGAAAGGCCCAGGGCATCTTGGGATGCGCCCACCAGGTCTGGGGTGTGGCACCAAGCACCAATGGGACCGGCCAGCAAGCCTATGACCAGCAGCAGGTGCGGCATCTGGCGGCAACGCATGGGGGTAAGATAAGGGATCGGTCCAACGGCCTTGGTTGCACCGGTCAGTCCCTGGGCCGAACTTCGGGCATTCGATGAGCGCCTTGGAATTACACAAGCCGGATGAGGAGGGCTTCATCCCAGGCATCCACAACTACTGCGACCGCTGGTGTGAGCGATGCCGTTTCGTGGCGCAATGCCGCGTGGGCATCGAGGAGCTGGATGCGGAGGAAGGTGGCTTCAAGGAACGCACAGCCGAGGAGTCCATGGCCGAGGTGAGGCAGAACTTCATGAAGACCATGGAGATGTTGCGGAAAATGGCGGCCGAGCAGGGCATCGACCTGGATGCCATCGTTCAGGACGAGAAAGAGGTGGAGCGGGAAAAGTCGCGCCGGGAACGCCGAAGGGAAAAGGTGGACGAGCACCCCTTGAGCAAGCTCACCATGGACTACGCCGTGAAGGGCCACTGTTGGTCGCGCGAACAGCGCGAGGCCATGCGCGAAGTGGTGAACGGCTGGGCGGAGCAGGCCCGGATGGGCATTGAGCCCGAGGCCCAATTGCGCAAGGCCGAGCAGGTGAGCAGTGCTTTGGAGGTCATCGAACGCCACGCCATGCTGGTGGCCAGCAAAACCAACCGCGCCATCATGGGGCGCGTGGAGGACCGTGGCATTTACGACGAGGAGGTGGGCCCCTGGCAGACCGATGCCAACGGCAGTGCCAAGCTGGCCATCCTACTGATGGAGGAGTCCCTGGCGGCTTGGACGTTATTGTTGGAGCACATGCCGCAGTTCACCGATGGCATGCTTCCCTTTCTGGGCATGCTGGCGCAAGGGGTGGAATGGATGCGCAAGGAGTTCCCTGACGCGGTGCGCTTCATCCGGCCCGGTTTCGATGCGCCACAGAACTGATCACAACAGCCTGTTGATACACTGCATTGACCGTGGCGTGGTGTGCGTTCGTCTGCGGTAGTTTCGGCGCCGTGGCAAAGCACCGCAGCAGCATCCGTGTGGCCGAGCTCTTCGCCGGTGTGGGCGGCTTCCGCGTGGGGCTGGGCCGGGCCAGCGACCGTTTTCACGTGGTCTTCAGCAACCAGTGGGAGCCCAGTACGCGCCGCCAGGATGCCAGCGACATCTACGTGGCGCGCTTTGGGAATGAAGGCCATCACAACTCGGACATAGCCGCATTGCCCACGGAAGAGATCCCCGACCACGACCTGCTGGTGGGCGGCTACCCCTGCCAGGACTACTCCGTGGCGCGCACACTGAACCAGGCGGCAGGCCTGGAGGGCCGCAAGGGCGTGCTTTGGTGGCAGATCCACCGGATATTGAAGGAGAAGAAGCAGCCACCGGCCTACCTGATGCTCGAGAACGTGGACCGGCTCCTGAAATCGCCTGCCCAACAACGCGGTCGTGATTTCGCCATCATGCTCGCCTCCCTGGCCGATCTTGGATATGCGGTGGAGTGGCGCGTGATCAATGCCGCTGACTATGGCATGCCCCAGCGCCGCCGTCGCGTGTTCTTTCTGGGCTACCACCGCCGCACGACGCTCGGCCGCGCGTTGCTGGCGGCGAAGGACCCGCTGGATTGGCTCCTGCACGATGGGGTCTTTGCCGCGGCTTTCCCTGCGGATGCCAAGGGCCCCGCACCCTTGAAGCCGTTCGCGATCAAGGGCGATCTGGCAGAGGTCAGCGCGCGGTTCAACCGGAGCGCGGGCCGCTCGGTGAGCCCCTTTCACAATGCGGGCATCCTGCGGGGCCGCGAAGTGTGGACCTTGGATACACGACCGGTCTTCAGCGGCCCGTTCACTTGCCTGGCCGATGTGCTGCAGGCCCCGAAGGAGGTGCCGGCTTCATATGCCATACCACGCGCGCAACTGGCCCAGTGGAAGTACTTGAAAGGGGCCAAGAGCGCCGAGCGCGTGAACAAGGCCAGCGGAAAGGCATACCGCTATAGTGAAGGTGCCATGACCTTTCCCGATGCGCTCGATCGTCCGGCACGTACCATCGTCACGGGTGAGGGTGGTGCCACGCCTTCACGCTTCAAGCACGTGGTGAAGGACCAGAAGGGACGCCTGCGGCGCCTGACGCCTGTGGAGTTGGAGCGCCTGAACATGTTCCCGGATGGGCACACCGATGGGGCCAGCGCCACACGCCGCGCCTTCCTCATGGGCAATGCGCTCGTTACCGGTATTGTGGAACGGCTTGGGAAGGAGCTGCTCACGCGCCTTGATGCCGGAGCAACGGCTGCCAAGGTCAGAACAGCGCGTAAAGCAGCGCGCTCGTGACCAGCGTCAGCAGGAACGAGGCATAGGCCAGCCGCAAGGGCAGGTATTTGTGCCGCATGATGAAACGGCCGTGCTGATGCAGTTCATCCAGTATGGCGTCGTGGGTGAGCGGAGGTGTGCGGAGCACCTGGTTCATGCGCTTCTTGTACTCGCTCAGCGGCAGTTGCGTGTAGGAGCCGAAATAGAGCAGGTTGAAGCCTTGGGGCAGGGGGGTGTTCGCCTCCAGTTCGCGGCGCTTCATCGCCGCCTTCGGCATGGTGCTGTACCCACAGAGAATGATGGTGATCAGGGAGCCCACTGCAATGACCCAGTAGGTGATGTGCGGATTGGTGGCATCATTGCTTACCGCCTTGCTCAAGGCGAACTGGAGCGTGACGGCGGAAAGTGTGAGGATCAGGTTCGCCTTCAGGTCGCTCATCTGGCTAACGGCAAGCAGGTTCACCCGCGACTGTTGCAGCATGTAATCACGGTGGTCAGCCGCGTAGGGGTCGGCATCCTCATAGACCGGTGCGGGCTTGGGCTGTTCCGGCAAGGGCTCGTGATGCGGGTCGAACGGCGGGGTCTGCTGCATGTTGTACTGCCGGTTGCTGTGGCAGGCACAAGATAGCGGAGCGGTGGAAGTCAGGTGTCTGGTGGGTCAGTGCTGCCCACGGTCAGCTGTGGCCATTCATCCCACTTCGTATGGAAGGCTCACGAGGAATACGGATCTTCGGCGCGTTCGTCACAGCGCCATCCGATGGGTCCTTCCGGCAGATGGCACGCGGTGAGGGCACAATAGATGAAGCTCATCTCCTTCAACGTGAACGGCATCCGCGCCAGCGTGGGCAAGGGCCTGCACGAAACGCTACGCTCCCTTGATGCGGACATCGTCTGCTTCCAGGAAACGAAGGCCACTCCCGAACAGGTGGCAGAAGCGCTCAAAGGGGCCAACGGCTACCATGTGAACGCGTACGGCGCCGTGAAGCCGGGTTACAGTGGGACGGCCATCGCCAGCAGGGAGAAGCCCGCGAAGGTCCACTTCGGTATCGGCATACCTGGACACGATGATGAGGGCCGCGTGGTCACCTGCACCTTCAAGGAGGTGGTGGTGGTGAACGTGTACACCCCCAACAGCGGCGAGGGCATGAAGCGGCTGGACTACCGCGGTGAATGGGATGCGGCCTTCCGCACTTACGTCACCAAGCTTGCGAAGAGCGATCTTCCCGTGATCATCACCGGCGACCTCAACGTGGCGCATCAGCCCATCGACATCGCGCGGCCCAAGGAGAACTACAACAAGACCAGCGGCTACACCCAGCAGGAGATCGATGGCCTCACCGCGCTGCTCGCCTCAGGTTTCGTGGACACCTTCCGGCACCTGCATCCGGGTGTGGTGAAGTACAGCTGGTGGAGCCAGCGCTTCGGGGCGCGTGCCAAGAACGTCGGGTGGCGCATCGACTATGTGCTGGTGACGAAAGGCTTCGAGAAGAAGGTGAAGGATGCGTTCATCCTCAACGAGGTGTTGGGTAGCGACCATTGTCCGGTGGGGATCAGCTGGTAACGAACACGAGTCATCCTGAGCCGTCGAAGGGTGGTAGCGTCATGACAGGCCGATCACGTAAGACCTCACACCATGAAGAACCTCCTCAAACTCGAAGAGCTCGCGCAATTCCTCATCTGCCTTGGATGCATGATCGTGCTCAAAGCACCTTGGTGGTGTTATCTGCTGCTTCTGCTTGGACCTGACATCGGCATGCTGGGGTACCTGGCTAGCCCATTGGCGGGTGCGTTCACCTACAACATGTTGCACCATAAGGGTGTCGCGATCATGATCATCATGATCGGGGGGTATATGACCACAGGCATCCTGTTCTCCGATGGTTCATGGACCGGTATCGTGTTGTTGCTCGCGGGCATCATCCTATACGGCCACGCGTCCCTCGATCGCATCTTCGGCTACGGCCTGAAGTTCGGCGACAACTTCCACCATACGCATCTGGGTTGGATCGGGAAGGGAGTGGCGAGTAGCGAGTAGCGAGTGGACTTCGTTCCACTGCTACTCGCTACTTGTCATTGAATACGTGCCACTTCTACCCGTTCGAATGCATCGCCACGGCATTTCCCTCGGTGTCCTCGAAGAAGGCCATGTAGCCGATGTCGTCGCTGATGTGCGTCTTGGGCATGAGCACCTTGCCGCCGGCCTTCTCCACACGGCCCAGCGTATCTGCCAGATCGGGATCGGCGTTCAGGTAGATCAGCGCCCCTTCCTTGCTCGGTTTGTGCATGCCGCTCTTCACGATGGCGCCACCCACCTTGCCGTTCTGGCCATCACCGGGGAACATGCGCATTTCAAGCTCGGGCAGGTCCATCGCTTCCATCTTGATCTGGAAGACGGTCTCGTAGAACTTCTGTGCACGGTCCAGATCGTGCGTCGCGATCTCGAACCAGTTGAGGGCGTTCGTGCTGTTGTCCATTGTGTTTGTCGGTTTTGTCGTCGATCTATGCGGAACAAACTAGACCGGTCGCAGCACGGCGCATCCCAGGAGTGACGGAACGTGAGGTGGCCTCACCCGATCTTCGCGGCGCCCATGCGCATCCTGCTCCTCGACAACTACGACAGCTTCACTTGGAACCTGCAGCACCTGCTGGTGCGGCATGCGCCGGTGGATGTGGTGCGCAATGATGCCATCACGGTGGAGGAGGCCGCGCGGTATGAGCGCATCGTGATATCCCCCGGACCAGGTCTGCCTTCCGAAGCGGGCATCACCATGCCGTTGCTGGAACAGCTCATGCCCACACATGCGATCCTGGGTGTATGCCTGGGCATGCAGGCCATTGTGGAGGTCTGTGGCGGCTCGCTGTACAACCAGGAGCGGGTGATGCACGGTGTGGACGTGCCCTGTATTCCAGAGGAACCAGTTGATCCGCTCTTCGCGGGTCTGCCTTCATCCTTTCCCGTGGGCTTGTATCACAGTTGGGCGGCGGATCCGCTGACCTTGCCGGCCGAACTGGAGGTCATTGCACGGAGCAACGCGGGCATCATCATGGCGTTGCGGCACATGCGCTTCAGCGTGTGCGGGGTGCAGTTCCATCCGGAGAGCGTGCTCACACCGCTCGGGCCGGCGATCATCGCCAACTGGATGCGCGGCTGAGCGTGGATCAGAACAGCAGACGGCCGTCGTTGCCGATGGCCCCGCGCTGCTCCACCTTCATGTCGCGCAGAATGCTCGCCTTGATGTTGATGCGGAAGCTGAAGCTGCGGCGTATGCCGATGGGGATCACGTTCAGGTTGAACTCCCAGCAGTGCAGGTCCCAGTACAGGTTCAACGAAGTGGGGGTCCATTCCCCGGCCTCCAGGTCGTAACCGCTGTTGAAGCCGAGCTTCCAGTATTTGAGCACGGTCACATCCCCGTGGAAGAGCACGCTCTGCCGGGTGCTTTCCGTGTATTCCGCGTTGCTCCACAGGCGCGACAGGTCGTAGCTGTAGTTCACGGCCAGCTGCCAGGGCATGTTGAAATTCATGCGCGCACCGCGGTTCGGGTCGGGCTCGGCCACCACGGTGCGGTCATTGTCGGCGGTGGTGCCGGAGGCCTGTCCGTGCCGTTTGCTCTTCACGTCGAAACCGATGGCGGCGTTCATATAGGTGAGGCGCGCCAGCCGGCCGTCCCGCTCCAACGCTGAGGTGTTGATGCGCCGCCCCAGGCTGTCCGCCGCGTAGGGGTCCCAGGAGCTCACGAAGTTGATCGGGATGCGGTTCAGCAGGGTGGTACGTGCGGCCAGCCCGATCTGCGACCAGCGTGTGCTGTCCTGCAGCCAGTCATGGCTGGCGTTCAGCCCTACATAGTCCAGCAGCGACATGTTCTTGTAGGTGGAGCGCCCGTCATCATCCGGCTTGCCGCTGCGCACCTTGGCCTCCACGCTCTGCAGCAGGTTCAAGTTCACCAGTGCGCTGGCACCCACCGGCGGCTGTCCGAAGATGCCGTTCTGGAAAGGCGAGTAGCTGGAAGTGGTGCCACCGGGTCCGAAGGGGCCTTCCTGCAGGGTGCTGAAGTCAGGCCGATAGCCGAAGGTGGCGCTGGGGGTGATCACGTGGCGCACCGCCTTTACCAGGCCGTTGCCGTAGGTGTAGAGGAAGTAAACCTTGCTGGTGAGTGCGGCGCTCGCGCTCCAATCACCCGCGCGGGCGAAGCCCGGTACGGTGTCGGTGATCACGCTGTCGGCCACCGGGTCGTAGGTCTTCCGCAGGGATTCGAAGTACCAGCGATCGGTCACGCGGAACTCGGGGTTCACTGTGACCAGGCGTGTCTTGAACGAGGTGATGGCGATGGCCTGCTGGCGCACGCCGTTCTGCGACTCCTTGAGCAGGTTGCCGAAGTTGCCCAGGAACAACTGGTCCTCGGTGGTGCTCACCCGGTTGTCGAAATTGGCCGAATAGCTCACGCCGATCTGCTCGTACCAACGCGGCCCACCGATGGCCTTGGCGCTGCTGCGCTTGAAGGGCGTCACCCGGTTCAGGTTGAAGGTGGCCGAGGGCAGGGTGAAATCGAAGCGCCGGGTGAGCGAGTTCTGGCTGTGGCGCAGGTTCACCGTAAGGTTGTACGGCCGGCCGGGCCACAGGCGGCTCCAGGCGATGTTGCTCTGGAAGGTGTTGCTCAGGTAATCGTTGACGCTGCTGTTGAAGTTGTTGGTGAAGGTGTTGGAACTGCCGGCGTTCACACTGGCATTGAAGCGGTCGCGCGAACTGGCCTGCGGTGCCAGCTGGTGGTTCCAGCGCACGAAGAAGGTGCGCTGGCGGGTGAAATCCGCAAGCTCCGGCGTGCCGCGCCGCAGCATGTTCCCCGTCAGGTCCAGCGTGCCGTTGTAGCGGTAGCGGGTGCGGTAGCGGCTCATGGCGCGCGCGCCCCAGCTGCCTTTGCTGTAGATGTCCGCCGTCAGTTGCAGGTCCATGTGGTCGCCCAGCGGCAGGTAGTAGCCGCCGTTCAGCAGGTAGAAACCCAGCTCGCGCGATTCACCCCACACCGGGATGAGGATGCCCGCCGAGCCGCGCGGCCGGTTGGGGAACAGGGCGAAGGGCACGGCCAGCGGTACGGGCACGTTGCCCACCTTCATGACCCCCGGCCCGGCCACGATCTTATCCTCGGGGATCACGATCATGCGGTTCACACGGAAGTGGTAGTGGGGCCGGGGCCGGTCGCAGGTGGTGAGCAGGCCGCCCGTGCTGTGCACCTGGCCGTTGTCCAGGCGTTTGCTCACCCGGGCCTGCACCCAGGTCTCCTGCTCCTGGGTGCGCACCTCGCGGATCAAGCCTTTGCCCGTGCGGAAGCTGTACCGGATGCTGTCCGCCTGAAAGGTGTGGTCCGCCTGCGTGAATTGCGGCAGTCCCTGCACCTGTCCGGTGCTGTCGGGCACACCAAAGGCCTGGGCCTCCTCGTTCCTGAAATGGTACACGATGCGCTCCGCCGTAAGGCTGATGTCCTGATAGCTGACCGTGGCGGCCCCATAGAGGTACACGGTTTGCATCGCGGCATCGTACCGGATGCTGTCGCGCGCACTGTAGCGCACCGGTGCCTCCAGCCCCCCCTGCGCCATGCACACCCCCATGCCCGCCCACGTCAACACGGCCGTGCGGAAAACTGCCCACCCCGTGCGCCGGGTGGCCTTCTGGAGCAGGGTAGCTTCGCGGTGTTCCAACGGACCGGCTTCAGCTCGGGGGCAAAACCCCGGTGGGGCATCGCTGCCGGCCCAGCGGAACAGGGGGGGCTGCCGGCAGCGCTGCATGGTCATCAAGGGGCCGAAAATAGCGCTTCGGCCGCCCGGGGTAAGGACCATGAAAGGCATGCACATAGCAGGAAGAGGGTACGTCGTTCTGGCGTTCCTATTGTGGGCCGCAAGCGCTGTGCCCCAGGTGCCGGCCAACGACCCGCACAAGATCGATGTGGTGGTGATCGACGCCGGGCATGGCGGCAAGGACCCCGGTAACCTCGGCACCGGCCGGTTCAAGACCACCGAGAAGCACGTGGCCCTGAGCGTGGCCAAGCGCCTGGGTAAGTACATCAATGAATCGTATCCGGAGGTGAAGGTGATCTACACCCGCGAGGACGACCGCTTCATCGAGCTGCGGGAGCGTACCGAGATCGCCAACCGCAACAAGGCGGATGTCTTCATCAGCATCCATTGCAATGCCAACGAGAGCAAGGACCCCCACGGTTGCGAGACCTATGTGATGGGCCTGCACAAGACCGAGGCGAACATGAAGGTGGCGCAGAAGGAGAACGCCGCCATCCTGCTGGAGGACGGGCACGAGCTGAAATACGGCGGCTTCGACCCGAAGAACCCCGAGAGCCTCATTGCCCTGAGCCTGCGGCAGAACGCCTTCCTGGACCATAGCCTGCTGCTCTCCTCACTCATCCAGAAGCAGTTCAAGGAGCGCGTGGGCCGCACGGACCGGGGCGTGAAGCAGGGGCCCTTTCTGGTGATCTGCTACACCACCATGCCGGCGGTGCTCATCGAGCTGGGCTTCCTCACCAATGCAACGGAGGAGGATTTCCTGCAGAGCGAGAAGGGCCAGGACTACATGGCCAGCGCCATCTACCGTGCCTTCAAGGAGTACAAGGGCATGATGGATGGAACCTCATCGCAGGTGGTGAGCACCGAGACGGCTCGACGGGACTGTACGACCGTGGCCACCAAACCCACCGCCAAGGACAGCGGCGTGCGCTTCAAGGTGCAGGTGGCCACCAGCAGCAAGCGCATCGAGCTGCAGCCACGCAACTTCAAGGGATTGGAAGGGGTGGAGGAGCACCGGGGCGCCGGCCTGTACCGCTACACCGTGGGTGATGAGCCCACCCTGGACAAGGCCCGAGAACTGCAGCGCCACTGCCGTGACAAGGGTTTTGACGGCGCCTTCATCACCGCCTTCAAGGATGGCGCGCGGATCGATCTGGAGGAAGCCCTTAAATTGGCCCGGGCCCAAGACTGACAAGCCTTTGCTGAAGCTCAAACGCGAACACTCCATTGCGGTCATCGTCCTGGTGGCCCTCGCCCTGCTGGCCTTCGGGCTCAACTTCCTCAAGGGCATCGACCTGCTGCAGCGGCGCAACGTGTACCATGTGATGTATGCCAACGCGCAGGGGCTCGGGGACGCCAGCCCCTTGTTGTACAAAGGCCTGAAGATCGGGCAGGTGCAACAGTTGCAACTGGCGGAGGACGGCTCGGGGCTGATCCAGGTCACCTACCAGGTGAACCAACGCAGCTTGTTCATTCCCAAGGACTCCAAGGTCATCATCAGCGGCGACCTTTTCGGCAAGTGGGCCATCTTGGAGCCGGGCGTGAGCAAGGAACCGGCCGAGGTGGGCAGCTTCCTGGAAGGCAATACCCAACCCAGCCTCACCGAAAGTGTGGCCGCCAACATCGACCCGCTGAAGCGAAAGGCTGAAGGCATGATCGCCTCCGTGGATTCGGTGCTCACCTCCCTGCAGGCCATCCTGAACCCCGGCACCATCGGCGACATCGACTCCAGCTTCACCAGCGTGCGCCGCACACTGGAAACACTGGAACGCACCGCCAAGCGCGTGGATGACCTGGTGGCGGCCGAGAGCATGGCCCTGCGCGCCACCATCGAGAACATGGAGAAGCTGTCGCGCAGCCTGGCGGACAACCGCGATGAGATGGACCGCATCTTCTCCAACCTCGACACGCTGGCCGCCTCGCTCGCCAGCGGCCGCATGGACCGTGCGCTGGAGAACATGGCCCAGGCCAGCGACCAGATGAAGACCTTGATGGAGCGGCTCAACAGCGGACAGGGCACCATGGGCAAGCTCATGACCAACGACAGCCTGTACAACAACCTCACTGCCGCCAGTGCGGAGCTGGACCTGCTGCTGGAGGACCTGCGCGTGAACCCGAACCGTTACTTCAGCGTTTTCGGAAAGAAGGACCGCCTGCCCAAGCTGAGCGATGCGGACGTCAAGCGCATCCAGCAGGCCATGCAGGAGCAACGATGAGCCTCGGCAACATCCTCTTCCTGGCCGTGCTCGCGAGCGCCATCGCGCTCTTCGCGCGCAACATCCGGCGCGTCATCCGCAACATCAACCTGGGCCGGCCCCAGGTCATCAACGACCGCAAGACCGAGCGCTGGCGCACCATGGCGCTGGTGGCACTGGGCCAGAGCAAGATGGTGGCGCGCCCGGTGGCCGGCATCATGCACATCCTCATCTACGCCGGCTTCATCATCATCAATCTGGAAGTGCTGGAGATCATCATCGATGGCCTCTTCGGCACACACCGCGTGGGTGCCGTGCTGGGGCCATTGTATGATCTGCTGATCGGCAGTTTCGAGATCCTCGCCGTGGGGGTCTTGCTGGCCTGCGTGGTCTTCATCGCGCGCCGTGCCGTGCTGCAACTGCCGCGCTTCCACAAGCCGGAGATGAAGGGCTGGCCCTCGCGCGATGCCATGATCATTCTCGTCACCGAGATCCTGCTCATGGGCGCCTTCCTTACCATGAACGCGGCTGACTTCGCACTGCAGGAGTTGGGTGCCGACCACTACCCACCAGTGGGATCTTATCCGGTGAGCGCGGGTCTCGCATCAACCCTCAACCTCACCAACCTCCAACTCCCAACCCTCATTTCGGTTGAGCGAATAACCTGGTGGTTCCACATCGTCGGCATTCTCGCCTTTCTCAACTACCTGCCGTACAGCAAGCATTTCCACATCGTGCTCGCCTTCCCTAATGTGTGGTACAGCAAGTTGGAGCCGCGCACGCAGGTCTCCAACATGCCGCGCATCACCGGCGAGGTGCGGAGCATGCTGGACCCTTCCGTGGCACCGCCGGACCCCGCTGTGCCACGCACGGTGGCTGGTTTGGAGATCCCCGAGCGCTTCGGTGCGAAGGACGTCTTCGACCTGAGCTGGAAGAGCCTGATGGACGCCTACAGCTGCACCGAGTGCGGCCGATGCACCAGCGAGTGCCCGGCCAACCTCACCGGCAAGCTGCTGAGCCCGCGCAAGATCATGATGGATACACGCGATCGGTTGGAGGAAGTGGGCAGGGCCATTGACGCGAAGGGGATGTGGGAGGACGATGGCAACAGTCTGCATACGCGCATCAGCGAGGAGGAGCTCTGGGCCTGCACCACCTGCAACGCCTGCACCCAGGCCTGTCCGGTGAACATCGATCCGGTGAACATCATCATGGAAATGCGTCGCTACAAGGTGATGGAGGAGAGCAGCACGCGTCCCGCCCTCACCGGCATGTTCAACAACGTGGAGAACAACGGCGCGCCCTGGGCCTTCGGGGCGGACAGAAGGCTGGAATGGACACAGGACGCATGAGCATGGCCACCGATCCAACCGTAGCGTCGACCCACTGGGTCGTCTGAACCAGATCGAATGGAACACATACACGTCCCCACCATGGCCGAATTCGCCGCCACCGGCGAAGTGCCGGACGTATTGTTCTGGGTGGGCTGCGCAGGCAGCTTCGACGACCGGGCGCGCAAGATCACCAAAGCCTTCGTGCGCATCCTGAACGCGGCCAAGGTGAAGTTCGCCGTGCTGGGCCAGGAGGAGAGCTGCACCGGCGACCCCGCACGCCGGGCCGGCAACGAGTTCCTCTTCCAGATGCAGGCGCTCAACAACATCACCGTGCTGAACGGCTACGGCGTCAAGCGCATCGTCACCGCCTGCCCGCATTGCTTCAACACGCTGAAGAACGAGTACCCTGCGCTGGGCGGCAGCTACGAGGTGCTGCACCACACGCAGTTCATCAATGCACTGCTGAAGGAAGGGCGCATCAAGGTGCAGGGCGGCAATTTCCAAGGCAAGCGCATCACATTCCACGACCCCTGCTACCTGGGCCGCGGCAATGGGGAGTATGAAGCGCCACGCGAAGTGCTGCTGAAGTTGGACGCCGCACTTATGGAGTTGAAGCGCAGCAAGCAGAACAGCCTTTGCTGTGGTGCGGGTGGTGCGCAGATGTTCAAGGAACCGGAGCCCGGCACGCGCGATGTGAACCTGGAGCGCAGCGAGGAAGTGCTGGAAGCAAAGCCCGATGTCATCGCCGCGGGTTGTCCCTTCTGCAACACCATGCTCACGGACGGCGTGAAGCACTTCAACAAGGAGGGGGAGGTGAAGGTGAAGGACGTGGCCGAATTGATCGCTGAAGCGGCCGACCTTTGAGCGTCTGAACGGCATGCCGATGGAGCGCATCCCCTCTGCAACGAAGACCTTGTCGGCCATGCCCGCTCACGCCCGCGTGTGGGTGTACAAGACCGCGCGCGACCTGAGCGCGGCCGACCAGCAGTTGATCCGTTCGCGCGGCAATGTCTTCACTTCCACCTGGGCCGCGCACGGCGCTTCGCTGGACGCTTGCGTGGACGTGCTCCACGATCATTTCGTGGTGATCGCCGTGGACGAGCAGCAGGCCGCCGCCAGCGGATGCAGCATCGACAAGAGTGTGGGCTTCATCCAGCAGGTGGAGCGCGACCTCGGCCTTTCCCTCACCGACCGCATGGTGGTGGTCTACGAAGCGGAAGGGGAGACGCGGAGCTGCCGGTTGCAGGAACTGCCGGGCCTCATCATGTCCGGCACCATCACCGCGGACACTATTGTCTTCGACGACCTCGTGAGCACGGTGAGTGATCTGCGTGAACGCTTCCGCGTGGCGATGAAGGAGAGCTGGATGGGCCGTTATCTGTGAGGGGCCAAGTGTGGAAGTGACCTCACGGCTTGAGGCTCGTGACTATTCGCGGTCACTGATGATGTTCACCAACTTCCCCGGTGCAGCACCTTTCCCGAGTAGCCCTTCCGTGTTCCCTGCAACAAGTAGATGCCCGGCGGTTGGCCGGAAAGGTCGATCCGGACAGATCCTTGACCGGAAGCAAGCGGGATGTGCCGCACCAGCCGCCCCATGGCATCATGAATGGCGATCGAACGCTCCGTTGCCGGCAAGCCGCTCACCTCGAACACGCCGCCCCCGAGATCATGGACCACAAGGCCAGGATGCATGTGCGAAACCTCGCTCATCCCCACCGGCACGCTGCACGTATCCGCATACGCCCCACCGATCCATTTCGCCACGCCGTTCACTGTCAAGCCGTCGATGATGTTGCCGGGTGCGACCGCGACGTAAAGGGTATCCTGAAGGAATGCGATGCTCGTGGTGGTGGCGCTCATGGGGAACGATGTGCCCATGCCGCACCACTTGGTGCCATCCCATATCGCGATGCGCTGTGCGGGCACACCACCGGCGCACCCGATCCCGCCCACGACGAACAGTTTGTTGTCATGCACCACCATGTCATACACCGGCGCGCTGAAGGAATAGCCGCAATAGGCATCCTGCAAATGCCCGCCCACCTCATGCCATTGCGACCCGTCCCAGCGCATGATGCCATGGCCCGCATTGCCGTCCGTGACCCGCACGGATCCCCCGCCATACAGTTCGCCGTTGTAGACCGCCAAGGCGCGCAAGCCAGAGAAGCCACCGAGCACGCCGGGGCCCACGGCCACCCAATCCGTGCCATTGAAACGCATGATGCCCTTGGTACCGTCAGGCAGGTTCAATGATCCGCAGGCGTACGGCTCGTCTTGGAAGAGGGCGATATCCATGATCTGCGTGTTCGATGTCATGCCCGGCACGGTACCCAGGTTCACCCACTCGTTGCCCACGCGCTTGGCGACACCATTGCAAAAATGGCCGTCGGCATAGTCGAAGCCACCAACCGCATAGAGGACATTCCCAAGGGCACTCAACTTGTTGATCGTGCCATTCGAGATGTCCCCGAATGGAAGCCACAGCCCGTTGGCATAACAGGCTACTTTGCTCAAAGGCGCTCCGTCAACAGTAGTAAATGATCCACCAACGATCAAAGTGTCCTGCCAGCGAACAACCGTTTTCACGACGTAATTGAATAGCCCCAGCGTGTCCCACTGGCCTTGGGAGTATTTCATTAGGCCCCACTGCCCGCCCGCGACCTGCACATGTCCACACACGTACATGGCAGCTTCTGCCGTGTCCACGTACAGGTCGTAGATCCAGTTGGCCGGTGACTGCATTTGGGGCATGCCTGCATCGGCCCAATTGCCCTGGGGCTTCGCAACCGAACAGAGCGTGACGGCGAACGTCGTGATCCATATCCGCATGGCCGATGGGATTATCGGCGAACGATCTTCACCACGTTCGGCGCTACCCCCTCGCTGCGCAACATGTACATCCCTTGCGCCGCTTGTACCAGGTTCACCGTTGCCGTGCGCTGGCCCGGACCTATGGCGATCCGCTAAATGCACCTTCCTGCCGCATCATGCACCGTGAGCGTATGATCGCCGGATCCCCAGCCGCTCACGGTGAATAGCCCGTTGCCGGTCTCCACGGCCACAAGACCCAGTGTGCCGTTCGACCCATGCTCGGCAAGACCGGTCAGCAGGTCTGTACACAGTGCCACGATGAAGCCATCCCGCGTACTCGGGTAGTAGTAGAGATCGTCGTACCAGGCCGGTGCGCCGGGATCGAAGAGCGGGAATGCGGAAAGCGGATTGGTTTGCTTCGAGGTATGCCCGCCGCAGTAGAGCAGGCCATCATGCCACTCGGCGGTGCAGATATCCTCGCCGAAAAAGCCGGAACCGCCACCCAGGTATGTGGAATGGGCCAGCCAATGGTCCGGGGTGAAGACCATCACCAGTGCGTCCAGGCCTTCCTGCACGCCTGGTAAGGGATAGTCGGAGACCAGCATGTTCTGGTAATAGACCCCGGTGATCTCTGCCAGCGGCAGGGCGCCGTCCTCGGTATACCCGGCCACGTAGAGGTTGCCGAGCTCATCGTCCGTCACGCATTCCAGGAAGTTCTCGCCCGCGCCGCTCACATAGGTGCCCCAGGTCATCTGCTTGCTTGCCCCGGCGAACCGGGCGATGAAACCGGCCTGCCCGGCGTTGGTATCATCATACCAGCCCGGCCCTGGCTCGATCGGGAAGTCCGTGCTGGTGGTGCCGCCCACCACAACGATGGTGTTGTTCTTGGTGATGGCCAGGCTGTTGGTGCCGGGGAGGTCATCACTGCTTCCGCCCAGGTGGGTGGCCCAGGTCCAGGCGGCCGAGAGGTTGAAGGCCACGATGAACAGGTCCGTGCCGCCCGCGTTGCTGGTCTGATCGTAGGCGTTGGGCCCTCCATCCTTGCAGGGTACCGTGCCGGTGGTGTGGCCGCTCACCACGAAGCTGTGGGCGTCCGCCCGCTCGTCCGTGGCCACGTCCAGCCCGTCGCCGCCATACGGCGTACACCACAGCAACTGGTCCGTGTCTCCGAACAGGGCGATGAAGCCATCGCGCGAGCCGCCGCCATAGCTCCAGCTGTTCGCCCCGCCCATGGTCTGCACGGGCAGGTTGGTGCCATCGGTCTCACCTACGATGATCAAGCGGTCCAGTGCGTCGATGGCGATGCCGTAGGCACCTTCGTAGGCATCGCCGAAATAGGTGGACCAAACGCAATCGCCGTTGTCGTCGAACTTGCCGATGATGGCTTTGCGCTGGAAACCCGAAGCGCTCTGGTCATTGTAAGCACCGGTTTGAGGTTGATTGTACAAATTGTTGTCCACCGTGTACCCGGTCACATAGATCTCCTGCGGGTTCTTGGCGGCCACGCCCCAGCCCACGGTGTGGTCGCCTGCGCTGCCGTAGTAGACGGTCCACACCAATTCATGGTCGGAGTGGAACTTGGTGAGGAAGACCGCCTCTCCGGAAGGGACCAACTGAATGCCGACGGTCTGTGGGAAGGTGATGAAGGCACTTTGTGAATATCCCACCACGTAATAGTTGCCGTCACCATCGGTGGTGCTGCCATAGATGCGTTCGCCAGCATCTCCACCGAAGTAGGTGCCCCAGCAAAGGCCCACTGATCCGCCGCCACCCGCCATGGGGTCCGGCCCGGCTTGCAACGGAACGGGAAGGTCCGGATCGTAGGTGTCGAATTGGAAGGTCACGACCCCCATCAAGTCATTGGCTTGGTACTCGGCGTTCCAGTACAGTTGGATGATGTTGCCGAGCGTATCCACTTGGTAGGCTTGCGCCTGGCGGATCCGAAGCCAATGTCCGTTGCGGTACATGCGCAAGGCCCCGTCCACATCCACGCGCAGGCTTTCCTGCCCCTGGAAACCGAGGATGAGGTTGGCCGGGTTGAAGCCGGGCTTGCAGAGGAAGGTCATCTTGGAACCCGCGCTGCCGCTGTAGAACCTCAGGTCGATGTCCTTGCAGAACTCCTCATACAGCACCCAGTCGTAACCATGCACGAACGTGGCGCCGTTCGGAGCGGTATGGTCCAGGAAGTAGTTCTTGTAGTGGCTCTTCTGGTCATGACCCTGTGGCGTGCTGTACCTCGATCCCTCGCCCGTGGAGAACATGCGGATGTTGAGCATGGTATCCAACGTGGCGGGTATTCCGTCACGCAGGGCCAAAGCGAAGGTCACGCGTGAACTGTCTGATAGGAATGTCGAGGGTTGTGCGCCTTCAGAATAGTACTTCACGTGATCCACAGGGTTGCCGTTGGCGTCGATCACCTGTCCGAGGTTCTCCCACCAGCCGATGGAAGGTTTGCATTGTTCCTGGTGGAAGTCAGGATGGAACTGTGCGCCGAGTGCGGAAGCGATGCACAGCGCGATGATGGTGATGTACCGTGTTTTCATGGGACAAGGAGTTGATGATCCGATCGGATATCACGCGAAGTGAGGAAGGGCAGGTGAAGCTAAGATGACGGGTACGCGAAATCCAATTGAACGATCCTCGCACTCATCACGCGCTTTCAATTACCGCTGAAGGAGATCCGGATGAGCAGGTACCTTTAGTCCATCACACGCACGGCCGCCGGATCGAAGAACACCGGCTTGCTGGGGCCGCTCTTGAACGACAGTACACGGTACGTGCCCGGCCCCACTTCCAGCGAGAGCAGCAGGTCGAACTTCCGTTCCGTCACCACGTCGTTCACGAGCACCGTGTCGGGCAATACGTTCCATTCCTTCACGCCGCGCAGGTCGAGTTGGTTCGCGAGCGTAATGAGGGTGGTGTTTGCGGTGACCTCGAGCACATAAGCCTGTTCCTCATTGCGCCCGATGGGCACGAAGTGAAGGCCTTCGAGCCGCCGCACCCACTGGAAGGTGTGGTAGGACCGGTCGTTCCAGAGCGCGCGGTCGAAGACGTCATAAGGGTAGGCCCGCAGCCCGGTGAGGCGGCCTTCGATCGCGGTGGCTTCGGCCGCGCTGATGCGTTCGACCAGCCGGGGCGTATGCGGCCGCAGGATGGCCCAGGCCGCCAATGCCGTAAGCACCACCACCGCCATCTTGAAAACTCCGCTACGCTGCATGTGTGAGGCCGCCCGGGCCGCGCTGAAATTAGCCGCATGGTGGAACGCTCCGAACTGGACCGAACGCTGGCCGCCCTTTTCAGTGGCTGGACGGCCTTGCTGGTGCCCTTGTTGCTGGTGTTCGTGATCCTGGGCCTGTGGGGCATCTTCGCGGGCCGCCACCTGCGCTCGGAGAAGGTCTCGCCCATGCCCTGGCCCCTGCTGCTGGTGGTGTATGGCGAGATCCTGTTGCTGAAGGTGTGGGACGGCCCCTGGCCCACCGTGGCCGTGTTGGCCGCAGCCCTGCTGGTGGCCGGCACCATGGCGCGCGTGGAACGAACGGGCGTGATGCTGCTTCCCGGGATCCTGCTTGGCGCGCTGCTCGGTACGGGCCAGTTGTTGAGCGCGCTGGTGCTCGGCGCCGTGGGGCTGGTCGTGTTCATCATCGCCCCCGCAAAAGGATGAGGCAGCGAAAGGGCCCGGCAACAGGACCATGGCTGCTGGCCGTGCTCTTCGTGCCGCCCCTGGTGATGGCCCTTTTGCTCGGCCCCGCCCGCGCGTCACGCATCGCCATGGCCAGCGCTGCCACGGCCGTGCTGGAGCGCATGCCGCCGGAGGAACCTGTACACCGCATTCCCGTGATCGACATTGAGGTGGACCCGGCCACGTGGAACAAGGTGGCTGCAGGCCTGCCCTGGAGCGGTGACCAGCGCATGGACGCCACCCTGGTGCACGAAGGGATGCGCTATCCCGGTTCACTGAAGTTCCGCGGGGCCTTCGCCACCACGCACTACCTCGGCAACAAGAAGTCGTTCCGCATCAACCTGAAGCGCGACAACCCCTTCGCGCCGTGCCGCCGCCTGAACGTGGTGAACCCCAAGGCGCAGAACATGGTGAACGCGCACATGGCCCTGTGGCTGGCGGCGCGCATGGGCGTACTGACGCCGTACGATGAGCTGGTCTTCCTGAGGCGCAATGGCGAGGATGTGGGTGTGATGGAACTCTACGAACAGATCGGCGGTGATGTACTGCGCAACCGGCATCTGGCTACCGGCGATGTACCGGTGTTCCGTGGGGATTATCCACCGATCACCGGGCGGCAACTCCCACCCAGCCGGCCGCTGTGGGCCCGGCCGGAACACTGGGCCTTCATGGGCGATGCGGACAGCACCGCTGCGCGTGCCCGGCTGGCCCAACTCTTGGCCCTGGTGCGCAGGCCTGTATTGACCGATGCCGCGCGTGACAGCCTTGCCAGCCTCATTGACGTGGAGGCCTTCCTGCGCTTCTCTGCGGCCATCACCGTGGCGGGCACCACGCACATCGACAACTACCACAACCAATGGCTGGTGGAGGCACCTGGCGATGGCCGTTTCCATCCGGTGTTCTGGGATGCGCTGCTGCTCTATGGTCCGGACACGGCGGCGTTCTATCCCATCCACGACGCACTGGCCCATCACCTGCTGAGCGAGGCCCGCTGGCGCCTGCAGCGCGACCGGTACGTGCATGAGGCGCTCGACCGCCACCTGCTCTCCGGCGACTTCCACCGCGCGTTGGCGGAGGTCTGCGAACGCATCCGCCCTTCCATGCTGGCCGACCGCAACAAGAACGCCGTGGTCTCCGATCAGCCGCAGGATGTGTATCGGATCTCCGCCCTGCATGTGGCCGCTTCTGCGGACAAGCTTGCGAAGCGCATGCACGCGCATGCCCGTCAATTGTCGGAGCGGCAACGGATCGAAGGCGCACGCATCCAGCGCTCACCGGCGGACATCAGTTTGAACTGGGAAGGTCCTTCAGCCATGCGCATCACCTGGACCGGAGATACGGCCATGGCCCCGAACGTGGAGGGCGAGGCTGTGGTGATCGAGCGTGCCTGGAACGATGGTGTGTGGAACGTGGTGCTCGCCCCGCGCGTGGAGCACAGTGCGGGCACAGGTGACAAACCCTTCACCGATGGGCAACAATGGCTTCCGCGTCCCACGCGTGTGTTCATCCGCTTCAGCGGCCCCGCACCGCAGGCCTTCACCTGTACCCATGCCGTAACCGGCGAAGTGATCCATGCAGGCCGTTAAGCGCATTCTCGTCTGGGCCCTCATGGCCGGTATTGCAATGGTCGCGTTGTGGGCCTTGTTCACGCGCGAGAGCCTGCGCGAGCGTTACGCGGCTGCGGATGAATGGATGGGCGCTGAGGAACGGGGCTGGTACCGCGAGCTCTTCGGGTTGAAAGGCCCGGAGCTGACCAGTCCGGACCTACCAGTGTTCGAACTGCGCACGGCGGAAGGGGACACCTGCTTCACCGCGTTCGCCGACACACGCTGGCATGCGATGACCTTCATGAACGCTGCGGTGGAGGTGCCCGTGCGGGTGCGCCGCCTGCGCACCCAGCGCGGTGGTTACCTGGTGCGCATGCCCAGGCAGTCGCCCTATCAACGCATGGAGCGCGTGGTGCTGTTGCCGGCCGATCTGGCCTCCATCCGCGACAAGTACATGCAGGTACTTGCCGCGCAACTCGGCCTCTTCGCGCCGGAGTTGGGGCTCGTGCGCCTTTCCGCCTGCGGCCAGGACCTTGGCGTCTTCGTCACTGAAGAACGCCCGGATGCCGGTGCCATGGAGAAGCGCGGCATGGCCGAAGCATTGCCCTTTGAGCAGGGGGCCAGCATGGACAGGCCCGAGCATGCCTTCCCCGACGTGCAGGACAGCGCCGCGCGCATGGTGCTCCGCTGCCTGCAGCAGCAGCTCATCGATGATGCCTCGTCATGGCCCGAAGTGATCGATCCGCGCACGGCGGCGGGTGTGCTGTTGATGATGGTGGCCGATGCACGCTACGACCTGTTGAGCGAGGCGGCACCCATGGCCTACGACCGTGCCACCGGCGAAGTGCTTCCCCTCTGGCGCGCGCGCCGCTCGGCATTGGAAGCCACGCCTCAACGTGTTCGCGCACAATTTCTGACCATGGCATGGACCTCGCCAGCAGTAGAGGAAGCGCTGGTCGCGTGGGTCGCACAAGCACGGCCGGATGCGCTGCGCGGCCTGTGGGCAGCGGTGGATGAGGCGTGGCTGCCTGCACTATCCGGTGGTGCACCGGACCATGCGCGCGAATTGGCCGATGCGTGGAAGGAGGAGATCCTGGCCCGGATGAACATGGACGGGATGAGGGAGGTGATCGCCGCACTGGCGCCACTCGTACCACCACCGGTGATCGGACAGCGTGATTCCTGCCAGCCGGTCCGATGGGCCGCGCGGTCCGAACTGCTGGCGCTGGCCACGCGCATCGGTGCACGGATGGAGGGGGATACGCTCGTGTTCGGCCGCGACCGATACGTGATCCAGGAGGATCTGATCCTTCCACCCGGAGTGGTGGTACGCATGGAGCGCAGCGCACGTGTATTGCTCGCACCGGGGCGCAGCCTGCTCATCCAAGGACCACTGCATATCCATGGCACATCGGCGAATCCCGTCTTCATACGCCCGCTGGAAGAGAAGCAGCCCTTCGGCACGGTGGCCGTGCTGGGGCCGCGCGGAGGACCGGTGCCATGTGAGGTGAGCGGACTGCGGATCAGTGGTGGACAGGGCGCAACGGTGGCGGGTGTCACCTTTACCGGCATGCTCGCCATGCACCGCGCCACTGTGCGCATGACCGATTGTGAGGTGCACGCTTCACGCGGCGAGGACGCTGTGAATATCAAGCGGTCCACCGTTGAGCTGCGGGACTGTCGCTTCACCAACGGCGAGGCCGATCTGCTGGACCTGGACCAGGTGAACGGTACGATCACGGGATGCACCTTCAGCGAGAGCCGCAGCGAGGACAACGGCGATGGATTGGATGTGAGCGGTGGCCGGCTGCTGGTGCAGGACTGCCGCTTTGAGCGGCTGCCGGACAAGGGCGTGAGCGTGGGCGAGGGCGGCGAAGTGTTGATCACGGGCTGTCAGTTCATTTCGTGCGGGCTGGCCATTGCGGTGAAGGATGGTTCCGTGGCACACGTGGGCGAGAACCGGATCGCATCCAACAAACTGGCCTTCGCCGTGTACCGGAAAAAGCCGGTATGGGATGGTGCCACGCTGGTGCGCTACCCGAACCAACTACGCGACAACCGCAGCGAACTGGAGGTGGACCCGAACTCTGCCGTGCACGAACGGGAGCTGCTGGACTCCGCGGTATGGCGCGGCTTTGGCGTGGTGTTCACCGAGACGAAGGGAAGATCGAAGCGCGATCGAGCGGACGCTCCTTCCCCCTCCAGACGAAACCGCGAAGCAGGGTCTCCTCAGGTGGAGCCTGCGCCAGCGGATACAACACGGCGTCGGGCTTCGTCACGAAAGTGATCTCGTGCACCGCGCCTGCGCGCACGGTCACACGGATCTTGCTGCAGTCCGCACGGTTCATGCCGATCAGTTGTTCCTCACCCGGTGCGCCTTCGCGTGCATAGTAAACGGTGCGGCAGGTACCCTGCGCCAGCAGATGGTCCAGCTGGCCATCGTGGAAGTATCCGGTGATGGTGCTGCCGGTGACCTGGTCGTAGTGAGCGCTATCCACTTGTGAGGCGATGAAGCCGTTGCCTTCCACGTGCAACAGGTGCGGGCGCCCTTCGCGCAATGTCATGCGGATGCGATCGCCGGTGATCTGGTCGGCGCCGCTCCAGAGCGCGGGGC
Source organism: Flavobacteriales bacterium (assembly GCA_016788635.1). Taxonomy (GTDB): domain Bacteria; phylum Bacteroidota; class Bacteroidia; order Flavobacteriales_F; family PHOS-HE28; genus PHOS-HE28. The sequence continues at coordinate 15,543 of JAEUSU010000017.1, read as the reverse complement.
GATGCAGCAGGTGGATCACACTGTCCGCTTCTTCGTAGATGAGCGTGTCGCATACACCCTGCAGGTCGCTTTTGAAGAAGCGCGCCCCGCGCCGCGCGGTGATGCGCTTGCTTGTACTGATCATCCCATCGGCCTCCCATGCAGGTCTCCGGATCGTTTCCGCGTAGAGCGTGTCGCCATGCAGATACAGCGTGTCGCCACCGAGGTCCATGCGCAATTCGGCATTTCCCGAGATCCACGTGTGCTCCGCGCGCCGGTCGTGCCGTCCACGATCCCCGGCCACGATCAACCCGTTCGCACTGTCGATCACCGCCACATGCCCATAGGCCAGACCGATCCCGCTGCGTTGGTCGAAACGCAGGGTGTCCCCGCGCAATTCCTGCGCGTCCGTGATCACCCGGCTGTCCCGCGTGAGGTGGGCAAGCTGTTCACGGGTGTCATACGTGCCGCGTGTGCACCACATGCGCGTGCCCTGGGCGGTCATGGTGGTGGGGCCTTGGAAGGTGGCCACACCCGTGGCGGTGGCGTAGTGCAGCGTATCGGCCACGATGTCGTACTCGGGGTGGGAGAGGTGTACCTGCCCGCTGAAGATGAAGGTGCGTGCCGCGGCGAGGTAGGTGCCCCGGTCACTGGTGAGCACGCTGCCGTCGCGTCGGCCGGTGAGACGCCCTCCCCGGCTGTACACCGCCTGACGGGAACGCAGGTCGTAGGTGATCTGCTCGGTCTCCAGGGTCATGCCCGGTTCGGTCAGGCGCACACGTCCGTCCAGGCGGGCCACGCGGTCGCGTCCGTCATAATGCAGCCGGTCGCCTACCAGCTCCAGCGTGTCGCCCTGTACGATGCGGACATTGCCGAAGGCTTGCACCGTCTGGTCCTCGAAGAGGTAGGCACTGTCGCAACGCATTTCGGCCTGGGCATGGCGGAAGGCCACCTTGCCGGTGAGGCGTTGCGCACCGGGTGCCAGTTGCTGGTCGAACTGCCAGGCATCGGCATGCACGATCTCGATGCGCGGCCCGGTCTGTGCGAAGCCATGCGTATTCCCAAGGACGAGCACGGCCAGCAGCAGGGCCGCATGCACAGCGGGAGAGGGGAGGGCCTTCATGCGGACCTTGCGATACAGCGAGGCACTGCGCATCCAAGTCCATGCCGCAACGCATGGCAGGCGCACTACTTCGTGGGCTTCTTCTTCGCACGGTAGCGTGCGTTCAATCCGTTCAGGATATCCTCGGTCACGTTCAGGTCCGGATTGCCCACCCAGACCTGCCCGCCCGGTTCCACACTGATGATGTAGTCGAAGGAGGCGGTCTCATTGTACTCCTTCAGGAATCCCTCCACTTCGCTGGAGATCTCCCGCAACATGTCGGTCTCCATCCGGGCCATGCGCTCCTCGCTGGACTGCTTTAATTCCGCGATGCGGCGTTCCAGCCCCTCCAGCTCCTGTTGGTCGGCCTTCAACTCCGCCTGGGTGCTGTAGGTGTGGTCCTTTTTCATCAACTCCTCGTAGCGGGCCTGTGCCTTGGCGTACTCGGCGCGCCAGTTCCCTTCCAGCCGCTGGCCCTCCTTGCGGTATTGCTCGGAACGTTCCTTCAGCAGGTCCAATCCGCTGCGCAGGCTGTCCATGAAGAAGTAGGCGATGCGCGCATCCTGCAACGCGGTGGTGTCGCGTTCGCGCGGAGGCAGGACCACCTCCTCCACCGTTCCATCATCTTCATTGCCAGCGTCCACCGCAGGGGTGCGCAGCAGGGCCCAGGCCAGCAGGCCCGTGAGCAGGATGTTCCAACCAATGAGCAGACGACCAAGTGTGCTGGACATGAATGCGGTTTGAAGGGCGGCGAAGTTAGCCGCTGCAGCCACCGGGCCGGCCCCTGCTCAGCGCACGATGATCAGTTTCGCCATGCTGACCTGCCTGCCGGAACGCGCCTGCAATTGGTAGGTGCCTTGCGCAAGCGTGTGCACATCCAGCCGGAGGGGTCCGCCGGGCAGGGCGAGATCCCTGTTGAGCACCACCGCCCCGCCCAGGTCCACCACGGTGATCTGCCAGGCGCCCGGCGCAAGGCCTTGCAGCACCACTTCATCCTGCGCCGGGTTGGGCATCAGGCGAAGTTCTTGTGAGCGATGTTCAGCCAGCCCAACGGTCACCACAAGGGACACACAGGCGGTATCGTTCAGGTTGTTCACATCCCCGGGCAGGTCGGTCCAGGCACACAGGTCACCCGTGCCGGCCGCGTCCGGGTTGAACTGCGAGCCGAAGGTGAACAGGATGGAATCGCCCGGGTTGATCGGTGTGCCGGTGTAGTTCTGCTGCACCACTGGGCCGCCGTTGTACGCATAGCGCAAGGGAATGCCCGAGATGGGTTGGTTGCCGAAGTTCCGCACCCAGGTGCGCACCGTGATCGGGCCGGTGACATTGCTGCCGTTGATCACCCCGAAGAAGCCCGTGCAACCCGTGTTCAGCACCGGCGGCTGGGTGATCTGGATGCCCAGGTGGAAGTCCTGCGTGGTGCGCGTGCGGTACTCGGCCCACACGTTGTCGATGATCTCGTAGGTGAGCAAGGAGAACGGGGCCTGTGGATCGATGGCGATGTTGATGAACGGCCCGGCCATATACCACTGCACAAACACGCCGCCGTCGTTCAGGGTGAAGGGGCTGCCCAGTGGGATGGTGAGATCGCCAACGGTGGCTTGTGCGGGGGGCACGTAGATGCTGTCCAGCAGGGTTCCGGGTCCGCCGTCCGGCCCGTTGTCATCAAAGAGCTTCAGGTAGCAGCCGCTGGGTGTGCTGTTGGCGCTGAGGCGCAGTACGTAGGCGGAGATGTAGGCCGGATAGTTCGGCGGCATGACGTAGGTGCCAACGCCGCCATTGCCACCATCCCAACCAATGCCCACGCCATTGTCCATGGGTCCGGACCAGCGCACATTGATCGTGCTCAAACTGGTGTCATACACCACCAGTTCCTGTTCGCGCAGGTTGTTGCTGCTGATCAATTCGCCCGTGATGCCGGTGATGGTGCCGCGGAACCGGTAGGTGCCGGCTACATTGGGATTGAAGGCGACGCCGAACGTGATGGTGGTGTCGAATGCAGGGTCCAGGTAGCCCACGGTCACCTGGTCTGTGGCAACGATGGTACCGATGGCGTTCAGCACCTGGCCCGTGACGGTGAAGTTGCCGATGGGCTGGTTCCCTGTGTTCTTCGCGTTCACCGTAAGGGGGAAGGGCGGGCCGAAGCGCTTCAGGGAGCGCCCGCCCGTGGTGGGGTCGGTATTCCATTCCAGGCTGGCGTCCGTCACGTCCAGCAGCGGGGTCCCGGGCATGTAGTAACGGATGGCATAGTTGATCGGGGGTAGTACATCCGCCGAATGCTGCAGGCCGATGTCACCGGCCACGCTTTCAATGCCCGAAAGCACATCGATCTGGAAGGGGAGGCCGGTCTGCTGCAGGAACTGCACCGTAATGCTGCTGTCCGCCTTGTTCAGGATGATCTGGAAGGTGTTGGAGCCGGTCCAGTTGGGGGCCACGTTGGTCCAGAACGGCACGTTCAGCCACGTGAAGACGGTGGTGTCCGCATTGTCGTAATACCACATCTGGGCAGGGTTGCCAGCGCCGCTGAAGTTCAGGTCGCAGGTCATGCCGGCGATGTAGTCGTTCGGTGGGAAGGCCGCCGGGATGGTGGGGAAGGGAGAGGCGATGTTCACGCTGTTGAAGGCGATATAGCCGTTGCTGCCGATCCACACCTTCTTCACGTCATACCAGTAGTAGGGGTGGTTCGTCTGCATGAAAAAAGGGCCCACGATATTATCGTCAGCCAGTCCGGTGATCTGCTGGCCGTAGCTGGTGATATCGATCCAGTTGAATGCCGGACCACCCGGTTCATTGCTGTCCTTCCAGATGTAGCCGTAGGCATCCGGGCCACCGGTGGCGGCCAGCAGGGCGGGGGTGAGCGCACAGGAGGCGAGCAGAGTAATGACGCGGTTCATCATGGGTCCGGGGTTGGTGGAGCCCAAGATAACAATGGGGGCTTGGGACCAACGGGTGTTCAGGTACTTGGCGGGTACGATCCGGGTCCGGTCACGGCGCGGCCGATCGGTTACATTTGCCCCCCTTCAAACGCTTGAGGAGCCATGTTCATGAAGAAGTCCCTGTTTGTACTGTCGCTGATCGTGACCTGCGGCGCTTTCGCCCAGAACGGCGCCACCGATCCGGTGCTGATGTCGGTGGATGGCCAGCCGGTCCTCCGCAGCGAGTTCGAGGCCATCTACAAGAAGAACAACAAGGATGTGACGGTGACGCCCGAGGCGCTCAACGAGTACGTGGAACTCTTCATCAATTACAAACTGAAGGTGCGCGAGGCCGAGGTGCTGAGGATGGACACCGTGAGCAAGTTCCAACAGGAGCTGGACGGGTACCGCAAGCAGCTGGCACGCCCTTACCTGATCGACCGCGAACTGAACGAGCAGCTCATGCGCGAGGCATACGACCGCAGCCTGGAGGAGATCCGCGCCAGCCACATCCTGGTGCAGGTGGCGCAGGATGCCGCTCCGGAGGACACGCTGAAGGCCTGGCAGCGCATCAACAGCCTTCGCCAGCGCGTGATGAAAGGCGAGGATTTCGCCGCCGTGGCCATGAGCAAGGGGGGCAGTGACGACCCCGGCGTGCAGAAAGGTGGTGGTGACCTGGGCTACTTCACCGCGCTACAGATGGTCTATCCCTTCGAGAGCATGGCCTACAACACTCCTGTGGGCCAGGTGAGCCCGGTGGTGCGCACACGTTTCGGCTACCACATCCTGAAGGTCACCGACCGGCGGCCGGCACGCGGCACCATCAAGGTGGCACATGTCATGCTCCGCAGTGTGGACACCGACAGCCCCGAGAAGAAGGAGGCCACCGAGCGCAAGATCCGGGAGATCCACCAGCAACTGGTGTCCGGCCAGCTCAGCTTCAGTGATGCGGCGCTGAAGTTCAGCGAGGATGAGGGCACGAGCAGCAAGAGCGGCGAACTGCCCGAGTTCAGCACCGGCAAAATGATCGAGGAGTTCGAGGATGCCGCCTTCGCCCTCACCACGGATGGGGCCATCAGCGATCCGGTGCGTACACGCTACGGCTGGCACATCATCAAGCGCATGTCCTATGTGGCCCCGGCCGGCTTTGAGCAGGCGAAGAGCGAATTGAAGAACAAGATCGCGCGGGACAGCCGGGCCGACATCACCAAGCGCGCCTTCCTGGACAAGCTGCGCAAGGACTACAACTACCAGCCCAACGACAAGAACGTGAAGGCGCTTTACGCACTGGTGGATAGCACCATCTTCAAAAAGGGAACGGTGGTTTCCGACACATTGGTCCGCAAGAACGTGAAGGAGGGTGTGGTTGTGCGAAAAGGCATGAAGTACCGCCGCGAGATCAATGGCGTGATGGAGAACGGCAAGGTGGTGAACATCCGCAGCCGCCGCTTTGAGGACCTGGTGGCCACACCCAACGACACGGTGGTGGTGCGCGACATCCAGGAGGGATGGAGTTACGACCGCGCCAAGGCCAAGAGCTTGAACAAGCCCGTATTCACGATCACAGGCCGCTCTTTCTCGCAGACCGAGTTCCTGGACTACCTGGAAGCAAAACAGAAGCGGGAGCGTACGGTGCCCATCAAAGGCTACGTGGATGGCCGGTTCCAGGAGTTCGTGGATGACATGTTGATGGCCGAGGAGGATGCCAACCTGGAGACCAAGTACCCGGAGTTCCGCATGTTGATGAAGGAGTACCGCGATGGCATCCTGCTTTTCGAGCTCACTGACCAGAAGGTGTGGAGCCGGGCCGTGAAGGACACCGTAGGCTTGAGGGAGTTCTACGAGGCCAACAAGGGCAATTACATGACCCCTTCGCGTGTGGATGCGGATGTGTACACCTGTGCCACCGCTGCCGTGGCGAAGGGGGTGCGCAAGCTCCATAAGAAGGGCAAGCGGGCCAATGACCTGCTGACCGAGGCGAACAAGGCCTCGGCGCTCAACCTCAACATTGAGTACGGTCCCTTCGACCAGGCTTCGCGTCCCTATTTCGCGGGCTTGTCGCAACCCGGTCTATCAAAGGACATCCCGGTGGATGGCCGTGTAGTGATCGTGGATATGCGCCAGCTCATTGCGCCGCGCCCCAAGACCCTGGATGAGGCCCGTGGAGCCGTGACCGCCGCATACCAGGACAGCTTGGAAAAGGCCTGGCTGGAGGAACTGCGTGCGAAGTACCCTGTAACGGTGGACCGACAGGTGCTCATGAGCATTCGTTGAGCCGTGGCCACCGGGAATGCAGCTACGCTCGTGGTGGCCGGTCTGTTGGCCGCGCTGGGCATGGTGGCCTGCAAGCGGAATGTGAATGCCGATGACCCGCCTGTTGCGCGGGCTTACGACCAGTACCTGCGTTGGAGCGATCTGCGCAAGGCCATTCCCATGGGCCTTGCCGCCACCGACAGCGCGGACCTGGCCAGGCGATACATCAATGAATGGATCAGCCAGCGCGTGATCGTGCATCAGGCTGAAGCCAACCTCCCGCCCGCAGAGCTTGATTTTGAAGCCCGCCTGCAGGAATACCGTCTGTCCCTTGTTCGTTACGCCTACGAGCGTGCCGTGGTGGACCAGCTTCTCGATACGACCATTTCGGATGCCGATATTCAAGCGTATTTCAAAGAGAATCCGGCCAACTTCGGCCTGAAGGACAATATCGTACGAGTGCGCTGGTTCAAGGTGCGGGAAACAGACAAGCGGGTGCTGAAGCGATTGGATTCATGGTTCCGCAGCAAGACACCGGACGACCTTCATCAATTGGAGCTGTGGCTCGCCCAGCATCGTGTGGAGATGCACGACACCGGTGCGGACTGGATATTGTTCAGCGACCTTCAGAAAGATGTGCCCGTCCACACGTCCAACCCCACGGACCTGTTGAACCGCCAGGGTGATCTTGTCGTGAAGGACAGTGTGAACACGTACTTTGTCGCCATTCTCGAACACCGGTTCAAGGATGCCGACCCGCCCATGAGCCTGGTCCGAAATGACATCAAGGCCATCCTGTTGAACCGCCGCAAGCTCCAGCTCATCGAGCGCATGCAAGAGGACCTTATCCGCCATGCCTGGGAACGCAAGGACATCGAAGTGCTATAGAGTGGCCGGCCTGGTGCTGGCGGTGTTGGGCTTGAACGACTCTTGGGCTCAGCCACAGGGCCATCTCATCGACCGCATCATCGCCGACGTAGGGCAGGAGATCATTCTCTACTCCGAGCTAATGGGCCGTGTGGAGCAGGCCGCACAGGGCACACCCGGCGACAAGCAGGACCTGATCTGCCCTGAGCTCGAGGAGCTGCTGCTGGAAAAGCTCATGCTGGAGCAGGCGCGCATTGACAGTGTGCAGGTGGATGAAGGACAGATACAGGGCGAACTGGACCGTCGCATCCGCTTCTTCATCTCACAAATCGGGTCCGAGCAGAAGCTGGAGGAGTTCTACGGCAAGTCCATAGCCGAGATCCGCAGCGAGTTCCATGACCAGGTGCGTGACCAGCTGATGGTGCAACGCATGCAATCGGACATTACAAGTGGTATCCGCGTCACCCCCCGTGATGTGGAGCGCTTCTTCAAGAAGATGCCGCAGGACAGCCTGCCGTTCATCAACGCCCAGGTCTCCTTCTCCCAGATCGTGCGCATGGCGCAGCCCAGTGAGGATGAGGAGCGGCGTGCCCGGCGCAAGCTCGAGGAGTGGCGCGAAGGCCTGGTGAAAGGGGAGAAGGACTTCTGCACCCTGGCCATCCTTTACAGTGAGGACCCCGGCTCGGCCAAGAACTGTGGCGAACTGGGCCTGGTGCCCAAGGGCGTCATGGTCCCCGAGTTCGATGCGGTGGCGCTCAGCCTGCGGCCAGGGGAGATATCGTCCGTTTTCAAGACCCCGTTCGGCTACCACCTCATGCAGATGATCGAGCGGCGGGGTGAACAGTACAACGCCCGGCACATCCTCATCCGCCCGCAGGTAAAGAACGAGGACCTGAACGCGGCACGCAACTTCGTGGATAGTCTGGCGATCCTCGTGCGCGACGGGAAGGTCGATTTCAACACTGCGGCTGGCGAACTGAGCGATGACGAAGAGAGCAAAGGCACCGGTGGGGTGGTGATCGAGCCGCGCAGCAACAGCACCCGATGGGCCATTGGCGACCTGGACCAACAGGATTTCTTTGTGATCGACAAGTTGCGCGTGGGGGAGATCAGCGTTCCGGTACCGCTCACCATGCCGGACGGCTCAAAAGGGTATCGCATCATCCGGGTGGACATGCGCACCGAACCCCATCGCGCCAACCTGAAGGATGATTACCTCTTGATCCAGCAGGTGGCCGAGAATGAATTGCGCGAGAAGGCCTTGAACGACTGGATCGCGGAACAATTGAAGGAGACCCATGTCCGCGTCATTGAAGGCTACCAGGTGTGCACCTTTCAGAATCCCTGGCTGAAGCGGGCCACACCGTGACGCGCTGCTCTGTGCGCCATCTTTGCACCCCTTAACCCTACGACCAGCAGAACATGGAACGGACGACCGGTGACGTACAGGCAGTGGAGCGCTTCGGAGAGAGCTACCGGCGGTTGAAGGCCGAAGTGGGCAAGGTCATCATCGGACAGGACAAGGTGGTGGAGCATGTGCTCATCGCCATCTTCAGCCGCGGGCACGGCTTGCTGGTGGGTGTTCCGGGCCTGGCAAAGACCCTGCTGGTGAACACCGTGGCCCGAAGCCTGGGACTCACCTTCAACCGCATCCAGTTCACGCCTGACCTGATGCCAAGCGACATCGTTGGCTCGGAGATACTGGATGAGGAACGCCGCTTCCGCTTCGTAAAGGGCCCCTTGTTCGCCCACATCATTCTGGCGGACGAGATCAACCGCACACCACCCAAAACGCAGTCGGCTCTTCTGGAGGCCATGCAGGAACGATCCGTCACCGCGGCTGGGCATACGTACACCCTGCCCGATCCCTTCTTCGTACTGGCCACGCAAAATCCCATCGAACAGGAGGGAACCTACCCCTTGCCGGAAGCCCAGTTGGACCGCTTCATGTTCAACATCTGGGTCGACTATCCCAGTTTCGATGATGAGCTGGCCGTGGTGAAAGCCACCACAAGCGACGCGAATCCGGCCGTTACTCCTGTCCTCAGCGCCGAGGAGATCCAGTTCTACCAAGGCTTGGTACGCCGCCTGCCCGTTCCGGACAACGTGCTGCGGTATGCCGTGGAACTGGCCACACGCACCCGGCCGGGTACCCATGGGGTTCCTGCCATCGTGAACGACCACCTGAGCTGGGGGGCAGGGCCGCGTGCATCGCAATACCTGGTCATCGGTGCGAAGTGTCATGCGCTCGTACACGGGAAGTTCAGCCCGGACATCGAGGATGTGCAGGCCGTGGCGGTTCCGATCCTGCGCCACCGGCTGGTGCGCAACTACAAGGCTGAGGCCGAAGGGGTCACCGTGGAGCGGATCGTGGAAGGCATCCTTTGATCGGGCTGGACGTCCTATCCACATGGGTGAATGCCGCGTCTGCCCGGGCACGGATGGCTATCTTTGAATGATCAATAAATCGTGATGATGCGCGAACGACTACTCCTTTCCACACTGGCCTTCTCCTTGTCCACGATGGCGGCCTTGGCACAATTGCCCTTGGTGGACATCACCTTGGTGAGTGTGAGTGCCACCGAGCTTGAGGTGCGCGTGCGGCCGGATGCCAACTTCGAACAGTTGTTCTCATCGGTCGTGTTCACCGTGCGGTGGACCACCGCCTCGGGGGCCTCGCTGGGGCCGGAATCGCAAGACCCACCGGCAGACGATTACATCACCATCAACAAGTCCGGTAGTGAAAGCGATGATGCGGGTTATCGCTATCAGATCTTCGCAGGCCTGGGCTTCACCACCATTTTTGATGCCGGAGGTACCTGGGTGGCAGGACAGGAGCACACCATTGCCACGATCCCTGTCGTGGGCGGCACGGATGTGTTCGAGATCGTGAACGACGCATGGACCGCCTCGAACAACGGTGATTTCTATGTGAGCCTGAACGGCCAGGAACAGCAAGGGGTCATCTACTCCTCATCCACAGGCATGCTCACCGTTGGGGCCGAGCATGGTCTCACCGTTCGACCCAATCCTACCGCTGGTGCCACCGAGGTGGTGTACACGCCCAAAGCGGTGACAGACCTGACCATGGTGATCGTGAACGCGGCAGGTCAGGAAGTGTGGCGGCGCGATCGCAAAGGCCTTCAGGGTACGTTGCGGGAGGTCGTCGATCTCTCACGCTTCGGCAAGGGTGCCTATGTGCTTACGGCCACCGATGCCTTCGGGGTGACCACGCGCAAGATCCTGGTGCAATAGTCCCTCAACACCTTGCAAATGAAGAGCTCGCGCGGGGTCGCCTGGTGGCTGTTCACCTCGCGGTCCCGTCTTTGGGCGCGCCTTTGTGTTTGCTTGTTCGTTGTACGTTCTGCGGCCGGTACCATGGCTCAGACCACTTGGGAGGTTTTCGACATGTCGAATGCCGGTTTCCCCAGTAACAACGTGCGCTCCATTGCATGTGACTCCCAAGGTGTGGTTTGGGCTGCTACCGATTGGGGCTTGTGCCGCTATCAGGGAAGTACTTGGACCATCCTGCAGGAAGGTTCATCCGGATTGCCTGAGAACAACCTCCGAGCCTTGGCGGTAGATGCGGATGACCGGCTATGGATCGGTACCACACTTTACGGTCTGGCCATACTGGATGGTAGCGTGTGGACCGTGTACGACGTGAATAACAGCCCCTTGCCGGAGAATGAGGTCAATTGCATCACCATAGACCACAGGGGCTGGGCCTGGATAGGCACCACGGCTGGATTGGCCTGCTACACGGGGACGGAATGGCGCGTCTACCACGATGGCCCAACAAGCTATAACGGCTTGATACTGAACGCAAACAACATTCAGAGCGTGGCCGTTGGAGCCGATGGTTTGGTGGCTGTTGGTACCATGAATGGGGGCTTCCACTACCTGACCGATACGTTGGTGATGGTAAATGCCACGTACATCAACTCCTTTCCGGACAACACGGGCATGGGTGTGGTGGTGGACGATGCGGTGCAGGAGCGCTGGTTGGCAACACCAGCGAACGGCTTGCTTCGGCAGGGTGGGAGCTATGTGGGTGGCCCATGGTTCCAGTATGCCCCATGGACCTCAGGCATCCCCTCCGCCTCGTTGACCTGCCTTGTGCAGGACGCGTTGGGTGCGCTGTGGATGGGAAGCACGTTGAGCGGCCTGATATCACGCACCGCAGCAGGGGATTTCTTGAACTGGAATACGGGCAATTCAGACCTTCCTGACGATCATGTGCGTTGCGTGGCATTGGCCCCGGACGGTGCGATCTGGGCAGGTACGGTGCAAGGTGGTGCGGTCCGCTTCGCGCAGAATGTTGGCATGGCAGGCCTGCCAGGGTTTGAATGGTCTCTGGAGGTCCACCCCAATCCGGTGAAGGATGTGCTCTGGTGCAGCATGGCTGGAATGGATGGGACCGAGCGCTGGACCTGGACGGTGCATGATCTGCAAGGCCGCATTCATTCCACGGGATACTCCCTCAATGATGGCCCGTGGCCCATCCACATGGATGGTGCAGCGGCTGGCCCGTACTTGTTGTCCTTGCTTTCCAAGGATGGACATCGACTATTCGCCCGGGTGGTCAAGGAATAAGGCTGAGTAGTTGACGAAGGGCAGGCACGGAAGGTACATTTGAGAGCTTCGCTCCCCGTGTACACATCCGCCTACCTTCATGTATAGGATATCAACAATAAGCCTGATGGCTGGCATGCTTGTTCTGCCAGCCTTGGACCTGTCTGCTCAGTGCACCACGAGCAATGCCACCTCGTGCACCTGCGAGATCGCCGGACAGACCAATTGCGTTCTGCTGCCGGATCTGACCATTTCTTGGCACGCACTACAGACCTATGCCAGCGGACCCAGCGAATACTCCCAGACGGCGAGCGGAAATGCAGCTCGCTTGCGGGTGAGCGGTTCCACCCCCAACATTGGCCGCGGGCCGCTCGAGGTTCGTGGGGTGAATAACCTGGGTCAACGCTCTTTCATTTGCGGGCCGGATACGTTCACGGTGAACCAGTCGCAGAGCAACTTCACCTGCTCGAACGGTCATGAGGCCCGGCAGATCCTCTATCAGCGCAAGTACCAGAAGAATGGGAACGCCATGTCCTACACGGACGTGCGCACCGGCACCATGACCTATCACCCCACACACGGGCACTACCATGTGGATGATTGGACCACCATGTCCCTGCGCCTTGAGCAGCCCGGCGTAAGTGACCCCAGGCAATGGCCCATTGTGGCCACGGGTGGGAAGATCGGATTTTGCCTGATGGACCTCAGTACCTGTAGCAGCAGCAACGGCCATTGCCGCACCCAGCAGGAGTATTTGCAGGGCACCGTTCTGACCAACACCAGCTTTGGCAGCCATTATGGTTTTGGGCTGGGCTATGGTTGTTCTCCGGACGTGCAGGGCATCTCCGTGGGAAAGACGGACATCTACAGTGAGAGTCTCGATGGCATGTGGATCAATCTGATGCCCGGCCTTTGCAATGGGAACTATTGGATCGTGGCCGACGTGGACCCGAACAACGATTTTGAGGAGGAGAACGAAGGCAACAATTGGACGGCCATCCCCTTTGCGCTCACACAGCAGACAGCGGCGAACAGCGGGGGGTCAGCTGGTATCCAAGCCGATGGACGTTTGGTCATGGCCCCAGGCACCACGCGCACACTGACCGCCACGCCAGGCACCGCATACCTCTGGTCGAACGGGAGCACGAGCCGGAGCATCCCTGTTACCGCAGCGGGCAGTTATTCCTGCACGGTCACCGCACCCTGTGGTTCACTCCTGACCCCAAGTGTGAACGTGTCCATCCTCACCCCCCCCGCTGCACCTGCGGTGACCCACGGAACAGTGTATGATGCCGGTAGCGCTCAATTATCCGCCACCGGTGCGAACATCCGTTGGTATGACGCTGCCTCTGGTGGCAACCTCGTGGGTACTGGCAATTCGCTCAGCACCCCTTTCATCACCTCCACCACAACTTACTATGCGGAAGACCGCAATGTGTTGCCGGCAGAGACGGTCAATGGCGGCATGGCGCAGAATGCGACCGGGGGGGCGTTCAACAGTTCCAAGCACTGGCAGTACTTTGATGCGTATCAGCCATTCCGCTTGCGGTCCTTCAAGGTGCGCGCCAACTCCGCAGGTAAGCGTCACTTCGTACTGGTGGATCGGGTGGGCACCTTGATCGCGGAGAAGTATGTGATCCTGCCCATTGGCTGGAGCACTGTGGTGGTTGACTGGGATGTGCCCGCCGGCACCAACCACCGGATCAGTGCATATGATGACAACAGCGAGGTGGTGCGAGACCTTTGGCGGAACGATGCCGGGGTGAGCTATCCTTTCAACCTGGGGTCGGTAGGTGCCATCACGGGGTGCAGCCAGGGGCCTTCCTTCTATTACTATTTGTATGACTGGGAGATCACGATCCCGGAAGTGGTGTCGGTGAGCCCCCGAACAGCGACTGTGGCCACCGTGGCTCCGAGCCTCTCCTTGCTGCCCAAGGTGTTCATGGAAGGCCCCTTTGATGCGGGTGCCGGGGAGATGCGTGATGACCTTCGCGTTTCGGGTCTGGTCCCCCAGGCCGAGCCTTACAGTGCAATGGGACTGCCCGCGGTGAACGGGGGAGGAGAGACCACTACGGCCGGGGTCCTGCTGGCATCGGGATCAAATGCCATTGTGGACTGGGTGCGTGTGGAGTTGCGGCAGCACGACGCACCGGGCACCGTGCTCGCCGTGCGGCATGGGTTGGTCCAGCGGGATGGTGATGTGGTGGCTTCCGATGGTGTGTCTCCGCTTCGGTTCCCTGTTCCAGTGGGCAACTATTTCGTGGCCGTGCGTCATCGTAACCACCTGGCTTGCATGACCGCCTCGCCTTTGCTGCTCTCAGCTGCTTCAACCCCCATTGACTTTACCCTGCCAGCCACATCCACCTGGGGTTCTACCGCGCGCAAGGTCATTGGAGCAAAGGCGGTTTTGTTCGCAGGGAACGCGTTGTTCGACCAGATCATTCGATACACCGGAACATCCAATGACCGTGACCCGATCCTCACCCGGGTCGGTGGGGTGGTACCCACCGCCACCATGGCAGGTTACCATCCGGAAGATGTTAATCTGGATGGGATCGTGCGGTATTCAGGGGCAGGCAATGACCGGGACCCCATCCTGGTGAACATTGGCGGAGCCGTTGTGACGTCCACCCTGAATGAATCCCTGCCCTGAGCCAAATTTAACCTGACCTACATATCTTTAAGGCCCTCCAAAGTCAACCTTTGCCTTTCCCGAAAGGCGCACCGAGAACCCCCCCCACCATGTCTTGTTTCAACCCGTTCCCATTGATCAAGCGTTTTGGCGCTGCCGTGCTTATGATGTGCGGCACGATCGCGGCACACGCTCAGTTGCCCACATCCGTAGACATCGACCTTCAGTTGAATCCCAGCGGAGATTCGCTGCGGATCTACATGCGGATGAACGGCGCATCGTTCAACCAGACCTTCAGCAACGCCCAGTTCGCCATCAAGTACGACTCGGTGCCTGGCGTTTCCGGGGCCTACCTCCGCTCCGGCAACCTGGGACGTACGCGCGTATTCTGCCAGGACGCCATTCCATGGAATGGTAATCCGGGCAATCCAGTCCCGAACGTGACCTCCGTCTACAAGGCCTTCACGGTTATCGGGGATAACATCGATGACCAAGGATGCCCGGCTTTCCCTGCGAATACTTGGATACAGGTGATGCGTGTGGTGGTGTTGAACAATACATCCACCAATTGCAGGAATTTCCAGATCGTCGGTTCGGACCCCTTGGCCGACCCCTTCGCGGCGTCGCAGAACTTCCTTTACTACTGCTCTTTGAACGGGGTGGATAAGACGGGTATCGTGGAGCCCACTGGGGTGCAGTTCGGGAACTGTGTTGTGTGCACGCCTCCGGTCATCACGAATACCACGAGCAATAGCCCCATCTGTTCGGGTTCCACCTTGAACCTGGGAGTGACCGCCACGGGAACGGCTCCCTTGACCTACACATGGGCGGGTACCGGCACCTTCAGCCCGAACAACACTGCACAGAACCCCACGGTGACCGGCGCGGCCACGGGCAACTATACCATTACGGTTTCCAATGCTTGTGGAAGTCCCAGCACCACCGTGCCGGTGACGGTGACGGCGGCTCCATCGGCTACGATCAACTATGTGGGTAATCCATTTTGCAGTTCGGCTGGTACCGCCAGTGTAACCCGGACCGGAACGGCCGGTGGTACGTATAGTGCCTCACCTGCAGGGTTGACCTTGAACAGCAGCACGGGTGCGGTGACCTTGGGCACGAGCACGGCAGGTACCTACACGGTGACCTATACGATCGCTGCGGCAGGCGGCTGTGCACAATTCACCACCACAACACCGATCACGGTGACCGCTGCGCCG
>JAEUSU010000024.1 GCA_016788635.1 Flavobacteriales bacterium | reverse complement strand
GACAAGGCGGGCACGGTCGCGGAGCCCCAGGAGCGGTACGGCGCGAAGAGGACCTCCCTGCAGACGCCAATGCACCAGCTGCAGGTAACGGTCATCCTGGATGCCGCCGACCCCGATGCAAAGCGGAAGCTCGACGAGATCTACCGCATCCTCAACAGCTAGGCCATCGGAGCCCGCGCCGATCGCGGGCTACAGCGCACGGCCCCGGTACACTACCGGGACACGGCGGGGTGTATTGTGGGCCCATCGGCCCACGGCATCCCTTGGAAACACTGGTCCCGCATGGCACGAAAGCGCGGAAACCCTGTCCCTCTCTCTCCGCCAAGTTGAAAGCCGCCCCGCAAGGGCGGCTTCTTCGTTCGGACCAGCGCCAAGCGCAGCTTGAGCGACGGGCCGAACGAAGAAGCCGGTGAGCGAAGCGAACGCGGCGTTCAACATGAGGCCTCCCCCCATCTGGGAAAGCGCGCCTCGCGCAATCCCTGCCAAGCGCAGCTTGAGCGATGGGACCGATGGGATCCGGTGAGCGAAGCGAACGCGGCCTTCAGGTGGAAGCTTCCCCCTTTGGGAAAGCGCGCCTCGCGCGATCCCCCATGGGAAAGCGCACCTGGCCCCGCCCCCGCCCCTCCCGTACCTTTGCCGGCCTTTCGCTCATGCCCCGCATCGGTCCCATCGAGCTGCCGGAGTTCCCGTTGTTGCTGGCCCCCATGGAGGACGTCAGCGACCCGCCCTTCCGCGCGCTGTGCAAGCAGCACGGGGCCGACCTCATGTACACCGAGTTCATCAGCAGCGAGGGCCTCATCCGCAAGGCCGCCAAGGGGCTGAAGAAGCTCGACATCTTCGAGGCCGAGCGCCCCATCGGCATCCAGCTCTTCGGGGGCAGCGAGGACGCCATGGAGGAGGCCGCCCGCATCGCCGAGGCCGCCGGTCCCGACCTTATCGACATCAACTACGGCTGCCCCGTGCACAAGGTGGTGAGCAAGGGCGCCGGCGCCTGCCTGCTGCTCGACGTGGACAAGATGGTGCGCCTCACCGAGAAGGTGGTGAAGGCCGTGAAGCTGCCTGTGACCGTGAAGACCCGCCTGGGCTGGGACGACAAGAGCAGGAACATCCTCGAAGTGGCCGAGCGCCTGCAGGACGTGGGTATCCAGGCCCTGAGCATCCACGGCCGCACGCGCGCCCAGCTCTACAAGGGCCCGGCCGATTGGACGCTCATCGGCGAGGTGAAGAACAACCCGCGCATGCACATCCCCATCTTCGGCAACGGCGATGTGGATTCGCCCGAGAAGGCCGTGGAGAACCGCGCCCGCTATGGCGTGGACGGTGTGATGATCGGCCGCGCGAGCATCGGGCACCCGTGGATCTTCGACGAGATCAAGCATTACATGGCCACGGGCACGCACCGCCCGGCGCCCACCGTGGCCGACCGCGTGGAGGCCGCGCGCCAGCACCTGCTCACCTCCATCGCGTGGAAGGGGCCGTGGGAGGGCGTGGTGGAGATGCGCCGCCACTATGGCAACTACCTCAAGGGCCTGCCCAACGTGAAGGAGGTGCGGCTGCGCCTGTGCACCGAGCGTGAACCGGCGAACATCGAGGCGATCCTCGATGAGGTGAAGGCGACCTACGCCGAGGCCGACGTGGCCTGAAGGAAGCGCTTGCTGAGCGCGCGCAGCGGCACCCAGGTGGCCAGCAGGCCGATGCCGAACACGCCCACCGTCACCAGCACCAGGTCCGAGGCGAGCACCTTCACCGGGTAGCTCTCCACCACCGAGTCGCTCAGCGCCACCAGGCCGAAGTGCTGCTGCGCCAGGCACACGCCGAGCCCCACGATGAGGCCGGCCACCACGCCCACCGTCACCAGCAGCAGGCCCTCGTGGAAGAACACGCGCCGCACCAGCGCGGGCGTGGCGCCCATGCTCATCAGCGTGCGCATGTCGCGCTTCTTCTCGATCATCATCATGGTGAGCGTGGCGATGATGTTGAACGCGCCGATGAGGCCGATGAAGAGCAGCACCACGAACGTGAACCACTTCTCGCTCTCGTTGGTGCGGTACATCAGCGCGTTCTTCTGGTAGCGCGTCTGCACGCGGAAACCGTCGCCCAGCGCGGCGCTGAGGTCACGCTGCAGCGCGTCGAGGTCGGTGCCCTTCGCGGTGCGCAGCTCCAGCGCGTTCACCGCGCCGCGGTAGTGCAGCAGGCTGTCGGCCAGGGCCAGCGGCACCAGCACGTAGCGCGAGTCGAAATCGATGTTGAGCGTGAAGGCCCCGCCGATGGCGATGGCGTCCTGGGCGAAGGCGCCCTGCTGGAAGGTACTGAGCTTGCGCCCGCGGATGGGCGCGCTGATGCGCAGGGGTCTCATCACGCCGTCGTCCAGCGGCGCGTCGAGGTCCACCTTCAGGCCGATGCCAATGAGGGCGAGCGGGTCGGTGGCGCTGCCCAGGGTAGCCTCGCCGCTGTAAAGGTGCTCGTTCATGCGGCTCATGGCCAGGTAGCTCGGTTCCACGCCCTTCATGGTGGCCACCGCCTGCTGCTCGTCGCAGCGCAGCAGCACGTTCTCCTCGATGATCCAGCTGTGGTCCTGCACGCCGGTGCGCGCGGTGATCGCCGCCAGGTCGAGGCTGTCGCGCTCGAAGGTCTTGCCCTGTGCCGGGGTGATGGTGATGTCCTGGTCGAAGGGGCTGTAGATGGAATCGACCAGCTCGCCGATGCCGTTCATGGTGCTCAGCACCACCACCATGGCCGCCGTCACCACCGCGATCACCACGATGCTGATGAGCGTGATGATGTTGATGGCGTTCTGCTGCCGCTTGGCCAGCAGGTAGCGGCGGGCGAAGAGGAGCGGGAGGTTCAAGGGAATGTGGAAATGGAGGAATGTGGAAATAGGACCCTGGCCGTTTCCACGCCGTGAAGATCGGGGTGCGGCGATTAACTTGGTTCTTGATGACCCGCGTGCTCAATCGTTACCTCTGTTTCTTGTCGCTGTTGTTGCTGCAACTTGGCGCCCATGCCCAATGGGAGGTGCGTGCGTTCGCTGGCGGTGGGTCAGGTCAGATCCGTACCGATCTGTACCCAGCAACAAGTCGCGGTGAGTTCCAGGTGGTTGATCGCCGTTTCTCATGGTTGGTCGGAGGAAGCGCTAAGCACAAGCTCTCCGGACCGTTAAGCTTCAGCACAGGATTGCACTGGTCCTTCATTGCTGGACACGACGAGTATTGGCAACAGGACAGGAAATTCCGTGTGCAGGACCGTCGGGTGCATTACCTCTGCTTGCCCATGATGGTCAATGTGGATGTCCATCGGTTCCGCCTCGGTGCTGGGTACCAATTGGCTACACCGCTTATCGAATCTGGAACAGTCTCATACTACTATAGCGTCTGGGGAGTTGGACTGGAAGACAAGATCATCGACACCAAGGAACTCGGTCTGAAGTGCACGGACTTCGGTGTGGTGGGTGAGTTCGACTACCAGATCACTGATCGGATGGGCGTAGGCGCTCGTTACTACTACGGGCTTCAGGACATCAAGGACCACTCGGACGGTATGCTATGGCCGTTGATGAACGAACAACTCGTTCTAACGATCAGCTACCGTTTCCTCCCCAAGCGCGAGGACAAGACAGAGGAGATGCCGGTCCAGGACCCTGAGCCTGCGGAGTAGGTATGGTCCACGGCAAGGTGGAATTGTGGAGATCCCGGGATGTGGGTCGTGACGCAATGCCACTTTCTCACATTCCCCCTATTTCCACATTGTTCCTCACTTCCACGCCTTCACGATCAGCCCCGTGCCCGTGGGGTGCTTCATGGACACATCCAGCCAGTTGAGCACGTAGGCGATGGGGTAGGCCACCGCGTAGTAGAAGGGGAGCACGAGGTAGAAGGCCTTGCTGGCGTTCAGCATCAGCAGGGGCCACTTCATGCTCAGGCGCCAGCTGATCTTGCCCGGGGCACCGTAGCTGTAGCGCGCCTCCACCTTGCTGAAGCCGTTGCGCAGGCACTTGGCCCGGAGGTCGTCGATGTTGTAGCCGTCGCGCACGTGCTCCTCGATGAAGGAGCCCTCGCCCTCGTCGTGCACGTCGCTGCCGCCCTGGTCGCTGGGCGTGCTGATGATGAGCATGCCACCGGTGTGCAGGCTCGCGCTGTAACAGCGCAGCGCGGCCTCGTCCTCCAGGATGTGCTCCATCACATCGATGCACACCACCAGGTCGAAGCTGTCGGGTTGCTGGAACTTGGTCACGTCGCCCACTTGGAATTTCACCTGCGGGCGGCCGATGGCCTGGAAGAAGCCGTTGCAGTCGGCCACCTGCTCCTCCTTCACGTCCAGCGCGGTGATGCGCGCCTGCGGCAGCCGCCCGCTGAGCCAGTAGCTGTACTGCCCGTAGCCGGCGCCTGCATCGTAGACGGTGATGTTCCTGCCCCGCATGCTCCGTGCCCACACCTTCAGCTCTTTGTGCACGTGCCAGGCGCGCAGCATCAGCAGGTCGAGCAGGCCATAGAAGACCTTGCGCAGGAAAGGGGCGCGGTTGAAGACGGAGCCGAGTTGGCGCTTGACGGGGTCGTATTGCATTGTCCTAAAGTGAATGAAGAATGTAGAATGTGGAATGTAGAACTGTGAATGCTCGCTGCGCGGCTTCCACCTCTCGCTCCATTCTACTTTCTACATTCTTCATTTTGCATTTTACATTCTGCTTCTACCCCTTCAGCAGCTTGTCGATCTCCTCGGCCCGGTCCAGCGAGTCGTCGAGGTAGAAGAGGAGCTCGGGCACCACGCGCATCTGCTTGCCGATGCGACGGCCGAGCTTGCCGCGCAGCTGGTGGGCGTGCTCCTTGATGCGCTCGAGCACGGCCTTGTTGTCCTTGGTGGGGAAGAGGCTGAGGTAGGTCTTGGCCACGCCGAGGTCGGGGCTCACGCGCACACCGGTAACGGTGATCATGCCGCCGGGGAAGAGCGAGCGGCCCTCCTCCTGGAACACGGCGGCGAGCTCCTGCACCAGCAGGCTGTTCACCTTGTTCTGTCGGATGCTGTCCATGGTGGGTGCCGCCCTGGGGCGGACAGGCGGCGAAGATACCCGGTTTGGCGCGGCGGGCGGGCCCGGTCCGGGCGGCTACCTTTGCGCCTTCCGCATGAAGAACTTCTTCAAGGTCCTGCGGTACGCGCGCCCCTACCGGCGCTACGCCGTGCTCAACGTCGGGTTCAACCTGGTGAGCACCCTGTTCCACCTGGCCTCGCTGCTGGTCTTCATCCCCTTCCTCAACCTGCTCTTCGGCCAGGCGCCCCCGCCCACGACGCGCCCGGTGGTGGACCTGAGCATCGAAGGCATCAAGCGCCTGCCCGACCTGTTCAACTGGCGCATGGCCATGTACATCCAGGAGCACGGCCAGATGGGCGGCCTGGTGTTCATCTGCGTGGTGGTGGCGCTGTGCTTCCTGCTGAAGAACCTCACCCGCTACTTCGCCCTCTGGGCCATCGGCATCCTGCGTAACCGCGCCGTGCGCGACCTGCGCAACGAGGTGTACGACAAGATCCTCGACCTGCCCATGCGCTTCCACACGGGCGAGCGCAAGGGGCACACGATCGCGCGGATCACGCAGGACGTGCAGGAGGTGGAGTTCAGCATCATGAACTACATCGAGATGGTGTTCCGCGAGCCCATCACCATCGGGCTCTCGCTGGCGCTCATGATCGGCATCTCGTGGAGGCTCACGCTCATCGCGCTGCTGCTGCTGCCGGTGAGCGGCCTCATCATCGGCCGCATCGGCAAGAGCCTGCGCAAGGAGGGCCTGCGCGCCCAGCAGAAGTCGGCCGACCTGCTGAGCACGGTGGAGGAGACGCTTACGGGCATGCGGGTGGTGAAGGCGTTCAACGGCGAGGAGCAGATGCGCCGCCGTTTCCAGCGGGAGAACGAGATGCTGAACAAGCTGAACGTGTTCACCCTGCGCCGCCGCGACATGGCCTCGCCGCTCAGCGAGTTCCTGGGCGCGCTGGTGATGGTGACGCTGGTGTACCTGGGCGGCAGCCTGGTGATCGGCAAGGACGCGAGCCTCACGGGCGGCCAGTTCATCGGTTACATCATCCTCTTCAGCCAGCTGCTGGCGCCGGCCAAGAGCTTCACCACCGGCTACTATTGGATCAAGAAGGGCGGGGCCAGCGCCGAGCGCATCTTCGAGTTGCTGGCGGTGGAGAACAGCGTGAAGGAGAAACCCGACGCACGGCCGGTGAAGGGCTTCGAGCACCGCGTGGAGTTCAAGGGCGTGCGGTTCGCCTACGACGAGAAGCCCGTGCTGAAGACCATAGACCTCGTGCTGCCGAAGGGGCGCTCCGTGGCCCTGGTGGGCACCAGCGGCGGTGGCAAGAGCACCATGGCCGGCCTGCTGCCGCGCTTCTATGACGTCACCGGTGGCCAGGTGCTCATCGACGGGCACGATGTGCGCGACCTGCGCATCAAGGACCTGCGCGAGCTCATGGGCATCGTGACGCAGGACAGCATCCTCTTCAACGACACCGTGGCCAACAACATCGCCTTCGGCAAGCAGGGCGTGTCGTCGGCCGAGATCGAGCGGGCCGCGCGCGTGGCCAATGCGCACGGCTTCATCAGCCAGCTGGAGAACGGCTACCAGACCGGCATCGGCGACATGGGCAATCGCCTTAGCGGCGGGCAGAAGCAGCGCCTGGCCATCGCCCGTGCCGTGCTGAAGAACCCGCCGATCCTGATCCTGGACGAGGCCACCAGCGCGCTCGACACCGAGAGCGAACGCCTGGTGCAGGAGGCGCTCTTCAAGATGATGGAGGGCCGCACCAGCCTGGTCATCGCCCACCGCCTCAGCACCATCCAGCATTGCGACGAGATCTGCGTGGTGATGGACGGTGCCATCGTGGAGCGCGGCACCCACGCGGACCTGTACGCCGCCAACGGCGCGTACCGCAGGCTCTGCGACATGCAGGCCTTCGCCTGACGCGCCATGGAAGCCCCGCACGGCAGCGCGCGCATCTTCGGCCTCGACGTGATGCGCGCCGTGGCGATCCTGTGGGTGGTGCTGTCCCACGGCGACGACCTGCTCGCGGCCCACTGGCCCCTACGCCCCGGCACCACTGGCTTCGATGGCGTGGACCTCTTCTTCGTGCTCAGCGGCTACCTGGTGGGCGGTCTCGTGCTGCGCGCGTGCGTGCAAGGGGGTGCCCCGTGGCACCGGCAACTGCTCGACCTGTGGCAGCGCCGCTGGTTCCGCACCCTGCCCAACTACTACCTGTTCCTGTTGCTGAACATCACGCTGGTCGCTGCGGGCCTCGCGCCGGGCCTGCTCAACCGCAACACCGCCGCCTACTTCGTCTTCCTGCAGAACCTGTGGAAGCCGCTCGACCTCTTCTTCTGGGAATCGTGGTCGCTGGCGGTGGAGGAGTGGTTCTACCTGCTCTTTCCGGTGCTGGTGCTGCTGGTAAGGTCGGGCCTGCGCACCGATGCGCGCAGGGCGTACCTCCTCGCCACCTTGGCGCTGATCGCGCTACCCGCGCTCTACCGTCTTGCCCTGCCCGTTCCGCAGGACCTGTTCACCGCCGACCTGTACGTGCGCAAGATGGTGCCCGCACGGCTCGATGCCATCGGCTTCGGCGCCTTGGCGGCCTGGGCGCACGTCATGTTCCCGCTGGTCTGGCGTCAGGTGCGGGTCGCGTGTGCCGTGGTGGGTGCGGTGGTGCTGATGCTCACCGCGGCGTTCGTGGATGCGGGACACCTGGCCTTCGTGGTGCGCTGGTCCTATGGACTCTCGGCACTGGCCATGGCGCTGCTGTTGCCGCTGCTTTCCACGTGGTCGTTGCGCCCGTGGTGGGGCCGCCCCGTGGTCTTCCTGAGCCTCGTGTCGTACGCGCTGTACCTCACGCACCTGCCGCTGCGCAGCCTGTTCCTGCCCATGACCGACGGGGTTGCGGCAGGTGGGGCCCTGCTCGTCTATGTCCTGTGGTGGGCTTCAGCCATCGTGCTGGCTTGGGCGGTACACCGCTGGTGGGAGCGGCCGTTCATGGCGCTGCGCGAGCGGTTCAGCCGGCGGCTCGCGGTCAGCGCTCCTTCCGCTTGAACAGGCGGTCGAGGATGTTCTCCCGGCGGGTGGTGTCCTTCGGCGCCTTGGGCTTGCGCTCCTTGCCATCGTTCGGCCCGAACACGTCGTTGATGAGCTGTTGCACGGCCGAGGGATCGCGGGTGCCTGCACAGCTGAAGAGGAGCGAGTCGTCCTCGAGCCGTTCGAAGCCGCGCAGGTACTTGCGCCGCAGCTCGGGTGAGCGTTCGATGCCGGCGAACACGGGCCCCACGAGCGGCAGCGCGAGCTGCGAGCCGGTGCCCAGCTTGCTGCCGAAATGCACCGAGGGGTCGCGCGCGCCCACCCAGCTGCCGATCACCAGGCCCGGCGTGTAGCCCACGAACCAGGCATCGCGGTAGTCCTGCGCGGTGCCGGTCTTTCCCGCCACGGCCGCGTTCACACCGTAGCGTGAGCGGAGCGCCGTGCCCGTGCCGCTGTCGATGGCGCGGCGCAGCATGCCGTTGATCATGCCCGCGGTGCGTTCATCGATGGCCTGCCGGCCGCCCTTCACCTTGGCCTTGTAAAGCTCCTTGCCGCTGGCGTCGGTGATGCGCTCGATGAAGAGGGGTTCCATGCGGCGGCCGCGCGCGGCGAAGGCGCCGTAGGCCCGCACGATCTCCTGCAGGGATATGTCGGCCGCGCCCAGGGCCACCGAGGGATTGGTGGCGTTCTTCGCGGGCAGCCCCAGCACGCTCATGGTGCGTGACACGGCCTTTTCGCCGGTGCGGAAGTAGAGGTCCACGGTGGGGAGGTTCATGGAGTTGGCCAGCGCGTGCCACATGGCCACTTCGCCGCCGCTGGTGCCATCGAAGTTCTGCGGCTTCCAGCCGTCGAGCTCGGCGTACGTGCGCTCCTCGTTGCTGAGCCAGGTGCAGGGGTCCATGCCTTCCTCGAGGGCGGCGGCGTAGATCACGGGCTTGATGGTGCTGGCCACCTGGCGGTGCGTGGTCACCAGGTCGAGCGGCAGGTAGCGGTGGTGGTCGCCGCCGATGTAGGCGCGCACGCGGCCCGTGGCGGGCTCCATCATCAGGATGGACCCGTTGAGCAGGGTGTGGTAGTGCCACAGGCTGTCGCGGTAGCTCATGGCGCGGGGCTCCGCATCGTCCCAGGTGAACACATCGCGCACGGCGGTGGTGTTGCGCTTCCACTCGGCCTTGGCGCGCTTGGCCATGCGCTTCTCCCACGAGGCCCTGGCCTTGCGCGCGGCGAGCTCCTTGTCGAGCTTGGGCTGCATGGCGGCGAGCTGGTCGCGCAGGGCCTCCTGGGCCAGGTGCTGCAGCAGGGGGTCGAGGGTGGTGTGGATGCGCAGGCCGTCCTTCTCGATGTCGTAGCGACCACCGGTGCGCTTGGCGAGGTCGGCGAGCAGGGTACGCGCCTCGCGGGCCACGCGGTCGGTGAAGTAACCGTAGAGGTCGAGCGCGTCGCGGCCGCGGTAGTTGAGCGTGAGCGGCAGGGCCTGCAGGCTGTCGACCTCCGTCCGCGTGAGGTGGCCGCGGTCGCCCATCAGCTTCAGCACCACGTTTCGCCGTTCGCGCGAGCGGTCGGGGTTCAGGCGCGGATTGTAGCTGGTGTTCGCCTTGAGCATGCCCACGAGCACGGCGGCCTCCTCCACCTTCAGCCGGGCGCACGGCTTGCCGAAGTAGCGCTGCGCGGCGGCCTCCACCCCGTACATGTCCTCGCCGAAGGGCACCGAGTTCAGGTAGAGCGTGAGCACGTCGTTCTTGTCGTAGACCTGCTCGAGCCGAGCGGCCACCAGGGCCTCCTTGATCTTGTTCACGGGGACGGTGAGCGGCCCGTGGCGCTCGCGGCCGTAGAGGTTCTTCACGAGCTGCTGCGAGAGCGTGCTGCCGCCGCCACCGCTCTGGTCGCCGCCGAGGATGGTGCGGAAGAACACGCGCACGTAGCTGCGGCTGTCCACGCCTTCGTGCTGGTAGAAGCGTTGGTCCTCCGTGCTCACCAGCGCGTGGATCAGGTGCTTGGGGATGTCCTGGAAGCGGATGTTCGTGCGGTCCTCGGCGAAGACCTTGCCGATGATGGTGCCGTCATTGGCGAGGATCAGCGTGGCCTCCTCATTGCGGATGGCGGCGATCTCCTCCTTGGTGGGCAGCCTGCCGAAGAGGCCGAGGTTCACCAGCCACACCAGCAGGGCCAGGGCGAGGACCAGGGAACCCCCGGTGATCAGCGACCACTTGAGCACCGCGCCGCGCGGTGGGCCGGAGGACTTCTTCTTCGCCATGCTCGTGCGGCAAGACTAATGCGTTGCTGCGGCTCCGCGACGGGCGGCACCGACCTTCGATGCACAGGTGGATCGTGGGCTGCGCTCCGCGCTTGTTCCAACGCGGCGGGCGGCACCTTCGTTGTGCGCGGCTCAGGCGATGCCGATGGACCGGGCCACCTCCGGTGTGCAGAGCAGGAAGTTGAAATGCCGGCTGCGCGAGAGGGTGGTGGTGCGCTCGGGCGGCCAGGTGACCTCATCGATGTTGTAGCGCTCGTAGCCCAACCCGGCGATCAGGGCCTCCACGCGGGCCGCCACCTCGTCGTTGAGCACCTCGATGAGCATGGAGGGCCGGTCGCGGTGCAGGACCTCGCGGAAGCCTGCGAGCACCTCGGGCTCGTGGGTCTCGACATCGATCTTCAACAGGTCGACGGTGCCCATGCCGAACTGGGCGGCGAGGCTGGCCACGGTGCGGGCCGGGACGTTCACGGGTCGTGCGCCCGGTGTGTCGGCGAGGAACTCCTTGTTCACCGAGACAGAGAGCACATGCTCGCTGTCGGGCGTATCGTAGAGCACCACCTCGCCATCGTGGTCGGTCACCGCGGCGCGCACGGCATATGCCCGCCCGCCATTGAGCGCGATGTTGGCCTCGAGCTTGCGGAACACGCGCTCCACGGGCTCCACGGCCACCACGGTGGCCCTGGGGTTCACGGCGTGGGCCAGCAGGGCGTACACGCCGGTATTGGCGCCGATGTCGAGGATGTTCCGGGCGTTCCGGCAGAGGCTGGTCCAGAGCCGTGCGGAGACCTTCTCCCAACCGTCGAGACCGCGCCAGAACAGCTCGTTCTCGATCATGTAGCCGTGGTGGTGCATGCGGAAGGGTGCCCCACCGGGCACCTTCACGGTGATCACCCCCTTGAAGTGCAGGTGCTGGAACACGCTGCGGGGCAGGGGCAGCAGGCGAAGCACGCTGAACAGCTGCTGCTTGAACGGGAGCGCGCCATAGGCACGCTTGACGAGGGCCTTCATTGCCCTGCAAGATCGGGTTTACTCCGGTAGCTCCTCCGCGAGCTCGCCGTTCCAGTCGCCGTACAGCAGGTCCTTCTCGTACGGATAGCGGGTGAGGTGGATGTCCTTCACGCGCTTGTACATGAGCTGGCGCAGGGTGTCGATGTTGGTGCGTGCGGCGGCGCTGATGAAGATGCACTCCTCGCCGTGCATCTCGGCCATCCACGTGCGCTGGAACTCCTCCAGCGTGTACTGGTCGCGGCGCTTGGGGGCCAGGTCGTGCGGGTCGTGGGCGGCGGGCCGGTACGCGTCGATCTTGTTGAACACCACGATGGTGGGCTTGTCGCCGGCGCCGATCTCGGCCAGCGTGCTCTTCACCGTGGCGTACTGCTCCTCGAAGTTGTGGTGGCTGATGTCGACCACGTGCAGGAGCAGATCGGCCTCACGCGTCTCATCGAGCGTGCTCTTGAAGCTCTCGATCAGCTGGTGGGGCAGCTTGCGGATGAAGCCCACGGTGTCGCTCAGCAGGAAGGGCAGGTTGCCCAGCACCACCTTGCGCACGGTGGTGTCGAGCGTGGCGAAGAGCTTGTTCTCGGCGAACACGTCGCTCTTGCTCATCAGGTTCATGAGCGTGCTCTTGCCCACGTTGGTGTAGCCCACCAGGGCCACGCGCACCAGCTTGCCACGGTTGCCGCGCTGGATGGCCTTCTGCTTGTCGATGTCGCGGAGCTGCGCCTTCAGGAGGGCGATGCGGTCGCGCACGATGCGTCGGTCGGTCTCGATCTCCTTCTCGCCCGCGCCGCCCCGGGTGCCGGTGCCGCCGCGCTGCCGTTCCAGGTGGGTCCACAGCTTGGTGAGGCGCGGCAGCATGTACTCGTACTGCGCCAGCTCCACCTGCGTCTTGGCGTGGGCGGTGCGGGCGCGGCGGGCGAAGATGTCCAGGATCAGGCGCGGCCGGTCGAGCACCGGGCGGCCCAGCTCCTTCTCGAGGTTGCGCTGCTGCGCCGGGGTGAGCTCGTCGTCGAAGATCACGGTGTCGCCGCCGTTCTCCTCCATCCAGGCCTTCACCTCGTTGAGCTTGCCGCTGCCCACGTAGGTGCGCCCGTCGGGTTTGTGCAGCCGCTGGGTGAAACGGCGCACGCTGCGGATCTCGGCGGTGGTGGCCAGGAACTCGAGCTCGTCGAGGTATTCCTTCACCTGGTCCGCGTCCTGCTCGTCGGTGATGAGGCCGATGAGCACCGCCGTCTCGGCCTTGGTGCGGGTCTCCTCGATCATTGCGTCTTGCGCAGGGAGCGTGCGTGGTCCACCACCTGCTCGATCTGCTTCGGGGTGAGGACGTTCTTGTACGGCATCATCGCGCCCTTGCCGTTGCTGACCATGGCGATCATCTGCTCCCGGGTAAGGGTCGATACCGTCAGGTCCTTCGCGCCGTTCATGCCCAGGTCGCCCTTGCGGCCGTGGCACAGTGCGCAGTTGGTGTTGAAGAGCTCGGCGCCCTTGCCATCACCATCGAGCGCCGCCCCGGTGGCGTTCGGCGCGGCCTCGCTGCCGCAGGAGAGCACCACGAAGGCCAGGGCCAGCAGAAGCAGGGTGCGGATCACAACCATCCGTAGGCGTGGCCGAACTTGGCCATGAAGGGCCACGGGATCATGGCCAGGATGATGAGGAGACCGAGCGTATAGAAGATGGCCACGCGCAACTGCTTGCCCTCCTCGGTCTTCGCCTTCTTGCTGAGCACACGTCCCATGGTCACCAGCACGATGGCAAGGATCATGCCGCTGATGTGCTCCATCTTCCAGAACCGGAGGAGGCTGGGGGTGGCGCCGAAACGTTCGGCGAAGGTGCCATAGCGCATGGCGTACAACGCCGCGCCGACCACCAGCTGCACATGGCACAGGACCATGGCGATGATGGTGACCAGGCGTTCCCATACGATGATGGGGGCCTTGGTGAAGTAGCCACGCCACGCGGTGACGACGGCCAGCACGAGGGCGATGAGCGCGGCCCAGCGGAGCAGGCTGTGGAAGAACTCGAGCACGGTATCCATGAGCGGTCGGGTGTTGGAGCGCCGCGAAGTTAGAAGGTCGCCGGGTCGGTGGATCGATATCTTGGCGCCCCCATGCGCACGCTCCGGTACCTGCTCGCCGCGGCCCTGCTCACGGCCTCAACGGCACGGGCCCAGGAGAACGTGCCCGTGAACGGCCCGCATGGCACGGCGCGCCCGGTGCATGCCTTCATCCATGCCACCCTGCATCCCGCCCCGGGCGAGGTGCTTCGCGATGCCACCCTGTTGGTGCAGGACGAGCGGGTGGTGGGGGTGGGGACCCGGCTGAAGGTGCCCGCGGGGGCCGTGGTGCACGATGTGGCCGGCCTGCACATCTGGCCCGGGCTCGTCGACCCCTACGGATCCGTCGGTGTGCCGGCGAAGGCCCCCAAGGAGCAGGCCGGAGGCACGGGATATTGGAACCGGGCCGTGCACGGCACCACGCGTGCTGACGAGCTGTACACGCACAACACCGCGCTCAACGCCAAGCTGCGCGAGCAGGGCATCACCACGGTGATCACGCACCGGCCGGACGGCATCGTGCGCGGCAGCGGATGCGCCGTGCTCCTGGCCGATCGGGCCGTGAACCTCGATGTGCTGCAGCCCCGCTCCTCCGCGCATTTCTCCTTCAACAAGGGCTCTTCGCCCGAGGAATACCCCTCCTCGCTCATGGGCAGCATCGCCCTGCTGCGCCAGACGTTGCACGATGCGCGTTGGTACGCGGGACAGGGGTCCCGGGCCCAGAGCGATGCCGACCTGGAGGGGGTGAACGCCCTGCTCGGCCTGCCGCTCGTGTTCGAGTCCTCCGAGCGCAACGACATCGGACGCATCGCGCGCATCGGAAGGGAGTTCGGCCTGCGCTTCACGGTGCGGGGCACGGGCGATGAGTACGCGCGCCTGGCCGATGTGGTCGCTGCGGGCACGCCCCTGATCCTGCCGCTCACCATGCCCGAGGCCTACGATGTGGAGGACCCCTTCGCCGCGCTCGAGGTCACGCTCGCCGAACTGAAGCATTGGGAGCTGGCCCCAGTGAACGCCGCGCGCCTCGATTCGGCAGGCGTTCCCTTCGCCTTCACCCTGCACGGCCTGAAGGAACCGGCCGATGCCTGGCCCGCGCTGCGCCGCATGGTGCTGGCCGGCCTCGACACCGCATCGGCGATCGCGGCGCTCACCACGCGTCCTGCGGCCTTCTTCGGGCTGTCCGAACGCGTCGGTGCCCTGCGCGAGGGCATGCTCGCCAATTTCCTCATCACCAGCGGGCACCTGCTCGAGCAGGGCAACCAGGTGCACGAGACCTGGGTGGCGGGCCGGCGTTTCGCGCACAAGCCCTACGGCGAGGAGGATGTGGTGGGCGTGTTCGACCTGAACCTGCGGAGCGTGATCCTGCGGATGGAGGTGAGCGGGCGCGCGCGGCCTGAAGCGGAAGTGTACCGCCCTGCGGCGGACACGGTGCGGGTGAAGGCCCGCTTCGTGCGCGACGACCAGCTGGTGACCCTGGAGTTCGACGGGCGCCGGCTCGGTTTCGACGGACCGGTGCGGCTCAACGGCATCGTGCACGACCGTGGCGGCATCTGGGACGGGCAGGGGCAGCTTCCCGGGGGCGAGTGGATCGCGTGGAGCGCGGTGCGCCAAGCCGTTCGGTCGAAGGAGAAGGAAGGCTCCGGTGACCGCGTCCTCGACAGCCTCTACCGAGCGCCGGTGGGTGCGGTGTGGTATCCGCTCACGGCTTTCGGTGGCCCCGCATTGCCCGATACGGAGGTCGTGGTGTTCCGTCATGCCACGGTGTGGACCAACGGGCCGCAGGGCATCCTGCGCGATGCGGACGTGTGCATCAGCGGCGGGCGTATCGTGGGCGTGGGCGAACGGATCGACCTTGCCACGCTCTTCCCCGGTCGCACGCGTCCGGAGGTGATCGAGGTGAACGCCACGGGCAAGCACCTCACCTGCGGCATCATCGACGAGCATTCGCACCTGGGCATCGCCCGCGGCGTGAACGAAGGGGGCCAGGCGGTGAGCGCCGAGGTGCGCATCGGCGATGTGACCGACCCGGACCACGTGGGCCTGTACCGCGACCTCGCCGGCGGGGTCACCGCGGTGCAGCAGCTGCACGGCAGCGCCAACCCCATCGGCGGGCAGAGCGCGCTCATCAAGCTGAGGTGGGGGCTCGGTGCCGAAGCGCTGCACATCGATGGTGCACCCGGCTTCATCAAGTTCGCCTTGGGCGAGAACGTGAAGCAGAGCAACTGGCCCAACGATGGGTCACGGTTCCCGCAGACCCGCATGGGCGTGGAACAGGTGATGTACGATGCCTTCCACCGCGCGCGGGCCTACGGGGCCGCCTGGGACCGCACCGCGCCCCGCCCGGAGCCGAAGCCCGATCGGAAAGGGCGGCGCAGGCCCGCACCCACGCCGGCCGCCGAGCTTCCGCGCCGCGACCTCGAGCTGGACGCCCTCGTGGAAGTGCTGGAAGGGAAGCGTTACATCTCGTGCCACAGCTACGTGCAGGGCGAGATCGCCATGCTGATGGACGTGGCCGACAGCATGGGCTTCACCGTGAACACCTTCACGCACGTGCTTGAAGGCTACAAGGTGGCCCCAAAGCTCAAGGCCCATGGCGCCGGTGCGAGCACCTTCAGCGACTGGTGGGCGTACAAGATGGAGGTGGGCGATGCCATCCCCTACAACGCGGCGTTGCTCTGGCGTGAAGGCGTCACGACCTGCCTCAACAGCGATGATGCCGAGATGAGCCGCAGGCTGAACCAGGAGGCGGCGAAGGCGGTGAAGTACGGCGGTGTGCCGCCGGAGGAGGCCTGGAAGATGGTGACCCTCAATCCCGCCCGCCTGTTGCACCTCGACCAGCGCATGGGAAGCGTGGAAGTGGGCAAGGACGCCGACCTGGTGCTGTGGAGCGCCGACCCGCTCTCGATCGATGCGAAGTGCGAGATGACCTTCGTCGATGGGGTACGCTACTACGATGCGGTGCGCCACAAGGCATGGACGAGGGAGGTGGTGCGTGAACGCGAACGGCTCGTGGCGCGCATGCTCGCCGCGAAGAAGGCCGGTGCACCGGTGCGAAAACCGCAACGCAAGGACGAACGGAACTGGGAATGCGAAAGCCTCGGCGAACGACCCTGATCACCGCGTGCGCGGTGATGCTGCTGACGCTGGCCGACGGGGTCCTGGCGCAGCGCCCCACGCCCGCGCCGCCCCAGGTGCGCAGCGTGCTCGTGCGCGGGGCCACCGTGCACGTGGGCGATGGCCGGGTGATCGACGACGGTGCGGTGGGCTTCCGCAACGGCATCATCGATCATGTCGGTTTCGAGTACGGCGTGAAGGCCCGGTACGACACCGTGATCCAGTTGAACGGCGCGCACATCTACCCCGGCCTCATCCTGGCCGATGCCACGCTGGGCCTGCAGGAGGTGGACCAGGTGAGGGCCACCGCGGACGCCGATGAAACGGGTGAGCTGGAGCCGGAGGTACGGGCCTATGCGGCCTTCAACGTCGACTCGCGGATCATCCCCACCGTCAGGGCCAACGGCGTGCTGCTCGCGCAGGCGACACCGCGCGGAGGGTTGGTGAGCGGCACCAGCAGCGTGATGCAGTTGGATGCCTGGGACCGGGAGGGGGCCGTGGTGCGCATGGACGACGGTGTGCACGTGGAATGGCCGCGCGCCTATGTGCGGGAAGGGTGGTGGGCCGAGCCTGGGGGCACCAGTACGGCGAAGGATGAGGAGCGGCGGCGCGACATCGACCGCCTCCGCACGCTCTTCATGAACGCGAAGGCCTACAGGGCCGACGCCGGTGCAGTGGACCTGCGCCTTGCCGGGCTGCAGCCGGTGCTGAACGGATCGGCCACCCTTTACGTGCATGCCGATGTGGCGCGCGAGATCCAGGAGGCGGTGCTCTTCGCCCGCGAGATGGGGGTGCGCCGCCTGGTGATCGTGGGCGGGCACGACGCCTGGCGCGTGAGCGACCTGCTGCGCGACAACAAGGTGGATGTGATCCTGCAGCGGGTGCACGGACTTCCCTTGCGCGAGGACGAGGACATCGACATCGTCTACCGCCAACCCGCGCTGCTCAAGGAACGTGGCATCCGCTTCTGCCTGGGCTACACCGGTGGCATGGAACGCATGGGTTCGCGCAACCTGCCTTTCACAGCGGGAACGGCCGCGGCCTATGGCCTGGAGCGGGAGGCAGCGCTGCAGGCCATGACGCTCGATGCCGCGCGCATCCTGGGCATCGATCAACGCTACGGCAGCCTGGAGGTGGGCAAGAGCGCCACGCTCGTGGTGAGCACCGGCGACCTGCTCGACATGCGCGGCAACAACGTCACGCATGCCTTCATCGATGGGCGCAGCATCGTGCTGGACGACCACCAGAAGGCGTTGTACAGGCAGTACGCGCGGCGCTACGGCCATTGACGGACGGTTATTCCGTCCGCATTGTGGAAGACCTCCCCACGGCGGACGTGTTGAGGGGTGCGGCTGCGGGTAGCTTTGGACCGTGACCCAGCTGCACGAGCTCATCTCGGTGGCCATTGAAGCGGCCTTCGCTGCCGGTGAGGAGATCCTCGCCGTGTATGAGCGACCCTTCACGGTGGAGGAGAAGGACGATCGCTCACCGCTCACCGAGGCCGACCGGCGTGCCCACCGCGTGATCACCGCCGCGCTCGACCGCACGGGGCTTCCCGTGCTCAGTGAGGAGGGGGCCGGCGTGCCCGCTCCGGAGCGCCAGGGCTGGTCGCGTTACTGGCTCGTGGACCCGCTCGATGGCACCAAGGAGTTCATCAAGCGCAACGGGGAGTTCACGGTGAACATCGCGCTCATGGAGCGAGATGGGATGCCCGCAGGTCCGTTGGGTGCCGCCCGGCCCATCGGCGGCGTGCTGTACGTGCCGGTGACCGGCCTGTTGTACTTCGCCTGGGAGGGCGGTGGCGCCTACCGCCAGGAGCGTGCGGCAACCCGGAAGGACCTTGGTGCGTATGAACGTGCCCTGATGAGCACCCGCCTGCCCGTTCCGCACCAGCGTACGGCCTTCACCATCGTGGCCAGCCGCAGCCATGCGAGCCCCGAGACCGAGGCCTTCATCGCACGCATGCGCGCACGGCACGGCGAAGTGGCCCTCACCAGCATGGGCAGCGCGCTAAAGCTGGCACTGGTGGCCGAGGGCGCCGCCGATGTGTATCCCCGGTACGCGCCCACCATGGAGTGGGACACGGCCGCCGGGCACGCCATCGCCATCGAGGCCGGGCGTCAGGTCATCGATGTCACCACCGACGCCCCGCTGCGTTACAACAAGCACGAACTGGTGAACCCCTGGTTCATCGTCCAATAAGCAGAAGCACACCATCCATCATGGCCAAGAAAAGCACGAAGGCAGGCGGCAAGAAGCGCAAGGTCGCCCTCATCACCGGTGTCACCGGACAGGACGGCGCCTACCTGAGCGAGCTCCTGTTGAACAAGGGGTACGAGGTGCACGGCGTGAAGCGCCGCAGCTCGCTCTTCAACACGGACCGCATCGACCACCTGTACCACGACATGCACGAGAAGGGCCGTCCCTTCCACCTGCACTATGGCGACCTCACCGACAGCGTGAACTGCCTGCGCCTGGTGCAGCAGATCCAGCCGGACGAGATCTACAACCTGGCGGCGATGAGCCATGTGGCCGTCAGCTTCGAGATGCCCGAGTACACGGCCAACGCCGACGGCATCGGCACGCTCCGCTTCCTGGAGGCCATCCGCATCCTGGGCATGGAGAAGAAGACCAAGTTCTACCAGGCCTCCACCTCCGAACTGTACGGCGGCGTGCGTCCGCATGCGCAGAACGAGGAGACGCCCTTCCACCCGCGCAGCCCCTACGGCGTGGCCAAGCTGTACGGTTTCTGGATCACCAAGAACTACCGCGAGAGCTACGGCATCTTCGCGTGCAACGGCATCCTCTTCAACCACGAGAGCCCGCTGCGCGGCGAGACCTTCGTGACCCGCAAGATCACCCGGGCCGCGGCCAAGATCAAGCTGGGCCTGCAGGACACGCTCTACCTCGGCAACCTCGACGCCAAGCGCGACTGGGGCCATGCCAAGGATTACGTGGAGGGCATGTGGCTGATGCTGCAGGCCAAGAAGCCCGATGATTATGTCCTGGCCACCGGCAAGACCTACACCGTGCGCCACTTCGTGGACCTTGCCTTCGGGGAGGTGGGCATCAAGCTCGAGTGGAAGGGCAAGGGCGAGAAGGAGAAGGGCTACGACAAGAAGACAGGCAAGGTGCTCGTGGCCATCGACAAGCGCTACTACCGTCCCGCCGAGGTGGACCACCTGGAGGGCGACCCCCGCAAGGCCATGCGCGAGCTCGGCTGGAAGCACAAGTACGACCTGAAGGCCCTGGTGAAGGAGATGATGGCCAGCGACCTGGAGCTCTTCAAGCGTGACGTGTACCTGAAGAAGGGCGGCCACAAGATCCTGCACGAGCAAGAGTGATCCGGTGCGTGTTGACGGGTTGGCGCGTTACGTGTTGAACGCGTGTCCAACGCGCAACACGTAACGTCCCAACCGCAACGCATCCATGAACAAGCAAGACAAAGTCTACGTGGCCGGCCACCGCGGCATGGTGGGCAGCGCCATCGTGCGCAAGCTGCAGGCCGAGGGCCACACCAACATCGTGGTGCGCACCAGCAAGGAGCTCGACCTGAAGGAGCAGCAGGCCGTGCGCGACTTCTTCGCCCAGGAGAAGCCCGCGTACGTGTACCTGGCAGCCGCCAAGGTGGGCGGCATCCACGCCAACAACGTGTACCGCGCACAGTTCCTGTACGAGAACCTGATGATCGAGAGCAACATCATCCACGCCGCGCACGAGAACGGCGTGAAGAAGCTGCTCTTCCTGGGCTCATCGTGCATCTACCCCAAGATGGCGCCCCAGCCGTTGAAGGAGGAGAGCCTGCTAACCGGCCTGCTCGAGCAGACCAACGAGCCATACGCCATCGCCAAGATCGCAGGCATCAAGCTGGCCGAGAGCTATCGCCGCCAGTACGGGTGCAACTACATCAGCGCGATGCCCACCAACCTTTACGGGCCCAACGACAACTACGACCTCAACAACAGCCATGTGCTGCCCGCGCTCATCCGCAAGTTCCACACCGCCAAGGTGACGAACGCGCCCAGCGTGGAGGTGTGGGGCACGGGCTCGCCCATGCGCGAATTCCTGCACGTGGACGACCTGGCCGATGCGTGCTACTTCCTCATGCAGAACTACAACGAGGAGCTCTTCCTGAACATCGGCACGGGCGAGGACCTCACCATCAAGGCCCTGGCCGAGATGATCCAGGAGATCGTGGGCTACACCGGCAAATTGTGTTGGAACACGGACAAGCCGGACGGCACACCCCGCAAGCTGATGGACGTGTCGCGTCTGCACGCACTGGGCTGGAAGCACCGCATCGGCCTGCGCGAGGGCATCACCGCCGTGTACGCCGAATTCGCCAAGAGCGAGCTGGCAAAGCCCTAGCACGCCTGTGGCGGAGGTGCAAGTCCTACCTTCGCCGCATGGACAGTGTCCGACAGAACAAGGTGAACAGCCTGCTCCAGCGTGAGCTGGCCACCATCCTGCAACAGGAATCCCGATCGCTGCTGCCCGGCGCGCTCATCACCGTCACCGGCGTGCGCGTGTCACCCGACCTGGGCGTGGCCAAGGTGTACATCAGCCTCTTCCCGGTGAAGGACAAGGAGGCCGCCATGGCCCACATCCGCGACCAGAGCCACCGGCTGCGCGGCCTGCTGGGCACACGCGTGGGCAGGCAGATGCGCGTGGTGCCCGAGCTGCACTTCCATGTGGACGATTCCTTGGACCGCGCGGAGGAGATCGAGCGGTTGTTGAAGAAGTGACGTACGTGCAAGCGGACCCACAGATCACTGCTCCGTTCAGTGGAATACCCGCTCAAACCCCACATTGACCCTTCCCGAACGGTAATGCAGTACGATCCGGTCAAGCGCCAGCTCGGGGTGGTCTTCAACCGCTCACCCTTCCTGCGCAAGCTCTTCTACCGTCTGCTGGACCTGCTGCTGTTGCGCTGCTGGCACATCCAGCGCGAGCTGCGGCCCTGGACGCGCACGCAACGTGAAGGAGACGTGCACATCTATGATGCCGGCGCGGGCTTCGGGCAGTACAGCTACTGGCTCAGCGGTCTCCTGCCGAACGCACACATTACAGCCGTGGATGTGAAGGAGGAACAGGTGGCCGATTGCAACGCCTTCTTCCAACGCATAGGCCGGCCGCGCGTGCGGTTTGAGGTGGGTGATGTCACACGGTTCCAACGTCCGAACACCTTCGGCCTGGTGGTGTGCGTGGATGTGATGGAGCACATCCTGGAGGACGAAGCAGCGTTGCGCTGTTACAGCACCTCGCTCAAGCCTGGTGGCATGCTCATCATCAGCACACCCAGCGATCAAGGCGGGAGCGACGTGCATGAGGAGGGTGAGGGCAGCTTCATCGAGGAGCACGTGCGCGACGGCTACAACATCGACGACATCCGCGCCAAATGCCTGCGCAACGGCTTCAGCAAGGTGGAGGCACGGTTCAGCTATGGCATACCGGGCAGGCTCAGTTGGAAGTTGAGCATGAAGTGGCCCCTGCTGATGCTGAACACCTCCCGCCTCTTTTTCCTCATCCTGCCCTTCTACTACCTGCTCGCCTACCCCATCGCCTTCATGCTGAACATGGCGGACGTGCGGATGAAGCACCCCACGGGGACAGGTCTCGTTGTGAAGGCCTGGCGGTGAGATCCGAAGGGCTGCTGCGTCGCCACACCGGCCACCTGCCCCGATCTTCGCAGCATGCGCCGCCTGCTCCGTGCATTCCGCATTGCGTTGCTTGCCATCCTGGCGCTGGTCCTGCTCACGTTCGGCGTGGCGTGCTACATCCTCTACTCCTACGAGCGGGAGATCGCCGACGAGCTGATCGCCACCATCAACGAGGGGCAGGTAGGCAAGCTGACCTACGAACGCGTGGAGCTCTCCCCCTTCCGCGCCTTTCCCTACATCAGCATCGACATCAAAGGCGTACGCTTCGATGCTGACAAGCACACCGAGGGCGATCCCGCCATCTACACCTTTCAGGACGTGTTCGTGGGTTTCGACCTGTCCGACCTGCTGCGCGGTCAATACACGGTTAAAAAGGTGGTGTTGAGCAAGGGCCATTTCTACCTGGAAAAGCACCCGGATGGGATGTACAACCTGATGCGCGCCAAACAGCGCACTGAAGGTGATGATGAGGACACCAAACAGACCCACCTGGACCTGAAGCGTATTGAACTGCGTGACGTGACCGTGCATGAAGTGAACCAGGGTGGCACTGGCAATGAGCTCCTGCTGGACATCATCCAGGCCAGGGCCTATTTGAGCGCCATCGGGGATGACCTGCGGATGGGATTGGAGAGCGAATTGTTCCTGCACCACTTCCGATCGGGGACCACCACCTGGTTCCGCGAGCTGCCCTTCGGGCTGGATTGCGACCTGAGCATCCGCGACGGCATGGTCACCATCCACCCGAGCCATTTTGTGGTGGATGCCGGACGCCTGGACATGCAGGGCACACTGGACCTGGACAACGACCTGCTGCTCGACCTCGCCATCACCGGCCGCAAGAAGAACTTCGACGTCTTCATCGCCTTCGCACCCCCGGAGGTGCTCACCAAGCTGAAGGCGTTCAAGAATGAGGGCGACATCTTCTTTGATGGCCGCATCACTGGGCCCATAGCGGTGCGCAGCCCGCTCATCGACCTCCGCCTGGGTTGCAGGAACACCGTATTCCACCATACGGCACATGCCAAGGCGCTGCGCGATGTGGCCTTCACCGGACACTTCCGCACCGGCGACGATGGCGG
This sequence comes from Flavobacteriales bacterium, assembly GCA_016788635.1. Taxonomy (GTDB): domain Bacteria; phylum Bacteroidota; class Bacteroidia; order Flavobacteriales_F; family PHOS-HE28; genus PHOS-HE28. The sequence continues at coordinate 77,854 of JAEUSU010000024.1, read as the reverse complement.
CCTGGACAAGGCGGTGCTGGAGCTGGAGAACCTTTACGGCACGCCCGAGAAGGGGCTGATGCGCGGCGCCCTGCGCGTGGAGAACCTGCTCGACCCGCGCATCACCATGGACTTCCACGCGCGCTTCCAGCTGGAGCACCTGAAGACCTTCTATGAGCTGGAGGCGATCGAGGACGGAGCAGGCACCGTGCTCATCGACATCACCCTGAACGAGTATGTGGGCCCGGACAGCGTGCTCCACTTCGCCACGAAGATGACCGACGGCGTGATGAGCCGCATCCAGTTCGAGAACGTCCGGCTGAAGCTCGCCAGACTGAACAGGCCCATCGAGGACCTCAATGGCCGCATCGTGCTGGATGGTGACGACCTGCGCAGTGAGGACCTGCGTGTCCGTATCGGCAAAAGCGACCTTTCACTGGATTGCAGCGTGAGCAATGTCTCCGCCCTGCTGCACCACACCAACGCCCCGGTGGACCTGGTGCTGAAAGGCGGCAGCCGGCAGCTCCTCCTGGCCGAGCTGATCGGCCTGAACGGCCAATTGCCCGATGCACCCTGGGCACGCGATACCGTGATGGACCTGCGCTTCGACCTTGATCTGCACACCACCGTGGACGCGCTGGAGCGTGCCCGCTACCTGCCGGGCGCCACCCTCAACTTCCGGCACCTGGAGTTCCGCACCGCCAAATTTCCGTTCGCCGTGGAGGACGTGAGCGGCAAACTGGCCGTGAACGATTCCACCCTGACCCTGACGGCACTCGGCCTCACCATCGGCCGCAACAAGGCCCTGCTCAACGCGCATCTCCAAGGGGTCGGTGCGTTACTGGACAGCACGCGCCGCGAGACCGTGCACCACCGGCTGGACCTTCGTGTGCCCTACCTGAACGCGAAGGAGCTCCTGGTCTATGACGGTAGGCCCTTCGTGCACGACAGCATCGAGGAGGAGGTGGTCCACGACCTCGTGTTCCGCGGCTCGGGCAGCCTGGAGAGCAACACATTCACGAAGAAGGGCTTCATCAGCGACACGCACATCGATCACCTGACCGTGCGCGTGAACGACCTGCCCGCACTGCGTGATGTGGATGGCCGCATCATCACGGACACCAGCGGCTGCATCACCCTGCACGGGCTGCATATGCGCATGGGCCGCAGCGACCTGCACGCCGACCTGTACCTGCGCCACTTCCTGGATGGCGACCTGCGCAACAAGCAACTGGAAGGCACCGTGCGTGCCAGCGACCTGGACCTGGACGAGATCTCCGGCTGGAACACCAACGCGCCCAAGGGTGAAGGCTCAGCGCACGATGCGGGGTTCAACCTTTTCGCGCTTGACTTTCCGGTGATGCACCTCACGGCGGACATCGGCCGCATCAAACACCACCGCGCATTGCTGGAGGACCTGCATGGCGTGCTGCACACCAACAAGGACCACACCGTCCGCTTCGACACCCTGCACTTCCGTGCGGCCGGCGGACAGGTGGGGCTTCGCGGCACATTCAACGGTGCGCGTCAGGACAGCATCACGCTGAGCGGTGATCTGCACCTGTCCCGGGTGGACCTGGACAAGGTGATGTACAAGCTGGACAACTTCGGGCAGGACGTGCTGGTGCACGACAACCTGCACGGCCGCGTGAGCGGCACCATCCGGATCGATGCGCGCCTGCACACCGACCTGGTGCCCGACCTGGCGCATACCACGGCCGTGGCGGACCTCACCGTGACCGATGGCCGCATCACCCGCTTCGCCCCGCTCCACGCCATGGCCGACTTCATGGGCGATCGTGACCTGGACAACGTACGCTTCGGCGAGTTGCGCAACACCTTCACCTTCCGGGCTGGCGCGCTGCACTTCCCGGAGATGAAGGTGACCAGCACGTTGGGCTACATGCACCTCAGCGGCCGCCAGTCACTGGACCTGCAGATGGATTATACCATGCGGCTGCCGCTGGGCCTGGTGAAGCAGGCCAGCTGGAACATGCTGCGTTCCAAACTGCGCGGCACCGGACGCAACAAGGATGATGAACAGGAGCTGGAGCGAGCCGGAGAGGAGATCGTGACCCATCAGAAAGGACCCTTCAAAGGCTACCTCACCGTGAACATCACCGGCTCCCCGGAGAACTACCAGGTGAAGCTTGGCAAGTCGCGCAAGGAACGATAGTCCCCCACCTACCTTTCCCGGGCAGGACACCGGCCATCACACTTCCACATTCCCACATTTCCACATTCTGCCTCCCTTGCGCCTCCCCTTCCTCTTCGCCCGCCGCTACCTGCTGGCCAGGCGCTCGCAGAACGCGGTGAATGTGATCACCCTGATCAGCATCGTGGTGATGGCGGTGGTGACGGCGGCCATGGTGGTGGTGCTCAGCACGCTCAACGGCATTGCCGAGCTGGTGGACAGCCTGTACAGCCCCTTTGACCAGGACATCACCATCACCCCGGCGCAGGGCAAGACCTTCGAGCGCGACAGCCTGGACATCGGCGAGCTGCTTCGCCTGGCCGGAGCCACGCAGGCCAGCTGGGTGATCGAGGAGAACGTGCTGTTACGCAGTGGCGATCAGCAGGCCGTGGCCACCATGAAGGGTGTGGAGCCGGTGTATCTGGAGATGAGCGACCTCGGCGCCCATCTCTTCACCGGGCAGGCCGACCTGGGCACGGACCAGGAGCCGAAGGCCGTGCTGGGCGTGGCGCTCAAAATGAACCTGGATGTTCCCCTGGACGACGGCGTGTTCCGGCCCCTGGAGATCAGCGCACCGGTGCGAGGACGAAAGCTCAGCCAATGGAAGCAGGGCGCCTTCGAGCAGGAGGACCTGCCGGTGAGCGGCGCCTTCACGCTGAACATGGAGTTCGACGCCAAGTATGTGCTGGTGCCGCTGGAACTCGCCGCCCGCCTGTTGCACTATGAAGGCGCGGTGAACGCCCTGGAGATGCGATTGTCCCGTGATGCGGACGCGGACGCCGCAGCGCGCGCCCTGCGCGAACAACTGGGCGGTGCCTATGTGGTGCGCACGCGCCAGCAGAAGAACACGCTCATGTACAGCACCAACACCAGTGAGAAACGCTTCACCTTCCTGGTGCTCGTCTTCATCGGGCTCATCGGTGCCTTCAACATCATCGCTTCGCTCACCATGCTCATGATCGAGAAAAAGCGCGACGTAAGGACCCTCTCCGCGCTGGGCGCCACCCCGCAGGTGGTGCGGCTCATCTTCCTGTTCGAGGGCCTGCTGATCGTGGGGGTGGGCATCGTGCTGGGGCTGCTGCTCGGGCTCGGGCTCTGCTGGGTGCAGCAGCGCTTTGGGCTCATCGGCCTGGCCAATTCGGTGGTGGACGCCTACCCGGTGAAGGTGCAGTGGAAGGACCTCGTACAGATCGTGCTGGTCACGCTGGCCATCGGTGTGCTGGCCTCGTGGGTGCCGCTGCGCAGCCTCAGCCGCAGGCTGCTGGTTCAGGCGGCGTCCGCCACGGCATAGGTGGCCACCACCTCATCCAGGATGGCCTCCAGCACCGCCGGGTCGCGCTCGGTGCACAGGCGCAGGCGCACCTCCTTCACGTTGGGCAGGCCCTTGAGGTAGTTGCCGTAGTGGCGGCGCATCTCCACCACGCCCTCCCACGGCCCCTTCCACTCCAGGGAGCGGCGCAGGTGTTCCCGTGCGGCTTCCACACGGTCCGCCACGGAAGGTGCAGGACGATGGGTGCCGGTGGCCATGAAGTGCTTGATCTCATCAAAGATCCACGGGTGGCCGATGCTGGCGCGGCCGATCATCACGCCGTCCACGCCGTAGCGCGCGCGAAACTCCACGGCCTTCTCTGGCGAATCGATGTCACCGTTGCCGAAGATGGGGATCTGCATGCGCGGGTTGTTCTTCACCTCGCCGATCAGCGTCCAATCCGCAGGTCCCCGATACAACTGGGCACGCGTGCGGCCATGGATGCTCAGCGCCGCGATGCCCACGTCCTGCAGCCGCTCGGCCACCTCCACGATGTTACGGCTCTTGTCGTCCCAGCCCAGGCGGGTCTTCACCGTCACGGGCAGCTTCACGGCCTTCACCACTTTCTCCGTCAGGCGCACCATCTTGTCCACGTCCAGCAGCAGGCAGGCGCCGGCGCCCTTGCTCACCACCTTGTGCACGGGGCAACCGTAGTTGATGTCGATCAGGTCAGGTCTTACGGCCTCGGCGATGCGGGCGGCCTCCTCCATGGCGTCCTCGCTGCCGCCGAAGAGCTGGATGCCGATGGGCCGTTCGGCCTCGAAGATGTCCAGCTTCTTCAGGCCCTTGGCCGCTTGGCGGATGAGGCCCTCGCTGCTGATGAACTCGGTGAACATCAGGTCGGCACCGTGCTGCTTGCACAGCGCACGGAAGGGCGGGTCGCTCACGTCCTCCATGGGCGCCAGCAGCAGCGGGAACTCCGGCAGGGAAAGGGGGCCGATGCGGACCATGGGGAAGGGCGCAAAAGTACAAAACCCCGCGCGGGGCGGGGTTTCGCGATGGGTCGTAGGTGGCTATCAGCGCCCGCGGCTGGTGCTGTAGTTGATCTTCAGCGCGCTCGCCTTGCGCAGCTCCTGCTTCACGTCGGTCACGATCTTCATGTGGGTGTCCTTGTCCACCTTCAGTGAGCGGGTGATCTTGGGCACCTCGGCCTCCTGGCGGCGTTCGTTGTTGGCCTTCACCCAAGGGCCGATCTCGTCCAGCCGGGCGAACTGGTCGTTGAGCTGCAGCAAGGGCTCGGTGCCCAGCTCCTTCGAGGTGGGCGGGCCGATGTAGAGGTAATCCACCAGGGCCTTGTCCTCCAGCTTCTGTGTTTCGCTGGCCTCGGGCAGGCTGATCTTCACCTTCAGGTCCACCTCGCGCATCACGGTGGTCACCATGAAGAAGAAGAGGAGCATGAAGATGATGTCGGGCAGGGAGGCCGTGCTGATGGCAGGCGTGCCCTTCTTTCCGTCGTCCTTGAATCGTGACATGGCTCGGTGCGCGGTTACACTTTCGGCTTGCTCAGGTCCACGGGCTCGGCTTCTGAAACGCGCTGCGGATAGACCATGCGGATGGCCCGGATGATGCGCTTGTCCTCGTCGCGCTTCTCATCCAGGTCGGAGTAGCGCCTGTTGAACTTCTCCTTGCACAGCTCGTTGCGCAGTTCCGTTACGGCAGCCTCCAGCTCGTTCTGCACCTTCACGTACATGTTGTAGGAGGTCTTCGAACCGGTCTGCAGGCTCATCACGGCGTTGCCGGGCAGTTCCTTGTAGTCGCCGAGCAGCGTCACGGCATCCAGCTTGTCCTCCCACTTCTCCATGGCCTTCTGGAAATCCTGTTTGGCTTTCTCATCGGTGGCGCTGGCCACGTAGCTGCGGTAGTTGGCGATCTGCTCGCGGCAGATGGCGGCGGTCACGGGTATCTTCTCCGGCAGGTCGAGGCTGTTGGCCGGGTTGGTCATGAACTCCTTGGCACCGGCACGCAGTTCGGTGATCTCCATGGGCTGACCCTCCACGAGCAGCTGGTCGGCATCGTTCACCAGCACGATGTACACGTCGCGCTGGTTCACCTCGGTCTTCGTTTCCTCTTCCAGGATGGGGGGCAGCAGCCGCAGGATACCCACGTCGGTGTCCATGGTGGTGGTCACCAGGAAGAAGATGAGCAGCAGGAAGGCGATGTCGGCCATGGAGCCGGCATTGATCTCCCCAGGTCCTTCGAGTTTGCGGCGCTTCAGCATCTTACTTGAAGAAACGGGATACTTCGGACCACAGGATGGTGCCCACGGTAACGGCCAGCAGGACGTAGAGCGTGATGATGCCGCCACCCACGAGCTTGCTGGTGGTGGGGGTCACACCCATGACCTCCCAACCGGGAAGCACCTCACTGCCGGAGATGCTGTAGGCGATGATGGCCAGCAGCAGGAAGGCGCCGGTGCCGGCGATGGCCGGAAGGGACTGTTTGCCGTGCGTGACCAGCGACCAGATGCCGAAGCCCAGCGCCAACACCACGGCCAGGCCGAAGGCGATGTAGGTGAGCCGAAGGCCGAGGTCGATGCCGGCATCGCTGCCGCTGAAGATCATGATCACGGACAGGATGCCCAGCCCGGCTATGCCGAACAGCAGCACCCTGCTGATGAGTTGGGACATTTTATCGCTCATGGCCGGATCAGGCTTTGGCCATCTTGTCCTTCACCAACATGTCCACCAGGTCGATGGAGGCTTCCTCCATCTGGTTGGTGATGCTGTCGATCTTGGCCACGATGTAGTTGTAGAAGATCTGCAGGATGATGGCCACGATGAGGCCGAACACGGTGGTGAGCAGCGCGATCTTGATACCGCCGGCCACGATGGCGGGACTGATGTTGTTGGCCACGGCGATCTGGTCGAAGGCGAAGATCATCCCGATAACCGTTCCGAGGAAGCCGAGCATGGGCGCCAGGGCGATGAAGAGGCTGATCCAGGAGAGACCGCTTTGCAGACGGCCCACTTCCACACCGCCATAGGCGATCACGCTCTTCTCCACGATGTCGATGCCCTCGTGCTCGCGGGCGAGCCCCTGGTAGAAGATGCCGGCGATGGGGCCCCGGGTGTTGCTGCACACCTCTTTGGCTGCATCGGCACCACCGCTCTTCAGCGCGCTCTCGATGCCTTCGAGCAGTTTCGCCGTGTTGGTGGTGGCCATGTTCAGGTAGATGATGCGCTCGATGCACAGGGCCAGGCCCAGGATCAGGCACACGAGCACCGGGGCCATCCAGATGGGGTCGCCCTCGATGAACTTGCTCTTGAACATCTGGTGGCCGGACGGGGCCGGGGCCGCGTCATCAACGGCGGTCACCTCGGTGGTGGCCTTGGGCGCGTCCTGCGCCATCAAGGGGGCGGTGAAGAGGCTGGCGGCGAACACACCGGCCAGGCAATAGGACAGGAACTTGCGGGTCATGGTGGAGTGGCGTTTCAGTTCAGGGTGTTGATGACGTTGCGGGTTGCTGCGGTACCGTTGAGGAACGGTGAATGGTCGGTTGATGATACAAACAGGGACCGGGGATCGTTCGCGCTGTCCGCTCGCCTGGGCAAGCCCGGCTCGGGGAGTGAGCGGGATTGACCTCGCTCCGCTCGGTCTTTCCCGTTGGGGAGGGCATCATTGCGCTCCATCGGCCCTGCGGACCGGGGATCGTTCGCGCTGTCCGCTCGCCCGGGCAAGCCCGGCTCGCTGCCATCGCGAACGATCCGGCGGCTGCACCGCTGGTCCGCAATGGCGGAGAGAGAGGGATTCGAACCCCCGTTACCCTTTCAGGTAAACGCACTTTCCAGGCGCGCGCCTTAAACCACTCGGCCATCTCTCCAGTTGGTGAACTCGGGTGTAGGTCCCGTTCTGCGGGCGGCCAAATTACAAAAAGCATGATCCGGCCTTCGGCCGTTCCGGCAACGGTGGCGGTGGATCGGGCTGCGGTCATGTTAACGGATCGTAAACCCCTCAAAAGAGGACATTCAGGACATCGTGAGCTCGCCCGCCAGTGGCGTGGCCATTCCCCGAGCCAGCGCGGCCGATGCGTGATCACGGCCCAACAGGACCATGGCCTTGGTCACGGCGGCTTCCACCGTGAGGTCGGCACCGGGCACCACCCCCATCTCCTGGAACGCACGGCTGGTCACATACTTCCCCTGTTCCACCCGCCCCCCCACGCATTGGGTCACGTTCAGCAACTCGATGCCGCGCCCCCGGGCCGCCCGCAGCGCATCCAGAAAGGCGGGGTCCGTGGGTCCATTGCCGCTGCCGAAGGTGGTGAGCACAGCGGCGCGCAGGTCGGGCACGTTCAGCGCATGGTCCACCCAGCTGGCGCGGATGCCGGGGAAGAGCCGGATCACCGCCACGCGGTCATCCAACCGGTCGTGGACCCGCAAGGGCCCCTGGCGGTGTGGCAGGATGGCCGCCGGATCGTAGCGGATGTGCACCCCGGCCTCGGCCAGGGGCGGCCAGTTCGGCGAGCGGAAGGCCTCGAAGCGCTCGGCATGCACCTTCACGGTGCGGTTGCCGCGGTACAGGCGGTACTCGAAGTAGATGGCCACTTCGGGCACGCGCGACCGGCCCTGTTCATCCGTGGCGGCCGCGATCTCGATGGCAGTGATCAGGTTCTCCTTGGCATCGGTGCGGATGGTGCCGATGGGCAACTGCGAGCCGGTGAGGATGACCGGCTTGGCCAGGCCTTCCAGCAGAAAGCTGAGCGCACTGGCGGTGTAGGCCATGGTGTCGCTGCCGTGCAGCACCACGAAGCCATCGTACTGCTCGTAATGCGCCGCGATGATCCCCGCCACGCGCACCCAATCGGCGGGGCGCATGTCGCTGCTGTCAATGGGCTTCTCGAAGGCCACCGAGCCGAGCTTTACGCCCACGCGCTCCAGTTCGGGCACCTGCTCCTCCAGGTGCTCCAGGTCCATGGGGCGCAGGGCACCGGTGCGGGGGTCGGCCCACATGCCGATGGTGCCTCCGGTGTAGATCAGCAGTACGCTCGCGCTCATCGCCGGAAAAGTAGCTCCGCGTTCGCCGTGGTGATGCGCGCGATCTCCTCCACGCTTCGGCCGGTGGCCTCGGCCAGCCTGGCGGCGATATGCGGGATGTAGCTGCTCTCGTTGCGCTTGCCACGGTACGGCACCGGTGCCAGGTAGGGCGCGTCCGTCTCCAGCACGCAATGCTCCGGACCTACTTCACGCATGGTTTCAAAGAGCCCGCCTTTCGGGTAGGTGATGACCCCCCCAATGCCCAGGTGGAAGTCCTTCAGTGCGATCACGCGCCGCGCCTGTTCCGGAGCACCGGTGAAGCAATGGAACACGCCTCGCAGGCTGTCGTCGTTCTCCTCCTCCACAATGGTGATCACCTCCCCGAAGCTCTCGCGGCAGTGGATCACAATGGGCAGCCGCAGCTCCTTCGCCCAGCGCACCTGCCGGCGGAACGCGTCCTGCTGCTGCCTCAGCCAGGTCTTGTCCCAATAGAGGTCGATGCCGATCTCCCCCACCGCGCAATAGCGGCCAGTGCGCAGCAGGCGTTCCACTTCCTCCAGCGCAGCCCCATTGTCCTCGCCCACCGAGCACGGATGAAGGCCCATCATGGGAAAACAGTGGTCCGGATGGGCATCAGCCAATGCATGCATCGCCTCGATGCTGTCGTGGTCCACGTTGGGCAGGAAGAATTTCCCCACACCAGCCTCGATCGCGCGCGTGAGCATGGCCTCGCGGTCGCCATCGAACTGCTTGGAGTAAAGGTGGGCGTGGGTGTCGAAGAGGACCAAGGCAGGTGTGGATAGGGGATGCGCAAAGGTCGCCGACATGCGCCAACCCAGCACAACGATCCACCGCCCTTCTTACCACACGAAGGTGCGGCCCACGACCATGCGCCCCGCCTGTTCCAATCGGACCAGATAGGCACCTGCAGGTAGTGGACCCAGGTCTATCGGACCCGCAGCGGGCGCCAACATCACGCGAAGCTCCTTTACCGTGCGACCGCCATGGTCCAACACCACAACGTGTGCGGCGCCCTCCCAACCCTCAGGAACGGCGACCATACCTGGTATCATGACCTGTTGGATGGCGGGATGTCGAAGCTCGTGTAGCGCCGTCTCCATGGTGCCATGCAACCGTGCCACGCGTGCACGGGGGGTTCCGTCATAGCTCGTGAAACTGCCTCCGACCAGGAGCCTGCCATTCGGCTGCAAGGCCAGCGCCGATACGGGTCCGTCGGCCCCAGTGCCGGGGTCGAAAGTGAGGTCCAGGCTGCCGTCCGGCTCCAGTCGAGCGATCCGGTTACGCGGCACGCCGTCATATTCTGTGAAGGTCCCCCCGATAAGAATGCGGCCGTCGGGTTGGACAAGCATCCTCAACACCCCACCCGAGGTGATGCCTGAAGTGAATGTGGGGTCCAGGCTGCCGTCCGGATAAATGCGGCACAAGCCGTTGACCAATACACCATCGTAAGTGGCGAAACCACCTGAGATCAAGATCTTACCATCCGGCTGTAATGCCATGCGATCGACAAAGCTGTCCGGACCGCCGGTCGCGTTGAACGTGCCATCCCATGTGCCGTCGGCGTTGATCCGGGCGATACCCAAAGCAGGGTTGCCGTCATAGCTCCAGAGCAACCCTGCGATCATCACCTGTCCGCTCGGCAGCACCAGGACGTCACGCAGCAGATCATTGGCGCCCAAACCGGGTTGGAAGGTCGGGTCCACGGTGCCATTGGTGTTCAATTGTGTGATGTACCCGGGGATGATCGATCCCACCACCACGGCACGTCCATCCGGTCTCAGCCGTACCGTCTCCACCATCTGGATGTCCGTGCCGCCCATGGCCATGTCGAAGCCACCATTGGGCTGTACCTGGGCCAGGAAGGAACATGGCATGCCATCGTATTGAAAGAAATCACCGCCGATCAATGTGCGCCCATCCGGACGTTGTGCCAGCGTGGAGACGAAACCGTTCGGTCCAAGGCCGGTGGAAAAGTTGGGGTCCACTGAGCCATCCACATTCAGGCGCACCAGGTAGGGGCTCCCTGCACCATTGAAGGTGCCGAACCAGCCGCCCACCAGGATGCGTTCATCCGGCTGGACTACGATATCAAGCACGGACCAGCTGGCGCCGAGCCCGGGATCGAAGGACAGGTCCAAGGCCCCGTCCTGTGCATGTGGTGTTGCGGGTAGCAGGAGCAGGAAGACACCTGCCGTGATCGAACGGATGCTGGTGTGGTGCATGGTGACTGAATTGACCCAATGACGAAGCATGAAGACACAAGATGCCCGATCTGCACAGATCCAGGTCCTCGGCCCCGGTACATTTGGCCGGCCGTGAAACTCCTCCTGCTTCGCTTCTCCTCCATCGGCGACATCGTGCTCACCAGCCCGGTGCTGCGTTGTGTGAAGGGTCAGGTGAAGGATGTGGAGATCCACTTCGCCACGAAAAAGAGCTTCGCTGACCTGGTACGGTACAACCCGCACGTGAGCGCGGTGCACGAGCTGGGGGATGATATGAGCGAGCTGATCCGGCGCTTGAAGGGCGAACGCTTCGATGCGGTGCTGGACCTGCACCACAACCTGCGCACCTCACGGATCAAACGCGCGCTCGGTGTGCCCGCCCACAGCTTCCCGAAGCTCAACATCGAGAAGTGGATGCTGGTGAACTTTCGCTGGGACCGCATGCCGCCCGTGCACATCGTGGACCGCTACCTCTCCACCGCTGCCCACCTGGGTGTGAAAAACGATGACCGCGGCCTGGAACTCTTCCTGCCCGCGGACCGCGAAGTGCCGATCACCTCGCTTCCTGAGCCACACCAAAAGGGATACACAGCCATGGCCATCGGCGCGGCGCACGCCACCAAACGCCTTACACCACACCGGCTCATCGAGTTGGCCGGGCTGGTGCAGGGGCCCATCGTGCTCATCGGCGGAAAGGAGGACCAGGTGGTGGCGGGCGGCATCGCCTCAGCCATTGGCGGGCGCGTGTACGATGCCACGGGGAAGTATGACATCCTTGCGAGCGCGTCACTCATCCGGCAGGCGCGCGCGGTGGTCGCGCATGACAGCGGCGCCATGCACATCGCCTGTGCGTTCGGCCGACCGGTGGTGAGCATATGGGGAAGTACGGTGCCCGCCTTCGGCATGGGGCCCTACCAACCGCAGCATCCGGAGCGCGCGGTGATCAGTGAAGTACCCGGATTGGGTTGCCGCCCGTGCAGCAAGATCGGTTTCGACCACTGCCCCAAGGGCCACTTCCACTGCATGGAGCGGCAGGACCTGAAGCGGATCGCAGAGCGGGTGGCCCTGCGCGACTAGCTCATTCGAAGAGCGCCTTCAGCTCGGTGGCCTCGCCGGGCTTCATCTTGCCGCTCAGGATCAACCGCAGCTGGCGCCGGCGCAGGGCGCCATCGAAACGCTTCCTTTCCTGCTCGGTGGCGGGCACCACACCGGGCACCTTGATGGGCCTTCCCACGCTGTCCACCGCCACGAAGGTGTAGATCGCGCTGTTGCAGGGGATCTTCTCCCCGCTGGTGGGATCCTCCACCCACACATCCGCCCAGATCTCCATGCTGGTGCCAAAGGCGCGGCTCACATGGCTGCGGATGGTGACGAAGTCACCCAGCTTGATCGGCCGGTCGAAGCTCACGTGGTTCACCGCCACGGTGACCACCACGCGCTTGCAATGGCGATGGGCGCTGATCGCACAGGCGATATCGAGCCACTTGAGCAACTGCCCGCCCATCAGATTGCCCAGCGTATTGGTGTCGTTGGGCAGCACCAGGTGGGTCGTCTCGGCGTAGCTCTCGGCAACAGGGCGCTCGTTCATGTGCTTTGGAATGCGCGGCGAAGGTAGAAGCGAACAGAGGTGTCGTTGGGCCGTTCCTTTACACCATGCTCGCACCCGGTACTTCCGCCCCGCCCTTCCGGCTGCAGGACCACAACGGCCAATGGGTGGACCTTGCCGCGCTGCGCGGCCAGCGCCACGTAGTGCTCTTCTTCTACCCGAAGGACGATACGCCCGGCTGCACGCGCGAAGCCTGTGGTTTCCGCGATGCCTTTGCCGACCTGCAGGCCCATGATGCGGTGGTGGTGGGCGTGAGCGGGGACGACCTGGCGAGCCACCGCCGCTTTGCGGAGCGCTGGCATCTGCCCTTCCACCTGGTATGCGATGGCGACGGGGCGCTTCGGCGCGCCTACCACGTGAAACGCACACTGGGGCTGTGGCCGGGGCGCGTCACCTACGTCATCGACAAGAGCGGGATCATCCGGTCGGCGCTCAATGCACCGTTCCAGCCGGTTCGGCACGTGCAGGAGGCGCTCGCTGCGCTCAGCGATCAGCGCAGGGTGTAGAACAGCACACGGCCGTCGTCCGTGCCGGTGATGAAGCGCCCTTCATGGAAGAGGCAGGGCGCACGATGGTGCACATCCTTGTTCTCGGGGAACACGAGCTTCTGCACCACCTGGCCCTGGGGGTCCAGGAACTCCACCACGCCGTCCTTCACCGCCCGCGCCTTGAAGCTGTCGTGCTGCGCTTCGGCCTGCTGGTAGTAGCGGTCGAAGGCACTGTTGGTGATGTCCAGGCCCATGGCCTTCACCTGGCGTGCATCGGGGATCCAGCGGAAGGGCGTGATGATCTTCTCCTGCTTGCCCGTCTTCACATCCCACACCTGGCGCTTGCCGCTGTGGCCGATGAGCACCAGGTACTCCCCGTTCTCGTTGAAGGCCGCGTAGTACACCACCTGCTGTCCATCCTCCATGTAGGGGAAGCTGAAGAGCTTCTTGCCGCTGATCAGGTCGATGAGCTCGGCGCCCTTGGAGAGGCCCACCACCATCTTGTCACCCTTGGGGGAGATGGCGATGCAGGTGACCCCTGCCCTGGCCGTGCGGATGGTGCGCTCGGCAGGTTCGGCCACGACCTGTGCGCGCACTTCGGCCTGGAAGGAGAACAGCAGCACGAGGGCGGCGAGGCGGACGAACAGCTTCATTCTTTCTCGATGAGATGGTGTTGGGTGGCGAGCCAGGCCAGCGCGCTTTCCTGATCGGCGAAGAGCTGGATGGGCCGCATGGGCTTGTTGTGCCGGACGAAGGCGTTGGCGCTGAGCTGGTGGCCGAAGTCGCGCACCACAATGGCATCGGCCGCCGTGTAATGGTTGCTCTCCGGTGAAGAGGCGAACGCGCGCGCCTCGTTGTTCAGCGCCGCGTTCACACCCACGCTCACCATCAGCAGCGCCTTGCGGCCACCGCGCGCCTGCAGAATGGCCTCGAACATGGCCTTCACGTCCTCCACCGTTCCGGTGTGGCCATCCTTGAAGTGGGCATGGGCCACATCATCGTCACGCAGGGTGATGGTGATGGCGGGCAGGTCGATGACTTGCATGGTGGGACCCTTGGGGAGGGGCGCAAATGTAGGGTCGGTAACGGCCCGGCGCGGTCCGAAAAGATCAACGTTTCAGCAGCCAGGCTTCGTGCCCGCCGGAGCGGCGCACGGCCGCCAGCGCTTCCAGCGCCGTGACGCGGTCCGGGTAGCTGCCATAGGCCACGCGGTACAGGCCGTGGTGCTGGTCCACCAGCACGGCGTCGAAGCCGCTGGCACGCAATGTGGCCAGGAAGTTGTCCGCGTTCTCCTGCACGCTGAAGCAGCCGCCGATCACATGGTAGCGGCGGGCTTCCACCACCTTCGGTGCCACGGCCACGCGGGTGGTGTCCGGTGCGGCTTCCGCCACAACAGGCACAGTGGTCTCCTTGGGCTCCGGTGCGCGCTCCACAGGATCCGTTCCGGCAGGTGCAGGCTCGTCCTCCATCACCAACAGGTCCGCAGGCACTTCCGCCGTGCGGGGGGCGAACAAGGGCTGCTCACGTGTGGGCCACCAGGTGGCACCCGCCCAGGAGACCTCGTCGCTGCGTTGGTACAGCACCCATGTGGCGGCGCCGAAAAGCACGGCGGCGAGTGCGGCAGCCGCCCACATGCGGTCCAGACGACCATTGGCAGCCGCTGGTACTTCTGCTACCGGGGCAGGCTCCGGGCTGGGCAGCACACGCACCACGGGTGCCGGGCGGGGCTCCACCACGGGTGCGCGCTCCACGGGCACAGCGGCCAGCGGACGCAAGCCATGGGCATCCCTCAGGAAGTTCACCCGGCCGTCCGGCTGGAAGACCAGGTTCTGCGAAGCATCGGTGTGCAGGGTGCCGATGGAGCGTAGTTCCAGGCGGCCTTCGAGCTGCAGTCTTTCGCGCCAGGCGCTCACCTCACCGCCCACGCTGGCACGCGCTTCGGCATAACTGGTGCCTTCACGCTTGGCGCGGTGGTCCGTCAGCAGTCCATCATCGCGGGTCAGGTGGCGGTTGAAGCTCAATTCCTTGCCAGGTGGGTACACCACATGGCGGTGGGTATCGAGCCGAGCGCCCTTGTAGTGGGCCAGAAAGCCGCCAAGTCCTGGTACGATCACGCAGTCATGCGTGAAAAGCAGGTCGTGCAGGTCGCGGTCCAGGGGCATCGGTGGGCAAATTAACGACCTGCCACGCGACGCCGCGCTTCCTCAAGATCGGCGGGCGTGTCCACGCAGAAGGATGGGTGGATGGTGAGGCCCACGCGCAGGCGGAAGCCGTGCTCCAGCCAGCGCAATTGCTCCAGCGATTCGGCCTGCTCCAGCGGTGATGGGCGCAACTGGACGATGCGCGCGAGCACATCGGAGCGGTAGCCGTACAGGCCCACGTGCTTCAGGAAGCGGTACTGGGCATGGCGCGGCCCCCCGGCCGGACGGTGCAGGTGTGGAATGGGCGCGCGGCTGAAGTACAGGGCGTTCATCGCGGCGTCCACGATCACCTTCGCCTCGCCAGGATCGTCAATGTCTCGATCATCCGTCACCACCTGCGCCAGGGTCGCCAAGTCCACATCAGGCATCCGCAGCAGTGCGCACACTTCATCGATCTGCGCGGGTTCAATGAAGGGTTCATCACCCTGGATGTTCACCACGGCATCAAAGGCCGCCGCACCATCCAACTTCTCCAACGCTTCATGGCAGCGGTCCGTGCCGCTGGGGTGCGTGGGTGCGGTGAGCACGGCCTCGCCACCAAAGGCCCGCACGTGGTCCGCAATGCGCTCATCGTCCGTGGCCACCACCACTGCGGCAAGTGAAGTGCTGCGCCGGCAGCGCTCCACCACGTGCTGCACCATGCTGCGCCCGCCGATGTCCACCAGCGGCTTGCCGGGCAGGCGTGTGCTGGCGAAGCGGGAGGGAATAAGGCCGAGGATGCGCATCACAGGGCATAGGTAAGCTGAAGGGTGAAACTGCGCATGGGTTCGGCGGCGAGCGGGCGGATCGCGTAGATCTTGTTGCCGAGGTTGTTCACCAGCAGCACCAGCCGTACGCGGTCCTCCAGGTCGAAGCCGATGCGCGCATCAACGATCCAGTCGCCCGTGCGGCGTGTTTCCATCCAGGTGCCGATGCCCGTCTGCAGCAGCCCGGGCCGGTCCAGTTCCACAAAGGCCAGGTCGATGTTGCGCACATGGCTGTTGTAGCGCACGCTCACGCCCAGCATCAGCCAGCGCCAGTCCGTTTGCACATCCGCACGGAAGAGCCGCTGCACGCGGAACTTCAGGATGTTGCCAGTGGTGTCATAGCTGGTGTTGGCGAAGGTGGCGGGTGGAAAATTGCTGTTCGGGTAGGTGGGCGTGGCATACACCTGGTTGGGCGTGGTGCTCACCGGCAGGGTGTTCGTGTAGCCCGCCAGCACGGTCAGCTCCGTCATGCCCACGCGGCCCTTGCCCGCCACTTCGAACTCCATTCCCGTCACACGCGCGCCGCCGGTGTTCACGCTCATGAAGCCGAGCCCGAACAGGTTGTTCGCGTCCAAGGGGTTGCCCCATTGGCCAAAGGTGAATTCGATGAAGTCCTTGAATTCCTGCTGAAAGGCCACCACATCGATGAACCCATTGAAGCCTCCGATGCGGAAGCCCTGCTTTACACCCACCTCCGCGTTCCAACTGGTCTCGGGACGCAGGCCGGGGTTCGGGTAGATGCGCAACTGGCCCACGCTGGTGCTGATGAAGCGCTCCCCGATGGTGGGGAAACGGAAGCCCTGGCCGTAGCCCGCGCGCACATAGGTGGCCTTGTGCACCCGGCAGGTGGCCCCGGCGCGGAACACCGGGCGTTCCTGTTGATCGGTGTTCACCCGGAAACGCTCATAGCGCACACCTGCAGAAACCGAGAGCCGATCGAACAGTTTCTTGTCCACCTGTGCATAGCCGCCCAAATTGGTGGCCTCGTTGCGGCCGTCGCCATCCGGATCGCCGCTGTACAGGACGGCTTCGCTTTGGGTGTCCTGCCAGACAAGGCCACCGGTGAGCACGGTCTCCCCGAAGATGTTCATGCGATGCTGCACCTGGTATTCCCCGAAGATGAACCGGCTGGCATTGGCCTGCTCGTTGTCGTTGTCGAACTCCTGGTCGTACATCCGGCCGCGCAGCGTATGCCGGGTGTGTTTCCCCTGGTAGGTCACGAAGGGATCCACGAAGAATTGTGTGCCGAGGGTGCGCGTGACGGTGCCGGGCTCGGGCCGGAAGAAGCCGCGCTCCACATCATCCCACACCAGCACGCTGCTGCTGCGGCTCTTCATGGCGTTCGCGTTCACGCCGTAGGACAAGCCCTTCACCTTGCGATCGCGCCAGCGCAGGCCGAAGTTGGCGCGTATGCGCTGGTCGTAGCCGCCTGGTGCGGTGCGCAAGAGGTCGGCGGCCAGGGAGTCCGGCCGGATGCGTTCCGGGCCGATGTAGTTGTCTCCGCTGAACGCGTTGCCGCCCAGCACCAGGTCCAACTGGCCGATCTGCCGGCTGTGGAAGAAGCTGGCCCCGGTGAACACGGGGGCCTGCTGGTCCCACCACTTCATGTCCGGATCGCCCGGCGTGTCATACATGCCGCCGAAGGTGGTCACCCGCGTGCGCGGCTCGGCGCGCGGGTAGGCCGAACGCACATTGATCACGCCACTGAGCGCGGCGCTGCCGTACAGTACGCTGCTCGCGCCCTTGATCACCTCCACCTGTTCCAGGTTCTCAATGGGCAGAAAGGTCCAGCTCGGGCGGCCGATGTCGCCGCTGAGGATCGGCAGGTCGTCCACCAGCATCATCACGCGGCTGCCCGCACCGTAGCTGAAACCGCTGCCCGCACGGATCTGCGGGTCGCTGTCCATGATCACCACGCCGGGCACCTGGTCCATCACCTCGTTCAGCGCCACGGTATTGCGCGCGTTCACCAGCTGCGGGGAGAGCACGCTCAGGCTCTGCGTCACCTCACCCACCCGCTGTTCGAAGCGTCCCGCGCTCACCACCACCATGTCCAGCTGGCTGGAGGAAAGGCTCATCCGCGCGTCCAGCGTCCAGGAATTCGCCGGTGCTGCTTTCAAGAAGCGCGTCAACGTGCGATAGCCCACATACGAAAAGGTGATGGTGTGCTCACCCAACGGGATCGGCATGCTGTACTTGCCGAAGGCATCGGTCACCGTGCCTTTGCCCGGTGCGTAGGTCACGTTCACACCGATCAAGGGCTCAAGGGTCAGGCTATCGGTTACCAGGCCCTTGAGCACCGTGCCCTCATCCTGCCCGGAAACGATCAGCGATACGAACGCAAAAACGCAGGCGAGCGACTTCTTCATGCCGTGACCGATATTCGGACCGCCGCGATCGATGGATACCACGTCGGTCTGGCGAATGTAGAAGAAGGGATGCACGGGCGATGAGCGGAAAAATGGATCAGGCACATGCGCGTATGAACGACCAGGAACGCATTCACCGCATTGCGTTGTCGATGCTCAAGGGCATCGGCCCGGTGAACGCGCGCAACCTGGTGGCGTATTGCGGCGGCGTGGAACCGCTCTTCACCGATCCGCGCATCAAGCGCAGTTTGGAAAAGGTGCCCGGCATCGGTCCCACATTGCTCGCCAACATTCTGGACCGATCCGTGCTGGACCAGGCCGCCCGTGCGCTGGAGGAGGCCCGCAAGCGGAAGCTGCGGATCACCTTCTACCTCGATGAGGATTTCCCACGCCGCCTGAAGCACGCCGTGGATGCGCCGGTGCTGCTCTTCATCAAGGGCAACGCCATGCTTGACCCGGAACGCAGCGTGGCCATCGTGGGCACGCGCGCACCCAGCGAACATGGCCGTCGTACCTGCGAGGAGTTGGTGGAAGGACTGGCGGGCAGCGGCGCGCTCATCGTGAGCGGACTGGCCTACGGCATCGACATCGTGGCGCACCGCACGGCCCTGAAGTGCGGCCTGCCCACCGTGGCCTGCGTGGCCCATGGGCTGGACCGCCTCTACCCCGGCGAGCACAGTGCCACCGCACGCGACATGGAGGAACACGGCGGGCTCATCACCGAACTGCCCTGCGGCAGCCCCTTCGTGCCGGGCAACTTCCCCGCGCGCAACCGCCTGATCGCCGGGTTGGCCGATTGCACCGTTGTGGTGGAGAGCGGGAAGAAGGGCGGCAGCCTCATCACGGCCGACATCGCCAACAGCTACGACCGCGAGGTGTTCGCCTATCCTGGCCGCGCCACCGACGCGAAGAGCGAGGGCTGCAACCGGCTCATCCAGAACAACCAGGCCGCCCTCGTCACGTCCGCTGCGGATGTGCTGAAGATGATGGAGTGGATGCCGCAGGAAAAGAAGAATTCGCCTGTTCAAGCCGCCCTCTTCACCGACCTCATGCCGGATGAGCAGGCCCTGGTGGACATCATCAAGGCCAGGGGGAAGGTGGACATCGACGAGCTGTGCGTACAGAGCCGCATGTCCCAGGGCAAGGCGGCCGGCCTGTTGCTGAACCTGGAGTTCAACGGCGTGGTGCGGGCGTTGCCGGGCAAGGTGTATGCGTTGAATTGAGGTTGGCCCTGCACACAAAGCCCCGCGCCGGATGAGGGTTGACATGGGTTGAGGGTTGACATGGGTTGAGGGTTTGTGATCTACCAACCCCCAACCTGCCCGAGGCAACCTACAACCCACAACCATCCTCTCAACCTTCGCTCTGCCCCACTACCTTCGCGCCCAAATTCCAAAGACCCCATCCATGGCTACCGCCACAAAGACCGCTTCCAGCGTGCAAAAGCAGGTGGACGCGTTCATGAAGTACGTGAAGTCCAAGAACCCGCACGAGCCGGAATTCCTTCAGGCGGTGCATGAAGTGGCCGAGGCGATTATCCCCTTCATTGAGGTGAACCCCAAGTACCAGGGCAAGATGCTGCTGGAGCGCATGGTGGAGCCGGAGCGCGTGATCCTGTTCCGCGTGCCCTGGGTGGACGACAAGGGCGGCATCCAGGTGAACCGCGGTTACCGCATCCAGTTCAACAGCGCCATCGGCCCCTACAAAGGCGGCTGCCGCTTCCACCCCACGGTGAACCTCAGCGTGCTGAAGTTCCTGGGTTTCGAGCAGACCTTCAAGAACAGCCTCACCACCCTGCCCATGGGCGGCGGCAAGGGCGGCAGCGATTTCGACCCCAAGGGCAAGAGCGACAATGAGGTGATGCGCTTCTGCCAGAGCTTCGCCACCGAGCTGCAGCGCCACATCGGCGCCGACACGGACGTGCCCGCCGGCGACATCGGCGTGGGCGCCCGCGAGGTGGGTTTCATGTACGGCCAGGACAAGCGCCTGCGCAACGAGTTCACCGGCGTGTTCACCGGCAAGGGCCGCAGCTGGGGTGGCTCGCTCATCCGTCCCGAGGCCACCGGTTATGGCTGCGTGTACTTCGCCGAGGAGATGATGAAGCGCAACAAGAGCGGCTTCAAGGGCAAGGTGGTGGCGGTGAGCGGCAGCGGCAACGTGGCCCAGTACGCCATTGAGAAGGCCACCCAACTGGGCGCCAAAGTGGTGAGCGCAAGCGACAGCGACGGCGCCATCTACGATCCCGCCGGCATCAATGCCGAGAAGCTCGCCTTCCTGATGGAGTTGAAGAACGTGAAGCGCGGCCGCATTGAGGAATACGCGAAGCAGTTCAAGGGCGTGACCTACAAGAAGGGCGCCCGTGTGTGGGACGTGGTGGCCAAGTGCGATGTGGCCCTGCCCTGCGCCACCCAGAACGAACTGAACGACAAGAACGCCAAGGACCTGGTGAAGAAGGGCGTGAAGTACGTGGCCGAAGGGGCCAACATGCCCAGCACGCCCGAAGCGATCGAGGTGTTCCAGAAGGCCGGCGTGGCCTTCGCACCGGGCAAGGCCAGCAATGCGGGTGGCGTGGCCACCAGCGGCCTGGAGATGAGCCAGAACAGCCTGCGCCTGAGCTGGGAGCGTGAAGAGGTGGATGCCCGCCTGCACCAGATCATGAAGAACATCCACGCCGCCTGCGTGAAATACGGCACCGAGGGCAAGAGCGTGAACTACGTGAAGGGCGCCAACATCGCCGGCTTTGTGAAGGTGGCCGACGCCATGCTGGAACAGGGCGTGGTGTAAGGGATCGACCGCAACAGAGGAGAAGCCCGTGCGAACTGCACGGGCTTTTTCATGGCCGGTCCGGACGTTACATTCATGCACTGAATGCCGATGGAGTCCGCTCTCACAGCACTGTTGGCAACCATCATGCAGCGATACCACACCGTGGGCATGCATGCGGTCTCGCTCGTCGCTGAACAGGCCACCGTGCGAAACCTGGCCAGGGATGAGCATTTGGCAAGCTCAGGCACCCCCGATCAATGCGAGTACTTCCTGCTCAAGGGGATCCTGCACCGGCATGTCCTCGACCCTTCCGGTGAACGGGTCACCTCAGCCTTTCATGTGGAAGGATCGACGATCACTCCGCATTTCGCCCGCACGGTGAACGGCCGCAGCATGTTCGACCTGCAGGCCCTGGAACCCTCGCAGATCGCTGCGGTACCCGTGGCCACCTTCGACAGCCTGCGTTATGCGCACGAGGACCTGCGCGTCTTCGGCCTGAAGGTGGTGGAGCAGGAGTTGATCGGCACCATCCGCCAGGCGGTGTCGTTCCGGGAACGATCCGCTCGCGACCGGCTCATCGACTTCCGCGTGGAGTTCCCCGGCCTGGAGAACCGGATATCCCATGCGGTGATCGCTTCCTATCTGGGCATCACACCCGTCTCGTTCAGCCGCCTGCGGAAGGAACTGGCGCGGGCACACTGACCACCGCACTTCTTATCAATTGATAATGCATGGCCTACCGGCTGCCTGGGACTTTTGCGCCCACCAACCAACCACACCATGCGCACACCATCCATTCATCGATCCCTCCTCACGTTCAGCCTGGTCCTGCCCCTCACCATGCACGCACAGCAGCGACCGGCACAAGAAGAAGCAGGCACCAGTCTTTCCATCGAGCTTGATCCGGCACCCTTCCTCCTGAACGGCTACTCATTCAGCTTGCGTTACGCGAACAAGGCACTGCCACACTGGAGTGTGATGGCCTCAGTATACGCAGCCGACTTCCCTGACCGGATGCTGTCCGGAACGAACCGTGATGCGGGTTGGAGCGACCTGCACTTCGCTCCCAGCCAGGCGCTCTTCGTGGATTACTCGCTGCGCCATGATGGACGCGGATTCTTCTTCGGTCCTTCCGTATTCCTGTATGACAACCGCGTCACCCATGAGGGAAGTGGTACAGACCTGGCCTTCCGATCGATCTACCCGAACGTGCGCATTGGGTACACCTGGTTCCCGTTCAAAAAGGCGGACCTGTACGTGACGCCGTGGCTGAACCTGGGAAGTGAGATCGCCATGGGTCCCACACAGATCAATGATGGCCCAACTTACGAGGTGGCCGGGTTCAAATACATCGCAGCGGTCCATCTGGGCTATCGGGTGTCTTGGTGATTTGTTCTGGATCGAAGAACACGACCCGACCATTCATCACGAAGAGCACCCTCCTCCATGTCCGGCATACGATGCACAGTGTGACCTTCGTTGAGCCAGCCACCTATACACCATGCGACCCATCCCGATCATTACCGCCATTCTGTTCCTGCTGGCCTGCGGCAACAACCGCCCCGGGCCTGAAAGCGCGAACAGCTACCAGCTTGAAGAACCCGCCGCAGCGGAAGGCACCTTCGCCAAGAACGCCCCCATGGATGCGGGCGGACAAAGCGCGGTGCCGCTCCCCGCAGAGCGCAAGATCATTCGCACGGGCAGCCTCACCTACGAGGTGGATGACCTGGACGCGGCACGTACCGCGATACTGGAGCGCGTGAAAGCGGAAGGCGGCTATGCCGAAGGGGACGACCGGGGCGAGTGGGGCAATATCCGATCGGTGACGCTGCGGGTGCGCATCCCGGCCGATCGCTTCGATGCCTTTGTGGAGGGCATGAGCGCATTGGGGCGCTTGGAGAACCGAAGCATCAATGCAGCGGATGTGACCACTGAATGGGTTGATGTGGAAGCGAGGCTGGAGGCCAAGCGCGCCGTGGAAAAGCGCTACCTGGAACTGGCGGCACAGGCGAAGAGCGTGCAGGAGATGCTGGAGGTGGAACGCGAGCTGGGCAATGTGCGAGCGGAGATCGAGAGCATGGAAGCCCGCATGAAGAGCCTGCGTGACCAGGTGGGCATGAGCACGCTCTCCATCACCTGCCAGAAGCGTGTGGCCGTGAGCGAACGCTTTAGCCCGCGCTTCGGGGTGGCCCTGCGCGAGGGCTGGAACAACCTGTTGCGCTTTCTCGTGGGCCTCACGCACCTGTGGCCCTTCGTGGTCAGCCTGGCCGGTGTCCTCCTCTGGTGGCGTTGGCGGCGCAAACGCACGAAATGACCGCAGACCAAAAACTAAAAGCCCCCCGCATCCGGGGGGCTTTTTAGTTCCAATGAGGGGGCTGCTTACTTCAGTGTGAAGCGCACCGGTAGGTTGTATTGCACCTTCACCGGTTTGCCGCGCTGCATGCCGGGCTCCCAAGGAGGCATCTTGCTCACCATGCGCACGGCGGCCTCGTCCAGGCCACCGCCCAGGCCGCGCAGCACCTTGATGTCCTTCACCTTGCCGTCCTTGTCTACCACGAAGGTGACATAGACGGTGCCCTGGATACCGGCGTCCACGGCCATTTGGGGATACTCCTGCACCTTGGCCAGGAACTTGAACATCTCCTTCTCGCCACCTGGGAAGGTGGGCATCTTCTCCACAATGGTAAAGATCTGCTCCTCCTCCACCTTCTCCTCGGGTGCTTCGAAGGTCTGTACGTTGGTCTCCTGATCCACCTCGGTATCGATCACGTCCACCTGTTCGATCTTCTTCTCGTCCTCCACGATCTCCAACACGGTGGTGGGGGCGGGTGGCGGGGGCGGGGGCGGAGGCGGGGTGGCACTGGGGGGGATCACCTCCTCCTCCAGGAAATCCATTTGCAACTGGCCCAGGTCACCTGCCGACTTCTCGAAGGCGGTCCATTCAAAGGCTACGAGTGTAAGGGCCAGGGCGCACAGGATGCCCATGAGCATGAAGCTGCTGCGGCGGCGCTCCAGATCGGCCTCGGGTTGCTTGCGGGGGGTCATGTTGTTCTTCGTGTTTCACCGGTCCTGTACACGGCACATCGGCGATGGTTCAAATGTACGCTTAGCCGGCACTTGGCAGAGTGGTCCGGCGGTTGTCCAACCGGCTCAGATATACAAGTCCAAGGACGCATCCGAAGGCGTTCGCCAGGGCATCAAAGGGGTCTGCCGTGCGGCCAGCAAGCAGGTGTCCTTGCATGAGTTCCAGTGCTCCCCCGTAGGCTATACAGGCCCCGGTTAACAGCGCCACAGGCCATGAACGCAGCCGAAGGCCGGATCCGTGCATGCGCAGGGCACGCACCCCCAGCACAAGCAACACGGCGAACAGCCCGGCGTGCACCAGTTTGTCCAGGCTGAGCAGGTCAGCCCAATCCCATTCCGGTAATTCCTCACCGGGAAGCAGGCACAAGCCCAGGATCAACAGAGCCCAGGCCAGGGGCGGTAACAGCGCAAGAGGCCGCATGGACCGGTTCAGCCCACCAAGGCCTCATACTCACCGGCGCTCATCAGACCAGCGGTGTCGCCAGGATCGCTCAGCCGGATGCGTACCATCCAGCCTTCCCCATAGGGGTCCCGGTTCACCACGGCCGGGTCGTTGGCAAGGGCAGGGTTCACCTCCAGTACTTCGCCTGCCACGGGCATGAACAGGTCGCTGACGGTCTTCACCGCCTCCACGGTCCCGAACACCTCCTCGCGGCCCACCTGGCGGCCTACACTGCCGATATCCACGAACACGATGTCACCCAATTCTCCCTGGGCAAAGTCGGTGACGCCCACTACGGCCTCGTTGCCTTCAACACGTATCCACTCGTGGTCCTTGGTGTACTTCAGATCGGCTGGGATGTTCATCGGCGATGGGAATGAGGTGCGAAGAAAGCGGATCGGGCGAAGCGCCACAAACCCGGTTATTGGGCAAGCGTGAAGCGCAGGCTGATGCCGGCCTTGGTATTGGCACTGGGGAAGGTGGTGCTGATCACCGGCCGGTTGATCACGCGCTCAAAATAGCCGCGAATATTGAGCCGCTGGCTCAGCACATAATCCGCCGAGGCCTTGATACTGATGATGTCCTGACCGGCCGTCACCTGGTTCACCCCTTCCTCCATCTTGCGGATCACCGTGTTGTTCTGGCGCCAGCTCAGGTCCAGGCGCACGTTCAGGTCGCTCTTGGGTGGTTTACCCCCCACGGCAAAGGGGAACTTCACGTTCTTGAAGCGGTATCCGCTGCCGATCACGAACTCCTTGCCGCGCACCTCGGTCACCTGCAGGTTGGAAAGGCTGAAGCTGAGGCTCCGATCGCGGTTGTACTCGAACTTGGTGAGCAGGCTGTTCTGCAGGGTGGCGTCGAAGTTGATGAACGGGCGCATGGCCTCGGTGATGGTGACCACCGTGATCTGTCGTGAGGGGATGAAGTTGCCGGCCACATCCACGGCGCTGCCATCCTCCAGGAAGAGCAGGTTCGTCTGGTAGTTGCCCATGTTGAAGGTGCTGCGGTAGCTGTGGTTCAATGTGAAGGTGCGGAAGTACTTCTTGAAGAACTCCAACCGGCTGAGCCCGTCGTAGGTGATGTCCCAGTTGGGCAGGGGGATCAGCGAGTAAGGGTCCAGGCTCACCTTGTCCGCACCTTTGCCGGTGTAGGCGGCAAGGAAGGCGGGGATGAGCACGTCCTGGCTGGTGGATCCGTAACCCGTCCAATACAGGCTGTCGGCTGGCAGACTGCTCAAGGGGTTCTCAGCCCCCAACCGGCCGCTGATGATGGCGCGGCTGTCCAGCAACTGCTGGAACACGGCGTTCACGTTGCTCTCCACATCGCGCGAGAAGGTGGTGGCCCAGGTGATGGTGCTCACGCTGAAACTGCCGAACTCACGCGGACTGTCGTTCACATAGGTCTGCAGGGAATCACTCCACCGGAAGAACGAACTGCGGTTGTTGCTGTAGGTGCGGTTGGCGAGCAGATCGATGCGCAGGTGGCGGATGGGCTCCAAGGTCAGCCGGCCATTGATGGTCTCCGTGCGGGTGTTGGTGTAAGGATTGAAGATGCTGGGGGTCTGTACCAACCATCCGTTCTCCGCAGCGTCCGTGGCGAAATCGCGTACGATGTCCCCACTGAGGTTGTGGTTCTGCTGGCCCAGGATGAAGCCCCAGCCCGGCGCATTGAAATCCGGTGCCATGCCCAGCGCATTGGTCCGCTGCCCATAGCCGGGCAGCAGGATGCCACTGGTCTGGCTGTAGGTGAGGGTGCCGTTGCGAATGCTCATCAGAATGCGCGCAAGACCTTCCAGCACGTTGATCTTCGACTTGGGCTCGTCCTTGGGGTCCTTGCCCGCATCGCCCCTGGGAGGTGCGGTGGGCGCGGCGCGGCCTGTGGTACCCGGGCGGCTCTGGCGGCCCTTGTCGTTGATCTTCTTCAGGTACTTGCTCTTGTTATAGAGGTTCACAAAGTTGAACTGGCCGTTGATGGCGATGTTCTGCGAGTTCTGCACCGTGTTACCGAGGGAATCCTGTGCGAGCGGTGCACGGTCCCATTGGTAGCCGGCGATGTAGGTCAGGTTGCTGGTGATCCAGTCGGTCATCGGGAATTTGTCCAGCGGCAGCATGTAGGTCACGTTCACCGTATGGTCGTAGTGCGTGGTCTCGCCCCAGTTGCGGATGCTGGCCAGCACGCTGTCGCGCCACACCTCGTACTCGTCGCGGAACTTGGGGTCCACCCGGCCGGGCGGCTCACCCACAAAGGCGTTGTTGTTGGCCATGAAATCGAGCTTGATGCTCTTGGTCAACTCATACCGGAAGCCATACTGGGTGGTCCAGTTGAAGGTCTTGTTGTAGGTGGGCGGCAGGGGCAGGCTCTCAATGTCCGGGTTGGGCCGGATCAGGCGCTCCTGATAGGACCTGTCAATGCCCGTTCGGAACGTGAGCTGCTGGAAGCCGACGTTGAAGTTGAAGTCCTTGATGAGCTTCAACCACTTGCTCTTGTCGATCAAGGCGATGCCCTCGAACGGCCTCACCGGTCGCGGTTTGGGCGAGTGCTGATAGGCGATCGTGCCCCGGTAGGTGCGCGTGTTGTCGATCTCGGTGTTCACATCCGAGAATTCCTGGTCGCTGTAGGCGTAGCTCAGGGTGATGTTCTCCAGGTCGTAGAAGCGCTCCTTGGGCGGCCCGCCCCCACCTCCGCCCTTGCCGGCGGTGCGCTCCTTCCGCACATTGGTGAAGTTGATGCTGCGTCTTCGCGTGTAGGTGCGCGACTGCTTTCTGCGTTCCTTCTTCTCCTCGGGTGTCAACGTACGCGTGGCATCGTCCCAGAGGATGTCCGGGTTCAGGGGGTCGAACTGGGGCAGGCTCACCTGCTCGGTGTAGCCCACGAACATGGGCACCTTGATGCCACTGCTCTCCGGCAGGAACTTGCCCATCTCCAGGTTGGCGGCCACGTCCACGCCGTAGTTGGTCTCGCGCTGGCGTTCGCTCACGCGCTTGTCGATCTGGCCCCAGAACGGGGTGCTGTAATTGCCCGCCACGCTCAGGTTGCCCAGATCGGCCAGGGTGGTGTTCACGCGTGCGATGGCCGCCCAACCACCCGACTGGTCGAAGTCGGTCAGGCGGAGCTCGTTCACCCACACCTCTGCGCACTGGGGCAAACCATCATCCACGCGCCAGATGTTGGCCTCCTCGCCATCCTTCTTCGGGTTGCGGATGCCGATCATGATGGTCTTCATCTGGCTCAGGTTCGGATTGCCCTTCACCACGATGCGGCGGTCGTTGTCGTACTGGATGTAGCGCTGGTTGATCGGGAAGCCCGACTGGTTGCGCTGGATCTTCATATCATTCAGCTTGGCGAACTCCACCACCATGTTGTTGGCTTCGGGCCACACATTGAAGGGGTCCTGATTGAAGAAGACCGAGGGCACCACAGGCACTTCGTACTCGTAGTAATTCTGATCGAAGTCGTTGCCCAGCCGGATGAACACGCTGATGTCCCCGTACTGCAGGGGGTCGGCCGGGTCACTGCCTTCCGCGTGGATGAACATCTCGAGCTTCTTGTAGCTGCGGATGTCGAAGCTCACGTTGCGGAAGCTGGCACGGGCATCCCCATCGCGCAGGTTGCACACCTTCATTTGCAGGCTCTGTTCGTTCAGGTTGCGCAGGTTGGCGCTGGCCACGTCCACCTGCTGGTTGATGCCCGGAGGGAGCGTGTAATTGATGGGGATGCGGTTGCCGTTCTCCTCGATGTTCACGGCCGCGGTCTCGTACAACGTGGGGTCCGGGTCGGTGCCCAGGCTCTCACCCGGTGTCTCCAGACTGAAGTTGTACTTGCGCCATTCGCCCCGCACGAACTCCAGCCGTGCGAAGCGCAGCACCACGGGCTGCGCCCAACCGGTGACGAACATGCGCATGAAGCGGATGCTGCGGAAGTCCTGCAGCCCGCCCACCACCTGCTCGGGCAGCCGCACCGGCACCTTGAACTGGTACCAGTACACCTGGCGAGGGCCATCGGGCGTGTTCGCCGTGGCCAGGATACGGTCCGTGATGAAGTTGCGGCCCACCACCATGTCCTGCGGGCGCATGCTCACGCGGTACTGGAAATAGCTTTCGCTCTCTCCCAGGTTCTGGTCCTGATTGATATCCTCGGTGGTGGGAAGGGTATTGCTCTGTGTGGGATAGGGTTCGGGTGAATCCTCGTCCGAAATGGAGTTCCCCTCGGGTCCGTTGAAGATCTTGTAGCGCTGCAGGATATCGTAACCCAGCGCATCATAATCGCTGCCGCGGAAGAAGTGGTAATTGTCACCAGAGGGGTCGTTCTGCCAGCGCGCGCGTGCACCCGGTGGCAGGCTGTTCAAATAGTCCTCGAAGAAGCTCTGCTCGCTGCGGCCTTCGTTGTCCAGCAGATTGCTGCTCAATCCATCCATACCAATATCCTGGAAGCGGAATGAATTATCGGGATTGATCGCGAAGGCATTCACCACGCTCTGTGTGGTGGGCACCACACCCCATGCCGTGGTGGTGGTGCTGTTGGCCGATGGTCCGGGCCCTTCGGGCAGTCCGTTCTCAAAGGATTTGCGTCCATCACGCAGCACATCCTCGCTGATGTTGCCCAGGTTGATGAAGAGGTCGCCGCCGGACGTGTTGGGACTGTTGATGTTGGTGGCCGGATCGCCAACGGAGTTGCTTACCGTCGGATTGAAAGGGTCCATCACCCAGAACTGGATGATCTCGATGTTGCTGGTCTCGAAATCGGTGGTGGTGATGCGCCGCTGGATGCCCGCCCAGTTCAATGCGGGATCGTTGGCCAGCGTGCCATCGTTGTTCAGGTTCGGGTTGAAGTTGTACGGGCCACGCTCGTCCGGGTAATACGCCAGGTCCAGCACCGGGATGTTCGCCGGTGTGCCGGTGGGCAGCTGGCGGTTGGGAAAGACCTCCTGCTCCAGCACTTCGCGCATGCGGTTGTCACCCTGCATCACCCCGGTGATGTTGGGTGGGGTGAGCGAGTTGTTGCGGAAGAACAACGGATCGATCACGTACCAGGCCAGCAGCGATCGCCGGAAACCATTGCGCAGGTCGTTGATGTAGTCACCTTCCGGGAACAGGTCCGGCTGGCCCAACGGGGTGGCGGCATGGAACCATTGGCTCTGGGTGCGCAGGTCGATGGTGCTCACGCTGCCCTCGAAGTCGTCGATGTAGCTCATGCCCTCATCGCCGATGGCGCGGCTGTGACCGGGGAAGATGCGTGCGACCTCCGCACTGGCGTTCACGTTGCTCACTTGTTTGGTGGCCAGGAAGGGTAGCTTGTCCACCATGCTCGTGACCCAATTGCTCTGTGTTCGCCAGTTCGCATCCAGCCCCACCATGGTGTTGCTGATGGGCTCGTTGCCCACGCGCACCTTCTGCGTAAGCGGACGTTCATAGAGGTTCATGACCGTACCACCAATGGTGAAGTCCTTGTTCACCTGGTAGTCCAGCCTTGCCCCGGCCATTGTTTTGGTCTGAATGCTGAAGAGCGTGTTGCTTTCCACGCTGATGTTGATGGGTGTGCCACTTTCAAGAATGCCCTGGTTCAGGATCTTCACGCGGCCCAGGTTGTAGTCCACGGTATAGTCCTGATTCTCCACAAGGGTCACCCCACCGGCCGTTACGCGCACGCCGCCTCGTGGAATGTTCACCGCGTTCAGGTTGATCACATCACTGCTGGCGCTCTGGAAACTTCCCTTCAGGCGGAAGCGGTTCAGCTCCGGCTGGTTCTGCGCGGCAATGCGGGTACTGTCATAGAGCACCTGGTACACGATGCTGCGCCGGATGAGCGTGTCGGTGATGGGAACGGTGGGGTCCGGTCCGATGAGCATCTTGTTCAAGTGGCTTCCGAAAGGCTCCAGTACCGGGAAGAAGACCCGTCCGTTCTGCGTATTGATGGTCCCCCCTGTAAGGGCAGCGCCATCGATGAAATCGAACCAGCCATCCGGGTTGGGGGCGTTGTTGGGATCAAGCCGGTCCATCCCCATCACCTGCAACAAAGGGTACTGGTCGATCGGTGCACGGGGCACGTAGTTGATGTCCACACCGGTCACCGGGTTGTTGTAGACCAGGTCCAGGCGGAACTTGTCACGGTTCACCTGGAAGGCGCCCAGGGAGTACACGTTCTTCATCATCAGGTCCCACAGCGGGATGCGCGGGTTGGTGATGGTGGCCTTCAGCAAACGCAGGATGAGCGCGTTGGGCGGGGTCACGCCGTCCGTGCTGAACTCGCCCACTTGGAAGGTCTGGCCCTGGTAGGTGTACTGATAGGCCACGGCCAGCACCTCATCATTGTTCAGCGCCTGGTTCAGGGTGATGAAGCCCAGCCGCTCGTTCATGGTGAACTCGTTGGGGCCAAGCAGGCGTGCCATCTCCAACTTTTCAAAGTGCACGGCAGCTGTGAGACCAAGTGCCTGGAGCGTGGCCGATGAGTTGTCGAACCCGCGGATGCCCGGGTTCGTGCTGACCGTGCCATAGAGGCTGTTCTGGGCATTGGCCGGTAGATTGCCCGATCCGTCGGTAATGAACCCATTGGCCACCAGGTCCGGGCTCACGTGCGCGATATCCTCGCCCAGGTCCGTGAACGCCACCACGTTCCGGTTCTGGGTGAAATCGTTCCGCATGTTGGTCACCCATACCTCCACACGCGTGATCTGGATGGGACTGTTCACCGTGGGCAGGGTGCGCAGCGCGTTCTCGAAGTTGTTGCGGAAGAAGTAGTTGAGGAAGTAGTAGCGGTTGGCCTCATACTCGTCCGCCTTGATGTCGAAGAAGGTGGTCTGCGCACCACCCGCCACCTGGATGTTGCGTCGCTGGCTCTTCTCCTGGCTGAAGATGGCCGTGGCCATCAGGCGGCCGAAGCGCAGTTGGGTCTTGATGCCGAAGAGGCTCTGGCTGCCTTGGATGAGCTGGCTGGTGAGCGGCAGGCTCACATTGCCCATCTCGATCTTCTGGATGATCTCGTCCTCATAACCGGTGTAGTCCAACTTCACCTGGTTCTCGAAATCGAAGGTGGCCTGCGTGTTGTAATTGGTGTTGATCTTCAGCTTGTCCCCGATGTTGCCCACCAGGTTCATCTGTATGCGCTGGTCGAAGTCGAGAGTGGTGATGCGCCGTTGTTGGATCGGAATGCGGGGATTGTCCGTCTTGCTCACATTCACACCAAGGATGATCTCGGCCGTACCCTGCGGACGGATGTCGATCGTGCTGCCGCCGAAGATCCGGTCGAAAGCTTCGCTGCGCACGTTGATCGTGGGTAT
The DNA here is from genome assembly GCA_016788635.1 of Flavobacteriales bacterium. Classification (GTDB taxonomy): domain Bacteria; phylum Bacteroidota; class Bacteroidia; order Flavobacteriales_F; family PHOS-HE28; genus PHOS-HE28. Next base: position 46,181 of record JAEUSU010000024.1, on the reverse strand, counting down.
CAAGCCCTTGGTGGCCCCTACACTTTCGTCCTCCACACGCTCGGTCCAATAGGTGCTCATGGAGCGCTCCATGTCGTAGTTCAGGTACTCCTCCAGGGTCATGCCCATGGGCGGGCGGTAGTCGAAGCTTCCCCCCACGGTGGTCTGGATCACGTATTGCCCGGTGACCGGGTCGTACACCACGGTGTTCTGCAGGTTGCTCGGGTCCTGCAGGTTGATCGAGCCCCCTCCAGGCTCGCCCGGCGCCACCGGATCGGTGATGGGGAAGGTGAGGTCGATCACCGGCGAGTCCACTTGAAGCACGGGTGTGCTCAACCACGCCCGCCCTGCCGCATGTGCATCCCCCCCAAGCAACAGGCAGCCGATGGCCACCGCGACCAGCAACGGTACACGCGCGATGGAGGAACGATCGAGGACAGGGAGCATGACCGGCGAACGAAAGCGCTACAGGTTCTTGAGGGTGAGCCGGATCAGCTCCTCCAGTGGAGGGGTTTGGGACGCATGTTCCTTTAATACAGCAGCCAGGGCCCGTTCGGCTTTCAACCGGTCCAGGCCCAGAGAGACCAGTGCCGATAACGCCTCGCCCCGGAGCGTATTGCCGCCGGTTGCAGCACCGGTTGTCACGGTTGAGCCCAGCTTGCCGCTGAGTTCGGTAATGATGCGCTGGGCCAGCTTCGGTCCGATGCCCTTCACCCCGCGCAAGGCCGCCTCATCGCCTTGAAGAATGGCGCCACGCAGCTCGTCCGCAGCACGGGCACTGAGAATGGAAAGGGCGATGGTGCTGCTCACCCCCTGCACCTCGATCAATTGCCGGAACAGCTGCCGTTCGTCCTGATCGGCGAATCCATAAAGCCGGTGTTCGCTGGCGCCACTGCGCACATCCACGGACACGGCATAATGCACCAGCAGCCGGCAACTGCCTTTTTCAGGCAGACGGCTCCAAGTATGCAAGGACACGTGGACCAGATAACCCACGCCATGGCATTCCACCACGGCGTGGCCCGGCGCTTTGTCCAAAAGCTCCCCCTTCAGGCTCTCGATCATGTTCGGCCCGCTCCTAATGCGATCACAACACAGTTGTACTAACGGGGGTAGAGTCGGGCGATGGGCGTAGGGCTTTGGTCCGAAAAGGCCGACCAATGTAGGATCTGGACGCGGATTGACGTACAGGCGGTGCATGTCCATTTTGAAGTGGCACAGATCGCATCTTCGCACCATGCGCGTGGTGGTCCTTTCCGGTGCAGGCATCAGCGCGGAAAGCGGCCTGCGCACCTTCCGCGACAGCGATGGGCTTTGGGAGCATTACCGGGTGGCGGATGTGGCCACCCCTGAAGCGTGGGCCCGCAACCCTGAACTGGTGTTGCGCTTCTATGACGAACGACGAGCGCAAGTGCTTAACGCACAGCCGAATGCTGCCCATCTGTCCTTGGCCCGATTGGAAGAGGTCCATAACGTGCAGGTGGTCACACAGAACATCGACGACCTGCATGAGCGGGCTGGCTCGACCCACGTGTTGCACCTGCATGGAGAGATCTTGAAAGCCCGCAGCACGGCAGACCCGGCGATCGTGACCCCAATGAACGGACCATCCCTCACACTTGGCAGCCGCTGCCCGTTGGGATCCCAACTGCGGCCCCACATCGTTTGGTTCGGGGAAGAAGTCCCCCTGCTGCCAGAGGCCTATACGATCACCTCACGCGCCGACGTCCTGCTAGTGATCGGCACTTCATTGAACGTGTATCCCGCAGCAGGATTGATCCATGCGGCCCGCCCGGAAGTACCAGTCCATCTGGTGGATCCAGGCGAGGTGGTGGTTTCTCGCCCTGGCGTACGGCATTGGCGCGCACGCGCCACCCAGGCCGTGCCAGACCTGGTGGAAATGCTCTACCAACAGCCTTAGCGCGAAGCCACCGCCAGCCTTACACTGGCGATCGAGCGGCCCTGGGCCTCAACGGAAGCGAAATAGACCCCCGCAGGAAGGTCGGCCACGTCCAAGCGGAGGCGGTCCACCGTGGTGATACGGACCCTGCGCATACGGTCACCAATGCTGTTGTAGAGCACCACCTCGGCACCCGATGGCATCCGTGCGCCAGCCCAGGTCACGAAGGCCTCACCTCCGGTGGCAGGGTTGGGATACGCCTGAAGGGCAGCGCCCAACAAGGCCCGATCGGCCATACCCACGTTCTGTGTGTCGAACACGATGTCGACATAGGCGGTATCGGTCGGGTCATCTACTGCATACCAGACAAAGCGGAAGCCGCTTATTCCCGTAGTGCCCACCGGCCGGTAGTACGCATGGAACCCCGTGAAGTCCGTGCCAGGGGACATGCTCACGGGGTCAATGGAGACCCACGTGGGGCGGTTCCCTGCCGCTTCCGGCAGATAACAAACACCCCAGCAGAAATAGTTTTGAGAGCCCGAGGCATAGCCCATCTCATAGCGTTTCACGTTCACCACGCGCGCCGAACTGCCGTTCAAGTTGGTGGTCAATCCCAGGCTCATTTCAAAGGATGCCGGCACATCGTAAATGGTAAGTGTCTCACCATTTACCACATTGCCATCATCATCCTTAACGGTCACCACATCCACGCTAAGGGCGGGTAGTGCGGCCAGCAGACTAAAGAAGGAAAGGGTACGGATCGGGTTCATGGGGGCTTCAATTGCTCCGCACAAAATTAGACCCCATGTCCCACTGTCCCCTGCCGAACCCGGCCAAACCTAAGCCAACTCGGAGGAGATAGGATCCCAAGTTGACCATCACAACACCCTTGGTCCTGGAAGAAGTGCACCTAATTTCGATCGTCGAGAACGGCACGTGTTGTTCATGGTCCGGTACCCATGCGCAACAATAGATGATGAACTCCGAATTCCTGCATACGAATCATAACAACCCTTGAACCCGTCCACATGAAGAAGTTCCTACTCTCTGCCATGGCCGGTGCAATGGTGATGAGCGCATCCGCACAGATGCCGAGTCACAGCATCGCGCCCAATTTCACTGGTGTCGACCTGAACGGTACCTCGCACACCTTGTACGACTACCTTGACCAGGGCTACACGGTCATTATTGACGTGAGCGCCACTTGGTGCGGCCCCTGCTGGAGCTACCACCAGGCCCATCACCTGAAGAACCTGTACACCACGTACGGTCCTGGCACTTCGTATGACCGCGTTATGGTGCTCTTCATTGAAGGGGACGCCGCTACTGGCGTGGCCCAGCTGAACGGTACACCGCCCAACACCCAGGGGAACTGGGTCACCGGCACGCCGTACCCCATCATTGACAATGCCACCATCGCAAACCAGCTGCAGATCGGTTACTTTCCCACCATTTATAAGGTGTGCCCCAACCGGGTCATCACCGAAGTGGGCCAGAAGACCACCGCCCAGTTGTGGACTGAGTGCCAGCAGTGCTCCGTGGCCGACACGCCCAATGATGCCATGCTGATCCCGAACATCACCAACCCGGCTACCTGCGCTGGCAGCCCGGTGGACCTCAAGGTCCGCATGTCCAATGTGGGTACCGCCCCCATCACCAGCCGCACCGTTCAGGCCAAGCAGGGCTCCACCGTGCTGGCCAGCACCAACTGGACGGGCAGCCTCGGCACCTACCAGAATGTGGAAGTGAACGTGGGTAGCTTCTCCCCGACGAGTAATGCCAACATCACCTATGAGATAACGAACACGGATGATGACATGGCCAACAACAACGCCGCCGCGAGCGTTGCCGCAGGCACCGAGGTGGCTCCAGGCATCAACGTATCGTTGGAACTGAAGACGGACAACTACGGCAGCGAGACCACCTGGAAGCTGTTCAACCCCGCCGGTACGGTGATCGCGCAGGACCCAGCTGGCAACTACTCCAACAATACGGTGTACAACCACAACTTCCCGGCGCTCACGGACCTGAACTGCTACCGCTTCGAGATCTATGACGCCTATGGCGATGGCATGTGCTGCGCATACGGGAACGGCTATTACAAGCTGAAAGTCGGCAGCAACGTGTTCCTCGAAGGTGGTGAATTCGACAACGTGGAGGTGCGTCCCTTCAAGACCAACATCCTGGCGGGCATTGAGGACAATGTGCTGGAGACCAGCCTGGACATCTTCCCGAACCCGACCAATGGTCTGGTAACGGTACAATACCAGCTGCCAGCTGGCACCCGCACCCGCGTGGAGGTGTACAATCTGCTGGGCGAGCAGGTGTTGGAGCGTGAGCAAAGCGTGGGCAGCGGCATGCAGCAGCAGACCATCGACCTGGGCAACCTCACCAACGGCATCTACTCCTTCCGCATCATTGCAGGTGACCACAGCGCCACCCGCAAGGTGACGGTGACCAAGTAAGGCGCCGAACCACTGGAACAAAGAGGGTCGGCGATCCTGGTGCGAACCTTGCACCGCGGTCGCCGACCTCTTTTTGTCCCATCATCCGAAGAGCCATAATAAATCCATGAGAACACTGCTGCGCCTCTCCTTTCTATTGGTACTGCCGCTGCTGATGAGCCTCGCTCCGCAGTCCAAGCAGAAATTCCCCAGTGTCACCGTACAAACGCTCGATGGGCGGAAGGTGGACACCAAGACCTTCAGCAACAACGGCAAGCCCATGATCATCAATTTCTGGGCAACATGGTGTGCGCCATGCAAGCGCGAGTTGAACACCATTGCCGATCGCTACGCAAGCTGGCAGAAGGAGACCGGGGTGAAGCTCATCGCAGTGAGCATTGATGACGCACGGAGCATGGCCCGTGTAAAACCCTATGTGGACGGGCAGGAATGGGACTACGAGGTGTACCTGGACCCGAACGGGGACCTGAAGCGTGCCCTGAACGTGAGCAACGTGCCGCATACCTTTCTGGTGAATGGCCAGGGAGAGATCGTTTGGCAGCACAACAATTACGAACCGGGCGACGAGAACGAACTGTACCAGAAGGTGAAGGAACTCGCAGGAAAGTGAGTTCCTGCGGCCAATGGCGCACATGAGGACGAGCAAGTTCAGGACCTGCGCAGTGGTGGTGTTCGCGCTGATCGTGCGGGGCATGGCCTATGCACAGGATGGCGGCGAGGTCCATGGGAACTTCAGCACGGACGCCCAATTCTACAAGGAGGACCTGGAGATCGGGGCTATTCCGCCGCCCCAACAGTTCGGCATCAACAGCTGGATGAACCTGCAATACACGCAGGGGCGGTTCCGTGCCGGTGTCCGGTTGGAGGGCTACAATCCCGCCTTGTTGGGATACCCTGCCGGGCAGCCTTACAAGGGCACAGGCCTGGGATACCGGTATGCCACCTACACCGGCGATGGCCTTGAGGTGACCGTGGGGAACTTCTTCGAGCAGTTCGGGCAGGGCATGGTCTTCCGCAGCTTTGAGGAACGCTACTTGGGTGTGGACAATGCCATGGACGGGGTGCGCGTCCTGTTCAAGGCCCATGATGGCATCTATCTGAAAGGCTTGGTGGGCCAGCAACGCTTCGGGTTCGAGAACGGGTTCACCAAAGGGCCGGGCATCGTGCGCGCGTTCGATGCCGAAGTGAACTTCGCCGAGTTGCTCGACACGGCCTGGACGATCAAGGGCAACTTGATCATCGGAGGCAGCTTCGTGAGCAAATTCCAGGAGGACCGTGACCCGATCTACGTGCTTCCCGAGAATGTGGGAGCATGGGCAGGCCGGGTGAATTATGTGAACAACAAGTGGAACCTGTATTCGGAGTATGCCTACAAGATCAACGATCCCAACAACAAGAACGGCTTCATCTACAAGCCCGGCCAGGGCTTGCTGGTGAACGCCACGTATTCCACCAAAGGCTTCGGCATCACCGGCTCGGCGCACACCTTCGACAACATGTTCTTCCAAAGCGACCGTGCCGCGCCCACGCCGTTCGACCTGAACATCAACTTTCTTCCTCCGCGCACCAAGCAGCACACCTACAACCTGCCGGCCACGCTCTACCCCTACGCCACCCAACCCAATGGCGAGGTGTCCTTTGCGGGTGAAGTATTCCGGAAATTCAAGAAGGATACCCCGCTCGGCGGCAAATACGGCACCAAGGTGGCCGTGAACTATTCCTGCGCCTTTTCCCTGGACAGCACCTTGGTGACCAACGACGAGCAGCTCATCGGCTATCGCACCAACTTCTTCTCGCCTGGCGAGGAGGTCTATTTCAAAGACTTCAACCTGGAAGTCCGCAAGCGGATCAGTGAGACCTGGGACCTCGGCCTCATGTATTTGAACCTGGTCTACAACATCGACATCATCCAAGGCAAACCGGGCAAGCCCACGGTCTACGCAGACATCTACATCGTGGAAGCACTGCATAACTTCAATGATCGCAACTCCGTCCGGCTGGAAGCCCAGGTCCTCACCACCAAACAGGATTCCGGCAGCTGGGCCACGGCCGTGGCCGAATTCACATTCAGCCCGCACTGGTTCGTGGCCGCCCAGGACCAGTTCAACTACAAGACCCTGGACGACACCTTCGAAAAAGGAGGTGTGGAGAAGCCCACCCAGCGGGTGCACTACCCGATCATGTCCTTTGGCTTCATCCGCGGGGGTACACGTTTCCAAATGAACTACGGACGCCAGCGGGCCGGCATCTTCTGCGTGGGTGGCGTATGTCGCCAGGTACCCTCCGCCACGGGGCTATCTTTGTCCATCACGAGTACCTTCTAAGCATGCCCATCCGTCCACAGACCGTGGTGACCGCCGCGCTGCTGCTGTTCGCGGCCTGTGACTATGTGGACCAGCCTCGGCAAGGTGGCGGGGGAGGACCGGGCCCCACACCGGGTGAGACCTCACGCCGCATCCTGTTGGAGGACATGACCGGCCACACCTGCAACAACTGCCCCAGTGCCACACAGACCGCTCTACAGTTGCAGGCCGTGTATGGCGCGGAAAATGTGATCCTTGTGGGGGTGCACTGTACGGATGCCTTCGCCGCCCCCTACCCTCCCATCGGCGATGGCGTGTTGGATACGGACTTCCGCACACCTGCCGGCAATGCCTATGCCACCTCGTTCAACATCACCTTCCTGCCCACCGGCATGGTGAGCCGCAAACCCTACAACAGCAGCCTTACTCTCAGCCAGAGCGCCTGGGGCAGCGCCATTGCGGAGATCATCGATGACGACCCGGTCATGGATATCTGGTTCGGGTCGCTGACCTACAACAGCACCACCAACGTGGTGAACACCACGGTGAAGGTGGCCATGCTGGAGGATATTGTCGGCGACCACAATCTGGTCATCTACCTCACCGAAGACAATGTGATCGACTACCAGATCGACAACCAGGCCACCCCCCCCATCGTTCCTGACTACAACCACCGCCATGTGCTCCGCGACAATTTGAACGGCACCTGGGGAACGCTCGCCATCAGCGGTGGTGCCAGTGTCGGCGACACACTCAGCTTCCCCTTCACCTACCCCCTGGCCTCGAATGTGATCGAGCCTGCCAATTGCCACCTGGTGGCCTATGTGTACCGGAACGCCGACTACGAGGTGCTCCAGGCGGCGGAAAAGAAGCTGCCTTGACCGGCGCCAGCGGGACGGGATCCAGAGGATCGTGAATAAACCTTGCACCCCCCGATTTGGGATCCGGTCTTTATCCGTATTACCTTTCTCCTCGCTCTTTTGGCAGAATGGCCGTCCTGACCAGCGGCCAGGGTGACCGATCAACCGCTAAACCCGCACAGTGATGATGGAGCAGGGACGTTCGATGATGGAGTTCAGCAAGCAGATCCTTCAGAAAGTCAGTTTTGACCCCCGTCTGTTCCGTAAGGAACTGGCCAAGGCGGTCCGCTGGCTGGGCTCCCATGACCAATTGGTGCTGAAGGCGTGGTGCCTGGCCACCTTCGGCCATCAGTACAAGGAGATCATCCTGGAGGTGTTCCGCAGCACCATGCGGAGCTGAACGGCCTATTCCGCCCGATCCTGCCGTAGGAACCGGATGTTCCGGGTAAGCCCTTCGTATTTGGTCCGCTTCACGGCACTTCCCTCGAACAGCTGATCGAATACCAGTTCCGTCATGCCATGCCATTCCTCGGCTGGTAGGCTCATAAGCCCAGGCTTGGGCTGGAACTCGGGCTCCTGGTGCGGGGTGGCAAAGCGGTTCCACGGGCAAACCTGCTGGCAGATGTCACAACCGAAGGCCCATCCCTCCAATTTACCCGCGAACTCCTTCGGGATGGCCTCCTTCAGCTCAATGGTGAGGTAGCTGATGCACCGGCTGCCATCCACGCCATACGGCGTGATGGCCTGCGTGGGGCATGCATCAATGCAGCGTCGGCAGGTCCCGCAGTGATCGGTGGCGGGGGCATCTGGCTCCAGTTCAAGGTCCGTGATCAACTCACAGAGAAAGAAGAAGGAACCTTCTCCCTGCCGGATCACATTGGTGTGTTTGCCCCGCCATCCGATACCCGACCGTTCAGCCCACGCCTTTTCCAGCACGGGTCCGCTATCCACGAACGCACGCATGGCAATGTCACCGAACTGCGCTCCAATGAACGCCATCAACGGCTTCAATCGCTTGCGCAGCACCTTATGGTAGTCGCGTCCATAGGCGTAGGTGCTCAGCTTCGGGGCCCCCGGGTCGGCCTGGCGTGCCGGTGTGTGGTAGTTGTAAGCCAGGCTGATCACACTTTTCGCTCCTGGCACCAGCTTGGTTGGATCGAGCCGCAGATCGAAGTGGCGCTCCATATAGCCCATGTTGCCCTGCTTCCCCTGCCGTAGCCATTGCTCCAGGCGGGGCGCTTCCTCCTCGAGGAACCCGGCCTGTGCCACACCACAGGCCAGAAAGCCCAGCTCATGCGCCTTGGACTTGATCAATGCGGTACGCGCGCGGGCATCGGGCATGCGGACAAGATAGCCCGGTGTCCCAACGTACATTCGGCGCAATGGCCACGGAGCAATTCCACATGACCGCCCAGACCATGTTCGGGCTGGAGGACCTGTTGGTGGAGGAGCTCAAGGCCATTGGTGCACAACAGGTGGTCAAGCAGGTACGCGCAGCGTCCTTTGTTGGCGATCGGGCGTGCATGTACCGGGCGAACTTGTGGTTGCGCACGGCGCAGCGGGTGCTGGTGCCCCTTGGCCGGTTCCACGTGCGGCGCGAAGCCGAACTCTACGACGGTGTGGCAGCCATCAGGTGGGAGGACCACCTGGGTCCGGATGACACCCTGGCCATAAGCTGTACACTGCACTCCAACCAATTCACCAATGCGCAATTCCTTTCGCTGAAAGCCAAGGATGCCATCGTGGACCGCTTCCGGAAGCGGTTTGGAAAGCGCCCTTCGGTGGACCTGGACCGGCCCACGCTGCGGATCCATCTTTACATCCATGAAGAGGATTGCATTGTATCCCTGGACAGCAGTGGTGCGGCCCTGCACAAGCGTGGCTACCGCGACCCCACCAACCTGGCACCGCTCAGCGAAGTACTGGCCGCCGGCCTGGTGCTGCTCTCCGGTTGGGACCGGACCACTGCTTTCGTGGACCCCATGTGCGGCAGTGGCACGATACCGATCGAAGCGGCCATGATCGCAGGCAACATTGCTCCGGGCATCCACCGCCCGCACTTCGGCTTTCAAGAATGGAAGGATTACGACCCTTCCCTCTGGCGGTCGGTACGTGAGGAGGCCAGGGAGCGGGCCACCCTCGGGAACCGGCCGGTCATCGTGGCCGGAGAGCTCAGTTCCAACGTGGCGCGAAAAGCCTCCATCAACATCGCGCGCGCCGGGTTGAAAGGCAGGATCCACGTGGTCAACAAGCCCTTTCAGGAGCTGGAACCTCCGGCCGCGATGGGCACCATGATCATGAACCCGCCTTATGGCGAGCGCATGGACAAGGAGGAGGACATCCTCACGCTGTATAAGACCATCGGTGATACGCTCAAACAACGTTGGTCCGGCTGGATCGCCTGGCTGCTCACCAGCAATCGTGCCGCGGCCAATCAGGTACATCTGACCCCCAGGCCGCGCATCAAGCTGTTCAATGGCTCCCTTGAATGCCGCTTCCTGCGCTATGAACTGTACAGTGGAACACGCCGGAAGTTCGAGGTAGAGGCAGACTGAACCTGGTCGCGCGTTCGAGCGTCGGGGGATCCTGCGTACGCCTTACTCGAACAAACTGCCCGGCTTGATGCTGGGCACACGGCCGAGGTGCCGGTAGGCCCGCTCAGTGGCCTGTCGGCCACGTGGCGTGCGCTGCAGGTAGCCCTCCATGATCAGGAAGGGTTCGTAGACCTCCTCAATGGTGCCGGCCTCCTCACCCACTGCGGTGGCTATGGTGTTCAGCCCCACCGGCCCGCCGCTGAATTTGTCGATGATGGCGCCCAGGATCCGGTTGTCCATCTCGTCCAGGCCGTGCGCATCCACGTTGAGGGCTTTCAATGCGTGCTGCGCGATCACCAGGTCGATGGTGCCGTCACCCTGTATCTGGGCAAAATCGCGCACGCGCCGCAGCAACGCATTGGCGATGCGCGGTGTGCCGCGGCTCCGGCGCGCGATCTCCTCCGCCGCAGCATCGATGATGGGGACGTTCAGCAGCCCGGCGCTGCGTTTGACGATGCCCTTGAGCGTGCCACTGTCGTAATAGTCCAGCCGGCTGTTGATGCCAAAGCGCGCGCGCAACGGGGCCGTGAGCAGACCACTGCGTGTGGTGGCACCCACCAGGGTAAAGGGGTTCAGCGCGATCTGCACGGTGCGTGCGTTCGGTCCCGCGTCGATCACCAGGTCAATGCGGTAGTCCTCCATGGCGCTGTAGAGGTACTCCTCGATCACCGGGGTGAGGCGATGGATCTCGTCGATGAAGAGCACATCGTGCGGCTCCAGGTTGGTGAGCAAGCCAGCCAGGTCGGCGGGCTTGTCCAGGACGGGACCACTGGTGATGCGGATGCCCACGGCCATTTCCGCAGCGATGATGTTCGCCAGCGTGGTCTTGCCCAGACCGGGTGGGCCGTGCAAGAGCACATGGTCAAGCGCCTCGCCACGCTGCCGGGCGGCTTGTACAAAGACCTTCAGGTTGTCGGTGACCGCCTTCTGCCCGGCGAACTCCTCGAACCGGCGCGGACGCAACACCTGCTCCAGCTCCTTGTCGCTGGTGGTGCGCTGTTCCTGGCGGGGGTCAAAGGACTCGGGCATGCTGCGAAAGTAGCCGGGCTCAGGGTTCCTCTCTGCGCAGGTCGCGCAGGATATCGCCGAAATACACCTTAAGGCCGAAGAGGTAAATGGGCGCGTTCAGGCTTTGATCAAGGTCAGCCCCCGTGGCCACCAACCGGAAGCCCCACCCACCACCCACAGCGAGATAGCGCAGGAAGCGGTATTGCACCACCATGGCTGGTTCATACAGGAAGACGAAGGTGCTCGCATACGTCTCGTTCTTTCCGGTGGCGCTCGTGTAAACAAGCGCCCCCCAGCCTAAACCCACCTGCACAGGGATGCTCACCTCCCAGTGCCCGCGTTGGTAGAAGGCGTAGCTGAAGAAAGGGGTGATGTACCCGAAACGCAATCGGGTGGCCACCATACGGGACCCTCCCTCCCATTCCACCACTCGATCGCCACCACTGACCGGTGTGCTCAGAAAGCTGTAGCCGACCCCGTAACGCACCCGCCCGGAATGCTCCAGGCCCACCTTCACGCCCAGCAGGCGCACGTTCTGGTTGCTGATGAAGGAGCCACGCGTGTCCAAGGTCACCAGGAACCGCGGTCGCTCACCGAGAAAGCCACCGATGCTATCCAGCAACTGCGCGCGGGCCATACCGCCGGATAGGATGAAAGCGACCAGGAGAAGTGCGCGCACGAGCTGAAAAAAGAATGTCCGCACCAAAGGTGCGGACATTCCGAACGGTTGCCCACCCGGACCTAGTGCTCCTCTTCACCGGCCTCAATGGGCACGGTCTGCGGCACGAAATCCTCGGCTTTGCCGGGCTTGCTGTAATCATAAGGCCAGCGGTGCACCTCGGGGATGGCGCCCGGCCAGTTGCCGTGCAGATGCTCCACGGGTGTGGTCCACTCCAGGGTATTGCTGCGCCAGGGGTTCTGCACGGCCTTGGGGCCGCGGTACACGCTGTAGAAGAAGTTGTAGATGAAGATCACCTGGGCCAGGCCACCGATGATGGCGAACACCGTGATCAGCACGTTCAAGTCCGTGACCCCGTTGAACATGGGGAACTCGGTGTACTGGTAATACCGGCGGGGCGCCCCGGCCAGACCCACGAAGTGCATGGGGAAGAAGACCCCGAAGGCGCATACGAAGGTGAGCCAGAAATGCGCGTAGCCCAGCTTCGTGTTCATCATCTTCCCATACATCTTCGGGAACCAATGGTAGATCCCTGCGAACATGCCGAAGATGGCGCTCATGCCCATCACGATGTGGAAGTGGGCCACCACGAAGTAGGTGTCGTGGATGTTGATGTCCAGTGCGCTATCCGCCAGGATGATGCCGGTAAGACCACCCGCGATGAAGGTGGCCACCAGGCCGATGCTGAAGAGCATCGCCGGGGTGAAGATGATGTTGCCCTTCCACAAGGTGGTGATGTAGTTGAACACCTTCACTGCGGATGGGATGGCGATCAAGAGCGTTGTGAACACGAAGACGCTGCCCAGGAAGGGGTTCATACCCGTGAGGAACATGTGGTGGCCCCACACGATGAAGCTCAGGAAGCCGATCGCCAGGATCGACCCGATCATGGCGCGGTAGCCGAAGATGGGTTTGCGTGCATTGGTAGAGATGATCTCGGAGGTGATGCCCAGTGCGGGTAGCAGCACGATATACACCTCCGGGTGGCCCAGGAACCAGAACAAGTGCTGGAAGAGGATGGGGCTTCCACCCACATGGTCCAGCGCCTCACCGGCGATGTGGATGTCACTTAGAAAGAAGCTCGTGCCAAGGGACCGGTCCAGGATGAGCAGCAAGGCAGCGCTCAACAGCACGGGGAAACTCAGCACACCGAGCACGGCGGTGATGAAGATCGCCCACATGGTCAGTGGCAGGCGGGTCATCCGCATGCCCTTTGTACGCAGGTTCAGAATGGTCACCACATAATTCAAACCGCCCATGAGCGAGCTGGCGATGAAGAGCGCCATGCTCACCAGCCACAGGGTCATGCCGGCGCCCGATCCGGGGATCGACTGTGGCAATGCGCTCAAGGGCGGATACACCGTCCAGCCGGCGGAAGCAGGACCTCCCTCAACGAACAGGGACGAGAGCATCACCACGCTGCTCAGGAAGAAGAACCAGTAGCTGAGCATGTTGATGAAACCGCTGGCCATGTCACGCGCGCCCACCTGCAAGGGGATGAGCAGGTTGGCGAAGGTGCCGGAAAGACCACCGGTGAGCACGAAGAACACCATGATGGTACCGTGGATCGTCACCAGGGCCAGGTACATGTTGGGGTCCAGGATGCCATCCTTGCCCCACTTGTCGCCCAGGAAGAAATTGGTGAAGGCAAAGCCCTCACCCGGATAGGCGAGCTGAAGGCGGAAGATGATGGACATGATCACCGCCACGCAGGCCATGAAGATGGCTGTGATCAGGAATTGCTTGCTGATCATCTTGTGGTCGTGGGAGAAGATGTACTTCGACACCCACGACTCCTCGTGATGATGGTGATGATCGTGTCCGGCGTGAGCGGTGTTCACAGCACCCATGGATCTAGCGGATTGACAGCGTTCAGTTCGTGGTGACAGGGGCCTCAGTGGCGGTGGTGGTCATGGCCGAGGGGGCGGCGGGCTCCGGGGCGGCCTGGAACGGCTTCTGTTGGGCAAGCCAGTCGTTGTAGGCGTTCTCGGGCTCCACCACCAGGGCCATCTGCATGTTGTAGTGCGAAGCTCCGCAGATCTTGTTGCAGAGCAGGATGAATTCGAAGGCGGGATCATTCATCACCGTGCGCATGCTGTCCGTGGTGATCGTGGGCACCATGTTGAAGGTGGTGGTCATGCCCGGCACGGCGTTCATCTGGGCGCGCAGGTGCGGGATGTAGGCGCTATGGATCACATCACGGCTGCGGATCAGCATCTTCACCTCCTTGCGGATGGGCAGGTGGAATTCCTTCACCACGATGTCATCCTCGCCATGTGCATAGGGGCTGGTCTCCTTGTTCATGGCGATGTCCTGCTCCATCTCGGTGCGCAGCCGGATGATGCGTGCGGAGGTGCGCTCGATGCGTTCCACTCTTTTGCGCGACTCGGCCAGCTTTGCCGGGGGCATGACCTGCTCGTTCTGGGCGATGTCCTTCAGGATCGCCTCGCGCTCAGCCGCCAGTTCATCCAGCCGGGTGGCGATGGATGCTGGGGTGACGATGCCCAGCGGGTTCTGGTCATTGATCAGGCGGTAGTCCGTGGCGCCCATGATGCCGTCGGCACCGGGATAACGCGCGGTCCAGTCGAACTGTTTGGCGTACACCTCCACCACCATCGCATCGGGTGAAGCAGGCGAGGTGATGCGATTCCAGATGGTGAGCCCGTAAATGATGATGCCAATGAGCACCACGGCAGGCACAATGGTCCAAAGCAGCTCCAGCTTGTTGTTGTGCGGCTGCCAGAGGGCACGGCGGTTGCGGTCGTACACGTAGCGGCCGGCGAAGTAGAACAGCAGGATGTTGGTGATGAAGAATACGATGAACAGGATGTACCAGTTCACGTCCAGCAGCTGGTCGGTCCACACACCGTGCTCGCTGGCGCTTACCGGCAGCATGCGGTCGTTATACCGCACCAGCAGCCAGATGAAGAAGCCGAAATAGGCCACGCAGAACAGCCACATCAACCGCGCGTTCATGCGGTTGTCGCTGTCGGTGATGTCCTCTTCGCGCTTGCCGCGCAGTTTGGCGGTCAGTTCATAGACGCGGGCCAGTTGGGCGACGGCCATCACGCCCAGCACCACGACCAGTACGATCAACAACGTCATCATCGGTGCGCTCTATTGGGGAACCCCGGCGGACCGGGATAGGTTCGGTTCAGATATGATGGTGGACGCTTTCGTCCATGTAGGGGTGATGCACGGGTACCAGCGGCGCCTTCGTGAGCGTGGTGAGCGCCACACGGATGAAGACACCGAGGAAAAGCAGGAACATGCCGATCTCCAGCCAGCTCATGTGCCAGTGGCCCAAGGTGCCGGGCTGCACCATCACCTGCACGTCCATCCAGTGGCCGATCAGGATAAGGGCGCATACGGTCATGAGGAAGCGTGGATTGCGCTTGGCGTCGCGGCTCATCAACAACACCATGGGCACGGTGAAATTGATGATGAAGGTGATGAAGAAGGGCCAGCGGAAACCATTGTGGAGCTGCAGCCCGGGATCCACACGCACCATGAAGTAGCTCACTTCCTCGGGAATGTTGGCGTACCAGTACAGCATGAACTGGCTGAACCAGAGGTAGCTCCACAGGAAGCTGATGGCGAACACCCACTTGCCCATGTCATGGATGTGGCTGTTGTTCACCTGGGGCAGGTAACCCTTGCGCTTAAGGTAGAGCACCATGACCATGGCGGCCACCATGGCGCTCACCCAGATGCCACTGAAGGTGTACCAACCGAACAGGGTGCTGAACCAGTGCACATCGATGCTCATGATCCAGTCCCAGGCCAGCATGCTGCTGAACACGGCGAAGAGCACCAGGAAGAGCGCACCGCGGCGGTAGTTGGTCTTGTGGTTGGTCACGAGCACATCACCGGTCTGGCGGTCCATTTCCAGGCTGCGCTTGCGGAACCAGCGGGCGAAGAGCAGGAACACGGCCAGGTAGGCGATGGTGCGCAGCCAGAAAAAGCCGGTGTTCAGGTAGGGCATCTTGCCCGCGATGAGGGCATCGTACTTCTCGGGATTGTCCGGGTTGGTCACCTCGGGATCCATCCAATGCCAGAGGTGGTGGAGGTGGCCAAAGTGCCCGGCGGCCAGGACCAGCACGATCACACCGGCACCAATGGGCAAAAAGCCCATCAAGCCTTCATATACCCGCTTGAGCAAGGCGCTCCAGGCGCTTTCAGTGGCGTACTGCAACGCGAAGAAGTACAGGGAGCCCAGCGCGATGCCGAAGAAGAAAAAGCCATTGACGAATAGGCTGGCCCAGGTGCGCTGGTGATGGTCCGTCGTATCGCCCATGATGCCCACGACCGTGGCCAGCAGGCCTGCCACGATGAGCACAAGGGTGAGCGTTCTGGCCCGTTTGCTGAAGGTGAATTCCATCGCTGTCTTCGGGTTCGGGTTCACTTGGTGGCGGCGGTGGCGGTGGTATCGGCACCCGCGCCGGGAAGGCGCCCACCCGCTTGAAGGTATTGCACGTAATGCGTCACCAACCAGCGCTCCTCGCGGGAGAGCTGACCGGCGTGGGAGCCCATGGCCACGTTCTTGCCGTACATGAGCGAGTGGAAGATCTTGCCCTCGGGCAGGTCCTTCAGCTGCGCCCCGTCATAGGCTGGTGGCACCGGGTAGTTGCCTTTGGTCACCACGTTGCCATCGCCCTGTCCTTTGACGCCATGGCAATGCTGGCAGAACTTCTCGTAGATCACTTTGCCGTGGTCCACTGTGGCCTGCGTGAGCGGAATGGGGCTTTTCAACTCCGCACCCGCGCGCTCATACCCTTCAGGGCTGTTGGGGTACGGGTAGGGAAAATTGAAACCTGCCTTGGCGGCATCGGCGGCAAAAGGAACGGTACCTGCCGGTGGGCGGCGTACGCTCTGTGTGGTGCGCTGGCGCTTCACCACCGAATCGGCGAAGTAGAAGGGGTCCTGACCGTAGTCCACGTAGGCTTCCACGGCGGGGCTGCGGTACATGTCCGGCATGTACTCGATCCCCGGGCTGTCGGGGTCGCCCGCGCAGGCGGCCAGCAGGGCCAGGGCGGGAAGGGTCTTCAGAAGCTTCATGGCCATCAGTGGCTGCTGCGTTCGTTGATCTCTGAAGCGGGCGTGCCACGCAGCACGGACACGATGTCCTCGGCGTTGCGGCCCGGGTTGGCACTGGTGCGCAGTTCCATCACGAACTTGTCGTCCGTGCTACGCGGGTCCGGATTGCGGGCCGGCATGCCGGGCAGGGTCTTGTTGCGGATCAGGTAGGTGATGGCCATGCCATGCGCGGCGCAGAGCACCGTGAACTCGAAGGCCACGGGAATGAAAGCCGGCAGGTTCTGGTACAGGCTGAAGCTCGGCTTGCCACCGATGTTCATCGGCCAGTCCCAGATCATGAAATAGGACATGCCCAGGAGTGCCAGGCTCAGGCCCGTCAACCCGAACATGAAGCTCACGATGCCCAGACGCGTGCGCTTCACCCCGATGATGGGGTCCAGCCCGTGCACCGGGAAGGGCGAGTACACGTCGCTCACCTTCAGGCCGGCCGTTACGGCCGTCCGCGCAGCGCTCTTCAGCACTTCGGGGTCGTCATAGACCGCATAGATCATCTTGTCCGCCATGCGTGCTCAGTGATGATGGGTCTCCGCCCGTTGCTTGTAGGATTCCCCGCTGGTCTTCAGGATGGACTTCATCTCGTTGAGCGCCACCACGGGGAAATAGCGGGCGAAGAGGAGGTAGAGGGTGAAGAAGATGCCAATGGTACCGATGAACACTCCGGCATCCACCCAGGTGGGGTGGAACAGGGTCCAGCTGCTCGGCAGGAAGTCGCGGTGCAAGCTGGTCACGATGATCACGAAACGCTCGAACCACATGCCCACGTTCACCACGATGCTCATGAAGAAGGTGAAGGCCAGGTTGGTGCGCAGCTTCTTGAACCAGAACACCTGCGGGCTGATCACGTTGCAGGTCATCATGCTCCAGTAGGCCCACCAGTAGGGACCCGTGGCGCGGTTGATGAAGGCGTAGCTCTCGTACTCCACGCCGCTGTACCAGCTCATGAACAGCTCGGTGATGTACGCCACGCCCACGATGGAGCCGGTGACGATGATCACGATGTTCATGTACTCCACATGCTTGATGGTGATGTAGCTCTCCAGCTTCATCACCTTGCGCATCACCAGCAGCAGCGTCTGCACCATGGCGAAACCGCTGAACACGGCACCGCTCACGAAGTAGGGCGGGAAAATGGTGGTGTGCCAGCCGGGGATCACCGAGGTGGCGAAGTCGAAGCTCACCACCGAGTGCACCGAGAACACCAGCGGCGTGGCGATGCCGGCCAGCACCAGGCTCACCTCCTCAAAGCGGGTCCAGGCCTTGGCATTGCCTGTCCAACCAAAGCTGAGGATGCTGTAGAGCTTCTTCATGCCGGGTTTGGTCACCTTGTCGCGGATGGTGGCGAAGTCAGGTATCAGACCGATATACCAGAACACCAGCGATACGCTGAAGTAGGTGCTGATCGCGAACACGTCCCACAGCAACGGGCTGTTGAAGTTCACCCAGAGGCTGCCGAACTGGTTGGGCAGGGGGAACACCCAGTAGGCCATCCAGATCCGTCCCATGTGAATGCCCGGAAAGGTGGCCGCCATGATCACGGCGAAGATGGTCATGGCCTCGGCCGAGCGGTTGATGGCCATGCGCCACCGTTGACGGAATAGCAAAAGCACCGCACTGATCAGGGTACCGGCGTGGCCGATGCCCACCCACCACACGAAGTTGGTGATGTCCCACGCCCAGTCCACCGTCTTGTTCAGGCCCCACACCCCCACGCCCTTGCTGATGAGGTACAGGATGCAGCCCGTGCCGTAGGCGGCGATCAGGCTGGCGATGGTCATGAGGACGTACCAGCCTCGGGGGGCCTTGTTCTCGATCGGGGCGACAATGTCATGGGTGATGTCGCCGTAGGTCTTATGACCCAGGATGAGCGGTTCGCGGATCGCTGCTTCGTGCTGCATGGTGCTCGTCTCCTTAGGCGTGGTGGGCCTCTTCGGCCTCGGTGTTGCGGACCTTTGCCAGGTAGTTCACGTTGGGCTTCACGCCCAGTTCCTCCAGCATGTGGTAGCTGCGCTCGTCCTGGCTCAGGTTACGCACGCGGCTGTTGGTGTCGTTCAGGTCACCGAAGATGATGGCGCCCGCGCCGCAGGCCGCGCTGCACGCGGTCTCAATATCGCCATCCTTCACCGGACGGCCGGCCTTCTTGGCGGCGAATTTGCCGGCCTGAATGCTCTGTACGCACAAGCTGCACTTCTCGATCACGCCACGGGCCCGCACCGTAACATCCGGGTTCAGCACCATGCGGCCCACTTCATCCCAGGCGGGGTTCACCTGGCCGAACTTCTCGGTCACATAGTTGAACCAGTTGAAGCGGCGCACCTTGTAGGGGCAGTTGTTGGCGCAGTAGCGCGTGCCGATGCACCGGTTGTAGGACATCTGGTTGAGGCCCTCGTTGCTGTGCGTGGTGGCCGCCACGGGGCACACGGTCTCGCAGGGTGCGTGGTTGCAATGCTGGCACATCACCGGCATGAAGACCACACGCGGGTTCTCCGCCGGGCGCTCCATGGCGGTGTACATGGCGATCGTGCCCACGCTTTCCTCCGCTGCACGGGCCTTGGTCATGTCGCTGTTGAAGTAGCGATCGATGCGGAGCCAGTGCATTTCGCGGCTGCGGCGCACTTCGTCCTTGCCCACCACCGGAATGTTGTTCTCGCTGTTGCAGGCCGTCACGCACGCACCGCAACCAATACAGCTGTTCAGGTCGATGCTCAGGCCCCAGCGGTGGCCCACGCCTTCCACGGGGTGCTCCTCCCACAGGTCGATCTGCGTCACCGGCTTCTTGTCCAGCGCGTTGATCAGCCCGTCGCCGTTCACATCCTCATGCACCGCCAGCAGGTGCGGCGGGTTGTAGGTGTGCTGCGAATCGTGCTTGGCCCAGGTGGCGAAGGTGGTCTCCTTCACCACGCTGTGGCGCTCCATGTCCGTGAGGTGCGTCTGCGTGAGCGCGAGCGGATAGGTGGCGCCGGTGGGCGTCACGGAAACGCTGAGCACATCATAGCTGACCGCCCCACCGCTGCGTACGGTGAAGGGATAAGCGTTGCGGCCCACGGGCATGGGTTTGCCATCGTCATCACGCAGGCAGGCCGCGCGGCCCACGGCCTCCCCGTTGGCGCCACGGCCGTAGCCCAGGGCCACTGCCAGTGTACCGGCCTTCTGGCCCGGAGCCGCCAGCACGGGCAGTTCCACCTCCACACCGTTCACGGCCACCTTGCACACGCTGGCCGGGTGTTCCTGGCCGATGTACCGGTTCAAGCCCAGGCGCTCCACGTCAGCGGGCGCCATCAGCAATGCATTGTCCCAGGTGAGCTTGGTGATGGGGTCCGGCATCTCCTGCAGCCAGGGGTTGTTGGCGTGCGAGCCGTCCCCGATGGCTTCTGAGGTGTACACCTGCAGCTCCCATTCACCGGCGCCCTGCACCGATGCTTTGGCTGCTGCCGCAGCGGCGTTCACATCACCGGCGAAGGTCACGGCACCGGGTGCGTTCACGAAGCCCACCAGCACGCCGTCATGCACGGCCTGGTACCAACGCTCATCGGCATTGCCGCCCTGGGCTTCCAAGCGCGCGCGCCACACGCCCTTCACATGGTCATGCCAGTTGATGTACTGACCGCACCAGCGGGTGAGGCTCTCGCCCCATGCGCGGGTGCTGTACAGCGGGTTGATCGTGGGCTGGGCCACGGCGTAGTGCCCGGGCTTGGGGTTGAAGTCGTTCCACGACTCCAGGTAATGGTGGTCAGGCAGGATCCACCCACAGAGGCTCGCCGTTTCATCGGCATAGCCGCTGAAGCTCACCGTGAGACCCGTCTTCGCCAGACCGGCCTTGAACGCTTCAGTCTCCGGCAGGGTGTAGGCGGGATTTACACCGGCGATGAGCAGTGCGCCCACGCGGCCGGCCTCCAGGTCCTTCACCAACTGGGCCACGGCGGCATCGTCCCCTTGGAAGAGGTTGCTGGCGTTGTCCAGATCGATGGTGGTGCCGTAGTTGCCCAGCATCATGTTGATGCTGTTCACCAGTACCTGCACATCGGCGTTGTTGCTGCCGCACAGCACCACGCTGCGGCCCCGGGCCTTCAGCAGGTTCTCAGCCGCGTGCGCCGTGGCGGCATCGCAACTGGCATCGGTGCCACCCACGGCCGCACCACCGGTGGCCTTGGCCACATGATCGTGCAGGCTGATGACGATGTTCGTCACCTCGCTCGGCTTGATGGCCGTGCGCTCATCGGCGTTGGCGCCGGTAAGGCTCATGCGGGCCTCGAACTGGATGTGTTTGCTCATGCCGGCATCGCTCGGGCGGCGGCGGCGGGCATACTGCCAGGTGTGCTCGGTGGTGTTGCCCCAGCTGCTCAGGAAGTCACAGTCCACACCCACCACCACATCGGCCTGCGTGAGGTCGTAGCCCGGCATTGCGCGACGGCCGAAGCTGCGCATGTTGGCCGTGGTGACCCCATGATAGCTGATGGGGTCGTACTGGACGTGTTCGGCCGTGGCATACTTCGCTTTGAAGGCCGTGAACGCAGCGACGATGCTCGGGCTGATCACCGTGGGGGTGAGCAGCACGATGCGTCCACCCTGCCCGGCTATGGTGGCGAGCTGGCCGCTGATGGCGTCATCCGCCTCAGACCAGCCGGCATTGGTCCAGTTCTCGCCGTCACGCTTTTTCGGGCCCTGCAGGCGCATGCTGTCGTAGAGCGACAGCACGCTGCTGTTGATGCGTGAGTTGATGGAGCCCTTGTCCAGCTGCGGGTCGCGGTTGAGGCCGTGGCGGGGATTGCCCTTGATGTGGATGGGGCGTGCCTCCCGCGTCTTCACCAAAATACTGGCGAAGTCATTCCCATCGTAGTATGTGCTGGCGTACCAGTTGGCCACGCCGGGCACGATCTCCTCGGGCTTGTTCACGTAGGGGATGCTCTTCACCACCGGGGTCTCACAGGCGGCCAGCGTGGCGGCTCCCAGGCCGAAACCCAGGAACTTCAAAAAGTCGCGGCGGTCGGTGGAGGCGCCCTGGAAGCTGCGGTCACCAAGCACCTCCTCCAGCGGAGTGGGTGCCTGGAACTCGTGCTCGCGGCCCTTGATCACATCGGCTGCCTGGTCCAGTTGGGCCAGGTCCTGCCAGTATCGCTTCGTGCTCGGCATGCGTCGGCGCGGTGTTCTTAGTAGTGGCACTTGGCGCATTCCCAGCCGCCAAGCTCCTTCACGGTGATCTTCTCGTCCTCCAGGTATTTGCGTAGTTCACGCTGCCCGATGGGGTTCTCCTTCAGGCGGCGGTGCACTTCGTCATAGTAGCCGTTGCCGGCCATCTGCACTTCGGTCTCGCCGTGGCACTGGATGCACCAACCCATGGTGAGCGGGGCCCACTGCTCGGCCACGTCCATCTTCTCATCGATGGGGCCGTGGCATTTCTGGCATTCGATCTTGCCCACGGCCACGTGCGTGGCATGGCTGAAGTACACGTGGTCCGGCAGGTTGTGCACCTTGTTCCACATGATCGGCTTCTCCACACCGGTGTAGCGGTTGTTCTCGGCATCCCAGCCGGTGGCCGCGTAGATCTTCTGGATCTCCGCCGTGCCCGCCTCGGACCGGCCCACATTCACCGCCTGGTGGCAGTTCATGCACACGTTGGCCGTGGGGATCCCGGCATGCTTGCTCTTCTCCGCACTGTTGTGGCAGTACTGGCAGTTGATGTTCAGGTTGTCCTTGCCGGCGTGCAGGGTGTGGTTGAAGGCGATGGGCTGGGAGGGTTTGTAGTGCTGCACCTGGTCGCCGCCGTACACACCGATCACGAAGGCCCAGTTCCACAGTTGCACCACCAGGTAGCTCAGGATCAACAGGCTGATGACCGAGGCCCAGGCCTTGTTGCGCCATGCCCAGCCTTTCAAGCTCACCCACCAGGTCTCGTTGGCCACAGGACCATGCCCTTCCGCCTCGCTCACGGCGCTGCGCAACTGGTTCTTCACTCCGCGCAGGCTCATCCACACAATAGCGAAGAGCAGCGCCACGATCAGCAGCCAGGGCCAGGCGGGAGCGGTCTGTGGCCCGCCCACCGGCGCGGCCACGGGTGTGGTGCCGCCGGCAGGGGCCGGAGGCGCATAGTTGTCAGCGAAGTACAACACGGCATCGATCTCCGCGTCGGTGAGCGCCATGGGCGTCATCACACTCTTGTTGTACTCGGCGAAGATCTGGTTGGCGTAGGCGTTGCCCGTCTTCAGATAGGCGGTGCTGTTGCGGATCCAGGCGTAGATGTCTCCCTTGCCCTCCCAACGTGCACGGGCACCCTGCAGGGCGGGGCCCGTCATCTTCTTATCCACCTTGTGGCAGCTGGCGCAGTTGCCCTTGAAGATCTTCTGCCCCTGGTCGTACAGCGCCTGGTCCACCTGGGCGGTCAGGGGAGCTGCAGCAAGCAACAGGAAAAGCGCGAAGAAAAACTGACGGGGCCCGGCGAAAAGCGTTGAGATCCTTGATGGGCGCGGCATTCCGGACGATTTAGGGACGGACCGTTCCACTGGTCCGGCGGCAAAAATAGCAGGCGGAGCGTTCGTGCCACGGAAGTGTCACGCGCAGGGTGAAAGCGGGTGCTATTTAGAGTGGTTCTAAAGTTGGATCTTGCCCCGGCTCAAGACCGTGATGACCAATTGGGGATTGATGAGGAGGCCGGTTGGGGGTTGGGCATCCACAGGTATCTTCTTGCTCGATAGCGCCTCATCAAATGCCTGATACTCTGACCAGGTCTCCTTTCCACATTCCGCCTTTCCCCCTGGCATACCTTTCGCCCCGCCATGCGCATGCGTTACGCAATTCTTACCGGCAGCCTCCTGCTGATCTCCTTGTTAAGTGCCCAGGATGGCGGCCAGGACGCCCGCAAATACTTCCAGCCTCACACGGGCAGCGCCACCAGGGCCCCGGCGGATACACCCACCGTGACCACCACCGGCGATGGTGTGGTGCTACGCGAGGACCCACGCGTGGCCAAATTCATGGCCGACTATGCCGCGCGCAAGCAGGTGCTCCGTGGCTACCGCGTGCAGGTGTTCCTGGGCAGCGACCGCAAACAGGGCGAGGAGGTTAGGCGGAGCTTTCTGCTGAAACACCCGGACGTGCCCGCCTACCTCGTCTACCAGGCACCCAACTTCAAGGTGCGCGTGGGCGACCTGCGCGACCGCATTGAGGCCGAGCGCCTGCGGCAACAGTTGAAGACCGAATTCCCGGGCGCCTATGTGGTGCCCGACGAGATCGATCTGCCGCGGGTGCAGTAGGAGACCAGCCCGGCGTGGACGCCAACACGGGTGCATGCTCTCAGCGATGAACGTGGAACAGGACAGGCTTCACCTCGCCACCATCCACATCCACCCCGTCAAATCCCTGGGCGGGTTCTCCGTGGCCGAAGCACGCCTTACCGACCGCGGCCTGGAGCATGACCGCCGCTGGATGCTGGTGGATGCGCAGGGGCGCTTCCTGAGCCAGCGCGAGCTGCCGCAACTGGCCTGCCTGCATACGGCCCCGCTGGTGGATGGCTTTCGCGTGACCGATCGGCGCGATGGCCGCACCATCGAGCTGCCATGGGCGCTGCAACAAGGCGTGGTCCAACGCACCCAGGTGTGGAGCGATCCAGTGGATGCCATCGCCGCACCCCATGAAGTGAATGCCTGGTTCAGGCAGCGCCTCGGCCAGCCCTGCCAGCTGGTGTACATGCCCGACGCCGCCCTGCGCCCCACCGATACGCAGTATGCCGATGCGCTCACCGCGCTCAGCGATGGCTTTCCCTACCTGATCATCTCCCAGGCCTCGCTGGACGACCTGAACGCCCGGCTGGACACGCCGATCCCCATGGACCGCTTCCGGCCCAACCTGGTGATCGCCGGCGGTGAGTCGTACCAGGAAGATAAATGGCGCACGATCCGGATCGGCACGTGCACCTTCCAACTGGTGAAACCCTGCTCACGCTGCGTGATCACCACCACCGACCAGCGCACCGGCGCACGTGGCAAGGAACCTCTGCGCACCCTGGCCACCTACCGCAAGCATGGCCATGACGTGAACTTCGGCATGAACGCGGTGGTGGTGGCTGGCGATGTGGTGCGGGTGGGCGATCTTGTGCACCCGTGATCCACGTCCTCCTCCGCGACCGCGCCACGCGGCTCTTCGTCATCCTCGGCGGCTTCTTCGTGGCCAATGCGCTACTGGCCGAGCTCATCGGCGTGAAGCTCTTCCAACTGGAAAGCGTGTTGGGGGTGGAGAAGAGCGACTTCACCCTGCTCGGCGAGGGTGGCCTCAGCTTCGTGCTCAGTGTGGGCGTGCTGCCCTGGCCCATCGTCTTCATCATGACGGACGTGGTGAACGACTACTACGGCGTGCGTGGTGTGCGCTTCCTCACCCTGCTCACCGCAGCGCTCATCGCCTTCGCCTTCGGGGTGCTCTACCTCGCCATCCACCTGCCGCCGGCGGACTTCTGGGTGGGGCTGAACGCGGCGCGCGGCGTGCCCGACATGCAAGTGGCCTTCGCGGCCATCTTCGGGCAGGGCATGAACATCATCCTCGGCTCGCTCACGGCTTTCATTGTGGGGCAGCTGGTGGATGCCTTCAGCTTCCGCGCGATCAAGCGTCTCACCGGTGACAAGCGCATCTGGCTGCGCGCCACCGGCAGCACGCTCATCAGCCAGCTCATCGACAGTGTGGTGGTGACCTACATGGCCTTCTGGGTGCTGCGCAACGACTTCAGCTTCGCACGCTGCACGGCGCTGGTGCTCACCGCCTACACCTACAAGTTCCTGGTGGCGGTGCTAAGCACCCCATTGGTGTACCTGGCCCACGCGGGCATTGAGCGTTACCTCGGCAAGGAACGCGCGGCGGCGATGCGGGCGGCGGCCCTCACTCGGGCCGATGAGCAGTAGCCCGCTACCTTCGCGCCCCTGCTTGAGGTAGGCAGGCTCATTCCCAATTCCCATGCGTTTCGGCACGAAAGCGATCCACGCCGGCCTGGAGCCCGACCCGGGCACCGGCGCGGTGATGACCCCGATCTTCCAGACCAGCACCTATGCCCAGGCCGCCCCCGGCCAGCACAAGGGCTACGAGTACTCGCGCACGCACAACCCCACGCGCACGGCATTGCAGCGCAACCTGGCCACGCTGGAGAACGGCACCCATGGGCTGTGCTTCGCCACGGGCATGGCCGCCATCGATGCGGTGATCAAGTTGTTGCAGCCCGACGACCACGTGGTGAGCACGAATGACCTCTACGGAGGCACCTACCGCCTCTTCACCAAGATCTTCGCGGGCTTCGGTGTGCGTTTCAGCTTCGTGGACATGACCGACACCGACCAGGTGGAAGCCGCCATGCGCCCGGAGACGAAATTGATCTGGGCCGAGACCCCCACCAACCCATTGCTGCGTGTGGTGGACATCGCCGCCTTGGCCGCCATCGCCAAGGCCAACAACTGCTTGCTGGCGGTGGACAACACCTTCGCGACGCCCTACCTGCAAACGCCGCTGGACCTGGGCGCGGACATCGTGATGCACTCGCTGACCAAATACATGGCCGGCCATAGCGATGTGGTCATGGGCGCCTTGGTGGTCAAGGACCCTTCGACGGGCTCAGGGTCATTGGCTGAACGCCTGGCATTCGTGCAGAACAGCAGCGGCGCCACGCCCGGGCCCATGGATTGTTTCCTGGTGCTGCGCGGCATCAAGACCCTGCACCTGCGCATGGAACGGCATTGCGCCAACGGTAAAGCGGTGGCCGAGTACCTGAAAGGACATCCCCTGGTGGACCGCGTGCATTGGCCGGGCTTCACCGACCACCCCGGCCATGCCGTGGCGGCCCGGCAGATGCGTGGCTTCGGCGGCATGGTGAGCTTCACCCTGAAGGGCGACCGGATGGAGGATGCCCTGCGCGTGCTGAGCAACACCGAGTTATTCACACTGGCCGAATCGCTCGGGGGGGTGGAGTCGCTCATCGGCCACCCGGCCAGCATGACGCACGCCAGCATTCCACGTGAGGACCGGTTGCGTAACGGCCTGCTGGACACGCTCATACGCCTGAGCGTGGGCATCGAGGACGTGGAGGACCTGATCGCCGACCTGGAGCGCGCACTGGCACGCTGAGGCGGTCCGGCAGACGCGGGTTGGACCCCAAGCTTGCTGAGGATCAGGACGATCCCATGACCGAACGTTTGAACACGATCGGGTAATTTTGGGTTCCCATTCCGAACCCCTGACCCGTTCCCTCATGAAGTTCATTCAAATCGTCCGTTACGGCACGCTGTCCGTGTTGGCCCTTTTTGCGCAGCAAAGCATGGCCCAGCACCCGGACCACCTCACCTGCCGCAACAACGACCTGCTCCTGCTGGCCCCCCTGCATCAGCACGATCCCGCCCGCCTGGCGGAGATCGATGCGGCCGACCAGGCCTTGGAAGGACAAACGGCGGCCTTTGCAGCGGACGCCGAGAACCGCGGTGGAGGCAGCACCTATGTGATCCCCGTGGTCTTCCACATCATCCACGACAACGGGCCGGAGAACATCAGTGATGAACAGATCGAGGACGCCATGCGCGTGCTGAACGACGATTTCAATCAGTTGAACGCCGATTGGAACGCTGTGAACCCCGCCTTCCTGGGCGTGGTGGCCAATGTGGGCATCACCTTCCGCCTGGCGCAGAAGGACCCCAGCGGCAACTGCACGCGCGGCATCACCCGCACCCAAAGCGTGCTCACGTATGACGGCACGCAGACCATGAAGGACCTGATCCAATGGCCGCGCAACAAGTACCTGAACGTGTGGGTGGCCGCCAGCGCAGCTGGTGCGGCAGGCTACACCTACACGCCCGGCTCGGTGAACAGCAGCTGGGGCGTGACGGCGGATGGCATCGTGCTCCTGCACAATTACACGGGCAGCATCGGCACCAGCAGCCCGCAGCGCTCACGCACGCTCACCCACGAGGTGGGGCATTGGATCAACCTGCGCCACACCTGGGGCCCGACGAATGACCCCGGCCTGGCATCCAATTGCAGCGAGGATGACAACGTGAGCGACACCCCGAACACCGTCGGCTGGACGAGCTGCAATATCAGTGGCATCAGCTGCGGAAGTCTGGACAATGTGGAGAACTACATGGAGTACTCGTACTGCAGCAAGATGTTCACCAACGGCCAGAAGACCCGCATGCTGGCCGCACTGAACAGCAACACCGCGCAACGCAACCAGTTGTGGCAGCCCGGCAATCTGGCGGCCACCGGAACGAATGGTACCGACCTCTTGTGTGCGGCGGCGCTCTCCAGTGACAACCGCATCGTATGCGCCGGCAGCCAGGTGCAGTTCCAGGATGCCAGCTACCACGGCGCCACCTCCTGGTCCTGGAGCTTCCCGGGTGGCAGCCCCGCCAATTCCACGCAGGAGAACCCCGCAGTGACCTATGACACGCCGGGCATCTACGCCGTTACCCTCACTGCGGGCAACAGCGCCGGTTCCGTGAGCACCACCGAAACGAACTACATCACCGTACTGCCCGCCACCGGCGCACCCACGCCCTACACCGAGGACTTCGAGAGCGTGAGCACCTTGCCGGATGCGGAATGGAGCGTGGTGAACCAGAATAGCGGTGTGACCTTCGCATTGAGCAACGCCGCCGCATACAGCGGTAGCAGGAGCATCCTGCTGAACAACGCGGCGAACGACACGAACGACATCGATGAGCTGATGAGCACCACCGTGGACCTGAGCAACGCCACGCAGGTGACCCTGAGCTTCCGGCATGCCTTTACGCGGCGCGCGAGCGGCGACAACGACATTCTGCGCGTGTACGTGAGCAGTGATTGCGGCGCCACCTGGAGCCTGCGCAAGCAGATGCGCGCCAGCACCAACCTCACCACGGCCCCGGACCAGACCGCCCCCTTCACACCCAACGGGCCAGCGCAATGGGCATACACCGAGGTGACCAACATCATCTCCTCCTTCTGGACCAGCGATTTCCGCTTCAAGTTCTGGTTCCAGAACCAGGGTGGCAACAACTTCTGGCTGGATGACATCAACATCAATGGCATGCCGGTGGGCCTCTCGGAAGTGGTGACCGCCAGCACGGAACCCCTGGTGCGCCCGAACCCCGCCACCGATCAAGCAGAGCTATGGTTGGTGATGGAACGTGCGGAGGCGACACGCATCGAGCTGTTCGACGCCCTGGGCCGCAGCCTGAAGGTGTTGCATGACGGCCTGCTCACCGCCGGTGAACAGCGCGTGCAATTGCCGGTGGCACCGCTGGAGAGCGGGGTATACCTCGTGCGTATCCAACAAGCCGGTGGCGACCGCGTGGTGCGCTTCGTGAAGCGTTGATGCGGACGACGGACCGATCATTCCTGCTGCTTACCCTCGCCGCCCTTGCGGTGATGGGTTGCGACCGCGCCAGCCGCGGAGCCAAGGAAGCCTTGAACAAGGGTGGCGAGATGGCCGGACGCGCCGCCAGCGAAGTGGCTGAAGGTGTGGTGACGGGTGCGGCCGCCGCATGGAGCATTGACGTGGCCCTGGACAGCTCACTGCAAGCGGCCGGCCTGGTGTTGGGCGTCACCGAAGTGGCCGCTGACAGTGCAGGGCGGAATAACCGTGTGCATGTCTATCTCTCCTCGGCCCGTGCGGTGAACGAGACCGTGCAGGCGGTGGCCTATGACAAGGACGGACGGGAATGCGGGCGCACGGCGGTGGTGCTCAACCTGGGCACCAACAGCGGGGACTACCACGAATTGCGCTTCCAGGCGCGCACGGACCTCACCCGCAAGAGCCGCGTGCTCATCGCCCGGAACTGACCGGTCAACCTTCGCGGAAGCCGAGCAGTATGGCCACGCAACCGACATGCACCATGTCTGTCTTGGACTTCGAAGGCACCCACACCACCACTTTCAACTGTTGCGTCGCGGCCACTTTCAGATCGAAGGTGCGCTTGGGCTCATCGGCCAGGCTCTCGAACACGATCTTGTTGTTGCTGTCCACGAGCTTCCAGTTCACCTCTCCCAGGATGGGATGCGGGCACACCATCACGCGGTATTCCTGCCCGCTGTAGAAGGTCAGGTTCACTTCGGCCTCCTCGCCAGGTGCGAGCTGGGCCGCGCTGAAGGTCTCGTTGAAGCGGAAGGGCGCCAGCTCCGGCACACACTTGCTTTTGGCGAACGCCTTGCACTGGGCCATGGACGGTGCTGCGGAAAGAAGACCCAGACCGAGCGAAAGGATGACAGGGATCGAACGCAGGTTGAAGCTCATGGCGCGGATCAGTTGATGTAGGCGTTGCGGATGGTGGCGGCCTTGTCGCGGATGGCCGCGAGCTGGTCGTCGGTAAGGCTGGCCGCCGGGCCACCTCCGATCACGGTGACCCCGTTCTCCTGGGTGGTCTCGCCGGCACCGCCGATCTGCACCCCTTCGAAGGCTGTGGCCAGCCCGCGCAGGTCGTTGAGCACACCGGCAAGCACCTCATCCTCCGGATAGGTCCCAAGCAGCTCGATCAGGTCGTTCAGGCTGAGCTTCTGTTCGGCGATGCGCTGGCGCAGCTCGGGCGACTTGGAGCGGTCCGCCACCTGGGTGGCGATGTACAATCCTTCGATCCAGCCACCGGCGATCATCAATGCACTGATGTTGTCGCGGCCATCGTCCTTCAACTGTCCGTCCACTTCCCAGTAGGTGCTGCTGATGATGTTCAGCAGCGAATCACGATCGTTGCGGTTCTTCTCCATGCGGCTCACCACGCTCTCGCTGAACACATCGCTCACGCCCAGCCGGTCCGCGAGCTTCTTCGCGCAGCTGGTGTAGAACATGCTCTCCTGGGTGTTGTTGAACACGCTGGCGTAGCTCAGATCGGCGCCATATACGCCCAGGTTCAGGGCCTGCTTGCTGGGCGAGGTGTAGCGGTCCACGTTCAGCACATCGTTCAGCACCTTGCGGTCGTAGGCAGCCCCCGCATCCTTGAGCAGGGTGGCCGTCTCCATGGGTGAGGGGATGTTGAAGAAGATCTTCCTGGCCTTAGCCCTGCGCGTGTCCACCGCGGCACTGTCCTCGCCCGGGTTGGTCAACTCTTCCTGGGGCGCACCGCCCCCGCAGGAGCTGAACACCAGAACAAATGCCGCAAGGGCGGGGATAAGGGACGTTCTCATGCCGGAGGCTTCGGATATGGGCCAAATATCCGGGGGTGCTCAGGGCCTCAATGGGCTTCCAGCCAGTTTTTCCCCACATGGATGTCAACAAGCAGGGGGACCTCCAGCTTCATGGCGCTCTCCATCCCGGAGCGCACCAGGTCAAGCAGCTCCTCCTGTTCTTCCTTGTGGCAATCGAGCACCAGTTCGTCGTGTACCTGCAGCAGCAACCTGCTCTTGAGGCGGCGCTTTTGCAGGTCGCGGTGGATGGCCACCATGGCCACCTTGATGATGTCCGCCGCCGTGCCCTGCATGGGTGCGTTGATGGCGATGCGCTCGGCCTGGGCACGCACGGTGTTGTTGGCGCTGGTGATGTCCGGCAGGTAGCGGCGGCGGCCCATGAGGGTCTTCACGTAACCGTGCGTGCGGCAGAAGCCGATCATCTCATCCATGTAGTTGCGCACCCCGGGGAACTGCTCGAAATAGTCGTCGATGATCTGTTTGGCTTCCCCACGTGGAATGCCCAGGTTCTGGGACAACCCGAAGGCACCCTGCCCATAGGCGATGCCGAAGTTGACGGCCTTGGCCCGGCTGCGCTGCTCGCGCGTCACCTCGGCGATATCCACGTTGAAGACCTTGGCGGCTGTGGCAGCATGGATGTCAAGCCCATGCCGGAAGGCCTCCTGCATGTTATGGTCGCCGCTCATATGGGCGATGATGCGCAGCTCGATCTGCGAATAGTCGGCGCTGCACAGGAGGTAATGACCGTCCCGCGGTACGAAGGCCTTGCGGATCTCGCGTCCCTTCTCGGTGCGGATGGGGATGTTCTGCAGGTTGGGATCGTTGCTGGCCAGGCGGCCTGTGGCGGCCACGGTCTGCAGGTAACTGGTGTGTACACGATGGGTCACCGGATCGGCAGCTTCGGGCAGGGTGTCCACATAGGTGCCCTTGAGCTTGCGCAGGCTGCGGTAATCCAGGATGAGCGGCACCACGGGATGCGCGTTGCTCAGGCCCTGGAGAACGTCCTCACTGGTCTGGTACTGGCCGGTCTTGGCGGTCTTTTTCACCGTGCCCTCCCCGAGCTTGA
Source organism: Flavobacteriales bacterium (assembly GCA_016788635.1). Lineage (GTDB taxonomy): Bacteria > Bacteroidota > Bacteroidia > Flavobacteriales_F > PHOS-HE28 > PHOS-HE28. The sequence continues at coordinate 14,118 of JAEUSU010000024.1, read as the reverse complement.
GGGTCTCGAAGAGCACGTCGCCCAGTTGCTTGGGGCTGTCGATGTTGAACTGGACCCCGCTGGCCTTGTGGATCTCCTCCTGCAGGCGGATGATCTCCGTGCCCAATTCCTCGCTGAAGGCCTTGAGCGCAGGGATGTCGATGCGGATGCCCTCGGTCTCCATGTCGGCCAGCACCTGCACCAGTGGCATCTCCACTTCCGAGAACAAGGAGGTCACTTCGTCCTTCTCCAACAGCGGCTCGAACTGTTGGTGCAACCGCCAGGTGATGTCGGCATCCTCCGCTGCATACTCCTTCACCAGCTCCACCTCCACTTCGCGCATGCTCTTCTGCACCTTGCCCCTGCCCTTCTCGCCGATCAACGTGGTGATGCTTACCGGACGATAACCGAGATACGCCTCGGCCATGTCGTCCATGCCGTGCTTGTTCTGATCGGGTTTCAGCAGGTAGTGCGCCACCATGGTGTCGAAGAGCGGTCCCTTCACCTGCACGCCGTAGCGGGCCAGCACACGGATGTCATACTTGGCGTTCTGCGCCACCTTGCCGATGGCCTCGTTCTCCAGCACGGGTTTGAAGATGTCCACGATGCGCTGCGCCTCCTTCGGGTCCTCCGGTACGGGCACATAATGGCCCTCGTGCGCCTTCCAGCTGAAGGCCAGGCCCACCAGTTCCGCCGTGCGCTCGTCCGTGCCGGTGGTCTCCGTATCGAAGCAAAAGCGCGGCTGCTTTTTCAATTGCGCGGCCAGCATGTAGAGTGACTCGTTGCCTTCAGCCAGGAAGTAGCGGTGCGGCACGGTGTCGATGGTGGCGAGCTCCTTCAGCTGCACCTGTCCCTCTTCGTCCACCGTGGTGCCGAAGAGGTCCACCTGGCCGTTGCCCGTTGAACCGGCCCGGGGCTTCGGTTCCGCACCCACCTTGGAGGAGCCGTTCACATCGCCACCCAGCACGCGGCTGGCCAGCGTCTTGAACTCCAGCTCGCTGAACACCTCCAGCACCTTCTCCTTGTCGGGAGGGTCCAGGTGCAGCGCATCGTGGTCCAACTCCACCGGCGCGTTCACGTTGATGGTGGCGAGCGACTTGCTCATGCGTCCCTGCTCGGCGAACTGCACCACGTTCTCCTTCTGTTTGCCCTTGAGCTGCTCCACATTCTCCAGCACGCCCTCCAACGTACCGAACTGCTGGATGAGCTTCATGGCGGTCTTCTCGCCGATGCCCGGGATGCCGGGGATGTTGTCCACTGCATCGCCCATGAGACCGAGGATGTCCTTGACCTGTTCCGTACTGGTGATGCCCCAGCGCTCGCAGATCTCCTTGGGCCCGAGCTTCTCGGGCGGGTCGCCGCCGCGGCCTGGCTTGTACATGATGATCTTGTCGGTGACCAGCTGGCCGAAGTCCTTGTCCGGCGTGACCATGTACGTGACGTAGCCCTCCTGCTCGGCCTTCTTCGCCAGCGTGCCGATCACGTCATCGGCCTCGTAACCGTCGCTCTCCAGCACGGGGATGTGCAGGGCCTCGATGATGCGGCGGATGTAGGGCACATTGCTGCGGAGGTCATCGGGCATCTCCTCGCGGTTGGCCTTGTAGTCGAGGAGGGTCTCGTGTCGCTCGGTGGGCGCCGCCGTGTCGAATACCACGGCGATGTGCGTGGGCTTCTCGCGCTTGATCAGGTCCAGCAAGGTGGTGGTGAAGCCGAAGGCCGCGCTGGTGTTGAAGCCCTTGCTGTTGATGCGCGGGTTCTTGATGAAGCTGAAATAGGCGCGGTAGATGAGCGCGTAGGCATCGAGCAGGAAGAGGCGCTTGTCTTCGCCATTGGACTGTGCGGACATGGCTGCCAAGTTAGACCGGTACACCGCTGAGCAAACCGTATTTGATCAAGGCGAACAGGGCACGGCGGTCAGTTCCACGCGCCGGTTCAGTGCGCGGCCTTCATCGCTGTCATTGCCGGCCACGGGTGAACTGCTGCCCCGGGCATCCGTGCGCAGGCGTTGAGCGGGTACGCCGCCCGCCTTCAGCCGTGCGGCCACCTGCTCGGCCCTGCGCCGTGCCAGACGCAGGTTGTCCGCCTCACGCCCCACGCGGTCCGTATGACCGGTCACGCGGATGCACAAGCTGGGATCCTCCTGCAGCAAGACCAGGACCTGCTGCACCACCAAGGGGTCCCAGGCTTCCGGCACGTCGGCCGCCACACCGAACCGGATCGGGGGCATGGCCGCCTGGTCGGTGAACCCCCCCGGCCCCTCCGGAACCTCCTCCATGGCCACCATGAGACTGTCACACACGCGTTCACAGCCGGGCATCCGCTGCACCAGCCGCAGGCTTACATCATCCACGAAGTAGTAGGCGTATGGCCCACCGTGTGGGTCGGTGCCGAGGATGGTGCATGACGAGTCCGGAGCGAAATTGCCGATCACCAGAACGCGCGCACAGCCGGCTGACTGGAAGGTGCCGCAGAGCGTCAGTTCGCGTTCGCTCAACAACAGATGACCCGGCGGGCTTTCCCACGCGGGCGGCAAGGGCAGCAGCCCACGGTGGCCCACGCGCGCGAAACCATCCACCACCGCCACCCCAATGCGGTCCGTGGCATGGCCGTAGGTGCGATCGCGTTTCACGCGCAGGCTGATGCGGTACACGCCGCAGGGATCGAGCGTGTCGTTCAGCTCGGTGTGGATGTACTCCCGGTTGTCGGCGTTCACCGCTGAATACAGGTAGATGCCCGTAACCCCTGGCAGGAAGTCGGGGGTGCCATTGCTGGCGTTGCGCCAGGGCGCACCACGGCCGCCGTTGCGATCGAACCCGGGGTCGGGTACAAGCTCCTCGCCCACCGGCATGGGCAGCGTTCCGGGACAGGCCATATGCTCCTCCAGTTCGCGGATCGCCGCGTTGGCCGGCAGGGAAGTCAGGCTCACGGCATCGAGGTAGAGGTAGGCTTGCTTCACCAGGTCGCGCCGGCGTTGGCTGCGGGCCAGGTCGGGGTCCAGGTCCATTGCGGTCTTCGCCTTCATGTTGTGCAGCACACCGGCGCCCGTATTGGGTGTCACCGCCTTGCGGCTGCTGCGGCCGCACTCCTGAAAATTGCCGATCACCACAAAGCGCTCCCCGCCACGCGCATGGTAGATGCCTTCCACCACCATCCAGCCTGCCGTATCGCTGATGAAGCGCTCCAGCGCGTTGTCCACATCAGGTCTGCCAATGCGATCGATGATGCCCTTCCGTGTGCGGTCCTCCGTGAAAAAGCAGGCGCCGATGCGGTCGGTCATGTAGCCACTGACGTCCGCCAGGCTTACATGGAAGCGCAGGCGGTAGCGGTGCCCATTGGTGAGTGGCCGGGCCAGCATGAGCTGCACGTATTGCCGTTGGCCGCATTCCACGCCCTGCGCGGTGGAGACGAGGCCCACATAGGCATCGCCTTCCAGCGGCTCCTGTGCGCCCGCCCAGTTCACCGGTACGCCAACGCCCTGCGCACACCGGTGGAAGAGCGTAGGTGAACGGTGCACAGCGCCCGCTCCAGCGACGCGCTTAATGGGTTTCTTATCGGTCGCGGAAGGACAACCGCGCACCTCCTCGAAGCCGCCGTTCACCACCAGCTCCCCATCCTGTGCATGGAGTGGTACGCAAGTGATCAGTGAGAACAGGACGAGACCTCGCATCCCTGCAAAGAAAGGCGGCACCTTCCTCAGCGCTCCTTCCACACCACCTCCAGCACGGTGCGGCCCACGGCGCGCAGTGTCTCGCGGTCGATCACCTCCATGTTGTCGGCGTGCGTGTGCCAGTAAGGCCCGAAGGCATTGGTGCGCGGGTCGTATTCAATAATGTCGATGGCCGGCACGCCGCGGATGTCATGCACCGGCACATGGTCGTCGATGCCCACGAAGAACTTCACCTCGTCCACGAAGCGGTCGCCGTGGCCGATGGCGGCGGCCGTGCGCCACACCTTGTTCACGATGTGGCCTGCCTGGCGCATGCTGAAGGCCTCCTTGTAGAAGCGGGCATCGCGCGCGCCCACCATGTCCAGCAGGATGCCGAAGCGGGCCTTGTAATCCGGCACGTGGGGGTTCTTCGCCCAGTAGCGTGCGCCCAAACACCACGTGTCCGAACTGTTCTCGTCCACACCGCCGATGGCACCGCTGGGCTGGCCGTGGTCCTCCACGTCGGTGAAGAGGATGTCCACGCCGGGCCCATGGGTCTTCCCGGCCAGATGCCGCGCGATCTCCAGCAGCACGCCCACTCCGCTGCCTCCATCATTGGCGCCGTCGATGGGCTGGTTCATCCGCTCCTTGTCCTTGTCGGCGAAGGGCCGCGTGTCGTAGTGCGCGAAGAGCAGGATGCGGTCCCTGGCCTGCACGTTCCAACTCGCGATGAGGTTGCGCAGCGGCAGCTTGTTGCCGTTGTAAATGGTGACGGTGCCCGTCTGTTCGATCACGGTGTCCGCCCCAGCGGCGCGCAACCGTTGCACGAGCCAATCGGCGCAGGCCCTGTGTGCGGCGGTGCCCGGCACGCGCGGGCCGAAGGCCACCTGCTTCTCCACGAGAACATAGGCACTGTCCGCGTTGAACTCCGGTGTGGGCGGAAGCTCGGGCTGCACCGTTGGCGGGGTGGTGCCGCCCTCGGGCGCATCGGGCTTGCACGTCACCAACGCCAGTGGCAGCAGTACGGTAAGCGCAAGGCGCCCGATCCGGTTCATGCGCGCTCCCATGTGGTACCCTCCTTCGTGTCCTTCAGGATGATGCCGATCGCGGCCAGGCGGTCCCGGATCGCATCGCTCGTGGCGAAGTCCTTCCTTCCCTTCGCTTCCACACGCAGGCGGATGCACTCGCCCACAAGGGCGTCGAGCGCGTTGTCTTCGCCTTTCGCATCCGCAGCCTCGGCGCGCAGGCCAAGCACTTCATGCACCATGGTGTGCATCAAGCCGTGGAGCTTCTCGATGGATGTCGTCGTAAGGTTCAGCTTGCCATCGTTCACCGAGTTGATGATGCGCACGGCCTCGAACAGCTCGGCGATCATCACCGGCGTGTTCAGGTCATCGTTCATGGCCGCATGGCAGCGCTGCTCCAGTGCGGCGATGTCGGCCTCATCGGCATCCGAGGCCTTCAGCTTCGGGAGCAGGGTCATGGCCTTCATCAAGCGCTCCAGCCCCTTCTCCGAGGCCTGCATGGCGGCGTTGCTGAAGTCGAGCGTGCTGGCGTAATGGCATTGCAGCATGAAGAAACGCACCGTCATGGCGCTGTAGCCCTTCTCCAGCAGTTTGTGGTTGCCGGTGAGCAGCTCCTCCGGTGTGAAGCCGTTGCCCTCGCTCTTGGCCATTTTGCGGCCGTTCACGGTGAGCATGTTGCCGTGCATCCAGTACCGCACGGGTGCCTGTCCATCGGCGGCCACGCTCTGCGCGATCTCGCATTCGTGGTGCGGGAACTTCAGGTCCATGCCGCCGCCGTGGATGTCGAAGGTCTGCCCCAGGTACTTGGTGCTCATGGCGCTGCACTCCAGGTGCCAGCCGGGGAAGCCCTCACCCCAGGGGCTGGGCCACTTCATCAGGTGCTGCGGCTCGGCCTTCTTCCAGATCGCGAAGTCGAGCGGACTGCGCTTCTCGTCCATGCCTTCGGTGTCGCGCGTGTTGGTCAGCAGCTCATCGATCTTCCGTCCGCTCAGCTCGCCATAAGGGTGCTTTTCCGCGAAGCTGGGCACATCGAAGTACACGCTGCCGTTCGCTTCGTAGCCATAGCCGCTGGCAAGGATGCGCTTCACCATCTCGATCTGCTCGATGAGGTGGCCGGTGGCGGTGGGCTCGATGCTCGGCGGCAGGATGTTGAAGAGCCGCATCACGTCGTGGAAGCCGTTGGTGTACTTCTGCACGATCTCCATCGGCTCCAGCTGCTCCAGGCGCGCACGCTTGGCGATCTTGTCCTCGCCGTGGTCCACGTCATCCACCAGGTGGCCCACGTCGGTGATGTTGCGCACGTAGCGCACCTTGTAACCCAGCTGCGTGAGCCAGCGGTAGAGCACGTCGAAGGTGAGGAAGCTGCGCACGTTGCCCAGGTGCACATCACTGTACACGGTGGGGCCGCAGACGTACAAGCCCACGTGCGGCGGGCGCAGGGGCTTGAACTCCTCCTTGCGGCGGGTGAGCGTGTTGGTGAGGAAGAAGGGGCCGGGACTGCTGGCGGACATGGGTTTGGCGCGGAACGGCCGCGAAGGTAGCGCGGGCATCCACCCGGCGCGGGCCGTCAAGGCCGGTCACCTGCCAAGGTCGGTGGGAGGAATGTCCTCACGGTGCATCGTGGAACACCAAGGGCCCGCACTGGCTGAAGGGCTCCATGGCCTTCAACGGAAAGACGTGCTGCTCCAGGAAGGCGTTCAGCAGGATGCCGAAACGCTCCGCCTTGGCCGGATCGAGCGTGCCTTCCCGGAAGCTGTAGAGGAAGCGGTCCACACTCCCGCAGGCGTCGAAATACACCAGCGCCATGCAGCGGGTGGGCGCGCCCCAGGTGAATCCATTCTCCTTCAGCGAGGTGCCCAGCATGGTCATGAACTGCTGCCATGCCGCGATGAACTCCTCGTCCCGTTCAGCGAACACGGCACTGTCGCCGCCCAGGGCGGGACGGTACAACCCTGCCAGCTGAACACGTGAAGGCCCGTAAGCATTGAAGGTCCACGCACGTGGCTGCGCCAGCGCTTCGCCAGAGGTGAGCACCCCGACCAATAAGAGGATGGTACTTCGCATGGCACAAACGGCCCGGTGCTTCCGGGCCGGTCAGTTCAGATCCTCTGCGGTAATGGGCTTGTTCCCCACGTACCGCCCCTGCTCATACAGTTCGATGCGCTTCAACTCGCCGTTGGAACTGTACTTGTAGACGCGGCCTTTCCACAGCTTCCCCTTCTTGAACTCGCCCACCTGGCTCAGGCGCAGCTGTTTGTCATACAAGGTGTTGAACCCATCCGCGCGGAACACGCCGATGTTGGGCTGCTCCTCCTGTGTCACCACCGGAGCAGGCGCAGCGTTGGCCTCCGGCTTAGGCTGCACGGATTCCGCGGAGCGCACTTCACGGATGCCACCCGGACCCAGGTCGCCTTCATGGAAATCCGCCGTGCTCTGTACCTGACCGTTGGGAAGGAATCGCTTCATGGTGCCTTCCTCCTGGCCGTTCACCACGTTCACTTCCACGGCGAGTTGCCCGTTCTCATGGTAGTAGCGCTGCACACCATTGCGCACACCGTGCTGATCGAAGATGAACTCCTGCGCGAGTTTCCCATTGGGATGCCACCGCTTGAAGGTGCCGGTGTTGCGGTCCAGGTCCCATGCGCCCTGCTCCTCCACCTTGCCATCCGGGTACCAGGTGGTGTAGGGCCCACGCGGGCGGCCCATTACATAGGTGATCTCGCTCATGGGCTTGCCGCCGGGCCAGTAGCGGCGCCAAACGCCCACGCGCTTGCCGGCCTGGTAACGCCCCTCCTCGGTCAGCTCACCAGCCGTGTAGCCGTTCTTCTCAGGTTGCGGCGCGCGCAGTACCCAATGGCCCGTGCGCCGGCCCTGTTCGTCCGTGCGGTTCAGTGTGTCCGACGCGGTGTTCTGCGCCACCAGCATGCCGCCGGGAACCCACCAGAGCAGCAGGGCCAACAGGATCGACGACCGGATGCGCATCAGGCGGGGATCTGCTGTTTGAGGTTCGCCATCATGTCGTCCACCATGCCCGCCAGGTCGTATCGCGGCTTCCAGCCCCAATCGGCGCGTGCGGCACGGTCGTCGATGCTACGCGGCCAGCTGTCCGCAATGGCCTGGCGGTGGTCCGGCGCGTAGCTGATGCTGAAGTCCGGGATGTGGCGCTTCACTTCGGTGGCGATCTCCTCGGGGTTGAAGCTGAAACCCGCCAGGTTGTAGCTGTTGCGCACCTTCACCAATTCGGCCGGGGCTTCCATCAGGTCGATGGTGGCGCGGATGGCATCCGGCATGTACATCATGGGCAGGGTGCTCTGCGGGCCCAGGAAGCTGGTGTACTTCCCGTGTTTGATCGCTTCGTGGAAGATGTGGACGGCATAGTCCGTGGTGCCCCCGCCGGGCGCGCTCTTCCAACCGATGAGGCCCGGGTAGCGGATGCTGCGCACATCCACACCGTACCGCTTGTGGTAGTACTGGCACCAGCCTTCACCCGCCAGCTTGCTGATGCCATACACGGTGGTGGGCTCCGCTATGGTGTGCTGGGGCGTGTCGTCCTTCGGCGTCGTGGGACCGAAGACCGCGATGCTGCTCGGCCAATAGACCCTCTTCAACCTGCCTTCCCGGGCCAGTTCCAGCACGATAAAGAGGCTTTCCATGTTCAGCTTCCAGGCGAAGGCGGGATCCTTCTCGGCCGTGGCGCTGAGGAGCGCGGCCAGCAGGTACACTTCGGTGATGCCGTGCTTGTCGATGATGCGCTCGATGCCCCTGCGATCCATGGCATCCACCATGGCAAAGGGGCCGCTCTGTTCGACCTGTGGCTGTTTGATGTCGCTGGCCACCACGTTCTCATGCCCGAACCGGGCGCGGAGGCCCTCCACGAGCTCGGTGCCGATCTGGCCGCTGGAGCCGATGACCAGGATGCGTTTGGATGACATGCGAATGCGCTATCGTTCGGCCAAATGTAGCGCCCGCGCCGAATGCCGGACCACCCATGGCCGTAGGGCTTCGGCTATCTTTGCCCGGAATGGGACACCACGACCTGCGCAACAAGTACGGCCCCCGGGACCTGCGCGTCCGGTTGGAGGCCGAGGGCCTGCCGCGCACCACGCTCTCCTTCTACCGGTACGTGCGGCTGCAAGAGGTGGGGACCCTGCGCAATGAACTCTATCAGGAGTGGGAGGCCTTGGGCGTCCTCGGAAGGATTTACATCGCTCCGGAAGGGATCAACGCCCAGGTAAGCGTGCCCACCGGCCAGCTTGACGCCTTCCGTGCAGCGCTGGATGCGCGGGAAGCATTCGCGAACGTACCGTGGAAGACCGCCGTGGAAGATGACGGTCAGAGTTTCCTGAAGCTCGCGATAAAGGTGAAGTCGAAGGTCGTGGCCGATGGCCTGGCCGACGACGCCTTCGATGTGACCAACGTGGGCACACACCTCGACGCCGCCTCCTTCAACCGGAAGATGGAGGAAGGCGCCCTGGTGGTGGACATGCGCAACAACTACGAATGCCTCATCGGGCATTTCGAGGGCGCCTACCTGCCCAAAGCCGATACCTTCCGCGGAGCTATTGAAGAGGTGGTGGTTGCGCTTCGACGGGTTCAGCGCGACAACGACCAGGACATCCTGCTGTATTGCACCGGCGGCATCCGCTGCGAAAAGGCCAGTGCCTACCTGAAGCACGAAGGCTTCATGAACGTGGGCCAGTTGCACGGCGGCATCATCGATTACGCGCGGCAGATCAAGGCGCAAGGACTGCCTAGCAAGTACATGGGGCAGAACTTCGTGTTCGATGAACGCCTCGCCGAGCGCATCACCGACGATGTGGTGAGCGCCTGTATGCAATGCGGCACCAAGAGCGATCGCATCACCAACTGCCACGAGGCCACTTGCAACATGCTGCTGGTGCAATGCGAGGCCTGCGCCGCCAAGTACGCCGACTGCTGTTCGCCGAGCTGCATGGAGATCCACCAGCTGCCCATCGAAGCCCAGCGCGCCTGGCGCAAGGGCCGCAGCACGCGCAGCACGAAGACCAAGGCCATCAACGATCCGGAAAGCCTGCGGCAACGGATACGGGAGGAGGAAGAAATGCTCGCGCTCAATGGCACGCTTCACCCATCGGTCGCCTTAGCCAGAGGCGAAGACGCACCTGAACTGACAAACGTCAACCGACAACCGGCAACGCGCGCGTAGGCTTGCGCGACGGACAACTGACAACGGGCAACCCCCAACCCGCTCAACCTTCAACCCCCGACCGGCAATGCCGATCTACCATACCCTGGGCAAGATCCCCCACAAGCGGCACACCGTCTTCAAGAACGGCAAGGACCGCTACTACTACGAGCAGCTCTTCGGCACCATCGGCTTCGATGGGATGAGCAGCTTGCTCTACCACGTGCACCGCCCCACCCAGGTGAAGGAGCTGCGCAAGCCGAAGGATGTGACACCGAAGATCGCGGTGGAAAAGAACCTGCGCTCGTTGCGGCTGCATGGCTTCAAGACCAAGCCCGAGAAGGACCACCTCGCCGCGCGCAAGGCCATCCTCGTGAACAGCGATTGCGCCATTGTGCTCGCCGCACCCCAGGCTAAGAGCGTGGACTACTTCTACAAGAACGCCGACTGCGACGAGATGATCTTCATCCACAAGGGCAGCGGCACCCTGCGCACCTTCCTGGGCAACATCGACTTCAAGTACGGTGACTACCTGATGATCCCGCGCGGGATGATCTACACGATGGAGTTCAAGGACAGCGACAACCGCCTCTTCATCGTGGAGAGCCACCGCCCCATGTACACGCCCAAACGCTACCGCAACTGGTTCGGCCAGCTGCTGGAGCATTCGCCGTTCTGCGAGCGTGACATCCGCCGCCCGAAGAAGTTGGAGACGCACGACAAGAAGGGCAGCTTCGTGATCAAGGTAAAGAAGCAGAACATGCTGCACGAGCTCGTGTACGCCACGCACCCCTTCGACGTGGTGGGCTGGGACGGCTACAACTACCCCTACGCCTTCAGCATCCACGACTTCGAGCCCATCACCGGCCGCGTGCACCAGCCGCCGCCCGTGCACCAGACCTTCGAGACCGACGCGTTCGTGATCTGCAGCTTCGTGCCGCGCCTGTACGACTACCACCCGCAGGCCATCCCCGCGCCGTACAACCATAGCAACATCGATGCGGACGAGGTGCTCTACTACGTGGACGGCGAGTTCATGAGCCGCAACGACATCGGCCCCGGCCACATCAGCCTGCACCCCGCCGGCATCCCCCACGGCCCGCACCCCGGTGCCATGGAGCGCAGCATCGGCCAGAAGGAGACGAACGAGCTTGCGGTGATGGTGGACACCTTCCGACCCTTGATGGTGACGGAGGAGGCGTTGAAACTGGATGATGGCAAGTACTGGAAGAGCTGGGTGGAATAACCCGATCAGACAATTAGAAGATCAGAAGATTAGATGATGGGCACGTGTCACCCTGAGCGGAGTCGAAGGGTGGGCGTGCCGGCTCGAAGACTCGCCGTCGCGCTCTGCGCTCATACTCCTCGCTCCTTCGTCGCTGCGGGGTATCCGCTCCGATCGCTCACGCGGACTTCTGCCAAAAGCAATTAGTTCATGGACTGGTTCCGAAAGAAATCGTGGTCCAAAGAAGACGAACTCGACTTCTTCCAGAGATTGGGACGCGCTCGAAAGGACGGGCGGGCGCAGTATCTCAAAATTCAGGGCATCGTACTTCTCGAGACCGGCGACCCTAAACTTCTCGATGTTGCGGCAACTCTCCTGCAAAAGGTGCTTGATGAGTATCCCGATGATTTGTTCAACAAGGCATCGGTACTCGACACGTTAGGAGACATCGAGAAGAGGCGGGAAGATTGGGCAAAAGCGATCTCCTTCTACGAACAAGCCCTACAAGTCGAGCAGGTGTTCCCCCAGGTCAAGACGCAAGCCTATTTGAATTTCTCCGAGATCGTCGTGAAGACCAAAAGCGTAGCGCATTATGATCGGGTCAAGGAACTCATTCGCGCTCGTGCTGATGCATTTCTCTTTCCTGTCGAGAAGTACAAGGCTTACTCTATTCTTGCGGTCATCAGCTACTTCGAAGGCAATGAAGCCCATGCTAAGGAATATGCCTTGCTTGCCGATGAGAACGGAAGTGCGACAACGTCAGGGCTTAACTACCATAAGCACCTCGGCTTGGTAGAGAAGAGAGATTCCTTGCTGGATAGGTTGGTGAGAAGATCGAGCTAGCGTCACTCTGTCAGTTGCGTGACTCTAGACTTGCCGCCGGTGGGTCCGATACTTACGGCAAGCCACGATCTCAACAGGGAACTGAGCGGGGCGGCAGGTGAACCAATTCGCGTGATAGGCTACAGGCCTATGTCCCTTATCGGGACCTGCTGCTCCCTCGGACCCCGTGCTCAGATAGAATATGAGGCATCAAGGCCTGTTAGAGTCATCAAGCCAAGGTCCTTTGCTCAGCCCCTGAAGAGGTCGTAGTGACACACCCAAAACTAACGGACATGCACTACGTAGGGATCGATGTAAGTCACGAACACCTGGACTTCGCGCTGCTGGGCGATGATGGCCACCCTATCCGGACCGCTCGGATCGGCAACAGCCGCCGGGCCATTGCCGCCTGGATCGCGCAGTTGAAGAAGAAGGACCGGGTCGTATTGGGGCAAAGCCTTTTCTGCCTTGAGCCCACGGGCCATTACTCCCAGTTGTTATTGGAGATGCTGGTGGAACATCAAGCGCCCACCTGGCTTGCCCATCCCATGCACATCAAGCAGAGTCTGGGCGATCAACGTGGCAAGAGCGACACCCTCGATGCCTTGCGCATCGCCCAGTACGCGCACCGCTTCCGGGACAAGGCACGCATGTTCACACCGGACCAGTTGAAGATGACCAAGTTGAAGCAGCTTCTGATGAAAAGGCAGCAACTGGTGAACGCATCAACGAAGCTCAAGACGCAGATCAGTCACGTGAACAAGAACATGCACAAGGAGCTGCGCGCCGTCTTCACGCGCCTGGACAGGTCACAACTCAAGAAGGTCCAAGCTTGATCGAGAAGCTCGATCACATGGTCCAGGTCGAGATCGAATCACACCCAGAGGTCCATGAGCGGTACGAGCTGATCTGCTCGATACCCGGCATCGGCCGTGTACTGGCAACCAACCTGCTGGCCCTTACCGACGACTTCACTCGCTTCAGCTCACCTCGACAGCTCGCTTGTCATTGTGGCGTCGCACCCTTCGAGCATAGTTCCGGTTCCAGCGTCAGAGGAAAGACCCGCACATCACCCAAGGCCAACACCTGGCTGAAGAGCCTTCTACACATGTCGGCCATCGTGGCCGTTCGCAACGACTCAGGCCTGGCCGCTTACTACAAACGCAAGGTCGATGAGGGTAAGCCCAAGCTCCTTGTCCTCAATGCAGTTCGTGCCAAGCTCATCCACCGGGTCTTCGCCGTGCTCCGAAAAGGTGAACCTTACAACACGAACCTCTTGCATGTGTCATAGAATAAGGGATAGCAGCGGAAAGCCCGCAAGCGAGGAGGCACGACGAGTGCGGACTTGCAGGCCCGGGTCGTGCCCGGGCTAAACTCCAGCCCGACCCGGCCGCCCTGGGCCGGGGCACGCCCTGACCACCATCAGCATCCTCCCCCGGAAAACCCCGAACTTCGCACGTCATCTGAACCTTACGATCATGTCAACCGGACTGAAAGACGTCGACTACGGCCTCGAGAAGATCATGGCCGATGCACAGGACTTCCTGCCCCTGCTGGGCACCGACTACGTGGAGCTCTACGTGGGCAACGCCAAGCAGAGCGCGCACTACTACAAGACCGCCTGGGGCTTCCAGAGCGTGGCCTACGCCGGCCTGGAGACGGGCGTGAAGGACCGCACGAGCTACGTGCTGCAACAGGACAAGATCCGCCTGGTGCTCACCACACCGATGACGCCGGACAGCCCGATCAACGACCACCTGCGCAAGCACGGTGATGGCGTGAAGGTGATCGCCCTCTGGGTGCCCGACGCGCGCAAGGCCTGGGAGGAGACCACCAAGCGTGGCGCGAAGAGCTTCATGGAGCCGGTGAAGGAGGAGGACGAGCACGGCTACGTGGTGCGCAGCGGCATCCACACCTACGGGGAGACGGTGCACATCTTCGTGGAGCGCAACGAGTACAAAGGTCCCTTCATGCCCGGCTACAAGGCGTGGAAGAGCCATTACAACCCGCCGCCCACCGGCCTGAAGTTCATTGACCACATGGTGGGCAACGTGGGCTGGGGCGAGATGAACACCTGGGTGGATTTCTACGCCCGCGTGATGGGCTTCGCGCAGCTGGTGAGCTTCGACGACAAGGACATCAGCACCGAGTACACCGCGCTGATGAGCAAGGTGATGAGCAACGGCAACGGCCGCATCAAGTTCCCGATCAACGAGCCCGCCGAGGGCAAGAAGAAGAGCCAGATCGAGGAGTACAT
>JAEUSU010000041.1 GCA_016788635.1 Flavobacteriales bacterium | reverse complement strand
GTTCCACCTGGCTGACCCACCAGAGCGATGCTGGCGAATGGCACTGGCCCGGCCGGCCCTTGAAGACGGCCGCGCAGCTCGCATTGCCCGGCCGAGAGCAACGGAAGCATGAGCGGGAACAAGGACAGCCATCGGAGCATGGGGCGAAAGTAGCCCGTTTTTTAGACTAGTCTAATCTTTTTTCTACTTTAGCCGCAGAATCATGCTCACCCGAAGCGAAGAGGACCACATCAAGGCCGTGTACGCACTGCTGCAGGAGGATGACAGCGCTTTCACCAAGGACATCGCGGAGCGCCTGCATACCAAGGCGAGCAGCGTTTCGGACATGCTGAAGAAGCTCGCGGACAAGGGCCATCTGAAGCACGAGCCCTATTACGGCGTGAAGCTCACCGCCAAGGGACACGCCCTTGCCCTGCAGCTCGTTCGCAAGCACCGGCTGTGGGAGACCTTCCTCGTGGAACGGCTGGGCTTCGGCTGGGACGAAGTGCATGAGGTGGCGGAGCAGATGGAGCATGTGGCGAGCGAGAAGCTCATCGACAAGCTGGACAATTACCTCGGCCATCCATCCTTCGACCCTCACGGCGATCCCATCCCGGACCGGCATGGGCGGATCCGTGCGCGCAGGACCAAGCGCCTCAGCGCCTGCCAGCAGGGCGATACGGTTCGCATCGCCGCGGTGAGCGGGACCACCGATGGATTGCTGCGGCTCCTCGACGCCAAAGGGCTCCGCATCGGCACGGTGCTCAACGTGCAGGAGGTGCATGCATTCGACGGCAGCATGGATGTGAAACCGAAGAGCGGATCCGCTTTCAGCTTGAGCAAGGACGTGAGCCACCATCTACAGGTAGAGAACGCATGAAGCCCATCCTCGACTTCTTCCATTCCATCGATCCGATCCTGGGCGCGTTCATCGCCACGTCGTTCACCTGGTTGGTCACCGCCGCAGGCGCTGGCCTGGTCTTCTTCTTCGGCAACGCCTCGCGCAAATGGCTCGATGGCATGCTGGGATTCACCGGCGGGGTCATGGTGGCCGCCAGTTTCTGGAGCTTGCTCACCCCGAGCATCGAGATCAGTGAGCGACTCGGCAACATTCCCTGGCTGGCACCGGCCATCGGCTTCGCGGCCGGCGCGCTCTTCCTCTTCGCGCTGGACAAGGTCCTGCCTCACCTGCACATCAACTTCGATCCGAGCCGCAGCGAAGGCCCAAGCGTGCAGTGGCACCGCACCACCTTGCTCGTGCTGGCCATCACGCTGCACAACATCCCGGAGGGCCTCGCGGTGGGCGTGCTCTTCGGCGGCGTGGCGGTCGGCATGCCGGAGGCGAGCATCGGCGGTGCGGTGGCGCTGGCCATCGGCATCGGCCTGCAGAATTTCCCGGAAGGGTTCGCCGTGAGCATGCCGCTTCGCCGCCAGGGCGTGAGCAAGCTCCGGAGTTTCTGGTACGGCCAGCTCAGCGCCGTGGTAGAGCCCATCGCGGGCGTCCTCGGTGCGGTGGCCGTGATGCACATGCAGGCGGCTCTGCCTTACGCGCTGGCCTTTGCCGCCGGCGCCATGATCTATGTGGTGGTGGAAGAGGTGATCCCGGAGACACAGCAGGACAAATACACCGACATCGCGACGCTCGGCTTCATCGGCGGCTTCATCGTGATGATGGTCCTGGACGTGGCGCTGGGGTGAAACAGCACCTCAAGATGAGGGGCGCACCTGCGCGACCTCCTGCTTCGGCACGCGCAGGAGCAGCAACAACCCGAGGATGAAGAAGCTGCACAACGCGACCGCCGTGTTGCGCAGATCACCTGTGATCTGGAGCACCACTCCGAATACCGCGGTCCCGAGCACGGTGCCCAGGTAGTAGCTCACATCGTAGAAGCTGAAGTACGAAGCCGTATCGCGCGTGGGCGGAAGGAACTTGGCGTAGGTGCTGCGGGCCAGCGCCTGGCATCCCCCCATCACCAGTCCTACGCAACTGGCCAGGAGGTAGAACTCGCTCGTCCAATGCGTGAAGTACGCGGCGATGCACACGCCCACCCATACCGACACGCCGATGGCCAATGCGCGCAGATTGCCGAACCGAGCGCTGAGCCGCACGAAGAGCGCTGCGCCCAGCGCGGCCACGAGCTGGATGAGCAGGATGCTGATGATGAGGCTCTCGGAGGCGATGGGCACGATGGCGCCCGTCCCGTCGACCTGCTTGATCTCTGCTTCGGCGAAGATCACGGCGAGGTACATCACCGTCTGGATGCCCATGTTGAACACGAAGAACGCGAAGAGGTAACGCTTCAGTCGCACGGTGGCGTTCAGTTGGCGCCAGACCTTCCGCAGCTCCGCGTACCCGCTCCAGATCAGGCCGTCCCTGCCTTCGGCCGCGGTGGTGCGCTTGGGGAGGCGGCGGAAGGCGAGTTGCGCGAAGCCCGCCCACCAGATCGCGACGGTGAGGAAGGTGGTCCGGGCCGGGACGCCGCCATACGTGGTGCCGCCGATGGTCACCTCCTCGGGCAAGTGGAACCAGCCGGGCTTCATTACCATGAGCAGATTGATGACGAGCAGGATCACGCTTCCGAAATAGCCCATGGTGTAGCCGCGCGCGCTCACTTTGTCATGCTGGTCCTTGCCTGCGATGTCGACAAGGAACGCGTCGTAGAACACCAGGCTCCCGCTGAATCCGATGCAGGCCAGGGCCACCAGCGCCAGCCCCCACCAGAGACCATCGAGCGTGAAGAAGGCAAGCCCGGCGCAGCTCGCCGCGCCCAGATAGCAGAAGGCCTTCAGGAAGGCGAGCTTGTTCCCTCTGCTATCGGCGATGCCGCTGAGCAAAGGCGCGATGAGGGCGACCAGGAGGAACCCAGCAGATAGCGCGTACGAATAGAGCGCCTTGGCTGGAATGCCATGCGCTTGAGCGACGAGGTCCTCACCGGCACCGCCTTTGGTGAGCGCGGAATAGAAGAGCGGGAACACCGCGCTGGTGATGGTGAGCGAGTAAACGGAGTTGGCCCAGTCGTAGAAGGTCCATGCGCGGATCACCTTCGGGTCGTTCTTCGCGGCGGCCATCGTCGGGCAATGTAGTCCGCCCCGAAGCACGAAGGGCGCTCGCGGGATCACCGCCAGCGCCCTTCGCATCGTGCTGTCCCCTCCTACTTCACGAGCACATTCACCCTGCGGTTCTTGCTCATGCCCACTTCGGTTCCGCTATCGTCGGCCGGTTCGCTCGCGTCCTTGTGCGCGATGGTGATCCGCCCGGCATCGATCCCCATCTCCACGAGCGCATCACGAACGGCCTCCGCGCGCTCCTTGCTCAACTCCTGCAGGTCGGGGCGGATGCGCGTACGGTCCATCTCCACCGCATCGAAGTGCCCGGTGAGCTCGATCCGCATCGCTGGGTCCTCGGTCATGGCCTCCTTCACGTCCTCGATCCACGGCTCCATGCTGGGATCGACCATGCGCTGGAACCGCTTGAAATAAATGGTCTGGCGCTCCGCCTTGTCCTTGGGCTTCAGGCCGGGCGGCGTCACGCCCTTGCGGCTGAAGATGTACTCGCTCTCCGCATCCTTCAACTGCTCGCAGCTGCACGAGGTGCGGTTCTTCACCGGGTACACTTCCACGTTGTCGATGTAGTAATACGCGCTGAACACCTGCGGACGCGTCTCACCCTTGGGCCGCTTCGCCTTCTGGTTGTCGGTCTTATCGGTCCCTGCGAAATTCCCGATGATCATCCACTCCTCATTCCCCTTGCTCTCGTACGTGCCGCACACGCCCAGCCAGCTGAACATGTCGTTGTAGATCTTGGTGCGCACGCTCGGCACGGTGACCTCGTAGGTCAGGCTCGCTGGATCGTCCTTCTCGGTCTTCTCCTTGCTGAACCAGGCGCCCAGCTCGCCCGTGGCATACTTGCTCAGGTCGGCCAGGCTCACGTAGAAGCGCACGCAATAGAGCGAGTCCTTCTTCATCTTCTTGCTGAGCTGCGTCTGGATGTAGGTGCGCGGCTCCTTGTTCTGGTAGCTCCACCAGCGCACCCCGGCGTAGTTGCTTCCGCTCAGGGCCATCTGCTCACCGGCGAAATTCTTGGGCGCGCTCACCGTGCTCTCGAATGGCGCGCTCTCGCTGAAGAGGTCGGCCTTCTTGCTGGTGGGGCTGCTCCAGCCTTTGGCGTACTGGATGCCGCCCGCGCGCTTCAGCTTCGACTTCCCTTCCCATTGCTCGAAGTCACCGTTCACCACCCAGGTGCGGGCGGTATCGATGGGCTGGGCCGTGAGCTGACTGACGAGGAACAGGGCGAGCGGTAGTGCGATGTGGCGCATGCTGCGGGGTTTATGATCCAGGGCGGGCCAAAGTAACGTGCTGCCCGGTACCGGGTGCGCGGCTGGCAAGCACCATGCCCAATCTCATGTTCGATCGGGAGGAGCCCCCTCTATATTGGGCACCCGGAAAGCACGGAAAACCCAAACTCAATACCATGAAGAAACTACTTTGTCTCGCGGCTGCTGCTACCATCGCAGCAGGTGCCATGGCCCAAGGCACGGGCCTCAAATTCGGCGCGAAGGCCGGATTGAACATCACCAACCTTCCCAACAATGAGACCGGATGGGTGACCAAGTCGAAGATGGGCTTCCATCTTGGTGGTGTAGCCAATTACGGTTTCGGACGTCGGGGCAACTTCTCCGCGTTGGCTGAGTTGCTGTTCGACACGAAGGGCGCGAAGGTTCAGTTCACGAATCCTTCCGGCGGAACAGAGGACAAGCCATTCTCCCTCTCCTACATCAACATCCCTATCCAGGCACGATATCGCCTCAATTTCGGGCTCTACTTCGAGACTGGGCCTTATCTCGGCTTCCTGCTTGGCGCCAGATTCGATGGCGATAGCGAATACGAGGACACGGATTCGAGCGGCAACAAGATCATGGTGAAGTACAAGGACGATTTGAACGGCTCTGATTTCGGCTGGGCGTACGGGCTGGGCTACATCAACGAAAGTGGCTGGGGCGTGGGCTATCGCGGATTCCTTGGCTTGAAGGACATCTCCAAGGACGATCCGAATGATCTCGACGTGTACGTCATGCTCAATACCGGCTCCCAGCTCTCCTTCATGTGGATGTTCGGTTGGGCCGATTGAAGAACGTCTGACCTCCAAAAAGAAAGCCCCTCATCCGAGGGGCTTTCTCATTTCAGGACCTGTCGTGATCAGCTGTTCTGCTGCGAGCGGATGATGTTCAGCGCGCTGCCGGCCTTGAACCACTCGATCTGCTGGGCATTGTAGCTGTGGTTGCAGAGCAGCGTGTCGCTGCTTCCGTCCTTGTGCTTGAAGACCAGCGTCAACGGCTTTCCGGGCGCGAAGGCCGTGAGGTCGGTGAAGTCGATGCGGTCGTCCTCCTGGATCTTGTCGTAGTCGGCCTCGTTGCTGAAGGTGAGGGCCAGCAGGCCCTGCTTCTTCAGGTTGGTCTCGTGGATGCGCGCGAAGCTCTTCACCAGCACAGCGGCCACACCGAGGTGGCGCGGCTGCATGGCGGCGTGTTCGCGGCTGCTGCCCTCGCCGTAGTTGTGGTCGCCCACCACAATGCTCGGGACACCTGCTGCCTTGTAGCCGCGCTGCGTGGCAGGTACCGGTCCATATTCGCCGGTGAGCTGGCTCTTCACCTTGTCCGTCTCGCCATTGAAGGCGTTCGTGGCGCCGATGAGCGTGTTGTTGCTGATGTTGTCCAAGTGGCCGCGGTAGCGCAGCCACGGACCGGCCATGCTGATGTGGTCGGTGGTGCACTTGCCTTTGGCCTTGATGAGCACCACGGCATCGGAGATGTTCTTCCCGTTCCACGCGGGGAAAGGCTCGAGCAGCTGCAGCCGCTCGCTGTCGGGTTTCACCACCACTTGCACGGTGCTGCCGTCGGCGGCGGGTGCTTTGTAGCCCGGGTCATCCACGCTGAAACCCTTGGGGGGAAGCTCCAGGCCCTTCGGCTCATCGAGCTTCACCTTCTTTCCTTCTTCGTTCACCAGTTCGTCGGTGAGCGGATTGAAGGTGAGGTCGCCGGCGATGGCGAGCGCGGTGACGATCTCCGGGCTGGCCACGAAGGCATGCGTGTTCGCATTGCCATCGTTGCGCTTGGCGAAGTTGCGGTTGAAGGAGGTGATGATCGAGTTCTTGCGGTTCGGGTCGTCGGTGTGGCGCGCCCATTGGCCGATACAGGGGCCGCAGGCGTTGGCGAGCACCACGCCGCCCATGGCATCGAAGGTCTTCAGCAGGCCGTCGCGCTCGGCGGTGAAGCGCACCACTTCGCTGCCCGGCGTGATGGTGAACTCGCTCTTCGCCTTCAGCTTCTTGTCGATGGCCTGTTGCGCAAGCGAAGCACTGCGCGTGAGGTCCTCGTAACTGCTGTTCGTGCATGAGCCGATGAGGCCCACTTCCAGTTTGGCGGGCCAGCCGTTCTTCTTCACGGCTGCGGCGAATTCGCTGACCGGGTGTGCGAGGTCTGGCGTGAAAGGACCGTTCACGTGCGGCTCCAGGGTGCTCAGGTCGATCTCGATGACTTGATCGAAGTACTTGGCCGGATCGGCATACACCTCAGGGTCGCCCTGCAGGTGCGCGGCGATCTTGTCGGCCATGGCGGCCACTTCCGCGCGGCCGGTGCCGTTCAGGTAGCGGCGCATGCTGTCGTCGTAGCTGAAGGTCGAGGTCGTCGCGCCGATCTCCGCGCCCATGTTGGCGATGGTGCCCTTGCCGGTGCAGCTCATGCTCTCGGCGCCGGGACCGAAGTACTCCACGATGGCACCGGTGCCACCTTTCACGGTGAGGATGCCGGCCACTTTGAGGATCACATCCTTCGGGCTGGCCCAGCCGCTGAGCTTGCCGGTGAGCTTCACGCCGATGAGCTTGGGCCACTTCAGTTCCCAAGCGAGGCCGCTCATCACGTCGCACGCATCGGCACCGCCCACGCCGATGGCGATCATGCCCAGGCCGCCGGCGTTCACCGTGTGGCTGTCGGTGCCGATCATCATGCCACCGGGGAAGGCATACTGTTCCAGCACCACCTGGTGGATGATGCCCGCGCCCGGCTTCCAGAAGCCGATGCCGTACTTGTTGCTGATGCTCTCCAGGAAGTTGAAGACTTCGTTGCTCTTCAGCAGTGCGTCCTGCAGGTCCTGCTTCGCCCCTACCCGCGCCTGGATCAAGTGATCGCAATGCACGGTGCTGGGCACGGCCACCTGCTTGCGGCCCGTGGTGCTGAATTGGAGCAGCGCCATCTGCGCGGTGGCGTCCTGCATGGCGACACGGTCCGGCGCGAAATCGACATAGTCCTTGCCACGGCCGAAAGCGCTCCTGGCATCGCCATCCCAAAGGTGGGTGTAGAGGATCTTCTCGCTGAGGGTCAAGGGATGGCCAACGGCCTTGCGGGCAGCGGCCACACGTGTGGGGAAGCGGTCATACACCGCCTTGATCATGTCGAGGTCGAAGATCTTCTGGCTCATTCGCTGGCTTCAGTTTCGGGCGGCAAAGGTAACCGATGCGGACAGAGCATCCCGGCGCCGCGCACCATCACGGCACGCCGTTGGAGATGACGGCCGCCACGTAACTTCCCCGCATGATCCGCACCCTAACCCTCACCGGTCTGTTGCTCACCCTGCTGCTGCCCCCTGCCCGGGCGCAGGATGTGAGCGCCTTCCTGGACTTCATGGACCGCTTCCACGTGTTCGAGGCGGGTGAGTTCCGCCAGCTGGAACCCCTGCCACCGATGGCTTATGCCACGGGGGGCAACTTCCTGGCCTATGCGGCACCCAATATGGACATCAAGGTGCACCGCAACGCCAAGACCATCCTGTTGGAGCGCACGCCGAGCATCCTTCCGACGGTGACCCTGAACAACGTGGGCTATCTGCTGGCGGGCCTGTTGAAATGCTGGGACCCGGTCTACGGCCAAAAGCTCCTCTGCTACAACACCGGCGACCACATTGTGGAGGACAGCCTCATTGCCTTCTATGACAATGTGATGCAGAAGCTGAACGTGTACTACCGCGGCCGCACCATGCTGCTGGAGGATGCCCTGGCGATCTTCCCGGTGGAGACCTGGAAGAGCGGGGACAACGTGCTGGCCTACACCACCAACTTCGAACGCAAGTTCAAGGTGTTCTATCAGGGCGAGATCTACGAGCTGGTGAACATGGTGAATGAACAGCTGGACTACAAGGCCGCGCAGGACGTGGTGGCCTACCAGGACCCGATCGACAAGGTCTTCAAGGCGTTCTACCGGGGCTACATCCACGAGTTGGAGCCCATCATGCCGCAGAGCTATCAGGTGGGCATGGGCATGGTGGCCTATATCGACCAGACCAATGCCCTGAAGGTGTTCCAAGGCGGCCGGGTGTACACGGCCTTCGATTTCATTCCCCAATACTGGGAGGTGGTGGACAGCATGGTGGTGATCAGGGACCAGACCTTCATGCGCGTGTTCCACGATGGGCGCATGGACCTGGTGGAGCAGTTCTGGCCGGACCGCTGGATGGTCTCCTGGAACATGCTGTGTTACGTTGATCCCGTAGGGAACCTGAAGGCCTGGACACGCGGCCGCGGCCAGACCATCTTCCGCAACGAGCCCATCCGGGAGTTCAAACTGGACAAGGGCCTGGTGCAGGTGAAGACCACCGTGAACCAGGTGTACGTCTGGTGGCGGAACAGGCTGTACCGCCACTAAAGGGCGATCAGAAGCGGCTGGCGCGCTGCTCGCCGGGTGTGATACCCGGAATGTCGTAGCTCTCCTTCTTGAAGAGCCCGAAGCCGATGCTTACATAAAGCACGTTGGCGTTCAACCCGGCATAGGGGCGCACCCGCACGCCGTCCACGGTCTCCTCGAAGGAGGTGTTGTGGAAGTTATTGAGGTAGTACTTCACCTTCAGGCAGGCCCCGTTGCCGAACTGGAAACCGGCCATCACGCTGTGGGTGAAAAGGTCCGTGCGGTCGCTGAACCACACGGAGAACCGGTCCTTGCGCTCGTCCTGGAACTTCTTCTCCTTGTAGTGCAGCACCAGCTCCGGCTCATAGCCCAGGAAGAACAGGCCGCCGTTCATCCTACCGAACTTCAGGCCGATGGGCACGCCCACGTTGTAGGTGCGGAACTTGTAGCGGCGGTCCAATGAGTCATTGGGCACGGCATAGATGAAGCCCACGTTGCGGATCGCCAGGCCCACGAACATGCCCACGCTCTTGCTGAAGTCGTAGTTGCCCACACCCTGCGCGTTGAAGAAGGGCGCCCAGCGCACCACGGCACCCTGGTCGCCGCTCTGCACCGGCTGCGCGATGGAGCCGGGCGTGCCGCCCTGCACGTCCAGCATGGGCGCGGAGAAGATCCATTCCCCGCCGGAGGTGAAGTACCATGTGCCCGGGTCCGGGTCCACGGGCTTCGAAGTCTGTTGAGCTACGAGCGACAGTCCCGGACAGGCCAGGCACAGAAAGGCAAGCAGGTAGGGGCGCATGGGCGCAAAGGAAAAGAACCGGACGTGAACCACCGCTACCTGAACGAACAAGGGGCCTTGCGGCCCCTTGCTCTCTGGAGTTCCTAATTCCTATTTCACTCGGCCACCACCTCGAAGGGGATGGTGCGCACCACGTCGCGGTGGAAAGCCACTTCGGCCTCGTACCGGCCGATGTTCTTGATGGCCTCGCCGCGCAATTTGATGTGCTTGCGGTCCACCTCCACACCCAGGCCGCGCAGGGCGTCGGCGAGCATGATGGTGTTGACACTGCCGAAGATCTTTCCGCTCTCGCCCACCTTGGCGCCGATGGTGATCGGCTTGGCGATGGCGAGCTCGGCCATGCGCTCGGCCTCGGTCTTGATCTTGGCCTCCTTGTGCGCGCGCTGGCGCTGCGTCTCGGCCAGTTGCTTGCGCTCGCTGTCCGATGCCAGCACGGCCAGGCCGCGGGGCAGCAGGAAATTGCGGGCATACCCGTCGCGCACCTTCACCACGTCGTTGGCGTAGCCCAGGTGCTCCACGTCTTTCTTCAGGATCACTTCCATGGTCGTAGGCGTGTTGCGGGTTACTTGAGCATGTCGGCCACGTAGGGCATGAGGGCCAGGTGGCGGCTGCGCTTGATGGCCTGGGACACCTTGCGCTGGTACTTCAGGCTGGTGCCCGTGAGGCGGCGGGGCAGGATCTTGCCCTGTTCGTTCACAAAGCGCAGCAGGAAATCGGCATCCTTGTAGTCGATGTAAGTAATGCCCATCTTCTTGAAGCGGCAGTACTTCTCCTTCTTGGTCTCGATGGCGATCGGGGTGAGGTAGCGGATCTCACCTCCGGGGCCGGCGGCCGCGGGGGCGGCGGCGGGCGTGGTCGTCGTTTCGCTCATGGTCGTTCGGGGGGTCAGACTTGTTCAGCGGCCGGTGCGGCTTCGGTGCGCTTGCTGCGGCGGCGCTCGGCAAAGCTGATGTGATGCTTGTCCATGGCCACGGTCAGGAAACGGATCACGCGCTCATCGCGGCGGTATTCGGTCTCCAGCTTGTCCACGAACGCGGCCTCGCTTTCGAACTCGAACATGTGGTAGAAGCCCGAGGACTTCTTCTGGATCGGATACGCGAGCTTGCGCATCCCCCAGTGCTCTTCGTGGTGGACCTTTCCACGGCCTTTCTTGATCAGGTCTTTGAACTTTTTGACCGCCTCCTTTGCCTGGTCCTCAGACAAAACGGGAGTTAAAATGAAGACGGTCTCGTACCGGTTGGTCATTGGCCTTTCGGTTGATTGGGCCGCGAATGTAGCTGATCCTGCCTTTCGCTGGTAGGTTGAAGGTTGAAGGCCGACCTGGCTTGAGGGTTGAGCAGGACAGGGACCTGTTCGCAACCCGACCTGGACGCATCGATCAACCAGCTGAAAGACAACGATTTTCGACTATTCAACTTCCAACTTATCAACCTCCGACCCCCAACCCTATCGCACTTCTATCTTGGCCGCCCTATGGGACCCTTCATCGTCAGCGCCCGCAAGTACCGCCCGGCCACCTTCGATACGGTGGTGGGCCAGGAGGCCGTCACCGAGACCCTCAAGAACGCCATCCGCACCGGGCACCTGGCCCAGGCCTTCCTCTTCACCGGGCCCCGGGGGGTGGGCAAGACCACCTGCGCCCGCATCCTGGCCCGCACCATCAACTGCGAGCAACTCCACGACGACCTGAGCACCTGCGGGGAGTGCGCCCCCTGCAAGACCTTCGAAGAGGGCCACAGCCTGAACATATTCGAGCTGGACGCCGCCAGCAACAACAGCGTCGACGACATCCGCAACCTGATCCTGCAGGTGCAGATCGCACCCCAGGTGGGCACCAAGAAGGTGTACATCATCGACGAAGTGCACATGCTGAGCGCGGCGGCTTTCAACGCCTTCCTGAAGACCCTGGAGGAACCCCCCTCATACGCCATCTTCATCCTGGCCACCACCGAGAAGCACAAGATCCTGCCCACCATCCTGAGCCGCTGCCAGGTCTTCGACTTCCGCCGCATCACCGTGGCGGATACCGTGCGGCACCTGGCCGGCATTGCCGTGAAGGAGGACATCCAGGCCGAGCCGCAGGCCCTGCACGTGATCGCCCAGAAGGCGGACGGAGGCCTGCGCGACGCCCTCAGCATCTTCGACCAGCTGGTGAGCTTCAGCGGGCACCGCCTCAGCTACCAGGACGTGGTGACCAACCTGAACGTGCTGGACCACGAGCACTACTTCAGCATCACCGAGGCCATCCTGAAGGGCGACACCGCCGCATGCCTGTTGGAGTTCGACACCATTCTGCGCAACGGCTTCGATGGTCACCTCTTCATCGCCGGGCTGGGCCACCACTTCCGCGACCTGCTTGTGGCCCGCGACCCCCGCACCATTGGGCTGCTGGAGGTGAGCGAGGACCTGAACGCGCGCTACCTGAAGCAGGGCGCCGCCGCCCCGCGCCACCTGCTGTTCGATGGCCTGGAGCGCATCGCCCAATGCGATGCCCAGTACAAACTGGTGAAGGAGCCGCGCCTGCTGGTGGAACTGACCCTGATCCAGCTCTGCCGCCTGGCGGATAAGGGGGACGCCGACAATGGCAACGCGGCCATGCCGGCTGCGGCCAGTGCACCGCCCGCCACGGCCAAGGCTACGGCGCCCGGGAACGTCTCCGCTGAAGCTTCGACGCTGGCACAAAAAAAAAGTCCTGACGGACCGGTAGCTCCCCCGCAGGCAACTGCCACCCCTGCGCCAGCCCCGGTGAAAGCGACCAGCGTGGCCGCACCGGACCCCGTGCGCCGGAGCACCGGCCTGCCCTCGCTGCGCCAGATACAGGCCGAGGCTGAACGTGTGCAGGCACCGGTGGCCGCCCCCCCGTCCGCTGCACCGGAGGAGACCGCCCTGGACAAGCCCGAGGCCGCTTCCCTTCTGCCGGTGAACAACGCCCTGCTGTTGAAGGTGTGGAAGGACTATGCTCTGGAGCGCAAGCGTGAAGGCAAGAACAGCCTGCATGCCACCCTGGTGGCCCGCGAACCGGAGCCCGAAGGCCCGGGCAAAGTGCGCTTTGTGATCGTGAATGAAGTGCAGGAGAAGTACATGCGCGAGGAGAAGCCCGCGCTGCTGGGCCACCTGCGCCGGGCCCTCGGGGATGAGAAGCTCGAACTGGAGATCGTGAAGGTGGAAGTGACGGACAACCGCCCGCGCTACACCCCCAAGGACCGCTTCAACCTGATGGCCGAGCGCAACCCCGCGTTGCTGAAGCTGAGGGAGGAGCTGGACCTGGACCTGGGTTGAGGGATGGAGGTTGACGTGGGTTGGGGGTTGACGAAGGTTGAGGGTTGCTGGCCGATCGAGGTCGAACCTGACAGTTAGTTTCGCGCCCCAACCCCCAACCTGCCGGTCCTTCAACCTGCAACCCTCAACCGCCCACGGAAAATGGCCAAGATCAAAGTCGCGAACCCGGTAGTAGAGCTCGATGGCGATGAGATGACCCGCATCATCTGGAAGTGGATCAAGGACCAGCTGATCCTCCCGTATGTGGATGTGCCCATCGAGTACTACGACCTCGGCATCGAATACCGCGACAAGACCGATGACAAGGTGACGGTGGAGAGCGCCAAGGCCATCCTGAAGCACAGCGTGGGCATCAAGTGCGCGACGATCACGCCGGACGAAGCGCGTGTGAAGGAGTTCGGTCTGAAACAGATGTGGAAGAGCCCCAACGGCACCATCCGCAACATCCTTGGCGGCACCGTGTTCCGCGAGCCCATCGTGATCAGCAACATCCCGCGCCTGGTGCCCGGTTGGACGCAGCCCATTGTGATCGGCCGCCATGCCTTCGGCGATCAGTACCGCGCCACCGATGCCGTGATCAAGGGCAAGGGCAAGCTCACCATGACCTTCACCCCGGACGACGGTGGTGAGGCGCAGACCTGGAACGTGTACGACTTCGAGGGCAACGGCGTGGCCCTGAGCATGTACAACACCGACGAGAGCATCGAGGGCTTCGCGCGCAGCTGCTTCAACCTGGCACTCGCGAAGAAGTGGCCGCTCTACCTCAGCACCAAGAACACCATCTTGAAGAAGTACGACGGCCGCTTCAAGGACATCTTCGAGGAGGTGTACCAAAAGGACTTCAAGGCCGCGTTCCAGGAGGCCGGCATCGTATACGAGCACCGCTTGATCGACGACATGGTGGCCAGCGCCATGAAGTGGAGCGGCGGCTATGTATGGGCCTGCAAGAATTACGACGGCGACGTGCAGAGCGATACCGTGGCGCAAGGCTTCGGATCATTGGGCCTGATGACCAGCGTGCTCATCACCCCCGACGGCAAGACCATGGAGGCGGAGGCGGCGCACGGTACGGTGACGCGCCACTACCGCATGCACCAGCAGGGCAAGCCCACCAGCACCAACCCCATCGCCAGCATTTTCGCGTGGACGCGTGGCCTGGCCTTCCGCGGCAAGCTCGATGGCAACCAGGCCCTCATCGACTTCAGCACGAAGCTGGAGAACGTGTGCATCCGCACCGTGGAGAGCGGCAAGATGACCAAGGACCTCGCGGTGTGCATACACGGTGAGAAGGTCGGCGCGGAGCACTACCTCAGCACCGAGAAGTTCATGGACGCGCTGCGGGAGGGGATCGAGCGGGCATGATGCGGAACCCCTGACCGGGTCGCTCGAAATACACACCGGCCATGCTCTCCGGACTGATCACCATCCTGGGCCTCTTCGTGCTGGAGGTGGTGCAGAGCGTGGACAACGCCGTGGTGAACGCGCACGTGCTGCGCACCATGAGCGCCAAGGCGCGCCGCTGGTTCCTGATCTGGGGCATCCTCACGGCCGTGGTGCTGGTGCGCGGGCTGCTGCCGCTGGCCATCGTATGGATCAGCACCGATGGCATCTCCTTCCTCGACGCGGTGCGGGCCACCTTCACCAGCGACCCCATCGCCTCGCAGGCCATGCAGGACAGCGCCCACATCCTGCTGGCGGGCGGCGGGGTCTTCCTGCTGCTGCTCTACTTCCACTGGCTCTTCGTGGAACCGAAGGACCCCTTCTTCTGGCAGGACAGCTGGTTCAAGGAAAAGCATGGGGGCTGGTTCTATGCTACGGCGGCGGTCATCACCCTGGTGCTGGTCATCCTCATTCCGGACAAGGACACCATTGTGGGCCTGCTGGCGGGCAGCACGCTCTTCTTCCTCATCGATGGGTTCAAGAAACAGGCGGAGCAGTATGAACGCACCGTGACCAGCGGCGCCGGCAGCGACCTGGCCAAGCTGGCTTATCTGGAGATGCTGGACCTCTCCTTCAGCATCGATGGGGTCTTCGGCGCCTTCGCCTTCACCACCAACGTGGCCTTGATCCTGATCGGCAACGGGCTGGGTGCCATCGTGGTGCGCGAGCTCACCATCCGCGGGCTGCAGCGCGTGGGCAAATACCGCTGGCTGAAGAACGGCGCCATGACCTCCATTGGCGTGCTGGGCGCCATCATGGTGGCCCACGCGCTGGGCTGGCACCCGCCCGAGTGGCTGCCCACCCTGGTCACGCTGGCCATCATCGGGGTGGCCTGGGTGCGCTCCCAGCAGGAGATCCGCAAGGGCTACGGCTCGCAAGAATCGACCTGATCGAGGGGCAACTTGCTCCACCCCTGACCCGTCTTGCCTGCGATCCTTCGGTGCACGCGCCGTCCTTCTACTGGCCTTCCTAAATTCACGCGGTCAAAGCCCCCATGCGGACACCCGGCACCCGGCACCTGATGCGCTCCCTTGGCGTGGCTTTCGCCTTCCTGCTCCTGTCGTTCGCCAGCAGGGCCAGCCACGTGAGCGGGGTGGACATCTCCTTTGACTGTGTGGGGCCGAACCAGTACCAGATCACGGTGAACCTGTTCCGGGACTGCAGTGGGATATCCATGCCCAGCACCATATCGGTGAACGTCTCCAGCCCCTGCGCCTCCGCCTTCAATGTGACCCTGCAACAAGTGCCCGGCAGCGGCTACGAGATCAGCCAGCTCTGCCTGCCCGACCTGCCCAACAGCGATTGCAACGGCGGCGGCCTGCCCGGCATGCAGGCCTACTCGTACTCCGCACTGGTGACCCTGAACCCGCCCTGCAACAGCTGGACGGTCTCCTGGAGCACCTGCTGCCGCAACCCCACCGTGAACGTACCCACCAGTACGGCGGACGACATCTATGCAGCGGCCACGCTCAATACGCTGGGCGCACCCTGCAACGATTCGCCCATCTTCACCGCCCAGCCCATCCCCTTTGTGTGCGTGAACCAACCGGTGACCTACAGCTATGGCGTGTATGACCCGGATGGGGACTCCCTGGTCTTCGCCCTGGTCCCCGGCCAGCAGACCGCCACCACCTTTCTCACATACGGCGCAGGCTATTCGGGCACGCAACCCATACCCGGCATCACCATCGATCCCAATACAGGGGTGGTGAATTTCACCCCCACCGTCACCGGCAATTACATCGTGGTGGTGAGCGTGACCGAGTACGACAGCAACGGCAATGTGATCGGCACGGTGATGCGCGACATGCAGTTCACCGTGATCAGCTGCACGAACATCGTACCGGACGCACCCTTGACCATGACCAATTTCGGAGGCTCGGCAGTGCAGACCGGCCCCTTCAGTGTGGAGATGTGTGTGGGGAACCAATTCTGCCTGGACCTGGTCTTCACCGACCAGAACGTGGGCGACACCCTGACCCTGACGAGTAACGTGACCGCGGCCCTGCCGGGGTCCACCTTCCTGCAGACCGGTGTGAACCCGGCCACCGCCACCATCTGCTGGACCGCCGTGCCCGGCACCAGCCCGGTGACCACTTTCGTGGTGTTCGCCGAGGACGATGCCTGCCCCGTGACCGGCATCACCCAGCAGACCGTGCAGATCACCTTCCTGCCCCGCACGCTCACCCGGCCGGACACCGTGTTGTGCAATGCCGCTTCAGTGAACCTGCCCGTGGCGGGAGGCAGCCAGTTCTATTGGAGCGTGCTCAGTGGCGATCCCATCCAGCTCGGTGTGAATTTCAGCTGCAACCCCTGCAACGACCCGCTGGCCACACCAGCCGTCACCACCACCTATATGGTTGAAAGCGACCTCACCGGTGCCTGCATCAACAGCGACACGGTGACCGTGTATGTGATCGATCCCTTCTGGATCCAGAGCGCGACCCCGCAGAATGCCGTGTGCAACGGACAGGCCAATGGCACGGTGGCGGTACTTGCCGGCGGCACGGCCGGTCCACCCTGGACCTGGACCGCCAGCATGGGCGGCACCACCTACGCCAGCACCACCACCGTGTTGGGACCCGGTTCGCTGACCGGTCTGCCGGCGGGCACCTACACCATCACACTCTCCGAGCCGCTGGGCTGCGAACAGACCACCTCCGTGACCATCGGCGAACCGCCGCCCATGACCGTGGTGGCCTCCGACACCACCATCTGCCTATCCACCAATGCGGTGATCAGCGCGGTACCGGGCGGGGGCAACGGTGGACATGTGTTGAACTGGTCCGGTGGCCTGGTCGGTAATGGCCCGCACACGGTATCACCCGGCACCACCACCAATTACACGGTGACCGCTGTGGACGCCCTGGGCTGCACCTCGCCAGCCGACAACGCCACGGTGACCGTGCACCCTCCGCTGAACGTGAGCATCACGGGACCGGACAGCATCTGCATCAGCGCGGCCACCCAGCTCACGGCCAACCCCGGCGGCGGCAATGGCGGCCCCTACAACTTCGTGTGGTGGCAGATCGGTGGCGGCTTCATGGGCACCAACAACCCCGTCAGCGTGAACCCCAACACCGCCACCGTATGGTACCGCGTAACGGTGACGGACAACTGCGGGAGCCCGCCCGCGCTGGATTCGCTCCAACTGAACTGGTACCCCGCGCCCAAGCCCCGCTTCGTCGCGGACCCGCTGGAGCAGTGCTTCCCGGCGGTGATCACCTTCACCAACACCACCGACCCATCGGATGTGGGGCCTTCGTGCGTGTGGGACTTCGGCGATGGCAACAGCTCATCTGATTGCGGCTCTGTGGTGCATGTTTACCCGAACGTGGGCTGCTACGATGTGACGCTTTCCGTGATCTCGCCCGAAGGCTGCCCGGGGGATACCACCTTCCTCCAGTATGTGTGCGCCCGGCCCTACCCCGTGGCGGATTTCACCTGGGCGCCCCTCTCCCCGAACGTGCTGAACACCGAGGTGAACTTCATCAACAACTCACAGAACGAAGTGGTGTGGGAGTGGGACTTCGGCCCCCTGGCCGAGCCCACCGAGGCCTTCATCCCCAACCCGGTGGTGACTTTCCCAGATGATGACCAGGGCGACTACCCCGTATGGCTGCGCGTGTACAACCAATACGGCTGCCCGGACAGCATCATGCGCGTGGTGACGATCGAAGGGCAGTTCTTCATCTACGTGCCGAACGCCTTCTCACCCAATGGCGATGGTGTCAACGACCTCGTGGGCCCCATGGGTCAGGGCATACTGGAAAGCAAGTACACCTTCACGGTGTTCGACCGCTGGGGCCAGGTGGTCTTCATCACCAGCCAACCCGGCGTGGGCTGGGATGGCACCTTGGGCGGCCAACCCGCACCGATCGGTGTGTATGCCTGGAAGCTCGAGGTGGCCGACAAATACAAGTTCGCGAAACGCGAGTTCCTCGGACACATCACGCTCATCCGCTGAGGCCTTAGCTCAACGCGGTGCAGGCGTGCTGCGTTCCTCCCATACTTTGCGTAATGCGTTCAGGAACACGTTGCTGTCCTGTGCGCCGCTGATGCCGTAGCGGCCATCGAGCACGAAGAAGGGCACACCGCGCAGGGCCAACCGCTGGGCCTCGGCCTCATCGGCCCGCACTTCGGCGGTGAAGGCATCGCTCTCGATCACGCGCTTCGCCTCTGCGTGATCCAACCCGACCTCCTTGGCCAGGCGCAGGAGTTCCTGCCGGTCCGCGAGGTGCACGCCCTCGCAGAAGTAGGCCTTGAACAGGCGCTCCTTGGCCGCATCGCCGAGGCCCTTGGTCTTGGCAAACTGCAAAAGCCGGTGCGCGTGGAACGAGGAACCGACCACGGCGATGTCCATGTTATACTTCAGGCCCAGCGTGGCGGCGCGGTCCACCACGGACTTCACCATGTCCTTCGCCTGCTCGCGTGTGCGGCCGTACTTGCGCGCCAGCATGTCGTACATGTCCAGCGGGTCGCGGTCGGGTGCCGAGGGGTCCAGCTCGAAGCTGCGCCACACCACGCGCACCTCGTCGCGGTGCGGAAAGCGCGCCAGCGCGTTATCCAGCTCACGTTTGCCGATGTAGCAGAAGGGGCACACCACATCGCTCCACACGTCAATGGTGAGCTGGGCCAGGCGTTCGGGATGCGGTGGGGGCATGGGGATGAGTTGCTGGGCGTGCAGGGTGAACGGCGTGGCGAGCAGCCAAACGAACAAGGCGATGTTGCGGTTCACCGGCATGGGTGCAAAGATCGCCTCAATACATACCTGGACCGGACAGGCATGGGCTCGAACTTCGCGGCCACCCTCGATGTCCACTCCCCACCCCATCACCAAGCGCGAGCTGGACCGCCTGGCGGTACCGGCCATCATCAGCGGCGTCGCCGAACCGGTGATCAGCTTGGTGGACACCGCCTTCGTGGGCAGGCTCGGCACGGCCGACCTGGCCGCCGTGGGCATCGCCAGCAGCTTCTTCCTGCTGGTGCTTTGGGTGCTGGCGCAAACGCGCAGCGCCGTGCTGGCCGTGGTGGCGCGCTACTATGGCGAGAAGCGCATCGACGAGGTGCGCGACCTGGTGCCGATCGCCATCTGGATGAACTTCGGCCTGGGCCTGCTCTTCTTCGCCGTCACCAAGTCCTTCGCCGAGCCCATCTTCCGGCTGTACAACGCCGATGGCGAGATCCTGGAAAAGGCCGTGGCTTACTACAACGTGCGGGCGTGGGGGCACCCCATCGCGCTGGCCACCTTCGCGCTCAGCGGCGCCTTCCGCGGCCTGCAGAACCTGAAATGGAGCATGTGGATCAGCTTGCTCGGCGCGGCGGTAAACCTGGTGCTGAACCCGCTGCTCATCTTCGGCATGCTCGGTTTTCCGGCCTGGGGCATCGAAGGCAGTGCAGTGGCCAGTCTGGTGGCGCAGGTGGTGATGTTCCTCGTGTCCGCGCAGGTGCTGGTGACGCGCACGCCCTTCCGCCTCTTCCCGCGCACCTGGTGGCATCCTGAAGTACCGCACCTGCTGCTGCTCAGCGGCAACCTCTTCGCCCGCACCATGGCGCTGAACGCGTGCTACTACCTGGGCAACCGTTACGCCACGGGCTATGGGCAGGCGTACATCGGCGCGCACAGCATCGCCATGCAGATCTGGTTGTTCAGCGCCTTCTTCATCGACGGCTATGCGGCCGCCGGCAGTGTGCTGGCCGGTCGCTTCAACGGTGAGAAGAACTGGAAGGCGCTCTACCGCGTGAGCTGGCAGGTGGTGCAACGCTCCATCGGCATCGGGGTGGTGCTGGCCGCGATCTATGGCGCCGCATACCCCTGGGTGGGCCCACTGTTCACCAACGACCCCGCCGTGCTCAGCCTTTTCAGCGCGGTCTTCTGGCTGGTGATCCTCACCCAACCGATCAACGCCGTGGCCTTCGCCTTCGATGGTATTTACAAAGGGCTCGGGCATGGCGAGGTATTGCGCAATGCACTGCTGGTGGCCACCTTCCTGGTGTTCGTGCCCGTTATCTGGGGGCTGGACCAGCTGGACTGGAAGCTCTTCGCCGTCTGGACGGCCTTCCTGTTGTGGATGGCCTCGCGCAGCGTACAACTCACGCTCGACTTCCGCCGCACCTACGGCCGGTTGGCTCGCGGTGCCAAGGTGTAAATTGGCCGCACCATGCGTGCCCTCGCCCACGTCCTTCTTCCGCTTTTGTTGCTCTGCTGTGCCTCTCCTTTGGCCGCGCAGGACCAGGACGACTACGTGCACCCCCGCAACACCAGGACACAGACCCCGCAACGGCCATTGAAGGACCGCCTGTATTGGGGTGGCATCGTGGGGCTCACCTTCGGCACGGTCACCAACATCGCCGTGGAGCCCCTGGTGGGTTACAAGTTCGGCGAGAAGCAGAAGTTCAGCCTGGGCACCGGCATCAGCTACTGGTATTTCCGGGACAACCGCTACACCCCCGCCTTCGAGTCCAACACCTACGGCTACAAGTTCTTCGCACGCCACCGCGTGATCCCGCAGGCCTTCCTGCACGTGGAGTACAACGCGATGAATTTCGAGCTCTACGACTTCTTCACCCAGCGCTCCTTCCGCAGCTGGGTGCCCTTCATGTGGGTCGGGGGCGGCTATGCGGCGCATCTCGGGGGCAACTCCTACCTCACCGTGATGGCCTTGTGGGATGTGATGCAGGACATCAACAGCCCCTTCACCAGCGGCGCGCCCCTGATCAGCATGGGTGTGGGCGTGGGCTTCTGAGCAGGAACGGAAAGGAAAGAGCCCGCCCTTGCAGGACGGGCCCCTTCGATCAGGACCAGAAGGCGCGGCGCCGGCGTGCACGCAGACGGCGCACCGCTGCGCGGTGTTCGTTACGCGCCGCATCGGTCACGGCCTGGTCACGCGCGCGGCGAAAGGCATCCATGGCCTGCTCCGGGCGGCCGGAGCGTTCCAGGTAGCGCGCCACGATGGCGTGCACCTCCGCGCGGTCGATGCCC
Source organism: Flavobacteriales bacterium (assembly GCA_016788635.1). Lineage (GTDB taxonomy): Bacteria > Bacteroidota > Bacteroidia > Flavobacteriales_F > PHOS-HE28 > PHOS-HE28. Next base: position 340,678 of record JAEUSU010000041.1, on the reverse strand, counting down.
GGCACATGCAGCGCACGTGCGCAGGCCTCGTGCAACTCCTGCTCATGGCCATCACCGGCCAGCAGGTTCAGGTAGTGCTTCCAGCTGTTGACGAAGTGGGGTGCCCAGCGTACGGCACAGCGGAAGTGTTCCAGCGCACGTTCATGGTCCTCCACCAGCGCCCAAAGGATCCAGCCCATCATGCCGTGGGCCACACCATGTGCAGGCTCCTCGGTGAGCACGGCCTCCAGCAGGCGGCGCGCTTCGGCATAGCGCCCGCTGTTCATGCACGCGTGCACGCGGATCATCAATACATCCATTTCCAAACGTTCCATGTTCACCTTGACGCTGGTTAAGGTCCGGCAAGAAAAAACCCGGCTTCCGCCGGGTCCCACGAGACAGGTGCGGACCATTGACCTATTCCATGGGACGGCGCACGTGCGTGTTCGACATGTCCTGCGATCGCATGCCATTCAGGAATGGCATGGCGCAGAGGAGCTGTGCGGAACGTGTCATGTGCGTGTGGCATCCATGACGGACCGCCGCGGACGAAGTTGCCCCGCCGGAAAAAAATGCCCGCTCGCGTGTCCTCAGAGAATATACCGCGTATCGGCCAGCACGCGCTGGAGCCCTTCACGCAGCGGCAGCAGATCGCGGCCAAGCAGCTGGCGCATGCGCGTGATGTCCGGCATGCGGCGGGTCATGTCCCCTTCCTCCAAGGGCGGCAGGTGCACAATGCGGCTGCTGCTGCCCGTAAGCTCGGTGATGACCTTCGCCAGGTCAAGGATGGTGATCTCGACATCGCTGCCAATGTTCACCACATCGTTCGGCACGGCATCCGTGCGCCAGGCATTGTAGCAGGCCGTCACGTTGTCATCAATGAAGCAGAAGGTGCGTGTCTGGCTGCCATCGCCATAGATGGTGATGTCCTCGCCCCGCAATGCGGCGCGGATGAACTTGCTCACCACGAAATCGCGGCTCTGCTTGGGGCCGTACGTGTTGAAGAAGCGGAAGATGGTGTACTGCAGGCCGTACTCCTTGTGGTAGCTGCGCAGGAAGGCCTCGCCCAGGTTCTTTACGATGGCGTAGGGCAGCTTGCTGTTCAGCGGGGTGGTCCGCTCGTTCTGCGGGATCTCCACCGGCTCGCCGTACACTTCGCTGCTGCTGCTGAAGAGCACGCGCTTCACGCCCATGTTCTTCGAGAGGTCCAGGATGTTGCGGATGCCATCGATGTCGCGCAGCACCATCACGGGGTTGTCCGTGGTGCGCTTCACCCCCACCACGGCGGCGTAGTGGAACACATGCTCGAAACGCCAGGCATAGAACACGCTGCTGATGTCCTCGAAGCGGTTCACATCGCACTTGATGAAGTGGATGCGCGGATGGCCGGCGAGGTCCAGCTTGGCCACATCGCCGGTGAGCAGGTTGTCCACGGCCACCACCTCATGGGCGGGGTCTTCGGCCAGGCGAAGGGCCATTTCACTGGCAATGAATCCGGCGGCGCCGGTGACGAGAATGCGGGCCATGGGTGTTGCTGGGCCGGCGAAACTACACAGTTGCCTCAACGGCGCACCCACCGGCCCACCGCGAAGACGACGAGCAGGGCGGTAAGGATGCCCCACCAGAAGGCGCGGTGTGTGACGGTGCTGCGCACGAGATAGGGCAGCAACCGCCAGTTGAAGCCTTCGCGGCGGCCCACGCGGTCCGCCCACCAGCTGGCATCGTAGGTGGAAGGTGCTGCCACCGGACGGCCGGTGAGCGAAAGGGCGCTCCACCGCACGGTGTCAGCGGACACGTCAGCGACCAACAGCGCGTCACGGGGTTCATCGCGGATGCCGCATTGGATGTAGGTGACGTTCCTGCCATGCGGCTGGAAGAAGATGCTGGCCGGTGCCCTGCCGCCCAGGCTCCCGCTGACCCAGTATACCGGCACGTGCTGGGCGATCGCATTCACCACAGGGAGCACCTTGGAACGAAAGTCCGTGGGTGTGAGCGATCGTGTGTTGCCGGTGAAGAGCGGCCCGTAGCGGTCATCATCCTCGGCCCACACCGGCCGGTGGCTGACGATGAGGACCTGGTGGACCGCACCTTCCGAAGCAGCCGTGGAGGCCTCTTCCAGCAAACGCAGCTGGTCGCCGGCCAGCTCGCCGTTGGCATGCTCGGTGTCAAGGATCACGATCCGCACCGGACCGACGTCGAAGGAAAAGAATGTGGCGCCGTAGAGCGACGTGTAGTGCCCACCATCCAGGTCGTGGTTGCCCACCGCATTAAAGAGCGGCATGCGCAGGCGGCGGAAGAAGGCACGGTCGTACCGCTCCTTATCCCCCTGGGCGTCCAGGAAGAGATCACCGGTGCTGAGCAGCAGGTGCGCGCCAAGGTCGTTGAGCGTGTCGATGTTCGCCAGCAGTGTGGATGCGGGAAATCCGGAGCGCACCTGGCCGCTGCCATAGAAGTGCCCGCCGATGACGATGCGCACCGTGGCACCACTGTCCACGGACACGGCCAGGCCGTTGAACGGTGATACCTGGGCGGTGCAAGGCCCGAGCAACGCGCCCCCCAGCACCGCGCACAGCAGCCATCGCCGCAGGGTATGTCCTATCCGCTTGTTCATGTGCCGTCCCCGGACCGTCCCCGGCCCACGCGCTTTCCGTTCACGCGGATCTCACTGCCCTCGCCGCACGCGAACACGGCGTTGTCCGGCACGGCCACCTCGCGCAGCTCCACCCGCACCTGTCCCTGCCGCATGCGCGCACGGCCTGCCTGCACCAGGGTGCCGGTACTGGCAAGCCGCCCACCTTGCATGGTGACCAACGCTCCCTCCACGGCTTCAATGGCCTTTGCCACACCTTCCACCTGCGACCGGAGCACGTTCACCTCAGCGCCCTGTTCAGCCTTCAGGGCAATGCCCTTGCAGTCCATCACGACCACATCCTCCAGTTGCGCACGGCCACCGCGCATGGTCAGCGCATCGTCCTCCGCACCAGTGAAGGTCACCTGCCGGAGCGAAAGCTCCACGAACTCCGCGCGCAGCTGATCACGACCACCGGCGAAGCGGCTGTTGCTCACATGCACACGTGCCTCGCTCGCGTGCAACTGGTTCAACGCGGTCTGTGCCAGCAGCAGCTCGCTCTGGTGCACGCGCATGGAGGAAAGCTGCACGTGGCGAAGCTCGCTGCGTGGCGCCGCGCCGAGCAGGAACAGCTGCGCCCTGGCATCGCCACCGGTCACGGTGATCGGCTGATCCTCATCGCCTTTCCACAGCAGGGGTGAGCGGCTGATGATGCGCACGCCCGGTGCGAGCTCCAATTGAAGAGGTGCTTCGGCATGCACCACCCAGCCCGCAGGGATCATCAGGTCGCGGTCCACCGCATGGATGCCCGGTTTGATGAAGATGCGCCTGCCTGCGGCATCCATCTCCATGAAGCCGAACTGCTCCACGTTCGGCGCGAGTTGTGTGGACCATTCCCCCGGGTGCTCCTGACTCCCGTCCGGGAAGGGGAAGACCTCCACCTCCATTCGCCTGTTGGAACCCGGCCATGCGGTGAGCAGCACGGCATCCTCCAGTTCGCTGCTGGTGGCGCTGAGCGGGATGGCGATGCGCACCGGCATGCCCATGCCGTTCTCTGGCCGGCAGGGGATCACGGGATATCTCTTCAGTTCCACCTCACGCCCGTCCTTCAGCCGCAGCGTAAGGAGGTGCAATGGTAAACTGTTGATCGGCACCACATGCAACACCACCGTATCGGCAGCAGCGGCCATCACATACGCATGCGCGGCTTTGGGCACTTCGAGCATGCGGCGGATGGCGTCCTGGTTGCGGTAATAGATGTGTCGGTCAAGCTCCTTGTAAGGGAACTCGCGGTACAAGGTGGCCGAGGCGATGTCCAGGGCGGGCTTGACCGCCGCGAAGGCACTATCCAGCCAGCTCTTCTGCGAGACCCGCTCCAGATGGTGGACGTAGGCCGCGAAGAAGGCCGTGTCCTTGAAGAGCAGGTCGTGCAGTTCGTCGGCTTCCGAAGGGGGACCGGTGGAGCGGTAGGCACCCGCCAGCCGCTTCGTGGGGAAGGCGCTGAAGCTCTCGTAGCTCACCGGTGCCAGCCGCTGCGCCACGGGATCATAATGGAACTTCACATCGCTCCAATCCATGGCGTGGTGCCCGCCAATGAGGTCGATGAGCGCATGGCGCCGGGCCATGCGGTCCACATCGAAGACCTGCCTGGCGTTCAGGTGCCCACGGCGGAACCCGTCGATCAGTGCGAGCGCCTCCTGGTACTGACGGAACAGCTGCCTGTCCTTTAAGAGCTCGGATGTCCCGAACGCGTCCACGGCGGCCGCCTGGAATTCGGCATAGGCCTCATCGAAGTGGCGCCCCTGCATGCGATTGAGCCTGTTCACCCAGAAGAGCGCGGGGTCGAAGCGCAGGATGGGGCCGTTCACGCGTGCATTGTGCACCAGCAGTTCGGGACCGAAGTGCTCCTCATAGGCATAGATGCCGAGGTCCTCCCCGTTCAGCCGCACGCGGCAGAAGCCGTAGCGCAGCGCCACCAGCCCCTCACCCGCGCACCATTGGTGGTAGAGCCACTCGTGCAGGTAGTTGCGTGTGCCGGGGTGCTGCAGGCTGAAGCGCCGCATGCCATGGAAGCCTCCATCCTTCTTCGCCACCACGCGGAAGCTCCACTTGCTGCCCTCCACATGGTCGGTGAGCTTGCCCTTGATGCGGATGCGCGCGCGGAACTCGCCTTCGGGACCGGTCACGGTGGCGTCCACCGGATGGTTGCCTTCGGGCAGGATCACCCCACGCGCACGGGCCTGTTCCACCACGGCTTCCAGCCGTTGCATATCGGCAGCGTCCACCTGGACCTCCAATACCACGGGGTCCGCGGCGAGGCCCTTTGGATAGTTGCGCCACACCTGACCGATGAAGGCGCGCAGGCCGGGATGCCCCTTGGACCGCAGGACCCGATGCGCTCCCCAACCGGCCACGGTGCACAACACCGCGACGACCAGGAGAATGGTGAGCGATCGTTTCATCCGCATCGGAAAGGCGCGCAAAGTAAGGGCATCACCGGGCGGGCAGCCGCAGGAGTGGCGTCGCTTCCGGTGCGGGCTCCGCCCCCACCTCCTCCTCGCCCAGATCCTGATAGTCGCGCCAGTTCACGATCTCGTCCTCGGTCACCAGTGTCATGATGGAAATGAGGATGATGGTGAAGGGGTTGAGCGATCCGGTGAGCCACGACTCGTACAGCACGCTGAACATGGTGGCGAACATGATGGCGAAGGCGATGGGCGCGCGCTTGTTCGCCTTGAAGAACATGAGGAAGAAGCCCCGCAGATAGAGGATGATGCCGATGATGCCGGTGTTGAACCACATGGTGAGGTAGCTGTTGTGCACCCCGCCATGGTGGCCCTGCGAGCGCAGATAGGGGTAGTTGTGGCGCATCACCCACTCGTCGTTGCCGAAGCCACCGCCAAAAAGAAAGAAGCCACCCTGGTTGATCTGCTCCCACGCGAAGCGCCAGGCGAAATAGCGGCCGCTCCCATCATCCAGTGTTTCCACCCGGAAGTACTTCTCCAGGCTCAGCGCCATGACAATGGCCGGCAGGTTGCTGGACACCGCTTCGGCCACGACCAGCGCCACGATGAAGCCCACGAAACCGATGAAGGGTGAGAAGGCGAAAAAGCGCGAGAAGACCAGGAACATCAGGGTGGCCACCAGCGAAGTGCGCGAGCCGCATTTGTACAGGAAGAAAAGGACGATGCCGTAGATGAGGTAGCGCTGGAAGGCGGGGAAAAGGTCCTTCTTCAGGTAGTTGGCCGTGGCCACGAACATGAACGTAAGGAACATGAAGATGCCCAGCCCGTTCGGGTTGCCAAAGGGGCCCCGGAAGCGGCCGGCGATGGAGCCACCAATGAAGCCGGCATAGCCGGCCAGGTAGCTGATGGTGATGATCGAGACGATGAAGTAGATGAAGTTGCGGATGAAGTCCCAGCCGAGCTTGCGGAAACCATAGAGCACATAATTGGGGACGACCAGATAGAGCAGCGCGTAGGACAGGGTCTTCTGCACGCCATTGATGGGGTCGCTGCCGTTGGCCAGCGGCAACACGCTGTAGGCGAAGAAGGGCAGGAAGAGCGGGAACACCCCGGCCAATGGGGCGAAGCGGGCGCGATCCATGAGGAAGACGAGCGAGATGGCCACCATCATGGCGTGCTTGGCGGTCTTGATCTTGCGCATGGCCACGAAGGCGGGGTCCATGTCAGAGAGGATCAGGATCATGAGGAAGCCGAAGAGGATCTCCGGATACATGTCGCGGCCGCGCAACAGGAACACGCTGAGCGGCAGCAACGCGTAGATGAGCGGTCCGCCATACAGCGTGGCCCCGATCCAGAAGAGGATCACCAGGTACAACTGAAGATGGGAACGCAGGTAGTCCAGCATGGCTCAGCGTAACGGCAGGTGCCGGTCCAGTTGTTCCTTCACGAACGGTGGGCGTTGCCGCGCGAAGTCGCGCATGCGTTCCACCTCGGTGTGCCACGCCTCCATGCTCGCAGGCCTGCGCCAACGGCGGATGTGCATGGGCATGGCCGGCTCCAGCTCCGCCGCATGCCGATCAATGAGCGCCACGATGCGCACGGGGGAAAGGTCACCTGCCAGGAGTTCTGTGATGGTGCGGTGGAAGCGTTCACGTGCAACAGGATCTGCCATCACCGCACGGAACAAACGCGCCACGGGCCCCTGTTTGGTCATCACCTGCTCCAGTACATCCACGTCCGGTCCTGTGGCATACCCGAGCGCCACATCACAATCGCCGAGGATGAAGCGCCACCTTCCATCGCGCGCGGTCCCGGCCTCGGGTTCCGGTCCGGTGTAGCGCCAGTACTTCACGTTCTGGTCGGGCCAGTCGGTATTGCCCACGATCATTTGGCTGGCCATGTAGGTGAGGAACTGTTCCACATCGATCCATTGTGCGGCGGTATCCGCTACGCCCGCACTTTGCGCGGCGCGCTCAATGCGCGCCAGCCGCCACAGGAAACGCTTCGCCTCCACGCTGTCCGCCCGCCAGGGCAGCGCACGGTCCGCCAGAATGGCGATGTGCTTGGGCTTGGGCTTCACCCTGAACCCGTGGGCCATGCGCTCGTTGTCCAGCCGCTCCCGCTTTTCATGGATGCCCCAATACGCACCGTTCAGGTAGACAACGACCGGCCACGCATCCGTGTGCCACAGACCAAGCTCCCGGCAGGCCTCATGTACCACGGCATCGCGCATGAAGGCCTTGTCCTGGTCGTTGCCGCCGGTGCGTAACAGCAGCGTGCGCGGAAGATCCAAGCCAACATCATCCTTCCGCTCCTTGGGCATGTACACGCGCAATGCATGCTGCGCGAAGCCCCTTGTATTGTTGCCGTGGATGCGTACACGTACATCACCCTTCCAGATCCCCAGTCCTTTGTCAGCGATCATGGTCAGATGCGCGCTCCGCTCCCACCGCCGGCCGCGGAACTGGTAGTTGCCGGGGTACTTCCACCAGCGCTGGTCGCGTGGGAAACGGGCCACGGCAGGCTCGTTCGTGCGCATGATGCCATGGCCGATGGTGTAGATGCCGCTGTCCGGGTCGAAAAGCGCGCCTTCCGGCAGGGCCAGTGAAAAAACCGGCAGACCGTCCCGTTGCGCATCGATCCCCAAGGTGCGGGTCACCACCGGGCCACAAAGACCTTCACGGTCGCACGCACAGGCGCGCACCACGGTGCCACTGGGGAAGTCCCCGACGGGATGCCGCCATTGAATGGATGAGGGCTGCCTCAGGAGGCGGGACGTGCGGCGCGGATCGGGTTCCGCAGCGATATGCCCATTGGCCTGGGGGGATCGTGCATCGGGGAGGGATCCGTCCAATGTGTAATGCACGGTGAAGCCTGGCGGAACATACACCTTCAACCGGTGGGCGACGTGGCCATCCACGGTGAGCTCCGGTACTGGCAGTTCCGGGTCGCGCAAGGATGCCTGCGTGGGACGCGGTACCATGGCCGCCAGCAGCAAGGCCGCCAGCAGGGCCACCAGTGGCAAGGCGAGCGCCCGTATGTCGCGCTGCAACTCCACGCCTTCAGGAACGCTTCGGGCCGCCGCTCCAACGGAGCAGCAGAGCCAGGGGAATAAAGGCCGCCAGCACCGGTACGCCTGCGCTGAAGCCGCAGCCCACCCCCACCGTCAGTGCCGCAAGGCGCGCGAGGTAGCCCCGCCAGCTGGCGGAAGCCTGAGGACCACGCACCAACAGCGCGGCGGCCACCAAGGCCACGGCCATGGGCAGCGAGGCCCGCACGAAGCCCACCGCCAGCGCCACCACGGCGGCCAACACGGCCATCTCGCGCGGCGTTGGACCTTCCACCTCGCGGACCAGCACGCCCAGCACGTAGGCCAGCACGGCGGCCAGCAACATGCCCACCACCAGGTTGCCGATGTCGGGCAGGGTGAAGAGGCCCATCTGGTCGGCGATCAAAGCGTTCAGGTCCATGCGGAAGGGGTGATGGCCAAAGGTAGCCGTGGGCTTGCATGGCCACCGGCGTTCACCGGTAACTTCGTGCGCCATGCGGCTTCCGCCCCGGGTCATTCTTCCCTTCGTCCTTGCCCTGCACGGCCTGATGGCCATGGGGCAATGGGACCTGCCCGTTCCCCTGCAACTGGTCGGTGACAGCGCCGCTGACCGTCAGGTAATTGGTCTTGGCGATCCCCTGGCCCCCACGGATGGCCTTTCGGCAGCCGCATCGCGCAACGCAACGGTGATCTCCGGCACGACCGCCGGATCCAACACGCTCAGCATATCACTCACCCCAACAGTACCCGCCTATGTGCCCGGTATGCACCTGCTGATCATCCCCACGGTGGTGAACACAGGACCTGCCACACTGAGCGTGGACGCACTGCCGGCCGTGCCTCTGCTGAAGTACGGCAACCAGCCGCTCGACAGCGCCGACCTGCGCCCGGGCATTCCTGCCGATGTGGTGTATGATGGGGCCGCGTTCCAGTGGATCAACCCGGCTCACCCAGCGTGCCCACCGGGCTACTTCCCCATCTCGCGCGAGGTGTGTGTGCAAAGCACCTGGAACGACCCGTTGAACTTCTACTCAGCGAACACCTTCTGCGGCAACCGCAATGCACGGCTTTGCACCATGGGCGAATGGTACCGGGGCTGCGCCATGCCGGGCGGCTTCCTGCCCACCATGACCGAGCTGGAATGGGTGGACCACGCCGCCAACGACACCAACCTGGCCAAGAACGTGGGCTATGACAGTGTGAACGGCCTGCTCGGCTGCAAGTACGGCGGCCACAGCCAGCCGCTCGGTCTTTTCCGCTTCCGCTGCTGCTACGACCGATGAGATCATTGCTCCATAACGCACTGCTGTTGCTGGCCGCCCCCGCGCTTGCCCAGGTGCAGGTGGACAGGCCCGTCATCTTCAGCGGACCCTTGGACAGCCTGCGGCAGGTGGAGGGGCTGGCCTACCCCGCTACCGACGATGCGTTGTTGCGGTCAGACGCGCATGCCTCCGGAGCATTGCATTGGGCGCAGGTGGGTGGAACAGCCAATGCCCTCACCCTCACGTTGAGCCCTGCTCCTGCAGCCTATGGCGGCCATTTGCGTGTGCGTTTTCTGCCCTTGCTGGCCAACACGGGACCGGTGACCTTGAACGTGAACGGCTTGGGCGCGCGCCCGCTGCGCCGCATGGACCTGCTGCCTGTGGGCGCCGGTGAGCTCGCGCCCGGGGTGGCGGTGGAAGCCACTTATGCGGACAGCGTCTTCATCCTGCGCGCGCGGCAGGAACGCGCCTGCCCTCCCGGTTATCTCCCCGGCAATGGCAGCTTTTGTGTGATGGCCACCGAAGTGAACAACCAGAGCTGGTTCCAGGCCGCACAGTATTGTGCCGATCGCGGGGCGCGGCTGTGCACCTGGGATGAATACTACTACGGCTGCCTGCAGCAGCAGGCGAACCTCACCGGCCTCTTCAACAACTGGGAGTGGTTGGACGACACCGCCGACCACACCCACACCGCCACCCAGGGCGGGCGCTGGCAATGCCGCAGCCAGCGTTCCATCGGCGCCACCGATGCCGTGCTGGGCACCACCCGCTGTTGTCTTCGTCCGCGATGAAAACCCTGCTCCATAGCCTGCTGATGCTCGCTCTTCCGGCGCTTAACGCAGCGGCACAAGTGGAAGTGGACCGCCGGGTGGAACTCACCGGCGGCACACCTGCAGAGCGGCTGGTGCGCGGCCTGAGCGATGCGGACACCACCACCGACGCGTTGAACACGCGCATCGCACAGCGCGGCTCGCTCACCTGGTTGAACGCCACCGGCGCGGATGACTGGCAGGCCGCGTTGCCTGTAGGCGGTGCACCACCCCTGGCCGGCACCTACGTGGACCTGCTCTGCCCCGCAACGAACACCGGCGCGGTCACGCTCCGAATCGACACCGCAGCCGCCCACCCCGTGGTGAAGGCGGGTGCCCAAGCCCTGGACCCCGGTGATGTGCAGGGCGGCGAAGTGCTGGGACTGCTCTTCGATGGGGCGCATTGGCAGCTGCTGAACACCCGCCGCACCGAGCGGCGCCCCTGCCCGGCCGGCTTCGCACAGGTGAATGCGAACTACTGCATCCAGGTCCAGGAGAACGCAGCGGCGGATTGGACCGCAGCCGCCGAGGTGTGCGGTGCCTTGGACGCCCGCCTATGCTCCTGGGGCCAGTGGTACAATGCCTGCGTGAAGGCCACTGACCTGGGCCTGCTGAACATGGTGGGCGATTGGGAATGGACCAACGGCGGCGCCAATGCGGACACCTACGTGCGCGTGGTGGGCTTCGGATCCTGCACGCAGGCCGCCACCAGCGGCGCGTGGGACAGTGTGCCCCGCACCTACCGCTGCTGTTTCCAACGCTGAGCCATTCCGGCGCTTCCGTCATCTTTGACGGAACTCGCCATGCTGTTCAACAGCCTCGCCTTCGCCTTCTTCCTGCCGGCCGTGTTCGCCCTGTACTGGGCGCTGCGTGGGCGCGTGGCGCAGAACGTGCTGATCCTCCTGGCCAGCTACCTCTTCTATGGCTGGTGGGACTGGCGCTTCCTCACGCTCATCGCATTCAGTTCGCTGCTTGACTATGGCATTGGCCTGGGTCTGGGAAATACCACTGCACCGCGCACACGCAAGCTCCTGCTCGGCCTCAGCCTCGCGGGCAACCTCGGGCTGCTCGGCCTCTTCAAGTACCACGACTTCTTCGCGCGGTCGCTCGCGGAGGCCTTCGCCACACTGGGCATCGAGCTGCACCCGGTGACGCTTGGGCTGGTGCTGCCCGTGGGCATCAGCTTCTACACCTTCCAGACGCTCAGCTACACCATCGATGTGTACCGCGGAACGCTGAAGCCCGTGCGTGATCCGGTGTCCTTCCTCGCCTACGTATCCTTCTTCCCGCAGCTCGTGGCCGGCCCCATCGAACGCGCCGCCGACCTGCTGCCCCAGTTCCAGCGCGACCGCCACTTCGACGCTGCCGCCGCCACCGATGGCCTTCGCCAGATGCTCTGGGGGCTGTTCAAGAAGATCGTCGTGGCCGACAACTGCGCGCGTTTGGTTGATGAAGTGTACACCCTGCCCGCACAACAGCCCGGGTTGCTGCTGCTGCTGGGCACCCTGCTCTTCGCCTTCCAGATCTACGGCGACTTCAGCGGCTACAGCGACATCGCCATCGGCAGCGCGCGGCTCTTCGGCATCACCCTGCGCCGCAACTTCGCCTTCCCCTACTTCAGCCGCGACATCGCCGAGTTCTGGCGCCGCTGGCACATCAGCCTCAGCACCTGGTTCCGCGACTACGTGTACATCCCGCTGGGTGGAAGCCGTGGCAACGTCGCACTGCGTGTGCGCAACACCATGATCATCTTCCTGGTCAGCGGCTTCTGGCACGGCGCCAACTGGACCTTCCTCGTGTGGGGCGCTTTGCATGCGCTCTTCTTCCTGCCCCTGCTGCTCGGCGGCCGCAACCGGCAGCACCTGGCCGTGGTGGCGGAAGGGCGTCTGCTCCCTTCCCTCCGCGAAGCAGCTGCCATGCTCGGCACCTTCCTGCTGGTCTGCCTGGCCTGGGTCTTCTTCCGTGCCGCGAACGTGTCGCAGGCCTTCACCATCCTGCGCAGGATCATCACGCGCTCGCTGGATGCGCGACTGGGACAGCTCACGCTCGAGTTCATCACCTCCCACCTCACCTTGGGCATCGCCTGCGGCGCCATCCTGCTCATGCTCGCGCTGGAATGGCGGCAACGCGCCGGGCATCATGCGTTGGAACAACTCTCCGCTTCGCGTCCAGCGCGCTGGGCAGTGTACGTCAGCCTGATCCTCGTGATCGTGTTCCTGGGCGACCACGGCGCGCAACAGTTCATCTACTTCCAGTTCTAGAACAATGCGCGCCTTCCTGCTTCGCTGCCTCCTCTTCGCCCTGGTGCTCGGCGCCGTGGCGTGGGCGCTGGATGCCATGCTCATGCACGGTATCCGGCAGCGGCGCACACACACACTGGGCGCCTGGAACCGCGTGGTGCAGGGCCGCATGGACGCGCAGGTGCTCTTTACCGGAAGCAGCCGCTGCCTGATGCACTTCGATGCGCAGGCCATCGGAGAACGCACCGGTCTACGCTGTTGGAACCTGGGCATGGACGGCACCCAGCTGGAACTGCAGCTCGGCTGGCTGCGCACCTACCTCGCGCACAACCCTGCACCCAAGGTCATTGTGCAGAACGTGGACCTCATCTCGCTCACGCCCGACAGCGGTGTGTTCTTCCCCGCGCAATACCCACCCTATTTGAACGAACCCGATGTGTACCGCGCCGTGCGAAGCGTGGATCATACCTGGTGGAAGGACCGCTGGATCCCGCTGTACAGCTTCAGTCGTCTGGGTCTTCCCTACGCGGGTCTGGCCATCAGCGGACTGCTGGGGCGCGAGGACACACTGACCGACCCGCTCGTGCTTGGGCATGAAAAGCGCGACTGGCCCTGGGACGGCACCTTCGACCGTTTCGTGAAGGAGCATCCACACGGCATCACGCGCCCCATCGACCGGCGCATGGTGGACGTGCTGCGGCAGATCATCCGTGCCGGGCATGAAGCCGGATCGCACGTGGTGCTCGTGGTGGTGCCCGAGCTGCTGGAGATGCAACAGTTCACGATCAACCGCACCGAAGTGCTTGCCGTGTTCGCGCAGGTGGCCCGCGAGGAAGGCGCTTTGTTCCGCGACCTGTCGTGCGCAGCGGACCTGTGCGGGGAGCGCCGGTGGTTCTACAACTCGCAGCACCTCAATGCGGGCGGCGTGGCGCGCTTCACCCCGGTAGTGGCGGACAGCGTATCCGTGTGGGCCGCTCAGCCCAGAATGCCGTCGTAGAGCTCCTTCAGCCGCGCATTGCGCACGCGCAGATCGAAACGTTCGCGCACCACGTCCAGCGATGCCTTGCTCATGTGTGCGCGCATCATGCTGTCGTCGATCAGTTTCCGCAGGTGGGCGGAAATATCCTCGGCGATCTCGTCGCTGCTGCGGTCCTTCACCGGCAACAGCCAGCCGTTGCGCCCGTGTGCCACGATCTCCGGCAGGGAACTGATGTCCGAGCAGATGATGGGCACCTGGCAGCCCATGGCCTCCAGGATGGTGTTGTTGAAAGGATCTGCAAAGGTGGTGCTCACGAACACGTCGCTCTTCCGCATCAGCGCGGTCACTTGATCATGCGGCAGGCCACGGTGCAGGGTGATACGCTCGTCCCCGACGATGGTGCGCTCCGCATAGGCGATGACATCCGCCGAAGGCTCCACGCCCCAGTCCACCTCCAGGGTGCTGATGATCCACAGCCGGGCCTCGGGCCGGTCCAAGCGCTGGAAGGCTTTGAGCAACTCCACCCCACCCTTGCGGTAGAATCCGTTGCCCGCGAAGAGGATGGTGAAGTGCCTGGGGTCCCTCTCCCCTGGCGCGAACTGCTCCACCGCGCGGTACAGCACCTGCATCTTCGCCGGGTCCACGCCAGCCGAAATGAGCTTGTCGCGGTTCATGGCCGCGGTGTACGCACTGGTGTACAGGATCGCCTTGCAGTCATCGCCCGCCAACCGGCGCAGCGCCCACTTGTACAGCGGGTGCGTCTCGCGCATGGGCTTGTAGCGCGGCAGGTAGCTCTCCACCTCGATCACCCACGGTGCGCGGTTCACCACCACACTGTTGTAGGTGTGGTAGATGTCCGCGCGCTTGGGCGGCAGGAACAACTTGGTGTGCGCAAGGAACTGGTTGCGCACCTTCAGCACGTGCCAGGGGATGTCCAACATGCGCGCATAGCGGTAGCCTTCCGGCGCATCGCTAAAAACGAAGTGCTGCCAGTAGCGTGTGCGGTTGCTGATGCCAATGACGCGCATGGTGAATAAGCGCGCGAAGGTAGATCGGCCGCTCAGCGCAGGCTGTGCACGGGCCGCTCCAGCCAGGCCTGGAAGGCGGCGAGGCCATCGCTGAGGGCCATGGACGGCGCGTAGCCGAGGTCGCGGCCGGCCTTGCTGACATCGGCGAAGGTGCGCGGCACGTCACCAGGCTGTTCGGGACGCCGATCGATCAGCGCCTTGCGGCCCGTGGCGCCCTCCACGGCGGCGATCAGCTCGCGCAGCTTCACCGTATGGTGGTTGCCCAGGTTGTACACGTCGTAGCGCTCGCCCTTTGCGCGATCGATGGCCGCAGCCACGCCGTTCACGATGTCGCCCACGAAGGTGTAATCGCGCTCGGTGCCGCCATCGCCAAACTGCTGGATGGGCTCGCCCGCCGAGATCTTCCGGAAGAACTGGTGGATGGCCAGGTCCGGCCGCTGGCGCGGGCCGTACACGGTGAAGAAACGAAGCACGGTGACCTGCATGCCGTGCAGGTGGGCATAGACCTGCGCGAAGGCTTCCGCCGCGAGCTTGGTGGCCGCGTAGGGGCTGATGGGTTGAAGGCCCTGCGTGCGTTCCTTCCAGGGCACCTCGGGGTCGAGGCCGTACACGCTGCTGCTGCTGGCCAGGATGAAGTGCGGCACCTTCAGGCGGCGCGCCAGCTCCAGCAACTTCAGGGTACCGGTGACGTTCACGCGGTGATAGCCGATGGGATCGGCGATGCTCGGGCGCACCCCCGCCTTGGCGGCCATGTGCAGGATGCGCTCCGGTGGACCGAAGGGTCCGTTCACGGCCGCATCCAGGACCGCCTCCTCCAGCAGGTCGCCCTCCACGAAATGGAAGCGTGGGTTGTTCCGGTGCGCGGCGAAGTTCTCCTCCTTCAGCTCGCGCGGATAAAAGGGGTCGAAGTTGTCGAGCACGGTCACGTTCCAGCCGCCTTCGGCGAGCAGGCGGTCCACCACGTGGCTGCCGATGAAGCCGGCACCACCGGTGATGAGGATGTGACGAGGCATGGTGAATTGGTGGCCAAATCTAAACCGCCGGATGCCGCACATCTACATTCGCCGCATGCTCCAGCCCGTCGAGCCGTTGTTGATCATCTCCCACACCTTTCCGCCCTACCGCGGGATCGGCGGGCGGCGCTGGGCCAAGTTCGCCAAAGAGCTGGCGCGGCGCGGGCATCCGGTGCACGTGATCCACAGCGCCGGCGGAAAGGACCTCCTGGGTTCGCTGTGGGCGGCCGATGTGGAAGTGCCGGGGATCATCACGCATCCCCTTCCCCAGCGTTATCCCACCGTGCTCTTCAAACGGCCATTGAAAGGGATCCTGGAAAAGCTGGCCTACCACTTCTGGGTGCGCGTCCTGCCGCTGCTGGTGAAGGGCAACTGGTACGACAAGTCGGTGTTCTGGGAGAAGCAATTGCTCCACACATGCCGGGCGCTCATTGCCGCGCAGGACATCCGTAAGGTGGTGGTCACCGGTGCGCCGTTCCGGCTGATGGCATATGTGGCACAGCTGAAAGAGGAGATGCCCGAACTCCAGCTGGTGGCCGACTTCCGCGATCCATGGACCTGGAGCGAGGTCTATGGGCAGGCTGGGTTGAACGCTGAAGCAAAGGCCTATGAACGTGAATTGGAAGCACGGGTGGCGCTCACTTTCGACTGCTTGATCTCGCCCGCTCCGGCCATTGTGGAGCACCTGCGCCACACCTACGGCGGTGATCCCGGGCGCTATGTGCTGATCCCGCATGCGATCGATCCCGGTGAGCTCGGCGCTCCGGCCGCACCGCGGAACGACGGCGCCTTCCGCATGATCTATGCGGGCAGCCTCTACGGCGCGCATGAGGCCGATGCCTACCTCGATGCGGTGATGAACGCTTTCGCGCATCTGCGTTCCGCGCATCCAACACACTTCCACCGCACCCGTTTCGATCTGTACATCACGGGGCATGATGTGGGCCGCTACCGTGAGCGCGTGGCGGCACGAGGCCTCGGTGAGCACATCCGGTTCCATGCGCCGCTTCCACCGAAGGAGATCTTCGCCCGCATCGCCGCCGCCGACCTCGTGGTGGCCTTCATCCCCAGCTTCAACAAGGACTTTCTCGGCACCAAGTTCAACGAGGTCTTTTACCTGCGGAAGCCCCTGCTGCATGTGGGCGAGCTGGGGCTGGTTGGCAGCACCATCACCGAACGAAAACTGGGCGCATCCGTCACCGTGGCGCAATTGCCGGAAGAACTGCCGCAGATCATCACCAGTGAACGCGCGATCGAGGTGGATCCGCACGCGGACCTTTCCAGCTACCTATTGGCCAATGTCACGGAACGCTTGATGCAGGAAGCGCTATGAGCAGTCTCATCGCCTGGACATACGTCCGAGCAGGTCGGCGTATTGCCGCGTCACCGCCTCCCAGGTGAACCGCTCCTCGACCTTCAAACGAGAGGCCGACCCCATTCGCTGACGTGCAGCATCATCCTGTTGCCCCAATTCCATGATCGCCCGGTACAGCGCCTCCGTATCACCGGCAGGCAGCAGCCAACCGTTGTGCGCATCCACCAGCTCCGCCGTGGCACCCACATCGCTCACGAGGATGGGCTTCGCATGCGCCATGGCCTCCAACACCACGGTAGGCATGCCCTCAAAACGCGTGGGCAATACCAAGGCATCGCATTTGGCGTAGAGCCCCGCGAGACCGGCATCGTCCACACGGCCGAGCAACTCCACGTTCGCGGGCATACCCTCATCACGCATCACGGCCATCAGCGGACCATCGCCTGCGAGTTGGAAGCTGATGTCCTTCTCCCTGCCCTCGCGCACCAGGCGGCGGGTCACCTCGAGCAATACGTCGAGGCCTTTGTTGAAGGCGAAGCGGCCGACGAAAAGCAGGTTGATGGTTGAAGGTTGATAGGAAGTTGGGGGTTGAAGGTTGGCGGGCAATTCCACCGCATTGGGGATGACCACGACCTGGCAGGACGAACCGGCGGCGATGCGTTGCAGCATGGGCGTAAGGCGGCCGCCGAGGGAGATGGCGAAGCGGCTGTGGCGCACCACATGGCGCATGGCGCGGCGGAAAGGCCAGGTGAGCAGGCGCTCCTTCAAGCCCGGCGCCTGGAACATCTCCAGCCCGTGCGGGTGCACGACCAGGCGGTCGCTGAAGCGTTCCACGCCGTGCCATACGCTCAGGCCCTGGGTAAGGATCGCATCCGGCTTCAGCTCCGCGAGCTTCGCTCCCACACGTGCGCTGTATGCCTTCAACTCACGGTAGTAGATCCGCTGCTCATCGATCGGCGGCACCGGCACCTCGCGAATGCCCAGCGACGCATCGAACACGCCGCGCGCATGGGGATGGATCACCGTCAGCTCCACCTGCCCGTTGCGCGCCAGGTGTTCCGCCAGCAGCCGCGAATGCTTCTGCATGCCGCCCAGGGCGTGCGGGTGGATGCCGTCGGTGCAGAGGACCAGATGCATGTGCCGATCAATGTGGGAATGTGAAAATGGGGAAATGTGGCTTCAGTTGATGCTCACCGGGACGCCTTCATTCCGAATGCCACATTTCCCCATTCCCACATTTTCACATTCTCACTTCCTCCTTCAGCAGTGTGGCCACGCCCCGGTCGATGTCCCACTCAGGCTCCCATCCAGTGGCGCGCTTCAACTTCGTTACATCGGCCAGCAAATGCATACGCTCCACCTTGCGCACCCGCGCCGGGTCCACTTCAATGGTAAGCGGTTCACCCAGCTGCCGCGCAAAGGCCTCCACGATCTCCCGCACGCTGTATTCGATGCCCCGGCCGATGTTGAAGACCTCGCAGCCGGCGATCCCCTTCTCCAGCAACAGCTGCATGGCCCGCGACATGTCGTGCGTATGGATGAAATCGCGCCGGGGGTCCAGGTTGCCGAGCTGCAGGGTGCGCGCGCCACTCAGAACCTGCCGCTGGATCTCGGGCATCAGGTGCGGATTGGTCTCGTTGGGACCGAAGGCATTGAAGAAGCGGCCGATGACCACCGGGATGCGGGTGCGGTAGTGGAACTCCGCCGCGAGCTTCTCGGTGGCCAATTTGGTGATGCCGTAGATGTCCACCGGTGCGGGTGGTGTGGCCTCGGAAATGGGACCGTCCATCACCGGATACACGGCGGCCGTGCTGGCCACGAAGACCTGCTCCACCCCGCCCAGCGCGGCGCACGCATCGAGCACGTGGATGGTGCCCGTGATGTTGATGTCCGCCGCTTCCACCGGGTGCGCGTTGCAGTACGGGATGAAGTGGATGGCTGCCAGGTGCAGCACCCATTGGGGACGCACGGCTTCCATCACCTGCGCCACCGCCTTACGATCGCGGATGTCCACCTCATAGAAGCGCTCATCCGGCACCTGCGCCAGCTCGCGGCGCCCGAAGCTCAGGTCGTCCAGCACGAAGACAGTATGCCCGGTGGCCTGTAGACGGTCCACCAACGCCGAGCCGATGAAGCCCGCACCGCCGGTGATGAGGATGCGCTTGGACATGGACGGCGAAAGTAGAAGAGGTTCAGAGAAGAAGACCACAGAGGCACAGGGAAACGGTGAGCCCGGAGCGCTCACGCGAGCGCTTCGATCACGCGGCGATAATGCGCGTCAAATGCACCCTTTGTGAACCACTCCATGGCGAACCGCTTCATACGTGTGCGTTCATCGGAGCTGGGCCGTTGCAGTGCAGGTATGGGGCCATCAAGCGCCACGATCTGTCCCAGCTGTTCGCGTTCCACCAACGCACTGAAGTCACCGATGTACGGTGAGATCAGCACCGGCAACCCTGCGGCCAGGTACTCCGCGAACTTGGTGGGGCTGGCCACGCGGTTGGTGAGCGTGTCCTCGCGGACAAGCAACCCGAAATCGCAGGCAGACAGTGCCGATGGGACCTGCGCGGCCGACAGCCATTCGATGCGCACCCGGCCGGGGAAGCGCTCGCGCAGGCGCCGGTTGTTGGCGTCCTCCTTGGAAAGAAAGAGCACGTCCACATCTGGCTGCGCTTCCAGCACCTTCACCAGCAACTGCTCCAGCAGCCCGAAGGACTGCCAGCCAGCGGTGGAGCCGGCGTAGACCAACGTGATCTTCTCCGCTCGGCGGGCGACCTGACCGGGTGCGGTGTTGATGGATGCATCGGTGCCCAGCGTGCAGGGGATCACCACATGCGCTGTTCCCGAATATCCATAGCGCTCTTTCCAATGCGCCACCAGTGCCTGGCTCACCGCGATGCGGAAGTCGCTCGCGTTCACCGCTTCGCTCTCCAGTGGGCGCATGGCCGCGATCATCACGTCATCGTCCACCACGCGATACTCCTCCCACTCAGCGGCGTAGGCACCACGCCCATCAAAGCAGACCTTGCCCACCAGCCCCTTCTCGCGCAGGCGAAGGCCCATCCAAGTGGCGAAAACGCCACGCGCGATCACCCCCTTGGGGCGCAGCCACCGGCAAAGCATGGACAGCAGCAAGACGTTCCGTTCCCAGTTGCGCACGCCTGGCCATTGCGGCAGCACCAGCGCATCCGGGCAATGGGCACGGATGGCCTTGCGGCTCTGCCACCACCCCCGCGCCGAGACCAACGCCACCAGCCGCACCCGCTCACTCCCCAGGCTGTTCAGGTGGTTCACCACATCGGTCACCTGGCTCCAATACACCCCGCCGGGTTGGTCGTTGTGGGTGAGGTAGAGGAGCATGGGGCAAAGGAAGGGAAGCCCCATTTAACCGCCGCAGGTCCCGAAGCGGAGAACCTTCGGCAGGGAACAGTGCCTATACCCGCTCCAGCACAACGAACACGCATGGATCGGCGATCCTGCGATCTCGCGACTCCGGCTCAAGCCCGGAGTGACATTCTGTTCAACGCATCCGCTCCAGCACATCGAACACGCGTTCCGTGGCGCGGCCGTCCCAGAGCGGCGGCACCTCGCCCTTTTTGAAGCGGCCGGTCTCGATGCGAGTGATGGCCTCACGCATGGCGCGCAGGTCCAGCGGCACCAGTTCGTTGGTGCCCAGGGTGACGGTGATGGGCCGCTCGGTGTTGGGCCGCAGGGTGAGGCAGGGCACGCGGCGGTAGGTGCTCTCCTCCTGGATGCCACCGCTGTCGGTAACGATGAAGGCGCAGGTGGCGATGAGCTTCTGGAAGGCGAAGTAGTCCAGCGGCGCGGTGCGGATGAGGCCCTTGATCGCATCGGCCTTCGCCTTCAGCCCGAAAGCCTCGAGGTTCTTTACCGTGCGCGGGTGGATCGGGAATACAACGCGTCTCCCTGAGCCCGTCGAAGGGGATGCGATGTCAGCGATCAGATCTAGCAGCTCCGCAAGTCGCTCCGGCACGTCCACCGTGGCCGGCCGATGGATGGTCATGAGGACATGGCCGCCCTCACCAAGACCCAGCTCCTGCAGCACGGATGAGGCGTGGATCTGCGGTTCGAAGGCCACGAGCGTATCGATCATGGTATTGCCCACGAAGTGCAGGGCCTCCAAGGGTCGTCCTTCGCGCAGCAGGTTGTCCTTGCCGCTCTGCTCGGTGATGAAGAAGTGGTCCGAGAGCTGATCGGTGAGGATGCGGTTGTGCTCCTCGGGCATGCTGCGGTCGAAGCTGCGCAGGCCGCTCTCGAGGTGCGCCAGCGGCAGGCCCATCTTGTTCGCGGTGAGCGCGGCGGCCAGGGTGCTGTTCACGTCGCCCACCACCATCACCCGATCGGGCCTTACCTGCGCGAGCACGGGCTCCAGCTTCAGCATGATGCGTGCGAACTGCTCGTTGGGGCTTCCGGCACCCACCTCCAGCCAGTGGTCCGGCTCCAGGCCGAACTGCGTGAAGAACACATCGGCCATGCCCGCACTGAAGTGCTGACCGGTGTGGATGAGATGAAGTTCCATGCCGCGCTCCTGCGCCACACGGCGGAACTGGGTGACCTTGATGAAGTTGGGGCGCGTGCCCACCACCAACGCGAGCCGCTTCATCCGAGGGTCTTCTTGTGGCTGCGCGTGGCGATGATGAACTCGGTGCTGGGCGTATCGCTCACCTTGCGTGCCGGCGCCCCAGCGATGGTCATGAAGCCCTCGGGGAAAGAGGCGTTCACCACGGAGTTGGCGCCGATGGCGGTGTTCGGCCCGATGGTGATGTCGCCGAAGATCTTGGCACCGGGCCCGATGTAGCAATTGTCGCCGATGGTGGGCACCAGGTCGTCCGGCCCGGGCCGCGTGCCGATGACGACATCCACGTGGATGCGGCAGTTCTTGCCCACGCGGGCATCCGGGTGCACCACGATGGTGCCGCGATGGGCGATGCTGAGGCCGGGCCCGAAGACGTTGGGCGGGATGTCGAAGCCGCAGCGCACGCTCTGGGCATGGAAACGCATGGAGACGAGCTTGTAGCGGATGCGGCCGATGATGCCCTTGTGGCGCAGGCAATTCATCATGTACTCCATCTTCCGCAGCAGGCGCTGGAACTTCCACACCTCGTCCCACCACAGCTGGTAGCCCATGGTGCGGCGCAATGCGATGCGGTCCGCTTCAAGGTGTTCCAGATAGTCCTGGTGGGAACGGATCATGCCTCAGGCGTTCGGGCGTTTGAGCAGGTGCAGCATGTGCTCGGCACCGGCGAACCCGAGCAAATTAAACAAGTGCAGGTAGCGGCGGGTGATGGCCCGGCTTTCCTCCGGCTGGAAACCGCGCGGCATCAGACGTTCGTACAGCAGGGCGGCCTCACCCGCATCGTGCCGGCCCACTTCGCGAATGGCCATGAAGAGGTACTGGTCCAGCACGGCGATCTCGGTGGCATGTTCCCGTGGACCCGCCTCGCGCAGATGATCGCGCATGTGCGCGCGCAGGGCGATGTAGCGCTGCCAGTTGGCGTGCTCATCGGTGCGGCTGATGGAGCCGGTGACGCGCTTGAGCACGGTGGTCGTCACACGCCTGTCCCAGCATACCTGCGCAACCTGTTTCAGCATGCGAAAGAGCAGGTCGTAGTCCTGGCTGCTCTCCAGTGACTCATCCCAAGCGCCGGCGCGTTCCACCGCCGCACGCCTCCACAGGTTGGCGCTGGTGGTGCCCATGCGGGTCTTGATCAGTGCCATCCAGGGCTGGTCGTGCAGGGCTTCCACGGGGATGAGGCGGCCGTTAGGCAGCAGCTGTTCGTAGTCGCCCACCACCACGTCGGCATGCGGCTGTGCGGCCAGCAGGGCCACCTGCCCGGATATCTTGTCCGGGTGGAGGGTGTCATCGGCATCCAGGAACTGCACCCAATCCGCCGTGCAGGCTTTCAGACCGGCATTGCGCGCATGGGCGGCACCGGTGTGGGCCAGCCGCAGCACCTTCACGTGGGCATGGGTGCGGGCCCACTCCTCCATCACGGCCGCCGTGCCATCATTGCTGCCATCATCCACCAGCACCAGTTCCAGGTCCCGGTACTGCTGGGCCGCCACGCTTGCCAGCGCTTCTGGCAGCAAACGCTCCACGTTGTGGCAGGGGATGACGATGGCGATGCGCACGGGCGCCGAAAATAGCCTTCACCTGGCGCTCGAAGGGCCAAGCAAGCCCCGCCGCTCCAACTCATCGATCAGCCGCGCATTGAAAAGCTCCACGCCGGCCTGGTTCAAGTGGTTGTGGTCGTAGAAGTGGTGCAGGTCGTGGATGGGCAAGCCGTGATCGAAGGCGAGGTCGATGAAGGGGATGCCGTAATGCTCCGCTTCCGTGCGCACCCATTCCGCCCACTGCGCATGCCGCTCGCGGTCCGCCGTGGAAGGCTTCGGGTGGTCCACCAGCACCACGCGCATGCTGCGCGCGTGGCATTGCTTCAGCATGGCCTGGAAGTGCCTTCGCTGTGCGGATTGCACGGGGGGCATGGGCGCCGTGTGCGCAACGGTCTTCAGCGAGTCGGTGCGTTGGGAGAAGCCCGCTTCCACATACGCACTGTCACGGTACATGGCCGGTGCATCGCGTCGCAGGTGGCGCAGGGCGAGCATGTTCAGGCCGCGTGGGTCCTTCAGGTGCCACACCATCTCCGTTGCGGCGGCATCCGAGCTGCAGTTCTGGGTGAGGTCGGCGGTGCTCTCCAACCCGTCCGTGGCGAAGGCGCCCTCGTACACGTCGATCACCAGCAGCTTCACCGCCTTCGGATCCACCACATGCCGAATGATCGCGCGGGTGTTCAACGGGCTCTGTGCGCTGGTGCCGAGGTTGAAGGAGGTGTTGCCATGCCGCGCGAAAATGCGCGGATCATAACCGCGGTAGGCGTGCGAGGAGCCAATGAAGAGCAGGTCCACCGGCGCATGCGGGTCGTACTCCTGGAACTTCTGCCAGCTGTTGCCACCCTTCTGGTTCAAGGCGCCGCCCAGGCGGTACACGAGTGGCACGCCATCGCGCTCCCATTTCACCAGGACCGTGAAGAGCACCGCATAGATCACCGCCGCCACCGCCAGCAGCGTGAACAAGGGAAGGACGAAGCGGCGCAGCATGTTCAGAACTGGAAGTAGATGAAGGCCGTGCCGCCGAAGTGACCGAAGATGAGGATGAAGGCCAGCAGCGCACCACAGAAGCCGTACTCCTTCCAGCGTGCGCCCCACGGACGTTCACCCTTGGCCCAGCGGTCCACGCGCCCGTCTACCAGAAAGAAGAGCACGGCCAGCAGGGTGGTGACCGAGAGTATGCCCAGTTGCACAACGGGGATCACCGTGAGCGCAAGGCTGGGCTGCATGTTCCACATCGCCTTGAAGAGCACCGGCAGATCGCCCACGCGGTTGGCGCGGAACACCGTCCAGGTAAGCAGCACCAGCGCGAAGGTGACGGCCACATTGAGCGCCTGTTTCAACCGGGGCATGCGCGCCAGACCGGTCGCGGCATCGAAGCGCTTCCAGAACGGTGCGCACACCAGGGCGAGAATGAGGTAAAGCCCGTGCAGCGCGCCCCAGATCACGAAGGTCCAATTGGCGCCATGCCACAGGCCGCTCACCAGAAAGACCACGGCCAGATTGAAGTACCAGCGCCAGCGGATCACACGGTTGCCGCCGAGGGGGATGTAGAGGTAATCCCGGAACCAGGTGCTGAGGCTGATGTGCCATTTCGACCAGAACGCGCTGATGCTGGTGGCTCCGTACGGCGTGCGAAAGTTCTGCATGAGGTCGTAGCCCAGCACGCGTGCCCCGCCGATGGCGATGTCGCTGTAGCCGCTGAAGTCGCCGTAGATCTGCAGCGCGAAGAGGAAGGTGGCGAGCAGGATCGACGCCCCATCATGCTGGCCGGGATGGTTGAAGACCTCGTCCACCACCACCGCGCACCGGTCGGCGATCACGAGCTTCTTGAAGAAGCCCCAGAGCATCTGCTTCAGCCCGGCGATGGTGCGCGCATGATCGTAACTGCGTTCGCGGAAGAACTGCGGGAGCAGCGACGGTGCGCGCTCGATGGGCCCGGCCACGAGCTGCGGGAAGAAGGTGACGTACAATGCGAAGCGACCGAAGTGGCGCGTGGGCTGGATGTGCCCCCGGTACACATCGATGGTGTAGCTGAGCGTCTGGAAGGTGTAGAAGCTGATGCCCATCGGCAGCAGCACGTCCAGATCAGGCACGGCGTAGGCCCAGCCCGCTTGCGCGAACAGACCGCGGAAGCTGTCGTTGAGGAAATTGAAGTACTTGAAGAAGAAAAGGATGCCGAGGTTGCTCGCGATCGAGAGCAGCAGCCAGCGCTTGCGTGCGGCGGGATCCTCGTTGCGGGCGATGCCCAATGAGGCGGCATAGTCGATCACGGTGCTCACCACCAGCAGCAGCGCATAGTCGATGCGCCACTGCATGTAGAAGTAGTAGCTGGCGGCAAGCAGCAAAGGCCAGCGCAGGCGGAAGGGCAGCAGCCAGTGCAGCAGGGCCACCAGCGGGAAGAAGAGCGCGAATTGGAGCGAGTTGAAGAGCACGGCTTCAGCTGAGCGTGGCGAGCAGGCGTTCGTGGAAACGTGCGAAGGTCGCTTCCGCGCGGAAATGATCGGACCAGTAGTTCCTTACCCCTTCGCGGAAACCGGACGATGCGCCGGGAGAGTTACGCCAGTCCCTCAGCACAGCGGCCAGTTGCGCCGGGGTGGCCTGGTGCGGCAGCAGCACACCTGTCCGTGCGTTCACGATCTCCCGCACACCACCGGCATCCAGGGCCAGCAATGGGATGCCGAAGCTCGCTGCTTCCTGCAGGGCCACCGGCACACCGCCCTCACTCGCGCTGGTGTGCACGAACACGTCGATGGGAGTTCGCCGGTACCAGTCCAGCAATTCGGCGTTGGGGCGCTCACCGAGCAGGACCACCTCGGTGCCTTCGCTTCGCGGGGCCAGCGCCTCCACCTCCGCGCGCTCCGGACCGTCACCGATGTGTGTCCACCGCCACGGCACCGGCACGTCGTGCAGGGCTTCCGCCAGCAGGGCCACCCGCTTCAGCGGGACCAGGTGCGCGCAGCTCACGATATGCAGTGGGCCTTCCGCCGGCAACGGACCGTGGCCGTGGTCGCGTGTGCCCAAACGGGCCAGCTCGAAACGCCCGGCATGATCCGGGTAGCGGGCTTGCAGGTCGTCCAGCCCGGCCTGCGAGGCCACGAAGACGCGCTCCGCCTGTTCGATATGGAACCGCTGGAACACGGGCCAGCCCTGCGTCTGCCGCTCGGCGAAGAGGTCGAAGCCGTGCATGCGGGACACGAAGCGGAAGCCGGGGTCCATCACGCGGAGCAGGCCCAGCACGGTGGCCCAGTCGCCGGACCAGTAGCTGTAGTGGAGGGCCGATGGATCGCTCGCCAATGCCAAGCGCAGGCGGATGGCGCGGGACAGGGCTTGCCGCATGCGGCTGTGGGTGTCGCGCCAGGCCGCACGCCAATGCGCACCATCTGGTGCGGAAGCGCGCAGGCGGGCCATTACCATGCTCCAGTTGCGCCAGTGCTTCGCGATCTCCAGCACCGAGGCCGGACGGTAGGGATCGCCCAGCACGTGCTTCACCTCCACGTTCGGTGGCAAGGCACGCAGGCCTTCCGCACGGAAGAGCGGGTAGATCTCCACGTGCCGAAAGCCTTCCGCCAGCACCGGCAGCTCGTTCTCCAGGAAGGCCTCGCCGCTTCCCTGTGGAAAGCGCATGGTGAAGAGCCGGAGCGTATGGTCGCTGCTCATGCACGTGACTTGTTGCGTGCGAACAGGGCCCCTGCGAGGTAGCGCAGCCGATCCTTCGGCCAGCTGCCCGAGAGCCGCATGTGTGCCCACGCGGCGCGGGGCGAGCGGTCGGCCAGCGGGAAGAAGAGCCCGTCCCACACCGCTTCCACCTTGCGCTCGAAGGCTTCCCGGGGGAAGGGGCCGCTGTGCTGGTTCTGTCGCACCAGGGCCACGAGCCAGTTCCGCAGGGCACGCAACTGCCGGGGGCGCGGCGGGTGGCGGAAGAGGCGCAGGCACATCAGGTGCAGGTCCAGCTCCTTGTCGCCCAGCTCGATGGAGAAGAAACGGAAGACCTCGCGCAGGATCACCTCGTGGTCCGCCAGCTTGTCGCGGCCGTGGCTGATGTTCTGCGGGCCGCGCCGGTACTCGATCAGCACCTGGTCCATATTGGCCATGCGCGACACGGCGCCCAGGCGGCACCAGAAGAGCCAGTCCTCCCCCACACGCGGCCACGCTGGATCATAGCGCAGGCCATGGGCCTCGATCACGCTGCGACGCAGGATGCTCGCGCCCTGCGAGACCGGCACCCCAAAGAGCAGCTGCGCGGCACAATCATCCGGATCGAGCGGGAAACGCCAGACCTGATCGGTGCTGCCGAACAGACGGACGCGGCCACCGCTCGCGCCGATCTCCGGATGCGCGTCCATGAAGGCCACCTGCATGGCGATGCGCTCCGGCACGGCGATGTCATCGGCATCGAGCCGCACGATGTACTCCCCCCGGCACGCATCCAGACCCGCGTTCGCCGCACCACCCGGACCGCTGTTCTCCTTCAACTCCACGATGCGCAGACGGGGATCGGTGATGGCGCGCAGTACGGCGAGGCTGTCGTCGGTGCTGGCATCATCCACGGCCACCACCTCGATGTCCGTGTAGGTGCCATGCAGCACGCTTTCCACCGCTTCGCGAACGAAGGGTGCCTTGTTGTACACGGGCATGAGCACGCTGACCTTCATCGGGTCCAGTGCTTCCATTTGCGCTTCAAGCGGAAGGTGAGCCAGGAGCCCGCGCGCAGGTGGCGGTCCAGCCGCTCCAACCGATCGCGTTGCACGGGTGAAAGCTCGATGCCACGCAGGTCGATGTCGCGGAAGGCGCGCATCATCTGGTACTGGGGCCGCGCATGCACGGTATGGTGCCACTTCAACAGGTAGTGCACCACCATGTCGCGCACACGTTCGCGGTGCTCCGGTCCGGCCGGGATGCCGCGTAGGCCTTGCGGCAGGCGGTGGCCCATGGCGAGCACGGCGGCCAGGTCCGCGTTGCCGGTGCGCAGGCAGAGGCCGTGCAACAGGCCCGCCTTCTCATCCAGGAAGCGCGGCTGCTCGGTCACGGTCTTGCTCGCATCGTGCAGGCGGAAACGCGCGAGCTCCACCGGCTCGAAGCGCAGGTGTTGCGTGCCGAAGCGGAAGAGCAGCTGCCACCAGAGCTCCAGGTCCATCACGTAGTGCAATGCGGGATCCACCCCGCCGATGGCGCGCACGGCCTCCATGCGATAGAAGGTGGCGGGCTGGTTGATCACGGGATCGCAGAAGAGCATGCGCACATCGGCCGCATCATTCAGCGGCTCGAAGAGGCGGGTGCCATTGCGGTCCTGGTGCAGGATGCGCCCACCGAAGACGAGCAGATCCGGATCTTCAACGAAGGCTCGTGCAACGCGCTCCATGGCCCCTGGCAGCAACGCGTCGTCGCTGTTCAGCCAGCCGAAGACCTGCCCGGTGGCATGGGCCAGCCCCTTGTTGATGGCCTCGCTCTGGCCCTTGTCGCGCTCGCTCACCCACCAGGCCAGCTGCCGGGCGTGGCGCGCGATGATCTCGCGCGAACCGTCGGTGCTGCCTCCATCCGCCACCAGGTGCTCCACCAAGGCCGGCGCCTGCGCACGCACCGAGGCCAGGCACTCCTCCAGGTAGGGGGCTTGCTGGTAGCTGGGCGTCACCAGGCTGATGCGCGGAAGCATGGCGCAAGATCGCTCACTTTCCCGTTCTTGGACCGGTATACAATGGTTCAGCTCAGGACGCCGGAAACGCATCAGTTCATCAGCACGCCGGATTAGTTTTGAGTGAAACGCGCCATCGTCTTGTTTGCGCTGGAAAAGGATCGTACCGTTTCCGCTTTGCTCCTGGCGATCGGACTCTCGGGCAGCTTGCAGGCGTCGGTTTGCCAGACCGTGGCCAATGGAGATTGGGATTCTCCAACCACTTGGGGTTGTGGCTGCCTGCCGGGCACTTGCGATACGCTCATCGTCTCACATGACGTGAGCGCCACCGGCCTCACGATCATCGCCAACGACTTCATCAGCATCACCAACACAGGACAACTCTCCACTGTGGACACCCTGATCTTCGTTCGCAATGTGTGGAACCGCGGTCTGATCGACGTGCACTTCCTCATTCACTCTGACACCGCGCAGTTCCTGAAGAATGATGGCCTATTGATCACGGGGATCGCATCGCTTTACCCGGATTCCATCATTCAGACCGGCACATGGACCATACTCGACCTCGTATACCAGTACCCGGGAACGCGTCTGTACAATTCCGGCACCATCACTGGACATACCTATCAAAGCATGGTGGGTACCAACTTTGGACAGATCGATCTGGAAGTTCTTGAAGTGTCCTATTTACTCGGGAACGAAGGCTCCCTTACAGCTCAATACCTCACCGCCTATGGTGTGCTGGCGAATGACGCCGGGGGCTATGCACTACTGCATGAGGTTCTGGTGTATGGGATGATCGACAATGAAGGTCAGATCGATGTGACCGGACACTTATGGCTCGGTACAGAGGCAATGCCCAGTGGCGAATTGGATGTCCTTTTCGGCACCCACGTGTTCGTGAACGGCGACCTGGTGAACCGGGGCATCATGCGCGGCTGGGGTACGGTGTGCGTCACGGGCCAGACGATCAACGAGGGCCTCATCACCGACCACCTGAACTTCTGCGATCTGAGCCCCAGCACCACATCACCACCGTTCATCGATATCAACACCGGCACGGTGGGACCAGGCGTGAACTGGTGCGAGAACGCGGTCTGTGTGAATACTCTCGCTGACCAGTCAGGGGTCCAGGATATCATGGCCTATCCCAATCCGGCTTGGGATGCGGTCACCTTCACCGGCAATGGCTTGGATAGGGTGCGACAGGTCATGGTGCATGACCAGCTTGGCCGGGAAGTGGCACCTGGACCTGTCCAACTCGGGAACAGCATCCGGGTGGACCGTGGCGAACTACCAGCAGGTGTCTATGTGGTGCGCTTGTGTGATCAACACGACCGGCCTTTGCTACAGACCGTGGTGGTGTTCAGCGAGCCGTGATGGCCTGCGGAGCGATCAGGGCCTCACCTCCGCATACACCCGCAACACCGCATCCGTCATGCGCTCCACGCTAAAGCGTTCACGGGCCTGTGCATGTCCGGCGGCGCCCATGTCGCGGGCACGTTGCGGGTCGCGCACCAAGGCGGCCATCGCTGCGGCCAGGTCGTTCGTGCCTTCGCGATAGTACAGACCGGTGACACCGTCCTCCACGAGTTCCAGCGTACCACCGGAAGCGTGGCCCACCACAGGCAGCGCGGCGGCCATGGCCTCCACGGTCACACGGCCCATGGCCTCGTTGCGCGAGGCCATCAGCAGCGCGTCACTGGTGCGCAGCAGGGGCCACACGTCCTGCACGAAGCCCGGCAGGTCCACCGCGTGCTCGAGGCCCAGCTCGGTGATGCGGCGCCGCAACTCCTTGTCCCTCCCTTTTCCGGCGATCACCAGCCGTGCGTCCAGTCCTTCGGCGCGCACACGGGCCAGCGCTTCCACGGCTTCCACCTGGCCCTTGTTGGGATGGATGAGCCCGAGCAGCAGAAAGGTGAAGGGGCCGTTGCGCGGCGGGTGCGGCCCGTTCCGCTCTTCATCATAACGCGCCTGGTGCAGCACGCCATTGTAGATGAGGTCGATGGCGAGGTCCGTTCCGGCGTAGCGATGGATGTCCTCCACCACGGCCTGCGAGATGGCGATGCGGCGCGTGGCTTTGCGCAGCCAACGGCCGTAGGCTTTCGCACCGGCATCGATATGCAGCAGGTACTGTCGCTCGGGCAGCTCGCGGATGTGCCAGACCACCGGCCACTGCCGCGCATGGATGAGGTGTGGCGCCACACCCACCGCCGCCGAGTTCAAGTGGACGAGTTGCACGTTCCATTCCTTCAACCGATCGCGCAGGCGGGGCCAGAGGCGCGCGTTCGTCTTGGCGCGTTCCCATGCGGCGCGGGTGTGCCCGAACCACTGCCGCAGCCGGTGGTGTGGTCCGCCTTCGTAGTGGCGTTCGCTCATCCAGGGCTGGAAGGGGATCACCGCATAGGGAATGCCTTCCTGCTTCAGCCGCTCTGTAAAGGGCCCCTCGGCCGGCAACACCACGTGGGGTTCCACCACACCACGACGCCGGGCCTCCAGCATGAGGTCGAGCAGGCTGCGGTTGGCGCCGAAGAGCTCGCTGTAATGCGTGAGGTAGGCGATGCGCACGGCCCAAAGATGCACGGTCAACCGCGAGCGGCGCGCAGGATGTCCGTGAGGCTGTCCAGGCTGCGGCGCAGGGTATGACGCTCGCGCACCAACTGGGCGGCGGCCTCACCCATGCGGGCCGTTGCGGCCGCGTCCTGTGCCAGGTGCACAAGATGATCGGCCATGCCCAGGATGTCCAATTCCTGGCTCAGCAGACCGGTGACGCCGTGCTGCACCACGTCGGGGATGCCGCCATGCCGCGTGGCCACCACGGGCAGGCCGCTCGCCATGGCCTCCAGCACGGCCAGCGGGGTGCCCTCGCGGTCGCCCTTCACGCTGGTGGCGCTATGTTGCACGAAGCCGCGTACGATGCGCATGCGGGCCGCCACGTCCTCGGGCTTCAGCACCCCTGCGAACTCCACCACTTCGCTGAGCCCGAGCGAGCGCACAAGGTGCACGCACGATCCGAAGAGCGGGCCGTCGCCCACCATCGTCAAACGGATGGACGGCTCACGCAACCATGCCGCGTGGAAGGCGAGTATCGCTTGGTGGGGCGCTTTTTTGTCCACGAAGCGGCCCACGGAAAGGAAGCGCGGCTCCGCCACCGCCGGGTTGCCGGTACGGAAGCGGTCCACATCAATGCCATAACAGTTGTAGTGGAGGCGTGCAGGCGGGCAGCCAAGCTGCAGCAGCTGGCGTTCCATGTCGCGGCTCACCACCACCACGGCCGCGGCATGGGCAAAAAGGCGCTCGTAGTTGCGGTGCTTCTTCAGCAGATCCTCATGGTAGGCATCGATGCCGTGGAAATGCACCACGAGCGGGATGCCCTCACGCAACGCGGGCTCCAGCAGCGCTTCGCCCGTGGGGCCGTATTCCGCCAGCAGCACGTCCACCCGTTCCGCGTGCAGCCGCCGGGCGATGCGCGAGCGCAACTCCTGTTCCACCGTGCGCTGCGACATGCGGCGGGCGATGCGCGCGGCCATGGAGCCGGGCAGCAACAACTTGCCGGTAGCATCACGGTGCGGCAGGTGGCCATCGGTGAGCACCAGGGCCACATCCTTCAACCCTGCGATGTGGGCACGAATGAAGGTCTCGCTGTACGCGTCGCGGTTGGGTGAGACGATGGCGATGCGCATGGCGTTCACTTCGTGGCAATGGCGGTGACGGCGGTGATCATGGGGCCGTGCATCAGGTTGCCCACGTTCTCTCTCCGTACCAGTGCACGCACCAGCGGAAGTGTGATCCGTTTCAGCCAGGCGCGTTTCCATTCCTGCATGGGGCGGCGCATGGCCCAAAGCCCGATCATCTGGCCGAGGCTGGCGTCCCAACCACCCAGCGCCTTCACGCGTGCGCTCGCGAAGCCGGCCTCCTTCAGCAGGCGCTCCACGGCCCAGGGGGTGTAGCGGTGCTCGTCATAAGGCACTTCATGTAAAGGCCAGAGGAAGGGCATGGTGAGCAGCAGCGTGCCGCCAGGGCGCAGCACGCGGTGTGCTTCGCGGAGCAGCACGAGCGGTTCGGCGCAATGCTCCAGCACCTCGGTGGCCATCGCGCTGTCCACACTGGCATCGGCCAGGGGCATGGTGCGGCCGTCCCATTCCAGGTCGGGCTTCACGGCGCGTTTGGCCGTGGCACTGTGCAGGTCCATGCCCAGGTAGGTGGTGACCTTTCCGCCGGAAAGAATGAGCGCACGATAGGGCATGTCGCCGCAGCCGATATCGAGGAAGGTGCCGTGCAGGGCGGGCAATGCCTTCGTCACCGTTTCCAGGATGTTGCGGCGCACGGGATAGATGTCCTGCGTGTCGCGCGTGAGGCGGGGTTCGGTGAAGGGGTCCATGGATCAATTCCTGCGCAACCGTTGATACACACGCGCCAACCCCGGGAACCATGCGGGCAGTGCCACACGCATGCGCTCCTGCAGGGTGGGCCGCAACGCAAGATGGCGGATCCGGCGCTGCCACAGGTCACGGGCCTCCTTCCACCGGCCCTTCGAACGGGCCTCCACCAGCGCCTGGTCCAGCAGCTCGGTGGTGCGCTGGGCCACCACGTCCGCGCAGCTGGGTCCCACCATCCGGCCGATGTGTTCGAGCGTAAGCAGGTTCACCTCCAGTTTGTGCAACAGGTCGCGCTGGGAGATGATGCCGCCCGCGTGGATGGTGCGTTCGGCCGTGTGCCGGTCCAGGTAACCCATGGGTCCGAAGCGGGCCAGGTGGCACACGAGCACCCAATCGCTCACGGGCGCATCGAAGAAGGCCTCCGGTAGCGGAAAGAGGATATCGCGCCGGAACAGGAAGGTGGCCGAGGGAATGAAGTTGCGGCGGACCAGCGTGCGCAGCTCGGTCTCGGATGCGGGCAGCGCACCGCCCAGCCAGGAGCGCAGGTAATCCGTGCGCTGTTCCTCCCGCACGTTCCACGCATTGGTGAAGCAGCCCGCCCAATGCGGGTGCTGCTCCATCAGGTCCACCTGCGCCTGCAGCTTGCCGGCGTCGATCCAGTGGTCATCGCCGGGGCAAACGGCGATGTAGCGTCCGCGTGCGGCGGTGTACAGATCGGTGACGTTCGCGCGGGCGGTGGGCCGGCCCATGCGGTACACCACATCCTTGCGTTCGCGCAGGAAGAGCCGGATGCGGTGCGGCGCCTCCGCTGCGGCATGCCGGCAGATGTCGCGCGTGCCGTCCGTGCTCTCGTCCTCGCCGATCAAATGCTCCACGGGGAACCGCACCTGCTGCGCCGCCACGCCCGCGATGTTGCGCGCGATGAAGGCCGCGTGCTGGTAAGTGGCCGTGACCACGCTGACCAGCGGCTCGGCGGGCGCCGTGTTCGGGACCTCGACCGTCATGGCGCGTGGGTATCGGGATCCACCTCCACGATCACGTGGTCGTAGATGTGGCGGTACACGTCGTGCATATCCTCCGCCGTCGGGAACTGGAAGAGGAGCAGACCCAGGCGGAAGCGCGAATCAGTGAAACGGCCCACGCGATCGCCGGGCTTGGGATTGAAAGAGCGATGGAAGACCCAGGGCGACACGCGTTCGGAAAGGCGGAAGTCGCGCAGCCTGCCGCTCACCAATGAATGGACCACGTGGTGCGCCACGAAGCAGTCCTTCGCTTCGTTCACTTCATAGGTAAAGGGATCGCCCATGCATTGCTGCAGGGAAATGGTCATGAGATCCACACCGGTGCGGCGGTGGTACAAGGTGTTCAGCATGTTGCCGCCGTTGCGTGCGCCGATGTCCACGAGGATGGGCCGGCCCTGCGCATCCTGGAAGAGATCGATGTTGAAGACCCCCTGCTTCAGGCCAAGTGCAGTGACGAGCTGCTGGACGTGCGCCATGGCCTGCTCCACCACCGGGGTGGGAATGGTCCCCGGCACGGTGACACCGCGCGGCACCAGGCCATTGATGCGGTCGTTGAAGTGCACATCGCCGAAACACCAGAACAGCACGCGGCCGTCGTGGATCAGCGCATCGCCGGTCATCTGAGGCCCCAAGCGGGGCAGATATTCCTCCACGATCACGCGGCCCACGCGCGAAAGTCCCGTGGCATTGTGCCAGATGCGCACCGCCTCCTCCAGCATCACCTGTGGGTCCACACGGTGCACGCCCTTGCTGCCGCTGGTATCCACCGGCTTGATGATGCCTCCATGCGGCCATTGCCGCGCGGCTTCCACCAGGTCCGCAGGGCCATGCGCCACCCACACGCGCGGGGCCGGAATGCCCAACTCATGCTGTAGTGCACGGAAACTGGTCTTGTCCTGGATGCGCTGCGTGGCCTCATAGGCATTGCCCGGCAGTCCGAGCCGCTCCGCCACATACGCCGCCGTGACGGCTGCAGGGTCCGAGGCATAGGCGGAAATACCCGCGATGCCCTCGCGCTGCGCCACGTCCAACACCGCGTCCAGGTCGGTGGTGCTCACGTTGTGGTAGGCATCCGCGAACGCGTGCCCGGGGTTGGAAGGCAGGTAGTCACAGGACACCACACGGTAGCCCAGCTCGCGCGCCTGCTGGATCGCGGTCACCTGGATGTCGGCCCCGCCGAGCATGAGCAGGGTGCGCTTCATGCCTTCAAGGTGCGGGTCATCACCTTCACGATCCGTTCCTGGTCATCGCTGCCCAGATCATGGAAGAGCGGCAGGCACAACACGCGCGGTGCGATGTCCTCCGCCACGGGGCAGCTGCCGCGCTGATCCACGTAAGGCAGGGTGGTCAATGAAGGATGGAAGTAGCGGCGCGGGTGCACATCGATGGCGGCCAAGGCCTCCAGCATACGGGTCAACTCCGCTTCCGAGGCGAACACCACCGGGAAGTAGCTGTGGTTGTACTGGGTGTCCGCCGGTATGGTGGCCAGGCGCACCGGCGAACCCTGCAACAGGGCCGCATAGCGAAGCCATTGCTCACGGCGGCGCGTCTTGATCGCATCGATGTACTTCAGCACCGCCAGCCCCATGGCCGCGTGCAGCTCGCTGTTCTTCCCGTTGATGCCGAGCGTATAATGCTCGTCACCCATGTGGCCGAAGGCGCGCAGGAGCCGCAGCCGCTTGTACACCTCCTCATCATGGGTGGAGATGCTGCCCCCCTCCCCGCTGTGGAAGAGCTTGGTGGCGTGGAAGCTGCAGGTGCTGATGTCGCCGTAGGATAGCAAGGGCCTTCCCCGGTACATCGTGCCGAAGGCATGCGCACCATCGTAGATCACCTTGATCTGATGCTTCCTTGAAATGGCTTTAATGGTTTCCACCGCACATGGCAGCCCATACACGTGGGTGGCCAATATGGCCTGCGTGCGGGGCGTGATCAGCGCCTCGATGCGGGCGGGGTCGATGTTGAAGGTGATCGGATCGATGTCGGCGAACACCGGCGTGGCATGCTCCCACAGGATGGCCGAGGTGCTGGCCACATAACTGAACGGGGTGGTGATCACCTCGCCGGTGATGTCCAAGGCACGCAGGGCCAGTTGCAGCGCGATGGTGCCGTTGCCCACGAAGAGACCATGCGCCATGCCCAGGTGGGGCGCAAGCTCCTCTTCCAGCCTGCGCAACAAGGCCCCGTTGTTCGTGACCTGCCCAGTGGCCCATACCTCGCGCAACAGGGCCTCGTACTCCGCCAGCGGTGGCAGAAAGGTACGCGTGACATGGATGGGGCCTTCGGTCATGGCAGGGGCTCGAATGGATCGGTGGCGGCCGCACGCCAGCCGCGCACGGCCTGTTGCAAGGTGCGGCCACAACGCCAAAGGAAGGCGGTGGCCGGAATGGAAAGGCGCTGGCCGGCGTGGTCGGCCCACCACCACGGCTGCGCATAGCCCAGTTCGCACAGGCGCTTTCCAGCCCAACGGTGGAAGCGATAGCGGTCGCGTGCATTGAGGCGCGCCCTCCAGATGGCATCGGGCTTGTCCCGCAATGCGTTCAACGCGGCATCGCCGGTGCTCAACTGGCGGCGGTTGATGTCGAATTCCTCCAGCAGTCTGTGCACGAGCGCGGCATCATGGTCCAGCCCGCACGCCGCCAAGAGCCGGGCCAGCTCCTCCGGGCCGTTGGTACGCAGCTTCTCATACCGCACCTCATGCACGCGACCGGGTAGCTCTTGCGCGCCCTTCCTGGCCAGTCCGATGAAATCGCGCCAGGTGCGCGCGGCCTCAGCCAGTTCGCCCGGGCTGTGTCCCTTGCGGCGGTTCACGCTCATCATGCTCACGGCCACTTCGCGCCCATCGCGGATCACGTGAATGAAGCGGGCCTTCGGCAGCCACTCGGCGATGAGGGACATGTGCCGCACATGGTTCGGATGCTTGTCCACCACGTGTGTGGCACCTGGCTTGCGTGCGGCAATGGGGTCGTAGACCTCGCTCAGGAAGTTCCGCACATGCGCAGCGAATTGGTCATCGCTCCACACGGCCGCCAGTCCCTGGTTCCACCGGCCCGCGTCAATATCCGCGCGTTCGCGCCGGAAGTGGCTCACGGGCACGGCCAGGTAGCGACTGAAGAGGGTGAGCTCCACACCCGGCAGACCGGCCACCTGCGGGTGCGCGGCCAGCAGGTTGTGCACCCAGGTGGTGCCGCTGCGGGGCGCGCCCACCACGAAAAGGAAGGGGCGTTGCAGGATGTCCGTACCGGAGCTCATGGGCGGCCAAAAGTAGGGGGCCCATCCAACCTCCACGGGCAATGCGGTGATCACGCTACTTTGCCGAGCCATGTCGAGGACTTTCGGAGGCTACATCGGGCTGGAGCAATGGCCGCCCGGCCCCCCGCGTGCAGCGGCACCTCAGCTCACCCACAGCGCAGGCCGCGCTATACTGGCCGCCATCCTGCGTCATGAAAGACCCACACGCCTCCTGGTCCCTTGTTACATCTGTGATTCCGTGTTGCGCGCAGCGGAGGCCACCGGTACAGCGGTCTCCTTTTACCCGGTGAACACCCAGTTGATCCCCGTGCCCCCGGCGCTCGAGCCGGGTGACATGCTCCTGTTGGTGGACTATTTCGGCATCCGCTCCGGCCCGGTCCGGGAACTGGCCGCCACAGTGGGCCGCCGGGCCATTCTGGACGCTTCCATGGCTTTCTTCAGTGCTCCACCACCAGGTGCCTGGTGGTTCACCTCGGCGCGAAAGTTCTTTGGTCTCCCGGACGGGGCCACCTGGGCGGGGCCTGACCTTCTTCCGCGTCCGGAAGCGCACAACCCGGCTGTGCGTGCGGACCATTTGCTGCTGGCCCAGGTGGGCGATCCCGAAGCGGGGCTCGCCGCCTACCGCGCCAACAACGCGGCCCTGCGCACGGATGCGCTGGCGGCTGCTCCGCTCTCACGGCATTTGTTCGCACGGCTCGATCTGGAAGCCGCACGCACGGCGCGTACACGCAACTTCCTGCACCTGCATGAGCGGCTCGGCCACCATAACCAACTACAGGTCGATTCTGCCAGGATCAACGGGCCGCTGCATTATCCGCTCCACCTAAGCCGCGCGGTGGACCTGCGGCCCTGGCATGCGGCTGGTATCTTCGCCCCGCGGCTCTGGCCGGACGTGTTGGCGCGTGCGGGATCGGACCCGGAAAGCCGCATGCTCGCGGAAGCGATCGTCCCGCTGCCCATCGACCAGCGCTACACCACGGATGACATGAACGAACTGGCATGGCGGGTGGAACAGCTCCTTTGAACCCTTGGGAAAGTGCTCCCCGCCGCGGCCCGCATGGGCGCAATGGCGCATTGGAAGCCGTGCTCGCGCAGCTGAACGAGCGGTTGCGTGCGGGCAAGCCGAGGGCTGCCATCGCCCCCACCGGCGATCCCATGCTCTTCGTGGTGGGCTGCGCGCGCAGCGGCTCCACCCTCATGCTGCAGTGGCTTTCCGCCTCAGGCGTCTTCGCCTGCCCCACCAACATCGTCTCGCGTTTCCCTGGCGATCCGGCGGTGGGCGCCCTGGTGCACCGCGCGCTCTATGAGCTCGATGACCGTGGTGAGGTATTCCCCGATCGTGATCTCGCACCCAGCTTCCGCTCCACGCTGGGCCGCGCCCAAGGCCCCGCCGAGCCGCATGACTTCGGCTACCTCTGGAAGTCCGCCTTCGCCTTTGGCGCCACACAGGACCAGTTGACCCAGTCGCCCACGGCGGAGCGCCTGGAGGAATTAGCAAGCGATGTGCGCGGCATGCAAGCCGTGTTCGGCAAACCCTTCGCCATGAAGGCGCTGCAGCTCAACTGGCACATTCCGCTGCTCGCCGGTCTCTTTCCGGAGGCCGTGTTGCTGCACGTGCACCGCGATCCGCTGGACAATGCCCATTCGCTGCTGCAGGCCCGCCGCGAATACTTCGGTGATGAGCATGCGTGGTACTCCTTCCGCCCACCACAGTATGACGAAGTGCGGGCGTTGCCTCCGTGGGAGCAATGCGTGGCGCAGGTGGTGCTGACCGAACAGGCCGTGCGGCAGGGGTTGAGCACACTTCCGGAAGACCGCGTGATCGAGGTGGCCTACGCGGACCTGTGCGATGCGCCGTCGGGCGTTTGGCCGCACGTGATGCGCTCGATCGGACGCGCGGATGCCTATACGGGTCCGGATGCCTTCCACCTGAAGCGCCATACGCATGCGGCGGACCTGGTGGCGCGAGCAACGGCGGTGACTGAACGCTACGCTGCCGCCTAGCTCCTCAGCGCGCCTCGTCCAGATCGATCGGTGCTCCGAGCAAGCGTTCCAGTTCCGCATGCAAGGGTGCGAAGTGTGCTCGCAGCCGCTCCTGTAGCGCGGGATCGAGCGGAGCGGTGTAGGGCCGCTCATTGGCACGCGTGGCCAGCACCGGCTCCCCGGCGGTGAACCCGGGAAGACCCACGAAGGCCGTCAGCTTGTTCAGGGTGTCCAACTGACGCAGCTTCAGATCGGCGTAGGAGAGCACCAAGATCTGTTCGCGGGGGAAGAGGTCCGCGTAGCGTTGCACCTGCGGTGCGTAGTGGCCGCGAGCCAGGTAGCGCAGCGCCCGGTGAGTGGGTCTGCCGGCCAGTTCCTCCTCCACCGCCTGCGCGAACGAGCGTGGGTCATACAGGTGCGCGAACCGTGGATGCCCCTCGAACGCGTGGTACATGTTCCATGCACTGAAGGCGCGGCGCACGGGATCGCGCAGCACCATCACCAGCCTGGCATGCGGCAGATGGCGTGCGATGCGCCCGGGCGCTTCGGGCACGTACAGGTAGTTCGGCGTGGCCTCGAAGGTGATGCCGCCCTTTTCGCGACGCGGGAAATGGCGCATGTACCAACCCCAGCCGTGCGCATAAAGGTCGTCGCGATCGAAGAAGTGGATCTCCTTGGTGGTGGGCGGCCGCACGCCGGGCCTTGAAGCGAGCAGGGTGAACAGTGCCGAAGTGCCGGCCTTCTGCGCCCCCACGATCAGGAAGGAAGGCCGCATGCGCGGATGCCACAGGTCACGCAGGCTCATGCGTCGCGGGGATCCAATTGCCACTTGAGCAGCGGCCGGAAGACACCCTTCTTGCGGCCGAACCATGCACCTTCCCGCTCGCCCGGATGCACCTCGAAACCGAGCGCCTCCTCCACCTGGAAGCGCATGCGCGCAGTGCGGAACACGTTGATGGTGACACGGTACATGCCCTCGTTCAGCAGGGGTGCGGGCACCTCGCAGCGCAGCACATGATCGCCGGCCGCGATGGCCCCCTCCGTACGATCCGCTTCCCGCCACGAGCTCGCAAAAGCCAGCACGTCCTGTTCATTGTACACGTGGATGCCGATGTTCAGGTCACCATCGGGGATCTCTTTCGTGCGGAAGCCCACCTCGACGAAAAAGGGTGTGCGCCGATCGATGATGTGGCCGCCTTCTGCAGGATGCACCGCAGCGTACAAGAGCTGCACCACCTCATCACCCGGCGCATCGGCCTGGCCTTCCCACGACACATCGGCGCGGTCCGTGGCGTGTGCGCCCAGGTAGGCACGCACCACTTCATCGGCGGGGCCGTCCATGCGCACCTGGCCGGCGTGCAGCCAGATGGCGCGCTGGCAGAGGCTCTGCACCGCGGTCATGTTGTGGCTCACGAAGAGGATGGTGCGGCCGGAACCGGCCACATCCTTCATCTTGCCCAGGCATTTCTTCTGGAACTCGGCATCGCCCACGGCCAGCACCTCGTCCACCACCAGGATCTCCGGCTCCAGGTGCGCGGCCACGGCGAAGCCCAGCCGCACCTTCATGCCGCTGCTGTATCGCTTGGTGGGCGTGTCTATATGGTGGCGGATGCCGCTGAAGGCGATGATCTCCTCGAGCTTGTGGTCGATCTCCGCGCGGCGCATGCCGAGGATGGCGCCGTTGAGGTAGATGTTCTCGCGGCCGGTGAGCTCGGGGTTGAAGCCCGTGCCCACCTCCAGCAAACTGGCCATGCGGCCCTTCACGCGGATGACACCGCCTGTGGGGGTTGTGACGCGCGAGAGCAGCTTCAGCAAGGTGCTCTTGCCGGCGCCGTTCCGGCCGATGATGCCCACGGTCTCGCCCTGCCGCACATGGAAGTTGATCCCGCGCAGCGCCCAGAACTCCTCGCCTACGCGCTGGTCATCCACCTCGGTGCCGATGGGCACCAGTGGATCGGGCAGACCGCGCAAGCGGGCCCAGAAGCGCGACAGGTCGTCGCTGAGCGTGGCCCCGCCCACCACGCCCAGGCGGTAGCGCTTCCGCAGGTCCTCCACCTCGATCACCGGGCGCGCTTCCATGGACTCACACGATGTCGGCAAAGGAGCGCTCCACGCGGTGGAAGAAGACCAGGCCCAGGAGCGAGATGACCAGCGCGGCACCGGTGGCGTAGGCCAGTCCCGCCCACGGCAGTGCACCGCCGAAGAAGACCACGCGCGTGGCCTCGATCACGGGTGTCATCGGGTTCAACTCGAAGACGCGCAGCAGCACCGGGTAGTTCTGCAGGCGCGAAAGCGGGAAGATGACCGGGCTGGCGTACATGAGCAGCTGCACGCCGAAACCGACAAGAAATCCGAGGTCGCGGTACTTGGTGGTCATGGCGGAAACGAGGATGCCGGTGCCGAGGCCAAGCAGGGCCATGATGAGGACGAGCAGTGGGAGCGCGGCCAGTTCAGGCCCGGGCTGCCAGGGCATGCCGCGCAGCACGTAGATGAGCATGAATACGATGAGCGTGGCGAGCTGGATGCCATAACCCACCAGTGTACTGGCGGTCATGCTCATGGGCACCACGAGGCGGGGGAAATACACCTTGCTCATGAGCTGGGTGTTGCCGGTGAAGGTCTTGCTGGTGCGGGTGACCACCCCGGCGAAGAAGTTCCAGGCCACGATGCCGCTCATGTAGAAGAGCACGCTGGGGATGCCCGGCGGCGCCAGCCCGGCGGCCTTGCCGAAGATG
Organism: Flavobacteriales bacterium; assembly: GCA_016788635.1. Lineage (GTDB taxonomy): Bacteria > Bacteroidota > Bacteroidia > Flavobacteriales_F > PHOS-HE28 > PHOS-HE28. The sequence goes on along the minus strand of JAEUSU010000041.1, from coordinate 298,838 downwards.
AGGGCGAAGGTGAAGGTGGTGGTGAGGGGCTGCACCACATGCCACAGCGGCCCGAGCAGGGTCTGCTTGTATTGCGCGGTGATGTCGCGTTTCACGAGCAGCACCAGCAGGTCGCGGTAGTGCCAAAGCTCCTTCAGGTCCAGCCGCCACCACGGCCCGTCCGGCCGGATGATGACGTCCCACTCCTCAAGATCCGATGGCCTGGCTGCGTGCATATCCGTCGGGGGCTGGGCCGCTCAGCTCTCCTGGTTGGCCTTGCCCTTGGCGTCGGTCTTGGAGCGCTTCTTCCGCCCGTAGCCATAGCCGTAGCCATACCCATAACCGCTGCCATATCCGTAGGCGTAGCGGTAGCCGTAGCCGTAGTTGGTGTTGTAGTAGTACTTGCTCTTCTTCATCCGCACACCATTGAGGATGAAGCCGAAGTTGGGTGCCTTGTTGGCCTCGTACACCTCCACGGCGCTCTTCACATGGTCCTTGTTAGCGAAGCGGGTGTTCACCACGAAGAGCGTGGCATCCACGTGCCGCATCATCACCAGGGCATCGGTGATGAGTCCCACGGGCGGAGTGTCGATGAGCATGTAGTCGAAATTCCTGCGCCCATACTCGAACAGTTCCACGAGGTGCTTGCTGAGCACGAGCTCCGACGCGTTGGGCGGCGTGGGGCCGCTGAGGATGACAAAGAAGTTCTCGAACTGTGTGGGCAGGATGACCTCCTCCACCTTGCTGCGCCCCACGAGCAGGGTGCTCATGCCCACGGGACTGGTCATGGCCAGGCCCGAGGCCACCTTGGGCTTGTGCATGTCCAGCTCCAGGAGCAGCACCTTTTTGCCTGCCTTGGCCAGAATGGCGGCCAGGTTCACGCTGCAGAAGGTCTTGCCCTCGTTGGGCCTGTAACTGGTCACCAGCACCACCTTGCCGGCCTCGGTGGCGGGCAGGTACTCCAGGTTGGTGCGCACCGTGCGGAAGCTCTCGGTGATGGCGGCCTTCGGGTCGCTGTCCACCACCACATAGTGGTCCTCGGCCTTCTCGCTGGCGATGATCTCGCCGAACACCGGCAGGTGGGTGCCATCGCGCAACTGGTCGGCGTTCTCGATGCGGTCGTAGAACATCACGCGGACGAAGACCACCAGCAGGCTGAGGATGACGCCGCCCACGATGAAGGTGTACAGGATCTTCACCTTGTCCGGCCGCACCACACCCAGCGAACGCGCCATCTCGATCACCTTCGTCTGGGGGATGATGCCCGCCCGGGCGATGACCGTGTTGGCCCGCTTCTCCAGCAGGAAGATGTAGAGCTTCTCGTTCACCTGCAGGCGCCGCTGGATGTTGAGCAGGTCCCGCTGCGCACGGGGCACATCGCGCAGCGAGGACTCGTACTGGCGGATGAAGCCCTCGTTCTCCTTGATCTTGTTCTCCAGCACCTCACGGGTGTTCTTCATGTACACCAGCAGGTTCATCCGAAGCAGGCCGATGTTCTCGTCCAACCGCGTCACCGCCACATTGGTCTCCTTGGCCTCGAAGAGCCACCGGTTGCGCTCCATCTGAAAGTTGTACAGCTCGGTGAGCGTACGGTTCATGAAGGCGTCATCCGCCAGCACCAGCATGCTGGAAGGCAGCAGCTTCTCCCCATCACTGATGTTGAGCACATAGTCCCGCAGGTCATCGAGCGACTGGATCTTGAGCTCGTTGGTGCGGTTCATGTTCTCGTAGCGCACCAGTTCGTCGAAATAGCGCTCCTCCTCCTTGCTGAGGTTGAGGATGTCCTTTCGTTCGCGGTAGTGCTGCAGGTCATCCTCGTAGCGGTTCAGGATCACGGTCACCTCCTCGAGCTGGCGGTCGATGTAATTGAGCGTGTTCTGGTTGATGTCGAACTCGCTCTGCAGGGTGTAATCGATGTAGGCCTTGCTGAGGCTGTCCAGGAAGAGCTTGGCACGCTCGGGTATCTCATCCTCGGCGGTCACCTCCAGGATGGTGGTGTAGGCGAGGTTCTCCACGTTCATGCTGTTCTTGAACTTGCGCACGAGCCAGCTGCGGCTGTGGCGCACGAACTGGTACTCGCTCTCGCGCAGCTTGTCGATGCTCTTGGGGCTGAACTCCTCGGTGGTGTTCACGCGCAGCATGAAGTCCACCTCCGCGATGTCCGTGTTGAAGGCGTAGGTCTTGGAGACGATCTTCTTGCTCTTGTCGTAGCTGAGCTCGAAGTGCTCGGGGTCGATGATGCGCAGGTCGAAGGGTTTCTCGTACAGCTTGGTGTTCAGCAGTTCGATGCGCACGGTGAAGGGCAGCTTCGCCGGCCCATACACCTCGGATGTTTTCAGGCGGCCGATGATGTAGTAGGACACATCGAAGTCGAGCTTCTTGAGCGTCTTGTCGATGAGGTCGTAGCTGGTGAGCACACGTTTCTGGTTGACGATGTCGCCATAGGCGGCCACGTAACCGATGTTCTGGAACACCTGGGTCTGGTAGTTGTACACATCCCTGTCCTTGAGCAGGATCTGGGTGCTGGCCCCGTACACCTCATGGATCTTGTAGGAGTACAGGTAGGAGAGCACGGCCGAGAGAATGACGGCCACCACCACGAAATACCAGTTCTTCGAAAAGATCCGGAGGAAATAACGCAGGTCGTTCGCGTCGATGATGCCGGCCTTGGGGCCGGCCGCCGGTTTGGCCATGGGGGCGTGCTGCGCTTGGGAAAGGCCGGTGGGGCCGTTGAAAGGAGGCCAAATATAGCCACGCCGTCCACTCGGAAATGCAATACTGACAAGGCATGGCGGCGATCGGCGGACTTTGTCAACGATCGTGGACAACCCTGTGCATTTGCAGGATATGCAAGTGTAGGATCTTGTTATTTTTGGCCCGCCCCGACCGATGCGATCCCCCGTTAAGCCGAACATGTTACGCGGCCTGTTGATGACCTGTGTCATCCTGCTGGCCACTGCGGCCTTTGCACAGCCGCCGATCGGAGGGCCTCCCCCCTGCTGGCCTCCTCCCTGCATCCCCATCGATGGTGGAGTGAGCGCGCTCATCGCCGCTGGCGCCCTGTTCGGTGGTCGCCAGGCGTGGAGGCTCCGTCAGCAACAGCGAACGAAGCACTGATCCATGGCAGCACCGACCCTGCGGGCGGTGTGGCAAGACCCCTTCGCCCGGTTCCTCCTGGCCGGCGCCACACTTTACCTCACCTGGCAGCTGGCCTATGCATTGGCCCTTCATCCGCACGGCGGCTTGGACCGCGCGGTGATCGACTCGCTCGTGGTGCTCAGCGGCGGACTTCTTCAACTGGTGGGCTTCGAACTGATCCCTGAACCGGCCAACGCGGAACAGATCCGCACGGTGGGTGTGCAGGGCGGCAGTTTGTTGTGGATCGGCGACAACTGCAATGGCCTCAGCCTCTTCGTGGTCTACCTCATCTTCATCTTCGCGTACCCGGGCCCCGTGCGGCACAAACTCTGGTTCGCGGTGCTGGGCCTGCTCAGCATCCACTTCATCAATGTGCTGCGCATCGCCGTATTGGTGGTGCTGGCCAGGCACAACTATGCCTGGGTGGATTTCAACCACGACTACACCTTCTATGTGGTGGTCTATGGCTGGGTCTTTCTGCTCTGGTACATCTGGGTCACCCGCTTGGGCCCGCCTCTACGCCGCAACACTGCCGCATGAGCCGTTCCCGCATCCTGGTCGGGCTCATCGCTGCCATGGCCATCGCCCTGGGTGTGGCGCGCGACTTCCTTTTCAGCAACCTGAACTACCAGCTGGACCATCTGGTCCGGCACACCCGGCACTCCTACGCCCATTCGCAGTTCCAGCGCGCGGTGGAAGGCTGGTCCGCCGGGGGGTTATCCGCGCTGAAATGGGCGCTTGCCCTGGCATTCACCGCCGCCATGTGCACGCTCTGTGTGCTGCTGGCCCGCTCTCTTGAAGGCACGTACCGCCATGCCCGCGCGATCATGCTCCTCTTCCTGGCCACCGGCCTGCTGGCACTTGTCCTTCATTTCACAGCGGTCCAGTTGCACAGCCGCCCCGTGGAGTTCGTGGCCGTGAAACTGCTGCACGCCCTGCAATACCCCGTTCCCCTGCTGTTCATCTGGGTGGCGCACCGCATACAGCGCGTGGCATGACCCTCCCGGTTAATTTCACCGCCCACCACACCCATCCCATGCAGCGAGACCAGCAGTTGTTCGACATCATCGGCCGCGAGAAGTGGCGCCAGACCATTGGCATGGAATTGATCGCCAGCGAGAACTATGTGAGCGAGCAGGTGCTCGAGGCCATGGGCTCGGTGCTCACCAACAAATACGCGGAAGGCCTGCCGGGCAAACGCTACTATGGCGGGTGCGAGCATGTGGACGAAGCGGAGAACCTGGCCATAGACCGGGTGAAAAAGCTCTTTGGTGCGGCATGGGCCAATGTGCAACCGCACAGCGGTGCACAAGCCAACGCCGCGGTGATGCTGGCCTGCCTGAAGCCCGGAGACACCATCCTGGGCTTTGACCTGAGCCATGGCGGCCACCTGACCCACGGCAGCCCGGTGAACTTCAGCGGCAAGCTCTACCGCCCCACCTTCTATGGGGTGAACAAGGAGAGCGGCCGCGTGGACATGGACCAGGTGCGCGAGGTGGCGCGGCGTGAAAAGCCGAAGCTCATCATCTGCGGGGCCAGTGCCTACAGCCGCGATTGGGACTATGCCGCTTTCCGCTCCATTGCGGACGATGTGGGCGCCATCCTCATGGCGGACATCAGCCATCCCTCCGGATTGATCGCCGCCAGATTGCTGAACGACCCGCTGCCCCACTGCCATGTGGTGACCACCACCACCCACAAGACCCTGCGCGGCCCGCGCGGCGGTCTGGTGATGATGGGCAGGGACTTCGAGAACCCCTGGGGGCTGAATACACCGAAGGGTGAAGTGCGCATGATGAGCGCCCTGATGGACGGCGCGGTGTTCCCCGGCACGCAGGGCGGACCGCTCGAGCATGTGATCGCCGCCAAGGCCGTGGCCTTTGGTGAGGCATTGGACCCGGCCTTCGCCGCATACGCCAGGCAGGTGGTGGCCAATGCCCAGGCCATGGCGGAGGCGCTGCTGGCCAAGGGCTACCAGGTGATCAGCGGGGGCACGGACAACCATTGCATGCTCATCGACATGCGCAACAAGGGCATCACCGGCAAGGATGCGGAACGCACGCTAGGGCTCGCGCACATCACCGTGAACAAGAACATGGTGCCATTCGACACCCAGAGCCCCTTTGTCACCAGCGGCATCCGCATCGGCACGGCTGCTGTGACCACGCGCGGGCTGAAGGAGGCCGAGTGCAAACAGATCGTGGAGCTGATGGATTCCGCCCTGCGCCACCCCTCGGATGAGGCCGAGCTCAAGCGCGTGCGCTTCCAGGTGAACGGCATGATGCGCTTGAAGCCGCTCTACGCCGAATGAACTGGTCCCGATCCGGCCTCACCGGCCTGTTGCTCATCCTGCTCTTTCCTGCTCCCGGACGAAGCCAGGCCCCTGCCCGCACCACCGGTCTCAAAGGCCGGATGTTCATCTATTGGGGCTACAACCGTGCACGTTTCTCGAACAGCACCATCCACTTCACCGGTGATGGCCTGGACCTCTGGCTGCACGATGTATCCGCCAGCGACCGCCCCATACCTTATTCCTCCGCCACCTACCTGGACCTGCGCCAGGTCTGGCTGCCCCAGTACAACTACCGCGCGGGCTGGTATTTCCATGACCGGTGGAGCCTCTCCCTGGGTCTGGACCACATGAAGTACGTGATGAACGACGGCCAGACAGTAATGGCCGAAGGCACCGTGATGGAGAGCCGGTCGGCGAACCACGCCATGCATGATGAACAACGCGAGCTGACCCTTACCGATGATGTGCTCACCTACGAACACACCGATGGCCTGAACCTGCTGAGCGTGGACCTGGACCACTTCTGGCCGCTGGTGGGCCAAGCGAGCGACCGCTTCAGCCTGCTGGCATTCGCTGGTGCAGGCGCCGGGCCTGTGATCCCGCGTTCCGATGTGCGCCTGTTCGGCGAAGGCTTGAACAACGTGTTCCACGTGGCGGGTTATGGTCTTTCCGCCAAGATGGGCGTGCACATGGGCCTGTTCCGTCATTTCTTCCTGCGCAGCGACCTGCGTGGCGGCTACATCGACATGCCGGACGTGCTCACCACCGGACAAGGGAACGATCGCGCATCGCAACACTTCACCTTCACCCAGTGGGCATGGTACTTCGGCGGTACCATTCCCTTGGGGAAACGCTGAGCTCGGCCCTCCATTCCTGCGGACCATGGGCAAGGCCGGAAGCACTTGGAAACAAACCGCGTGGGTCGCGTTGGTATGCCTGATCGCGCTGGAGGGTGCGCCCTATATCCTGGGCCCGGTGGCCACCGGTGAACGGTTCTCGCGTGCGGCACTGCACCTGCAGTTGTTGGACACCCTGGGCACTTACGGCGAAGGGGTGGGCGACGAACAGACGGAGGAGTACCTGGGCGACCACCTGCTCCATCCCTACATGGGTTTCATCAGTGTGCCGCGCAAGGACCGGAACCGCTTCGGGCTGCCGGGTGCCGACCCGCTCATGCACCGCTCGGCCGATACGGTGAACGTGTGCATCACGGGGGGCTCCGTGGCCATGGGCCTGCTCACCCACGCCACCGCCGCGCTCACGGAAGGTCTGCAGGCCGATCCGCGCTGGCGTGGAAAACACATCCGCTACACCGCGTTCGCGCTGGGTGGCTTCAAGCAGCCGCAACCGCTGGAGGCCCTGGCATGGTTCCATGCACAAGGTGCGCACTACGATCTGGTGATCGCCCTCGACGGCTTCAACGAGGTGGTGCTACCCTGGTGCGACAACCGGACCTTCGGTGTGCATCCCACCTTCCCGCGCCACTGGAACATGTATGCCCGCAAGCGCATCGACAACCGGGTGCTGCGTGCGGCGGTGGACCAGGTGAAGCTGGCGGAGGAGCGCCGGACATTACGACACCGCTTTGCCCGTGCACCCTGGCGCTGGAGCAACGCAGCGTTGTTGCTCTGGCGCACGATGGACCACCGCCTCGCCAACCGCCAAGCGGAAGTGGAGGAGCGATCGCGGCGCGCCCTGGAAGCCTCAGGCACCGATGTGCAGGCCACCGGCCCACCGGCGGATGAACTGGACAGCACCACCTACCTCAACGCGAGCGCGGACATCTGGATGCGTGCTTCGCAGATGATGAGTGAGCTCGTGCGCGCCACCGGCGGCAGCTATTTCCACTTCCTGCAGCCCAACCAGTACGTGCCCAACAGCAAGCCTTTCACAGCGGAAGAGCGCGCCCTGGCCATCGAGCCCGGCCCCTTCTGCTACCGGGATGTGGTGCAGGCCGCGTATCCGTTGATGCAAGCGCGTGCGTCCACGCTGCGTGAAGCGGGTGTCGCTTTCGAGGACCTGACACCCATGTTCCGCGAGGAGCCACGCACGGTGTACAGCGACAAGTGCTGCCACTTCACGCCCTACGGGTACCGCAGGATCGCCAACCGCATCGCCGCCTCCATCGTGGCACACCGCGTGGAGCACGACCCGTGAACGCTCACTCCTTCACCACGCGCATGGTGGCCAGCAGGCCGATGCGCAGGAAGTACAGCCCGGATGGCACGCTTTGCAGGTCCACCTGCATGCGTGCACCCGGCACTGCCCGCTGAAGCATGAGCTGTGCGCCCACGGCATTGAACAACACCAGGTCGGTGCCCCCGGGCAGATCGGCGGGCAGTGTCACCTCCACCCGGTCGCGCGTGGGGTTGGGCCACACCTGCAGGGCAGTGGTGTGCAACTCATCCGTTCCCACGGGCGCACCGATGCGCGCCACGAAGCCATCTGCCATGCCGGCGCTGGTGTGGCCGATCGGCCCCCAGTTGCTGGTGCCAGTGAACATGCCGGCCACCCACACACCGCCCACACCATCCGTGGTGATGCCGTAGCCGCGATCGAAGCCCGGGCCACCAGACGTGTTCGCCCAGGCCACCGCACCGCTCGCGTTCAAGGCCACCGTGAAGATGTCCTTATCGCCCGCTGAGGTGAAGGTGTTGCTGCCAAATGTGGAGGTGCCCACATAGGAGCCCGTGACGTACACATTGCCCCACGGGGAGACCTCGATCGCATAGCCCCGGTCCTCATCCATTCCGCCCACGCTGGTGACCCAAATGAAGTTGCCCGTGCCGCTCAACTTCGCCACGAAGGCATCCTCCGCACCGGCACTGGTAAGGGTGAAGGTGCCGAAGGTGGCCGTGCCGGAATAGAAGCCGGTGATGTAGCTGTTGCCCTGGTTGTCGGCAGCCATCTCATAGGCCTGGTCGATGCCCGGGCCACCTGCGCTTTTCGCCCATTGAAAGGCGCCCGCATTGCTCAGTTTGGCCGCGAAGAGCTGGCGTGAAGCACCGGGTGCGGTGAGCGTGATGGCGCCGAACTGCGCGATGGTATTGAAGGAGCCCGCGATGAACACACTGCCATCCGGCCCCATGGCCAGGCCCTTCGCATCATCATCATCCGCACCACCGGCCCGCACCAGCCATTGCACCGCGCCGGCGGAATTCAGTTTCATCACGAACACGTCCTGCATGCCCACACTGGTCACCGTGGTGGCACCGAACTGCAGGGAGCCCTCGAACCGCCCGGCCACGTAAATGTTGGAGGCCGCATCCGTGGCCACGCTGTTGCATTGTGAGGCGCCGGAGGTGATGCCCTGCACCGTCCACAACACCAGGCCCGCATCACTGTACTTGGCGAGGTAGAGATTGCGGTCGCCGGAGGCGGTGAGCATACCCGTGCTGAAGTCCATGCTGCCTTCGAACTCGCCGGCCACGATGGCATTGCCCGAGGCATCCGTGGCCACCACGTGCCCACCTTGATCGCCCGATCCACCAGCCCTTCGCGCCCACACCACGTTCCCGCCACCGTCCAGACGGGCCAGGAACATGTCCTTGCCGCCGGCCGAGGTCAGTGCCGTGGCGCCCAGCTGTGCCGTTCCATTGAACATGCCCACCACGTAGCTGCCACCGCCACTCACGTGGGCCACGGCATACGCCTCATCGGCATCCGGGCCGCCCAAGGGGCGCACCCAGTTGAAGGATTGGGCGGCCAGCTCCGCGTGGGCGGCCAGCACACCAGCAAGAAGGGAAAGGCGGATCAGCTGCTTCATGGTCCGGTAGGTTGAAGGTGTTCTTTCGCCACCACCACGCGCCGCAGGTGAAAGATAAGGTCCTGTCGCGGGCATCTGCGCTCCTGTTGGCACCTTTGCGGCCATGGCCAACCCCCTTTCCGCGAACGACCCGAAATTGACCAGTTGGGTCACGGTGCCAACGGGCAGCGACTTCCCCATCCAGAACATTCCCTTTGGCGTCGGCAACACAGCGGGGACAAAATCCCGTGCCTTCACGCGCATCGGAGATACCGCCATCGACCTGCGTGTATTGTGGAAAGTGGGTCTGATCCCCGAGGTGGATGGCCAGGAGAACGCTTCCTACATGGGACGTATGAATTGTGTGTTGCGCTGTGGACGGCCCTTCGTGCGGGCCTTGCGACAGCGCCTTTCCGAACTGTTGCGCAATGAGGCAGCCCCGGAGGTGCGCGAACAGGTGGCGAAGGCCTTTGTGCCGGTGGCGGAATTGATCATGGACCTGCCGGTGGACGTGGGCGACTACACCGACTTCTACAGCAGCCGCGAGCACGCCACCAACGTGGGCAAGATGTTCCGCGACCCGGCGAACGCACTGCTGCCGAACTGGCTGCACCTGCCCGTGGGCTACCATGGCCGCGCCAGCAGCATCGTGCCCAGCGGCGTGCCCGTAAGGCGACCCAACGGCCAGTTCAAGCCTGACCCGAACGCGCCACCCGTGTTCGGCCCCACGCGCCAGCTCGATTTCGAACTGGAGGTGGCCTTCATCACCTGCCCGGGCAATGCGCTGGGCGAGCGCATCCCGGTGGAGCGCGCCGAGGAGCACATCTTCGGGCTGGTGCTCTTCAACGACTGGAGCGCACGCGACATCCAGGCCTGGGAGTACGTGCCGCTCGGCCCCTTCCTGGGCAAGAATTTCGGCAGCAGCATGAGCCCCTGGGTGGTGACGCTGGACGCACTGGAACCCTTCCGCGTAGCCGGCCCGGAGCAGGACCCCGAGCCCCTGCCCTACCTGCGCACCATCGGTCCGCACAGTTTCGACATCGCACTGGAAGTGGCCCTCACACCGGAAGAAGGACCCGAGACCACCATCTGCCGCAGCAATTTCAAGCACATGTACTGGAGCATGGCCCAACAGCTGGCGCACCACACCGTGAACGGCTGCAACGTGCGCTGTGGTGACGTGATGGCCAGCGGCACCATCAGCGGTCCCGAGCCCGGCAGCTACGGCAGCATGCTGGAGCTTTCCTGGCGCGGCACCAAGCCCCTGACCCTGGCCGACGGCAGCGAACGCAAATTCATTGCCGACGGCGATACTGTGATCATGCGCGGGCACGCGGAGCGGAATGGCGTCCGCATCGGCTTTGGTGAGGTGCGTGCACAAGTGCTGCCCGCCACCTGAGGCTGCCGCCCTTCGTACCTTTCGGGAAGTCCATGAAACAGGAGAGCCACCAAGCCCCGGCGGCCACCGCAGAGCACACGCGCTCCGGCGCCCGCATGGCCGTGGACCTGGAGAAGGAGAAGAAGGAGATCCTGAACCGCTACCGCGGCCTGCTCCGTGCCATCCGCGGCGACCGCACGCCGGAGGGCACGCGCATGATCCGCAAGGCCCTCAACCTGGCCGTGGAGGCCCACAAGGACCAGCGGCGCAAGAGCGGCGAGCCCTACATCTACCACCCCATCGCCGTGGCGCGCATCTGCGCCGAGGAGGTGGGCCTGGGCACTACCAGCGTGGTGGCCGCACTGCTCCACGACACCGTGGAGGACACCGACCTCACGCTCGATGACGTGAAGGACCTCTTCGGTCCCACGGTGGCCACCATCATCGACGGCCTCACCAAGATCAGCGGCATCGATTTCCAGACGGACAGCATGCAGGCGGAGAACTTCCGCAAGGTGCTGCTCACCCTGGCGGAGGACGTGCGCGTGATCCTCATCAAGCTCGCGGACCGCCTGCACAACATGCGCACGCTGGAGAGCATGGCGCGCGAGAAGCAACTGAAGATCGCCAGCGAAACGCTCTTCCTCTACGCCCCGCTGGCGCACCGCTTGGGCCTGTACAGCATCAAGACCGAGCTGGAGGACCTCGCCCTCAAGTTCAAGGAGCCCAAGATCTACGACGAGATCGCCACCAAACTGAAGAAGACCGAGGCCGTGCGCAAGCGCTTCATCAGCCGCTTCACGCTGCCCATCCGCGAATCCATGGACCGCGAGGGCTTCACCTACGAGATCAAGGGAAGGCCCAAGAGCATCCACAGCATCTACAACAAGATGCTCAAGAAGAACGTCACCTTCGAGGAGGTCTACGACGTCTTCGCCATCCGCATCATCATTGAGACCAAGCACGAGCTCGAGAAGGCCGATTGCTGGAAGGTCTACAGCATCGTCACCGACTACTACCAGCCCAACCCCGACCGCCTGCGCGACTGGATCAGCCTGCCGAAGGCCAACGGATACGAAAGCCTGCACACCACCGTGATGAGCCCCGGCGGCCGCTGGGTGGAGGTGCAGATCCGCAGCAAACGCATGGACGAGGTGGCCGAGATGGGCCTGGCCGCGCACTGGCGGTACAAGGACGACAGCGACCACGCCAACGTGCTGGAGACCTGGCTGAACCGCGTGCGCGAGATGCTCGACGACCCCAGCGGCAATGCGCTCGACTTCGTCAGCGACTTCAAGCTGAACCTCTTCAGCGACGAGATCGTCGTCTTCACCCCCAAGGGCGAGATGCGCAACCTGCCCTCGGGCTCAACGGCATTGGACTTCGCCTTCGACATCCACAGCCAGGTGGGCCGCCAATGCATCGGCGCCAAGGTGAACCACAAGCTGGTGCCACTGAGCCAGCCTTTGAAGAGCGGCGACCAGATCGAGATCATCACCAGCCGCAAGCAACAGCCCAAGGAGGACTGGCTGAATTATGTGGTGACCGCCAAGGCGCGGCACAAGATCAAACAGGCGCTGCGCGAACAGAAGCGCAAGCTGGCGGTGGTGGGGCGCGAGGCCGTGCAGCGGCAGCTGCGCAAGTGGGGCTTCAAAAGCGACCAGCGCAACGTGGATGCCCTCATCGCCTACTTCAGGGCCATGGGCGACACCGACCTCTACTACAAGGTGGCCCGCGGCCGCATCCACCTGGACCAGCTGGCCCCTTCGCAGCGCAAGGACGGCCGCCTGGTGCTGCCCGCCGCGCCCCGCGACCGCGACGAGCGCACATTGGAGGAGGTGGTGGGCGAGATCCGCGGCAGCCACCAAGGCACCCTCTCCCTCGGCGATGACAAGCTCAAGCTCGAGTACAAGCTCAGCACCTGCTGCAACCCCATCCCCGGCGATGACGTGTTCGGCTTCATCACCGACCGCGAGGGCATCCGCATCCACCGCGTGAACTGCCCCAACGCCGTGCAGCTCATGAGCAATTTCGACTACCGCATCGTGAAGGCCCGCTGGAAAGGCAAGGACAGCGTGGAGTTCCTCGCCGGCATCAAGTTCAGCGGCATCGACGACGTGGGCCTGGTGAACAAGATCACCACCATCATCAGCCACGAGCACCACGTGAACATGCGCTCCATCAGCTTCGAGAGCCACGACGGCATCTTCGAGGGCAAGGTGATGGCCTACGTGCAGGACACCGACCACCTGGACTCCCTCATGGAGAAGCTCCGCAGGGTGCGCGGGGTGCGCAGCGTGGAGCGGGTGGATCATTGATGGCCCATCCCCCCGGCCGGGTTACCTTCGCGGCATGGTGCGGCACCAGTCCGACATGAAGCACGACGTACAGCGGATCTTCTCCGAGTACCTCGAACGCCGTGGCCACCGGAAAACCCCCGAGCGTTTCGCCATCCTGGGCGAGATCTACGAGCAGGATGGCCACTTCGACATTGAGCGGCTGTACGGCCGCATGAAGGCCAAGCGCTACCGCGTGAGCCGCGCCACCCTGTACAACACCATGGAGCTGCTGCTGGACTGCCAGCTGGTGCGCCGCCACCAGTTCGGCACCGCCCAGGCCCAGTTCGAGCGGGCCCTGGCCAACCGCCAGCACGACCACCTGATCTGCGACCTTTGCGGAAAGGTGATGGAGTTCTGCGACCCCCGCATCCAACTGATCCGCAGCACCGTGGAAGAGGTCACCGGCTTTGAGGTGCACCGCCACGCACTGCACATCCACGGCCGCTGCCCCGCGTGCCGCGCACAACACACCACCCCACAGGCATGACCGACCAACCCACCTTCACCCTCTCCCGCTCCGAGACCGGAGGCTTCCAGGTGTTCCACCTTGCCGGCCGCCTCATGGACCAGCAACAGGCCGACCAGCTCATGGGCGCCCTGGACCAGGAGCTCGACCGCGGCCAGCGGTCCATCGTGCTGGACCTGGGCCGCCTGCAATACATGAACAGCACGGGCATCAACATCATGATCAACGTGCTCACCCGAACCCGCAAGGCCGGTGGCGACGCCATCCTCGCCGGCGTTTCACCCAGTGTGCGCCAACTTTTCCTGGTGACCAAATTGGACACCGTCTTCACCATCGTTCCCGAGGTGAACGATGCTGTGGCCAAGCTGCAGGCCTGAACCCTTGGGCATGAACACACGCGTGGATGTGCTCCTCGGCGCCCAATGGGGCGATGAGGGCAAGGGCAAGGTCGTTGACGTGGTGGCGCCGCACTACCAGGTGGTGGCGCGTTTCCAAGGCGGGCCCAACGCGGGCCACACGCTGATCTTCGAGGGCCGCAAGCATGTGCTGCACACCATCCCATCAGGCATCTTCCACCCCGGCACGGTGAACCTGGTGGGCAACGGCGTGGTGATCGACCCGGTGATCTTCATGAAGGAGGTGGACGCCCTGCGCGCCGGGGGCACGGACATCACCGGCCGCCTGCTCATCGGCCGCCGTGCCCACCTGATCCTGCCCACACACCGCGCGTTGGACGCCGCCAGCGAATCCGAGAAGGGCAAGGAGAAGATCGGCAGCACCCTCAAGGGCATCGGTCCCACCTACATGGACAAGACCGGCCGCAACGGTTTCCGCGTGGGCGACCTGGAACTGGCCGACCGCAGCGAGCGCTACCAGACCCTGGTGCGCAAGCACGAACGCCTGCTCTCCCTGTACCCGCAGGTGCCCGATTGGCGCGCGGCGGAGAAGGAGTGGCTGGACGCCGTGGAGCGGCTGCGCGAAATTCCTTTTGTGGACAGCGAGCATTACCTGGACGAAGCCTTGCGCGACGGCCGCAGCATCCTGGCCGAAGGCGCACAGGGCACCTTGCTCGACATCGACTTCGGCACCTACCCCTTCGTCACCAGCAGCAACACCATTTGCGCGGGTGCCTGCACGGGCCTGGGCATCGCCCCCACCCGCATCGGCAAGGTCATCGGCATCTTCAAGGCCTATTGCACCCGCGTGGGCAGCGGCCCCTTCCCCACCGAGCTCACGGACGAAATGGGCGAACGCATCCGCCAGGCCGGCCGCGAGTTCGGCAGCACCACCGGGCGCCCGCGCCGCTGCGGCTGGCTGGACCTGCCCGCCTTGCGCTACGCGGTGATGGTGAACGGCATCACCGAACTGGCCATGATGAAGGCCGACGTGCTCTCCGGACTGGACAACGTGCGCGTGTGCACCCATTACCGCATCAACGGACAGGAAAGCACCCAGCTGCCCTACGACCTGGGCCCGGCTGCACAGCCCGTGTACCGGGAGCTGCCTGGCTGGGGCGACCTCTCCGGCGCCACCATCCCGCCTGCGCTGGAACGGTACATCGCACTCATCGAAGAGGCCGTGGGTGTGCCAGTGCGCATCGTATCCACCGGGCCCGACCGTGCCGAGACCATCCTGCGGAACGTGACCGCTCCGGCACGCGCATGAGCAAAGGCCGCCGGCACGGTCCTGCGGCTTCAACGGCGCCCCTGCCCGCCGAACTCCTCGCACGGCTGGCCATGCAGACCGATGCTTCCGCACTGCGTGAAGCATTGGAGGACACGCCTTCCGTAAGTGTGCGCTACAACCCGTTCAAGCCAACGGAATGGGCCGGGGAGCCGGTGCCATGGTGCGCTCTGGGCCGCTACCTGGCGGACCGGCCGCGCTTCACGCTGGACCCCCAGCTGCATGCCGGCGCGTACTACGTACAGGAGGCCTCGAGCATGCTGATCGAACAAGCCTACCTGCAGGGGCGGCCAGCGGCCGGGCCATTGCGTGTGCTCGATCTCTGCGCCGCACCCGGTGGCAAGAGCGGGCATCTCGCCTCGCTGCTGCCGGAAGGATCATTGTTGGTGGCGAACGAACTGGATCGCACACGGCTGGCCGTGCTGCAGGAGAACCTATGGAAACAAGGCAGGCCCGGGGTGGTGATCACACATGACCGCACGGAAGCCTTCGCTGCATTACCCGGCGCCTTCGAACTGGTGCTGGTGGATGCCCCCTGTTCCGGCGAAGGCATGATGCGCCGCGATCCCTTCGCGCGGGCCCAATGGAGCCCGGCGCTGGTGCAGCAATGCGCGCTGGTGCAGCGGAAGATCCTGGATCACGCATGGACCGCGCTCGCACCCGGAGGCACGCTCATCTACAGCACCTGCACCTGGGCGCCGGAGGAGGACGAGCAGCAGGTAGAAGAATTGATCACGCTTACGGGAGCACTGCCCATCGCGTTGGAGTTGAACGCGGAATGGGGCATGGAACGGGGACCACTTGGTGTGCGCTGTTATCCGCACCGCGTGCGCGGGGAAGGCTTCTTTCTGTCCGTGCTGCGCAAGCCCGGAGCGTTCCATGACCTGGTCCTGGACGCGCACCATGCCGGTGCCAATTCCTTCCCTGAACTCCAATGGTTGATCGATCCCGGACGTTGGAGTTGTACCATGCAGGAAGACATCGCCCATGTGGTGGAAGCCGCGCACCATGCCTTCGTGCAACGCCTGATGGCCGCCGTGCGCACTGCAGCACCCGGAACGCCCGCCTTGTTCCAGAAGGGTGGTGAAGCGCGGCCGCATCCGGCGCTCGCACTTTCCACCGCCCTGCACCACGAGTTCTGGCCCACGATCGACCTCGAACACGAACAGGCCCTGGCCTACCTGCGTGGCGAGAGCCTATCCACGAGCGCCGCCCGCGGGACCGCGCTCATGCGCTACCACGGGCTGGCTTTGGGCTGGTCGCAGGGGGCAGGAAAACGGTGGAACAACCAATGGCCCAAACCCTGGCGCATACGTATGCAGGCGTGATGGATAATTTCCCCCTCTGGCGCACCGCCGCAAGACCATGACCCTGGATCTGCTCTCCGCCTTCGACCGGCACAAGTACGGCATCATCGGCACACTGATGGTCCACACCCTGGTGCTGTTCGGGCTGGCTATTTCGGAGATGCGCACGGAACCCGATGAGGACAAGCGCTCCGAGCTGCGGATCGACATCGCCCCGCCCATGACCGAGGAGGAGTTCCAACGGTTGGAACAACAACTGGCCGCCGATCAACCGCCCACGGAATGGCAACGCATCCAAAGCGCAGTGAACAACCCCGAGGACCCCGCCACCCCGCGCGAGCGCCTGGACGCACGCACCCAGGAGCGGATCAGCGAAAAGGTGTGGAATGACCTGAAGGAGATGGAGCAGGCCGAGTTCGAGCGCTTGAGCGCAGAACGCAAGGAGGCTGGTGAGGAAGTGGAGATCCCTGAACTGGATACCGCCAAGTGGAACAAGGACCGTTACCTGCCCAAGGACCTGCCGCCGCCCGCACCGGTGGATGGCCCCGTGGCCGTGGACCATACCCTGAAACCCCGCCAGCTTTACATCCGGGTGCCCATGTACCTGTGCAAGGGGCAGGGCAAGGTGGTGCTGCAAGTAGCGGTGGATGCCGAAGGGCGCGTGGGACAGATCAAGGTGGATGCCACCACTCAGGCCGATGCCTGTATGGTGGACTTTGCTGTGGAACGCACTGGAACCGCCCGGTTCAGCCGGGCCAGCGGACAGCCAGACCCGCACCGCGGCACCGTCACCTTCCTCTTTCAAGCACAATAGCGGCCATTTAGGCAGGTAGTGCCGATGTAAACTGCCCTATTGTCCGACAATTCGCATCGGAACGAGGCTTGACGGGTACGGTCGTTCAAAAACGCGAACGACCATGACCATCGTGAAATACCGTCCCAGCAACCTGTTGATGACCCCCTTCACGGATCTCATCAACGAATATTTTGGCTACGATGAAGCCCCCAACCGCCTACCCAGCGTGAACATTGTGGAGCGTGCAGGCGAGTTCAGGCTGGACCTGCTCGCACCGGGCTATGGCAAGGATGAGCTGAAGCTTGCCGTGGAAAACGATGTGCTCACCATCAGCGCCGAGAAGAAAGTGGAGGACCTGAACGAGAACGAGCGCTACACCCGCCGCGAGTATTCCTACAACGCCTTTACGCGCAGCTTCCGCCTGCCAGACACGGTGAACACCGAAGGCATCAAGGCCGAGTTCAACAACGGCGTACTGCACGTGAGCATCCCGAAGCGCGAAGTGAACAAGCCGAAGAGCCGCGAGATCAGCATTGGCTGAACGCACACGTTCAACAGAAAGCGAAAGCCGCCCGCGGGCGGCTTTCGCTTTGAACGGGATGCATGATCAATTGAAATGCGGATCGTTCCAAGCCTGGGCCGTGAACTTGCCGTGGAAGGCGAACCAGCCGAACACGGTGAACGCAGTGAGCGAGAAGGTGACGTGGAAGAGACAGAAGAGCCGGAAGCTGCCCCACCAGCCTGGATCGGGAAGGGTGGTGAGGAGGTGCGCGGGCAACACGGACGCGAGCAGCACAGAGACCAGCAGCACCGCACCAGCGAGGTGGGCAGGTGAACGCTTCCACCACTGCGAGACCATGCGCCACCTGGATAGGTCGCCACCCCAGCGGTGCACCAGGTAGAACCGGCCGGTCTCCAAGGGAACAAAGAGCAGCGGATCGTTCTCGCAGTCGCTCAACCGGAAAAGCGCACTTGGAGCGAGCACCTTGAAGCCCCGTAATGGTGCACCGCTGCGCGCCTCGAGGTGGCGAATGTTCATGACGGCCGTGGATGGGATCCCCCCTTTGAAACGCGCCCCATCCAGAAAGCGCAGGCCGTACCGGATGCAAATGCCGCGGATCTCCTCAAGGGTGAACACCCGCCCGGGCTCCGGAAAAGGGATCTGGTTCGTGCGTTCGCCCCTGCTGGTGCGAACAGCGGCACGGAGCAGGGCATCATGCTCCTCCTCCGCGTGGAGGATACCGTACACCTCCTCGATCAGCCTTTCCTGCCCGAGGATGATGCGTTCGAGACGCTCTTGGTTGGCCTTGGTGCTCATATGTGGGGGACTTCATATGGCAGAACACCGCAGTGGGCGGAGGGTTCAGGCCCGGGACTGGCCCTCACCTTCCTCCATGGCGCCCATTCCTTCGTCTGAGGTGGCCGCTCCTTCCTCCAGGGCACGCACGTGGGCGGGTGCATCGCTGGCGATCGATGAACGCACGCCACGCATGGGCATCAGCAGCCGGCAACGACCCTGCACCTCAAGGGGCTGGTAATGGGTGCCTTTCTCGATGACCACGATCCAATTGGCATCATAGGGCACCACAAAACGCACCGGCGATTCCTCGAACAGCCCGCCGAAGTAGCGGTGTGATCGTCCGTTCTTGTAGGCCTTGAATTCTATGGCCGTCATGAACTTGATCTTGGCCGGGCGGTCGATCTCCGCCTCGATGATCTCCTTCTTCTTGGCCTCGTATTGCTTGTGGAGGAACTTCATCTGCCTGCCGGATCGTTGGTTCGGTGAGGCCCCCCGGGGGGCTTGGGGCGCAAGGTAGCAAGGAAGCCTTAGAGCTTCACACTGAGCACCGGGAAGGTGGTGTGGTTCACGATATCCTCGGTCAGGCTGCCGTTCACCACGTGAAAGAAGCCGGTCCGACCATGGGTGGCCATGGCGATCATATCCGCATCGATGGAGCGGGCGAAATTGAGGATACCCTCCTCAATGCTCAGGTCGTTGTAGATCGTCGCGGTGAATTTCTCGAGCTCGTTCCGTTGCAGGAAATTGTCGATGGCCCGGTGCGAATCCTCGCTGCGCTCAAAGGTCTTTGGTGTGTTCACCTTGAGCAGGTGCACTTTGGGCTGGAACAGTTCAATGACGGGCCTGAACATGTCGAACCGGGTGATGTCCGTTTCGGTGAAGTTGGACGCATAGACCAGATCGCGCACCTCGAAATCCTCGACGCGGTGCTTGATCACCAGCACGGGCATGGGAGCGATGCGCACGATCTTCTGCGTGTTCGAACCGGCCATCCCGCGGAAGCCCCTCGCACCATGCGACCCCATCACCACGAGGTCCACCTTGGCGAGCCGGTCGTTCTTGAACATTTCCGTAAGGCCCACCTGTCGCAACATGAACTTGGTAAGCTCCACGTCCTGCACGAAATCCAATTCAGGCACCTTGTCCAGCCGGCTCTCGATGCTCTCGCGCACCTTCTGGTTCTCCGTATGGAAATCGGTCATGGTCTCGTACACGTGCACCACATCGATCACCGCGCCGCTCAGGCGGGCGATCTTGGCCGCCACGCGCAGTGCATCCGTGGCACAATCCGAGAAGTCATAGGGCACAAGGATGGAACGTATGGCCATGGCGTATTGAAGGATGTGACCGTTCGCCGGAAAAGTTAAGCTTCGTCAGGCAACCACGACCATGCAAAGCGCAATGTCCGGTCGGGTTGGCTACTTTGGCAGCCATGGAGCGGCTCGCGTACGAAGCCACGGACAAGACACCCTTGATCCGGCTGGACCCCTCGGCCGGTGTGTTCGAGGTGCGGGGGGTGTCCATTCACGAACATGCCTCGCGCTTCTATGAAGAGGTGTTGGACGCGGTGGAACGGTATTCCGCGTCCCCGGCGGCGCGCACCAGGATCTCCGTTCATATCCACTACTTCAATTCCAGCTCCGCCAAATGCCTGCTGGACATCCTGAAGCGGTTTGAGGACCTGCACGCCTCCGGTGCAAGCCAGGTGGCCGTGGAATGGACCTTTGCCAAAGGCGACCTGGATATGGAGGAGGCGGCCATGGACTACAAGGAACTCCTGGATCTCCCCTTCACCCTTCGCGAAGAATAGGGGGCGGCCGTGTTAGTCCCCGAAACGGGACCTCCACACGCGCTCCTCCACCGTGAGTCCTTCCCGGAAGTGGAACACCTGGCCCCAGGGGTGGGTCACGCGGCGGTAGGTTATCGCCCGCCCCTCTTCCAGAACGGTGCGTTCGAGCACTACGGCCTGCCCTTCCCGGTACCAGCGCTCACCCGGTTGTGCGGGAGCAGGGGCAGGGTCCTCTTGGCGCACCACGGGAGCCGCAGGCCTCACAGGGGCGGGTGCAGGCTTTTCCGGCTGGATCACCTTGGGGGGCTCTACAGGGACTTGGTGTATCACCAAGGGCATGGGAACCGGCTGCTGGTCGCTCGGCTCCGGCTCCCGGACAGGTACCGGCTCCGGGGTCGCAATGGTCCCATCCTCCTTGCGCCCCAGCAGTGTCTGAAGGTCTTGGATCTTCACCTTGGGGTAAACGTTGTAGGGGCGCAACACGCGTGCCTGTTTGAACAGGTCCAGTGCTTCTTCATAGCGCTGTTGCTGGAAGGCCTCTTCCGCCCTCCGCATCACCCCTTGGTAAACCGAGTCCTGGCGGGCCTTTTCCTCCTCTTCCTTGGCGATCCGGGTCCTTTCCTTGGCGCTCAGCTTCTCAAATCCAGGGGCCAGACCAGCCTGGTCCTGCCCAGCAACCGGGCACGCCTGCACTACAAGGGCCAAGGCGAGCAGGAATGACGTGAGGTGGCGGTTCATGGTGTCCAACGATGTAAAGCTGCGCTGGTGTCAGCCTGGTCTGGAAAGGGCTGCCCAGGGAAAAGCCCACCAAGACCTGTGTACCAAGCTGCGGCCATAACGCGCGTCATACGAAATTCGCAGCCCAACAGTTCCCTTTGCGATCCATGCGGATCGTGGTTATTCAAACGTTCCAATCCCATGCGCCACAGCCTACCTATCCTTTCCGGAAGCCTTTTCCTGTTCACGTTGAACGCCTGCACTCCCGAACCGCAGGAAAGCGATGCCTACCTCCAACTGAAGGAAGATTATGACCGGCTGCAGGCAGCCGATACACAACAGGACTCCGCCGTGAACGCGCTCTTCTCTGCCATGGGGCGCATCGGGGACAACCTGCGCAGCATCCAGGCCGGCCAGGGGCGCCTTACGGTAACTGGTCCGGATGCGGAGCAGGGCGTGCCGCTTGAAGAGCGCATTTTGAACGACATCCGCGACATTGATGCGAAACTGCGCGAGAACCAGGAGCTGATCGAGCGCATGAAAAAGCAGGCCAAGGGTTCCTCAGCGCGGATCAACGAGTTGGATAAGGCAGTGGCCGCATGGGAACAGCTGGTGCGGGAGAAGGATGGCGAGATCGAGCAGCTCAAGGAGCAACTCACCTCCAGCAACAAGGCGCTGGCAGCCATGATGGACCTATACCGTGACAGGGTGCAGCAGGTGGGAAGCCTCCAGGAGGAGCTGAACACCGCCTGGTATGCCATCGGTACCGAAAAGGAATTACGGGCGAACGGGGTCCTGACCAAGGAAGGGGGTGTGGCCGGCATTGGCGCGCGCACCAAGCTGAACGCCGAGTCACTGGCAAAGGATTATTTCAGGTCCATCGATGTGGAGCAGACGCCCGCCCTTGACCTGGCCGGGCGCAAGCCCAGGCTGATCACCCCGCACCCTTCATCAAGCTACCGGTTCGAGCCGGAGGGTGCCCAGCTGGTGATCACGGACAAGGACGCGTTCTGGAGCCTATCCCGCTACCTGGTGGTGGTGGTGGAATGAACGGGTGATCATGAAATGCGAAAGGCCGCTGAATGGCGGCCTTTCGCATTTCTAAAGGATGGTGCTACTGTGCAGGATCGACCGCAACAGGGGCCGCGGCCGGCACGGGGGCTGCGGCTGTGGCCTTGCTGGCGCAGCAACCGGGTTTGGCAGCGGAGCTACCACAGCCAGCCTTGCTCGGGGCGCAGGCGCCGCCATCGATCTGACCAGCCTTGCGCATTTCCAGGAACTTCTGCGCCTGCTCTGGGGTAAGCATGCCCACCATTTCACCGTAGTACTTGTCATACAACGCGCTGGCCTTCTTCTTGCCGGCATCGCCTTCCGCATACAATGGAGCGGCTTCCTTGGCGGCGGTGATCATCAACGGTTCGATCTGCTTGGCCTGGTCCACGGAAAGGCCCAGCTTCTGGACCAGTTCGCTGGTGTGTGACTTGCCTGCGGCGACAGGATCCTGGTCAGCCTTGGAAGTGTTCTGTGCGATCGCGGGCATGGCGGCCAGCAACACGGTGGAAAGAAGGATCTGCTTCAACATGAGTGGAGGGGAGTTAGGGTCTTGTGTTGACGAAGTTAGGGTGATGACGTGACCAACCGGTTCTATGTGGCCTGAAGGGCGGGCACCTCGGACAACAACCAGGCCAGAGCGCCATCGCGGTCCTCGAACCAGGCCACCTCGAACGGCAGGATCGGGGTGCTGGCATCCATGATGCGCTCAACACTCATCCGATTGAAGAAATCGGCGCCCTGCACGATGGCCATGCGGCGCAGGGGGGTATTGGACATGCTCGGGAACCACTCCAGAGTGGTCCACAATTCATCGGGGCGCAAAATGGCCCCCATGCCGCGCAGGTCCGCAAGCCAGAACTTCACGCCATGTGCGTTCACTTGTTCCCTGGCATGGTTCAGTACCTGGCGATAGATGGGGCCGGGCACATAACCGCTCCAGGTCAGTTCGATCAGGGCACGTGCCGTGTCCACCTGGATCTTCACGGGGGACTCTGCGACCTCGTCGGCCACGGTCTGTTGGTTCACCTGCATTTCACAAAGGTGGGCATAATGAGGGAACATGTCCACCCCCTGTCATTTCATCTGCGCGTGCCACGTACCATCCGCTCCAGCATGTCCCATTGCTCGGTGCTCACCGCATCCAGCATATTGAACTCGCCCCCACCCTTCAACCATTCGCCCCCATCAATGGTCACCACTTCCCCATTGATGAAGCCGCTGAAGGGTGAGATGAGGTAAGTGGCAAGGTCGGCCAGTTCGGGATGCTCGCCCAAACGCCCCAAGGGGATGCGCTTGCGCATGTCGAAACGCTCCACCAGGTCGCCGGGAAGCAGCCGATCCCAGGCCCCCTTGGTGGGGAAGGGACCAGGCGCGATGGCGTTGGTCCGGATGCCATGACGGGCCCATTCCACTGCCAGCGAGCGGGTGAGCGCCAGCACACCCGCTTTGGCACAGGCGCTGGGTACCACATACCCGCTGCCTGTCCATGCGTAGGTGGTGGTGATATTGAGCATGGTCCTCCCTTCCGCCGGGTGAGCGATCCAGTGCTTTCCGAACACCAGGGTGCAATTCACGGTGCCCATCAACACGATGTCGATGATGGTCTGGAAGGCTTTGTGGCTGAGCCTTTCGGTTGGGCTGATGAAATTGCCTGCGGCATTGTTCACCAGCGAATCCACCTGCCCGTAACGTTCCACCACCTTCGCCAGCAGTTGCTCCACCTGGCCGTGGTCCCGCACATCACATACCACGGGCAGCACCTGGCCACCCGTGGCGTCAGCCAGCTCCTTCGCAGCGGCTTCCAACACATCCTGCTTGCGGCTGGTGATGCACACCCGCGCGCCCAGGTGCAGGAAGCGCTCCGTCATGCTGCGGCCCAGTCCGGTCCCCCCGCCCGTGATGACGATCACACGGTCCTTCAGGGCATCGGGCCGCATCATGCTGGTGGCATTCGGTGTCATGGGCATCAGGGAGCGTTTGTGCGGGGAGGTGGTGTGTTGCGCGGTGCATTGCCCACCGGTGGGATCACTGGTGAAGGTGGCGGGGTGGTGCGTCCTGCGCAGTGGGCCTTCATCAGTTGCTCCACCTCGTCGCCGCCGAACCGGGCGAAGTCCATCTCCAGCGCCGTGCGGAACTGCCCGCAGGCGGATGCGGTATCCCCTTGCTCCAGGCGTATCAGCCCCAGGTTGCGATAAATGAAGGGATTCCTGGCCTTCTTGCGCCGAGCGAGATCGATGTCCCGCAGGGCCTTTTCCGGGTCGCCCAGTTTGAACCAGCTCCAGCCGCGGTTGTTGAATGCGAAGCTGTAGTTCGGGTCCATCTTGATGGCGCGATCGTAGTCGGTGATGGCAGCCCTGTGGTCATTCAGCACGTAGGCCTTGAAATAGCCACGGCTGTTGAGCGTGACCGGATCTTTGGGCGCCAAAGCCAGGGCTTGATCGTAGTCCATCCGCGCCTTTGCGGTATCGCCCACCATGGCGTGGCAGAAAGCCCGCTCACGCCAGGCCCGCACATTGGTCTCCTCGCCTTTCAGCACCTCGTCATACGCCGCCACCGCAGCTTCCCATTGCTTGAGGCCTTGCAGGGCGGTCCCGGACGCGAACTGATACACGGGAGATACCTCCACGCCTGACGCACGCGCCCGTTCCAGCTTCACCAACGCACTGTCGAACACCCCGAGCCCATTGAACGCAATGGCCCATTGAAGAAGTAACTGCGCATCAGATGAGGGTGAAGCTCCGATGTCCTGACGGCACACCGCTTCGGCCTTTTCGTACTCGGCGATGCGGTTCAGTGCGTCGGCATAGTACGGGCTCATCTGCGCCCTTATGGCCGGATCGGTCTGCACGGCACGGTAGCGCTCCGCATGGGACTTCGCCTTATAGGCCTTGCCTTTGGCCAGCAACTGGCGCGCATGACCCAGGCGTTTGTCCTCGGTTTGTGCGAAAGCAGCATGAGCGATCACGAACAACAGGATCCCGATCCAGCGCATGGCGGCCAAGTTACCTCACCCGGCCAAGCGTGACCGATACCTTTGGACCCGGTGATGCGTTCCCCCTTGTGCCATGCGCATTGAATACCCCGCAAAGGTGCTTCTGGCCTGGACCGAGGCCATCGGGGGGCATGCCGGCTTGCGCGACTGGCTTATGAAGAACGGCTACCCGGAGCTGGGCATCTTCACCTTCGCCTTGCGGAACCAACGTGAGGCGCGCAAGTGGCTCATGGAGAACGGCCACCCCCACCTGATGGCGGTGATCAGCGGTATTGAAGGGGACACCAAAGCGCTGGATTGGTTGGACCGCAACCACATGCACGTGCTGCGGCAGGTGGCGGTGGCGGGCGATGGCGAACGTGAGGCCTTCCAATGGTTGGTGGAACGCGGCCACCGGGAACTGGCCATGGCCGCCCTGCGCATGCACCGCGTGAAACGCGATCTGGACGACGAGTACAGCGACGTGCACAAGTACCCGCAAGCCTGATCTAGTCGGAGTGATCGGGCAGGTCCTGTGATGGCGTTGACCTCCCCAATTGGTCCAGCAGGATCACGTCCACCACCGCATGAGCCACCATGGCCGGTAGCAGCCCCATGCCGTCCGCCAGGGCGCCCATGCCGACCATGGCGAGGGTCATGAGGGCACCGTAGCTGCTCAGGCGCAGGTCGCGCGGGTCGAGGTAGCCGTGGATGGCCACGAACAGCACAGCGGTCCAAGGGATGCCCAGCCAGTGCTGCAAAGCCCCACGGAAAAACAGCTCCTCCCCCACACCCGCACACGCGGAAAGCCACCAGCGACCCAGTTTGCCGGGAAGCAAGGGGCGTAGTCTTAGGGCGTAGCGCTCACGCACCTCGTGCATGAAGGGCAGGTGCAACCAACCCAAGGCCACCGCACCCACCACCGCGCCATAGGCCACACCGGCGGCAAGTCCCCACCCCATACCCAAGGGGATGAACAAGGTGGCATCCAGGGAGCGGCCTTGCACATGGTGCATCAACAGCATTCCACCACCTCCGAACACCAGCAAGGTGACAGCACCGAGCAGGAATGCGGGATCCCGAAAAGACAATCGCGTCCTCATTCTTCCTTCCCGCCTTCCTCCCCTTCGTCCGCAGCGTTCAGCATGGTATGGAACAGGTCGCTGAAGTGCGCGCCGTTCACCAGGGCATTGCGTCCGATGCGTGAATGTTCGGCCAGGCCATGCAGCACGAATTCACTCCATAGCATCACCTCCTGGTCATCCAGATAAGCGTGGCGCTCACGCACCAATGCCTCCAAGCCGGGTAACGAGGCAAGGGCCTTGCCATGGGCCCTGTCCGGTGCATCGTTCAGCAGGTCCAATGCGTTCGCTTCAAAATGCACGATAATGCCGGAGATGTCCGCGGGCAAAGGCTTCTTTCGGCCGGTCCTGCCCACCTCGGGGAACAGCTCGGTGAACACGTTGCGCACGGCCAGCCCAAGCAGGTGTTGCGCTACTTTCTCGGGACCTTCCTGTTCCCCTTCAAAGACCAGCTCGATCTTGCCGGTGATGGCGGGGATGACGGCCTGAAGGTCGCCGATGCGGACCACGGTACGGTCCTCCCCATTGCGCAACATGCGCAGCTCGGCCGCGCTGATCACACTCTCCAATGCACTGATGGTGAGGCGCGCGCTCACACCGCTCTTGCGGTCCACGTACTCGCTGTCACGGGCTTCCATGGCAATGCGCTCGATGAGCACGCGAATGAGGTCGGGGACGCGCACACGCAACGCCTGCTGCTTCGGCGAGCGCAACTCCTGTGCGGTGATGCGCATGGCCTGCTCCAATGTGCGCGGATAGTGCGTGAGGATCTGGCTCTGGATGCGGTCCTTCAGTGGCGTGATGATGGCGCCCCGGTTGGTGTAGTCCTCCGGGTTGGCGGTGAAGACGAACTGGATGTCCAGCGGCAGGCGCAATTTGAAGCCCCGGATCTGCACATCGCCCTCCTGCAGGATGTTGAAGAGCGCCACCTGTATCCGCGGCTGCAGGTCGGGCAGCTCGTTGATGACGAAGATGCCGCGATGGCTGCGCGGGATGAGACCGAAGTGGATGACGCGCTCGTCGCTGTAGTCGAGCTTCAGGTTGGCGGCCTTGATGGGGTCGCTGTCGCCGATGAGGTCGGCCACGGTCACATCGGGCGTGGCCAGCTTCTCGGTGTAGCGCTCGTTGCGGTGAAGCCAGGCCACGGGGGTGTTGTCGCCATGGATGCTGATCTGGTCCCTGGCGAAGCGTGAGATCGGCGCCAGCGGATCGTCATTGATCTCGCTGCCCGCCACTACCGGCACCCACTCATCCAGCAGCAGCACCAGCGAGCGGGCCATGCGCGTCTTGGCCTGCCCACGCAACCCGAGCAGGTTGATGCTGTGGCCCGCCAGGATGGCGCGCTCCAGGGCGGGGATCACCGAGTCCTCATAGCCGTGTATCCCTTCAAAGAGCGGTTTACCCTCACGTATGCGGGCGATGAGGTTGTCGCGCAGTTCATTCCTTACGGAGCGGGGTTTGTGACCGGACTTTTTGAGTTCGCCGAGGGTGGCCAGGGAGGCGAATTCGCCGCCCTTACGATCGCTGCTCATGATGATCTTCTGTTGGATGCGTGATCACGGAACACCATATCCGCCAGCCCTTGCAGTCCGGTGTAGAAGGCCCGGCCCTGATTGGCCTCGGTGAAGCGCTCGATGAAACGTTGCAGATACGTGTCACGCGCGATCATGAAGGTGGTGATGGGGATCCGTGCCTTGCGTGCACGCACCGCCGCATCGAGCGTGCGTGCCACGATGAAGTCGTCGAGCCCGAAGCTGTTCATGTAATACTCGCCATCGCGCTTCACGCAACTGGGCTTGCCATCGGTGATCATCACGATGCGGCGGTTGCGCACCTTCCGGCGACGCAGGAGGTCCATGGCCAGTTCCAGCCCCGCCACGGTGTTGGTATGGAAAGGTCCCACTTGAAGGTACGGCAGGTCCTTCAGGCTCACCAGCCAGGCATCGTTGCCGAAAACGACAATATCCAGCGTGTCCTTGGGGTATCGGCGCTTGATCAGCTCTGCGAGCGCCATGGCCACCTTCTTCGCCGGCGTGATGCGGTCCTCGCCATACAGGATCATGCTGTGACTGATGTCGATCATCAGCACAGTGGCGCAAGCGCTCTGGTGCTCGGTCTCGATCACCTCCAGGTCATCCTCGCTCATGCGGAGATCGTCGATGCCGCGCTGCTGGGCGTTGCGGATGCTGTCGCTCATGGCCACCTGTTCGATGCGGTCGCCGAAGCGGTATGAACGGCGCTCGCTGGTGGGTTCATCGCCCTGGCCGGTGCGGCGCAGCGTGTGCTCACCACGGTCGCTCTTCTTCAGCTTGCCGAACACCTGGTCGAGGGCGCGTTCACGGATGAGCTTTTCGGCTTTCCCCGTGAGCGGCGCTTTTCCTCCTTTCGTGGGCCGGCCCACCAGACCATGCTTCTTCAGGTCCTCTTCAAATTCCCTACGACCATACGCCTTGGAATAGAAGCCATGCTCCTTGTCCAACTCGTCCATCCAATCCAAGGCCTCCTCCACATCACCGCTGGTGTGGGTGAGCAGCTCCAGGAAGAGCGGCAGCAGCTTCTCGAAGGGCGAGCGGTCGTCCTTCGGAGGTACAAAACGGGCAAAGCGATGTCCGAGCATGTGGCGAAAAGTAACGTCGCGATCGGCGGTCCGGTTCGGCGCCAAGACCGGCCCTTAGCGCTCGCCGGCCCCATCTACCTTTACCGCGTTCCATGATCGACCCCGCACAGCCCGTACACCCGATCCCCGCCACTGGCCGCCAGTTGGAACGCCTGGTCGACCGGCTCATCGGTCAGCCCATCGACCCCGATGGTCTGATCCATGAGATCGTACTGCTCGCCACACTGTTCATCCTGGGGGCGCTCCTCTGGTGGTTGCTGCGGCTGTTCACGATACGCGTCATCTATCCCCTGATCAGGCGGAGCCGGTCGCAGTGGGATGACGGCCTCATCCAGCACCGGTTCTTCCGGAAGTTCGGCAAGCTGGCCCCGCTCCTGCTGCTGCGGCACGCCCTTCCGCTGGTATTGCACCGCTACCCGGACCTTGTCAGTGTCCTCGGCACGCTGGTGGCGATCGCCTTCGTGCTCACCTTCCTGCAGTCCTTCTCCGCAGTGATGAACGCGAGCTACTTCGCGCTAAAGGATGATCCGAAGTACCGCGACAAACCGTTGCGCAGCTACATCCAGCTGGGGAACATCATCGCGGGGACCATCGCGGCGGTCATCATCATCTCCATCGTGTTCGGCAAGAACCCGGTGTACATCTTCTCCGCCATGGGGGCGGCCAGCGCCGTGCTCTTGCTCATCTTCAAGGACACGCTCCTGGGCTTCGTGGCCAGCGTGCAACTGGCGGTGAACGACATGGTGCGCGTGGGGGACTGGGTGCAACTGGACAAGTACGGCGCGGATGGTGAGGTCACGGATATCACCCTCACCACGGTGAAGGTGCGCAACTGGGACATGACCTATACCACTATCCCGACCTATTCCTTCATCGCCGACTCCGTACGCAATTGGCGGGGCATGCAGGAGAGCCCGGGGCGTCGCATCAAGCGGGCATTGCACATCAGCATGGGGAGCATCCGCTTCTGCCGTGCGGACGACCTGAAGCGCTACGGCCGCTACCAACTGGTGGCGGGATACGTGCATGACACCCAGCAGGCCATCGCGGCATACAACCGGGAGCGCACCGTTGACCCTTCGCTGCCGATCAACGGACGGAACCAGACCAACGTGGGCATCTTCCGCGCCTACGCGGAGCTGTACCTGCAACAGGAACCGCGGGTGAACAAGGACATGATGCTGATGGTGCGTCAGCAGCCACCCACACCCACAGGGCTGCCCCTGGAGGTCTATTGCTTCAGCCGAAACAAATCGTGGATGGAATTCGAACGGCTGGCCGCCGACATCTTCGACCACCTGATCGCCGCAGCGGCCTGGTTCGACCTGGAGGTGTTCCAGACCCCCACGGGCAGCGACATGCGCGCCTACCGTGCAAGCATGACCCATCCAGAGGCCACCGGGGAGGATGCCCACCACCGGAGCGCGCCCAACCTTTCGACCCCGACCGAGGACCTATGAAATACAGTGTGAGCGAGATCACCGCCATCATCCGCGACCGGCGCACGATCTACCCGAAGGATCACAGCGACCGCGAGGTGCTGCGTGACGTGGTGGAGCGCGTACTGAGCAATGGCACCTGGGCACCCAATCATGGCATGACCCAGCCGTGGCGGTTCAAGGTGTTCACCAGCGAAGCGCGTCACCGGCTGGCCCGCTTCATGGGCGAGGAGTACACGCGCATCACCCCGCCGGAGAAGTTCCTGCCGCGCAAGTACGAGAACCTCACCCAGCGCCCGCTCCAGAGCAGCGTGGTGGTGGCCCTGGGCATGGCCCGCGACCCCAAGGGCAAGATCAGCGAGTTGGAGGAGCAACTGGCCATGGCCTGCGCCGTACAGAACATGCACCTGACCTGCACCGCTTATGGGCTGGGGGGGTTCTGGGGCACGGGGGCAGTGGTCACCGGTGAAGGCATGCGCAAATTCCTCGGCATGGCTGAAGGAGACCGATGCTTGGGCCTCTTCTACATGGGCTACCCGGCCATCGAGTGGCCCAAGGGCTACCGCAAGCCGCTGCCGGACGTCACCGAATGGTTCGATCAGTAGGCCATGTCGTTCCTGGATATCACCAACTACCGCGAGCACCCCACCGAGGTGAACTGGCTGGTGTTCCGCTTCGGGGAGCGTGCCTGGCGGGATGAGTACGCGGAGGAGCTGCGCAAGGCGGGCATCCCCCATGAGGTGGACCCAGAGAACAAGGCGCCCTACATGGTGGCCGTGCGCCGCGGACAGCGAAAGAAAGCGGTTGAACTCAACTACTTGGTATTGGGGCGCCACCGCTCCCCTTTCCTGGGCTCGGGCGCCCTCCGCTGGGTGCTGATCGGGCTGGTCGTCCTCACGCTCCTGTTGGCGGTCATCGGGGCACTTCGTGGTGGTGCGTAAATACCGCAGCGTATCTTGGGCAGGTTGAATGGCGTAGAACGGGCTGGCCGATCGGAACCCGGCTTCAACCCCTGGACCTGCCAATGGAACGTCTGACCACGTTACTGCTCGGGAACATTCTGTTCTTGTCCGTGTCCGGCCAGGGTGGTCCGTCCGCACCCCATGCCCATGGCACGATGCCTGGCAGCGAGCCCGATACGGCACAGGCCCTGGTGTTCTATGGCGAAACGCGCCTGTTCGAAGAGTATGATGCGGTGGACTTCCTGCTGGTGGAGCAACTGCTCGACTCGCTCTGCTCCCTGGAGGAAGGCCCCGAAGAGATGATCCGCCACCTGCGGTTGTACCGGCGCATCCGCACCATGGATGACCGGGGTATCGCGGCCATGATCGATTCGCTCTTCGACCTGGACGAAATCCCCTACGCGCTGATCAACGAGATCAACCTGCACATTCAGGAGATGCCCGAGCTGGCGGACGTGAACAAGAGCGTGCTGCTGGAATGGGCCTGCTCACACATTGAACCCTGCGGCGACCTGTACGGGGCCTGGAACACCCTGAACCCGAACGCCTACGGGCCGGAGCTGAGCGCCATGGACAGCCTGGTGCTGATGGAGCTTGTGCGCCCTTCCGAAGGATGCGGGTTCCACATGCCCGTTCCCGGACCCATCACCAGCCGTTATGGTTGGCGGGATGGGCGCAACCACAATGGCATCGACGTGGACCTGGAAGTGGGCGACCCGGTGCGTTCCAGCTTCCCCGGTGTGGTGCGCTATGCCGGCACCTTCGGCAGCTTCGGCCGCCTGGTGGTGGTGCGCCACCTGAACGGGCTGGAGACCTTCTATGCCCATCTGCACCGCCTGCGTGTGAAGGCCGGTGACGTGGTTGACGCGGGTGACCTGCTTGGCCTGGGCGGTAGTTCCGGTCGCAGCAGTGGCAGCCACCTGCACTTCGAGGTGCGCTTCAAAGGCATGCCCATCGACCCCGCGCGCGTGATCGACCTGGAGACCCGCACCCTGCATCACGAGGTGGTGGTGTTGAAACGCACCCGTGCCGGATTCAGCGCATTCCCCAGGGGCACCGAGTTCCACACGGTGGCCCGCGGCGAACATCTGCGCCACATCGCCGACCTTTACGGCGTTAGTGTGAAGGCGATATGCGAAGCGAACGGTCTCTCCACCCGCAGCACCTTGCGCGAAGGGCAGCAGCTCGCGGTGGCCGGCCCCTCCTTCTGATCGCATCCCTTTTCCTACTTACGGCCATCCACGGCCAGCAGGGGGTCACCACCTTCGGTATCCAGCTCAAGCCCGTCATTCCCCTCTCCTTCTTCGACCCGCTCACCACCACGGGCACAAAGCCGCTCAGCGGCACCACGGAGCTCAAAGGCGGCCTTGCCTTCGGCATGGTGGTGCGCACAGGCCTGTCGCGTACCCTTTCGCTGGAAACGGGCATCAACCAGATCACCCGGCGGTATGACTACCGGATCGTGAACGACACCGCAGGGTATGACAATGGCTCCAGCGTGCGGTTCGTGGGCTATGAGATCCCCCTCCTCATGCTGGTGTACATCCGCCTTGGGGAGAACACCTGGATGAACAATGCGCTCGGGGTTTCCCTGGACATGTATCCCAGTGATGTGGTGAGCACCTTGGAGCAGGGCCGGTTCTACATGTACCGCAAGAGTTGGATACAAGGCGGGGCCGTGGCCAACATTGGTGTGGAGTACCGCTCGTACAAGTCCGGCTACTTCTACCTGGGCGCCACCTACCACCGCCCATTCACGGAAATGGCCATTACCGAGTTCACGTGGTCCACGCCGACCATGTTACCCTATTCCGTGCGGTCCGCCTTGAATGGCAGCTACCTCACGCTGGACCTGCGCTATTTCTTCCACGAATCGCCGGACAAAGTGCGTCTGCGAAAGGATCGTGGTGTGAATTAAGGCATCGGTCGTTGTTCTGTTTAATCTTTTTCACAAAACAGGTGAACAAAATGGCTCATGGGCTGTTCCCCTCCCAAACCCATTAACCTCATCGGACGATGAACAAGCCCTTACTCCTTGCCGCCAGCTGCCTTATAACAGGAGCTGCGGCCGCACAGAACGCGGAATTGCAGGTGATCCATAATTGCGCGGACCTCGCCGCTGCTGAAGTGGACGTGTATGTGAACGGCACCCTGGCGCTGGATGATTTCGCATTCCGCACCGCCACGCCGTTCCTGACCCTTCCAGCGGGCGTACCGCTCAACATCGGGATCGCACCCTCCACCAGCACCAGCGTGGTGGATGTGATCGCTCCCTTCACGGTGACACTCGCGGACGGCGAGAAGTACATCGCCGTGGCCAGTGGCATCGTTAGCCCCACGGGATACAACCCAGCCCCGGCCTTCAACCTGGAGATCTTCCCACAGGCCCGCACCGCAGCATCTGGTGGCAGCGGCAATACGGATGTGCTCGTGTTCCATGGCAGCACCGATGCGCCCACGGTGGACGTGTTCGAAAGTGCGGTGGTGGAGACCACCATCGTGGACGACCTGTCTTATGCGGACTTCGCAGGGTACCTGGAACTGCCCACCCTGGACTTCACCATCCAGGTGCGTACGGCCGACAACAGCACCATTGTGGCCGCGTATGCCGCCCCGCTGCAGACCCTGGGCCTTGGCGGTGCCGCCTTGGCCGTGGTGGCCAGTGGATTCCTGGACCCCAGTGTGAACAGCGGTGGCCCGGCCTTCGGACTTTATGTGGCCCTTCCTGCCGGTGGCGCGCTCATACCATTGCCCAGCGCTTCCATCCCGTCAGCCCGTCTGCAGGTGATCCACAACAGCGCTGATCTGGTCGCTGCTGAAGTGGACGTGTACATCAACGGCGCCCTGGCCATCGACGACTTCGCCTTCCGCACCGCCACCCCCTTCCTGGACTTCCAGGCCGGTGTGCCCATCAACATCGGCATCGCCCCGGGAAACAGCACCAGCGCAGGGGACATCATTGCGCCCTTCACCTTCACGCTTGCCGATGGTGAGAAGTATGTGGCCGTGGCCAATGGCATCGTGAGCCCCACCGGCTACAACCCCATCCGCCCTTTCGACATCTATGTAACCAATGGTGCCGAAGAGGACGCGCCGGCCGGCACCACCAACGTGCTGGTCTTCCACGGCTGCACGGACGCACCGGTGGTGGACGTGGCCGAACTGGCGGTACTTGGCGGCGCAACCGTGGTGGACGACATGGACTACGGCGACTTCGTAGGCTACCTGAACGTACCCACTGTGGACCTGACCCTGCAGGTGCAACTGAGCGATGGCACCCCGGTGGTGACCTACGATGCCCCGCTCGCGACGCTGGGACTCGACGGTGCGGCACTGGTGGTGGTGGCCAGCGGTTTCCTGGACCCCAGCGTGAACAGCAATGGCGAAGCCTTCGGCCTTTGGGTGGCGCTCACCAGCGGAGGCAACCTGATCCCCCTGCCCCTCTCCACCAGCGTGCGCGAACCGAACAGTGCCATCTCCGGACTGACCGCATGGCCGAACCCCGCCCAGGACCAACTGATGGTGGAGTTCAATGCTGCCGAGGAGAACGCCACCGACCTGATGATCACCGATGCGTTGGGGCGCGTGGTGCGTG
This sequence comes from Flavobacteriales bacterium, assembly GCA_016788635.1. Classification (GTDB taxonomy): domain Bacteria; phylum Bacteroidota; class Bacteroidia; order Flavobacteriales_F; family PHOS-HE28; genus PHOS-HE28. Next base: position 264,189 of record JAEUSU010000041.1, on the reverse strand, counting down.
AAGTGGCCTTGGGCCGCACCGCCCTTGGCCTGAACCGCCGCACGGTGGATGTGAACGACCTGGCCCCGGGCAGCTACCGCCTCAGCCTGCGCTCCACCACCGGCCTCACCGGTCTGGGTATTCAGGTGGTGCGCTAAGCGAATCGACCACCCACGCGGGGACCCGTCGCCTCCGGCATGTGCTCCGGAACGCGGCGGGTCCCTTGCGTTGAGTGAACCAAGTGTTGAACCGGATGTTATCCCCACGTTGAACGATCCGTGTCAGAGAAATGCAAGTCCCTGTAGTTTCGCCCTCGTCCGTGAACGAGCCCTTTCCCACCCGTTTCAGCATCCGCGACCTGGAGGAGTTCTCCGGTGTGAAGGCGCACACCATCCGCATCTGGGAAAAGCGCTACAACCTGTTGCGCCCAAGCCGCACGGACACGAACATCCGCACCTACGGGCAGGATGAGTTGAAGACCATCCTGAACGTGGCCTACCTGAACGGCCGCGGTTACAAGATCTCCAAGATCGCGGCCATGAGCCCGCAGGAACGCAGCCGCCTGGTGAACGACCTCGCCGCGCAGCGCGAAGACCATGCGGACCTGTTGAACGGACTGAAGGTGGCCATGCTGAACTTCGACGAGGGGCTGTTCGAACAGATCTCCTCACGCTTCCGGGACGAACATGGCTTTCGCGCGCTTGCGGAACGCCTTTTTGTGCCCCTGCTCGAACAGATTGGCGCGCTTTGGATGGCGGGCTCCATCTGCCCCTCACAGGAACACTTCGTGAGCAATCTGGTGCGCCAGCGTTTTATTGCGGAAACCGCCCGCCTGCCTTTGGCCCCTGCGGACGATGCCCAGCGCACCTATGTGCTCTACCTACCCGAGAACGAGATCCATGAGCTGGGTCTCTTGTACATGAACTACCTGGTGCGCTCCACCGGTCGGCGCAGCGTTTACCTGGGCCAGGGCGTGCCCCAGGCCGATCTGCTGGAGCTCGCTGGACTCGTCAAAGGGGCGGTGGTCTTCGTCTCCTTCATCACCGCTTACCCCGGGCCGGAGGAGCTTCCCGCCTTTATCCAGCGTCTTCGGGAAGACCTTCCCGGCGAGCGCTTCCAGTTCTGGTTCGCCGGGGGTGTGGTGAACCGCTTGAACGGAACGCCCCTGCCTGCGGGTGTCACCTGCTTCCGCAGCATCGCCGACATGGTGAGCGCGTTGGGTTGAGTCCTGCGAAAGCCGAACTTTCGGCACGTGCGGCCGCTCCACCGCTTCCTTATGCCTGCCTTGTTCTGCTCCTGCACCACTGCCGTGCAGGTGAGGGAGAACCCTGCGGCCAATGGAGCCGCGTTGTCCCGCATTGAACACAGCGAAGGACGCAAGCAGGGCGAAGCCGTGATCTTCCACACCAATGGGCGCGAGGCCAAGCGCGGTGCCTACCACCGCGACCTGAAGGAAGGCACCTGGCACGAATGGGCTCCGGATGGCCAACCCACCGCGCTGTTGAACTACCACCACGGCCGGCTGCATGGCCATTGCCGGTGGATGGCGCCCAACGGACAGGTGCTCTCGGATGAACGCTTCGTGGATGGCCTGCTCGATGGGCGCGTGCGCCGCTACTTCCCCGACGGGCGCATGCGGCAGGAACTCACCTACCGCAAGGGGAAAGCCGAGGGCGCATACTGGCGGCACATGGAAGCCCATGAGGACACCAACGCGGGGCCCATCATCACCGGCCACTACCAGGATGGCCTGTCGCACGGCCAGTGGCGCGGCTTCACCGGTGATGGCCGCATGACCAGCGAGGGCAGCTTTGTGCGCGGATTGCGCGTAGGCATCTGGCGCCATTGGGACCGCAGTGGACGCCTGCTGCGCGAGGATGTCTTCAATGCGGACGGCCAACTGGTGGAGAGCCGGCACATGAAGGAGTAAGGTGTTGCATGCTTCATGTGACATGCTACTGCAATGCTGCTGACCACAGCGTGACCGATGCGTTCTTCTGACATGGTTGGCGACGGATTGAAGCAGTCACCAATGAGCAAGGTGACCGCATACCTGCTGAAGGTGACCACCCCCGAGGGCAGCTGCCATGAGCGGGTGGTGGTGGAGTAATGGCGCCCTTACGGCAACACCTTCCCCGGGTTCAACAAACCCTTGGCATCGAAGACCTGCTTGATCGAACGCATCAAGGCCAGTTGCGCCGTGTTAAAGGCGATGTCCATGTAAGGCCGCTGCACCAAGCCGATGCCGTGCTCGCCGCTGAGGGTGCCACCGAGTGAGACCGTGAGCTGGAAGATCTCGCGGATGGCGGCCGGCAGCTCGTTCTCCCAGAACGCATCGCTCAATTCGCCCTTGATGATGTTGACGTGCAGGTTGCCATCGCCGGCGTGGCCGTAGCACACGCTTTGGAAGCCGCGCCGGCGCCCGATCTCCTTCACGCCTTCGAGCAGGCGCGGCAATTCGTACCGCGGCACCACGGTGTCCTCCTCCTTGTAGATGCTATGCGCCTTCACGCTCACTGGCACGCTGCGGCGCAGTTTCCACAGCGCTTCCTTCTCGGCGCTGGTTTCCGCAAAGAGCACCTCGCCGCCGCCATGCGCCTCCACCACGCCGAGGATGGTCTCGCAGTCGCGCATCAACTCGTCCGCGTGGTTGCCGTCCACCTCGATGAGCAGGTAGGCGCCCAGGTCTTCCGGCACCTGGATGTTCAGCCCTTCAGTGAAACGCAAGGTCCAGTCGATGGCATCGCGCTCCATGAACTCCATGGCGCTGGGCGTGACACCCGCGCGGAACACGGCGCTCACCGCCTCGCAGGCCTTGTACGGGCTGGTAAAGGGCACGAGCATCAGCCGTGATTCGCGCGGCATGGGCACCAGGCGCAGCACCGCCTTGGTGATCACCGCCAGGGTGCCCTCGCTGCCCACGATGAGCCGGGTGAGGTCGTATCCGGTGGCGTTCTTCAAGGTGTTGGCGCCGGTCCATAGCACCGTGCCATCCGGCAGCACCACCTCCAGGTTCAGGACCCAATCGCGGGTGACGCCATATTTCACGGCGCGGGGCCCGCCGGCATTCTCGGCCAGGTTGCCGCCGATGGTGCAGCTGCCGCGCGAGCTGGGGTCCGGCGGGTAGTACAATCCCTTCGCCGCCACGGCATCCTGCAGCACCTGCGTGATCACTCCGGGTTCCACCGTCACCTGCAGGTTCCGCTCATCGATGTCCACGATGCGGTCCATGCGGTCCAGCGCGAGGCCCACACCCCCCTGCACGCTAAGGGCACCACCACTAAGGCCCGTGCGGCCGCCGATGGGCGTTACCGGCAGGCCTTCCTCGTGGCAGATGCGCATCACCGCCGCCACTTCTTCCGTAGTGCGAGGCCGCACCACCACGTCCGGAGGGAAGGACAGGTCCTCGGTCTCGTCGTGGCCGTAGTGTGCACGGTCCTCCTGGTCAACGAGCAGGCCATCGGGCAGGAGTGCCTGTCGCAACCGGTCCAGCGCGGCGTGGCCCACACGTACGGATGTGGCGGAAGAAGCGATCATGCGGCGAAGATCGGCATGGCCGGATGCCCTTGGGACCGGCGAATGCGTACCTTTTCCGAACAGGCCCGGCGTGAACGGGAAGGAGGCAGGGCAGCCGGGCCGTGGAGCGCACGTCTTCCTTATCCAACCCGTTCCCTCATGAGAGCCGCGATCCCCCTTCTTTTCTGCGTAGTGAGCAGCTCCGTCTGGTGCCAGAACGTGGGCATCAACGCCACGGGGGCGGCGCCTGCGTCCAGCGCCATGCTGGACATCACCAGCACAAGCAGCGGCCTGTTGATCCCGCGCATGACCACCGCGCAACGCACGGGCATTGCAGCACCCGCCACCGGGCTGCTGGTGTACGACACCAACACCAATGGCTTCTGGTACTGGAACGGCGCGGCGTGGACCACGCTCTTTACCAGCGCCACAGGCTGGGCACTTACCGGCAACAGCCTCACGGGCCAGGAGGTGCTCGGTTCGCTGAATGCGCAGCCGGTGCGTTTCGTGAGCAGCAACGTGGAACGCATGCGCTTACTGGCCAACGGGCAGCTGGTGGTGAACAACACGGTGCCAGCGGCTACGGATGCCTTTTCCGCATACGGTGGCGCCTACACCTATGCGAACGCGGGCTACCACCAGGGCACCACGGGCGCGGGAACGTTGAGCTTCGCACAAGGGGCCACCACCTTCGGTGCACGGGCGCACAACGCGAACGCCTCCGGCAGCGGCCTGCTGGGCACTGGCAACAACGTGGGCGGCATCTACCTCACCAGCGGCAGCGGCCTTGCCGGCACCGGTGCGGGGCTTGGTGTTTTTGGCTACGGGATCAACCTGGTGAATGGTACGGGAGTCCTGGGCGGAGGCAACAACACGGCCACGCTCTTCACCATGGTGGCGGGGTCGGGACTGGCGGGCACCGGCACCAACTTCGGCGTGTATGGTATGGCCACCAGCAATGCTTTCGGGGCGGCGAACGCTCCTGCCCGCGCAGGGGGCTATTTCGAGAGCGGTTCCGGTGGCAACCTGGTGTACACCTATGTGGCGTGCTTCGAAGGCCCCGGCACCCCGCGCAAGGTGATGGGCAACGGCACGGTGAACACCGTAGTGCAGAACGGCCAGGGTGAGCACGTGCTGCTCTCCGCGCCCGAGGCGCCCGAGAACCTGTTCCAGGACTACGGCACCGCCCAACTGGTGAATGGCCGCGCCCATGTGACGCTGGACCCCACGCTGGCCCGCAACATCCTGGTGAACGAGGCGCACCCATTGCGTGTGTTCATCCAACCACGCGGCGCATGCAAGGGGATGTACGTCACCAATGAAACAGCGGATGGCTTCGATGTGGTGGAACTGGACGGCGGGAATTCGAACGCCGGCTTCCATTGGATGGTGGTGGCGAACCGCGCCAATGTGGTGCACGCGGATGGCACGGTGTGGCCCTTTGCCGAAGAACGCTTCGCGGTAACGCAAGGTCCACAACCGGTGGCGGCGCAGCCTGTTGCCAGCACGCCGATCCCCACCGGGCCGCGCTAAGGCCGCACGGACAACGTATCCTGTGGTACGGGTGCGACCCTGTGCCGTGCCAATGGCTTTTCACCTGCACCCCGCCACAGGCCAGGCTGCAACAACAAGGAACCCAGCACCACCAGGAGCGCGAAGATCAAGGGGCCCAGATGGCGGCACGAACGGAACAGGTGGTGGGCCATGTGCTTAGAATGCATGGCCTCTGGCGATCATTGTGCCAGGGGGCAACGGGTCGTCACTGCCGGGTTATGCGCCGGATGAAGCTGGCTCACCATCTTCGCAAGACCGCCCATGATCGCCTACGACCCCCGCAGCTGGCTCAAGCCCGTCCTCCAGTTCCACAAGGCGGACACCTTCCGCAAGCTGTTCCCCTTGATGGTATTGCTGGGCGCACTGTGCACTGGCATCGCCTGGCTGGAGGTGGAACACCTGCGCATGAACGAGAACAGCCACCTGCGCAATGTGACCATGATGCACAACCTGCTCGGCCTGGCGCTCAGCGTGCTGCTCGTGTTCCGCACCAATACGGCCTACGATCGCTGGTGGGAAGGGCGCAAACTCTGGGGCCAGCTGGTGAACTGCAGCCGCAATCTCGCGGTGAAGATCTCCGTAATGGTGGACCCTTCGGACACCGGCACACGCAGCTTCTTCGCCCGCATCATCGGGCTGTTCGCCTATGAACTGAAGCACCACCTAAGGCAGGAAGGCACCCGCCTGGAATTGGACAGCGAGCCGCACCCGGAGATCCCCGGCTTCGACAGCTCCCGGCACATCCCCGCGCAGGCCGTGCAGCTCATGCAACAGCGCGTGCACCGGCTGCACCGCGAAGGGCAGCTGAGCGGTGAGCAGCTCATCGTGCTCAACACCGAACTCGTCCAGTTCCTCGACATCTGCGGTGCGTGCGAGCGGATCAAGAACTCCCCCATCCCCTATTCCTACAGCACCTTCATCAAGAAGTTCATCAGTGCCTATGCCATCACCCTGCCCTTCGGCTTTGTGATCCCCCTGGGCTATTGGGCCATCCCCATCGTGGTCTTCATCTTCTATGTGTTCGCCAGCCTGGAGCTGATCGCCGAGGAGATCGAGGACCCCTTCGGTACGGATGTCAACGACCTGCCCATGGACCGGCTGAGCGAGGTGATCGCGCGCAATGCGAAGGAGATCCTGGACTGACCAATGGCCAACGCCGCACCACCGAACGACCTGAAGCGCTCGCTGCGCCGCGTGATCTTCGGCACGGACACACGCGCCGGCCGCCTGTTCGACGTGGTGCTGCTCTGGCTCATCCTCATCAGCGTGGTGCTGGTGCTGCTGGAGAGCGTAAAGGAGGTACGCGCGGAATATGGACGTTGGCTGCGCATCGCGGAGTGGGTCATCACCATCCTTTTCACGGTGGAGTACGCGCTGCGTGTGTGGATCAGCACCGACCGGCGCAAGTACGTGACCAGCGGGTATGGCCTGGTGGACCTCGCGGCCGTGCTGCCCACCTGGCTCAGTCTTTTCCTGCCAGGCGTGCAGGCCCTGGCCATCGTGCGCAGCCTGCGCTTGTTGCGCGTGTTCCGCGTGTTCAACCTCTTCAACTATGTGCGCGAGGCACGGCTGCTCCTGCTGGCCCTGCTTGCCAGCCGCCACCGCATCCTTGTGTTCATGCTGGCCGTGCTGGCCCTGGTGAGCGTGTTCGGCACCATCATGTACCTGGTGGAAAGTCCCGAGGCCGGCTTCACCAGCATTCCGCGCAGCATCTACTGGGCGATCGTCACCCTCACCACCGTGGGCTACGGCGACATCGCCCCGGTGACCGCGCTCGGACAGGCGCTCGCCTCGGCCATCATGATCCTGGGCTACGCCATCATCGCCATCCCCACCGGCATCGTGAGCGTGGAGCTTGCCCGGCAGTCGCGCAACATGCGCCACACGGTCTGTGAGCAGTGCGGGAACACCGAACATCCGGATGGCGCCAGGCATTGCCACCGCTGCGGGGCCATGCTGCCCGGCATGCAACGGGACCGGGAGGTGTGAAGGATCCCGATATTCATCGTCCCTGGTACGTGTACCGCACGATCACCGGTGGTGAACCCTTGCCCTCGCTGCTGAGCACCAGGTCGCCGGAAGGCAGGAAGGTGATCCCCTCCGGCTTGGGAAGCAAGGTCGCATCCAACTGCTTCAAGTCCACCAGCACCCCCTTTCTATCCACCACGAGCAGGGTCCGGTCCACCGCGGAGAGCAGATAGTAATGGTCGGTGAACGGATGCAATGCGACCGAGGAGTACCGCAGCTTCAACCCCGGCACGGTGACTCCTTTGGGCGTGATGCGCAGTGGAAGTGCCACCCCCCTGGCTTTCGCCTGTGCGACCAGGTCGTTCAGGTCGAGCCGCAGCACCACCTCGGTCCGGCCGTTGGGTGCACGTGCGTCCATCGCATACAGCAGGCGCTCGTCATGGTCCGGACCTTTCGCGATGTCCTTCGGCGAGATCAGTATCCGCTGGTAGCGCTCGTCGTACCCGAGCCCTTCGATGTTCCGGTTCGGCACGTTCAGCCGTATGGTGTCCAGCGTGATCAATCGCCCGGACTCCTCGCGCAGGCGATAGATCAACCCATCGCTGCGCAGGGCGAAGTACTCCACGCCCACCCGGGTCAGCCCCTCCATGTCACCTGGCGCACCAAAGGGCAACGTGCGCTCCACCTTGCCGGTCCGCATTGAAAAGTGGAATATGGTGGCCAGCTCATCCTGCACGAAGGCCACGGTGCTGCTGTCCACATCCGTAAGGGCTGACAGCTCCACATAGGCAGGTGAAAGGGGATGGACCGCTGCCGGATGGAACAAGTCATACGGCAGGCGTTCACGGGGGAATGAAAAACCCCAAGCGGCCCCCAGGCCACACCACATCAGCAAACGGGCTCCGGTCACCGAACAAAGGTCGGGCACTGAAAGGAACCTTCACCGGCCTTCCCATGAAGTTCACTTCCTTCGCCCGAGCCATGAGGAACATTTTTCCAGGCCGCACCTTCCTGCTCGTGCTGGTGGCCGCGCTGGGCTATTTCGTGGACATCTACGACCTGGTGCTCTTCAACGTGGTGAAGCGCGAGAGCCTCGAGTTCATTCTGGGCGTGGGGCATCCGGACATCAAGGACATCGGCATCAGCCTCTTCAACTGGCAGATGTTCGGCATGCTCGTGGGCGGCGTGCTCTGGGGCATCTGGGGCGATCGCAAGGGGCGCATCACGGTGCTCTTCGGCAGCATCCTGCTCTATTCACTGGCGAACGTCGCCAACGCCTTCACCTACGACCTCACCACCTATGCCATCGTGCGCTTCGTCGCCGGTGTTGGTCTGGCGGGCGAACTGGGCGCGGGCATCACCTTGATCGCGGAGACCATGCCGCGAGAGAAACGCGGATACGGAACCCTCATCGTGGTGACGGTGGGTGCACTGGGCGCGGTCTTCGCCAGCATTGTGGGCGGCCATGGGCAGGGCATCGCGCTCCTCATTGAAAGCCTTGGTGGGCCGCGCCTGATGAACTGGCAGGTGGCCTACGTGGTGGGCGGTGCCATGGGCCTGGCCCTGCTCATCCTGCGCGTAGGCACCTTCGAGAGCGGGCTCTTTACGCACATGGCGAAGAGCACGGTGCGCAAGGGCGACCTGCGCATGCTCTTCCTGGACCGCGCCCGTTTCCAGCGCTACCTCAACTGCATCCTCATCGGCGTGCCCATCTGGTATGTGATCGGCGTCCTTGTCAGCCTCTCGCAGGATGTGTTCGTGCCCGAACTGCAGATCGACACATCAGCTCTCGATGCCGACGGGTTGAAGCAGATCAACGGCACGGCGATCCGCTATGCGTACATCGGCCTGAGCATCGGCGACCTGCTGAGCGGACTGCTGAGCCAATGGCAGCGCAGCCGTCGCAAGGTGATCCTGCTCTACCTCGCGCTGAACCTGCTGCTCACGCTGATCTTCCTCTTTGGCATGCGCGGCGCCAGCATCGCCAACTACAATTGGATGTGCCTCTTCCTGGGCATCGCCACGGGCTACTGGGTGATCTTCGCCACGGTGGCCAGCGAACAGTTCGGCACCAATTTGCGCGGCACCGTGGCCACCACCGCGCCCAACTTCGTGCGCGGCAGTGTGTGGCCCATCACCAGCGCGTTCCGTTACCTGGCAGTCCCATTCGGCAACGTTACTGGTGCGCTGCTGGTGGGGATGGTGGTGATCGCACTGGCCGCATGGGCCACGTGGCGCAGCCAGGAGACCTTCAGCAGGGACATGGACTTCGTGGAGCGGTGAGGTGAACATGCCATGCAAACCGCACATCCATTCAACTGGCCGATCGGCGGGTCCAGTTCCTGTGCGTTGATCCGGCACAGCGCTTGGGATGAAGCGTGCGCCTTGTTGCAGGCAGCACGCAGGTCTATTCAGGCCCCTGCTAACTTGCCAACCTTCCGTCCGAACCCCTTCCCCACATGTCGCTCAAGCATACCGCGCTCCTTCTTGCCTTCGTGACCACCACGCTGCTCCATGCCCAGAAAACCCTGACCAACCAGGAGATCTGGGCCAGCCCCACCTTCGGTGCGGAGGGTGTGGGAGGCCTGGCCAGCATGAAGGATGGTCTGCACTACACCGTGCTCGGCCGGCAGAAGGACGGTACCGCCGCCATCTTCAAATGCGCCTATGCCACGGGCGACACGGTGGCCACGCTGCTCACCGCCAAGGACCTGGTGCTGCCCGGTGCGGACAAGTCCCTGGAGATGGACGGCTACAGCTTCAGCGCGGACGAAAAGCAGTTGTTGATCGAAACGGAGAGCGAGGCCATTTACCGCTACAGCTACACTGCGCGCCATTACGTGTATGAACTGGCCACGAAGAAGCTGCGCGCCCTGAGCGATACCACCGGGAGCGCGCAGCGCCTGGCCACCTTCAGCCCGGATGGGCAGAAAGCCGCCTTCGTTCGTGACAACGACCTGTACATCGTGGAGCTCGATGGCATGAAGGAGACCCGGGTAACGCAGGACGGCAAATGGAACGAAGTGATCAACGGCGCCACCGATTGGGTGTACGAGGAGGAATTCACCCTGGTGCGCGGCTACGAGTGGAGCCCCAACAGCACGCGCCTGCTCTACCTCCGCAGCGATGAAAGCCGTGTGAAGGAGTTCAACCTGACCTACTACCGTGGGCAGCTGTACCCGGAGGACTACCGCTTCAAATACCCCAAGGCCGGTGAGGAGAACAGCCAGGTGAGCCTGTACGTGTTCGATCTGCGCAACGGCACCACCACACAGGTCCCGCTGGGCGACGACCTGGCGGAACCCTACATCCCGCGCCTGGGCTGGACCACGAACGACGACGTGCTCTGGTTCATGCGCATGAACAGGCTGCAGAACGAGAAGGTGATCTACACGGTGAACGTCCCCCTGCTGCGCCCGGCCCAGTTGGGATTGAAGGCGAAGCCCATCTTCCGCGACACCAGCCGCACCTATGTGGAAGTGACGGACGACCTCTTCTTCCTGCCAGATGGCAGCGGCTTCGTGCTCACCAGCGAGCGCAACGGCTGGAACCACGTGTACTGGTGCAGCATGGATGGCAGGGTGCAGCGGCCCGTGACCGCCGGCAACTACGATGTGATCGGGGTGAAGGGTGTGGATGCCCGGAACAAACGCGTGCTCTTCTCCGCCGCACTGAAGGACCCCAAGCACCAGGAGGTGTGGAGCCTGGGCCTCAACGGCAAGAACCTGGTGCAACTGAGCCCCGCAGGCGGCGTGAACAATGCGGAGTTCAGCGAGGGCTTCCGCTACTTCATCAATACGCGCAGCACATTGGACAGCCCACCCGTGGTGACGCTGCATGATGGCAATGGAAAGCTCATCCGCACCCTGAAGGACAATGCGAAACTGAAGGCCCGGCTACCCGAGTTCGGCATACGGCCCTATGAGTTCTTCCAGTGCGAAGTGTCTCCGGGTGTGACGCTGAACGGCTGGATGTTGAAGCCCGTCAACTTCGACAGCCGCGCCAAATACCCTGTTTGGATGACGCAGTACAGCGGCCCCAACAGCAACGAAGTGCTCGACCAGTGGGAAGGCCGCAATGGCCTGTGGTTCCAGTTGCTTGCACAAAAGGGCTACGTGGTGGTGTGTGTGGACCCGCGTGGTACGGGCCATCGTGGTCGCGACTGGCGGCATGTGACCTACGGACAGCTGGGCAGGTACGAGACCGAGGACATGATCGGCGCGGCGAAGTGGCTCCAAGGCCAGCCCTGGGTGGATGGCGAACGCATCGGCATCTGGGGCTGGAGTTACGGCGGCTACATGAGCAGCCTCTGCATCACCAAGGGTGCCGACGTGTTCAAGGCTGCCATCGCCGTGGCACCCGTGAGCAACTGGCGCTTCTACGACACCATCTACACCGAGCGCTACATGGGGCTGCCCAAGGACAATGCCTCAGGCTATGACGACAACAGCCCGATCAATCATGTGGAGAAGCTCAAGGGAAAGTACCTGATCGTGCACGGCCTGGCGGATGACAATGTGCATTACCAGAACGCCGCCGAGATGGTGAACAGTCTGGTGCGCCGCAACAAGCCCTTCGAGCAGTTCATGTACCCGGACCGGAACCACGGCATCTATGGCGGGGCCACTCGTCTTCACCTCTTCGAGATGATGACGAAGTTCATCGAGGAGAACCTGTGATCCGGACCGGCCGGCTCAGCTCAACCCGCTGATCACGCCGGTGGCATCGATGTCCATGCCTTCGGCGGCGGGCACGTCCGGCAGGCCGGGCATGCGCATGATGGTACCGAGGATGGGGATGACGAAGCCAGCACCGGCCGCGATCTCGATATCATTCACGGTGACCTTGAAGCCTTCGGGCGCGTTGCGCAGTTTGGGGTCGTCGCTGAAGCTGTACTGTGTCTTGGCCATGCACACGGGCAGGTGCTCCAACCCCAGCGTCTTGATGCGTTTGAGCGCGGCCTGCGCCTCGCCGCCATAGATCACGCGGTCCGCCCGGTAGATCTCGCGGGCGATGGTCTCGATCTTCCCCTCGATGCTCATCTCCAGTTCGTAGAGCGGGTGGAAGCGGCTCTCGCCCTTCTCCACCACCTCCACCACCGCACGCGCCAGGTCTGTCATGCCGTCGCCTCCACGTGCGAAGCCTTCCGCCAGCACCGCCCTGCTGCCCTTGTTCGCACAGTATTCCTGCACGAGCGCGATCTCCTCCGGCGTGTCCGTGGGGAAGTTGTTGATGGCCACCACGCTCTTCACGCCGAACTTGGCGATGTTGGCGATGTGGCGCCCCAGGTTCTCCAGGCCCACACGCACACGCTCCACGCTGGGCTGGTTCACCTCCTTGATGTCCGACCCACCATGGAAACGCAAGGCGCGGATGGTGGCCACGATCACCGCGGCACGCGGCTTCAGCCCCGCTGCACGGCACTTGATGTCGAAGAACTTCTCCGCCCCCAGGTCGGCGCCGAAGCCCGCCTCGGTCACCACATAATCACCCAGGCTAAGGCCCATCTGGGTGGCCAGCACACTGTTCACACCCTGCGCGATGTTGGCGAAGGGGCCGCCGTGCAAGATCGCGGGGTTACCCTCCAAGGTCTGCACCAGGTTGGGCTTGATGGCATCCTTGAGCAGGATGGCCATGGCGCCCTGCGCATTGAGGTCGCGGGCGTAGATGGGGCGCCGGTCGAAAGTCTGGCCCACGTAGATGTTCGCCAGGCGCGCTTTGAGGTCTTCCACATTACGTGCGAGGCACAGGATGGCCATCACCTCGCTGGCCGGGGTGATGTTGAAGCCATCCTCGCGTGGCATGCCATTGCCCGTACCACCTAGGCCGATGACGATGCGGCGGAGCGCACGGTCGTTCATGTCCATTACGCGTTTCCAAGCGATGGTGCGTGGGTCGATGCCCAGGGAGCGCTTGCGGTTCTGCAGGTTGTTGTCGATAAGCGCGGAGAGCAGGTTGTTGGCCTTCTCAATGGCCGCAAAGTCGCCGGTAAAATGCAGGTTGATATCCTCCATGGGCACCACCTGCGCATAGCCGCCACCGGCCGCACCACCCTTCATGCCGAACACGGGCCCCAGGCTGGGTTCGCGCAGTACCACCACGCTCTTTTTACCGAGCTTGTTCAACCCTTCGTTGAGGCCGATGCTGGTGGTGGTCTTGCCTTCCCCCGCTGGCGTGGGGCTCAGCGCGGTCACCAGGATCAAGCGGCCCAATGAGGCCTTGTGGTCGTCGATGAGGGTGAGCGGCAGCTTCGCCTTGTAGCGGCCATACAGTTCGATGTCATCGCTGTCAATACCCAGGCGCGCGGCCACCGCCGTGATGGGGTTCATGTGGGCGCGCTGCGCGATCTCGAGGTCACTGGGGAAGCCCATGGGAGGAATGTGAAAAGGGGAGAAGGTGGAAATGGGGGAATGCGAAAATGGGAAGAGGTCTCACACGGAGAGTCGGAGAACACGGAATATTCGATGCACCATCCATCTGTGGCTATTCGACGACCACGCGGGCGGTGCGGTCATGGCCGGTGGCGTCGGTGAGGCGGATGAAGCAGATACCAGCCGGCACACGGGCGCCGGAAGCGGTGCGCAGGTCCCAGGTCCAGGAGCCGGTGACAATGCCCAGCCTGCGTTGCAGGAGGAGGCGGCCCCGTGCATCGGTCACCACCACGTCTAGCGGGCCGTTCAGCTCCTGCAGGGCGATGCGCACCTCCTGCCGCGCCGGATTGGGCCAGGCGGGCAGCAGACCGGTGGATGCGATGGACGGCACACTGAAGGGTGCCGCAGGCAGTTGTGCACTGTACACCCCATTGCCATGCGTGGCCACCGCGACACGTCCGTCACTGTTGCGCACGGCGATCATGTTCACCGGCACGTTGCCGATGCCGTTGGGGTCCTCCTGTTCCCAGATGGTGTTGGCGCCATCAAGCAGGGCGGTGCTGTAAAGGCCCGCACTGGTGCCCACGAAGTAGCGGTCGTCCAAGCCTTCCCAGGTGGCGTAGGTGGCCGCCCAGAATACCGCCGGGCCACTGCCGGTGCCATCGGGATTCTCCTCCAGGTTGCCGCTCACATCCGTCCAGGTGGTGCCGCCATCGGTGGTGTGCCAGATGCTGGGGATGCCGTAGTTGCTGAAGGTGAGCAGCCATTCCTCGGGGTTCAGGTCGTTGGGCGCGATGCAACTCACGTAGCTGTTGGCCGGCCAGAGCGGTGAGGTGATCTCCGTGCGCACAGGGCTGGCGGAATGCAGACTATCACAGCGGTACAGCTTGCTGTTCACCGTGCCGTAGAACAGGGTGGTGTGGCGTGCACGGCTGATGACCAGTGCGGTGATGCGCTGACTGGCGGGCAGGGCCGTGGCGTTGAGGTTCTCCCAGTTGGTGCTGATGCGGTCGTACCAATTGTTGGTGACCGGTATGCCCGCCAGGTCGTTGTTGCGCCAGATGCGCGCGGCACTCACCCAGTAAAGCACATTGTTGTTCACCGGGTCCAGCACAAAGGGGTTGATGAAGTTGTAGGTGTTGGTGCCGCCGATGGGATCGATGCGTTCGAAGCCCGTGATCTGGTACGACGCGTCAAGGGTCTTCTTGTACAGCCGCCCGGCCTGGCTGCTGGTGAGGATGAAGGGCAGGCCCTGGGGCAATGCGCCGTAGGCCCCATCATCAATGTGCACATAGTGCCAGTCATCCGCGATATCCTCCGAGGTGGCCAGCCACGCACCGTTGTCTTGTGTGCCACCCAGGAGCAGGTCGTTGGTGGCCTCGCCTTCCTCCAGGTGGATGGTATAGAACTGCGTGGTGATGTAACCGGTGTTGAGGTCGGTCCACAGCACGCTGTCCGCCAGCGGATCGGTGCTCACCTGAACACCGCCATCGTTGGTGCTGTACAGGCGCGTCGGGTCCGCTGGATCGAAGGCCACCCAGTGCTGGTCCGGGTGGTGGTTGTCATACACGTAGTCCTTTGGATCGGAAGGCGTGCACTTGTAGCCACCGATCCATTTTGTACTGGCGTTGGATGTGAAGGCATCACTGCTGCGGTAGAGGCTGGTGCCACCGAGGTAGACCACGTTGGGCAGCGTGGGGTGCACGGCCAGGCACATGTCGTAGTTGCTCTGGGTGTTGATGTAGCCGAAATCGAAGTTGAAGTAGCCCGTGCAGCTGCCATTGGGCAGGTTGGCGCTGCGGTTCTCCCACGCGCCGTCGGCACCCGCCCCAGTGCCGCTCAGGTAGGTGTACTTCCAGAAGCTGTGACCCTGCGTGCCCACGCCGGGCGTACGCGCGAACCAGTACACCACGTGCTCATCGCCGGGGTCGATAGCGGGGAGGGTGCGCTCCGCGTTCAGGCTCCAACCCGCCGGGGTGATGTTGGTCCAGCTGATGCCGTCCGCACTGCGCCACAGGCCGCGGCTGGGGCTGCCCACGCCAATGGAGGCGTAGTACACACCAGTGGACGTCACACGCAGCTCGGTATACTCACTGGTCTGGCTGATGGTCGTGTCCAGACCGAGCACGGCCCGCCAGGTGGCACCGCCATCATTGCTGCGAAAGATGCCATTGAACACGGCCGCGAGCACCACATTGCTGTCCGCGCGCACGGGGTCCACACAGATGCTGTTCACCTGTTTGAAGCTGCCGTTGCGCGTGTAGTTCTCATGGTCGCCTGCGACGGTGGAAGGAAGCTGCGCCCAGGAGAGCCCGCCGTCCATGCTTTTGAAAATGCCATCGCCGGGCAGCAGCGCGGTGAAGCTGGTGCCGCTGACGATACCGTAGTTCTCGCCCGTGCCAGCGTACCAGGCCTGCTCACTGCCGGTGCGCGTGTCCTGCGCCAGGCACGAAATGTTCTGCACGAAGGCCGGGGCCAGCGTCTTGGTCCAGCTCTGCCCAGCATTGGTGCTGCGCCAGATGCCACCGGAGACACCTCCGGCCAGCAGCACCTGGCTGTTGGTCACGTCCACGGCGAAGCCGCGCGTGCGCCCTCCGCGGTTGCGCGGACCGCGGTGCGTCCAGGCCAGGCTCTTGGCCCCGCTGCGCGCAGGCAGGGTCTTGGCGAAGGCGAGCTCCTTGCGGCGGATGTGCTGCGGCACGCGGCCCGTGGCGGGATCCTTGGTGCGCTCCAATTGCCAGGCCACGGAGCGGCGATACTCTGCGGGGGCAGAGGGCTCATTGTCGGTCCCGGTGCGTGCGCAACCCAGGCACGACACTACAAGCGGGAGGAAGAGCAGCAGGGAACGGGTCATGCCCGAAGGTAGGCGGAAGCAGGATCCAGCGATCATGCTCGATCCTCATCCTCCCCAAAGAACCGCGGATGGAAGTTCACCAGCCAGAGCTTCTCGCTGGCGCGGGTGATGGCGGTGTATAGCCAGCGCACGTATTCCGTGTCGATCATCTCCTCGGTGATGTAGCCCTGGTCCACGAACACGCCGCGCCACTGCCCGCCCTGTGCCTTGTGGCAGGTCACCGCATAGGCATACTTCACCTGCAGCGCGTTCACGTGTGGGTCCTCCTTCAGCATGCGGAAGAGTGCCGCGCGGGAGCGCACCGCCACACCCTGCACCACGGCCTCCTGCAAGGCACGCCGGCGGGCATGCGGCAGTGCCGGTGCGTCCAGGGCCAGCACGTCGAGCATCACCAGCACCTCGCCCTCGCGCCTTTCGGCACCGTTGTACCAAGCGGCCTCGATCCAGAGGAAACGGTGGCCATACCGCTCCTCCACATCACGCACGCGAAGCACCTCCAGCAGCTCGCCGTTGGCGATCAGTTCCGGCCGGCCGTTGCGCGCGCCCCAGTAGTAGTCGTTCTTCACCACCATCAAGCGGTCGCCCGCGTTCAACTCCTCCTCGAAGCCGTGGATGCGCGCCCGCACCTGCATGCTGTACTGGTAGGCGCGCTTGTTGCTGCGGGTGATCAGGCATACCTCCTCATCCCCAAAGCGCGCGAAGGCGCTCTCCAGTTCATCCTGCAGGTCGGTGCCGGTGGTGCGCGTGATGTCCGGGCTGCCCAGCGTGAAACGGGGCAGGGGCTCGGGGTCCCGGAGCAGGGCGCGTAGCGCGGTGGCGTTGGCCAGTATGCCGCTGTCCTCCTGCTGGCGCACCACATCGGTAAGCTCCACGGTGCCGGCGGCCAGCCCAAAGCGTTCGCGCAACCCCTTCACATCCAACGCAGGGCTCTCCGCACTGCCCACCGGGGGCAGCTGGGCCGGATCGCCGATCAACAGCAGCCGGCAATCGTCATGTTCGAACACGTGGGTGAAGAGGTCCTCCAAGAGGTCGCGGCGGAAGAGCCCACCCTCCCCCCCCGTTCCGATCATGCTCGCTTCATCCACAATAAAGAGCGCCCCCGCATCGCGGTTGGCGGACAGGCTGAGGCCGAAGCCATCCTCCCCTTCGCCCACCCGATAGATGCGCCGGTGGATGGTGCTGGCGGACTGCCGCGCATACGCGCTGAGCACCTTGGCGGCACGGCCGGTGGGGGCCAGCAGCACCACGGGGCGCCGTTCCGCACGCAGCACCTGCACCAGTGCGCCCACCAAGGTGGTCTTGCCTGTGCCGGCATAGCCTTTCAGCACCAATGTGGCCTGTGGTGTGGTGGTGGTGAGCAGCCTTTGCAGGGCCTCAATGGCACGCTGCTGGCCGGGCGTGGGGGCATGGCCCAAGGTGCGCAAAAGGCGTTCTGCGAGCGGGTGGGAAACCGTGTGGGACAAGGCCTTATGCGGATCGGGGAACGGTGGCCGCCGGCCCATGAACGCGGCGAAAGCGGGGTGGAAATTATCCTACTTTTGGCTCCGCCTGAACCGAGGCCGATCCATGAAACAGTTGACCACTTACGTCTTTCCCGCCCTGTTGACGGTGGGCGGTGCCACGCTCTTGTTCCTGGGCTTGCAACAGGGCCAGAACACCTGGGTGCTGCTCGGTGCCGGCCTGGCCATGCTCACCGGCGTGATCATGTTGCTGCTGCAACTGGGCATCATCTCACGTTCCGCTGGCAAGATCATCGGCATTGCCTGTGCCGTGGGTGCCGTGGCGCTTGCCTGGCGTGACTACCGCAGCGTGAAGGAGGTACTGGAGTTCCAGGCGCTGAAGAAACGTACGGACACCCAAGTGATCCAGGCGCTGAAGGACGTGCGCAACGCACAACTCGTATTCCGTCAGGTGTATGGGGGATACACCGGCAACATGGAAGTGCTTCGCAGCTTTGTGAAGGAGGGGAAAATGCCCCTGATCCGCGCCATCGGGCAGAAGCCGGATACGCTCAGCGAGGAGGAAGCGCTGAAACTGCAATTGATCGTGCGCGACACCATTCTGGTGCCCGTGCTGGACAGCACCTTCCTCACGAAGAAGGCCATGCACAACCGCGCCTATGCCTTCAACCCGGACAAACTGGGCGTGCAGCCCATCACCGGCCAGCCCCTGATCTTGAAGTCTGGAGTGGTGAGCAGCAGCGGCCGCAACGTGCCGGTGTTCGTGGCCAAGGACCCCAGCCCGATGGTGGCCGGTGATACATTGATGGTGGGCAGCCTGGAGAAGGCCTCCACCTCCGGCAACTGGACCGGCGAATAACCTCCCGCCATGGAGGAGGCTTGGAAGGCGCAGGCCTACGACCCCACGCTGCCGCGTGCTTACCACTTGTCGCTGTTCCACTCCCCCACCGCATCGGCATGGAGCGCGCATGAGGTCCGCACAGGACGTTGTGTGGCCTTCGCAGCAGGACCAGGCGATCGGGTGTCCGCTGGACCCGAACAACCGCACGAACCTGGGCGCACCACCTTTGTTGCCCTACCCGAGCTAAGCACCCTTGTGCCGGTAGGCGCATTGGCACCCGGCCTGGAGCGTCAGGTGCTGGAACTGGTGCATGGCCCGCTTCCCACGGGAGAGCCCCGGGAGGAACCGGTCGCCGAGCTTTCCGCACGCTGCCTGTACCTGCCGGGCGAAACCGCCACGCGCACCACGCTGGCCGACCATCCCGAGGCCCAGCCACTGCCCTTGCAAGCCCTGCTGGTGCGTGCCGCGCTGGCCCGCGCCACCACCCAGCCGCTGCTCTTGCTGCACCGCGATGACCGCCGTGTGGACCTGGTGGTGGTGCGTGACGGGCACGTGCTGCTCAGCAATGCCTTCCACGCACCGGATGTCACCGACGTGCTCTACTTCGCCCTGCTAGCGGCGGAGCGCACGGGCAATACGCCGCACAGCACCCGCCTGCTGCTGGCCGGCCCGCGCCTCGCCGCCGATGAGCGCACCTTGCTGCATACCTACTTCGGCACCTGCACCCCAGCCCCCCCTGGCCCCGCCACCCCGGCCTTGGGCGTGGCCATGAGCGAGCGTTGGCTCGCCGTTTTCGATCAATGGGCATGCGCATCATAGGTGGCAAATACCGCGGGCGCCGCATCCATCCGCCCAAGGAGATGCTGGCACGGCCCACCACCGATTTCGCCAAGGAAGGCCTTTTCAACATGTTGCACCACAGTGTGCCGCTCGAAGGCATCCGCGTGCTGGACCTCTTTTCCGGTACCGGCAACCTTGCGGTGGAGTTCCTTTCCCGGGGCGCGGAACAGGTGGTGAGCGTGGAGCGCGACCGGGTGCTCTTCGGCTACATGCAACAACTCGCCCGCCAGTTGGGCGAAAGCAATTGGCACATGGTGAAGGCCGACGTCTTCGCCTTCCTGGCCACCCACCGCGCCACTTATGACATCGTCTTCGCCGATCCGCCATTCGAGATGGAAGGCATTGAACGGATCCCTACCTTGGTGCTGGAAGGAGGACTGCTGGAGAAGGATGGCCTGCTCATTGTGGAGCACTCGGAGCGCACCAGTTTGAAGCTTCTCCCCGGTTTCGTGAAGAACCGCTCCTACGGCACCATCAACTTCAGCTTCTTCCAGCATACCGCACCCGCATGATCCCGATAGCCGTCTTCCCCGGATCATTCGACCCCGTGACCATCGGGCACGTGAGCATCGTGCAACGTGCGCTGCCGCTGTTCGAGAAGGTGGTGGTGGCCATCGGAACGAACACCACCAAGCGTGGCATGTTCGGACTGGAACAGCGTCTCACCTGGTTGCGCGAGACTTTCGCCCAGGAGCCCCGCGTGGAAGTGGTGAGCTACGAAGGCCTCACCGTGGACCTGTGCCAGCGCGTGGGCGCCACCTATATCCTGCGCGGCCTGCGCAACAGCACCGACCACGGCGCCGAACGCAGCATCGCCCTCATGAACCATGCGCTGGGAGGTGTTGAAACGCTCTTCCTGCCCGCCCTTCCGCAACACGCACACATCAGCAGCACCATCGTGCGTGAGCTCATCGCCAACAAGGCCGATGTTTCCGCGTTCGTACCCCAGGCGGTGCGTCCATGATGCGGCTCTTCATCCTTTCGCTCCTCTTCCTTGGCCACGGCATCCTACGTGGCGCCACCTGCACCTTGGTGTTGCACGGCCAGGGGCTGGCCGCCAAACCCGCGGTGCTTTACCGCTACGATGACCTCCTCACGCGCCGGCTCATCCTCCTTACGCGCAACGACCTGAACGCTGATGGCCGTGCCACGTTGATGGCGGAAGTGGAGGGACGCACGCGTGCTCGCCTGCGTGTGGGTGAGGCCGTCACCGACCTCTACCTGATGCCGGGTGCCACCTACATGCTGGACCTCTCGGTGCCCTCCGGGAAACCGCGCTCGATCGGGGCCACGACCGCGTTGGAGGTGGTGTTCCAGGACCTTGACCCCCTGGACATCAATGCCCTCACTTCCGACCTGAATGAACGCATCGACCTCTTCGTGGCAGAAGGTCTGGCCAGCGATGAACGCGCCGGCATGGATGCCGCGACCACTGCGCGGCAGGGTGGCGCGCTGCGTGATACCAGCCACCGACCCACCACGGTGTACCTCAACCCGGCGGCACTGCTGGCGCGAGTGGACAGCTTCGCTGCAAAACTGCGGCGCTTTTATGCGCAAGTGCAGGACCCCTTTTTCCAGCACGAGCTGGACTATGCCATCGCCGGCCTGTATGCCGGTGCACAAGCCTCGCCACGCCACATCTGGCAGCAATGGATCAAGGGCCGCGCCATCGCTTATGGCAGTCCGGAGCAAATGCGCTTCCTCCGCGGGTTCTTCGAGAAACACCTGCTCATGTTCCCCTTCCGTGCGCAGGAGCAACGGTTGTTGGCGTCCATCCGCAACGCGCAACGCGACAGCCTGGACGCACTGGTGGCGCGGCACGACTTCCTACGCGACGATGCCCGCCTGCGCGAACTCGTGTGGTTGGACAACCTGTACACGGAGTACTTCGGCCGGACCTTCGACCGCAAGGGCATGCTTGACCTCATGCAACAGGTGGAGCGCACTTCCGCCTTTGCCGAACACCGCCTTCTGGCCGCCAACATGCGTTGGGACCTCACGGCCATGAAACCGGGCGCCACCTTCCCGATCATGCGCTTGAGCGACCCCACCGGCGAACTGGTGGAGGTGAACACATTGCTCGAAGGCCCGATCTGTTTCGCGGTCACCGCAAGCTGGTGCAGCTGGTGCGCGGTGGAGATCGAAGCGCTGAAGAAACTGGACGCCGCGTACGGCAAGCTTGTGCACTTCGTGGTGGTGAGCGTGGACAGTTCGCAGGCGGACTTCCGGAAGCTGGC
Source organism: Flavobacteriales bacterium (assembly GCA_016788635.1). Taxonomy (GTDB): domain Bacteria; phylum Bacteroidota; class Bacteroidia; order Flavobacteriales_F; family PHOS-HE28; genus PHOS-HE28. The sequence goes on along the minus strand of JAEUSU010000041.1, from coordinate 242,569 downwards.
AGGGAGTTACACCAGCACGAGCTGGCATTGGCTGCAGGCCGGCGCGGACCCACTTTTCATGGACGCCTTGCGGCTGCGCAGCATTCCCGCCTTCTTCCTGTTGAACGACCGTGAACTCTCACACGCGCCCGCCCCTCTGCCCAGCAGCGGCATGGTGGATGTATTCCACCGGCTGAAGGTGGAAGCCGAACAGCGCAATGCGATCAGGTTCGGGAGCGACGCGCCTGCTCCCACGCGTCCAGAACGCTGAGCAGGGAGGGGTAGGTATCCTGCCGCATGCGCGCCAGGCCCGCCGCATCCAGCCAGGTCACTTGTTCAATGGCTTCATCCTCCTGGGGCACCAGGCGCTCGGCGGAAGAAGCGTTCATCAGGAACCAGTCCGTGCGCTTCAGGTGGTTCACGCCCTTGCGCTCGTAGGTATGCCAGGTGTGGCACAACGGCGCCTCGATCGTAAGCACCTGCAGGCCGCATTCCTCGCGCACCTCGCGCACGGCCGCCTCATCGATGGCCTCCCCCGCATCCACCTTCCCCTTGGGCAGGTCCCACACGCCCAGGCGGCGGATGGCCAGCAGGCGTCCACGCTCATCGCTCACCACTCCACCGGCGGCCTGCACGAAGGTGTAGGAAGCCTTGAAGCGCTCCCAGATGGCCTCTGGGTCGGGGCCGAAGAGGAGCAGGCCACGCAGCTCTGCCGTCTGCGTGAACCGTTCCAGCGCGGCGGCGGGTTCCTCGTCATGATCGATGCGCAACTGCAGCCACTGGGTGAGCTTGTCCGGACGTTCCGGACGCATGGCAATGCGCACCGGCCTGCCCCCGATATAGACTTCATACTTTCGCCCCATGGACGCGCGACTGGATCCGGCGCTGAAGATCGCAGAATTCCTGCTGCAGATCAAAGCGGTGAAATTGAGCCCGAAGAAACCCTTCACCTGGGCGAGCGGGTGGAAAAGCCCGATCTACTGCGACAACCGCAAGACCCTCTCCTATCCTCCTGTGCGCACTTACATCCGCCAGCAGTTCGTGCACGTGATCAACCACGAGTTCGGCCGGCCGGACATGATCGCGGGCGTGGCCACGGGCGGCATCGCGCACGGTGCGCTGGTGGCGCACGACCTGGGCCTGCCTTTCCTCTATGTGCGCAGCGATGCCAAGGGCCACGGCCTGAAGAACCAGGTGGAGGGCGACCTCACCGTGGGCCGCAACGTGGTGGTGGTGGAGGACCTGGTGAGCACCGGCAAAAGCAGTTTGAACGCCGTGGAGGCCCTGCGCGAAGCGGGCCTGGAGGTGAAAGGCATGGTGAGCATCTTCAGCTACGGCTTCGACGCGGCGGAACAGGCCTTCACGAAGGCCAAGGTGAAGATGCACCCCCTTACGAACTACAGCATCCTGCTCGATCAGGCCTTGCGCAGCGGTTACATCACCGAGAAGGACCTGCCCGCCTTGGGCGAGTGGAGAAAGGACCCCGCCGCCTGGGACACCGCACCGGTACCCGCGCGCAGCAAGGCCACCAAGGAATGAGCACCATCACGAGCAAGCGCGTCACCATCGGCAGGCCCGCGGGTGAACTGTTCACTTTTTTGCAGGACATGCACAACTTCCAGCAGCTGCTGCCCAAGGAGCGCATCAGCGACTGGCAGAGCGACGGGCGCTCCTGTTCCTTCAAGGTGCAGGGCGCGGCCACCATCGGGCTGGAACTTGTGGAAGGTGGCACGCCTCAACTCGTGCGCATGAAGGCCACCGACCGCAGCCCCTTCCCCTTCACGCTGGACGTGCACATGCAGGAGGAAGGCGGCAGGACCACGGCCTGGCAGGAGTTCAACGCCGACCTGAACCCCTTCCTGAAGATGATGGTGGAGGGCCCGCTGAAGGCGCTTTTCGACCACATCGCCGACCGGATGGTGGCGGTGCATGGGTGAGCCTGGTACGCTGTTGACTGGGCATGTGATCGGGTAGATTTGCCTGTATGAAGACCGTGGGCGGTATTCCGCGTCTCTCGGCCGCGCTGCTGGCTCTCGCATGCGCAGGCGCGGGCTGCGAAAAGGAAGATCCCTCCCCCAGCCCGGGGGGCCCGCCCCTGCCTGACCATCTGGAGATCTCGGTCGATTCGGCCTGTGTTCAGGCGCCCAATGTGTTCACTCCGAACGGGGACGGTATGAACGACCGGTTCTTTGTCACGTTCACGAACATCACCGAGATCCATGTGCAGATCAGGAACGCTACGGGTGATCTCGTGTTCGCTTACCATGATCTCTTCGGCTATTGGGACGGTGAGGACTCCACCGGCACTGGACCGTACAGCGTTGGGGTGCACGCGCTTACCACATCCGGCATCACGTTGACCGGAGCCGCCTCGCTCACCCGGTTGAGCTATGGAAGCGCTCCATGCCTCAGTTTCCACGGCAACCCGGTCTGCGGGGACCAATTTGATCCGCGGACCTGCGGGCCGGTGTATGACACCAACGAGGTGTTCTGCCCCTGACAGAAGGCTTGAATGTCCTGTAGTGCACCCTGCCATCAGAAGTCCAGGCCCGCTCTGATGGCCTTCCACAACGCCGGCCGGATGGTGGCGATCCAAGGGTGGTATTCACGCCGGCAAGGGCCTCAGCTCCCCGCCTTCGCCAGCATCGGCCCGGTCTCCTTCGTCACGGGCGGCAGGGTCTGTAGGTAGGCCCAGATGGCCTTCAGGTCCTCATCGCTGAAGCGCGCGAAGTTCACCCACGGCATGGGGCTGGTCTCGTAAGCCGGGCCGGCGCGGAAGCGCTTCTGGAAGGTCTCGAAGGTCCATTCGGCCATGTGGCCCGTGGTTGGGTCGGGCGTAAGGTTCGGCGTATTGTAATAATCGCCCCGCATGCCTTCCATGCCCTGCCAACCGGCGAAACGCGGGCCCACATAGGCACCGGTGACCAGGTCCCGTGCGGTATGGCAGCCATCGCAATTGGCCACACTGTTCGCCAGGTAAGCCCCGTACTCCACGGTGGTATCCGGTCGTACATACTTGGGCCGCTCCTTGTCCAATGGTCCCATGGGCTTGATCAGGAAGGCCTTCACCGCCTTGCCCATGAAGCCGAAGGTGTGGTCGGGGGGCTGGTGATCATCCGGCGGCACCGTGCGCAGGTAGCTGATCACGGCCTGCAGATCGGCATCGCTCAGCATATAGAAGGGCATGAAGTCGAAGATGGCCCGGCCATCACTGCCCACACCGTAGCGCAGGGTGCGCGCGATCTCCGCATCGCTCAACCGCCCGACACCGTATTGCGGGTGATTGGTGATGTTGCGTGAATAGACGTGCCCCAGCGGCAGCACGAAGTCGTAGCCACCATGCATGGGCACCTCCTCACCGCGCATATACGCGGCCTCATTCGCATTGTCCGTGTGGCAGCCCGTGCAGTGTGCCGGACCGTTCACGAGGTATTCACCCCTGGCGATCACCGCACTGTCCGTACTGGCGGTGATCTCAGGGTACGGTGCGTCGAAGGTGCGGTCGTGGCGGGCATACACCAGCGCCACAAAGCCTCCGACCAGGACCAGCAGCACGCCGCCGGTCCACTTCAGGACGCGCAGCAGGATCTTCATGAAGTGAAGGTAAAGATCTGCCCAATACACTGAGGACCAAAGAGGTCCGGCGTCTGGTGTGGGGAATGGCCGGCGCTACGCCACCACTTCCTCCACCCGCGCGGCGGTCACGCGGCGGAAGCTGAAACGCCCCATGAGGTTGCGGCGCACGAAGCGGGCCGCACCATTGCTGCCCACGAACTTGTTGTAGGCGCCGCGATCCACCCCAATGAAAGCGTATTCGCTGCCATTGCCAAGGATCAGGGTAAGGGTGCTCTTCTCGAAGCGCCAATTGCCCACCTGGCTGGCCAGGTCCGCCTCAAGCTCCTGCTCGCGCGCGGCCATCGTCTCCGGGTGAACACTTTCCAGCAGCTTGTAGGCCGCAATGATCCGCGTGCTCATGGCCTCGGCCTCAGCACGTTCCGCCTCTTCCTGAAAACGGTCCGGATGGTGCCGCTTCATGAGGTTCTTGTAGGCTACGGACAGCTCCTTCAGGCTGATGCCAGGGGGTACGTCCAGCAGTCGGCGGCTTTCGGCTAGGTTGGCCATGGGTGGCGAAATGGGCGGCAAAGGTGGGGAATTGCCGGGAAACAGGGACCCGATGGCATACCACAGCGCTACGCAGGTGCTGGAACGGGGTGCTCGGGGCGCGGGTGATCGACCGAGAAAGGTGGAGTGCGGATCAGTGTTCCTGTGATAATTCCGCCTGGCGGATACATTTGGATAAGCACCCGCATGATGAGAGCGACCTGGCTTCCATTGATCCTGATCCTGCAGCTTGGTTGTTCGGGCTGCACCTCACACAAAGGCGGTGCTGGAAGCGGCGCTGGAGCTCAGCCAAAGCCTCCCGTGGAATTGGTCGGCGCCACAAGCAGGAACTGGACCGCTGGTATATCGGGTGGTGGCAGCGGAACGGAGTTCACCTTCACGGTGGTGGTGCACACACACGAAAAGGTGAATTTCACACGCATCCGCATGAACGGCGCGGATCACACACCGGTGTTGGTACGCCCAGGTTCCCCTGTGGCTCAAGCAGCGGTCATTCCGACCCAGGGGGATACACTTGACCTGCGTCTGAGCCTTCCACGTACCGAACCGACCGGCGACCCTGCGGCCGTCATTCATTACTCCGTTGATGGCGTTGCCAGTGAACTGCCGGTACCCCGAATAGAGCACCTGCCACCCCAGAACCGACCCTGAACCCTCACCCCATGATGCGCCACCTCTACGCCCTGAGCCTCGCCGCTGTGCTGTGCAGCGGCACCCTTAGCGCCCAGCATTGGACGCAGGGCATCACCAGTGAACGCCCCACCTTCCACGAGGTGGAGAAGGCCTTCACCGATTTCTGGGCTCCCTTCAACGTGAAGAACGGCTGGTACACCGACAGCGCCGGCGTGCGTCACAAAGCCCCGGGCTGGAAACAATTCCAGCGGTGGGCACAGCACTGGCGTGTGCGCACCGGCCCCAGCGGCGTGTTCCCAACCAACCGTGTGGAGTGCGATGCGTGGGACCGCTATGTGAAGGAGCAGGGCGGCGGCGCGGCGAAGAGCAGCGCCAACTGGACCAGCATGGGCCCCTACAACGCCACCGGCATCGCAGGCGTGGGGCGCATCAACTGCATCGCCTTCCACCCCACCAACACGAACACCTTCTGGGTGGGCACACCGGCGGGCGGCCTGTGGAAGACCACCAACGGCGGCACCTCATGGACCACCAATACCGATGATCTGCCCGTGCTCGGCGTAAGCTGGATCGCGATCCATCCCAACGACCCGAACACCATGTACATCGCCACGGGCGATGGCGATGCTGCCTTGAGCCTGAGCGCCTTCGGACATCCATTTGCTGGTGATACCAAAAGCATCGGCGTATTGAAAAGCACCAATGGCGGCAGCACTTGGACCCAGGTGCTGAGCGCTGACCAGTCGGACGGCGTGTTGATCCGCAAGATCCTGATCGATCCCGCCTTTCCCACTTACGTCTATGCCGCCACCAATTATGGCATCTATCAGACAGACGACGGCGGAGCCAGTTGGACCAACATCCTGCCGGGCTACTTCATGGATATTGAGTTCCACCCGACGAACCCGGACATCGTGTATGCCGCGAGTTACGATCCCGCCGGCAATGCGCAGGTGTACCGCACGATCGACTTCGGGCAGAACTGGTCGCAGGTGACCGCCTTGAGCGGTGTGAACCGCATCGACATCGCCGTGTGCCCCGCAGCTCCCAACGCAGTGGACATCCTGTGCTCCGACGCGAACACGCACGCCATGCACTCCATGCACTACAGCACCAACTCGGGCGCCATCTGGGCACCCTACTGGACCGGCGGGCCCGGCTACAATCTGCTTGGTTGGATGGGCGATGCATCGGATAATTCCGGACAAGGCTCCTACGACCTCACCCTCGCCATCGATCCGGCGAACTACAACAACATCTACGTCGGCGGTGTGAACCTGTGGCGCACCAATGATGGCGGGAGCAGCTGGAGCCCCAGCAACGTGTGGACAGGTGGAGGCATCAACGCACCGCCGGGAACCCCCGTGGTGCATGCGGACAAGCACCATGTGGTCTTCCACCCCTCGCAGGCCAATGTGCTGTACGACTGCAACGATGGCGGTGTATACCGCAGCACCAACGGCGGCAGCACGTGGACCAACCTGACCAATGGCATGGCCATCAGCCAGATGTATTCCATCAGCAACGCCCAATCGGATCCTACGGTCGTGCTGGCCGGCCTGCAGGACAACGGCTCCATCGGCCTTGATGCGGGCAGCTGGCAGGAGCTCACCGGTGGCGATGGCATGCAATGCCACATCGACCCAACCATGAGCTTCATTTACACCTCGTACGCCAACGGTGTGATCTACCGCATCAACACCAGCACGGCAGCACAGGTCACGATCTCGGAGAACCTGCCAGGCGGGCAGCAACCCGGTGAATGGGTGACGCCCTACCAGCTGGACCCGAACAACCCGGCGGTGATCTTCGCCGGCTACGAGGCATTGTACCGCAGCGCGAACCGAGGTAATACGTGGACAACATTGAGCACGCCCATTCCAGGCGCCATCATGAACTACCTGGCCGTGGCACCGAGCAACAGCAACGTGATCTATATCGGCTACCTCGACGTCGTGCTGCGCTCGGTGAACGGCGGCAGCACCTGGACGAACGTTACCGGATCGCTGCCCACGGGTAGTGTGTACCTCAGCGGCATCCAGGTGGACCCCGCCGACGCGAACGCCGTGGTGGTGACGCTGAGCGGCTACGAAGCGAACGACAAGGTGTACGCGACCACCAACGGCGGCGGCTCGTGGACGAACGTGACCGCCACCGGCCTGCCCAACCTACCGGTGAACTGCGCGGAGATCGACCCCGCCACAGGCGATGTGTACCTCGGCACTGACGCCGGTGTCTTCGTCTGGGATGCGGGTACTTCCGGCTGGGTTCCCTATGACCAGGGCCTGCCCAACGTGGTGGTCACCGACCTGGACCTACAGCACGCCACCAGCACCCTGCGCGCCGGCACCTTCGGCCGCGGCCTGTGGGAGACGAACACCATCAGCGTCGGTATCGGTGCGCATGCGCCGAACGCACAAGTACAGCTCGTGCCCAACCCGAGCAACGGTCAATTCACCGTGAACCTCGGCGACCCGCTCACGGAGGTGCGCTCCATCACCTTGTACAGCGGCCTGGGCCAGCAGGTGTGGCAGCAGGACATGCCGCCGCTGCAAGGCGGGCGCATCGACGTGGACGCCTCGGAACTCGCACCGGGTGTATACGTGCTGCACCTGCACACCAACAAGGGCGTTCGCAATGCGCGTGTGGTGATCGAGGGCGGTCGTTAAGCCACCAGCAGCTTTTCGTCCTGATCTTTCGGTAGTACCGGCTGCGGCTACTTTTGCCCGCCGCGCACCGCAGCGCACGCTGCAGCGCACCACACATGGCCAGGGGAAGGAACCGCACCATCGACGACGCGAAGCCCGCGAAGCTCAACCGCACCACCCTGCGGAAGTGCCTGCGGTTGTTCCGCTACCTGCGGCCGCACCGCACCGCCTTCGCCGCCGGCATGCTGCTGCTGCTGGGCACCAGCTTGCTCAGCCTGGTCTTCCCCGGCCTCATGGGCAAGTTGGTGGACGCCACCAAAGGCACGCTTCCCCACGACACCAACGCGCTCCTCGACCTGCACAACATCGACTCGGTGGCCCTGCTGCTGCTCGGTGTGTTCGCGCTGCAGGCCGTGCTCGGTTTCGGCCGCATCTACCTCTTCTCCCACGTCACCGAGCACATGCTGGCCCGTCTGCGGCAGGACACCTACGAGCACCTGCTGAAGCTGCCCATGACCTTCTTCGCGCAGCGCCGCGTGGGCGAGCTCAACAGCCGCATCAGTGCAGATGTGGCCTTGCTGCAGGACACCTTCACCACCACCTTGGCGGAACTGGTACGGCAGCTCGTGATCGTCACGGTGGGCCTGGTGCTGCTGACCATGCTCTCGCCGCAGCTCACCCTCACGATGCTCGCCAGCATCCCCGTGGTGGCCATCGTGGCGGTGATCTTCGGCCGCTACATCCGCAAGCTCAGCAAGGAGGTGCAGGACCGCATCGCCGACACCAACGTGGTGGTGGAGGAAACCCTCCAGGGCATCCAGAGCGTGAAGGCCTTCGCAAACGAGGCCTGGGAGGCCGCGCGCTACGGAAAGAGCGTGCGCGCGGCGCGGGGCCTGGCGCTGAAGGGGGCGCGCTGGCGCGGGGCCTTCGTCTCCTTCATTATCCTGTGCATGTTCGGCGCCATCGTGCTGGTGATCTGGCGCGGGGTGCATCTGAAGGAGGAGGGCGTACTCACCACCGGCCAGCTCGTCACCTTCATCATGTACTCGGTCTTCATCGGCGCCAGCATCGGCAGCATACCGGAATACGTCACGGGGCTGCTGAAGGCCGTGGGCGCCACCGAGCGCCTCTTCGACCTGCACGACGAGGCCGCCGAGCCCATCGACCTGGGGCCGAAGGCCACACCGCTGGCACTGCGCGGCCGCATCGCCTTCCAGCATGTGTCCTTCCACTACGCCACGCGGCCCGACATGTCCGTGCTGCGCGATGTGAGCTTCAGTGCCGAGCCCGGGCAGCGCATCGCCCTGGTGGGCCCCAGTGGCGCGGGCAAGAGTACCATCGCCGCGCTGGTGCTGCGCTTCCACGACCCGGTCTCCGGCGCGCTCTTCATCGATGGCCGGGACGCGCGCGACTATCCCCTCACCGCCCTGCGCGACCGCATGGCCATTGTACCGCAGGAGGTGCTGCTCTTCGGAGGCACCATCCGCGAGAACATCGCCTACGGCGAGCCCGAAGCCTCACAGGAGGAGATCGAGGCCGCCGCACGCAAGGCCAACGCCCACAGCTTCATCGCCAGCTTCCCCGAAGGCTACGCCACCGTGGTGGGCGAACGCGGCGTGCAACTGAGCGGTGGTCAGCGGCAGCGCATCGCCATTGCACGGGCCGTGCTGAAGGACCCCGCCATCCTGATCCTCGACGAGGCCACCAGCGCCCTGGACAGCGAGAGCGAACGGCTGGTGCAGGAGGCCCTGGACGAACTGATGAAAGGCCGCACCAGCCTGGTGATCGCCCACCGCCTGAGCACCGTGCGCGATGCCGACAAGATCCTGGTGCTCGACAAGGGCACCGTGGTGGAGAGCGGCACGCATGATGAGCTGATCGCCGATGTGAACGGGCTGTACCACAGCTTGAGCCGGTTGCAATTGGAAACTTGAATTGCGAAAGCCAAAAGTTGAACGGTCTCGATGGGATCCCTTTCAACTTTCCAGTTTCCACTTTCACATTTCAACTTCCACCACCTTCTTCGTCACAAAGAACTCGCCGGGGAAGAACTGCGAGAGCTCGTGCACGCGCAGGGGCAGGCGGATGGGCAGGAGTTCATCGGCCAGCTCGCCGCCTTTCAGATAGAGCAGCTTCCCTTCGCCTTTGCGCACCAGGTGCTTCGTCATGCGGATGAACTCGGGCAGGGTGGTGACGGCGCGGCTGACGATGACATCGTACTTCCCCCTGTGACCCTCACTGCGCACCTGTTCGGCGGTGCAGTTGCTGAGGCCGAGCGCCTGGATGGCCTCGTTCACGGCCGCGATCTTCTTGCCGGTGCCATCGATGCCGTGGAAGGTGCTGTCGGGGAACAGGATGGCCAGCGGCACCAGGGGAAAGCCGCCGCCGGTGCCGACATCGATGAAGGAGAGCCCGTTGGGCCCTTGAGCATTTGAAGCATCAAGAGATGGTGGGTTGCGCTTCGACCCCTCGGCTCTGCTCGGGGCCGGCTTGCTCAGCGTGACCTGTGTGGACGAGCTCAGGGTGACTTGCGTGGATGGGTTCAGCGTGACCTGTGTGGGCGGGCTCACGGTGACTCGCGTGGAAGGGCTCAGGGTGACCCCGGACAAAAGGACCTTGGCGATGCCGAGGCTGTGCAGTACGTGCCGCTCGTAGAGGTGCTCGATATCCTTGCGGGAGATGAGGTTCACGCGGGCATTGAGGGCGGCGTAGACCGCGCCCAACTGGCGGAACTGCTCCTGCTGCCGGGCGCTGAGCCCGGGGAAGTGCTGGAAGACGAGGTCGGCGCCGTCGTCCATGGCGTGGGCTACAGGTGATCGCGGCTGCCCTGCATGAGGTTCATGAGGAACTCGCGCGCACGGAACAGCTGCGCCTTCACGGTGCCGAGGGGCAGGTCCAGCTCCTGCGCGATCTCCTCATAGCTGTACTCCTTGTAGTAGCGCAGTTCCACCAGTTGGCGGTAGCGCGGTTTGAGCTTGTCGACCACCTCGCGCATCAGCTCGTTCTTCTGCTCGCGGATCACCACATCGATGGGGTCGGGCCCCTGGCTGCGGATCTCAATGTGCATCTCGTCGCCATCATCCGTGCCGATGGGGTTGTCAATGCTGAGCATGCGCATCTTCTGCTTGCGGATCCAGTCGATGCAATTGTTGGACGCGATCTTGAAGAGCCAGGTGCTGAACGCGTAGTTGGGCGTGTACTGGTGCAGGCGGTTGAAGGCCTTGCCGAAGGCCTCGATGGTAAGGTCCTCCGCATCGTCCTTGTTGTTGATCATCTTCAACAACATGAAGTAGATGGAGTCGCGGTAGCGGCTCATCAGCTCGGCGTAGGCCTTCTGGTCCTTCTTGTCCACGGCACGCCGTACGAGCTTGTAATCGTAGAGGGCCTTTTCGGAGAGGTTCGCGCTTACTTCCATCGGCGTGGTTTTCGGATCAGGGTGCTGAAGTAGACCACCGGTTCCAAAAGTAGGAACAGCCATTCCAAAGGCAGGGCGAGCCAGAGAATGGAACGGCCCGAGCCCAGTTTATACAGTGCTTTCAGGCGCACGGGGAGGAAGAGCAGGAGCTCCAAACCCAGCGCACCAAGGGCCAGTGGCCAGTGACCGAGAAAAAAGAGCGACACCACGCAGGCCCAGAACAGCATGCGCGCCAGTGGCATCAAGGTGAGCAGGAACTGGTGGCCGAAGCGGTAATAGCGCGCGGTGGTGTAATGGCGGCGCTTGCGGCGCAGCCAGGTGTCCAGGTCGGCCGAGGCGCGCGTGGTCATGAAGCTGCGCGGGTCGGCCACGGCGCTGGTGTTGCGCGCGCGGGCCACCTCATTGATGAAGAGGTCGTCGTCGCCGCTCATGAGGTGGTGGTGACGGCGCGGGCCGCTCACAGCGAAGAAGACCTCGTGCGTGTAGCCCAGGTTGCGGCCGGTGCCCATGTACGGCAACCCGGCCTGCGCGAAGCTGATGTATTGCATGGCCTTGCTGGCACCATCATAGCGCTCCAGCAGGTTGGCGAAGCCGGGGCCCTTCTTTTCGTAAGGACTGTGCCCGATCACGATGTGGCGGTCATTGCGGAAGCCGGAGGCCATCAGCGAGAGCCAGTCGCGGCCCACGGGCAGGCAGTCCGCATCGGTGAGCAGCAGGTGCGGGTATTTGGCGCTGCGGATGCCCACGCCCAGCGCGAGCTTCTTGCCGTAGTTGAACTTCTCATCGGCCTGGATGTTCACCGGGCGCAGGCGCGGGTGCTCGGGCTTCATCCATTGCAGGATCTCCCAGGTGTCGTCCTCGCTGCGGTCGTTCACCACCACCACCTCGAACTCGCGGTGATCCTGGTCCAGCAGCAGGGGGATGAGGTGCTCCAGCGCGCGTGCTTCGTTGCGGGCGCAGATCACCACGCTCACGGGCAGGTCGCGGTCGGGCTCGGCCGTCTGGTCACGGAAGGCCAACCGGCTGAAGATGTAGCCGTGGAAGAAGAGGAGCGCCACGAGCGCACCGGCCAGGACATAGAGGACAACGAGGGACATGCGGACGATACGCCCGGCGGCGGGGACCCGCCGGGAACGAGGGCGAAGCTATCCGGGCTCCCGCCGGGGCTCGCCTTCCGGTGGATGCAGTTATGAACAGCTGCGCGGCGGAAGAAGGGCATCTTTGCAGCCCCGATCGGGAGACCAGTCCGCATGCGCTTCACCCTGCACGCCCAAGACCCCGGCAGCCACGCCCGCGCCGGCGAGTTCACCACCGGCCATGGCACCGTGCCCACCCCGGTGTTCTTGCCCGTGGGCACCCTGGGCATGGTGAAGGCCGTGCACACCCGCGAGCTGCGCGACGACCTGGCCTCGCCCATGCTGCTGAGCAACACCTACCACTTGTACCTGCGGCCCGGTACGGCGGTGCTGGAGAAGGCCGGCGGATTGCATCGCTTCAACGGGTGGGACCGCCCCATCCTCACGGACAGCGGTGGCTTCCAGGTGCACAGCCTCAGCGACATCCGCAAGATCACTGAGGAGGGCGTGAAGTTCCAGAGCCATATCGACGGCAGCCGCCACTTGTTCACGCCGGAGAACGTGATGGACATCCAGCGCAGTATTGGTGCCGACCTCGTGATGGCCTTTGACGAGTGCACCCCCTGGCCCTGCGAAAAGGACTATGCGGAACGCAGCATGCACATGACCCACCGCTGGCTGGACCGCTGCATCGCACGCTTCGACACCACCGAGCCGAAATACGGCCATGAACAGACGCTGCTCCCCATCGTGCAGGGCAGCACCTTCCCGGACCTGCGTGCGAGGTCGGCCGAGTTCATCGCCTCGCGCGGCCGTGCCGCCAACGCCATCGGCGGCCTCAGCGTGGGCGAGCCCGAGGAGGAACTCTATGGCATGACGGACCTCGTGTGCCGCATTCTGCCCGCCGACCGTCCGCGCTACCTCATGGGCGTGGGCACCCCGTGGAACCTGCTGGAGGGCATCGCCCTGGGCGTGGACCTATTCGACTGCGTGATGCCCACGCGCAACGGCCGCAACGGCATGCTCTTCACCCGCGAAGGCATCCTGCGCATCAAGAACCACCAATGGGCCGATGACCACGCACCGCTGGACCCGCATGGCAGCACCTGGGTGGACAGCTTCCATTCGAAGGCCTTCGTGCGGCACCTCTTCCAGAGCGGCGAGGTGCTGGGGCCCCAGATCGCCAGCCTGCACAACCTTGGCTTCTACCTGGACCTGATGCGCGAAGCCCGGGAACGGATCTTGGACGGTAGCTTCACGGCTTGGAAGAACGCATTGGTGCCGAAGCTCAAGCGACCATTGTAAGATGTGCGAATGTGGAAATGTGGCATCGTGTGTGACCATGAACTGACCAGGAAGCCCTGCGGCATGCCACATTCCCGCATTTCCACCTTCCCACATTGACCTTGAAGGTCATGCTGAAGACACTGGACCGCTATATCATCCGCCAGTTCCTGGGTACCTTCTTCTTCATCCTGGTGCTCATCATGGCCATTGCGGTGGTCTTCGACATCAGCGAGAAGACCGAGGACTTCGCCAAGATGAAGGCCACCTGGCAGGTGGTGGTGGTGGAATACTACCTGAACTTCGTGGTGTACTACGCGAACCTGTTCAGCGGGCTGCTCATCTTCATCGCCGTCATCCTCTTCACCGGGCGGCTCTCACACCGCACGGAAGTGGTCGCCATCCTCAGCAGTGGCATCAGCTTTCCGCGCTTCCTGCGCCCCTACTTCATCGCGGCATCCATCCTCTGCCTCATCTCGCTGGTGGTGAACCATTACGCGCTGCCCGAAGCCAACCGCGTGCGCCTGGCCTTTGAGGAGGCCCACATCCGCAACCCCTTCCGCATCGATGCCAGCCACCTGCACCGCGATATTGGCGATGGCTCACTGGCCTATTTCGAGAAGTTCAACTGGCAGCAGCGCACGGGCTACCGCTTCAGCATGGAACAGTGGGAGAATGGCGTGCTGAAGGCCAAGCTGCTGAGCGACCGCGCGGTATATGACAGCGTGAACGGCAGATGGACCGTGTACGACTTCATGGTCCGCACCCTGGATGGCGAGCAGGAGCACGTGCGGCACGGGCAGCAACTGGACACGCTCATCAACCTGAAGCCCGAGGACCTCGGTCGCCGCAACGAGAACGCCACCAGCATGAGCGATGCGGAGCTGGACACCTTCATTGAGGAGGAGACCCGTCGCGGCAGCCCGAGCGTGGTGTTCTACCGCATCGAGAAGCACCAGCGCACCAGCTATCCCTTCGCCACCTATGTCTTCACCCTGATCGGTGTGAGCATCGCCAGCCGCAAGGTGCGCGGCGGCACCGGCGTGCATCTGGCCCTGGGCGTGCTGCTCATCCTGCTCTATGTCTTCGCCATGAAGATCACCACCGTGGCCGCCACCAACGCCGGCTTCGACCCCTTCACCGCCGTGTGGCTGCCCAACATCGTCTTCGGGCTGGTGGGCGTGGGCATCTACAGGAAGGCCCCGAAATAGCCCGTTCCAAGTGTTAAATCTTCATCGTTATGTTACGATGGTCAATTTATCATCGTATTATTGCGATCTACAAGCCAAGACCATGGGTGTCACCAAGACCGATCTCTTCACCGCGCAACAGAACCAGCTGGCCACGTGGGCCAAGGTGCTGGGCCATCCGGCGCGCATCGCCATTCTTCAGTACCTGCTGAAGCAGAACGCCTGCGTATGCGGCAGCCTGGTGGATGAGCTGGGCCTGGCCCAGGCCACCATCAGCCAGCACCTACGCGAGTTGAAGGATATCGGCCTGATCACCGGCACGGTGGAAGGCACCAGTGTGTGCTATTGCATCGAACCGAAGGCCTGGGCGAAGGTGCAGATCGCCTTTGAGAAGCTCTTCGCCTCGTACAAACCCATTGCCACCTGCTGTTAACAACAGCGCGACTCCGGGTCAAGCCCGGAGTGACAACTGCCATGAACAACCCACAAGCCACCAAGGACATGGTCCGCGCCAAGTACGCGGAGATCGCCAACCAGGACAAGGCCACCAACGCCAGCAGCTGCTGCGGCGCGGGCGGATGCTCCACGGACACCTATACCATCTTCAGCGACGACTACTCGAAACTGAAGGGGTACAACCCTGACGCTGACCTCAGCCTCGGCTGCGGACTGCCCACAGAATTCGCGGGGATCAAGAAAGGAGATACGGTGCTCGATCTCGGCAGTGGTGCAGGAAACGACTGCTTCGTGGCGCGCCATGAGACCGGAGAAGATGGCCGCGTGATCGGCGTGGACTTCACCCCGGAGATGATCGCGAAGGCGAAGGAGAACGCGAAGAAGCTCGGTTACCAGAACGTGGAGTTCCGGCAAGGCGACATCGAAGCGCTGCCGCTCACGAGCAACATCGTGGACGTGGTGGTGAGCAACTGTGTGCTGAACCTGGTGCCCGACAAGCGCAAGGCCTTCAGCGAAGTGCTGCGCGTGCTGAAGCCCGGTGGCCACTTCAGCATCAGCGATGTGGTGCTGCGTGGCGAACTGCCCGCCAACCTTGCCAAGGCGGCCGAGATGTACGCTGGGTGCGTGAGCGGCGCGTTGCAAGAGAGCGACTACCTCGGCATCATCCACGAGCTCGGTTTCGAGCAGGTCAGCGTGCAGAAGCGCAAGCCGATCATCGTCCCGGATGACATCCTTGCGAACTACCTGAACGAAGAGCAACTCAGCGCCTTCAAGAACAGTGGTGTGGGGATCTTCAGCATCACGGTGAGCGCCAGCAAGCCGGGCGTGAAAGCGGAGAAAGCCGAATTGAAAGCCGCGTGCTGCGGAAGCGGCAGCAATTGCTGCTGAAACTTCCACCGCCATGCTGCTATTGCCCATTCTGCTGATGGCCTTTACGAACGAACCCATTAAGCCCGTGGACCGCACCCTTCATCCCGACTTGCAGCGCTACGTGAGCGATCGCGCGCTGCCCGCCATGAACACCATTCCCGCTGAACGTAAGGAGAGCCTGAACCTGATCGCTGCCTTCGTGAAGGAACGCAAGGCGGAAAGCAAGACCGCCGACCTCACTTTCATCTGCACGCACAACAGCAGGCGCAGCCACCTGAGCCAGGTCTGGGCGGCCACTGCCGCGTGGCGCTTCGGCCTGGACCATGTGCGCACCTACAGCGGCGGTACTGAAGCCACGGCCTTCAACCCACGCGCTGTTGCTGCGATAGAACGCGCGGGATTCAAGGTGATGAAGCCCGAAGGGAAGAACCCGGTGTACGAAGTGTCGTTCACGGAGCACCATGTCGCAGAGCGCTGCTGGAGCAAGAAATATGACGACCCCGCGAACCCATCCAAAGTCTTCTCCGCGGTGATGACCTGCTCCGAGGCCGACAAGGATTGCCCCATCGTATTCGGGGCGCTGGACCGCATCAGCCTGCCGTACAACGACCCCAAGGAAGCCGATGGCACCCCCGAGGAAACCGCTCGCTACGATGAGCGTTGTTTGCAGATCGCGGCGGAGATGTTCTACGTGATGCAACAGGTGACGTGATGTATGCTTCACCACAGAGGCACAGAGGACACAGAGAAGGTTCGATCGTAACTGCAACACGAGCGCTCTGTGTCCTCTGTGCCTCTATATTGAGTGACCAGACAGCCCAATGAGCAACTCCCAACCCACCATCGGCTTCTTCGAGAAGTACCTCACCGCCTGGGTGCTGCTGTGCATTGCGGCTGGCATTGCATTGGGCAAGGTTGCGGGCAGCGGCATGCAGGTGATCGCCGACCTGGAGATCAATACGGTGAACATCCCGGTGGCCTTCCTCATCTGGCTGATGATCTACCCCATGATGGTGCAGGTGGATTTCGACAGCGTGCGGCGCACCTTGCTTCGCCGAAGGCTTCGCGAAGGCGCAGTCGGTCCGCAGCTGAAGGGGCTTGGCCTCACCGTGGTGGTGAACTGGCTCATCAAGCCCTTCACCATGGCCTTTTTCGCGTGGATCTTCTTCAGCAAGCTATACGTCGCTTGGATCACGCCGGAGTTAGCGAACGAGTACATCGCCGGAGCCATCCTGCTGGGCGCTGCACCCTGCACGGCCATGGTATTCGTGTGGAGCTACCTCAGCGGCGGCGATCCCAACTACACCCTGGTGCAGGTGAGCGTGAACGACCTGATCCTGCTCGTGCTCTTCATCCCGATCGTGCAATTGCTGCTGGGCATCACCGGCATCGCCATCCCATGGGGTGTGCTCGTCACCTCGGTCCTTGTCTTCGTGGTGATCCCGCTCGTGGCGGGTTACCTCACGCACCGCTGGCTCATGCATGCCAAGGGCGAAGCATGGTTCAAGACGCAGTTCCTGCCGAAGTTGAAGCCACTCTCCATCGCCGCACTGCTGCTCACGCTGATCCTGCTCTTCGCCTTCCAAGGCGAGAAGATCCTGGCCAACCCGTACGACATCCTGCTCATCGCCATCCCGCTCGCGCTGCAGACCTACTTCATCTTTTTCCTCAGTTGGAAAGGCGGTCGCTGGCTGAAGCTCCCCTACCGCACCTGTGCGCCGGCCAGCATGATCGGCGCCAGCAACTTCTTCGAGCTTTCCGTTGCCGTGGCCATCGCGCTCTTCGGCCTGAACAGCGGCGCGGCATTGGTGACTGTGGTGGGCGTGCTGATCGAAGTGCCCATCATGCTGCATCTGGTAAGGATATCCAGGCGTTGGCACTATACCTGAGCGGGTCGAGCATCAATTGGATCAGTCACCGTGACGAGCAGGTACACGAGCACCGCGACCGCCACCGTACCGGTCACCAAGAAAGTCACCGCCGGCCCGAAGGCGAACCACAGCCAACCTGCGAAGGCGCTGGCGAAGAGCGCGGCGATGCTTTGCAGGCCCGCGTAGGTGCCGATGGCCGTGGCGGTTTCGGTGCGCGGTACGATGCTCCCGATCCACGCCTTGGCGATGCCCTCGGTGGCGGCGGCGTAGAGGCCGTAAACGACAAAGAGCGCGGCGATCACGGCCAGGCCCTGCCCGGCCGCCATGCCGAAGTACACCGCCGCGAAGAGGAGCAGGCCGAGCAGGAACACGCGCTTCAGACCGATGCGGTCCGCCAGCGCCCCCAGCGGGAAGGCGAACAGCGCGTACACCAGGTTGTAGCCGATGTACACGCCGATGGTACCGGTGTCGCTGAGGCCCGCGTTCCTGGCACCGAGCAGCAGGAACACATCGCTGCTGTTGAAGAGCGCGAAGAGCAAGAGGCCGGTGGTGAGCCTGCGGTAGGCCATGGGGCTCACCTTCCAATAGCGCAGGAAGGCGAAGAAGTAGAAGGGCTTCGCTGGAGCCTTCACCGTGTGTGTGCTCTCCTTCAGCAGCAAGGAGAGCAGCACCGCGACCACGCCCGGACCGAAGGCAATGAAGAAGAGCGGCACGTAATCGCCGGGGCGCCACCAGAGGTAGAGCAGCGCCAGCGAAGGGCCGATCACAGCGCCTAGTGTGTCCATGCTGCGGTGGAAGCCGAACACGCGGCCCTTGGTCTCCGGTGTTGCTTCATCGTTGAGCAGCGCATCGCGCGCGCCGGTGCGGATGCCCTTGCCCAGCCGATCGAGCGTGCGGGCGAAGAAGATCCACAGCGGCGCCACCATCACCGCCATCATGGGCTTGCTGATGGCACTGAGCGCATAGCCCCATTGCACGAAGGGCGCGCGTCTACCGAGCCGATCGCTGCGCATGCCGAAGTAGCCCTTGCTCAAACCTGCGGTCGCTTCGGCCACACCTTCCAACACGCCGATGAGCAGCACGCCGAAACCGATCTCCTTCAGGTAGAGCGGCAGCACGGGGTAGAGCATCTCGCTGGCCGTGTCGGTGCACAGGCTGATGAGCGAGAGGACCCAGACGGTGCGGGTGATGACGCGCGGGCGTGACATGTCGTACGAAGGTGCGCGATCCTAAGGTGCCACCACCTCCAGCACGCTCACCCCACGCACATGCCGGGCATGCCGCATGTCGCCGGGCACGATAAGCTTCACCGGGCCTTCACGGGCATCGAGCGGCCTCCCATCCATGGTAAGCGCGAGGATCGCAGGTGCCGGGCTGAAGGTGGTGTCCGCCTCCATCAGCGCCACGGCCGCGCGGTAGCCGTCGGCGGATGTGGCACGCACGACAAAACCCACACGATCGCGTTTGTCTGCTCGGGACAAGCCCGGACAGCCCGCCTGGAGCACGTCGATCACGTACGGGCCGCTGTACGTGTGCTTCTCGCCATCACGGTTCTCCACATGCGCACTATGGACAGGCAGGGTGGATAGCACACGGGCATTGAGCGTGGTGTCGCACGTGCCGAAGCGGATGGTAAGGATGGGACCCGCGTCCTGGGCCTGCACCCGGGCGATGACCACAAGGACCAGTGCAAGGAGCAATGGGCGCATGACCACAAAGAAAGCGCTTCGATCCTTCGATACCTTCACGCCATGGACACCTCCGCCTTCAAGGCCGCGCTGGACAACGAGTTGGAGAAGACGCGCACCTCCATCACAGCGCTGCGCGAGCTCACCGCTCCGGTGGCGCCCGACGAGGCCATCGGCCGGATCTCCCGCATGGACGCCATCAACAACAAGGCGATCAACGATGCGGCGCTGCGCAAGGCCGAGGAGAAACTGGCCCAATTGGAGCGCATGCGGCAGCACATGGACGAACCCGGCTACGGGCTGTGCAAGAAGTGCGGGGCGGCGATCCCCATGCAACGGCTGATCCTGATGCCGCAGAGCGTGCATTGCGTGCGCTGTGCATCGTGATCGGACGATCAGACGATCAGATAGTTGAACACGCGCCCAGGAAGTGCTGATGCCCACCATTGCACGCTGTCGAGCGACAAACCAAATCGGATCCCATGACCATGCGCTGGATGGTGCTCATACCGTCGAGGCTCTGCCGATCATCTGATCATCCGATCGGAACTAGATCCTATCCAGCACCACCTTGTAGCTGGGGTCCTCCAGGATGTTCACGTCGATGACCTCCTCGGCGTTCTTCAAAAGCTGGCGGCAATCGGCGCTGAGGTGGCGCAGGTGCACCTCCTTGCCTGCCTCCCGGTAGCGTTCGGTGAGGCGGTTGAGGGCCTCGATACCGCTCATGTCCACCACGCGGCTCTCGGCGAAGTCGATGATCACCTCGTTGGGATCGCCGGTGATGTCGAACTTCTCGTTGAAGGCCTGCACGCTGCCGAAGAACAGCGGGCCGAAGATCTCGTAGTGCTTCACACCTTGCCCGTCCACGTACTTGCGGGCACGGATGCGTTTGGCGTTCTCCCACGCGAACACCAGCGCGCTGATGATCACCCCGGCCAGCACGGCCACGGCCAGGTTGTGGAAGAACACGGTGATGGCCATCACCACCAGCATCACGAACACATCGTGGCGCGGCATGCGGCCGAAGGTCCTCAGGCTGGCCCACTCGAAGGTGCCGATGGCCACCATGAACATCACGCCCACCAGCGCCGCCATGGGCAGTTGCTCGATCAGCGGCGCGGCGAACATGACGAAGACCAGCAGCATCACCGCAGCGATGATGCCGCTGAGCCGGGCCCGCGCGCCGCTGCTCACGTTGATGAGGCTCTGCCCGATCATGGCGCAACCACCCATGCCGCTGAACACGCCACTGAGGATGTTGGCCGCACCTTGCGCCACCGCTTCCTTGTTGCTTCGGCCGCGCGTGTTGGTGATCTCGTCGAGCAGGTTCAGGGTGAGCAGGCTCTCGATCAACCCAACGCCCGCAACGATGGCCGCATAGGGCAGGATGATGGCGAGCGTTTCCAACGTGAACGGAATGGCCGGCATGTGGAAGGGCGGGAAGCCACCGCCGATGCTGGCGATGTCGCCCACGGTGCGCGTATCAATGTTGAGGCCGATGATGATGCCCGCAACCACCAAGATGGCCACCAGCGATGCGGGGATCACGCGCGTGAGCTTGGGCAGGCCCCAGATGATGGCCATGGTGAGCAGCACGAAGCCGAGCATGATATAGAGCGGCGTACCGGTGAGCCACTCGCCTTCGGGTGTCTTGAATTGCGCGAGCTGCGCCATGAAGATCACGATGGCCAGGCCGTTGACGAAGCCGAACATCACCGGGTGCGGGACTAAACGGATGAACTTGCCCAAGCGCAGCACTCCCGCCAGCACTTGCATTACGCCCGCGAGAACCACCGTGGCGAAGACATACTCCACCCCGTGCCGCGCGGCCAGCGCCACGATCACCACGGCGATGGCGCCGGTGGCCCCGCTGATCATTCCCGGCCTGCCGCCGAAGATGCTGGTAATGAGACCCACCACGAATGCCGCATACAAGCCGGTGAGCGGAGAAAGGCCCGCGATCAATGCGAACGCAACGGCTTCAGGGATGAGGGCGAGGGCCACCGTGAGGCCAGCAAGGACCTCGGTGCGGTAGTCCACCTTCTGGCTGAAGTCGAACAAACGGATGTACTGGCGCATGGGGCGTCGAATAGGGGTTCGTGAAAGGCTCTGGTGTGCGGACCGCTGAACGATCACGAGGTCCGGCCGTTGGACCACCTCGACCCCGGATCACCGGGGGAGCTCCACTGAAAGCGGCGGCCAAGGTAGCTGTTCAGACCTGATCGGTCACTACACCGAAAACCGATCATCGCAGGAGCTCGTGCGCAAGGCCCCTTCGCGCCCACCATCCATGGGCACGGTGCCTGACCTTCAACGCCAAGTGCGGCCGATCAATGCACCAGTACCGGCATGCGGAACATGGCACCGGCCTCATCGGTGATCACCACCGTGTAGCTGCCAAGGGCAACGCTGCCCAGGTCCATGTCGAAGGTGCCGCCTTGTGCGGCGTTCCAGATGCGCTCCTGCACCAGCCGGCCATCAACGGACACCACCTGCACGTTCATGCGTCCCTGGACATCCGTGCTCCCCCGGATGCTGAAGGCGCCGGTGTTGGGGTTCGGGAACAGGGAGAAGGATGAGACCGCCGCATCGGCCATGCCCACGGAATTCCCGATCAGGATGTCGTCGATGAAAACATTGTTGCCGTAGTCGCTCACCGTCTGGAACATGAAGAGCACGTCTGATTGACCAAGCACCGTGGTGAGGTCCACCTGTTCCGCACGCCATTGTGCCGCCGTGGGTGTGAAAGCACCCGTGGTGGGCGTGCCGGTGGAGAGGTTGCTGCCCTGTTTGTCGTAGAGCGTCGTCCACGTGTCACCGCAATCGGTGGAGGCCTTCACCATCAACCGGTCTACACTGGCGCTGTTGTACTGGCGGTAGGCCACATTGAAATCGAGCGAGGTGCCGAAGGGGGCACTGGACAGGTCGAAACGCGGCATGATCAAATGGTCGATCTGGCCCTCGATGTCCATGTCGCCCGAGTAGTTGTCCATCTTCAGGCAACCCGAGCTCGCCCCGAAGCCACCGACGGCCGCGTTGCGCGACATGAAGCAGGTGGTGTTGAAATGGACGTAACTCCATCCGGACGGAGGGAAGGTGGCGGCATCGAAGCCCTCGCTGAACGGGATGGAAAGCACCGGATCAATGGAGCGGAACATGCCCTCGGTCAGGTCGTTCCGTTCGTTCATGTCGGCCACGCCATTGGGCTGCGAGGTCCACACTACAAAATGGTGTGTGCCCGATGGGAAACTGGCCACGGGAAGGGTGACGCTGGTGCTTGCTCCAGTGGCGAGCGATCCTGACCATGAATAGGTCGTGACCGGTCCGCTCCCATCGACCTGATAGGAGATCTGTACATCCGTGAGCACATTGGCGCCCATGTTCGCCAGGGTGACCACCGGCGTGACGGAGCCGGAGCATACCGGGTCGTTAATGCTGTAGAAATGCGGCTTCGAGGTCTTGACGACCGGCGAAGTGATGCCAACAATGGCCGCGTCATCGGCCAATGGCAGGGGATCGATGCGCACCACCTTGTTGCCGGTGTTGTGCACGTACCAGATGCGGCCATCCGGCCCCACCTTCACGCCCATGATGCCGGTCATGCCTGTGTTGATCGTGCCGATCTGGGCCGGTGTACCGCTCACATCGTAGATCCGGATCTCGCCGGTGGTATGGTCGCTCACGACCAGGCGCCCCTCTGAAAAGTCGATCCCACTGGGTTGGGTGGCCCAGGTGGCGATCACCTCCACGGTGGCGCCTTCCACCTTCTTGTAACTGGCCAAAGGCTCATTCGAGGTGGGCGGCACGGTGAGGTTGCCCGTTTCGGAACCACTGTTCACGTTCATGCGCTTCACCTGCTTGGCACCTCCATCAATGAAGTAGAGCCAGCCGTTCGCGCGGTCCAGCACCATGTGGCTGGGGATGTTGGGCACGCGTGAAACGGGCACATCCACGTAGCGCCAGATCTTGCCCGTACCATGGTAGTCGTAGCCGGGGCTGTGGTCAAGCACGAAGTCGTACCGGCAGATGGTGCCGAAGTGCCCGTCCATCACCCAATACACTTTGGCACTATCGGCCGCGATACCCATGGCGAAGGGGCTCTGATGCAGCATGCTCAGGTGGCTTCCAAGCGGCTTGCCGGACACCCAGTTGTTCTGGAACACGGTGGCGAAAATGTCGCGGTCGCCGGTCCACAGTGCCGGACCCATGAAGGTGCTGGTGGGTGAAGCGGTATTCTGGATCTCGCTCACGGCCGCCCATTCCCCATTCTCCGAAAAAGCCATGGCGCTGGCCTGCACCATGAAGTGGCCACTGTGCGAGTCCTTCTTATAGATGGAGCTCTGGCCCGGAAGCCCCGCATTATTCACGATCACCATGTCGCCACCGTTGCTTCCGCCGCGCATCATCACCCAGAGTTCATGCGTGTTGGGCTTGAAGTCGAGGTCGCGGGGGTTGCTCACCTGGTTCGATGCACTGACGACCGTGGTGTAGGTGAGCGGATCGGTCAGGTAGCGGTCGATGGCCAGCTGGGCGAATGCTCCAGTGCCAAGACAGAACGCGACCGGCATTGTAAGGAAGGTTTTCATACTGGGCCGGGGTGATGGTGAGGGGTTGAAATTGGCGACAAATGGGATCACCGGGATGATGGGTGCGGACAAGTCTCGGTGAACATAGGGATCTTAACTATGGCTCCGCGAACCGGGGGTCCAGCAGGAAGGTCTCATCGGTCAATGAATGAAGGAAGGCCATCAGGTCAATGATCTCATTGGGCGAAAAGGGTGCAGGGTTCATTCCCCAGAAGTCCATGAGCGGGTCCACCGTGGGCGAGGCCATGTGCACGCCACCGTTGTAGTGGCCCAACACCTCCTCCAGGGTGGCGAAGCGGGAATCGTGCATGTAGGGCGCGGTGACCGCGATGTTGCGCAGGGTGGGCACCTTGAACCTGCCCAGGTCGCCGGGGTCGCCGGTCACTGCACCCAGCCCCGGGTCGGTCACCACCAGATCCAACCCGTTGTTGCGGAAGGCATTGTCGGTGAAGAGGCCCAGGGTGTGGCAGCCAGCACACTTGCCCTGGCTGGTGAACAGGGCCAGACCGTTGAGGGCCTCCTCGGACATGGCGGTGGTATCCCCACCGAACCAGTAGCGGTCGAAGGGGGAATCGAAGCTCGTCATGGTGCGGATGAACTGGGCGAGGGCATGCGTCACCAGCGTGCTGTCGATCTCCGTTGTGCCGAATGCCTGGCGGAATAGCTGGCGGTATTCGGCGTCCGCGTTCAAGCGCTGCTCCACCACCGGCCAGCTGTTGTTCATCTCCAGGGGGTCCACCACGGGGTCGTGCGCCTGGGCCTCCAAGCCATGCACGCGGCCATCCCAGAACATGCGGTCGCCCCAGGCCAGATTCGCCAGGGTCATGGAGTTGCGCGTGCCTACTCGTCCATCGGTACCCACGCTGAAGGCCCGCGGATCGGAGAAGGCGTTCCCTTGCCGGTGGCAGCTGGCGCAGCTCATGGTCTGCGTGTCGCTCAAGGCCTTCTCATAGAAAAGGCGACGTCCCAGGGCGATGCCCTCCACCGTCAAGGGGTTGTCCAAAGGCATGTCCGGCATGCCCAGCAAGGCCAGCACCCCGGGTGGAAGGTCGAGATCCGCCGGTGTGGGCCACCCCGCTTCCTCGCCCGCATACACCACGGGATCCTTCCGGCACCCGGGCAGCACCGCCATCATGACGACCACAAACACCGTGGCTGGGAGGATGATGGGGCGTGCGTGACGCATGCGCATCAATGTGCCTGGCGGAACAGGACCTCCAAACTGTCCATCAGCTGCACGTTCAGCGGTGCTTCCCCATGTACCACGCTGTTGTTCTGCACGTCCACCCCGCCCATGAGCCGCCGGATATCCACCGGCACCTCCACAGTAAAGACACCGCCATCGGGGATCGCCACGTGCAGGAGGGCCCAACCGGCGCGTTTCAGTGCGTCGGTACCACAGCGGTAGCTGAAGGCGGCATCGGTGGCATCCACCTCACCGCTGCCGTCACTGTCATACCGCCCTTCCAACACCAGGAACCAGAACCCCTGGTCCGGGCCCATGCCCCAATGCATGTCCGGGTCATTCAACGGAGCACCACAGGTGTCCGGGTCGGCGTGGTTCAATGCGGTATTCAGGCCGAGCGTGAAATTGACCTGGTGGGCATGGGCGGCGGTCAAAGACCCCAGCGCGAACACACTGGGCTCCCCGGCATCCACCAGCAACTGCACCGTGGGATAGTCCGCGAGCACGCTCAAGTCATCATCGATCACGTGCAGGCCCGAGACCAGGAAGCGGATGCGGTCCAGCTTGTACACCTGGCCAAAGTCATCCACGTACTCGCTGGCCAGTTCATAAGAGTGTGCACCGTACATGAAGACGAAGTTCAATTTCAGGTCCACGGTGTGCACGTGGTCGTGTTCGGGCACCACATATTCCTGCTTCCTGCAACCGCCAAGGGCCAGGACCAGGAAAAGGGCGAGATGGGAGCGGCGCGGGAACATGCGATCACGAAGGTAGGAGCATGCCCGTAACCGAATGGGCCTTACAGGAACGAACGGACCAGCCTATGGGGATCCCAAGCCACCTGAACACCTCGTGATCACCGATCAGCGAAGGTCTGCGTATAAAGCTTGATGCTTTCTTCCACGATGCGAAGCGCCTCTTCACGCCCAAGGAACTTCTCCACCTTCACCTCTTTTCCTTCGAGCACGGTGTAGTCCATGAAGAAGCGGCGGATCTGCTTCTCGGTGTGCGGTGCGAGCTGGCCCACGTCGGTGATGTGGTTCACGCTCTCATCCCGGGTGGCCACCGCGATGATCTTGTCATCGGCCTCTCCCCGGTCCACCATGCGCATCACGCCGATCACGGTGGCATCCACCAGGCAGAGGTGCGGCAGGGTCAGACTGCTGAGCACCAGGATGTCCAGCGGGTCCTTGTCATCACAGTAGGTGCGTGGAATGAAGCCGTAGTTGGCGGGATAGTGCACGGCGCTAAAAAGGGCGCGGTCCAGCATGATCAGGCCGCTCTCCTTGTGGATCTCGTACTTGCCTTTGCTTCCTTGCGGTATTTCGATGATGGCGTTGACACGCTGCGGGGCCTGTTCGCCGGTGGGGATGTCGTGCCAGGGGTGGTTCATGCACCAAAGATCAGCTGATCATGCCACGCGTGCGAGCGACGACCAGATCGGAGCACCACCAGCCCGGTCCGCACCCGCACCCCATCCGCCGTACCGCACCACCAGCCTTCCACATGAAGGATGGGGCCATTGGCACTGCCCCCGAACGGAAGGCGCATCCGGCGGATAGCTTCATCGCCCAACACCACACCAGATGCTCCACATCCCCACCGAACCCATTGGCAGCGTCCCCCGCCCCGATGCTCTGATCGACGCCATTGTCTCCGGCCGCCCCGCTGCGGAGATCGCCGCCCTGCAGGAACGTGCGCTCAGCGACACCATCCAACGCTTTGAGGCCACGGGGTCCACCTTGATCACCGATGGCGAGCAGCTCAAATCCAGCTTCGTCACCTATCCGTTCGATGGTTCGGACCAGATCGTGCCCGGTGGCATGCGCATCGATTTCGCCGATGGTCATCACCGGCAATTGCCCCTGCTGGCCAAAGGGCCGTTCCGCTTCGCCAGCTATGCGGACAAGTACGTGGCCGAGGCTCGGAAGCGCACACGGTCGCCCATCAAGCAGGCCGTGATCTCCGCCTCAGCGCTCAGCCTCATCTACCCTGCGGAAGGTATTCCGGGGTACTCCCGCGAGGCCTTCCTCGCCGATCTGGTCAACGAATGCGAGAAGGACATCCGGCGCTGCCTGCAAGCCGGTGCGGAGAAGGTGCAGATCGACTTCACGGAAGGGCGCCTTTCGCTGAAGCTCGACCCCAGTGGCGGAGTGCTGCAGCAGTTCATCAGCCTCATCAACATGGTCTGTGACCGGTTCTCACCCGAAGAACGGACCACGCTCGGCGTGCACGTTTGCCCTGGCGGAGACCACGACAGCACGCACAGTGCGGATGTGGACTATGCCGGTCTGCTCGCGCAGCTCTTCCAATTGCACGTGGGCAATTTTTATCTGCAGCTCGCCAGTGAGCCGGACCGCCGCAAGGTGCTCGCCACCATCAAGCAATACATGCAACCAGGGCAGCGGGTCTTCATTGGTGTAACGGACGTGATCAACGACCGGGTGGAAACACCGGAAGAGGTGCGCGACCGTGTGTTGGAAGCAGCGGAGTTCATTCCGTTGGCCCAGCTCGGCACCACGGACGACTGCGGTTTCTCCCCCTTCTGCGACGACCGCTCCACCACACGCGAGGTGGCTTTCAGCAAGATCAAGGCACGCGTGGAAGGCACACGGCTCGCAGAGCAGATACTAGCTGAACGGGCCCTGGTCCGGTAAGCGGTGCTAGCCCGCCACCAGCAGCTTCACACCTGCTGTCATCAGCACCAGGAAGAGCGCGACGAGGATGGCGCGTATGCTGAAACGCGACACACCGAGCCACGAGCCCAGCAAGCCACCGGCCACCACGGCCAGCAACCACCAAGGCAGGAAGGGATGCAGCGCGAGTCCCGCGCTCGTCCTTCCCGCCAGGCCGGAGAGTGAATTGATGAAGATGAAGAGCGCCGAGATGCCCGACACGTCGCGCAACGCGGCCCAGCGCCCCTGTATGAGCAACGGGGACAGGAAGATGCCGCCCCCCACACCGATGATGCCACTGATGAAGCCGATGGGCGCGCCCATCGCCAAAGAAGCAGCGAACGGCATGGGGCGGGGCACATGCTCTTCCCACTGGCGCAGTGCCCGCTGTGCCATCAGCAACGCCGAGGCGATCAGGAAAACGCCAGCCGCAAGGGCGAACGCGCGTGGTGGCAATTGAAGCCGTCCGCCGATGTACGCCAGTGGCAGCGCGACAACAGCCACCGGCCAGAATACCTTCCAACTGAAACGGCCAGCACGCAGGTAGCGCCAACTGGCGATGCCCGCCACCACCACGTTCAATATCAATGAAGTGGGCTTGATGGTCTCTGGTGCGAAACTGAGCAGGGCCATCACCGCCAGGTAACCGCTGGCGCCCGCGTGGCCCACGCTGCTGTACAGCGCGGCGATGAGGAAGAAGAGGAAGAGGGCAAGGATCTGTTGGTCCATCGCAGCGTCAATCCCCCCACTCCGCCCAGCTGGTGGCGGTCTCCTGCAGGCGCGCGGCTGCGAGCTTCACTTCGAAAGGCAGCTTCGGTGCCAGTTCCTCCACGATCGCCAGCAGGATGTTCTCACAGGTGGGTTGGTACGGCGTGAAGATCACCCTGCCGAAGAGCGCGTTCGACAGGTCGACCGATCCCTGCTCGCGCTCGTGCAGGAAGAGCGCATGGTCGAACCGGTCCACGATGGGCTTCACCATCCTCTTGAGGTCGGCGAAGTCGATCACCATGCCATCCTTGGGGTGACCGGGCGCCTCGGCGGGGACCCCGCTGATGGTGATATCCAGCACGTAGCTGTGCCCGTGGATGTTGGCGCACTGGCCATCGTGGCAGCGCAGGGCGTGCGCCATCTCGAAGGTGAAGCGCTTGGTGACGCGGACGGTGCGGGAAGTGCTCATCGCCCGCGAAGATCGTGAAGCGCAGGACAACGCTCACGCCGACCGGTAGGCCACCTCGTGGTAGGTCTTCACATGCGGGCCAAGAAACACGCGGGCGTAGATGCGGATGAGGGCGAGGCCGTTGAGCACAAAGCTGAAGGCCACCAACGCCGCCAGGAGGAGCTGGTCATGGTGGATATGCGAGAAGATCAGGTCCTCTCCCAAAAAGGTGGGGGTGATGGGGAAGCCCGCCATGCCCAGGCAGGCGAGCAGGAAGAGCAAAGCCAGCCGGGGATGCTCGAACACATGCCCATGAAAGCGCCCGAGGTCCACGTTCCGCTCGGTGCGGCGCAGGCGGTTGATGGCGAACACGGCCAACGCTCCACTGACCGCCACACCGCTGAGATACAGCAGGGAGTGGCCCATATCGAAATGCTCATTGAAGGAGATGGCCAGCGCGATCCAGAAATGCCCCATGATCACCATGGCCAGCGCCCGCCGCACATGCTTGCGCTCCGTGAAGGCACGCAGAACGAGCACCAGCCCGATCACCGCCATGACCACTGGAAGCGCATGCAGCAGGCCCTCGTTCAACCGATGCACCTGCCAGCGCGCGACCAGCCCCGCGATGTATAGGGGCAGCAGGATGGCGAGGGAGCGGTTGATGTTCAACCGGTCCAGGCTGCGACCCATACGCTTCATGGGGTTCCACAGGCGCCGGTACATGAAGGTGTCCAGGTCCCATTCCCGCAGGCTGAGCACATAGAGGGTGTACTCCAGCCGCTTGGGCAGCGTATCCTCGAAGCTGTGCTCACGCGGGGTGAAGTGGTAGAACTGCTCGCGGATGAGGTAGGTGACAACAGAGGGGGAGACCAGCAGCTGGTAGGTTCGCAGGAAGGCATTGCCCATGAAGTGGATCAGCGCGAGCACTTCAAGCCCCAGGGCCACCTCGATGAAGATGAGGCCGATCTGCGCGATGGAACTGTAGGCGATCTGCGCCTTCACGCTCGATTGCACACGGGCCGTGGCGATCGCGAGCAGGCTTGTGGCGAGACCCAAGAGACCGATGAGCACCCGAACGCTGAACTGGTGCTCCCAGAAGGGAAAGGTGCGCAGCAGCAGGAACACACCGATGTGCACGGAAAGGGAGCCGTAGAAGATGGCGCTGCTGGGCGTGGGCCCTTCCATGGCACGCGGCAGCCAGGAACTGAAGGGCAGCTGCGCGCTCTTGGCGGCCGCCGCCAGCAGCACGGCGAGCGAGATGAAGATGCCCACCAGCGAGTGTGCTGCCAGCTGATCGTGGACCAGCTCATAGTTGTGCAGCTTGTGGAAGGTGATGTTCTCATGCCACAGGTGATGGCTCATCCACATGGCCAGGATCAACCCCACGTCCCCCACCCGATAAATGGAAAAAACCTTCACCGCGTTCTTCACCGGCAGGTAGCGGTCCCGGTAGAAGGCGATGAGCAGGAAGCTTGACAGACCCAGGACCTCCCAGCCGATGAACAGGGTCTCGAAATTGCCGGCCAGCACTGTGAGCGCATAGCCTGAAAAGAAGAAGAGGATGGTGTTGAAGAAGCGCTTGTAGCCCTCCTCACGATGCAGGTAGTAGCGGCTGTACACCGTGATGAGGAAGGTGAGCAAGGCACCCATGAAGAGGTAGACCGCCGTCACCCGGTCGAAGTACAGGTCGATGAAGAACTCGTAATCCCTGGACCGGAACACGGTCAACTCCTTCACGTTAATGGCCTCGAAACCGCTGACGGCCCAGGCGATGGTGAAGAGCGTGACCAGGAGCACCTGCGCACCCGCGGTCAGGTAGGCCGTGCGCGACAGGGCCCTTTCGGCGCGGCGCTTCAGCAGCAGGCTGATGAGGAAGCCTGCCAGCGGCACAAGCACGAAAAGCGGAAGCAGCAGGTGCATCATTCCGTAACGATGGTGATGGGTGCATTGTCCTCCACCCGTTCGATCACAGGCAGCACATCGCTGGCGACCGGGAGAATGGTGGTGAGCGGCTCGAAGGGAATGAACGCCTCCCCATTGAAGCGATGCAGGGTGCGGTGCTCCGGGTGGAAGGCCACCAGATGCACCCATCCGTTGGCGAACCATTCGTAAGTAGCGGCCACCTTGCGGATGGTACGCAGCACCACATCGGGGTCCTGCTCCACCACCACCAGCAGGCGCAGGGGGTCATGCACCTCGATCATCTGGCTGGGCAGCCCGGGCCGCAGGTCCCCTTCGATCCCATTGGCCACGCCCACCAGCCCCATCACATTGTGGGGCAGCTTGGTGCCCGCACCCAGTTTCTGGTTGTCCACCCTGGAGAAGTAATATTCAAGGCTGATCCCACCGCACACGGGCGCCACCGCATTGAGGATGCCGAGCAGGTGGTTCCCCTCCGGATCAAGCTCGGGATCATAGGAGTTCAGGAACGCACGTCGGTCCAGGAACAGGTTGCGCGTCATGGCCCTTCGGCCCACAATGGCGGCCGCATTAGTGGCGTGGTTCAGCTCGGGACGGGGCTCGAAGAGCGAAACGGAGCGGCGGCGCACCCGGTCGTGCACCGTCTCGCCGGGCAGCGTGCTGTCGATGCTGAGGAAGCGGCGCGAGCGTTCCTTGGCATTTCGCTCCAGGGCGGCCTCGAAGGTGCGCTTGTTCCGCGTGTGCGCATGCATCTGCTCACCGGCGAGCTGGTCCTCGTCGTAGAACACGATGTCATCCCGCGTGGTGTCATGCAGTGCACCAAGGAAGCGGGTGGTGAAAGGAATGTCGATGCCACGCGCCCGCAACGCGGTACGCACCTCGGGATGGTTGGTCATCTGACAGAACACGCGGGCGTTCACCGAACCGGGCCGGCCGCTGCACGCGCCGCAATCGTAGGCCGCATAGTGCGGGTTGTTCACGCTGCTTGCCCCATGACCCACCACGTACACCACCGGCGCAAAGTCCTTCACCAGGCCGATGCTGCGCAGGGTGTTCTCCACCCGCTGCACCATCTCCGGCACGGTGAAGCCCACCTGCAGGCCATCCTCGAACACACCGCAGTGCTGCACCGTGAGCGAAGCGAAAGCGTCCATGTGCTGGAACGAATCGCTGGTGCCCGGAGTGCTGCTGGGCCGGAAGATGTTGATGAAGAGCTTGAGTGCCGACCAGAATCCGAGGGTCTGGGAGATGAGCCACCCAGCCACCAGACCATGCGTATGGTGTGCGAAGTGGACATCCCGTGCGAACTTGTGCTTCTTGTCCACCTCCTTGATCAAGTGCCTGGGTCGAACAGGGGCAGGCGCCACCTTGGTGTGGAACTTCCCATGCTCGGGCTTGTAATGGAACTCCACCCCAAAGAACCCCGCCGTACCATAGGTGGAAAAACCGTGGTCCTCATGCTCCAGATGCCTGCGCAGCGAGCACGCCCGGTCGTCAATGCAGAAGACACCTTGCGCGGATACGCGCGTGACGCCTGGTGAGCCGCCCGCCAGTTGGATGCCGGCGAGCACCTCATCATACCAGCTCCATTCGAAGGCCTCCTGCCAAAGGGAACGGGCTTCATCGAGCTCATTGCGGTCCACGGTTGCGAAGAGCGGCAAAGGCCGGTGTTTCATGCCCTCGGCCAGCGGCATCCAGCCCTTGGGGAACACCTGGTCCAGTGCATCGATCTCCAGGAGCAGTTCGAAATGGACCAGTTCCTTGAGCGTGATGCGACGGCGATCGAGGAGCGCGCCGGGGTCGTCCTCCACCACGCTCACCAGCCCGCTCCAGCCACTGTGGCCGAACTGCTGGTCGAACAGGTAATCGGCGAAGAGCGATTCGTCGCCTACCAGGATCCGGAGCAGACGGTCCAACGTGGTGTCCTCGTCCATCAACAAGGCCCGCGCACGTTTCCCCCGAAGCGGCCCACTCCACGCGTGGCGTTGCAACTCCCGGATGCTCGCGAGAAAACCCTGATCACGTATGGGGAACTTCCAGATGGCGATGCCCTGGTCCAGGTAGCTGTTGAGCACGCGGAATAGCAGCGTGTGCGTAAGCGCGTCCAGGTCAATGCGCCGGTCGCGTTTCCAATGGGCGCGTAAGGAACCGATACGCGGCAGGCTGGCATGGTCATATGGCTTCTCCAGCAACCGTCGCTTCCAGTCCGCCAGCCGGTCGATGCCGTGGTGCTCGGCGATCACCCGGTCCAACACCTGTGGCTTGATGCGGCCCTCGCGAAAAAGGCGCCGGTACTCGTTCACCGTAAGGTAGACCTTGTAGCCGAAGATCCGCGAGGCCCGGGTGAGCGCCTCATGGAAGCGCTCATGCTGGAAGGCGTGCAGCGTGTTGTGGTGGATGAAGTCCTTCAGCGGTGCCTGCGCGGGCAGGTAGTGCTTCAGGTCATGCAGCACCGCATGCTCGTCAAAAACGACCGGAATGGTGCGGCTCTTCAAGGTCTTCATGCGTCAAGGGCGGCACAAAGGTCCCCCAACGCACTGCTGCAAGTATGAGAAGGGGATTAAAGCGGCATGGGAAGCCGCACCACCGCCACGGTGCCCTTTCCTTCCACAGCGCTAAGCTCCAGTCTGCCATGGTGCACCTGCATGATGCGGTCCACCAGCGCCAGACCGATGCCATGGCCTTCAAGGGGTGCCGCATCCGCGGTGCGGTAAAAGAGTTCGCGCACGCTGGCGAGCGCCTCAGGAGCAATGCCCTTTCCGTGATCTGTGACGATCACAAGGGCTTCCTGACCCTGCAAGGCGATGCGCAGTTCGATGCGCTCGCCACCATACTTCACGGCGTTGGTAAGCAGGTTGTAAAGCGCGGCGGTGAGCAGCACGGCATTGCCGCGCACCAGCGGTTCAGTCCCTTCGGGATCGGGGTCCATGGTGAAACGCACCGGACGTTCGGGGTACCGTGCACGACAACGCTCCAACGCACGCTCGGCCACTTCATCCAGCCGCACCTCGGTGAAGGGGATGCGCTCGGCCGCACCCCGCGTCTGCGCCAGCCAGAGCAACTGCTCCAGCAGGTCCTGCATCACCATGGCCTGTTCCTCGATGGCACGCAGATGTGCCTCGGCCTGTGCGCCGCGCAACGCCTGGCGCGCCTGATGGGCCTCCCCGCGCAGGATGGTAAGTGGTGTGCGCAACTCGTGGCTGGCATTGGCAATGAAGGAGCGTTGCACGTTGAAGGCCGCATCGATGCGCGCGAGCAGCTCATTGAAGGTGGATGCGACCGATGCGAGCTCATCCCCTTTCCGGCCGGGGGGCACAGGAATGCGCTCGCTGGGCTCGTGGATCTCGGCGGCCTTGCGCACCAGCAGCCGCACGGGCACCAGCGCCCAGGTGGCATAGAGCCAGGCCATGCCAGCGGTGAGCAGCAGCGCGACCAGTCCGGTGAGCCACATGGAACGGCGCAATTCGTCAAGTGATGCCAGGCCCGTGGCGTCAATGGCGGAGGCCATGGTATACAGAATGCCCATGGGCCGCGTCTCCGGGCGATCCACCAGCACGAACTGCCGCTCCCCTTGGGTAACGCGCACCCTCCCCTGTCGCGTGGCCGTTTCCCGCCAGCTTACCGGCAGCTCAATGGGCTCACGCGCGAACAACACCCGGTCATCCGTACCAATGACCACGATGCTCTCCTCGGGCAGCGCATCGCGCAACGCCTGCGCCAGATGTCCGGCCTCGTTCACCGTCATGCTGCGGCCCTCCTCGATGAGCCGCTCCACGAGCACGGCCCGGTCCTCCAATCGATCGAAGAACTCCTCCTCCCGCAGATGCTCCGCGTGCCGAAGCACCAGCACACCGAACAAGGCCAGCAGCGCACCCACCAGCAGGGTGAACACCACGGCCATGCGCAGACGGAAGCTCATGGGGCGTCGTCGCGGATGATGTACCCCATGCCGGTCACCGTGTGGATGAGCGGACGACCGAAGGGCTTGTCCACCTTGCGGCGTAGCATGTTGATGTACACGTCCACCACGTTGGACTCGGTCTCGAAACTGGTGTCCCACACATGATCGAGGATGTCGCTCCGGTGGGTGACCTTGCCCTTGCGTTCCAGCAGGTAGTGCAGCAGGGCGAACTCCCGTGCAGTGAGCCGGATCTCCTGGCCGGCGCGTTCCACGCGTTTGGCCTCGTTGTCCAACACCAGATCGGCACAGACCAGCAGCTTCCCGGTGCCCCGGCCGCTGGCCCGCCGCAGCAAGGCGTTCACGCGGGCCACCAGCACACCCACGTCGAAGGGCTTGGCCAGGTAGTCATCCGCACCCGCACCCAGGCCTTTCACCTGCTCCTCCACCCCATCAAGCGCGGTAAGCATGAGGATGGGCACGTGGGGGTCCTTGACACGGATCGCCCTGCACACGTCGATGCCGTTCCGCTTGGGTAGCATCCAATCGAGGAGGATTATGTCGTAGTGCCCTGTAGCGGCCTTCTCCATTCCCTGGAGACCATCCACGGCCACATCGGGGACCAGGCCATGGGCCTGCAATTCCTTCGCGATGAAGGCCGCCACCTGGGGCTCGTCCTCTACGATCAGGGCACGCATGGATCGGGTGCGAAAGTAGAGGGACCCGCTCCGCATCACCTATTCCTGTGCGAAATACAAGGGGCATGGACCCGCTTTAATCCCCTTCTCATAACGCCCCCCACGCACTGCTGGACCTTTGTCCGCGAAAAACATATCCAAATGTCCACGCGCAAGATCCCGCTCACTGGTATCGCAGGTCTGAAGGAGAACTGGCGGCAGGACCTCGTCTCCGGCTTCATCGTTTTCCTCATCGCCCTGCCCCTTTCACTGGGCATCGCCATGGCCTCGGGCGTGCCTCCCATGGCGGGCATCATCACCGCGGTCATTGGTGGCATGCTGGTGTCGCGCTTCAACGGCAGCCACGTCACCATCAACGGGCCGGCGGCAGGCCTGATCGTGGTCATCCTGGCTGCGGTGGAGAGCCTGGGAGCGGGCGACCCGATGGCCGGTTACCGGGCCATGCTTGCAGCAGTTGTGGTGAGCGGTGTGCTCTTGTTCCTGTTGGGCCGTTTGAAAGCTGGTCGCTTGGGCGACTTCTTCCCCAGCAGCGCCGTGCATGGCATGCTGGCCGCCATCGGCATCATCATCTTCAGCAAGCAGGTGCATGTGGCATTGGGTGTGAAACCCACAGGCAAAGAGCCCCTGCAGTTGCTGGCCGAGATCCCGCACAGCATCGCGCACATGAATCCCGAGGTGGCCATCATCGGTCTGGCCAGCCTGCTCATCATGTTCACCCTGCCCTTGTTCACAAGCAAGTGGGTGAAGATGATCCCCGCACCCATGGTGGTGGTGTTGGTGGGCATTGCGCTGGGCCATGCGTTCGATCTGGAGCATGAACACAAGTACCTCTTCCTCGATGGTCATGAATACAGCATCGGTCCGAAGTTCCTGGTGACCCTGCCGGACCGGATCATGGATGGCCTGGTGTTCCCCGACTGGTCCAAGGCCTTCACACTGCCTTTCCTGGCCGCCGTGGTGAGCATCACGCTGGTGCAGGGCATAGAATCGTTGTTGAGCGCGAAGGCCGTGGACAAGCTGGACCCCTATAAGCGGGAGAGCGACCTGAACAAGGACCTGAGCGCGGTGGGTGCGGGCAGTGCGCTGGCGGGCCTCATCGGGGGGCTCCCCATGATCGCGGAGATCGTTCGCAGCAGTGCCAACATCAACAACGGCGGGCGAACCGGCTGGGCCAATTTTTTCCACGGCTTTTTCCTGCTCGTCTTCATTGCCGCCTTCCCCACGCTCATCCACAGCATTCCCCTGGCCGCACTGGGGGCCATCCTGATGTTCACCGGTTACAGGCTGGCCTCCCCCCAGCACTTCAAGCACACCTTGCACATCGGGCCCGAGCAACTCAGCATCTTCGTTACCACGCTCATGGTCACCCTGGCCACCGACCTCATCATCGGCGTCTTCAGCGGCATTCTGCTCAAACTCATCATCCACCTTTCGCGTGGCGCCACGCTCCGCTCTCTGTTCAAACCCAACCTGCATCTGCGGTATGACCATATGAGCGACCGCTTCGTGCTGGAGGTGCACGATGCGGCCATTTTCAGCAACTACCTTGGGATGAAGAAGAAGCTGGACGGCATTCCGCCGAAGGCCCATGTGCGTGTGGACTTTGACCAGGCCACCCTGGTGGACCACACCGTGCTGGAGCACGTGCATGCCTACAAGGAGAAGTACGAACGAGCCGGTGGGCGCTTTGAAGTGACCGAAATGGGCCATTTGGTCCCCCGCTCCCAACACCCGTTCGCCGCACGGCGCAAACCGAAAAAGACTGTTCTTTCGTGACCCCATGCGCTTCACGATCGCTCTTCTCGCAGGCCTGTGCTCCACGGCCGTGGTCGCCCAGCGCGTCACCGACCCCAACGCGAATCTCTGGGTCTCCCATTGGGGCGATCAGCGCCTGAGCGAGCGCTGGAGCGTTCATACGGAAGCCCATTGGCGCCGTGCGAACCTGGGCAGGGACTGGCAGCAACTGCTTCTGCGTCCCGCCGTCAACTTCCACCTGAACGACCAGGTGATGTTCACACTGGGCTACAGCTACTACTTCAATTACCAGTACGGGGCCTTCCCCATCCCGTTCCAGAATTGGGAGCATCACCTGTTCCAGCAGGTGCAGCTGAACAACCATGCCATAGGGCGCGTGCGCCTGCAGCACCGCTTTCGCATGGAGCAGCGCTTCATCGCCAAGCTGGTCGCTTCCGCCGGGGATCCCACGGAAGGCGTGTTCGACCGCTACACCTACCAGAGCCGCTT
Organism: Flavobacteriales bacterium; assembly: GCA_016788635.1. Classification (GTDB taxonomy): domain Bacteria; phylum Bacteroidota; class Bacteroidia; order Flavobacteriales_F; family PHOS-HE28; genus PHOS-HE28. The sequence goes on along the minus strand of JAEUSU010000041.1, from coordinate 204,971 downwards.
TCGCTACCGGGTGTGGCTCACCGTGCCCCTGGGCCATGAGACCATTCAGCCCGGGGTGTTCAGCTTCAACTTCTATGATGAGGTCTTCCTGAACTTCGGGGACAGCGGCCGCCTCGACTACATCCAGCAGAACCGCATCTCCGCCCTGCTCGGCTACCAGGTGAACAAGCCCTTCAGTGTGCTGCTGGGCTACCTCTACCAGACCATCCAACGGCCAGGTGCGGCCAATGGAGCGGACCTCATCGAGCTCAACAGCACCATCCATCTGGCGCTGGTGTGCAATTTCGACCTGCGGAAGCCGAAAGTGGTGCAGTGAGCCCCAAGCCTAGGTCAGAAGATCATCCCTTTATCTTTGGGTCACCCAAACCGGAACCATGCGGATCACGGACATCAATTCGATCATCGAAGGATTCGATGCGCTTCCACTGGAGGAAAAAGAATACGCGGCCGGACTGATCCGCAAGGCTTACGCCGAAGCCGCTCGTGAGGCAATGGCCGCACGGGCGAAGACCGCATCAAGGAACTTAAGATCTCGCAAGGTGAAGAAGGGCGGTGTGAAGGACCTATTGAAGGACCTCGAAGGATGATACAGCTCATCTAGGATGTCGGCTTCAAGCGTTCCTACAAGAAGCGCATCGCCCGTGACCCTCTACTCAAGAAACTCTACTGGGAGTCCGTGGAAGCATTCGTTTCCGACCCCTTCTCACCTGCGTTAAGAACACACAAACTGACCGGCAGACTTCAAGGTTGCTGGGCATTCCGTGTGGATGCGGACTGCCGCGTCGTATTCAAGTTCGTCAAGGGACGTCGTTCAGCCTTGCTCATCGACATCGGGACCCGCGAAGAGGTATACTGACCGTCTGGTCGACCGATCTGCCTCATGCACAAAGGCGCCCCCATGCAACCGTGGAAGGCGCCTTCACGACGACCTGCTTGTCAGAGCAGGGTCGTGGGGCACACGTAGTCCGTGCGCTGCACATCGGTCGCCTTGATGGCGTTGAAGCCACCCTCCACGTCCACGAAGTTGTCCCAGCCGCGCTGCTTCAGGATGCTGGCCGCGATCATGCTGCGGTAGCCACCGGCACAATGCACGATGAAGGGCTCGTCCTTCGGGAACTGGGCCAGATGCTGGTTGATCTGGTTGAGCGGCACGTTGATCGCCCCCAGCACATGCTCGCTGTCGAACTCGCTCCTTTTGCGCACATCGAACACCAGCGGCTGCTCCTTGAAACGCTTGGCGAACTCGGCGGCGGTGATGCGCTGCACGGTGTCCACCTCCCTGCCGGTCGCCTTCCATGCCGCGAAACCGCCCTTCAAGTAACCAATGGTGTTGTCATAGCCCACGCGGCTCAGGCGGATGATGCTCTCCTCCTCCTTGCCGGGCTCGGTGACCAGCAGGATGGCCTGCGTGATGTCGGGGATCATCTCACCCACCCACATGGCGAAGTTGCTGTCCAACCCGATGTTGATGCTGTTGGGGATGAAGCCCTCCGCGAATTCCGCGTTCGGTCTTGTATCCAGCACCAGCGGCCGCTCCTCGTTCGCCACCACCTCGAATTCATCGGGGATGTAGGCCCGCTTGCCGCGTTCCATGATCGTGTCGAGGCTCTCGTAGCCCTGGATGTTCATGAGCACGTTCTTGGGGAAGTAGCCCGGCGGCGCGGTGAGGCCGGAGAGTACCTCCTTGATGAATTCCTCCTTGGTGAGCTTGGGGTTCAGGGCGTAGTTGGTCCGCTTCTGATTGCCCAGCGTGTCGGTGGTCTCCCTGCTCATCATCTTGCCGCACGCGCTGCCGGCCCCATGGTTCGGGTAAACGACAAGCTCATCGCTCAAGGGCATGATCTTGTTGCGGAGCGAGTCATAGAGATGGCCGGCCAGCTTTTCCTCCGTGAGGTCCGCGATCACATGCTGCGCCAGGTCGGGGCGGCCTACATCGCCAATGAAGAGCGTATCGCCCGTGATGATGCCATGTTCCTTTCCATTCTCGTCGATCACCAGGTAGGTGGTGCTTTCCATGGTGTGGCCGGGCGTATGGATGGCCTTCACCCGGGCTTTGCCCACGCTGAACACTTCGCCGTCCGTGGCCACATGTGCCGCGAAACCCGGTTTCGCCGTGGGGCCATACACAATGGTGGCCCCGGTCTTCTTCGCCAGGTCCAGATGCCCGCTCACGAAGTCGGCGTGGAAGTGGGTCTCGAAGACGTACTTGATCTTCGCTCCGCTCGCCAGGGCGCGATCGATATACGGCTGCACCTCGCGCAACGGATCGAAGATGGCCGCCTCACCTTCACTTTCGAGGTAATACGCGGCGTGTGCGATGCATCCGGTGTAGATCTGCTGGAGTTTCATGGTTGTTCTGTGATAGTGGTCCGTGGCTATCGGTACAGCACAAAATTGGACCGCCGGAAAACGCACGACCGTGACGAAGGTCACCTGCCTTCGGGTTCAGTGACGACTGTCACCGAGCCGCCCTATTGGATCACGAAACCTGTAGTGGCTATCCGCCCATCGCCAATGGCCACCATACGGTAGGCCCCGGGTGAAATACCGGACAGGTCCAGCTCGTGACGCCGGCCCGTGAGGCCGGAACGTTCGATGACCACCCGCCCATCGGCACCAAATACGCGCAGTTCGAGGGATGTACCTGCACCAGAGTTCACCACCACCGTGACGGGACCAGCGGAAGGCACCGGGAATACCCGGATGTCCGCGCTGTGCAATTGATCATAGCGGATGGACCGTACAGAACTGTAGCCGTCATTCAACCCCAGCTTGATGCGGTAGTACAGGGTGCTCAACTCGGGCGGCGCCAGATCGGTCCAGGTGAAGGGCACATCCAGCGCTGCATCGCCACAGATGCCATCCAGCCGGTGCACACGGCTGAAGGTGATGCCGTCGGTGGAGCGTTCCACCTCACTGCCGTCGCACGTGCTGCCGCCCTGCATGGTCCAGGCCACCACGACGCGGCCTTCCAATTCCGTGAGGGTGAAGCGCGCGATGAAGGGGTGTTCCTCGGACTGTGCAATGGCACCACTCCCTGCCGAGAACGCAAGCAGGCAAACCAGCATAGGGTACCACGCATACATGATGGTGCAAAGCTAGCGTGGGGCCATCGGCTCCACCACGGTAGCCCTGCGATGCGGACCTCCCGGCAGCCTCCTCAACCGCACTTCGTCCCACCACAACTCCTGCACTTCAGGCACCCTTCCTCGTAGTAGAGCCCTTCCGCGTCCCCACATTCCTGGCACTTGCGGCCCATGGCCTGGGTGCCATCGGGGATGTAGCGGGAAAGCGCGCGCACCACGCCGTTCTTCCAGGTGCCGAGGGCGGCATCGTACAGGTTCAGGTTGGCCACCACGTCCACCACCTGCGGCACAGGCATGCCCTGGCGTAGCATGCCGCTGATGAGGATGGCGTAGTTCCAGAACTCCTTGTTGAAGGTGCGACTGAGGCCCTGCACGGTGACGCGATAGCCTTCATCATCCGCATACTCGAGGTCGTAGATGTTCTTGCCCAAGGCTGGGTCCTTGCGCTTCACCACCCAGCCTTTGGTGACCCATCTGGGCAGCTCGAAACCACCGTTGGCCTTGCCGGTGAAGATCTCGTACGGTTTGCCATCGAGCAGGCCCACCACGGCGATCCAGGGTTCGGTGTCGTTGTTGAAACGGAGCACATCAGCGTCCAAGCGCATGGGACGCGTGACATGTCCATGCGGCTCCGGTACTTTGTCCTTCTTCTCCGCCACCAGCACGCCGCTCCGGCTGCCATCACGATACACCGTGATGCCTTTCAGTCCCTCGTGCCATGCTTCGAGGTAGATACCTCCCACTTCATCCACCGTGGCGGTGGAAGGCAGGTTGATGGTGCTGCTGATGGAATGCGTAACGTACTTCTGCACCACGGCTTGCATACGGATGCGCTTGTGCCAATCGATCTCATTGGCGGTGGCGCCGGCGTACGGGCTTTTCGCCACATCGTTCCCGCCCGTGGCCTTCATCCAGTCCAGCACACGCGGATGGTGCACGGTGAACTCCTCCCATTGGTCGCCCAGGTCATCCGTGAAGCTCACCCGGGCCTTGGGATCGCCGGGCACCACCTTCCGGCGGCGGGTGTAACCCAACATGAAGACCGGCTCGATGCCGCTGCTGGTGCGGGTGAGCAGGCTTAGCGTGCCGGTGGGTGCCACGGTGCTGAGGCTGATGTTGCGTCGTCCATGGCGCATCATGCGGTCGTGCACCTCCGGCAACTCCTTCTCGAGCATGGTGGTGAATTCGCTGGTGCGTTCGACGGCCGGAGAGAAGCCCTCGAAGGCGCCGCGCTCGATGGCCATGTCAATGCTGCTGTCGAATTCCGCGCGGCACTTGGTGCGCATGATGTCCTCGGTGGCGATCAGCGCCGCATCACTGTCATACTTCAGGTTCAAGCCGGCCAGCGCATCGGCCAGGCCGGTGAAACCGAGACCGGTCCGGCGGCCTTTCCTGCCGGTATCACGCAGCAGCTCCCAGGTCTCACGCTCGGTGCGTTTCAGTTCGTCGGGCTCGGGATCGGCGGCCACCTTCGCCAGGATGCGGTCCACGGCCTCCAACTCCAGGTCCACCAGGTCGTCCATCAGGCGCTGTGCCTCATAGGTGACGGCCGCGAAACGCTCATGATCGAACCAGGCCTTCGATGTAAAGGGTTCGTTGATGAAGCTGTAAAGGTTGATGGCGATAAGGCGGCAGCTGTCACCCCCTTGCATGGCGATCTCGCTGCATGGGTTGGTGCTCGCGTTGCGAAAGCCCGGGTACACACTGCTGGTACTGTAGGTGTGCTGGCGGTCCCAGAAGATCACACCGGGTTCGGCAGTGGCGTGCGCACAGGCCACCAGGGTGTTCCACAACTCACGTGCCTTCAGCACCTTGGTCACGCTGGGCTCCCTCGCATCCAACGGCCAGCGCAGTGTGAAGTCCGCATCCGCCTCCACGGCCTTGAGGAACTCGTCGCTGATGCGCACGCTCACGTTGGCGCCGGTCACCTTGGTGAGGTCCTGCTTCACGGTGATGAACTTCTCGATGTCGGGATGGGCAATGTCCATGGTGAGCATCAGCGCACCTCGCCTGCCCTTCTGCGCCACCTCGCGTGTGGTGTTGCTGAAGCGCTCCATGAAGCTGACGGCGCCGGTGCTGGTGCGTGCGGCATTGCTCACGTGCGCGCCTTCGGGCCGCAGCGTGCTGAGGTCGAAGCCCACACCGCAGCGCCGCTTGAAGAGCTGGGCGAGCTGCTGGTCGTTGTGGAAGATGCCGCCATAGCTATCCAGTGGCGAAGGGATCACCACGCAGTTGCTCAAGGAGGCCAGCCTGTACGGATCACCGAGTGAGGCCATCACACTGCCCTGTGGTACCACATCGCGGAAGCCGTCGAACAGCTCGAAGATGCGCTGCTCGTCCAATGGTCGCCGCAATTGCCCAAAAGTGGAAAGCAGCTCGCGCTTCTCCGCCGGCAGGGGCGCATAACGCGCCTCGACGCGTGCGAACTCGCGTGCCATACGCCGGTGCATGTCCGCCGGTGACCCCTCCACCAGCCTGCCTTCCGCATCGCGCAGGGCATACTTGTTCACCCAGGTGGTGGCCGCCAGTTCGTCACCATGGAAATAGGTCTGTGCCTCTGCCACCGCCTCAGCAGTTGAATAGGTCGGGCGTTTGGTATTCTCGAAAGGCATGGTCGGTGTCGCGAAGATCGTATCTGCTTGCATGATCGGGAGGTATTTCAGTGTCATTCCATCGGGTCGCCAAGATCACGCGCAGACCACATATCGGATATTATTATCTTTTTTTATTCTCAACAGCACGATCAACGATCGACCCTGCCGGACACAGCAAGGGCGCTCTTACGAGCGCCCTTGCCGCCTTTCACCATTCCCTGGTACCATTCACCCCGGGAAGGCTGCTGTATGTTTCATTCCGTGGGCGGAAGGAGCACTTTGTCGATCACCACCACCAAGCCGTTGCTGGCGGGGGCCGTGCCCAGCACCTTCGCATCGTTCACCATCACGCTGCCATCCTCACCCACGGTGAATTTCGTGTCCTTCAGATTGGCCATGTTCAACTTGCGGCCATTGGTCATCTTGTCCGGTTGGAAAACACCCACGGCCACATGGTATTCCAGGATGTCCTGGAGCTTCTCCTTGTTCTCGGGCTTTAACAACTCGTCCAACGTGCCGGCTGGCAGGGCGGCAAAGGCGGCATCCGTGGGCGCATACACCGTGAAGGGACCGGCATTGGCGAGCACATCCTGGTACTTCACATGCAGCACCGCAGCCACAAGGGTCTTGTGATCGGGGGAGTTGACGGCGATGCCCACCACGTTCGGAACGCTCTTCTCATCCACCACGGCGGACTGGCCCGGCCCCGGTTCGCCAGCGCCAGACCCGGTGGCGGCCACAGGTTCCGCAGCACCGCCGCATGCCGCGAGTAAGAGTATGGTCAGGAAAGCCGCTACGGGCGCGTACAAGGGTGTGCGTTTCATGGTGTGTGTATTGATCGTCCTTGGGGACGCACGAATATCTGCGGACCATTTCATCCCGTACATGACAATGGTCAGCCGGCAGCAACTTTCTCCGGGGACCACCGGAACAGCTGTTGAATGGCGCTACAAGTCCTTGTTCCGGAACACCCGGAAAGCGGTGAACACCGGAAGCCCCACCCAAAGCAGCAGGATGAGCCCGGCCACCAGCATGCCCATCCCGCTTCCGAAGAAGTTGCGGTAGATGGCTCCGCTGTAACCCATCATGGCGGACAGGTCGATCTCCAGCATCACCAGGATGCGCGCAAGGTCGATGGGGTTGAGGCCCGCGAAGGGAATAATGAAGGGCTCAATGGGGTAGTCGCTGAAGGCGAACATGAGCCAGAGCAACACCGCATCATACACAAGCACGAAGAGCAGCCAGACCACCAGGGCCATGCCCACGCCACGGGCCTTCTCCCGCTGCGCCAGTGCGATCAACGCGCCGATCGCCGTAAAGACCAACACCAGCCCCGACCCGGATAGCGAAAGCACGAGCGCGGCAGGCGAAGGGGAATGGACCAGCAAAGGCAGGCCCAGACCGATGGCCTGCGCCATGAGCAAAGCCGCCGTGAGCGCCGCCAACTGGCCGGCCAGTATGGCGCGTCGGGTGATGGGCTGCACCGCCAGTAGTTGTGTGAACTCCTGGATGTCGTAGAAATAGACGACGGTGAAGATGACCGTGATGAGGGGCACTAGGGCAAGCACCACCTGCACCAGGCTCAGCAAGGCCTTCATGGCATCATCCTCCAGCATGAAGAGGCCCTGCGTGAGGATCATCAGCAACACGGCATAGCCCAGCACGAACCGGTTGCGGGCCAGATCGATAAGGGTGTATTTGAAGACCTTGGTCAAGTTGGAGGTTGGGGGTTGGGGGCCTGCCTGCCGCTGGCAGGTTGAAGGTTGGGAGTTGCGCTTCGACCCCTCGGCTCTGCTCGGGGCCGGCTTGCTCAGCGTGACCGGGTTGGGGGTTGGGTATGGGTGGTTGCGCTTCGACGCGCTCAGCGTGACCGGGTTGGGGGTTGCGTTCAAGTGGCAGGAACATGCAGTTGGCGGTCTTCGAGCAGGCGAGGCAATGCTTGTGACAGGCGCTTCGCATCGGTGCGTGCCAGGATCTCCTGCACCGGCAGCAGGAAACGCAGACGGCCCTCCTCCAAATAGGCCACACGATCGGCCATGGCCTCCACCTCCTCCATCAGGTGCGAGGTGATCAACACCGTTCCGCCCGCGTTGCGCAGCGCCACGGCCTGCTCCAGCACCAGACTTGCGGATACCGGATCGAGGCCCGCCGTGGGTTCGTCCATGACCAGCACTTGCGGCCGGGTACGCAGGGCCAGCACGGCGCTCACCTTTTGTTTGGTGCCCCCGCTAAGCGTAGCGAGCCGCTTGTCCATTTGGGGGGAAAGGCCGAGGGTCTCCACCAGACCATCATCCGGCTCGCCTGGTGCAAGTCCGCGCACATCGGCCATCATGTCCAGCAACTGCGCAATGGTGAGCGTGGCGGGGAATTGGGAGATCTGCGGCATGTAACCGATGGCTGTGCGGTAGGATGGATCGCGGCCAATGGCCATGCCGCTCATGTGAATGCTTCCTTCCGTAGGGTGCACCAAACCCAGAAGGCACTTGATCAACGTGGTCTTTCCACTGGCGTTGGGGCCTATGAGCATGACCACTTCACCCGGCATGAAACTGCAGTTCACCTGCCGCAAGGCCCAAAGGCGGCCGAAGGACTTGCCCACATCATGGAACTCTATGCGCGGTTCAGCCATAAGATCAGCACTGGAGCAGGGTCAGGAAAAATAGGACAAGACCCGGCAGCCATGTGCCCGACCGGCCCGCAGTAGCGCCACCGGGCAGGTCACCGCCCCTCTGCGTCCGAGCCCCTCCAGGTGGGCGCATCAAGGGGCGATCATCCTTCAAGGCTTCGGGTGTGAGCGACGGGACCAGTCGCTCTGCGCGGTCCAGCAGCGAAACAAAAAGGCTCCGTGAAAGGACCAGCGCATAGGGCTGGCGTTCCACCAGCAGCGTGAAGAAACCGAGCGGCCTGTGCGGCACATCCCCGTGGCCATCGCGGTCCAGATCATATCCCTCGTAGCGGTCCCAATAGTTGCCCTCCATGGTGTTCGACAGCAGCGATCCGTTCGTGGTCACATCGAAGGTGTTCCCGCTGAACGCATTGCCGCGCAGGTCACAGCCTATGGCGTTGGCGAAGAGCCGCATGGCCCATCCGTTCGATCGGAACAGGTTGCCGTGCACGTTGATCCGGTTGCAGCCATCCACCATGACCCCGGTGGTGTTATCCAGAAATCGATTGTCCGTGATCTCCCCGTCGTTGATCTCCTTCAGCAACAACCCGTACGCACTGGCACCCCGGTTGGCCACGAAGTGGTTGCGGTGCATGGCGATGTGATGGGAGAACATGACCGCCACACCGGCCCCGTTCTCCTCGAAGTGGTTCTCCTCATATGCATCGCGGTGGCTGAACATGAAGTGCAGGCCGTAGCGCAGGTTCCTCACGGACGTGTTCCGGGTGATGCGCGAATCGGTGACGAACTCGAAGTAGATGCCATCCCGATGATACTCGATGTGGTTCCCCCGGATGGTGGCGTTCCTGCACTTCCACAGGTGTATGCCATTGGCCATGTGCTCCTCCTCGCCCGGTTCGCCCAGTACGCGGTTGTCCTCGATCAACACATCCTTCGCCCCGCTGAGGTAGATCGCGAAGAAGCACTTGTCCACCACGTTGCCTGCGATCACCGCTCCCTTGCACTCATCCACCTTGATTCCCGCCTGGTCATCGAGGTTGCTGCGACGCGAGCCACGGATGGTCAGTCCGCGGATGGTGACATCATCGGCCTTTACCACGAGCACATCGCCCTTGCCCTCACCATCAATTACAGCACCCGCCGCACCGATCAGGGTGAGGGATCTGTCCAGCACGATCATGGCCTCCCGGATGGTGCCGGATATGTGGATGGTATCACCTGGAGCCGCCGCAGCAATGACCGCCTTCAGCGAAGGCGCATCCGGAGTACCACAGGTCCATGAGCGGGCGATCACAGGCCATGTGATCGACTGGAACACGATCAGTATCAACAGGCCCGCCGCACGCACGCTCACTCCTTCAGGAAGTTCCGTGCGCGTTCCCAATCCATGGCGTCCGCGTTGCCTTCAGCGGCCGCCTTCTCACGATCGGCCGCTGCAGCGAACGCGGCCACATCACCGCGCATGGGGCTGCGGAACGCAGGACCATGCAGGTAGAACGCGTTGGTGGCATCCACAAGCACACCCGGATGGGCATGGTCACATACGTACCAAGCGGCCACCTGGCCCTCTGCCACGGTGCCTTTCTGAACGAAATGGACCATGCACGAGATGTCGTCGAAGACATACTGGCGGCCCTTCAGGGTGGTGAGCGCCGCACCGAACTGTTTGTCCACCACGTTCATCCGGCAGTGGGCGCACTCGGCCCGTCCAAAATCAATGGTGGGCGCCTGCTGACCACACGACCACAGGGCCGGCACCAGCAGGAACATGGGGATGATCGATCGAACGCGGATCATGGGTTCGTGACCTGTTGCAGGGTGCGTTTGGCCTTCAGTTTCGAACGAAGTTCGCGCACCTCCATGAAATAGACCCCGGCCAGCAGCCCCATCACCCCGAAAAGGACCCATCCACCGACATCCGGAGTGGACCATGCATCGAAGTTGAGCAACTGCTTGTGGCCGATGAGCGGCGGCTGATAGGCCATGTCCTCCACCTTGATGGCCGCACGCGGATCGAGCTCGTGACCGTACTTGTAGCCCCAGTCCCACATGCGCCAGAGGGCCCAGGCGCCGAAAAGCGAAAGTGTGACCAGTCCGCCCACCAACAGGATCCTGCGGCCCCAGGCGGCGGCCACCAGGCCCAAGGCCGAGAGCACCATGATCACCTTGGGCAGGTAGGTGAACTCGGCGAACATCTCATCCTTGATATGGGCCATGCCGATGTAGTGGTTCAGGCCGTTGATCTTCTCCACGTCGCCGGAGAAATGGTCGGCCCAGATCTGCATGTAGAGGCCTTCGGGATATTGCGGTGCGGAGAGATCTATCCGCCAGACGGGTACGAAGAGCAGCACCAGCAATGCCAGTGCCGCCAGGGCGATCATCACGCGGGAAATGGGTCTCATGGATCAGTTCGGTTCATTTGGCATCACGGCCCCGGTTCTCGCCGGGGCCGTGATACGTTCATCGATCTCTGGAAGGATCACAACTCGGCATCCACCGACACAGTGTAGGCGTTGAGCGGCACATTGCTGTTGGCGGGGCTCACGCGAATGTAGCCCTGCATCTCCTGGTGCAGCGCGCTGCAGAAGTCGGTGCAGTAGAAGGGTTGCACACCCACCTTGGTGGGGATCCACTTCAGCGTCTGGGTCTCACCGGGCATGATCAGCAGCTCCGCGTTCGCCGCACCCTTCATGGCGAAACCGTGCGGCACGTCCCAGTCCTGCTCCAGGTTGGTCACATGGAAATAGACCTCGTCACCCAGTTTCACGCCCTCGATGTTGTCCGGGGAGAAATGTGAGCGGATGGTGGTCATCCAGATGTGCACCTCCTTGCCTTTGCGCTCCACGCGTGTCTCCTTCTCGCCCTTGGCCACATAAGGGTGCTGGTTCTCCTCGATCTTGAAGAACTTCACCTCGCGCGGCTTGATCAGATCGGCCGGTGCGGCTTGCGCATAGTGCGGCTCGCCGGTGGTGGGGAAGTCGAGGAGCAGCTCCATCTTGTCGCCTTCGATGCTGTAGAGCTGCGCGCTCTGGGTGAGCTCGGGGCCTGTGGGCAGGTAGCGGTCCTTGGTGATCTTGTTGTACGCCACCACGTATTTGCCCCATGGCTTGGCGCTGTTGCCGCCGGGTACCATCAGGTGGCCGATGCTGTAGTAGGTGGGCACGCGGTCCACCACCTCCAGCTTCTCCACGTTCCACTTCACGATCTCACTGCTCACGAAGAAGCTGGTGTAGGCGTTGCCGTTGGCATCGAACTCGGTGTGCAGGGGGCCCAGGCCGGGCTTCTTCACCTCGCCATGCAGCACGCTTTCATACTTCAGCACGGGGATGCCGGCGAAGTCACCCTCCACATCGTTCTTGGCAATGGCCTCCTGGATCTTCTTGAAGGAGAACACGGGAATGAGCGCTGCGAGCTTGCCGCTGCCCACGATGTATTCACCGGTCGGGTTCACATCACAACCATGCGGGCTCTTCGGGCAGGGCATGAAGTAGACCAGGCCGGGGTGGTCCTTGGGATCGAGCTGGAGCACTTCCTCATAGATGGTGCTCTCGGCGGTATGGGTGTTGTGGTTCCACCAGTTGCTGTAGTGCTTGCCGGCCACCTTTTTGCCCTTGCCTTCCTTGGCGAGCTGCTCGGCCAGCTTCCAGTTCACGCACATGATGAAGTCCTTGTCGCGCTGGCTGGCGTTCACTTCCAGCAGGCTGTAGGCCTGTTCGGTGTTGTAGCAGCTGAAGAAGAACCAGCCATCGCTCACGCCCTTGCCGGTGCGGGCCAGGTCGAAGTTCACGGGCGGGGTCACGATCTGGAAGGCGATGCTCATCTTGCCGGTCTCGGGTTCGGGCTTGATGAAGGAGACCGTGCCCTTGAAGTTCTCCTTGTAGCTCTTGATGCTCACATCGCGCGAGGCATCATCCCCCATGGGCACGCTGAAGCGCGTGCCCGCGATCACATACTCCGTATTGGGCGTGCTGAAGGGCGAGCTGTGGTTGCCGGCGCTGTTGGGGATCTCGATCATGCTGTGCGTGCGGAAGGTGCCCAGGTCGATGAGCCCGATGCGCGGCGTGTTGTTGCCGTTGATGAAGCACCAGCGCCCGTCGGGCACGGCATTGGTCTGCGACAGCTCCGGGTGGTGGCTGTCGTCCCAGGGGATGAAGCCGTGGGTGGTCATCAGCATGGGCTTCGTCTCCTCACTGTATCCGTAGCCGCTTTCGGGGTCCACGCTGAACACAGGCACCTCGCGCAGCAGGCGTCCGCTGGGCAGGCCATAAATGGCGAGCTGCCCGCTGAAGCCTCCGCTGACGAAGTTGTAGAACTCGTCATGCGTGCCCGGCTTCACATACACCTTCGAAGCGGCATCACCGGTGACGGCCGTGGTGGTGGTGGTGGGCCTGCATCCCGGGCTGTTCATGAGCAGGAACAGACCTGCCGTGATGCCGAGCGCGGCTCCCGCGATCTTGATCGGACTTTTCATGGTATCTGGTGGTATTTGGGGTCTTGGTCAGTTACTTAAAGCGTGCGCATGAACTCGAGCACTTGCCGGCCGTCATCCTTGCTCAAGCCCTGGTTCGGCATGCGCACCAGGCATTCCTCGAGACCTTTCTGTGCTTCGGGGTCGGTCTCCAACATCACATCGATGTTCAGCATCATGTTCATGATCCACTCCGGTTTGCGCCGCTCGGTGATGCCTTTCCAACCGGGGCCCACCACGCGGTTCGGTCCCGTGCTGTGACAGGCCTGGCATTTCACATCATAAATGCCCCGGCCCTTCTCCACCATGCCCTGGTCGATCTCGCCCATGGAAATGTCAGCCGCCGTGATCAGACCGGCCGTGCTCTTGCCCAGCGCAGCGGAAGGCGCCTCACCACTGGCGCCCGGAGGGCCGGCAGGCTTGCTCTCCCCACCGCCCCCACAGGCGAACAGAAAGGCGGTTACCACTAATGTTGCAAGGCCTGGGAGGATCTTGGGGCTCATGGTCCTGTGAATGGGTTTACGTTCGTGTCGCGGCAAATATCAACGGACCTTCCGATCTCTTACATGATCTTCGTCATCTATTTTTCCAATGGCCATTGATCCTTTGTGGCATGACTGAAGCAGGGGGTCTTCCTTCATTCACATGAACCGCTGGTTCCATATCGCCCTGGTGAACCTGTTGATGGCCGCCATCATCGGGGTCCTGCTCAGGGCCATGTTCCTGGTGGAGATCCCCTTCATCCGCTTCCGTCCCTGGCTCCACGGTCATTCCCACACCGCACTGCTCGGGTGGCTGTTCATCGGCACCCTGGTGGTGCTGCTGCACGACGGCGGACGCGGGCTCCTCACCAGGCCACTGGTCCGGAGCCTGGCCGGCCTGCAGGTCACGGTCATTTGCATGCTCGTGAGCTTCCCTGCCCAGGGCTACGGCATGGTGTCCATCGCCGCTTCCACCGCCCACATGCTGCTGTCCTTCGTGGTGTTGACCATGCTGTGGCGCTCCAGCAGCAATTGGCCGGCCAAGGGCAGTCGCCTGTTGGTGCGCGCGGCCATCGTGTTCTACCTGGTTTCCACGCTTGGGGTGTGGGCCATTCCACCCATCATCCTCACCGGCCACCAGGGCATGGAGATCTATTACTGGGCCGTTCAGTTCTTCCTGCACTTCCAGTTCAATGGCTGGCTGTGGTTCGCGGCCATGGCCATGGGTGTGCGCTGGGCGGAGCGGCAGGGCATCGACCTCCGGATGGACCGGATCACCTTCGCCCTCTGGGTGGTTTCGGCGATCTTCACCTATGCACTGGCCATCGCCTGGAGCGAACCTCATCCACTGGTTTTTGCAACGGTCAGCATGGCCGTGCTGCTTCAGGTCTGGGCTGCTGTGCGCACCATGGCGATCCTGCGCCGCGTGCAGCGCATCGCTCACGATCAGCTCCCCTTCACCGTGCGCCTGCTCATTGGGTTGGCCCTTCTCTCCATGGCGCTGAAGGTCCTTGTGCAGGCCGGTGTGGCCGTACCTGTGGTGGCCGTCATGGGCTTCACCATCCGGCACTTCGTCATGGGCTTCATCCACCTGAACACCCTGGCCATCATGACCTCCCTGCTGCTGGCCTATGCTTTGGTGGAGGGTTGGTGCGACCTCAGCAGGCCCGCATCCCGCTGGGGCATCCTGTTGCTTACGGCCGGCATCATCCTCAGCGAGTTCCTGCTTTTCACCCAAGGCACCTTCTTCTGGGCCGGTTGGGGCTTGATACCCGGACACTACCTTCACATGGTGGTCGCGGCGGCCTTGATGCCACTGGGTATCGCACTGCTGATCTGGTCCGGACGCAAGGCATTCGGGGATCGGTCATCCTCCCGGTAACGGGGTGTTGAACAGGATCAGGCGCTTGTTCACCACCTTTGGTGCACCGTTCAACACATGTTCTCCAAAGCCTGCCAGTACGCCATCCGGGCCACCTTGCACATCGCTGCCACCACCGCCACAGACGAACGTGTAGGTGTGACCGCCATCGCCAAAGCCACTGGCTCGCCGGAAGCCTTCACCGCCAAAGTGCTTCAGAAACTGGTGAAGGCCGGGCTCATTGGCTCCATGAAAGGCCCCGGAGGCGGCTTCACCCTTACCGAGGCCCGCGCCAAGAAGGTGAAGATCAGCGCAATTGTGGACGCGATCGATGGGGACAGCGTGTACACCGGATGTGCCTTGGGCCTTTCCAAATGCAGCTCCGAAAAACCCTGTCCGATCCATGATCGCTTCAAGAGCATCCGCGACGACCTGAGCGACCTGCTTGAGCGCACATCGGTACATGACCTGTCCATCGGACTTGGGGAAGGCATCCGCGCGCATGTGCTGAAAGGCTAGTCTTCCGAAGAACACATGTCCCGAATTGATCTGCCGGACACGCTGGCCGGCCTTATCCAACAATACTGCTCCAAGCCCTGGCAGGAGCGCATCCGAAAGGCATGCACGCTCCTCTCCTTTCAACCAGGCGAGGACATCTTCCAGGAGCACGCCCCGGCAGACCAACTGTACATCGTGAAGCAGGGCAAGGTGAAGGTATACAGCACCTATGCCCCAGGCTCCATGCGCATCCTGCGTTTTGCTCGCGACGGCCAGGTGCTCGGGCACCGGGGCATCGGCATGGACTTCACCTATACCGTGACGGCCACAGCGCTCGCACCCACCACGGTCATGGCGATCCCCATGCAGCTGTTCCTGAATGCGGTGGAAGCCAACAGCGCCTTCGCCCTGCGTTTCATGCTCTTCATGGCCGAGGAATTGCGCCGCAGCGAGGAGCAGACGCGCAACTTGATCAACCTCGGGGTGGAGCAACGCGTGGCCAAGGCGCTGCGCGCCACCATCACCTGTTTCGGCTTCGACCCGGATGACCGCACCCTGCTGGCGTACACTCCCTCCCGACAGGACCTGGCCGACTATGCTGGTGCCAGTTATGAGGCCACCATACGTGCGCTATCCGCTTTGCAACGCAAGAAGCTGATCAAGAACGTGGGGAAGGAGATCCGCATTGTGGATAGGGAAGGGCTGGAAGCCCAGGTGACACGCAAGGAGTGATACCTTCATTGCTGGTGTGACAGACAGATGACACGGAGATCTTTTTCGGACTGTTTTATCCTTTATTTTTGCGCACGCATTGGAAACTCATTCATCCGGTGCGAACGATCTCATGGTAGACCAGACCACACCCACACGGACCATCGGTTCCATCGTTGCGGAAGATTTCCGGAACGCCGCGGTATTCAACACGCATCAAATCGACTTCTGTTGCAAGGGCGGGCGTACCTTGGAGGAAGTATGCCGCAGCAAGGGACTTGACCAAGCCACGATCGAAAAGGAGCTTAAGGAGGCAACGGACCGCACCTCCGATGCCCAGGAGGACGTTCGTTCGTGGACGCTATCCCGCCTCATTGAACACATCGAGCGGGTGCATCACCGCTACGTGGAGGCCCGCACCCCCACCCTGCTCCAGTTCCTGGACAAACTCTGCAAGGTGCATGGAGAGCGTCATCCGGAGCTCTACGCCATTCAGCGCGAATTCCAGGAAGGTGCGGGGGCCATGGCCGCCCATATGCAGAAGGAAGAACTCGTGCTCTTCCCCTTCATTCAACAGTTGGAGAAGGCGCGCATACATGGCACCACGGCACCCTTGCCGAACTTTGGAACGGTGAACAACCCCATTGCCGTGATGGAGCACGAACATGAAGCAGAAGGGGAACGCTTCCGCCGGATCGCCGATCTGAGCCAGGGCTACTGCAGCCCGGCGGATGGTTGCACCACCTATGCCACGGCCATGGCCATGCTGAAGGAGTTCGAGGAGGACCTGCACCGCCATGTGCATCTGGAGAACAACATCCTGTTCCCCCGGGCCGCTGAAATGGAACGGACCAAACCGGCAACGAGCGGTAACGTGGCATGACCGGCAGCGGGCACTCCGCACTCCCTTCGCGAGATGCTCAATTGTCCCGAGCCCCCTGTTCTATCCAGTCGCGTATGGTCTGTAATTCCGCCGCTGACAGTGTTGCACCGGACGGAGGCATGGTGAGCCCATAGGTGCCCAAGCCGGAGATCTTGTGCCACAATACCGAGGCCATCGGATCACCTGGAGTCACACGAAGGGAAGGTGCATAGTTGTTGCTCGTCACTCCCACCAGGCTTGCATAGGCACCAACAGCCGAGAGGTCCAGGTTGGCCATGTCCGGATGGCAAGTCCAACAGTGCGCGGTGAAGATGGGGAGCACCTCGGTACTGAAGAATGCAGAGTCCACCGGCTCACCAGGCGGTGTGGGTTCCGGTACATAGAGCGGACCTTCCTCCTTGGTGCAACCAGCGAGCACCACGAAGGTGAGCAGCATGAACGAGGCACCGGACCAGTATTGTCTCATGGCCGGGACTGCTTGGGTTTCACAAAAAGGACGCGGGCGATGTTGAAGCCGAGATGGAAGTAACCCTCATTATAGGCGGTCACAGGCAGGGTGTACAAGCGCTGCTCCACAATCTCCTGGCTGCTGGCCACCACGATCTGGAACACGTGGCCCAAGGTGGCCACCTCGTATCCGATGGCCACTGGCTGGAGCCCACCGCCAAGAGGCCCACCAACCAGCAGGGGCGCCACTTCGGCAAGAAGTGAGCCCTTGGTGGAGACCCGCCACCGGCCACTTACCGGCAACGCGACCGTGAGGTTGGATCCGCCGACCGGTACCAAATTCTGATAGATGAACACCGGAGCCAATTGCAACGAAATGCGGCTGCTGAACCGCCTTGCCATGATCACCTGCGTATTGTACGACAGCCGATGCGCCGTTCTGTATGCGAAAGGCGTGACACCATCAGCGAAGAAGTCCTGCTCACGCACAGCCGGAAAGTCATCACTCATGAGCGCGACATTGGCCCAAGCCGTGACGGAAATGGGCATCTCATCTCCCACGGTCTGCTTCAGCAACCTGGCCTTCAACCCGAGATCGTACACTTTGCCGTTCTTGGAACGTCCAAGCTCCAGGTGCACATCCCTGCGTGGTGCATACAGGAACGCGAACCGGATGTTCGCGGGAAGGTCCAACCCCAGGAACTGCTTGGCCGCCTGACCGTCGAAGGTGAACGCACCAAAGCGGTGTTGGATGAGGAATCCGAACGATCGTTTGCGAGGCACCACCTCGATGGACTGCGCATTGATGACGTAGGTACCGCCGAAAGTGCCGGTGACCCGCTCCGGTGCATCCGTACCGGTCTGTGCATTGACCGATGCGCCAGCGATGCAGCACGCCCACAACAAGGACCATTCAAGCGTGTTGGACCTCCTCATGGGTGGGCCAGTATTCGCAGGTAATGCACCACGGCCCAGCGCTCCTCCGAGGCGAGCACCTGCTCGTACGCGGCCATCTCGCCACGCCCGTGGGTGATCTTCCAGTACAACGCCCCATTGGTCTGCGCCTGGACGACCGGTGCGCCCAGGTCCGACGGTGCCACGCGCAATTCGCTCGCGTTGGGGCCATCACCCTGTCCACGCATGCCGTGACACGTCCAGCACAACGCGGTGAAGACCTTTTCGCCGCGTCGCATGGCCTTCGGGTCTCCCGCCAGCGGGTCCTTCAATTGATCGGCCTGTGGCGGGGCTTTCCACGGATCACCAGGGCCATCGGTTCGTATGGTCGCCGCCAGCAGGAATGGCAGCAACAACAAGATCACGGTCTGCTTTGCCATGTCTTCACGTATTCGTCATCGGTTGACGAGCTGATGCGCTGACCCTCCACAATGGCGAGTGCCTCGTTGGTGCGCGCATCGTGAGGAGCCAGTTCCGCAGCGGCCGTCAGGTGTTCCCGTGCGTGTTGCATGTCACCCTGGTGCGCCAACAGCACGCCCAAGGTGTAGCGCACCCGTGCATCACCGGGCCGGAGGTACGCCAGCGCCCTGAAATGCGGCAGGGCCTTTTCCGGCCGGCCTGAGCGCAGGTGGATCGCCCCCAGGTTGTTGTGCAGCAGGGGGGTGGCACCTCCCGTGCGCAGCGCTTCCTCAAAGTGTGTGATGGCCAGGTCATCCAACTCCATGCGACTTTCCACGGTGGCCATCGCGATCAACAGCGGAACCGCACCCGGGAGGCGCTCCAAACCTTTGCTGTAGGCCTGTCTCGCTTCCTCCAACCGGCCACTCCCCTCGTGCAAACGCCCCAAGTCGAGCACGCAATGCACGAGCACATCGCGGCTGCGACCACCGGACCGTAGCCGGCCCTGTTGCAAGGCGGCCTCCCAATGCTGCACGGCTGCACGTGCATCGCCACGACGCTGGGCGAAGGTGGCCAGGTGGTGGAGAGCCTCCATGTGTGTGGGATCCAGTGCGACGATGCCTTCAAGCTGGGTCATCGCCTCGCGCTCCCGGCCTTGTTGCAGGTACAACGAGGCGAGTTCCTGCCGGAGGTCGAGCGGCGTGAACAGACCCAGCGCCAGTGCCGTTTCGTAGTGCCGCACCGCTGCACCCAGTCGCACGGCATCCATGACCCCACGATCGGCATCCATGGCCAGAAGCCGGAACGCACGCTTGCCGGAAAGGGTGTGGTACTGCACCACTGAGCTGTGCATCATGAAGAGGACCAGCGCGAGCAGCCCGACTGCAAAGATCCCACCCATCGGAAGAAGGCGGCCATCCATCCGCAGGTTGATGCCACGCAAATGGAAAGCCCTGCGGCGGAACATCCGCCAGCCGAGCAGCAGCATATAGGACGTGCACAAGGCCAGGGCCACCGCCAGCAGAAAAGGTACGCTGTCGTACAGCCCGCGGAAAATGGGCATGGCCACGACGAAGGCACCAGCCAGGAAGAGGTCCTCGCCCAGATCGTTGCTGTAGCGTCCGCTGTAGGCGCCCATGGGATGCCCCTTCCGGAACAGGGGCGGCCTTCGGAAGCCGAACTGCACGGCGTTCTCCGGACACACGGCCACGCAATCGAGGTCCTTCAAACAGCGCGGATTGGTGACCATGCCATGTTGTGCCAGTTCGCGATGCACCAGGATATCGGACGAGCAGGCCCTGGTGCACAGTCCGCACTGGCTGCAATCCTTGGCGAGCACGATGCGACCTGGTGCCACCTGATCGGCGATGGCGAAAAGCGCACCGTATGGGCAGGCTTGGAAACAGAAGCCACGGCTGCCGAGCAGATACACGATGACGAATCCGCACACGAAGAAGGTGAACACCGCGACACCGGGTGGCGGCAGGTTGCGCCAAATGTCGTCGGTGGTGAAGGACGACCAACGCGCGCCACCGGCCTCCGCCACGTGCAAGGCCTGCGGTGCCACACCCTGCCAGGCCTGCAGGACCTGAGGCCAGATGAAAAGGTAGAACATCACTGAGATGGGCACCCAGATGAGCGTGCGTGAGCGGATGGGCTGGCGCTTGATGCGCAGCTTGTCCATCAACCAGCCCGCAGCGTCCTGCAGCGCCAGGATGTGACATCCCCACGAACAGAAGAACCGGCCGAAGACCAGGGTGGCCACCATCACCACAGCCATGAGCACAAAGCCCGCCGTGACAATGCCCTGGTGGATGGTGTACAGCACCTCATTGAACTCCAGCGGCGCCAAGGTCCGCCCCTTCAGCTTCCAGTGGACGAAATGGGCCACAAAGAGCAGGTGTACAGACACCAGTGTGGCGATGCGCCACTTCTCATAAGGCTTGTACTTCACCAGCGCCTCCATGGTCCGTGCATGACCCTGTTACTGCATTACCACCCGCTTGGAGAATCGCCTCCCCTCCAGATCCACGTTCAGGTGATAGATGCCCGCAGGCAGGCCTTCCAGGTGCATGGGGTGCCGCCAGTGTCCAGCGGTCGCAGCCTGCGAGCCGACGTATACCACGCGGCCCACGGCATCCATCAGGGTGAGGTCCACACGCGTATCGCGCAGCAGATGCAGCTCAAGGGTGAAGACACCGGTGTTCGGGTTGGGATACACCTGGAAGCCGCGCAACGACAGACCGCCCTCGACACCCGTGCAGACCTGCACGTCCACCACCACGGGCGTCATCGCACTGGCACATGTGCCGCCGCCCACCTCCACCTGCCAATCATAGAAGTAGTAGTAGAAGCCCGCCCCTCCGCTCGACCCTGTGATTGTCGCCACGGTGCCGATCGCATACGGATAGGAGATGCCGCTACTGCCTCTCCACAGATCGGTCATCCCGGTCACCGTCAGATAGTAGTTGTTCCCCGGGGGCACATCGAGGTCCAGTTGCACCGTGGATTGGCCGGCGGGCAGGTTCACCGATCGGGAAGCCCTCAGCACACCCACGGCATCTACCAGCTCAATGGTCCGGTAACCAGCACTTCCTGCGTAGACCTTCACGGTCTTCAACCGGAGGGCCGCGTGTACATCGAAGCGCAGCCCCTGCCCACCGGCATGGTAAGCACCACTCCCGCTGTTATCGGCGGGACCACCGGAGATCTGGGTCCCGGTCACCTCATTCACGTCGGCCACCTGGTAGGTGGTGGTGGTATACAGCGGTGGTGTGGTGAATGTGCCTCCGGAACCGACCGGTGAACCCATGGCATCATACCAGACCAGGTTCGTGCCTGATGCGTTCAATATGGCGTTGTCGCCTTCACAGATGGATACACCGGAAGCACTGGGCGCGGCGGGTTGCGCGATCTGTGTGACGGTGAATACGGACGATGTGGCCGCGCCGCAATAATTCGTGACGGTCACCGAGTAGCTGCCCGGCCCGGCCTGAATACTGTTCGTCGTTTCTCCGGTGGACCACAAATAGGACAGTCCGGCGTTGGCATAGAGTCGCACCGTTGTGCCCGGACAGACGACCGGCTGCTCATCGCACCGGATGAGCGCCTGACCAGCGCCCGCAGGCTGCTGGGTGAGCGTGATCGGTACGGCGGTCCAGTTGTTGTCCTCATCCGTCTCGAGCGCCACGTTCAAGGGATCCACCTCGTACACGATCCAGTAATCCCCATTGCAGGTACCTGACGGGATGTCGATCCACATTCCGTCCAGGTACTCGCTGTAGATGTCCGTATAGCCCGATGAGATGCCCTGCCTCACCATACTGCAGCCATAGGGCCCGCCCAATCCGAAATTGGGGAAATCCGGCCCGGTGAGCGTCATGCCCTGGCCGTACACCGTGTTGTCATCCTTGCAGTGGTGGTTCACCGCCGCATCCGAGCAGGTGTTGTAATCCATCAGGCAGAACCCCAGTTTGTAGCCTTGGTTGATGATCGGCCATTGGCGCGGATCGGTCACACCGGGCTCGGGCAGGCGCAGGCTGTAAATGCCCCACTGGTCGTAGTGCGTGTGGCCGTGGGTGGGGTGATAGGTCATGCCTTGGGGCATCACCCGCTCCACGGAAGTCATGGCATTGCCGTTCTTGTGGAATATGCGCTGCGTGGTCAACTGCTTGGCCGTGCCGCCGTTCGGGCAGGCGAACTGCTGCGAGGCACTGGGGTCGTACACCGTGAACGTGTCCACTCCGCAGACAAAGCGGCGGTTCCCGTTCAGGTCCACTCCGCGCACCTCCAGTGGCCCATATCCGATGTTCGGCGTGGACCCGCTGATGTAGACCCGGCCCGCCTGCTCGTTGGGACCGGAGAGGTAATTGACCAGGCCGAACCAGGAAATGGTCACATCCGGCAGCAGGTCGCAATCCGCCCCCATGCCAGGCGGACATTGGCAGGAGGTGGCGTTCGTGGTGGTGCATTGGGCGATGGCCACTGGGGCCTGCAGAAGCATCTGCACAATTGGAAGCCAGGAGAGCAGCGTAGTCCTTCGCATGGGTCGTGGGGGTTGGGTGTTGATCATCCTTGGATCCATGGGATAACCATTTTTTTCCTGGATCCCGGTCCCAATTTAAGGACCTTTTTATCCTTTTTTATGACATCGATCATGGATGTCGCGCCCGGGCCACGGTTCCTTTGTACCCACCACTGTGGTCATCATTCGATCGGCAGGCGGAGAACATGAACACCTTCAGGCTCCTCATCCTACCCGCCTTGCTCCTGTTGATGGCCTGCAAAAAGGAGGGATCCCCCACGCCCGCGCCTGATCCTGTTCCATCCAACTTCACCCTGAAGCTGGAGCATCATGTGGATGGCGCACTGCTGGACTACGATACCCTCCGCTACATCAACGAAGCGGGGCATGCCTTCTCCATCACCCGTCTGGAATACTACATCAGCGGGATCCGCCTTCTTACGGCCGACAGCTCCGACGATGATCCCGTGATCCCCGGACCCTTCTATATCAACGGCATGGCATCCAACAGCTTCGACCTCGGCGCGGTGCCGCTTGGAGAGTACACCGGAGCCACCCTGCTGCTCGGCCTGCCCGACACGCTCAATGTCACCGGCGGCCTGCCGAACACCTTGGAGAACGTGAACATGGCCTGGCCCGTGGGCATGGGCGGCGGCTACCATTTCATGAAGTTCGAAGGCCACTTCCTGAACAGCGGCTTGCCCACCGGCTATGCCATGCACCTGGGCCGTAATGAGAACCTGCCGCAATGCGTCCTCCAGCAGCCTTTCACAGTGGGCAGTAGCGGCGGCACCGTCATCCTGCATTTCAACCTGAACGAGGTGTTCCGCACGCCACATACCTACGACCTGTCCAGCGGCAGCTACTCCATGGGAAGCATGACGCTCATGGCGCTGCTGAGCGACAACTGCGCGGACGCGTTCACCATCGCCTGTACGCCATGAGCCGGGGTTTGCGGCGTCTGGTCGGTCCTGTGCTGCTATTGGTCCTGGGGCCCTCCTGCCAACGGAACACCGCGGAGGAAGCCGACCCCTGCGCCACACAGACAAGTCCGCATAACATCGTCCTCCCCTTCTATTTCCCCGCGCCACCCGTGTTCAGTGATCCACTCACCTTGGAAGGTATGGCGCTGGGCAGGCGGCTCTACTACGATACCCTGCTTTCGCGCAACGGACCGCTCCAAGGACTCGCCTGTGCCACCTGTCATGATCAGGCCCGTTCCTTCACCGTGCCCAACGGCACCGTGAACGTGTTGCCCCACGTGAACCTCGCGTGGAACAGTTCATTTCTGTGGAACGGCAAGGTGAGCGGCAACCTGCAGGACATCATGCGCTTCGAGGTAAGCGACTTCTTCCAGGTGGACGTGAACGTGCTGCGCAGCCACCCCGAATATCCGGAGCTCTTCCGCAAGGCCCTCGGCACCTGCTGGATCACCCGCGAGGATGTGGCGCGCGCCCTCGCACAATGGTTCCGCCGCCTCACTTCCACCCATTCGAAGTTCGATCGTTACCTGCGGTACGAGGAAATGCTCACCGCACAGGAGGTCAGTGGCATGAGCATCTTTCTGAGCGAAACGGGCGACTGCTTCCATTGCCACGCCGTGCCGCTGATGACGGACAACCGTTTCCACAACATCGGACTGCAAAGTACATTCACGGGCTTCGACGTAGGGCGCTACGCCGTCACCGGCAACCCCATTGAAATGGGCGCCTTCAAGACCCCCACCCTGCGCAACATCGCCCTCACCGCGCCCTACATGCACGATGGGCGCTTCGCCACACTGGAAGAAGTGGTGGACTTTTACAGCAGTGGCGTGCAGCACAGCCCCAGTCTGGACCCCATCATGACCAAGCCCGGAACGGGCCTCACCATCGGGCTCACCCCGCAGCAGAAAGCCGACCTGGTGGCCTTCCTGCATACGCTCACGGATACCGCGTTCGTGAACGACCCGGAATTGCGGAATCCGTTCTGATCTGCAAGGAGTGGCTACACCCGCTCGAAATGCGCCGTGAAATGCCGGAGGAACTTCGGCTCCTTTATGATGCGGCAGCCCCGCACCTGCGCTCGTGTGCGCATGATCTCCTCGAAAGTCTCGGCCACGTACTCCATGTGGCTCTGGGTGTACACGCGGCGCGGGATGGCGAGGCGCACAAGCTCCATGGATGAAGGCTTGAGCGAGCCGTCCGGCAGGTAGGTGCCGAACATCACCGAGCCGATCTCCACACTGCGAATGCCACCGAGGTGGAAGAGCTCGCACACAAGGGCCTGACCGGGGTACTCGTGCGGCGAGATCTGCGGGTAGAGGGCCCTGGCATCAATGTAGACCGCATGGCCGCCGATGGGTCGCATGAGCGGAACCCCGATGCGGTGGAGCTTCTCGCCCAGGAAGGTGGTGCTGCGGATCCGATAGTCAAGGTAGTGCGGATCGAAGACCTCCTGCAGGCCGATGGCGATGGCCTCCATGTCGCGCCCGCTGAGGCCGCCGTAGGTGGTGAAGCCCTCGGTGATGATGAGCAGGTTGATGCAGGCCTCGACCAGTGTCGCATCGCGCAGCGCAAGGAAGCCGCCCATGTTGACGAGCGCGTCCTTCTTGGCGCTCATGATGGCACCGTCGGCAAGCGCGAACATCCGCTGCGCGATCTGGCGGTAGGTCAAGGCCTCCATGCCTTCTTCGCGGTGCTTCACGAACCAGCTGTTCTCCGCGATGCGGCAGCAGTCCAGCAGGAAGGGCACGCCATGGCGCTTACAGACGCTGGCCACGCCCTCCGCATTGGCCATGCTCACGGGCTGACCGCCACCGCTGTTGTTGGTGACGGTAAGGATGACGGCGCCCACCTGTCCCTTGTGCACCTTCAACAGGTGGTCCAGCTCGGCCACGTCCATGTTGCCCTTGAAGGGGTGCTGGAGTGCGGGATCACGGCACTCAGCAATGGGGATATCGATGGCGGTGGCGCCGGTGAACTCGATGTTGGCGCGCGTGGTGTCAAAATGGGTGTTGCTGATGAAGACCTTGCCCGGCCCACCGAGGTGCCCGTAGAGGATGCGCTCGGCGGCGCGTCCCTGATGGGTGGGCAGCACGTACTCAATGCCGGTAAGGTCCTGCACCTCGGCCAGCATGCGTTCCCAGCTGCGCGAGCCGGCGTAGGCTTCATCGCCCTCCATAATGCCGGCCCACTGGTGCGCGCTCATGGCGCTGGTGCCGCTGTCGGTCATCAGGTCGATGATCACATCGCGTGAACGGAGAAGAAAGGGGTTGTAATGAGCCTCCTTCAGGTACTCCACGCGTTCCTCCTCGGTGCTGAGACCGATGGGCTCCACGCTTTTGATGCGGAAGGGCTCGATGATGGTGCGGTGCTTCATGCCGGCAAGGGTTCAAAACGCGCCTGGAAGAAGCGCAGGTATTTTGGCTCGTAGGTCATTCTCAATCCGGTGATCCCATCACGGCGCTCGAACACACGTTGCACGCTCTCGGCCACCACGTCCATATGGGCCTGGGTGTACACGCGACGCGGGATGGTGAGACGTACCAATTCCAGCTCGGGGTAGCAATGGTCGCCGGTGGACTTGTCGCGACCGGCGCTGACGATGCCGCGCTCCATGGCGCGCACGCCACTATCCACGTACAGCTCCGCCGCGAGGGCCTGCGCGGGGAAGGCGGTCTGCGGCAGGTGTGGCAGGAAGGCTTTCGCATCGAGGAAAATGCCATGGGTTCCAACGGGTAGAACGATGGGTATGCCCATGTCGATCAGCTTCTGCCCGAGGTAAAAGACCTGTCCCACGCGCGCGCGGATGTGGTCGTCCTGCACGCTTTCCTCGATGCCGATGGCCATGGCCTCCATGTCGCGACCAGCCAGGCCACCGTAGGTGTGCAGCCCCTCGTAGATCACCACCATGTTCCGCGCTTCCTCGAACACATACCACTCGTTGGTGGCCATGAAGCCACCGATGTTCACCAGTGCGTCCTTCTTTGCGCTCATGGTGGCCCCGTCGGTGAGCGAGCAGATCTCATGCACGAGCTCCGCTACACTGCGTCCCCCCTGCCCCACTTCCAGCTGCTGTATCATGTAGGCGTTCTCGGCCACACGCGTCATGTCGTGGATGATCCGGATGGCGTGCTTCGTCGTCAGTTCGCGCAAGGCTTTCAGGTTGGCCAGGGAGATGGGCTGCCCACCGGCCATGTTCACGGTGGTCGCGATCGAGACGTAGGGGATCTTCTTCGCGCCATTCGCATCGATCACGCGCTGCAGCTTGGCGAGGTCCACATTTCCTTTGAAGGGGAAGCTGCTCCTGGGGTCGTGCGCCTCGTCCACGATGATGTCCACGAAGGTGCCGCCCGCCAGTTCCTGATGGAGCTTGGTGGTGGTGAAGTACATGTTGCCGGGCACGATGTCGCCGGGCTTGATGAGGATCTGGGAGAGGATGTTCTCCGCGCCCCGGCCCTGGTGCGTGGGGATGAGGTACTTGTAGCCGTAGTACTTCCGTACGGCCTCCTCCAGGTGGTAGTAGTTGCGACTGCCCGCATAAGCCTCGTCACCCAACATAAGCCCGGCCCATTGGCGGTCGCTCATGGCACTGGTACCGCTGTCCGTGAGCAGGTCGATGTAGACGTACTCGGATGGCAGCAGGAAGGTGTTGTATCCGGCTTCTTCCATGGCTTTCACGCGCTGTTCACGCGTGGTCATGAAGAGGGGTTCGACCATTTTGATCTTGAAGGGCTCGGCCCAGGAGGTCTTTTTCATCGTCTCTTCGTTATAGGGACCATGTGGTCCACATCAAGCTACGGGCCCCGCTTCGGGCAGTACCAGTGTCCGCACCTCGGAGGCCAGCCGGTCCAGGTCGGTGCGCATGCGCTCCACATCGGCGGCGGCGCGTTCCTGCAGGGTGCGTAAAAGGGCTGTGTAATGCTGAACGCCTTCGAGGAGGTTGTTCCGGAAGGTGGCCAAGCGTCGTTCCTGCTTGGCGCTCACCTCGGATGTGATGCGCCCAATCTCGTTCCGCAAGTGGTCCACGTAGAGTGTAAGCTCCTTCACGAACATGTGCGGACGGTCCACCCCGGCCAGCAGGTCGGTACGTCCATAGATGTGGTCCACCATGTTGCGCAGGGACACCACCTTGTTGAAGTACACCGTGTTGGGACCCGGGCAGATGGTCACGGCCTCCAGCTTGTGTGCTGGAGATAGTCGGGCCTTGAGGAGCGCTCCGGCACCCAGGCCCTCACACAGGCAGTCCTTATCCGTGACCGCGGCCTCCTCACGCGCCAAGGCCACCGGATCGGTGATGGTGGCACGCAACTGCTGCAGCTTCAAATGCTGATACTGGCGCGAGGCGGTACAAATGGGCCGCTTTGTGAATTCCGTGTTGCTGCTGAGGAACTCCTTATAGCATGGGCTCCCCGGCCGTCCTTTGGCGATCCGGGCCAGGCGCTGCTGCTCCGAACTGCTCGGCCGAAAGTTGCGGAAGGGCACACCGAGCGGAGAAGCGTTGCTCAGAAAGAGATCCTCCGGCCGCGCGTGGGTGAGCTGCTGCAGCGTGGAATCATCCACATTGGTGGCTTCGGGTACGAGCAGGAACGGACTGCCCCATCCCGTGCCGTCCACACCATAATGCTCCCGCAGGAAGAGGTCCTCGGCCGCCGTGCCGATGCCACCTTGTGCGGTGATGCGCTGCAAGGGCCGCTCGGGGAATCCGGCATGGCCTGCAGCCTTCAACGCACTATTGCACGTCTGCCACAATTCCTCGGCCAGCGCCTCCCGATGATCAGCGAAGTCCTGTAGGATCGGGCCCATCAACAGGCCTTCGGTGGCGAAGACATGCCCCCCGCAGTTCAATCCTGATTCGATGCGGTACTCCGACACCCAGATGCCTTTCTTGGCCAGTAATCGGCCTTGAACCTGAGCGGAACGCAGGTCGCTCACTTTGAGAATGACGTGCTTGCGCACTTGACCTTCGGCATCGGGCAGAAAGTCGGAAAATTGTGCGAGGTAGGCATACAGCCTGGGATTGTAACCCGCGCTGAGTACCACGCCGGAACGCAGCGGGCTGTTGGCGAAACCGCGAAGCGCGGCCATGGCATCGCAAAACTCATCCGGAAGGGGCACACCATCGGGGCCGTAGTTCGTGGGATCGATCTTGGCCATGATGTTCACGTCGATCGGACCCGGTGTGATATGGGAGCGCAACTCCATTTCCTTCCCGTCGCGTGCCGGCCCTGGTGGCATGGCGAGCAATGCCTGGTAGCGCTCTCGTAACGGTGATCCTGCCGGCAGCAGCTCGAAGTACAAAGCGCTCTCGGAAGCCATCGCAATGGGCGTGGCGCGCACCCGCTCCGTGTTGCGGACCACCAGGCGCTGCAACAAGTCCAGGTAGGCCGTGATGCGGCGGGCGCGATGGTCGGGCGAGGGCTTGGGGATGGGCTCGTAAGCCTCGCCGTTCTGCTCCGCGTGGTATGCACGCATGCGCTCCACGAGTTCATCCTCGATGATGGACACCACGGAGGAGATGCCCAGGTGGGCCACCTTCAGCGGCGTGTCGATGGTATAGCCCAGCCCCATGACGGGGATGTGGAAGGTGTGTTGGGAAAGGGGTATGCACATGCCGATCATTCGCCATCCGCTGCCACATGCCTAATGTTCACGTGACGCGATAAATGCAGCACAAAGGTCCTGCTCCAATGAAGACAAGTCATGATGTGCGTCATACGCGGAAGCGGCCCGCGGGCAGAATTTTGGCGCATGTACGATCGGAAAATGACCTTCGGGATCAAATCCCTCCTCCTTCTGCTGGTGGCCTGTGGCGCCCCCTCCCCCCGGCCACATGACGAAGCCGGCCATACGCACGATAGCACTGCCGCCGCTGTCCACGAAAGCTGGCAGGCCAACCCGGAGACGAACGAGAGCATCCATGCCATGGAGGTGTTGGTGGACGGATATCCGGCGAACGAACTCAGTGGGGTACAGCTGCGGGATTCACTGAAAGAGCGGTACGCAATGATCTTCGAACGCTGCACCATGACGGGACCGGCGCATGAAGCACTGCATGACTACCTGCTGCCACTCAACCGGATGCTTCGGGACCTTTCCGACACACCAACGCCGGTGGAACTGGATAGTCTGAAGGCCCACCTGCATCGCTACCACCTCTCCTTCCGCTAAGCTGGGGCGATCCGGAGATCCAGAAGCAAGCTTCGCACTCCACTTCGGCCCGATCGCCCATGGGCCGATCCAAGTCTGATGGATATCAGGTGACCGCGAGCGGGACGGTGCTCAATTTCGATGGCACACCGTGATCCGTGGCGATCTGAAACCAACGGAGCGGACGTGCATGGTCATGAACGATCGCCGATCTCTCCGTTGGCTGATGGATCCCCGCAACTGGTGGATCCCCCTGCTGATTATTCTGCTGGTGAGCGCATCCGGCGTGGTGATGATCGGCCGCCAGACCTATCATGACGCACCGCCCATCGCGGACATGGTGGCACCGGACGGCACCGTGCTGATCACCGCGGAAGCGATCGGTGATGGGCAGGAGGTCTTCCTGAAGTACGGCCTGATGGAATGGGGCAGTTTCTTCGGCGATGGCGGTGGCCGTGGGCCGGACTTCACTGCAGAAGCGCTGCATCTCACCGCGTCGTACATGCGTGCCTGGCATGAGGCGGAATGGGAGCGGCTTCACGGCACGCGTCCGGATGAGGCACATCGTCTTGCCATCGCGCGCATCGTGGAGCGTGAGATCAAGCATAATGGTTGGAATGAGGCGAGGCGCACCGTGGAACTCTCCGCCGCCCAGGTCCATGCGGTGAATGCCCTGCGCGCCCACCAGTTGGACCGTTCCGCCAGCGGTGGCGCATCCTTTCCACTGGGGCCCATCGAACCGAAGGAGATCCGGGTCCTGAGCGACTTCTTCTTCTGGGGTGGATGGGTGTGCGGTGCGGTGCGTCCCGGCGAGACTTTCAGCTACACCCACAACTGGCCCTACGATCCGGAAGCTGGTAATACGCCGAGTGGTCCGGTGATGTGGTGGAGCGTGATGGGTGTGCTGGGCTTCATCCTCGGCATGGGCCTCGTGCTTCACGCCTATGGCCAGTTGGATGGACTTAGCGTGGATAGCTTCACCGCCGGCTCCCAGGGCCGCATGAGCGCGGAACAGGTCGCGGGTCACCATCCTTCCCCCCTGCAACGCGCCACCTTCAAGTTCTTTCTCGCCGCCGGCCTGCTCTTCCTGGTACAGGTACTGAGCGGCGCCCTCACCATTACAGCCTTCGCGGACTATCTGGGACTCGTCGGCATCGACCTGGGCGGTATGCTTCCGTTGGTGGTCTCACGCAGCTGGCATCTGTCCCTTGCCCTCTTCTGGATCTCCGCCTGCTGGATCGGAGCATCGATCTTCCTGATCCCGTTGATGAACGGTCGCGAGACCACCGGACTGGTACGCATGACCCATATGCTATTCTGGATGATCGTGGTGGTGGTGGCCGGCACCCTGTTGGGCACTTACGCAGGTCCGATGGGACTGCTCGGCGAAAGGTGGGCGCTGATCGGGCACCAGGGCTGGGAATTCGTGGAGTTCGGCCGCCTCTTCCAAGCATTGCTACTGGTTTCGCTGGTACTCTGGTCGATCATCCTGTATCATGGCCTGAAACCGGCGTTCATACGCGGCAGACCCTGGGCCCTGCCCAACTGGATGGTCTATTCAACCGTGTGCATCAGTCTGCTGCTGCTCTCCGGCTTCGTCAGCGGGCCCCGTACCAATTTCGTCATCGCCGACTTCTGGCGCTGGGCCGTGATCCACATGTGGGTGGAGGCCTTCTTCGAGGTGTTCACCACCATCGTGGTGGGCTTCCTCATGGTGACCATGGGACTGGTGGGACGCGACGCCGCGATACGCGTGGTGTACCTCGCCACGCTGCTCTTCCTCGGTTCAGGACTGCTGGGCATCTCGCACAACTTCTATTGGAACGCCAAACCCGTGGGCACCATGGCGCTGGGGAGCGTGTTCAGCACACTGCAGGTGGTGCCGCTGCTGTTGCTCACGCTCGAGGCCTGGCGCTTCAGTCGGCTGCGCACCCACCAGACCGGTGCCAATACCTTCGGCCAGGGTGAGGTCTTCCTCTTCCTTGTGGCGGTGAACTTCTGGAACTTCCTCGGCGCGGGTGTGTTCGGGCTCATCATAAACCTGCCCATCGTGAACTACTATGAACACGGCACCTACCTCACTGTGAACCACGGCCACGCGGCGCTGTTCGGCGTGTATGGCAACCTGTCGCTCGCCGGACTGCTCTTCTGCTGCAAGCTCCTGGTGCGACCTGATGCCTGGAACGCCCGGCTGGTGCAATTCGCGTTCTGGTCATTGAACGCCGGGCTGATGCTGATGGTGGTGATGGACCTGCTGCCCGCAGGCCTTGTGCAATTGAGCGCGGTGCTCGATCACGGCTTCTGGTACGCCCGCTCGGAGACCTTCATCGCCGGACCCGTGTTCGAGGGTTTGACCTGGCTGCGCGGCTTCGGTGCCACGCTGTTCATCATGGGTGGGGTGTTCCCCATCGCGTGGCTGGTGCTCCGGTATTCGGTCTCCCTGAAAGGGCCGTCGAGTACATAGACCTTCCGAAGGGCACACGTACCCTGAAGGTCCCGTCCTCAGACCAGCGCGGCCCTTTCCTCCACGTAGTGTGCACCCACACTGAGGGGTTCCCGTATGGCCGCTTCAGTGATGGCGCGCGCCACTGCAAGCATGTCTTTCAGGTCCAACAGCTCAGCTGAATAACGTCGCTTCTCGCGGATGGGCGCGAGATGGCGATCCGCCCAGGCGATGGAACGCAACGCGATCCCCAGTCCCTCCTCCTCGCGTACGATGCCCACATGCGCGCTCATGGCATGCCGCAGGAAGACGGCGATCCGCTCCCCCACTGCCGAAACACGCTTTGCCATTGCGGCTGGTCGCGCGACATCCACAGGTGGTCCAGGCACACGCAGCGTGGTCTCCCACACCTCCTCCGCCGCCCAACGCGGCACTACCAGCGCCTCCAGCAGGGAGTTCGAGGCAAGCCTGTCCGCTCCATGCAGGCCGGTGCCCGCGCACTCGCCCAAGGCGATGAGCCCTTCAGCAGATGTCCTCCCCCGCACATCCGTCCGGATGCCCCCACACAGATAGTGGGCCGCGGGTAGAACCGGGATCAGATCGACCCCGGGAACAAGGCCCAGGGCGCGGCAACGGCGGTCGATGGAAGGGAACTCCGCAGCGAATCGCACAGACCCGATGGGTGCCGCATCCAGCCACACATGTGGCGATCCCGTGCGCATCATCTCGTGGTGGATGGTGCGTGCCACCACATTGCGCGGGGCGAGATCACCCTTGGGATGCCGCCCCTCCATCAACGGACGACGGTCGGCCCCCAGCAGCCGCGCGCCGGCGCCCCGCACAGCCTCGCTCACCAGAAAGTCCTGGCCCTGCCCGTCGGTGTACAGTGCGGTGGGATGGAACTGCACGAAGGCCATGTCCCGCAGCGCGATAGCGGCGCGCACGGCCATCGCGATGCCGTCGCCCGTGGCGGCCGGCGGATTGGTGGTGTGCGCGTAGACCTGTCCTGCGCCACCCGTCGCCAGCACCACAACGTCGGCATGGAGTTCCATTTCACGAGCAGCAGGGATGTCCAGCACCCGGACACCGCAGCATTGCCGCCCGGCTTCATCATCCTTCATGATCAGATCCAACGCCCGGCAGTTCTCCAACACTTCCACCTGCGGCAGGTGGATCATCCGTTCACGCAATACGCGTACGATCTCGGCACCGGTGCTGTCCTTGAAGTGTACCACACGCGCGGCGCTGTGTCCGCCTTCCCTGGCAAGGCGCAAGGCGCCACCGGCATCGGTGTCGAACGCGGCCCCCAACCCCTGCAGCCAGCGCACCATGTCCGGTCCTTCGCCCACCACCGCGCGCACGACCGCTTCATCGTTGCGGCCGCAGCCCACGCCGAGTGTATCCTGCACATGCTGCTCCAACCGGTCGTCCGATGCGATAACCGCCGCCATGCCCCCTTGTGCGACATAGGAACTGCTCACCTGCACCGGAGCCTTGCTGATGATACGCACCCGCAGGGGCCTGCCTGCCGCAAATTCCGTGAGCCGGATCGCGAACGCCATGCCTGCGATCCCGCCGCCCACCACAATGGCCTCCAAGGGACGTGTCATCCGAGGTCCAGCATTCGCCGGAGCGCACGCTCGGCAGGGATCCGCACGTGCTCGTGAACAATGATCTCCGGACGCAGGTCACGCAAGGCATCGCGCATCTTCTCAAGCGTGTTCAACTTCATGTAGGGGCACTCGCTGCACGCGCATTGGTTATCGGCGAAAGCCGGCGCAGGAAGCAGCGTCTTGTGCGGCACGGCCTTGCGCATGTTGTGCAGGATGCCCGCCTCCGTGGCCACGATGAAGCTCATGCCCGGATCGCGTTGCACGAACTGCAGCATGGACGCAGTGGAGCCCACGTGATCCGCCTCGGCCAGGATGGGCTCCGGGCACTCCGGGTGGGCCATCAGCTTCGCTTCGGGATGCCTGCTCATCAGCAGCTTCAGCTTGTCTGTGCTGATGTTCACGTGCACCTCGCACACGCCGTCCCACAGCAGCATCCTCCTTCCGGTGACCCGTTGCACATACGCGCCCAGATGCTTGTCCGGTGCGAAAATGATGCGCTCCTCCGGCGGGATGCTGTTCACCACGCGCACCGCGTTGCTGCTGGTGCAAATGATGTCGCTCATGGCCTTCACCGCTGCGCTGCAGTTGATGTAGCTCACCACAACATGGTCTGGATGCATCGCGAGGAACCGCGCGAACACCTCCGCCGGCGCACTGTCCGCCAGGGAACAACCCGCGTTCAGGTCCGGCAGCAGCACCGTGCGGTCCGGGTTGAGGATCTTCGCGGTCTCCGCCATGAAGTGCACGCCGCAGAACAGGATCACATCCGCCGTGCTGCGGTCCGCGGCCTGGGCCAGCGCGAGACTGTCACCGATGTGGTCCGCCAGTTCCTGTACCTCCGGGGTCTGGTAGTAGTGCGCGAGGACCACCGCGTTGCGCTGCTCCTTGAGCAATTGGATCTCCTCCACCAGAAGCATTCGGTACTTGTGCGCTGCCCTGGTCCGCTCCAGGCGATCGGTCATGGTGCTCATGTGGCCGTCATTACATCGGTCCCTCATCCAAGGACACGGGCGAGATGCGCACCTCAGCAGATCCCTTGGATCTTTCAGGCGACACGACCACCTTCTCCTCTCTGGCATTCAAACGCCGTAATGCCAGCCCGGTAAGCACCATCAACCCCGCGAAAACACCAAACCCGGACACCGCAAATCCGATGAGGAAGGGCCGCAGCTGTTGCATGATCGTCTGGAACGGCAGGTCCGTCATCACCGTGTACCATCCCTTCACAGCCCCCGCACCGATCAGGCTGAGCCAGAAGAGCGCCAGCGCGCCATTGAAGAGCGCGAATCCGATGCGCATGGTCCGTGTGGCGTGACCGTTCGCGATAAAACACACGGACGCGAAGAGGATGGTGGTGTTGATGCCGATGGTGCTGCCCATGGCGTGCGCCACGGTGATGTGCGTGCCGTGCGTGAACAGGTTGATGGCCGGGATGGAGATGAGCAGGGCGAGTGCGAGGTTCAGCAGCACCCACACCTCGGATGCGAAGAGGAAGCGATGCGACATCGAGCGCGGTCCGCTGTGCGCGGCATCCATGGTGGCTCGCCACTGATGGATGATGCGCGCCAGCACGATCCACTCCGTCATGCTGATGCCATAGGCCAGCATGCGCAACCAGGTGGCCGATGGGACCGGGTAGATGTGGTGCGCCCAGCCGAAGAGCAGGTTGGTGAAACCCAGCGCATAGAGCAGGAAGGCCGCACGCGAACGCGCGGGACGTGCATTGCCTGATATGCGCTCCATCACCACCATGGACGTGCCGTACACGAGCATGTTCCACGATCCCGTGAGGGCACCATAGGCCTTCCACTGCACCGTGAGGTCGCGCACGGCATTGTCGCCCGTGCGTTGGATGAGCCACAGGTGCGCCTCGAGGTAGGTGAAGAGGAAGAAGACCAGTCCTGTGGCCCACATCCAGAGGTATGCCGGCCATGGACCTTGCCGTCCGCGCACCGTGGCGAAGAAGTTGTACAGCAACAATAGCCAGCCGATCACAATGGGGATGCCGAGCACCGGCGGGAACTCCCAATACTCCCTCCCGCCGAAACGGCCCATGAAGTACGACGTGATCACGGCGAGACCGGTGAGCATGAAGAGCACCAGGTGCACCCACACAAGCCGGGGTGCGTGCAACGGCACCCCTGCGATCTGCGGCAGGTAATGGTAGATGCCCCCTATTGCCGCCATGAAGATCCATGCGACGACCAGGGAAACGTGCAAGGGCCGTGACTTGACGAAAGGCACCGCATCCACCACGCCGGGGATCACATGTTGCCAGGAGCCGATCACCCCGAACAACGCGCCGCAGACCAGCGCCCCCAACGCGAACACCAGAAATCCACGCGCGGCAAGTCCCTCACTCCTGTGCATGCGTCATCTGCGTGTAAGTGCCCCAGGGCGTGAGGTCCAGTGATCGGACCGGGTATGTCCCCGTGGCCGCCACGGCTTCCAGGTAGGCCACGATGTCATCCGCTTGTGTATCCGTGAGGCCCAACGCAGGCATGCGCGTGGTGCCGTGCAGGATGAGGCCCTTGGCAAAAGCTCTTCCCTTGTCCGGATCGCTGGTCACGTTCGTCAGGTCCGGCCCCATGTAGCCTCCCAGCCCATAAAGCTGGTGGCAGGCCGTGCAGTTGAACGCTTGGTACAGCGCACGGCCGCGATAGGCGGCCGTACTGAAATGTGCGTCCGGGTCGTCCACATCGGTGGAAAGTGTCCACGTCATGCCGGTCTGCAACACGAACAAGGCCACCAGGCCGAAAAAGATCACACGGCGATGGATCGCCCCGAAGCCGACATGCGCATCTCGGAATGGCGCGTTCATTATTCGGACAAAGCTATCCTCTTATCAGGGACGAAGAAGATGACATTCGTCATCTTTCAACCCTGGGGTCATGGTCCAGCAGCCGCACCGACCTGCATACCAACTGACGGGCACTGTACATCAGCTATGTTCGCTTCCCGCCCCATGCTCGCCGACCATCTCCTGCGCCATGTGCTGAACTTCTCACTGAACGGAGTGAAGCTGCCGCGCGGTGTGGAGGTGCTGGATCCCTTTAATGGCCAGCATGGCGCTGAGGTGCGCCGCATCGTCACCACCTTCCACCGCAAGTACTACAGCGACGAGCGCCCACGAACGCTCATGCTCGGGATCAATCCCGGACGTTTGGGCGCAGGCAGCACAGGACTCTCCTTCACGGATACCAAACGGTGTGAGAGCGACCTGGGGATCCCAGTGCATGGCCTGCGCACCCACGAACCCAGCAGCGACTTCTTCTACCGCATGGTGCGTGCGGCCGGTGGTGCGGACACCTTCTACCACCAGGTGTACGTCCATGCCATTTGTCCCCTGGGATTCGTTAAGGATGGGGTGAACTTGAACTACTATGATGACAAGGCGCTGGAGGAGGCGGTGACACCCTTTGTGGAGCACTGGCTGCGCACGTTAGTAGACTGCGGTATGCGCACCGATACCGTGCTCTGCATCGGCACCGGGAGGAATGCGGCCTATTTCACCAAGCTCAATGAAAGGCTGAAGCTCTTCGATCGGATCATCGCCTTGGAGCATCCGCGCTATGTGATGCAGTACAAGGCGCGGAGCGTGGGAACCTACATTGATAAATACTGCTCAGCCCTGCTTGAAGCGACCCGGTGAACCTGATGGAGTCCGCTGTTGTTCTTCAGTGGTCCATTCCATCGCACCAAAAACCCTCCACGCCATGCACCACCTTATGCGCACCCTTCTTCTCTGCCTCCTCGCGTTCAACCTGCCCGCGCCATCCAGTTCCTGCACACGGCTGGTCTACCAGGGTCCCAATGGCACGGTGCTCACCGCCAGGTCCATGGATTGGAAAGGGGACATCCCGGCCAACATGTGGGTGTTCCCGCGCGGTATGGAGCGGAATGGCGAGGTGGGGCCTGCTTCAGTGCAGTGGAAGAGCAGGTACGGAAGTGTGATCGTATCCAGTTGGGACATCGCCTCCAGCGACGGCATGAACGAGCAAGGACTGGTGGCCAACATGCTTTGGCTGGTGGAATCCGAGTATCCAGCGTTCACGCCAGGCGGGCAGAGGAGGGGTTTGTCGATCTCGCTCTGGGCCCAATATGCCTTGGACAACTTCGCCAACGTGAAGGAGGCCGTGGAAGCTCTGCGTAAGGAGGAGTTCGTGGTGGTGACGGACAAACTTCCTGGAACGGACAGGGTGGCCACCGTGCACCTTTCACTTTCCGATGCATCGGGGGACAATGCCATTCTGGAGTACATCGGCGGACGGCTGACCATCCACCATGACCGCTCCTACACGGTGATGACCAACTCCCCCACCTTCGACCAGCAGCTGGCGCTGAACGCCTATTGGCAGAGCATCGGTGGAACGGTGATGCTTCCGGGCACCAACCGCGCGGCGGACCGCTTTGCCCGGGCTTCCTTCTACCTGAAGGCCATCCCCCAGACCGATGACACGCGCATCGCCGTGGCCAGCGTGTTCAGCGTGATCCGCAACTGCTCCGTGCCGTTCGGTATATCCTCGGAAAGCGAACCCAACATCTCCAACACCCGCTGGCGCGTGGTGGCCGACCAAAGGAACCTGGTCTACTTCTACGAGGATGTGTTGACCCCGAACGCGTTCTGGGTGGACCTGAAAAAACTGGACTTCGGGCCCAAGGGCAAGGTGCGGAAGCTGGCGCTGGCCCAACAACAGGTTTACAGCGGTGAGACCTCCAGGCAGTTCGTGGAGGCGAAGCCCTTCACGTTCATGGGTCTTTAAGGGCTACAGGGTCGCTCATCGCGCGCCCGGGAGCTGGATGATCTCGTTGGCCGCCTGCAATTCGAGCAGCTGTCCCCATCGGCGCTCCACCTGCACCCAGCGCGCCGCCTTCACCGCCGGCAGCACCTTGCGCACCTGCTTGTAATATTTCATCCGCAGGTCCACGTCACGCTTCTCAATGGCGAACAACCGGTCGATCAGATCGGCCGCCTGGGCATCGGTCACCTCCTCGCTCACCTTGGTGTAGTCATCCAGCAGCCGCAGCCGGTCATCCCAAAGGGCACGCAGCTCGGTGGTGAACGCATCGAACAACGGTTGGAAGGCCGCGCGTTCCTTTTCCGAAAGTGCCAGAGCGGAATGGATGATCGTGTCCCGCTGGTTGCGCAGGTCGGTCCGCAGCAGCTCGATCAGGTCATTGGGCTCCTGTGCCGTGCTGGTCAGACAGATCGAGATCGTAATGAGGGTGAACAGTTGGCGCATGGCGGGTGTGTTGCGGTCCGTTGAAGAAGCAGTGCCTGGTCGGTGTACAAAGATGCCGTTCACGGCCCTTCCATGGGCTCCTGTGCAATGGGATCATACGGACGGCCGAACACCCCAGAAATGGCCGTGACCTGCCGCATGGCACGACCTGACCTTCATCAGCTGGGTGATCCTGGAGCCGTTTACCTTCGCGCCACACACAACCCATGCGCATGACCAAGCCATTGCCCTTGTTGCTCGGTGCCGCACTCCTGCTCGCAGGGTGTTATCCCGACCAGCCGGAAGACATACGGGACTTCGACCTGACCTACACCAACCATTCACCCGATTTCGACTTCAAAGCGGCGCAGACCTATGCGCTGCCAGACAGTGTCATCATCATATCGGGCAGCCTGGCCGAGGGTGAGGCACCGGAAATGGTGCAGGCGTTGTATGGCGACCAGATCGTGGCCCGCATCCGGGCGAACATGAACGCCAATGGCTGGACGGAGATCAACGTGGCGGATACGCCGGACGTGGTGGTGCTGCCTGCCGCCGTGCGTACGGAGAACATTGACGTCTATTACTACTGGGGCGGATACTGGGGCTGGTACTACCCCTGGTATGGCTTCGGCTGGTACTATCCCGGTTATTATCCCCAGTACTCGGCCTACACCACGGGCTCGCTCATCATCCAGATGACAGTGCCGGGCGAGACCAGCGCCACGGGTAACAACCCGGTCATGTGGATCGCCGTGTTCAACGGTCTGTTGGAAGGGTCCACTGCGGGTATTGCCGACCGGGTGGTCTCCGGGATAGACCAGGCGTTCGAACAATCACCTTACCTGAAACACTGAACCGACGATGTTCCGCAAAGCACTTTCCATTGCGCTGCTTGCCGCAGGACCCATGGCGGCTAATGCACAGGACATCTACATCCTGGAATACCCCATCGCCTTCGGCACCGGCGACCTGGGCGACTTCATTGATGAGCCTTCCTTCCGGGGCTTCATCTTCGGCTACCGCCGCATGGTGGATAGCAACCGGGCCATCGGCATGGACATCGGTTGGAGCACCTTCTTCGAGAAGCGCGACTTCGACACGTATGTTGATGGCACCGCGGCCATTTCCGGTGTGCAATACCGCTACACGAACGTGTTCACGGCCAGCTTTCAAGTGGACCACGTGTTCCGTGATGGGGAGGACATCCGTCCCTTCATCGGCATTGGCGCGGGCACCTCGTATGCACGCCGCACGTTGGACATGGGCCTGTACCGCCTGGAGAAGGATCCCTGGCAGTTCCTTATGCAACCAGAGGCTGGCGTAGCCCTGTACATGTCCGGTGGCAATGCGCTCATTCTGAGCGCCAACTACTACTGGGGCATGAAAACGAAGCAACTGGAGGGCCAGAGCTTTTTGGCCTTGGGTATCGCGTACGCCTTTGGAAATTGACCCAGGCCTCAGTCCTTTCCAGAAGGGGTGGCGATGCCGCCCCTTCTGCTTTTCACGCTGGATCGAAGCGCCATGTCGTGCCTGTAATGCTTCACCCTTCAAGCGGGAGTGGAAGAACATCGATCAATGAGACCATCCGGGTTCATCGATGTGCCCATCGCACTCCCCACTTCGACCCCGAGCGTCTTCAGGATAAGGAACAGGTCCCGATGGTCCTGTCATTGCACCGCGCGTGATCGCATCTCCATAAGCCACAAGGTGCACCTCAAAGTAGAAGCCCCGGCCAATGCCGGGGCTTCCTTCGTTTAACGATCTGGGATCAGCGCGGGGGCTGGCCTGGGGCCGGTGGTGGTGGCATACCAGGCTGCGCAGCAGGTGGAGGTGGTGCGTACGCCCGTGACTTGGGCGCGGGGGCGCTTCCGCCACGGGGAAGGGTGAAGACCAGACCACCGGTGAATCCGAATTGGTAGATGGTGCTGTAAGTGGAAACCCCAGCACCGGCGCCACCTGTGCCGAAGTACAGACCCCCGCCAGCTCCCTGCACCGGGCTCAGCAGTTGCGCGCCCAGCTTCAGGCCCACACGCTCCGAGAAGTCGATCTTCAAGCCCAAACGACCACCCCAGGCGAACTTGGTGGCCGAGGATGATCCGGTCATGTATGCGCAACCCAGCATCAATCCACCAAAGCCGCTCACCTTCTGGCTGAAGGGCGCATAACCCACGCCACCCAGCATGATGTAGTTGAGGCTCACGTTGTACGGCCCCTTTTCCACAGGAAAGGTGCCGCTCAAGTAGGCGTTCGTCATCTGGTTCTGATAGGAGATCTCAAGCGCCTTCCGTGGCCTGATGTCGAATTCAATACTGGCACCGTAGTGCGCTCCATCTTCCAACCGGCCCTCGGAATAGTTGAAGCCGTTATAGGTGCCACCCATGGGGAAACGGTCCTGAAAGGTGTAACCTCCGTAGGCGTTCAAGCGCACGTTCTGTGCCTCTGCACTTAGAAAGGTTAGTGCCAACAGCCCCGTGGGAACAAGGCGAAGGAGATGGCTGGTCATGGGTGGGTGAATTGTGGGAGAAAGGTAAATGGAGTCCTTGAGGAATTGCTGACATAGCTCATGCGCTCGTGAGAACAGCTAAGGTGTGCGCACGCACCGGAAGCCCACGTGGCTCATGCCCGTCTCCGGGGAACTGCCCTGGCGTGCGCTGGGGCGGTAGCGCCAGCAATAGGTATCGTGGCACAGGAAGCTGCCGCCCCGCTGGGCGCGCAGGGGCTCATACCGCCGTTCGGGATCGAAGCTCTTTTCGGGTCCTGGTGGATCGACCACCAGCGATCCCGCCCGCTTGGGGTACAGGGTCATGTCCAGCCAGTCGTTGCACCACTCCCACACGTTGCCGGCCATGTCGTACAGCCCGAAGCCGTTCGGTGCGAATCGGCCCACGGGCGCCGTACGCACGTAGCCGTCCACGGCCGTGTTCTCCTGCGGGAAGGCGCCCTGCCAGCTGTTGCATTTCACGATGCGGTCCGTAGGGTGTTCCGTGCCCCAGCTATAGGGTTGGCGCTCCACCCCACCACGCGCGGCCCGCTCCCATTCAGCTTCAGTTGGCAGGCGCGTGCCGGCCCACGCACAATAGGCCATGGCATCGTTCCAACTCACCTGCACCACGGGGTGGTCCATGCGGTCGTTGATGTCGCTGCCCGGTCCTTCAGGGTGCCGCCAGTCCGCGCCGTGCGTCCAGCTCCACCATTCCAGCGCCTGGCAATCGCCCAGGGCCTTGCCCACCGGGTTGAAGACGAGCGATCCCGGCACCAGGTCCTCGGGCTTCGGCGGCGGTGTTCCCGGCGGCACCTGCTTCATGATGTCCTCGAGAACGGGCGCCTTCTCCGCATCGGTCACATAGCCGGTGGCCTTCACGAACGCTTCGAACTGGCGGTTGGTCACTTCAGTGGTATCCATCCAGAAGCCGCTCACACGCACCCGGTGCGCAGGCTGCTCCTCGGGCCAGGCCAGGGTGTCATCGCTGCCCATGGTGAATTCGCCACCGGGGATCCACACCATGCCGGAGGGCGCTGCGTCGGCAGGGCGATCATGCTTGATCATTCCGCCTTCCGAGCCCTTCCGATGTTCAGGCCCACCACATGAGCAGATGGCCAACGCCAGAGAAGTCGCAGCAACGACGTACAGTACCGCACCGCCCTCACGCACGGACGCCCCGATGCCTGATGGTGGCCGCCTGTTCATGGAAGCCGGTCACATCTTGGCGGCCGCCGGGAAGGTCTCCACCGTTACGCTGCCGATGCGGCCCGTGAATGCTTCACGCTTTGCATAGGCCAGCGTGACCGGGGTGTTCTCGTCGGTGCCCACATCGGCGCTCTCATCGATGCCGAAGGTGTTGCTGTTGGTCTTCTCGATGCGGCCTTCGCCCACCTTGTTCCCATCGACCAGCAGGGTGCCTTTGCCGCCGCCACCGCGGCCGCCATCATAGGCGAAGTCGAAGACCAGCGTGCGCTTGCCCGGTTCCACCCTGGATGTTGAACGAACGGTGTAGCTCTCCAGCCCCACCCAGTTGTAGGTGTAGTGCAGGTAGCCATCCAACATGTAGAAGCTCCAGCCTCCGAAGTCGCCGCCCTGGGCCAGGATCACCCCGCTGGCCTTGGCCGGCACCTCCACCTCCGCAGTGAACTTCAACGATGCGTTCTTCACGTTGATGAAGGCGTTCTCCGGAATGCCCTTCGCCCCGGCGTAGAGCACCAGCTTGGTGCGGCCGTTCATCAGGTCCGGCCGTCCGGCGATCACCGGATCGAAGCGTTCGATGGAACGGTCGTCAAGGGGAAGCACATGGTACTTCACCGCCTCCTCCAAGAAC
Source organism: Flavobacteriales bacterium (assembly GCA_016788635.1). Taxonomy (GTDB): domain Bacteria; phylum Bacteroidota; class Bacteroidia; order Flavobacteriales_F; family PHOS-HE28; genus PHOS-HE28. The sequence goes on along the minus strand of JAEUSU010000041.1, from coordinate 161,715 downwards.
TTCTTCTTCAACTCCTCCAGTTTCGCGGGTTCCTTGGAGGCCAGGTCATGGGCCTGGCTGAAGTCCTCGTTCACGTTGTAGAGCTCCCACACATCCTCGGCGAGGGGCCTGCGCGGCGCGGCCTCCCAGGGCGCCTTGTGAATGGTGGCGGCGAACCAGCCCTCGTGGTAGATCGCGCGGTTGCCGATCATCTCGAAGTACTGCGTCTTGCGGGTGTCGGCGGCTGTTGCATCGTCGAACGAATAGTTCATCTGCACGCCTTCGATGGGGCGCTGCTCGATGCCGTTCACCATGCGCGGCGCAGGAACGCCTGCTGCGGCGAAAATGGTGGGAGCCACGTCCACCACATGATGGAACTGACTGCGCACTTCGCCTTTGGCCTTGATGCCCGCCGGCCAGTGCACCACCATGCCGTTGCGCGTGCCGCCGAAGTTGCTGGCCACCTGCTTGGTCCAGGTGAAGGGCGCGTTGCCGGCCACGGCCCAACCAGCGGCGAAGTGGTTGTACGTGTGCTCGGTGCCCAGCTTGTCGATCCGGCTCAGTTGCATGTCCAGCGTTTCCTGCACGCCGTTGAAGTAGGTGTTCTCGTTGAACATGCCGATCATGCCGCCCTCGGCGCTGGAGCCGTTGTCACCCACGATGTAAAGGATGATGGTGTTCTCCAGTTCGCCACGTGCCTCCAGCGCATCGATCAACCGGCCCACCTGCACATCGGTGTGCTCGGCGAAACCGGCGAACACTTCCATCTGCCGCTCAAAAAGGTGTTTCTCATCGGCCGTGAGCTTGTCCCAGTCCTTGATGTCGGCCGGTTTGGGGGCCAGCACCGTGTTCGCAGGAACCACGCCCAGTTGCTTCTGCCGTGCGAGCGTCTCCTCGCGCACCTTGTCCCAACCCTGCGCGAACCTGCCCTTGTACTTGTCGATGTACTCCTTGGGCGCATGGTGCGGGGCATGGGTGGCACCCGTGGCGAAGTACATCATGAAGGGCTTGTCCGGTGTAAGGCTCTGCTGGGTGTTCATCCAGGCCAGGGCCTGATCGGTCATGTCGTTGGTGAAGTGGTAGCCAGGATCGTCCACCTTGGGGTACACGCGGGTGGTGCCGTCATAGACCATGGGGTGCCACTGGTTGGTCTCGCCGCCGATGAAGCCGTAGAACTTGTCGAAGCCACTGTGCGTGGGCCAGCGGTCGTAGGGACCGGAAACGGAGCCCTCCCAAGGCGGGGTCTCGTGGTACTTGCCAAAGGCGGCGGTGCTGTATCCGTTCATGCGCAGCACCTCGGCCATGGGGGTGATGGTCTGCGGGCGGATGCCGGTGTTGCCGGGGAAGGCCGTGGCCACCTCCATGATGGCGCCCGCATTGTTGCTGTGGTGGTTGTACCCGGTGAGAATGGCCGTGCGCGTGGGCGAGCACAGCGCCGTGGTATGGAAGCGGTTGTACTTGAGCCCGTTCGCCGCGAGGCGTTCCACCGTGGGCATGTGGATGGGGCCGCCGAAGGCGCTGCTGTGCCCGAAGCCGATGTCATCGATGAGCACCACCAGCACGTTCGGGGCTCCTTTGGGCGCCTTCACTTCAAAGCGCTCCGGTGCCTTGGCGTTGCGGGCATCCAGTTCGGTGAAGGTGGGCGCATCCGGTTCGCGAATGGGAAGCACGGTGCGGTCCATACCACCGGTACCGGACTGCGTGGAAGTGGCAGGGGTGGGATCTGTTGGTGCTGGCGTGCCACAGGCAACGAACAAGGCACACCATGCCATGCCGTGTAGCAACACGGAAGGGAAACGGGAAAGATTCATGGGGGTAGGGTTTCGGAAAGGGTGGTCAAAGCTAATGGGCTCCTAGGACCGTGTTGCCCGGCGTTCAAGCCCGGGAACAACTGCATTCCACGTTTAATCCAGGATGCGCACTTCGGCCCTGCGGTACCTGGGATCGGGAGCGGCACCGGCAGGTGCGAGCTTCCGAGAGGTGGCGATGCGGGAGGCGTTCACCCCTTTCGCGATCAACCCCTCCCGAACGCTTTCCGCCCTTGCCTGGGCCACGCGTTCGTTCGCCGCTACACTGCCACTGGCATCCGCCACGCCCGTGATCTCCACGCGCTTTTCCGGATTCCTGTTCAGCCAGTCCGCCAGCTCCTCCACTTTCAAAAGGCCTTGCGGCCCCAGGGTGGTCTTACCGGTGGCGAAATACACCGGTTCCAGCAGGCGCTTCAATGCTGCTTCATCCAGTGTGATGGTGCCAGGCGCCTGCACCTCCCGTTCGATCACGGTGGTATCCCGGTGCACGATGTGCAAGGTGTCCACCACACGCACCGTGTCACGGATCGTCAAGAACGCCGTATCCCGCACGGATACGGGAATAGGTGATGTACTGCCGGCGGGGATGACCAGGCGCAGGGTGTCCTCACCCAGCACAATGGTGCTGTCGTTCAGGAAGATCGCCGGGCCGGTCACCTGCTCCTTTCCCTTTCCGCTGGACGCTGCCGCCACCACACCCGTTACCGCTCCTGCGGCCAAGATCCTGTTCTGCCGCCGCATCTGCTTCTCGATCCGCTGCATTTGCTTGGCATTCGCATCGATGGCATCCACTTGCGCCTGGGCGAGCCTGGCCGATGCCCGATCAACCTTGCGCTGCTGCCGTTCCATGGCCCGGTCACGCGCGGGGACCATGGTCTGGACAGTGTCCCTTGGTTGCTCGGTCCTGCGGCGCGCCACCTCGCGCGACAGCTGTTCGTTCTCCGCGATCAACCGTTCCATGTCCCCATCATCCGCAGCGCCCATCTTCCGCAGGAACGCGGTGTCGCGGGCCAGGGCCAGGGATGCGGAATCGGTGCCGAAGAAATTGTTGATCACGGTGGGTCGTGCGGTCCGGAACTGCATCGCCATCCGCAGGGCGTACACCTCGCGCTCCAATGAATCGATGCGCGTGCTGTTGCGGTTGATGGAGGTCTGCTGCATGCGCCAGGCCTCGTACTTGCGCTTCACCGCGCTGGGCTTGCCGTGGCCAATGCTGAAGCGTGCGCCAAAGTGGTAGTCGGCCTGCACGTTCTGCGGGTTCATCCACTGATCGGCCAGGTTGTTCGACCCAAAAAAGACAGGGCCCAGGCGAATGGTGGCGCCGATCCGGCTTTGATCGCCCAGGCGGCTCATGGGCACATAAAAGCCGAACCACCGGTTCTCGAATCGCGGGGTTATCGCGACCCATTCCTGCGGCCGCAAGGTGGTATTGGCCTCGGGAAAGAACCGGGTGGCATCCCGGTAGGTGCCCACGTTCACATAAAAGCCGCCCAAGATCCGCAGGTCCACATTGGCGGCCACGGCCGTGGGCAGGCGGTGGGTGTAGGTGGGTGATCCATCCGGCACGAACTCCACCAACTCGGAATAGGCCGCATCCCACTGGTCCAGGTCGCTGGCGTGCACCTGGCTGATGTCCCAGCCGGTGATGTTCGCGCTATGGTCCTGTGCCAGCTCCCTGCGCGTGAACTTGAAATGGCCGGCATCCAGCAGCGACACGCCGACGCGTAAGATGTACTTGTTCAGGTCCTGGCGTTCCTTCACGGTATTGTCCAGGTCAATGAACCTGCGCTTGGCCACATCGCCACGTAGCTCATACACCACGCCCACATCCCATCCCAGGGCCCAATCCTCCACGCCGTTCATCAGGTTCCTGCGGCCATAGGTGTCCACATCGCCCCGCTCCGTGCGGCCGTACCGGATCAAGGGGCTCTGAATGGAGATGGTGTCCGGGCCATCGAATACCAGTTGAAGGTCATCACTTGACATGTGGATGGACGAGGCACCCGCCATGAGCTTGAGCGTGCCCGCAGCCTTCAGGAAATGGCTGCCGCTATTGACCATCACACGCCCGAAGGTCAAGCCCACCTCCATCCAGTTCATGAAGCTGAACCCGAAGCCGCTGTTGTCCTGCACCTGCCCAAAAAGCTCCTCATTGGCCAGGTTGTCGTAGATCATCTGGGCCGTGGCAGCGTCCAATCCCTGCACGTCGATCATGGACCGGTTGCGGATGTTCAAGGCGAACGCAGAACGTGGGCCGGTGCGGGCCATGAACGAGAACGGGAAATGGACCTCCGTGGAAGTGGCGCCGTGCACCTTTTCGGGCTTGTCATCCACGGGTGTCATCAGGTCACGCATGGCATCCTCCCGGGATGCGTTGTAGGGCGGCTTGGAGAAAAGCCGGTCCCGCAACACATTATTGGACAGTTGCAGGTAGTTGTTCGTGAAGAAGGCATCATAACCGAACAGCACCATGTCGAACTTGTACCGGCTGTCCACGATGCTGGCCGGATTGAGCCATGCGCCCGTTATGCCGGCATAGTTGCCCGAGGCCATGCCCAGGTTCTGCTGGCCCGTGGCTGCTGAAGCAAGGCCCCAGGCGCCAAGGATGAGTATGGATCGTAGGGAACACATGTTCTGGTGGCACCGGGTACCTACCGCGCCAAGGTAGAGAGGAAGCACATATCCGCGCATCTCATCGCAGGAAGAGAACCTCCGCTTTCCTTTCCATTGGACCTTCCGTCCGCACCATTTTCCGGCGTATCCCGCCACCCATCCATGTCATTCGCCTGCATGGAACGCGCATCCCGCGCACCGGCGGTGCGTTCGATCGGCTTTAACGGCTGATCTTCGTCAGCGCGGATGTGCCTCCGACCGGTCGACCTTGTGCGGACCTTTCGGTAGCGTTGCACCCCGCCACACGTGTACCAGCGCGCCACCCGCGAAGCCCATACATCGATCATGCGAGCTGCTTATGTATCCGGTGTGGTCCAGTGCCTGCTGGCCACGGTGCATGTGCGGGCACAGGAACCCGCCTTGCAGGACACCATTCCGCACACGGTGGTGGAACACGCGCTCCACAACACCGATTCGCTTCGGGCACTGTCCTTCGAGGCCGGCCCCATGAAGTTCGTGCCCTTCATTGCGCCGAGCTACACGCCCGAGATGGAGTTCCTGGTGACGGCAGGGGGGCTCATCACCTTCAGTTTCGACCGCAAGGACCGGCACCTGCTGCGCTCCTCCATACCCTTCTCCTACGGCAAAAGCACCAATGGCTCCACCCAGCTTTCCATCCGGGCCAACCTCTTCCTGCGCGAGGACAAGTGGCGTATCACGGGTGAGATCTGGCGCAAGAACATGCCGGACCACTATTTCGGAGTGGGCTTTGAGAATGCCTTCAACACGCCCCGAAGCGACAGCTCCACCTTCTATCATCGGGACTGGAAACGCATCTATGCCAAGGTGGCCCACCAATACAAACAGCACTTCTTTGTGGGAGGCATCTTCGATTCCAACGCGACCGAAGCCACCGATGTGAACCCCGTAATGGCGAACGACCCCGACATCCTGCGCTTCGGCACCAGCATACGCAACCACGGTCTGGGTGGGGTGTTCATCTATGACAGCCGCGATGTGCCCGTGAACGCTTACACCGGGCTGTACCTCGATGCCAGTGTGATCAATTACGGCCGGGTATGGGGCGGCGAGTCGGAGTTCTGGGTGATCGATCTGGACTACAGGCAGTACAAACCCGTGGGACACCGGCACACGGTGGCCTGGCAGGTGCGCAGCAGGGGTTGCCGTGGCGATGTGCCGTGGACCGAACTTTCGCAGATCGGAACGCCGTGGGACCTTCGCGGCTACACGTGGGGGCAATACCGCGATGAATTGATGCTCTATGCCATGGGTGAGTACCGCCACATGTTCAACCGCCGCACCCCGAACAGGAAAGGTTCGCTGGAGAGCCGCTGGGGGTTCGCCACCTGGCTGGGCCTGGGCACCGTGGCCCCCGATGTCAGGTCCATTCCGGCAGGTCTGCCCAATGCCGGGGTGGGTATCCGCTTTGAGACCGAGGCGCGCAGCAATGTGCGCGTCGACTATGGCGTGGGCCTGAACAGCAGCGCGTTCTACGTGACCTTCTACGAAGCCTTCTGATGCGTAGGAGCCTGCTCATCGGTGGCCTGCTCTGCGCTTCGGCGCTGCAGGCGCAGGACAACCAGTATTGGACCCAACAACACGGGGCACGCGCCGCCTTGATGGGTGGTGCGGCCGTGGCGAACATGGATGACCAGGCCGTATTGTTCTATAACCCTGCCGCCGTACGCCGCGTGAAGTCGGCCGGCATCACCACCAGCGCCAACTACTTCTACATGCAGTGGCTCAAGGCGCAGGACCTCTCCGGCCTGGGCTTGAAGGTCACGTCCGATAACGTGGATGTGGCCCCGCGCCTGTTGGTGGGCTCCTTTGACCCCTGGGGGGCCGAGGGCACACGCATCAGCATCGGCTATGTGAGCAACCTCTACGGTCGTTTTGAGATCCAGCAAGCCGGCACGGTCCGCCGTGACCTGGACACCCTGAGCCCGGGCGATGAACTGGTGACCGCCCTCGTCAATTCATACACCACCACGCGTGAGGATATCATGGGCCTCGGTTTCAGCAAGGCCGTTGGCGAACAGGGTTCACTCGGCATCACCCTCTTCGGCAGTTCCTTCAGCCAACGCTACCTGCGCACCGTGGACCTGGGGCTCTATGGCGATCCCGCCGTTTTCGACACCGTGCCCACGCTGCGGGGCTTCATCAGCACAGAACGTGGGAACGTCTTCAACCTGGGGTTCCAGACCAAAATGGGTTACTTCCATACCGGCTCCCGGTCCAACTGGGGCATCTCGGTCACCCTGCCGCGCTTATCCACCCGGTTCTGGAGCGGGGACATGTACCGGGCCATCACACGCCTCGGCCCCGATGTACAGGAAAAGAAGCTCGTTTCCGGTGAACAACTGGACACCCGGTACCGCACGCCCTGGATCGTGGATGCAGGCTATGAACTGCGTGCCGGCAACGCCGTGTGGGCCTTCCGGCTCGGTTATGCGAGCGCCGTGGCCGGCTACGACCGCATGGCGCTGACGGCGGAGGATGACCTGAACCAGGGTGTGCTGGTACCCACCGACGGCGGCATCCGACGGATCCGCAGCGGCAATGTGCCCGTGCTGAACGCAGGTGTCGGTGCCCAGTTCCGCATCTCTGAAGTGGCCGCCCTGCTGGCGGGCTTCCGCACGGACCACAACTTCCTCGACCGGTCGGTGCTGGAGGATGCGACCGACATCAGCGGCACATTCAGCTATTGGGACCTCTACCACGCCAGTTTCGGGGTGGACCTGCACAGCCAGCGTGTGAAGCTCACGGTGGGCGTGGTGTATTCCTTCGGAAGGGACACCAGTTCACCGGAGGACTTCAGGCCCGTGGGCGACTTTGTTCAACTGGACCGTGAACTGCGCCTTCGAACTTCCTACAACCAACTGGGCATGACCTTCGGCTTCAGCTATTTCGTGCTGGGGCAGGCGGAAGACCGTGCAGCGCCCAGCGAACCTTGATCATCGTCATGAAGCACGCGCGCGTACGCACCCTTCCGCTCCTGATCACATGGTTGCTGTGCGCCTCACCAGCCCGGGCCCAAGTGCTCATCTCCCTGCTCTTTGGTGACAACCTGAACACCGGCAATGTGGAGTTCGGTCTGGAAGGCGGTGCCACCTTCTCCACGATCAACGGTTTGGATGGCGCAGGGTACAAGTCGGGTCTGAACCTTGGTTTCTATTTCGATATCAAGCTCAAGTCCAATTGGTCGTTGGCCACGGGCGTGATGGTCAAGTCGCCCTGGGGTGCCAAAGGCCTGCCGACCTATACCCTGGGTGATGCAGCCTTGGATTCGCTCTTCGCAAGTGGCTCCGTGGAGCGCCGTCTCAACTACTTCAACGTACCCATCCTGGCCAAGTACAGCTTCGGCCGGGTGTTCGTCATGGCCGGCCCGCAGCTTAGCCTGGGTTACAAAGCCGCCGATGTCTTTACCCAGGATGTGCGGAAAGAGGAGGACCTGAGCTTCCGTGTGGAGAACCGCTCGCTCTACACTACCATCGATGCCGGCGTATGCGCCGCCGCTGGCATAAGGCTGTACAAAGGCCATGGCATGAACATCCTGGTGCGCTACTACCAGGGGCTCACCGAGATCCGCAAAGACCCGGTGGGTGCCACACAGGTGAACCAAGGCTGGCACCTGCTGGTGGGCATCCCCATAGGTGTGGGTAAGGCGCAGGAGCGTATGCGCCAGAAAGAAATGCAGCAGCGGACAGAATGATCGGCGGTCCTTCGGGTTACAACCCGAAGCGGTACTGAAGCCCTGTGAGAAATTGTGTGCGGGCGGCAAGAAAGCCGTATTCCGCGCGCACCATCCAGTGCTTGTTCAACTGGAACTGGCCACCGATGATGAAGTTCCACATGTCCTTCTGGCGCTTGTCAATGGAATACTGGACGGTGGAACTGGAGATATTGGTCACCGCTCGATCGATGTCATCCAGGAATGCACCAGCACGGTCCAGCGCCGCATTGGCCGCATTGTACCGGGCCTCGTTCACCGGGTTGGCCTGTTGAAGCGGCGAGAGGCTGTTCCACCATGCGTCCACCTGCTGGTCCAGCTCGGCCACGCGATCGATGCCTGCATCGATGTTGGAACCCAGACCGTCCGTGGACAACACATCCCCCAATGCCACGGACCCCACGGTCTGCGAGTTGAGCTTCAACCGGAAGCCGCCCACCCAGAAGTTGAGGTTGCTCTGCGGATCCTTCAACGGAATGCGCTTGCCCAGCCGGGGGCCGAAGACGAACGCGAACGCGGGGTCCTCCAACTGAGGCACATCGCTCCATGTGAAGTTCATGTCCAGGGCCAGCCACGCGCCCGCCACCCCAATGGTGGGTGTCAGCCCCAAGCCAAAGGTGGTCGCATTGAACTCCACCTTGCTGTCCGATCGGAACACCTGGCGGTCCACACCGGCACTATCCGGCAACCACAAGCCCCAACCCACCTCGGTGGTGCCTTGGTTCTTGCCCAGAATGGCATAGACGTTCAGGAAGGGGAACAGCCAGATATCCGGCCGGAAGCTGAGTCCCTGGGCCGTGGCCACGGACTTGTCAAAGCGCACGATACCATCCAGGTCGTGCATCTCCCCACCGTTGAAGCCGAGCATGAGGTTCTCGATGGTGAGCGGTGCCTCAGATAGGATGAACTGGGTGCCGAGACCGGCGGAATAGGGCAGATCGAAACCCAGCGCCGCTGCTTTCGCGCCCCAGATCGGCAGGGCATAGGGGTATCCCCTGTTCTTCAAGCTGTCGATGAGCGACTCGTTCTTCCTGCCCACCGGCTTGTTCGAGAAGATCTGGGCATGCGTCGGCAGGGAGACCACAAAGGCCACCAAAAAGGCAAGGAATGTTCCAGTGATGCGCATGCGCCTGTGGTTGTTCACGCGATCGAAATTCGGAGATCTACCAATACATGGAACATGATGAAGGTCATGCATATCAAGCCCGCCCCCACGTCAATGCGCTTTCAGCAAAGGCAGATGGTGCATGGAGGCTGTCCCCAGCCGTGGCAAGGTGAAGGCAGCCGGGACCCTTTGCCGGAGCCAGCCCGCCTATCGGACCGGCATATTGGATACCGGGCCCCCGTGCTGCCATTTGCGAACACTCTTTCCCGTAGAGAACTTCACCGCCGAACAGAACACCCTTTTCAGCAGGGCGATCTCACCGCACCATGCCGCACCACACCCCTGACAGCACGCAGCAAGGTGCTTCGCCAGCCATGCGCCGCAAGACCCCCGGCCGGTTCCTGGTCAGACTGAAGGCCACCATGCTGGCAGGCCTGTTCCTGCTGATGCCCTTTGGCGTAGTGCTGTTCCTGGCCTTCCAGGTCTGGAAGCTCATGCGCAAGAAGATGTATGCCTTGACCGATGCCCTGGGTGTGGGCCTCGAACTAAGGCTCACCACCGCCTTGCTGCTGGCCGGGACCATCATTGCATTGGCCGCGCTGATCGCAGGCCTCATGGTGCGCTATGGTGCGGGCAGGAAAGGGCGTCGCTATGTGGAACGCAACCTGCTGCGGCTCCTGCCCGGCTATGGCCTGATGCGCCTGCGGATGGCGGAGAAACTGGGCCAGCGCTCTTCGCGCCGAACAGCACTGTTGCGCACGGCCCTCGGCCTTCAGCCGGTGATCGTCATGGAACGCGACAGCGCACGGGCACTTGTCTTCCTGCCGCACGCACCAGGCGCGAACAACGGGACGATGGTGATCGTGGACCCCGCCCTGTTGGTGCCGATGAACATTGCTGCATCGGAATTGGATGACCATCTGCACGCCATGGGCGCAGGTCTCCTTTCCAGGATCCCGGCATCGGACCAACCATGAGGCGCACGGAACGCCTGCTCTTCGCGCCGCTGATGCTGTTCGCGCTGGCGGTGCAGGGCCAGGGCACCGATCAGCAATCCTGGAACGACCTGGTCATTCGCAAGCGCGTATCGCCCCGAACACTTCTGGAAAGCGAACTGAGCTACCGTGTGCTGCTGGATGTGGCGCAGGATTGGTGGAGCCTGAACTGGACACCGGCCATGGTCTGGACGGCCACGCGGCATTGGGACCTGATCCCCAGGTACTCGCTTCGCTACACGGTGCAGGGGTACAATACGGTGACTTGGGAGAACCGGGCGCAGTTCGGCACGCGCATCCATTTCACCCCCGAGCACCGCGTGCGCCTGCGTGCCCTGATACGCAATGAACAACGCTTCTTCACCGTGGTGAGCCCGGAGCGCAGCACGTCCTACAGTTCACGAACACGTTTCCGTGCCGAAATGGTGATGTCCGTGCGCGCCAATGACGATCGCTGGTACGTGCTTGCGGACTTCGAAGCCTTCGTGGTGCTGAGCGAACCATTGAACGAACGCTTCTCTGACCGGAACCGATGGCGGGCCGGTACGGGCTACCGCTTCACGCCGCACATGATCGGAGAGTTCAACTACGGGTACCAGCGCTCGGTGAACGAGCTCGACCCACGAGGCTATATCGACGATGGCATCATCCGGTTCCGGTTCATCTATTTCCTTACGCCTCGCGCAAGGACCACGGAACCCGAGGAAGAGGAGGTGATGGATTAAGGGAGACTGGTCGGAGTGGTGGCACGAACGGCACCAGGCCGCACGGCACCATGGATGATCCTTCCGGGCCCTACCGCATCCTGGGTGGCGCAGATGAGGATGTACCGCCAGTACCTCCAAAGCTGAATCGCAGGCCGCCCGTAAATCCGAATTGGAACACCGTGCTGAAGGTGGATACCCCCACACTGGCACCACCGGTACCGAAGAACAGACCCGCACCCGCACCCTGGACCGGGCTCATCAATTGCGCACCGATCTTCAGCCCCACCGCCTCACTGAACTTGGCCAGGATACCGGCCTGAAAGCCAATGGAGAAATTGGTGGTGGAGAACTTGTCCGAGTCAAATACACCGGCGCCGATCATGATGCCCCCGAAACCCGAGGCCACATCGCTGAACTCCCGGTAACGCAGCACACCCAGGGTGATGTAGTGCACATCCAGATCGAATGTCGTGCGGCTGACCCCATGGTCGGCCCACCCGGTGGTGGGCTGCAACTGGTAGCGCAGGTCGATGGCCACACCCGGACGGAACTCGAACTCCAGGCTGCCTCCAAAGTGTTCGCTGTGCTCCATGAACACCCGGTTGTAACGCAAGCCGTTGTACGTGCCGGAAATGTCCACCCGCTCCCTGAACGTGTATCCGCCGAACACATTGAGGTGCAGCTGCTGGGCTACTGCCGTACCAGCCAGGCCGAACACCAGTGCTGTTATGAGGATGGACCTTGCGACTTGCTTTTTCATGAATGGACGATGAGCGGCGAAGCTATGCAGCCATGCCGATCCGGAAGCTGCGCAGGCAAATGATGAACGGCGATCCTGAACCTTCACGGTAGAAATGCGCACCGATCAGACCCCATGCCATCAACCCCCTTTGGGAACGGGATCGAGACCCCGGACCCGAACTGGGTGAAGGCGTTTTCATCCCGTACTTTCGCACCCCACCCATTCCCATGAAGACCTATCTCCTTGCTGCTGCAGCTTCGATCTTGTTCACAGGCTGTTCCAACCTGGGTCCCGAGTTCATCGATGAGATGGACCTGATCTATACGAACTTCTCCCCCTCCTTCAATTTTCAGGCTCAGCGGACCTATTACCTCCCGGACAGCGTGGTGTTCATCCAGGATGATCTGGAACCGGGCGAGCTGCCGGAAATGGTGAACCCCTTGTTCGCCGACCGTATCCTGCAGCGCCTGCGCAGCAACTTGAACCGGCTGGGATGGACACAGGTGAACGACTACATGGCGGCGGACGTGGTGCTGTTCCCTTCGGCCAGCAAGACCGTGGTGGTGAACTATTGGTACAACTGGGGTATGTGGGGTTGGGGCTTCCCGGGCTGGGGCTGGGGTTGGGGTTGGGCCTATCCGGGCTTCTTCCCCCCCACCGTGACCACGCACCGCACCGGCACTTTCTTCGTGCAAATGGCCTATACAAAAGAGATCGATGCGAATGGCTACATGCCCGTGATGTGGACCCTGGTGGTGGACGGGCTCTTCGAGGGCACCACCCAAGGTATCCTGAACCGCATTGATTTCACCACGGACCAGGGCTTCACTCAGTCCCCCTATCTCAACATCAACGCCAACTGAGCAGCGCCATGCGTACCCTCCGAACCTTTCTTTCCATTGGCCTGCTGCTGATCGGCCCCCTGGTCCTGGCACAAGGCACCTTCTTCGTGCTCCGCTACCAGACGGGCGTGCCCGTTGGGGCGTTCCGAGACTACCTCCAGCGCACCAGTTGGAGTGGCTTCAACATGGGTATCCGGGTGGTGCCGAGTTCCGGATTCGCGGTGGGTGTGGATATGGCGTGGCAGGCCTTTGAAGAACGCAAGGACTTCGACACCTACACCTTCGGCACCGCATCGGTAAGCGGGGTGCAGTTCCGCTACCAAAGCACCTTCCAGTTCAGCGGCCAGGCGGAGTACTTCCTGACCGAGGGCCAGGACCTGATGCCTTACGTGAGCATGGGTGCCGGAGCACTGCGAGTGCGGCGCACCACCCAGTTCGGCCTGTTCGAGGTCTTTGAGAACCCCTGGCAGTTCATGCTCAAGCCGGGCATTGGCGTCACCTATTTCCTGAGCAGGAACGCGGAACTCCTGTTCGGGATCGACTATGTGGTGGGCTTCCGTTCGCGCGAACTGGAAGGTCAGTCCTACCTCGGCTTCAATCTGGGCTTTGTGTTCCGCACGAGCTGATGCCAGGCACCGGCCGTTCATTCTCCTTTCACATGCGCCCCTTCCTGCTCCTGATACTGGTCTGTACAGTGACCATCGTTCCTGGCCAGGACCAATGGCCCATGAAGCTGAGGACACCGGAAGGAGGCCATACCATCACCATCTTCCAACCCCAACCGGAGAGTTATGAGAACGGCCGCATCACCGCCCGCTCGGCAGTGGCCGTCACCGACCAGAAGAAGATGGTGACCGTGTATGGCGCGGTGTGGGCCACCGGCCTGCTCGAAGTGGACCGCGATACGCGCATGGGTGAGCTCACCATGCTGAAGGTCACGGATGCCAAGTTCCCGACCATTGAGGACACGGCGAAGGTGCGTGCCCTGCAGGAACTGCTTGCGCAGGAGATCCCCCATCACACGCAACCCATCTACATCGACCGGCTGATCGCGAGTTTGGATGCTAGGCAACAACGCAAGCCTGCTTTCCGCAACGATCCTCCCACCATCTACTTTGAGGAGGAGTACGCCACCTTGGTGATCATTGAAGGCGAACCGGTATACCAGGACATCGAGAACAAGGACTTTGAACGTGTGGTGAACACCCCGTATGCCATTGCACGCCGGAAGGGGACCACGGCACACTTCCTCACCAATGGCGCGCTGTGGTACATGGCCCAGGACGTGCTTGGCCCCTGGACCAACATCCCCGATCCGCCCTTCGACCTGGTGCCACCGCCTCCGCAAGCCGCACCGCAACCAACAACCACCGCAGCACCTGCCAAAAAGGGCTCGCGCCGTTCGGGCACACGCTATGAACCCGCTGCGGTGACCGCAGCACCACCACCCTTGTCCACTCCGGAGATCGAGCGTCCTGAGCCGGTGCGGGACGAGAACGGCCAGCCGATCATCCCCAAGATCATTGTGAGCAAGGAGCCTGCGGAGTTGATCCAGACCGTTGGCAGCCCCTCATTCACGCCCATTGAAGGCACCGGTTTGTTGTATGTGCCCAATTCGGAGAACAACATTTTCATGGAGCTGGGTTCGCAGCGCTACTATGTGCTGCTGAGCGGCCGTTGGTTCGCAAGCGATTCACTTGGACCCAACGGCTGGGCGTTTGTTGAGCCCGACGCATTGCCCGAGGATTTTGCGCGCATCCCGGAAGGCAGCGAGATGGACGTGGTGCTGGCCAGTGTGCCGGGCACGCGTGCGGCGCGCGAGGCCATCCTGGACGCGTCCATCCCGCAGACGGCACGCGTTGAACGCAGCGCCACCACCGAGATCACCTACGACGGTGCTCCGCGCTTCACCACGATACCCGGCACCAACATCCAGGAGGCGGAGAATTCCAGTGCCACCGTGCTGCACATCAACGGGCGCTTCCATGCCTGCGACGGAGGTGTGTGGTACGATAGCCCCAGTGCGAGCGGACCTTGGGCGGTGAGCACATCCGTGCCTCCTGAAGTGATGGATATACCGCCGAGCAGCCCCAGCTACAACGTGCGCTACGTGGAGATCTACGACAGCACGCCCGAAGTGGTCTACGTGGGCTATACCCCAGGCTATACCGGCACATTCGTTTACGGCACCACCGTGGTGTACGGCACCGGCTTCCACTACCAACCCTGGGTGGGTACCGTGTTCGTTCCGCGCCCCGTTACCTGGGGCTTCGGCATGCACTGGAACCCCTGGATGGGCTGGACCATGAGCATGGGCTGGGGTATGGGCATGGGCTGGGGTATGGGTATGGGTATGGGAATGGGTTGGGGTATGGGTATGAGCTGGGGCATGGGTATGGGCTGGGGAATGGGCATGGGCTGGGGTATGGGAGGCTGGTGGGGCCCACCGATGTTCATGCCACCGATGCGCGGGCCCATGCATGGCCCGGGCATGCGCCGCAATGTGAACCCCAACCGCGTGAATGGCAGCGCAGGTAGTGGCCGCACCCAGGGCAACCTCGGCTATGCGAACCGCAACCAATTGCCCGGCAATCGGGCCGGACAGGGCGCACAGAACCTGTACAACAACAACGGCCGGCCCGGTGTGCAGGCCAGCCAACGCCCGAACGCACCGGGAGGCGGACAATACCGCGACGGAACGCGTCCCAATGGTGGCAATGCACCGAACCGTGGTGGCGGCAATAACCTGGTGAGCGACCGGCAGGGCAATGTGTATCGCAACACGGGTGGTAGCAACTACCAGCAAGTCGGCCGGCCTGGCGGAAACCAGGGTGGTGGGCGCCAATCCATACCGAACAACACGCAACAGCAGTTGAACCGCGACATGCAAAGCCGCGATCGCGGTCAGCAGCGCGTGAATGGCTACAACACACAACGGGGTGGCGCGGCGCCACAAAACCGCGCGAACCCCGGCATGCAAAGCCGTCCTCCTGCCGGTGGGGGCATGCAGTCCCGGCCGGGTGGAAGCATGCAAAGCCGTCCTCCTGCCGGTGGGGGAATGCAGGCCCGCCCCGGTGGCAGCATGCAAGGCCGGCCAGCCGGTGGCGGCGCGCGGCCCGCGGGTGGTGGTGCACGGCCTGCCGGTGGCCGGCGTTGACGGTGAAGTCCCTGATCCTTTCCTTTGAGCCATATGAACATCAAACTTTCGATCGGGCTGGTGGCGCTTGCGCTGTTGGCCAATTCCTGCAACAGCACCAAACTGGTGACCAGTTGGGCCGAACCCGATGTCACCGTGGACAAGCGCAACCTGAACAAGCTGCTGATCATTGCGCTGATCAAGGATGACGGCACGCGCCGCCAGGCCGAGGACCGCCTGGTGAAATTCTCCGCGCCACATGGCATTGCCTCCTACCGCTACCTGGGTGACAATGTGGACGCCATCAACGACCCCGGCGTGAACGACCGCATGATCCGCGATGGCATCGACGGCATCGTGATCATGCGCCTGGTGGACCGGGCCAAGGAACAGGTGTGGATCCCCGGCACACCCATGCCGAGCATGATGATGTCCCCGTGGGGTTTCCATGGCATGGGCATGGGCATGTGGAACAACCCCGGATTCATGACCATGGACGTGACCTACGTGATCCAGACCAATGTCTACAGCACCAGCCCCAGCCGCCTGCTGTGGACGGGTACCACCACCACGGTGAACCCCAACCGTATGATCGACGCAGTGAATGAGGTGACCGACGTGGTCTACCGGCAGATGGTGAAGGACGGCCTCATCAAGAAAGAGCAGAAGTGGAGGAAGAGCCGGCGCGGGTAGGTGCGCCTCAGGCAACGACCAGAAGCCCGGACGGTGATCGCCCGGGCTTTCTGCTTCTGGCGGGTCCCCTTCCATGCCGGTCGGTCACGCAGGCCATTGCTGCGCATACACCTGAACGGTGATGGATCCATTGTCCTTCCTGCGCACTGGCCGATATCCACGCGCGTGTTGGCCAGCCCGCGTGTACTTCATTCCGCGTTGAACGGATCCCAAGCCAATTCAGGATCTATAACCAATGGATACATTTCGCTCCACAGCCAGAATGGACGCCACCATGCCCCACTACTTGAAGCCGCACATCCTGTTGCCGATGTCGTTCATCGCTGCGATCACCGCCTGCAGTACACCACAACAACCCGATGAACACGGGCAGCCCCCCCCTGAGCCGCCGGATACCACGACCGTGGTTGCCAGCGCGCGCCCGGTGCATTGGAGCTACGACGGGGCGGAAGGCCCGGCCGCGTGGGGTGTACTGAGCCCCGTGTATGCTTTGTGCAAGGACGGCAGAGGACAGTCGCCGATCGCCTTGACGACCAAGGCAGGGACAAAAGGAGCGCAGTGGTCATTCAACTACGGCAGCACCGGGCTTACCCTGGCCCACCACGAGCATGTGGATGAACTGGTGGACAACGGACACACCATTCAGGTGACCGTGGACGAGGGCAGCACCCTTGCGCTGAACGGGCGCAACTATACGCTGAAGCAATTCCACTTCCACACCCCCAGCGAACACACGCTGGATGGAAGGAGCCTGCCCATGGAAATGCACCTGGTGCACCAGGACAGCGCCGGGAACTTCGCCGTGGTCGGCGTGTTGATCGAAGAGGGAAAGTCCAACGCCAACTTCGCGAAACTGGTGGAGAACCTGCCTGCCACCAAGGGGGACACCATTACGGTGGCCGATCACCAACTTGACCTGAAGGTTCATCTGCCCGCCACCGAGAAGGCCTTTCACTACGTGGGTTCACTGACCACCCCGCCTTGCAGCGAACATGTACAGTGGTTGGTGTTGCAGGACCGCATCACCCTGAGCAAGGAGCAGATCGCAGCCTTCGCCACGCGCATAGGGCCCAACAACAGGCCTGTGCAACCCGTTCACGAACGCACCGTGGAGACCGTGGTGCTCAGCGGCCAGGTGCGATGACCCTGCGCTGGTCCCCGCTTGCCGCTGGCCTCGTGTGGAGCCTGGCCACCGCCACTCCGCTGTGCGCACAAGGTGATACCACGAAGCACGTGTTGAAGCCCGGTTGGTGGCTCATTCCGGGCACCACTACACGCATGACCATCGGTGGCTACGTGAAGGCCGACCTGATCCATGACCTGAAGCCGATCGGCTCACCGAACTACTTCGATGTGAGCAAGATCCCCACGGACGGCAGCACGGGCACCAGCACGCACCTGCAGGCCATGGAAACGCGGATATTCCTGGATGTCCGGCGTGATTCACGCTTCGGGGAGGTACGTGGCTTTGTGGAAGGTGACTTTTTTGGCAGCGGGAACAGCTTCCGGTTGCGCCATGCCATCGTGCAGGTGGGCGAACGCTGGCTGGTGGGCCAGTACTGGAGCACCTTCATGGACGAACTGATCATTCCCGCCACGCTCGACTTCGAAAAGCCGGCAGCATACGCCTTCGCGCGGCATGCGCAATTCCGCTACACGCACCCCTTGGGCGATCGCCTTCAACTGGCGGTGGCCGTGGAGGAACCCTCACGGAACGTGGATACCCCTTCGCCCGGCACCCTGAGCAATCCGCTTCCCGATCTGGTGGCGCGCCTGAAACATACCGGAACACGGGGGCATCTGCTCGTTGCCGGCTTCGTCGGTAACGTGGCTTTCGCTCCGGATTCCGGCGCTGTGCAACAGATGACGACTTCCGGCGTGAACCTGAGCGGCGGATTGCAGGTCGGTGAGAAGGACATGCTCACCGCGCAGGTGATCTACGGACCGGGGATCGCGCGCTACCGCTTCGGCACCTTTGGTGCGCCGGATGCCAATGCCATCATTCAACCCATCACGGGCCTCGCAGCCACCCTCGGGTACCAGCGTCACTGGTCCAGCGAGTGGACCTCCTTCCTGGTGCTGAACGCAGGCACCGATGACCCACAGGCCGGTCAGCCCGGCAGCGATATGGACTTCGCCACCTATGGGGCCGTGAACCTGCTGTGGCATTTCACCCCCTACGCCTACGCGGGAGTGGAATACCTGCATGGGTTGCGCCGCGACATCAACGGCGACGAAGGCACAGCGGACCGGATCATGGTGAGCGTGCGGATGAACATTAACTGAGCGCGTGACCGGGACGCTCAGAACGCATAGCCCACCTTGATCCCGAACCGGTAACCCAGGCTGTTGCGGTCGATCGTGGTGGAACCTGAGTTGGACAGATCAATGCTGGTGTTCAAGAGCTGGCGGCCCAGGATGTTCTCAAGGGCCTCCTCCAACGCATCGTACAACTCCCCTTCACCCTGAAGGTCCGCCTGCACACGCAGCTTGTACAACGACCAGCGCGGCGCAAAGAAGATGGCATCAATGGCCAGCCGGTCCTTGATGGCCAGGAACTGGTAACCCAGTGAAGGCCCCACACCGAGCTCGGATAGGTCGATCTGCAGGTCCGTTTGGATCATGCCGTCGGCGTTAGGCCCGGTACGCTCGGCCGTGATGGATGCCGTATAGCGCGTATCGCTGTACCGCAAATAGGCTCCCACATACAAGCCACGCGGCGCCGGCCGGCGATCGCTGCGTTCCACGAACCACTTCACCTCGGGGGTGAAGTACATACCGGTGATCTTCCGGTCCGCATTGAACTCAATGTTCTCGGCATTCAGATCGAAAAGTCCGCTGGGGAACACCGGCAGCATGTAGCTCACGGTGAGCGCCACACTCCAGTCGGGATGCAGCACGCGCTCATAGTTGAGCGTGGCCACCTTGACCCAGGTGGAGGTGAAGCCCACCTTGATCAGGTTCTTGCGCGGAATGAAGCCCACACTGTCCGTTTGAGCCTCTGCCTGCAGGACCGCGCCAAGCAAAAGCGGCAAGGCGAACAAGGGCACCACGGGGCGCATGAACAGGTGGATAGAACGGCTCGAAGTTCGGCAGAAAGTCGATCATGCAAGGCATGACCAGCATCATGAGGTCCTCAGAAAAGACAGGTACATTCGCCCCCCCAAAACCTTTCAACCATGCGTCACCTCTTCCTTTTCGCCGCTCTTACCACCGGCCTGGCCGCTTCCGCACAGAACACCAATGATCTGGTGGAGATCTTCCGTTCCGACCTGCGCACCGAGAAGCGGGCCATCGTGCTGGCCAACCTCGGCCTTACCGAGGAGCAGAGCAAGGCCTTCAACCCGATCTTCGATCAGTACCAGACGGCCATGAAGGCCCATTGGGACAAGCGTATCCAACTGATCAAGGATTACGCCGACCGCTACACCAACATGGATGAGGCCACGGCCAAGAGCCTGCTGACCCGTTTGAACACCCTGGAAAAGGAATCGCTCAGCATCCGTAACAGCTATGAGAAGAAGATGATGAAGGTGCTGCCCGCCACGGTGGTGGCCCGCTGGTCACAGATCGAAGGCCGGCTGAGCAAGCTGATCGACCTGCAGATCTCCGATGAGATCCCGCTGATGCCGACCAAGAACTGATCGCGATCTCGAAGAACTCAAAAAGGGCGGGCCAGATGGCCCGCCCTTCTTGTTGAATAACACATGTGGGCTCAAGTGTGCCCGTTACATCGTTGCTGACTGGAGCCCGGTCTTGATGGCAGGGTGACCACCCAGCATGCCCCGGAAGTCGGAACGCGAATCACATCACAGCTATCGGACCACGCCGCGTTCTTGCAGCACACGGCACAACGCTCCTGTAGGTTGGACGCACACCGGCGGACCATCGGGCCCCAAAATAGGACCACCTCCCACGGACCTGGAATGGTCCATGGAAGGTGGTCCGCACGTATTCAACAAGTCCTACTCAGCCCCTTTCATGGCCGGTTCATCCATCTCGAATCCCTTATCCGCCGCCGGGGGGCTGTCCTTGGCCTTGGTGCCGGGCATGATCTCGAAGCGCATCTCGAAGGTGTCCAGCATCGCCTTCAGGCGGCTGAGCACGGTAAGGTCGCCTTCAAATTTGGCTCTGCCGCTCTTGATCAGCTCCTCGAAAGAGGTCTTGCCGAACATGACCTGTTCCACCTCGCTGCGGTTCACCGTCAGGGTCAGGTCCGCCTTGTTGCTGGTGAATCCGCTCAGGGTGCTCAGTGTGGCGTTGCTCAGTTCCACCACGAACTTCTCGCTGCGGTCCGGTGTGATCAGGTTCATGATGAAGTGGTCATCGCCGGCCTTCCTGCTGTTCAGGCGGATGGCCAGGAAATCCAGCATCATCTGGGTGCTGATGGCACTGATGAGGTCAGGGCTGGTGCCCTTCGGCGAAGCGCCCGTGGGGATGCCATTGCGCAGTTCGTAGGCGGCGGCCAGGAAGCTGTTCCGCACGCTCGGGCTCTCCTGCTGGTAGCCAAGCTGCTCGAAGTTGTCCGCCAGCAGTTCCCTGGCCTCCTGGTTGGAGGGCTCGGCGTACACGAGCTTGTTCAGGATCTCCGTGGCGTGCTTGTACTTACCCTCCTTGTACAGGGCCCTGCCCTTGGCAATGATCTTGGCGGAACCGCCCATCATCTCCACATAGAGCGGTGCCGATTCACCCGGTGAAAGGGGGATCAGCGTGGTGGGGTTGGCATCCCAATAGCCGAGGTAGCGGTTGATGATCGCGCGGCTGTTGTGCTCCACCGATCCGTGGTAGCTGCGGCAGGACCACTGCTTCTGCAGGCTGGGTGGTACCTCGTACACGTTGTGCACCTCGTTGATGGTGACACCCTGGTTGGCCAGGTTCAGCACCCCGTTGTGCAGGTTGGCGTAGGTGTCGCGCTGCCCGCGCATCACCTCCTGGATGCGGTCGTTGCCCCAGCGCGGCCAGGAGTGCGACGCGAA
Source organism: Flavobacteriales bacterium (assembly GCA_016788635.1). GTDB lineage: Bacteria > Bacteroidota > Bacteroidia > Flavobacteriales_F > PHOS-HE28 > PHOS-HE28. Next base: position 140,368 of record JAEUSU010000041.1, on the reverse strand, counting down.
CATCACCTCAGCCTCCTGCCCGAATCGGTACAATGCCGCGTTGACCTGCTTGGACCATTCAAGTGCATCGCGCACCAGCGCCCCTCGCAGGGTGTAGATGTTGTGGATGGTGCCCGTGATGTTCTCCGCCGCCCAGAAGGCCTTCAGGTCCGGGAAATAAGTGTTCATCTCTGCCGGAGCCTCGGTGCCCGGCGTGTTCTGGAAGACCATCTTCACGCCATCCACGGTGAGCGTTTCGAAATCCTTCTCGATGATGACGTTCGGGGGGATGAGCCCGATGTTGCCGGAGGAGATGTTCTTCCCGATGGACTGGTCCACATGGCCGTAAGGACTGGCGGGAAGCAGCACACCATACTGGTAGAACAACCGCCTGGTCATGGCATTGCCGGCATACACGTTCTCCGATACCGCATGGTGCATGAAGCCGACCGGGGCGATGACCTTCACCTTGCCGCTGTTCACATCGGCGATGTCCACCACGCCGCGCACGCCACCAAAATGGTCGCCATGCGAGTGGGAGTAGACCACGGCCACCACGGGCCGCGCGCCCAGCTTCTCATTCACGAAATCCAACGCGGCCCTGGCCGTTTCCTTCGAGGTGAGGGGGTCGAACACGATCCACCCCGTATTCCCCTTGACGAAGCTGATGTTGGCCAGGTCGAATCCACGGACCTGATAGATGCCGGGCATCACCTCATAGAGGCCGTAGTTCATGTTGAGGATGGCCTGCCGTTGCAGCGAGGGATGCACGCTGTGGAAGTCCTTCCCCTCCAGCAGGAACGCATACTGGCCCATGTTCCAGGCCACCGTTCCGGCATCCGACATGATCTCCTTGTAGGTCGGTGCGGCAATGAAGCCTTTCTTCTGCTCCTCGAAGTCGCGCTGGTCCTCAAAGGGCATCGTATTCTTCAACTCCTCCCATCGGGCAACGGTAAAGGAGGAAGGGGCCTTCCCCTTGGGGTCAAAATGGTCACTGGCCACAGCTTCTGCAGGCGTGTTGGCCGTGGTGGTGTCCGACCCATTGGAGGGAGGCTGGCCGCAACCAGCAAACAGCATCACAGCAAGGGGAATGATCAGCTTGGTTCGCATTCGGGTTTTGTGTTGGAGGGGTGGCATGAAAAGGGCTCTGGCGTATGTGTAGGTGATCAGGTGGTGGTCATCGGTGCCTTGCACGCGGTCGTGTTCGAAGGCGATGTCAGCCTGTCACATTCCGGGTTGCGGCGCTGGTCGCTCAGTGGCCACGGCTGTTCCTGGTGGAGCGCGGTGGTCAGAAGGTGTCTGGCAGGTTCACCAACGTGCGCAATTCAGGGCACGAGGCTGCTTGGGTGCGCAAAACTACCAGAATCCTCCAGTGAACCTCTGATGCAGGTCATGCAATCCCCTTGCACCCTGAAGGGATCTCATGGTCCGGGACGGAGGTGCACCACACGACACCAGACCCTACCTTGCAGCATTCTCGCGGCATGATGTGGTCCGCACTACACGTCCTGTTGGCACCGGTGCTCGTGCACCTGTTCCTGTTCGCGCCGAGGGCATTGAAGGCGCAAGACTTTGAACCCCGGCAATACGCCAACGCGCCCATCGGCGTCAGCTTCCTTGCGGCAGGCCCTGCATTCACGCGGCTGGGCTTTCCGCTCGATCCCGCGGTGCCGCTCACAGATCCCAAGCTCAACACATATGGCGCGGTGCTCGGCTATGCGCGGGTGATCCGCATCGGTGGCCAGTCCGCCAAGCTCAGCGTGATCGCACCCTACATGTGGCTCGATGGCCAGGCACTTTTCAACGGAGAACCCGTATCGCGCCAGGTGAGCGGCCTCACCGATACCAAGGTGCGTCTGGCCGCCAACCTGTTCGGCGCACCGGCCTTGGGCCTGAAGGAGTTCATGGACTACAAGCAGGGCCTGGTGATCGGCGCCAGCCTCACGGTGACCTGTCCCACCGGCCAGTACGACCGTGAACGCCTGGTGAACCTGGGCGCGCACCGCTGGAGCTTCAAGGGCGAACTGGGCGCCTCCCAAGCTGTGGGCAAGTGGATACTCGAGCTCTCAGCCACCGCCGAAGTGTTCACGGACAACACCGACTTCTTCATCGGCCGCACGCGAGAGCAGGACCCGGTGTATGCGGGCAAGGGGCATGTGATCCGCAATTTCCCCAAGGGCATGTGGGCCTCGGTGGACGTGACCTATTACACCGGCGGCGCCACCACCATCGACGATGTGTTCCGCAACGACCTGCAACAGAACTGGCGCACCGGGGCCACCTTTTCCACTCCGGTCTCCAAGCATCATGCGTTCCGCTTCAATTGGAGCGCGGGCGTTTATGCGCGTACCGGGAACAACTTTGATATGGTGGCGCTGACGTGGCAGTACAGGTGGGGTGCGGGGTTGTGAACCGGCATCGGGAACATTCAGCTATCAACCTGCCGCCAACAAGCCGATCGCCACCTGCGCGCAAAGGATCTTCAAGATCGTCATGGACGGGAAGATGGTGGCGTAGGCGATGTCCACGCGCTCGCTCGGCAGCGTCTGGTTGGCGTAGGCCAGTATGGCGGGATTGCCGCCCGCACCGGACACCGCGCCGAAGAGGGCGTCGGTGCTGACCTTGAAGAGCAGGTGGCCCAGCATGAGGATGGGCAGCATGAGCGCCAGCAGCACCACGGCGCCGATGCCGAGCAACTGGAAACCCGTGGCCGACACCGTATCCACGAAAGGCGCACCGGCCGCCAGGCCAATGGACGCCAGGAAGAGCATGAGCCCGAAGTTGCGCAGCGTGAGGTTGGCCGCCAGCGGCATGTACCACGACAGCGGCCCGATGCGGTTGAAGCGGCCCAGGAGCAGCGCCACGATCAGCGGCCCGCCCGCGATGCCCAGCGTAAAGGTGCCGATGCCCGGCAGGGGGATGGGCAGCAGGCCGAGCAGCACGCCGAGCGCCATGCCCAGGCCCACCGAGGCATAGGAGAACTCCGCCGTGGACTTGATGGAATCGCCGAAGTAGCCGCGCAGCTCGGGCAGTGATTCACGGGCTGCGATGATGCCGATGCGGTCTCCGTACTCCAGTTTCAGCGCGGGGTCGGGGAAGATGAGCGCGTCGCCCCGGCGCACCTCGGCCACCTTCGCCACGATGTTGTTCGGGAAGGCGAGTTGCGCGATGGGTTTGCCCACGATGGCCGTGCGCGACACGAAGACGCGCACCATGTCCATGGACGAGCGGTCCTTGGTGAGGCGGCCGGGATCGGCATGGCCCAGCGCTTCGCTCACTTTGTCCAAGGCCTCGGGCAGACCCATCAACAGCAGGCCATCACCTGCGGAAAGTGCGGTAGCCGGATCGGGAAGCAGGTTGCTGCCGTGCTGGCGAACGGCCACGAGGTCCACGCCCTTGGGCAGTTGTGCGATGAGCTCCGCGACGTTGGCGGGCGGGTGGGCGCCGAGGGTGATCTCCATCCCCTTCAGTGGTTCAGGCGCCGGCGCGATGCGCGACTTGAACAGTTTGGAGAAAGCGAAGAGCAACAGGATGGGCCCGATGACGCCGAAGGGATAGGCCACTGAGTAGCCGATGGCGGGCTCGCGGCTGTGGGCGGCATCGATGGCGGCCTGTAGGGCGGGCGTGCTGGTGACCGACCCGGCGAAGAGACCGGTGGACTGCGCCACGCTGATGCCCGCCGCTTTACCCAGCAGCAGCGCAGCGGCCAATGAAGCCAGTACCCCGATCGCGGCGAGCAGGTTCCACTTCAGCCCCGGTCCACGTAGCCCCGCGAAGAACTGCCGGCCGTACTGGATGCCGATGCCGTAGAGGAACATGATGAGGCCCACCGAGCCCACCAGTCCCGGCGGCGCGGCCTTCGGTGCGATGGCGCCCAGGGCCAGCCCGGCGAAGAGCACCGCCCCCACGCCCAGCGAGAAGCCACCGACCTTCACCTGCCCCAGCGCATAGCCCAGGCCGATGGCCAGGAAAAGCGCCAGGATGGGCGTGCTTTCGAGGAGTTGGGTGAGGGTGGTGAGCATGCTGGCATCAATTGGATGGTCACTTCACATGCCATCCTCACAGTGATCGAATTTCCGGAACTTCTTGTTTCGCCAATGCGCTCACACCACGTTCACCCCCACCGAACGGAACCGTTCCGCCGCCTGCTCCATCAGCTCCTGCGACGGCGGCACCGCGTCCTTCAACGGGTAGTCCATGCCGAGCTTCTCCCACTTGAACTTGCCCAGTTGGTGGAAGGGCAGCAGGTCCACGCGTTCGATGTTGCCGAGTTCGGCGGCGAGGTCGGCCATCTTCCCGATCTCGTCCAGGGTGTCCGTGAAACCGGGAACGACGACGAAGCGGATCCATGCCGGATGCTTCAGCGCGGCCAGGCGACGTGCGAAGGCCAGTGAAGGCGCGTTGTCCATGCCGGTGAGGCGTTTGTGCAGATCGGGCGTCACGGCCTTCAGACCGAGCATCACGAGGTCGATGGACTTCAGGTCCTCGTCGGTGAGCCGGTCGCCGAGCGCGCCGTTGGTGTCCAGCGCGGTGTGGATGCCGGCGGCCTTGGCACCCTGGAACAACTTGATGAGGAAAGGCTTCTGCATGAGCGGTTCGCCGCCGCTGATGGTGAGGCCGCCGTGCATGGTCTTCAGGCCGATGCGGTACTGCTTCACCACGTCCACCGCACGTTGCAGCGGCACGGGCATGCCGTTGCTCAGCTTCCACGTGTCGGGGTTGTGGCAGAAGGCGCAGCGGAACTGGCAGCTGGTGAGCCAGGCCACCACGCGCATGCCGGGGCCATCCACGGCACTGCCGGTGGTGAAGGAGTGGATGAAGCCCCAGTCGCCGCTTTCCAGCGCGGCCTTGCGGTCGAACTCGGGCACCTGCTCGCCCAGCGACACGCGCAGGTCGTAAGGACTGCCTTCAAGGGGGATGGTGGGGTCGGCGCTCTTCAGTTCCATGGTATCGCAGACTGCTGGTTAATGATGCCCGTATTGAAAGGCGCGGGCCAAGCGCATTTTCGCGATGCCGGGTCAAGCCCGGCATGACCGCAGGGATGGGGTGTGGGGAACCGCGCCATCGGCGCGGTTCCCCACACCCTTGAAGTTGTCACCCCGGCCTTGACCGTGCCTGCGCGAAGCCGCTTCGGCGAAGGCAAGGGCCGGGGTCGCGAAAATGGAACGACGCTGCGCTGTTCCATGATCAGTTGGCCCCGTGGAAGGTGCGGTTGATCACGTCCATCTGCTGCTCGCGGGTGAGGCGCACGAAGTTCACGGCGTAACCGGAGACGCGGATGGTGAGGTTCGGGTACTTCTCCGGATGGTCCATCGCATCCATCAGCATCTCGCGGTTCAGCACGTTCACGTTCATGTGGTAGCCGCTGGTGCCGAAGAAGGTATCGAGCACGCCCACGAGATTCTCGGTGCGCTCCCCTTCCGTGCGGCCCAGGCCCTCGGGCACCAGGGTGGTGGTCATGCTGATGCCGTCGGCGGCATCGCGGTAGGGGATCTTGGCCACGCTGGCGGCCGAGGCCATGATGCCGTGCGAATCGCGGCCGTGCATGGGGTTGGCGCCCGGTGCAAAGGGTTCGCCCTTGCGACGACCATCGGGCGTGTGACCGGTCGCTTTGCCATACACCACGTTGCTGGTGATGGTGAGCACGCTCTGCGTGTGGATGGCGTTGCGGTAGCTGGGGTGCTTGCGCAGCCTCTCCATGAAGAGGCTCACCACCGTGGCCGCGATCTGGTCCACGCGGTTGTCGTTGTTGCCGAACATCGGGAACTCGCCCTCGGTGACGTAGTCCACGATGAGGCCCGTCTCGTCGCGCACCACCTTCACCTTCGCGAAGCGGATAGCCGAGAGACTGTCCGCCACCACCGACAGGCCGGCGATGCCGAAGGCCATGGTGCGCACCGGGTTGTGGTCGTGCAGCGCCATCTCGATGCGCTCGTAGGCGTACTTGTCGTGCATGTAGTGGATCACGTTCATCGCGTTCACGTACACGCCCGCCAGCCAGTCCATCATCTTCTCGAATTTGCCGACGACGTCATCGAACTCGAGGTAGTCGCCCTGCACGGGCTCCATCTTCGGGCCCACCTGCTTGCCCGTGTTCTCATCGCGCCCGCCGTTGATGGCGTAGAGCAGCGTCTTGGCCAGGTTGGCGCGGGCGCCGAAGAACTGCATCTGCTTGCCCACGAGCATCGGGCTCACGCAGCAGGCGATGGCGCCGTCGTCGCCCCAGGCGCTGCGCATCAGGCTGTCGCTCTCGAACTGCAGCGAGCTGCTGGCGATGGCCACCTTGGCGGCGTAGCGCTTGAAATGCTCCGGCAGGCGCGGCGAATACCACACCGTGAGGTTGGGCTCCGGCGCGGGACCGAGGTTGCTCAGGGTGTGCAGGAAGCGGAAGCTGTTCTTCGTCACCAGGTGGCGGCCGTCGTCGCCCATGCCGCCGATGGATTCGGTGACCCAGGTGGGATCGCCGGCGAAGAGCTCGTCGTACTCCGGCGTGCGCAGGAAACGCACGATGCGCAACTTGATCACGAAGTCGTCGATGATCTCCTGCGCCTGCGATTCGGTGAGCGTGCCTTCCTTCAGGTCGCGCTCGAAGTAGATGTCCAAAAAGGTGCTCACGCGGCCCAGCGACATGGCGGCGCCGTTCTGCTCCTTCACCGATGCCAGGTAGGCGAAGTAGGTCCACTGCACGGCCTCGCGGGCGTTCTTCGCGGGCACGGAAATGTCGAAGCCGTAACTCTTCGCCATCTCCTTCAGCTCCTTCAGCGCGCGCAGCTGTTCGCTCAACTCCTCGCGGTCGCGGATCACCTCATCGGTGCTGTGCTTCGGGTCCAGCGCGAGCTTCTCCTGCTCCTTGTGCGCGATCAGGCGGTCCACGCCGTACAGCGCCACGCGGCGGTAGTCGCCCACGATGCGGCCGCGGCCGTAGGCATCGGGCAGTCCGGTGAGGATGTGCGAACTGCGGCACGCGCGGATGTCGTTGGTGTAGGCATCGAACACGCCCTCGTTGTGGGTCTTGCGGTACTTGGAAAAGGCCTCCACCACATGCGGGTCGGGCTCGTAGCCATATGCCTTCAGCGAGGCGAGCACCATGCGCAGACCGCCGTTGGGCATGATGGCGCGCTTCAACGGGGCCTCGGTCTGCAGGCCCACGATCACCTCGTTCGCCTGGTCGATGTAGCCGGGGCCGTGCGCCGTGATGCAACTGGGGATCTGCGACACGTCGAGCACGCCCTTCTTCCGCTCCTCCACGAACATGGCCTCCAGCTTTTGCCAGATGCCCTTGGTGCGCTCGGTGGCCGGGGCCAGGAACGACTCGTCGCCGTCGTAGGGCGTGTAATTCTGCTGCAGGAACCAGCGCACGTTCACGTCGCGCTGCCACAAACCGGGTTTGAAACCGCGCCAGGCTTCCTGTACGGCGGTGGCCACTTGCTCTTCCATGGGGTGTCGATCGGTATCCGGACTTCCGTCAGTGGAGATCCTTGGACGAAGTTTACACCCCACCGGCCGGGAAAAGCTGACGGATGTTGGCTGCCGGGGAAACGCGGCGGGGGAAGGGGCGGGAATTACCGGGTGATGAGTAGGGGGATGGGGTGGGCGTGTCCCTGGCCAACGCGCAAGGCCAGCGCACGGGCCGCGTGCTCCGCTATAGCTGCTTCGGTCCGGCCTGCAACCACGGCGCTCCGGGGTCACTCCTTCGTCGTGCCTCCTCGCTGTTCGTGGCTGCTTGGTCGCCCCTTCAGCAGGCTGCCGCTGCGCCCGCTCACGCAAATGCGTCCGCACCACCACCATACTGCCCCATCACATGCCAGAACACCCGATCGGCCTTCTGCTTCACTTCCTCCTCGGTGTATGACCCTGTGGGAAGGCCGGTGCTGTCATCGTAGAGGAAGTCGTAGATCGTCATGTGTACCGCATCGCGGGTGGCTTCCTTCTCTTTCCACTGGTCCACCCGCAGTTTCTCTGCCTTGAGCTTCTCCAGCAGATCGGCCGCCACGCGCTTGATGCGTTCGGTCTCCTGTTTGGTGAGACCGTCCTTCTTCAACAGGTCGTACAGCGCGAGTGACTCCTCATCGAGACCTTCACGGATGGCACGGTCCTGTTCCTCATCAAGAGCTTCGGTGAACTTCAGCAATTCCTCGAAGGTCTGCTCGATGGTGAGGCGGTCCTTCTCCCGGTTGTAGCGGTCGATGATCTCCTGGTAGTGCTCCTGGAAGTCGGTGCGCAGAGGGTTGGTGCGGATGAGCCGTCCGAGCTTCTTTTCGATCAAGTCCTTCAGTTGCTGCACCGCGCTTTGCTTGTGCGCGCTCTTCTCGAACTCCTTCCGCAGCCGCTCGAAGTCCACTTTGCTGATGTCGTAGGGCTTCGGCTCGGCGGCCATGGACGGCTTGATGTCGATGGCCTCGTCCACGATGCCTTGCAGGGTCTTCAGGATCGCGTCGATGTTGGTGGCATCGCGGTCGTCCTGCAGGGTCTTGTACACCACGTTGATGGCGTCGTAGTCGTGCCGGTAGGGATTGACCTGCTCCGGGAAGGTGATGCAGGCCTTGAAGCGCTTGAACACCTCGCGGGCCATCACCTCGAAACGCTTGCGGGTCTCGTCGTTGGTGTTCACCGCGTTCTTGATGTCCGCGATGGCCTTGATGCGGTGGAAGCCCTTGGCAGCACCGATGGCATCGAGGTACTGTCCCAGTTCCTTCACGTACTGCTTCACACCTTCAATGGCCTCCACGAGCTGCGGGATCAGGAAATCCTCCGCTGGCTTGATCGGGCCTTCACCGCCTTCCTCGCCACCACCTGGTCCGGACCCTGTCTGCGCGCCTTCCTTCCCTGCAAACGTGGCCAGGGCCTCGCGCAAGTTGCGGGTGATGCCGTTGTAATCGACGATCAGGCCGTTCACTTTGCCTTCGTACACCCGGTTGGCCCGGGCGATGGCCTGCATCAGCGTGTGCGCCTTCAAGGGCTTGTCCAGGTATAGCGTGCTCAGGCTGGGCACATCGAAGCCCGTGAGCCACATGGCGCACACGATGGCGATGCGGAAGGGATGCTCGTCCTTCTTGAAGGCATCGTCCACTGCGATGCGTCGGCCATCGGGCGTCTCGAAGCCATCGTTCATCAACTGGCGGTGCGGGAGCACGTCCAGGTCCCATTGCCGGAACTTGTCCACCTCGTTCTGCTCCTGGCTGAAGATGGCGGCCATGCGGGTCTCACGCATCCACGTGATCTGCCGTTGCACCAACTGCACCTGTTGCTCGTCCTCCAGTTTCGCGATGGAGCGCTCCAATTCCGCGATGCGTTCGGCCCAATAGCGCTCGATCAGCGCGTACATGCGGCCGCAGGTGAGCTTGTCCAGGCACACCAGCATGGCCTTCCCGCTCTGCCAGGCGGTGCTGTAATGCTGCACGAAGTCACGGGCGATGGTATCCAGGCGCTTGCTCGCGGTGTAGACGTGGTACTCGCTGCGCAGGGCCTGTTCCAACTTGGCGGCGGTGTCCACATCCTCGATCTCCAGCTCTTCCAGCTTGCTGGCGATCTTCTCGTTCAGTTCGCGGGTGGTGATGCCCAGTTTGTCGCCGCGGGCATCGTAGTAGAGCGGGACGGTGGCGCCGTCCTCCACGGCCCGGCCGAAGTCGTACTGGCTGATGTAATCGCCGAAGACCTGGCTGGTGATCTCGTCGTTCTTGAAGAGCGGTGTGCCGGTGAAGCCGATGAAGCTGGCCTTGCTCAGCGCGTTGCGCATGTTGAGCGCCAGCCGGCCGTACTGGCTCCGGTGGGCCTCGTCGCTCATCACGATCACATCATCGCGCAGCGTCCACGGACTGGCCGGGTCCACGTCCTTGTTGAACTTCTGGATCAAGGTGAACACGTAGGCCTTGTGCTCCTTCAGCATGGCCCGCAGGTCGTTCCCGCTGCCCGCCCGGCAACGCTCGCGGTCGTTGTTCACCACGCCACAGCCAGCGAAGGTGTCGTAGATCTGCTTGTCCAGATCATCGCGGTCGGTGAGCACGATGAAGGTGAAGCCGCCGCTGACCTTGCGCCGCACCTTGCGGGCGAAGTAGACCATGCTGTAGCTCTTGCCCGCGCCCTGCGTGTGCCAGAAGGTGCCCAGTTTGCCCTTGCGCTCCCGGCGCTCGCGCACTGCATCCATTGCGCGGTTCACCCCGAGGAACTGGTGGTTGCGCGCCACGATCTTGGCCAGCTTGCCGCTGCTCTCGTCGAAGAGGATGAAGTTCTCCAGCAGGTCCAGGAAGTCGCGTTTGTTGCACACGCCCTTCAGCAGCGTTTCCATGTCCACCACCCCGGCATCCTCCTCGTGCAGGCGCTTCCATTCGTGGAAGTGCTCGTACTTGCTGCTCAGCGAGCCCAGCTTCGCTTTCTCGCCGTTGGCCAGTACGATGAAGGCGTTGTGGTGGAACAGGTGCGGCACCGTGTCCTTGTAGTCCTTCAGGTTGCGGTCGTGGGCGGCGCGCAGGTCCTTGTGGATGTTCTTCAGTTCCATGAAGAGCAGCGGCAGGCCGTTCACGAAGCCGATGATGTCCGCACGGCGGCGGTGGTAATGGCCGCGTATCCACAACTCGCGCACGCACAGGAAGCGGTTGTTGCCCGGCTCATCGAAGTCGATCACCTTCAGGCGGGTGGACTTCAGCACACCGTCGGCGGCGCGGTAATGCACGGGCACGCCGTCCAGCATCAGATCATAGAGATCCCGGTTGGTCTGCAGCAGCGTCTGGCTCTCGGTGTAGATGCTCAGGCGCTTCACCGCCTCGGTATAGGCTTCGTCGGGCAGGTCCTTGTTCAGCAGCCGCAAGGCCGCTTCCAGGTCGCGCACCAGCACCATGTCACGGTCGCTCGCCCGGCCCAACAAGCTGCCCTCGCCGAAGGTCTCCCGGTCGAAGGCATAGACGCTGTCCCAGCCGAGCGCCTGTTCCAGGTACTCGGCGGTGGTCTGCTGCACCAGGCTGTCCTCCGTGTAACGCATGCTCAGAAGGACAATTTAAGCTGGTCGCGTTTCCGAGGGTAGAACACGCCGATGATGACGAAGGGATTGGGCGCGTTCTTGGCGTGAAAAGCAAGCGTGGTGCCCAGGAAGAGCGTCACATCACATTTCGTCAGGAACTCCTCCTCGTACTTCTGCCGCACCAGGCGCAGGGCTTCCTGCTCGTTCCCGTTAGCACGACCAAGGCAATTCCAATACAGGGCGCCGATCTCCCAGTCCTCGATCATCAGCTTGCGCACCTTGCCGTTCTCGTCCTCGAAGCGGTAGCTGAACTTCCAGGGGATCTTCCGGATCAGGTCGCGGGGCTCCACCTGCTCTTCCGGGGCGAAGAGGTCCGTCTGTTTGCGCAGTTCGTGGTACATCGGGTCCCAGTCCTCCTCGCTGGCCTCGATCACCAGGTCGATGATGCGCTTGGGCTTGTAGGCAGCCAGCGAAACCGAGGTGGGTGGTTTGCTGTCCGCAAGCAATTGCTCCATGCTGGTGTACACCCGTTGCAGGCAGGCTTGCTTGCGCAGCTCCCAATCGTTCGTGGTGTCCAGGTGGTCCAGCACCCTCAGGTCGCTCAGGTCCTTGTGCTTGGGCGAGTAGCTCTCCGGCCTGAAGTCCTTGGTGCGGCGCTCCAGGTCCAGTTCCACCCAGGTGTACTTCAGGCTGGCGTTCAGCTTGCGGGTCTTCAGGTCCATCAGCAGGCTCAACGGCACCGGATAGATCCGTATCCAGCGGCCATCCTCCAGCATGCCGGCCGTGCAGACCAGTTCATCGTAGGTCTTCGAGGGCAGCGGATAGGTGGTTACCGTGAGCAGGACCTTCATACGCATAGCTCACAGATGGACCAGTTCGCCGGTGAAGCCCGGTAGCCGCATCACGGCCCGCGCCAAAGTGCCCCGGTGACAGCATTGCTGTTCATGCTCAAAGCACATGATGGCCACCCGCCCGTGTTCGGCGATCAGTTGTGCGATGTGCTCTTGATCGCTGCGGGTGTGGGGCAGCGTACGCTTTGCATAGCGGGCAAAGAGCGCGTCCCGATCGGCCTGACTGGCCAGTTCCTGCCGCTCGTCGCTGGCAATGCCCAGCTCGGGCAGGTGCTCGTAGCGGATGCCCACGCCCTCGCACGCGTTCTGCAATTGCTTCTTGCTGAAACCGTACTTCATGCTGTAGGCATTGCGGCGCACATCGCAGAGCACCGCCACCCGCGCACGGATCAGCTTGTTCAGAAAGGCGTCCAGGTCCAGCCCTTCGTAGCCGATGGTGTACAGGCCCTTGGGCGTGTCGGCGGGCAGGGCCTCGGCCACGGCGCGGCGCTCCGCCGCGTTCAGCAGGCGGTCGGCCATGGCGCTGTGGATGGCCGTGTACGGATAGCGCACATAGGTGTCGCGCACCAGGCTGTCGCGGTCCAGGGTGCCGAAGCGCTCCAGCACCAGGCGCAGCAGCGCCCGGTCGTTCGGTTTCAGTGCGGCGCTGTGGTCCTCCTGGTCCAGCAGCTCCCATTCCTTGTCGTGATTGGCCGCCAGCCCGCGCGTGGTGCAGGCCACCAGGTCGGCGTTGGCCTGAAAGCTGAAGGCGCCGTACTTGTAAGGCACAAAGTCGTAGGCCGGCTCACCACGCTGTTTCATGTACAGCAGTAGCAGCTTGTGCAGCCGCATCTTCTCCACGCGGCCCCCAAGGGCTTGCAGCAGGGCTAGGAGAAGACGGCGGCGGTAGTACATGGGGCTAAGTTACCGGGGGCATTCCTAATCGATCTTAACGTCAGCAGCAGCAACCAACAGCAACGAGTTCACTTCAATGAGCAGTTATCTACTCCTCGAACAACTTCTCAAGATCGATCTGATCCGCCCTTGCCGCTATCAGCCGAATACCATTCGCCTGTCTTGCATCATGACCCTGTACTTGCATTGTTTTCCAGTTCCCAATAGGTATGCTGAACACTTTTTCCATTCGGGATTGCATATGATCGCCGGTCGCGTTTGGGCTGATAACGTCCACACGCTTGCCATGATTTGCCCGTAGGATGTCGTTGAAATGCTCGTCCGAAGTGTTGAAAGAGTATCCGATGATGGCGATGTGCTTGGCGCTTTGGATCCATTGCGCTGCTTGATACCAAAGTTCAATGTACTTGAAGGACAGTACCGGCTTCAGCCTTAGCGGAGGAACCAACGCTGGTATGACGTGCCGCTGCTCCGTCAAACTTTCGCCCTCCAGCTTGATGTTCTCCAGCACTTCTTTCTTAAGGATATCGAGCAGACCACGATTCGGGAAGTTGTCAATGCTGATCAGGTCGCGAGTATCCATGCTCACGTACTTGCTCAGGTCACCGTGGAAGTACAGTGAATCCCTCGCGCCGAGTCGCTCCTCCAAGAAGTTGGTATAGTTCAACGTGATCGCCCTGGCATTCTCGGGTATACCTGAATAGAAGGGCAATTCCACGCCATCATGGGCAGCAAGTATCTGCCGCTGCCGATGGACCATGAACGCCCAGAAACACCAGGAGATGTATATGTAGCTCTTTACGTCCCCAGGCTTCTCATTGTAGAACCCCAGGAACTTGTCGATCAACAATTGCTCAATGTTAAGCATATCCGCTCCCAGCGCCTCGGCAACCGCGTTCGCATCCTCTTCCAGACTTGATCCTAAAATGTAGCGCAGGACACTTTTGAACGTGTCCGAAAGCGTGACTTTATGGAAGTCAACGACCGAATCACTCACGAGGATCTCCTTTGCCGTTGGTTCATCGAACACTTCCTTGATCAACCCCTCGATCTCATCACCCAGCACACTGTCGCTCTGGATGCTCATCAACTTATTGAAGAGCAACTCGACCAACTTGCCTTGCTTCTTCGCGGGATCCTTCGGGTCCTGGATCTTGTCAGCCGCTTCCTTCACGCGCACCACATAGGCCCTTAGCTCGGTTGGCTCTTTCTTGGTCAGGTCATCGATCTGCGTCTTGATGTGGCGCTGGAAGGTGAAGCGCATATTGGGCAAGTGAGAGCGCAGCGTCTTCTCGAACTCCGCACCCTCACTTTCAAGGAAGCGCGCTATCTCCGGCAGCAACTGCTTCACCATGGGCAGTTCAATGCCCTTGGTGTAGTCCGCTCCGGCACCGATAATGACAAGGGGTTTAGAAGAACTGGCCATTCATGCTGTGTTTACGCCTTCACCTTCCCGCTCATCAACCGTGGCAGCAGCAGGTCCCGCGCGCGGATGAGTTGGATGTTCTGCTTTGCGAGCACCTTCATCATGCTGAGCATGGGGTGAAGGGCCTCATTGAACTTGCTGAGCGTCCTGGTGTCGGGAAGCAGTAGCGGGTAAGCTTGCATCTGCTTCCAATCCGCCCGTGGCATCTTGGAACCTTCCTTGGCGGACTTCGAGGCTACAGCGATGAAGCGATCGCTGGAAACCACCGACAGCGCCAGTGCATACAGATCAGGCTCACTTACTCGCATCACAATGGCATCAGACGAGGTGATCCCGTTCGTGATGGCGAACCCGACCTTGTGGAAGTAAGGCCTGATCTTCCCAAAGAGAATGTCGTCCTCTTGGAAGGCGAACTTGTTGCTCGTGACCTGTTCCGCTTTGCCCCATTCGTTCAACACCAACGCACGCCGGGGGATATGCTCGAGGCCGATATAAGGGGTGTCTGCTTCGACCTCCTCTGGCTTGACCGACACCTTCACCTGTTCCACTAGCTTACCGAATACGGTCTTCTCCCACCCCTCCGGCACCCCATCCTTCACCTTCACCCCCTGGTGCCCCGGAAAGCGCCCCCGCACGAACCACTCGGTGTACAGCAGCCGCGCCGCGCGCTCCAGCAACTTGATCCGCTTCCGGTTGTTCTCGATCAGGTCGTCGTAGGACGAGAGGATCGCGGCGATGCGGCGTTGCTCTTCGGGGTCTGGGACCGGAACCTTAAGAACAGCAAGATCACTTGCACGAATACCAGCTTGCACGCCCTGTGTAACAATGGCTTTAACCCCTGAATAAGGTGACTGAAACAGGTAATGGTAGAACCTCGGGTCCGCCTTCTTTGGGTCCAGCCTAACCCTTATGATATGTGATTCGAATGTGGTGGGCTCGTTGACTTGTTCAACCAAGGTGCATTTGCCTGCACCCGCAAGAACCAGTGATTGCCGTGCAAACAGCAGGTCGCCTACCCTAAGGAGCATCGTAGCCAGTTCCCGATCATTCAACTGCACACGCTCCATCTCAATGTCACCTATTCGATCATGGCCGAATATCTCGCCCATGTTGACCATGCGATAGCCTTCACCACGTACGCCACTTGGACGGGTCAAGCCGTTCCGCGTGGGCTCACTGAAAAGGGATTCAAAAGGCTTGCGTTGCCACGTCATGCTACAACACTTTCCATGGACATGGCGATTTCTTCTGCAAGTATCTGTGCCTGCTGGTTGAGCTCCACGAGTTGAACTCGAACCTCTTCCATAGTCTGCTCAAAGTCTTCTTCATCGTCGAGTTCAGTTGAAATGCCCACATACCGTCCCGGCGTCAAGCTCCAATCATTCTCCTCCAACTCCTTCACATCCACCAGCTTCACCAAGCCCTCCACATCGCGCAATTCGGCATCGGGGAAGCGCTCCTGCAGCCACATGGCGTAGCGGTGGCAGTAGCGCACCTGCTTCAACTGCTCCACGGCCAGCGGGCGCAACTCGGCCAGGGCCTTCAGGTCGCGGCGGATGTCGGCGCCCGGCCATTCCTTGTCGTCGCGGGCGTTCAGTTCCTTGTCGCACAGCTCATGCACCTTGCCCAGCAGCTTGTGCAGGCGGTCGGCTTCCTTCGCCAGGTCGCGGCCCAGCTCGGCCAGCACACCGATCTCCTGCGCGGCGGTGTGCAGGGCGGCGTTGGTGGCGGCGATCCTGTCCCCGCTCTTCGGTACGACCAGTTGTGGCTTGCTCTGCAGCTTCGCCAAGGTTTCGCGGAAGGCTTGGAAGTGGTTGCCGTACGCATCCAAGGCCTCGCGCAGTTCATCAGCCACGGGCTTCAGCGGCTCGCGTTTCTCGTGCTTCCGGATCATCGGCAGCATGCGCGCCAGCACCTTCTGGCTCACCTCCAGCACGTTCAGGATGGGGTGCCAGACCGCGCCTTCGTCATCGGCCTTGGCCAGGCACAGTTCCGCCGCGCGCAGCGTATCGCGCAGGTGCTGGGCCACCAGGTCCAGGAAGCGTTCGCGCTGGCCGCGGTACAGCCATACGATGGCCGTGAGGTTGGCCTGCTGCCCGGGGCTGAAGTCGAAGATCTTGCGCGTGACCTTGGTGTACACGTGCCGCGCATCGAGCATGAGCACCTTGTCGCGCAGGGCCTTCGGCTTGTTCCTGTCCAGGAACCAGAGCTCGCAGGGCACGGTGCGGGTGTAGAAGAAGTTGGAGCGGATGGCCATCATCACGTCCACGGCGCCGGTCTCCACCAGTTTGCGGCGCACGGTGGCCTCATCGCGCCCGGCGCTGCTGGCCTGGCTGCTCATCACGAAGCCCGCGCGGCCCTTGGGGTTCAGGTAGCTGTAGAAGTAGGAGATCCACAGGTAGTTGCCGTTGCTCACCTTCTTCTTCTTGTTCACGCCCGGCAGGCCGAAGGGCAGGCGCGGGTCGTTCTTCACCTTGTCGGCATCCACCTCGTCGGTGTTGAAGGGCGGGTTGGCCATCACGTAATCGGCCTTGCCCAGCAGCTCGTGCGGGTCCTGGTAGTAGCTGATGGCCTGCTGGATCTTGCCCTCCAGCCCGTGCACGGCCAGGTTCATCTTGCCCAGGCGGATGGTGGTGGCGTTCTTCTCCAGCCCGTAGAAGGTGGCGCGCTCGCGCGGGTTCTGGTGGAGCTTCTCGATGAAGTGCGCGCTCTGCACGAACATGCCGCCACTGCCGCAGGCGGGATCGAGCACGGTGCCGTGGTCGGGCTCGATCACGTTCACGATCATCTGCACCAGGCTCACGGGCGTGAAGAACTCGCCGCCATCGTGCGCCTTCTGGTCGGCGAAGCCGGTGAGGAAGTACTCGTAGATGCGGCCGAAGACATCGCCGGTGGCCTTCTTCAGCGCCTCGTCGTTGAAGGTGCGAAGCAGGCTGCCCAGCACGGCATTGTCCAGCTCCTTGTATTCGCTCTTGGGCAGCACGCCCTTCAGCATGTCGTAGTCCTTCTCGATGCTCTCCATGGCGTGCTCCAGCGCGGCGGCGCGGTCGTCGCCGTCGGTGAGGTCCACGAGGTAGTCGAACTGCGCTTCGGGCCGCAGGAAGATGGCGCCCTGCCCGCTGAAGTCCTCCTTGCGCAGGGGCCGTGCCTGTCCGCCGCGCTTGGGCAGGTTGGCTTCGAGGCGTTCCTTCACGTGCAGGTAGCGGCTGTAGGCGTGGCGCAGGAAGATGAGGCCGAGCACGGGCATCATGTACTCGTTGCTGGCGTAGTTGCTGTTGGTGCGCAGGGTGTCGGCGCTGGTCCAGAGGCGTTTTTCGATGGCGGAGATGTCGGTCATAGGTCGGGGCGTGAAAATAGAGAGCAAATCCCGACAGATCAGGACGTTGTGCGGAGACCTGGGGCCAATAGGTGCGCAGCGAGTGGTCGCCGATGGCGAAAGGGCGTGAGGTCGATAGGCCGCCTTCGCCCTTACCGGATCGAGCTTCGCCCAGCCACGCCGGCTTCAGCGGCCGAAGGATGATCAGCCACCAACGCCCTTCCCGCGCTCAACTTCTACAGGCCATGCACCGCTTCGGCGGCTGAAAGATGATGGGCCTCGTGTCCCACCTTCACTTCGCCTGCTTGATCGCCACGCGGATGCTGCCGTGATCGGGCAGCCTGCCCTCGAAGATGCTGCGGCAGGTGTTGATGCGGCGCTTGGTGGCGGTGTCAAGCATGTAAGGTGGTGACGGGATCAACGACAGGAAAGGACAAATACAGGGATCACTTGTACTGCACGGCCTTCGGGAGCAGCACGAGAAAAGGGATGCTCCGGCTCAGGTCCAGGCTTCCCCATTGGGGACCTATTGCGCGCAGCGCATCGTAGTACTCATCGCGATGGTTGATGATGTACTTCTCGCTGCGGATGCTCAAGGCCAGCGGGCCGATGTGGCGGGCGAGGAACCATTTCTCCAGCAGGCGTGCGGTGCGGCCATTGCCGTCGATGAAGGGGTGTACATCCACGAAGGCGAGGTGCAGCATGGAAGCGAAGTAGAAGGCCTCATCGGTGGCGAGCGTGCCGCTGTTCAAGGCGGCCACCTCTTGGAAGAGCTGTTCCATCAAGCCGGGTACCATGCTCTGGTGGGGCGCGAGGTACACGGTGGTGTAAGCATTGCCAACCTTCACGCCCTTGCTGCGCCATGCCCCCTGATCGTTGCCATGCACGAGCAGGTTGCTCAGGATGCAGTGTGCATGGAGCAGATTGGCCGCATTCAGTTCGTGAGCCTGTGCGAAGCGGTAGGCCTCCACCAGATCGGCCACCTCCTGCACATCGCGCGGCTTCGGGCCATCGCCAACCGCATCCAGCGTTTCCTTGAAGACGTTCAGGGTCACCTTGCTTCCTTCGATCTGGCTGCTGCACACGGCGCTTTCGTAGAGCCGCATCAGTTCGCTGGTGCCTCCATTGACCGCTTCGACCAGCTCGGCCAGCGCATCTTCCAGCGCGAAGGGCAGGGCGCTGCGGTAGGCGGGCAGATGATCGGCAGGCAGCAGTTGCATGGCGTGAAGATCGGGATAGCATGCGGAAAGTGTGTCCATTGTCCAGGGGCGCATCAAGCATCGGTCACTGTTGACCACCCGCACCAAGTCGCTCACGCGCACCCATCAGGGCATCGAGCTGCGCTACGTACCCACCGCCCTGTATGAATACCACCGGGGCATCCGGGCCATCGAAGCCGTGGAAGCCACTTACCGGTAGTGGTTCGTGCAGATTAAGCGGATTGCGATATGCTTAATCTGACAACAGCTCGTATTGCGCTGTATTACAATGTGTTACAAATGCAGATTAGTGACCAAATAAATGGGCACCCCCTTCCTGCGGCACTATCCTGCCACATGTAAAGGATCTTTACACATGGCCGACGACATGTAAAGTTCAGGCCGGGATCTTTACACGAGGTGCTTGATCGCGATGCGGGATGCCGCGTGAGCGGGCGCAGCCCCGGGTCCTTGCCCGGGGCAAGCTGCCCGGCGCAGGCAGGGCCCTTAGCACCAAGCGGCTGCACAGCACCTATTGCCGCCCTGTTCCGCCTTTCGCCTTCTTCGCGGAACTGTCCACCTGCTTCTGTGCGCCGCTCAGCTGCTTGAGGCTTGGCGCGTTCAATAGCGATCGCAGCTGCGTGATGGCCATGGCGTTGAGCTGGGCCAGGCGCTGCGGCGCGGGCAGCCCCTGGTGGATGAGCATGGCGTTGATGCCCTCGAGGTTGGAGAGCACCACCAGTTGCTCCAGGGTGGCGTGGTCGCGGATGTTGCCTTCGGCGGTGGGGTTGGCGCTGCGCCATGCTGCGGCCGTGGTGCCGAAGAGGGCCATGTTCAGCAGGTCGGTTTCGCTGGCATAGATGGCGTTGGTCTGCACCTTGGTGAGCAAGGGCGGGAGCAGGTGTTCCTATGGCATCGGTGTGGATGCGGTAGTTGATCTTGGCGAGGGTGCGTTGGAAGTTCCACTCAAGCGACCTGGTGGCCGCCTCTTCTTCCTTGAGCCTGCGGAACTCCTTGACCAGATAGACCTTGAACTCCGGGCTGATCCACATGCCGAACTCGAAGGCGATATCCGGGTGGGCATAGGTGCCGCCATAGCGTCCGGCCGATGCGCGCAGGCCGATGGCGTTGGTCTTCTCCACCCATTCTTTGGCGCTGATGCGGTAGCGGTTCAATCCGGCTTGACTTCTAATTGTGGCGAATTCGCCATAATTAAAGTCGGGGTTGTGCACGGACTCCCATACGCCGAGGAACTCCACGGTATTGCGATTACGCAGCCAGTCCGCGATGAAGAACTCGCCTTCCTTGGCCCTGATCATATCGGTGAGCGAGATGTAGTCCATGTTGCGCTCGGTCGTCACCGCGATCTCCGTTCCATGGACGATGATGCTGCGCTTCTTCATCTGGGTGCGTTCTTGGCCAGGATGACGAGATGTTCGTCGATCCGAGGAGTTCAATATAGGCTGGGGGTCGAACTGCGTGAGGGGGCGGAGCGGCAGCCTGCTGAGGTGACCGCCGTGCAGCCACGAGCAGCGAGCAGGCGACCGAAGGAAGCCCGCGCAGCGCCGTGGATGCTGGCGGGCACGAAGCAGCTACAGCGAAGGACCCGACCCCGCGCGCCGACCTGCGCGATGGGAAGGGGGGCACGCCCAGAACAAGACCCAAGTTCCAAGGATCAAGTCACAAGGCAACAAGGTGCGGGCTGCGCAGCTGATCTGCACGATCCCCTCGTGGTGGATCTGCCGCCTGCGCAAATGCAAAGGGCGCACCCTGCACACGTGCCGGATGCGCCCTTCGCCTTGGATCGTTCAGCAGAGCACGAGGTTGGCGGCCAGGCCGCCTTCGCTCGTCTCCTTGTACTTGGCACCCATGTCGCGGCCGGTCTGGGCCAGGGTCTCGATGGTGGTGTCGAGGTCCACGCGGTGGCGGCTCTCGTCCTCGCTGCTGGCGATGGAGTAGGCCACCCAGGCCTTGACGGCACCGAAGGCGCAGCGCTCGATGCAGGGCACCTGCACGTAGCCGGCCACGGGGTCGCAGGTGAGGCCGAGGTGGTGCTCCAGCGCGGATTCAGCGGCGTTCTCCAGGGTGCGGGGTGTGGCGCCCATGGCCTGCGCGATGAAGGCGGCGCTCATGGACGAGGCGACACCGATCTCGCTCTGGCAGCCGCCCTCGGCACCGGCCAGCGTGGCGTTGTGCTTGCACAGGTAGCCGATGGCGGCGCCGGCGAGCAGGCCCTCGCGCACCTTTTCCATGGGCAGCTTGCGCTTGCTCTCCACCAGCGCGTACACGATGGCGGGCATCACACCGGCGCTGCCGCCCGTGGGGGCGGTGATCACCAGGTGGCCGCGGGCGTTCTCCTCGCTGCCGGCCAGCGCTGCGGCGGACACCATGCCGATGGCGCGGTCGCTCTCGTACTCCTTCTTCTGCGCGCGCTCCCACACGGTGGCCGCCTTGCTCTGCAATTTGATGGGGCCGGGCAGCACACCCTCCTTGATGGAGAGGCCGCTCTTCACCGTGGCGAGCATGGCGCCGGCGATCTTGTCCAGGAAGGCGTTGATCTCCGCCTCGCTCTTGCCGCTTACAGCCTTCTCGTTCTCCATCACCACCTGCGCGATGCTGAGCTTGTTCTTCTCGGCGTGCTCGCGCAGTTCCTTCATGGTCTGGTAGGGGTACTTCGGCGCGCCCTTCTTCGGCGGGGTATAGCCCTTCCACTCGATGAAGCCGCCGCCCACGCTGTAGTACTCCTGTTCGAGGAGCACCTCCTCACCGGCCAGCAATTTGCAGGTCATGGTGTTGGGATGGTGGAAGTCGCCCTTGGTGGCGTCGTAGATCACGTCCTTCAGCGAGAGCGTGAGCTCCTTGTCACCGAGCTTCACCGGGTAGGTCTTGTCCGGGTTCTCCTTCATGGCATCGAGGAAGAGCGGGTCCACGGTGGCGGGTTCCTGGCCGAGGATGCCGGCGAGCGAGGCGCGCTCGGTGCCGTGGCCCAGACCGGTGGCGCTGAGGCTGCCGAAGAGGTGCACCTTCATGGTGGTGGCCTTCGCCAGTTGGTCGGCGGGCAATTTGGTGCAGCGCTGGTAGAAGTCGTAGGTGATCCTCATGGGCCCGATGGTGTGCGAGCTGCTGGGGCCGGGACCCACCTTATAGAACTCGTCCACCACGGTGATGATGGGGCCTTTGCTCTTCTTCACCACTTCGAGTTCGGGGCTGAGCACGGTGGCGCCCTTCTTCGTGGTGTCGGGCATGGCGGCGGCCTCCTTGGCGGCGCGCTCGGTGCGCTCCTCCTTGCTGAAGTCACAGCCGGTGAGGATGGCCGCGGCGCCGATGACGGTGCTGCGGACCAGGAATTTGCGGCGGTCGATGCCGTTGGGTACTTCCACTGCCGTGATCTCGTCACTGGGCAGCTTCTCGTCATGTTCGCGTTCGTGGCTCATGGTATCGGGGTATTGATTTGGTGAAAGTCGTTGTTGGGTTGCGCTTCGACGGGCTCAGCGTGACATGTGTGGGGTTCAGCTCTCCTGTTGGATGCCTTCGATGAAGCCTTGCGCGCCGGTCCTTACGTTGGCGGCGTTGGCCTCGTCGGTGTCGATGTGCATGGCGAGCGAAAAGTTCGGGTCCACGCGCACGAGCACGTCGCCGAAGATCAACTCGCGGTCACCTTCGATGCGGACGCGCACGACGGACTTGTCGCGCACGCCGTAGCGCAGGGCATCGTCGGGGTGCATGTGGATGTGGCGGTAGGCGCAGATCACGCCCTTGTCCAGGGTGACGCTGCCGGCCGTGCCTTCCAGCGTGCAGCCGGGCGTGCCGTCGATGTCGCCGCTCTCGCGGATCGGCGGATGCACGCCGAGCTTGAACTGCTCGGTGAGGGCGATCTCCACCTGCGAGTACTTGCGCGCCGGACCGAGCACGCGTACGCGCTCGATGCGGCCTTTCGGACCGATGAGGTTCACCTGCTCTTCGCAGGCGAACTGGCCGGGCTGCGACAGATCGGACTTGCGGGTGAGCTGATGCCCCTTGCCGAAGAGCGCCTCCACGTGCTCCTGCGTGAGGTGTGCGTGGTGCGCCGAGACCTCCACGAGGAAGGGCTCCTGCTTACGGGCCTTCAACGCGTTGGTGACGGCGGTGCGTCCCACGGCGCGCAGGGCCTCGCGGGCCATCATGCGTTCCTCGTCGGTGGGCACCACCAGCACGGTGATGGGGGAATCATCGGTGGAGATGCGTGTCACTTCGCTGAAGCCTTTCGCCTCGCGGTTGCGTTGCAGATCGAGCGTGATGCCCATGCACTCCAAACCCTGCACGGACAAGGCACGCACTTCGGCACTGCCCTGGCCCACGCCGGCGGTGAAGACGAGCACCTCCGCGCCACCCATCGCCGCGATGTATGCGCCGATGTACTTCCTCACGCGGTAGCAATAGGCCTTCAGGGCGATCAGCGCGCGGGCATCGTTCGCATCGGCGGCCTTCAGCACCTCGCGCATGTCGCTGGAGATGCCCGAGAGGCCGAGCAGTCCGCTCTTCTTGTTGAGGAGCTCGTCCAGTTGCGCGTGGGTGAGGTTCTCCTCGCGCATCAGGTAGGTGAGCACGCCGGGATCGATGTCGCCGGAACGCGTGCCCATGAGCAGGCCTTCCAGCGGCGTGAAGCCCATGCTGGTGTCCACCGAGCGGCCGTGGTCCACTGCGCAGATGGAAGCGCCGTTGCCGAGGTGGCAGCTCACCGTGCGCAATTCCTTCGGGCGTCGGCCAAGGAATTGCGCGGCACGCAGCGTGACGTATTGATGCGAAGTACCGTGGAAGCCGTAGCGCTTGATCTTCTTCTGCTCGGCCAGCACGTGCGGCAGGCCGTAGGCGCTGGCATGCTCCGGTAGCGTGTGGTGGAAGGCGGTGTCGAACACCGCCACGTGCGGCACGTTGGGCAGCACCTTCCGCAGTTCGCGGATACCGGCTACGTTCACCGGATTGTGCAGCGGCGCGAGCGGTGCCAGGGCGTCGAGTTGTGCGAGCACCTCATCGGTTATCACCGTCGCCGTGGTGAACGTAGGACCGCCGTGCACCACGCGGTGCGCCACGAGGGTGACGTCCGATGCGTTGGCGATGACGCCACCGTCCTTCGCGGTGAGCGCTGCGGCCATGGCCTTAACCGCCTCGGGAAAGCCGCCTTTCGGCAGGTCCTGCTCGGCTTTGCCTTTCGGGCCATTGTGCTTGAGGCGCGTGCCTTCCATCCCGATGCGTTCCACCAGGCCGTTGGCGTGGTGCTTGGGGTCGGCGGTATCGTAGAAGCTGTACTTGAGCGACGAGGATCCGCAGTTGAGCACGAGGATCTTCTCCGGACGCTCGCCCTTCAGGTCGAGGCCGTAGGGGTCGTCGTCCTTGCGCAGCGCGGTGACCAGCGAGGGATCAGCCACGACCATCCGCATACGTTCTGCGATGGTGGATGCAATGTGGCGCATCGCGTTCGGCTCCGTGACGATCATCGTCTGGAACAGTGACACCGGGACCAACAGGACCTCGCACTGCGTGCGTGCGGTGAAGTCGGCGAGCACGGCATCGCCGGTCATCAGGGCCATCTCGTTGAAGGTGTCTCCGGCCTTCAACTGGCCGATGGTCCTGCGTTGGCCATCCTCGCCCACCATGGAAGCTTCCACTTCACCTTCGAGCACCACGCCGAAATGCGTGGCTTCGGAGCCTCGCGCCATGATCGCCGTACTAGCGACGAATGTGCCGCGTTGCGATCCCGCGACCAGTGCGGCAAGGCGCTCGGCAGGGAACTCCCTGAAAGCAAGGACGAGCTCGTTCAGGAAGCCGGTCGTGAACTTGGCCTCAACGGGTGCTTGGGCGGAAGCCTCTTTGGGCATGTGGCAGGTGGAGAGCGTTCGACCACCAAACTGGACGGACCGTGCTGCTCCAATTCTTCCACCAAATAAGCCTCCGCAGGTCCCCGATCACGTGACGGATGTCAGGGAATTCCCGGCTCTCTGTCCAGGGTATGCGGAAATACCGATCGGTGGGTATCCTATTGCCGACCGCTCACCTTTCGCGGCACACGGACATGGCATTAGAGGGGCTTGATCCCCGGGTCCTGCTTCTCCGGCGGCACCACCTTGGCTTCGGACGGATCGCGCTCGTAGTGCGGGCTCATGATCTGCACGCCGTTCGCGTTGAAGATGTCCTGGATGTTGGCGTGCAGGTCGGAGAGCGTCTGGCGGAAGGGTCCTTCCACCACCACCGTGAGGCGGTAGTCCACATAGAAGTCATTGAGGGCATGCTGTGCTACGCTGGGCTTTGGGTCCGCAGCGATGGCCGTGGTCTTCCGCGCGGCCTCCAGCAGCATGGCGTGCACCTGCCGCCACGGCGTGTCGTAACCGATGGTGACACCCGTGGTCCACAGCACGCCTTTGGCGCCGGGATGCCGCGAGAGGTTGGTGAGCTTGCTGCTCATCACAATGCCGTTGGGTACGGTTACCTCCTCGCCGTAGCTTGTGACGATGGTGGTGTTGAAGTAGCCGATCTGCTTCACCACACCGGTGACCACATCACCCACCGCGATGCACTCCCCCACCCGCGCCAGGCGATTGAACATGAGCGCGAGACCCGAGATGGCCTGTGAAATGACGCCGCTGCTGCCCAGGGAGAGCATCACGCCGGCCAGCACGCTCACGCCTTGGAAGGCCTTGCTGCTGGAGCCCGGGATGTAGGGATAGGCGATGACCAGTCCGAAGACCCAGATGAGCAGCACGATCACCCGTTTGGTGGGTGCGGCTATTGCCGCATCGATCCAGGTGACCTCGATCTCGCCCTGGTGGATGCGCGTGAAGAAGCCACCGACCATCCGGGCCACGGCACGCGTGATCAGAAAGATGAACGCGACCATCGCCAGCCCCGGCAATGCGTTCACCACGCCGTGCAAGACCCAGAGCCCGGCGTCCGTCAACACATCCAGCATGCGTTCGCTCCATGGCCGCGTATAGGGAATGTGCCCCAGCACTGCGGTAAGCCAGAAGTAGAGCACCACCAGCATGAGCACGGCGATGACCATCATGGCCAGGCGTTTGGCAAGCAGGAAGAGGGTATGGCTCCGCGTGAGGCCGCCTGTGATGCCGGAGCGTTCCATGCTGTGATGGATGAAGGCCTCCGCCCTGCGGTGGATCCATCGGCGCAGGCGGCCCAGCAGAAACAGGACGCCCCCGAGCAGTGCGGTGTAAAGCAGCACCATGGCGGTATTGCGCACAATGGCGCGTGAATCCCGCATCTCGCGCATATCCGCAACGGCCGTGCGAAGGTTCTCCATGGTCCGCTCCTTCACCTCATCGATCCGCTCACCCATCGAGGGGTCGAGGTCCTGTTGCGCAATGAACATCAGTGAACGGCCGTCGATCAGGATGCCGCGGCCACCATACAGCACCGAATCGCTCAGCACCCCTGGACCACCCCGGGCCATTGCATCCGCCAGGCGCTTGTGGATGTTGACAATGCGCTGCTCCGGGGTATTGGAGAACACCTCGGCACGCAGGGTGATGATGAAACGATTGGCGATGAACAGGTCCGCCGGTTCACTGCTTCTTATGGATGCCGTGACCAGGACACTGTCCGGCTGCCCCCATGCAGGGGACCATGGCATCAAGGCGAGGCCCAGCACCCACAGGTGCCGTATTGCGTATCGAACGCCGGGCCACATGCAGAAAAAGGTTCCTACTTCTTCATCAGCTCATCCTTCAGCTTCAGGAACTCCTCCTTGGTGATGAGGCCCTGTTCCAGCATGCTGTTGAGCTTCATCAACTGATCGGACTTGGAGACCGTGGCCGTGCCCGCAGTGCCGGATGCCACCGCCGCACGCGCTGCGCCGCAGTCCTCCTGCAGCCTGGCATACGCCGTGTTCACGCTGTCCAGGTCCAACTGAAGCCGTGCTGCCCGTGCGTTCAACCTGGTGAGGCTGTCCACATTGGCCGTGTTGGCCGCTGCCCGAAGCTGCATCACGGTCTTCACAGTGTCCAGGTCATCCACGTGCACACCGGTCATCACGGACAAGGTGTCGATGAGCTTGGCGTATTTCACGTTCTTCTCGCCGAGCGCGGTCAACTGTTTGCTGAGCGAGTCGTTCTGGGCCGTGAGTTTGGCGATGCTGGCCTGCATTTCGGACTTGCTTTGGGCGCGCAGGGAAGTACTGGCGGCGGTGAGAACGGCGGCCAGCAATATGGTCGGGATACGCATGGGCATGGGAGTGGTTCACTGGTGGATGACGGAAAGCTAGGCGATCGGCTGGAACGTTGTATGACAAGGGTCACCTGCCGCCTGCACCCGAAGCTGGTGAAGGCGGGGGAATGGGCATGGGCCTGCCCACATGGGCCGCTTCCCAGGCGCGGACCTTGCCACGGGCATCATCAAAGAGGCGCTCGTAGTTGCCCAGGCGTACGGCATGGCTAGTGGACGGGGTCAAGGCCTTCCAGAGCGGCACATACATCCGGTACACCTTGAGGTGCTTCTCCTGCGTGGCCGGGGCCACGTTGTCGGTACCGAACAGTATGCGGTCCGGGTAGCGCTCCAGCACGCGCACGGTGCGGGCCAGGGCGGAATCGCTACCCACGATGTACTTGGCCGTCTCGTCCCAGCTGATGTCGAAGTACAGGTTCTTCAATGTGGGATCGGCCAGCATGGCCTCGATGGCATCGGCATGGTGATCAATGGGATGCACGACGCGCCCCACACCCACGTGTGCCCAGATGATGGTGGTGTTCGGATGCCGCCGCGCCAGTTCTTTCATGGCATCGAGGTAATTGGGGGCTCCAGGCTTGGGAAAAGGGTTGTCGATGTCGTTATGCAGGATCACCACCAACCCGGCCTCTCCGCAGAATTCCATGATGCGGTCCAGCGCAGGATCGGTCAAACTGGCCACGTCTCCGCTCACCTTGCTGCTCACGAACTCCTTGTGGATGCTGAACTCCCCCACCCCGCTGAACACGCCCGGAAAGGTGAGCAATACGCGCCGGATGTGGTCCGCCGCGTACATGTCCGTGGGGTTGAAGCCGGTGATCATGGGGTCGAGCCGCTTCTGCTGCTCCGGACCAAGGGAGCGGTACTGCATGGCGATGAAGGCGTCGGTGAAGCTGTAGTAGTACAGCGGCGCATCGCTCTCCAGGTAGTAGGTGGGCGCGTTCTTCCCTGTCACGCGGTGGCTCCATTGCTGTTGCAACGGAATGCCAAAGAGCGTGCTGCGGCCGATCTTATCGCCCATGATGGAGTCCAGATAATACTTCGCCGTCAGACCTTCCTGGATGTAGTTGGTCAGGTGGAAGTGGGCATCGTGGAAGAGCGCTTCCTGCCGCACCGGTGCCTTTGCCGGGCCAACGCGCAGCTTCTTCACCTGGGCATACAACGGCGTGGTGAGCCATGCGGCGGCCACCAATGGAAGGAATGTGCGGAGCGTGATCATGCAGCTCACAGGATGAAGGAGACAGCGAGGGAGTAGGTCATGCCCGTCATGCCACCCAGGTAGAAACCGAAGACGCTGTTGGCCGAGGACTGGTACACGTACATGGTATGACCATTCACACGGAAATAGCGTGTTTGGAAGGGATACACGTTGAAGCCTCCCCCTATCTCATAGGAGTCGTTCCACTTGCCGTTCACGAAGGAGTGGAAACCATACACCTCCAGCTTTTGCTGCAGGGGAAAGGCGCTGAGCTGTACCATGTAGCCGTTCTCGTTGATCTCGCCAACGGGCAGCGGGCCATCCGCCTCGAACTGGTTCAGCAGCCGATGGAAGTATTCCAAATGCAGGAACCACCCCTTGTACTTGAACCCAGCATCCAACGCGAACTGCTGCCACAAGGCCTTCATCACGGTCACGCTGTCGGCCAGTGCACCCACTTCGAAGAGGTTCTGCGAGTCGCTGATCTTCACCTGGGTGTTCAATGTCTTGCTGGACAGGTCCTGGTTGAAGCGGTCCTCGCGGCAGTGGCCGTAGCCACCGCCGAACCGGGTGGCTAGCTTCTCGTGGTGTTCCCAATCGCCGTATGCGCCACGCGGACCGAACTCGCCGGTGGTCGGAGTCCATTCCAGGTTGAAGCCGGTACCCAGGTCGCGCGTGAGCTGGGTGGCGTTCACCCCCAGCTGGCTCAGGTTGTTCATCACGGTGGCCGTGTAACGGAGCTTGGGCGTGATCTCACCCGTGGCCCATATGCCCGAGGAGAAGCCCGGTCTGAAATACTCATCGGCCAGGTTGCGGTCGTTGGCCTGCCACAGGGGATGTGAGCCCAGCATGGAGCGCGTGCTTGGCAGGCCGTTGATGCCACCGCTGAGGTTGAAGGCCTTGTGAAAGCGGTAGGTGATGGAGCCGATGAGCAGGATCTGCCCGGTGCTCAGCACGCTCCAGGTGTTCACCTGCCAGATGAACTTGGGCGTGAAGGCCCAGCCGTTGAAATAGAGGTAGCTGCGATGCCATTGGATATCGTTGCGCGAGTCCAGCGTTCGCTCACGTCCCAGATGGTCCACCGTGGTCTTGCTTTCGGGCAACTGGTCCACCCAGCGCAGCAGCACATAGGTGCTGAAGTTCACCGAACCGTGTTTGCCATGGGCCAGCTCGAAGCCTTTGCCCGGGGTGAAATCACCGAAGGTCTTGGTCTGCTGGATGATCGCACGGATGCTGTCCCTTTCCGCCTTGGTGAACACGAACACCGTATCCGTGGTGTTGAACATACGCTTCACCCGTACGGTATCACCCTCCTGGGCCCAGGACCGCATGGCCAGCACAAGGAGCGCCGGTATCAGTACTGTCCGAAGATCCAACATGCAGGTGGCTGTATTGGGCTGTATAGGGACCAGATGGACGGGATCACCGGTGACCCGTCATTCCGTCCATTGGTGCCTCTTGGCATGGTGCTTACCGCTTGGCTGGAGCAGACAATTTGGGCTGCACCAGATAGGGGTTGGCTTGCAGTGCTTTCACCACATCGTAGATCACGCGCTGGCCCTTCACACTGTTGCCGGCGGCATCCAGGGGCGGTGCCACCACGGCAATGCCGAACTTGCCCGGGCAAACGGCGATCAGGCCACCGCCCACGCCGCTCTTGCCGGGCAGGCCGGTGTTGTACAGCCAGATGCCGCTGTCGTCATACAAGCCCGCCGTGGCCATCACGGCCAGCACATACTGCACGGTCTCGGGGCTCACCACGCGCTTGCCGGTCACCGGGTTCACACCGCCATTGGCCAGGGTGGCCGCCATGGTGGCCAGGTCACGCGCGTTCACGTTGATCGCGCACTGCTTGGTGTACACATCGGTGCTCTTCACCGGGTCCCAATACATGCGCTCGTAGGCGAACAGCAGGTGCGCAATGGCCTGGTTGCGCTGGTTGGTGGCGGCCTCGCTCTCATACACGGGCTGGTTCACCGTGAGCTGCCGTCCGGCCATGTCACTGTGGACCGCGAGGATGGCGTTCCACTTCTCCTCGTAGGTAGTGCCCTTCACCATGCTCGAGGAAGCGATGGCCCCAGGGTTCACCAACGGATTGATCTCCTTGCCGCGCATGCGCTCGATGGCCGTGATGCTGTTGAACACCTCACCGGTGGCATCCACGCCGATCTTGTCCTGGATGGCCTGCGCACCCCAGTCCTCCACATTGCGGGCCAGGGTGAAGACCTTGCTGATGGATTGGATGGAGACCATCGACCTCACGTCACCCTGATCGTAGGTCCTTCCGTCCACCGTCACCAGGCTCACACCGAACAAGGTGCTGGGCACCTCAGCCAGGGCCGGGATGTAGTCGGCGTTCTTGCCTTCCTTGAGGTCCTTGTACTTGTTATATGCATCCTCCACCGCCGTTCGCACGGGATCGGACGCAGGTGCCTTCCCTTTCTGTGCATGGGTCGCACCGGTCCACAGGAATGCGCCGGTCATCAACATGACACGCACGTGCATGCTCAGGTTCTTCATGGTTGTTTGGTTGTTGATGGAGTTGAACACGCCATCAGCCGTTGGTGCGGCGGTAGAATGTTTCTCCGAAGTAGTATTTGAAGGAGGCCTGCACCCGCACGGCGCTGTACTCCCAGCCATCGGTATGGTTCTCGCGGCTGCCATACTGAAGCTCCACACCCCACATCATGTTCTGCACCGGTGCATACAACACATTGACCAGGCCATATCCTCCCCGCCTGAAGGAATTGGCGGCCGAGGTGGTCGCGAGGTCCTGGTCCATGAAGGAGTAACCGATGGAGGAGCTCGTCTTCTTGTTCCAATAGTGGTCCAGAAAGATGAGACCACCGATGATCGGCAGCGCATATCCCTCGATGGGCTTGTTCACGTTGGTCGTGTCCTCCTTGACCCCGATGTCCGCACTGGCATCGTTCATGTAGTTCTGGATGCCCTGGCCGTATACGATCTGTGCGCGGATCGTTGAGCGCTCACCCAATTTGATGTTCGTGCTCAGGTTCAAACCCCAGCCCAGCGCATTGCCCTCCAGGTTGATGCTGTCGGGGACAAGGTCCTCCCATTGGATGTTGCGCAGGATACCAGCCAGCTCCACATATCCGAAGCCGGTGCCCTTGCGGTACTCGAAGCTGAAGTCGGGCGTGGGGAAACGGAAGCGCACGTTCTCCATGGCCAGCAACTCACCGTGCATTCCGTTGTCGCTGCTCGCTCCTGGACGCTCGATGGCAAAGGTGAGTTTGTCTTCCCCCTGAATGGGCATGAAACGCAACTGCACATTGCGAAAGAAGACCATGGCGTTCGGCCCCCAGTACTCAAGGCTGTTGGGGAACACGTCGATGTCCATGAAAGGGCTCCAATACTGGCCTGCGCCCCACTTGCCCAACTGGCCGTAAGCATGGCGCAATCTGAAGGTGGTCTGGCCGGCGTCCACACCGGTGCCGAACATCTCGAACTCGAACTGGGTGTACAGCTCGCCCAAAGCGGTGGGCAGGTAGCTCTTGGTACCGAAGCGGGTCTGGCGCACACTGTAATACGCATTGCCCTCTGGACCGAACTCGTCCTTGAAACCAGGGAGCTTGCTCGGGCGCATCACATCGAACCAGTCAGGATGGCTCGCACCCGCATTGTAGCCCATGTCCATCATCACGTGGCCATAAACATCCAGTGATCTGCGCATGGTGGAATCCTGTTCTGGTGCCTGGGCCATTGCACCTGAGCATGCTGCCAGAAGCGCGATGA
The DNA here is from genome assembly GCA_016788635.1 of Flavobacteriales bacterium. Lineage (GTDB taxonomy): Bacteria > Bacteroidota > Bacteroidia > Flavobacteriales_F > PHOS-HE28 > PHOS-HE28. Next base: position 108,590 of record JAEUSU010000041.1, on the reverse strand, counting down.
GCAACGATCGCCGATGGAAGGATAGCATGTGATGGGGGTATCGGTTATTCTCCACTTGACGGTGCAAAAGACGACCCTTTCAAGACCGGCTCCCGTGACGATCATCAGCAAAACGAATGGATGGGAGTACTGCTCAGGGAGCTACATCCCAGGCGACCCACGGCAAGGGACCCGTGGATACCAAAGGTCTCAGAAGATATACCCCACCGTGGTGGCCACACGCCAGTCGTTCAGCGCCGGGCCGCCATCCAGCGGCTTGCTGTCGAACTGCTCATAGAACTCCAACCCGAGCTGGAGGTCCTTCATCACTTCATAGCGCAGGAAGGCATTGGAAGCGAAGCGCCAGCGATCGCGGATGGTGACGCCGTAGTATCCTGCCAGGTCAATGGTCACTTCGGCCTTGGGGAAGCGGTAGGTCTTGAAGCGAAGGCGGTTGCCCAGGAAGACCTCGAGATTGTCGCTGGCCTCACCCTCCCCACTTCGCTCACGGTTGGCCTGCGCACCACCCCCGAACAGGTAGCTCGTATGGGTGCTCAACACCAGATAATTGCCCAGGCTCAAATTCACGCGCATGCGCAGGCCAAGGTCCAGCTCCGTGTTGCTCTCGGCCCCCACACCAATTCCGGATGTCCAACGCCCCCAGAGATTCTGCTCCCAGCCAAGGGTCGCGTCCTGCTTCCGGTTGTCCTCCACATCGGGTTGCACCGTGGAGATGGAGCTGAACCCAACGCTCACCGTACCATGATCAGCGCGATACAGTGCATTGCCGTTCAGGTTCAACTGGCTCAATTGATTGCTCTGCTGATAACTGTATCCCGCGTTCAGGCTGCCGTCCGTACGTGGCCATATGCCCTTGTCCAGGCGGTACAAGGTGGTGATGTCAATGAGCTGAACATGTATGCTGTCCTCCTTCGTTCTGATGTAGATATGATCGAGCCTCGGGCTGGGCAGCAGGTATCCATCGAAGTACGCGCCACTGCGCAGCCTCACGTAACAGCGTTTGTCCGTGCGCAAAGTCTGCATCTGGTCCCACTCCACATACACCGTGGACATGTAGTCCGTCTTCACCCGCAGCAGGCCCAATTTCAGATCCTTCATCTCCCCGATGATGCGGTCGCCGTTGAAGAGGAAAATGGTGTCCGTCTTCTGCGCTGCCGCACCGAAAGCCAGAAGCGACCAGAGCAGCCCCAGCCAGGGACCGGCACTCCGCAACTGGAACGGCCGCATGCGGCAAAGGAAGCGCACGGCACGAAATGCCCTTCGTGCGATGCAACATGCGCCATGGAAGAAAGTCTTGGTGATCCACCGCGAACGCGGACCCCCGATCCCTGCCGCCCCCCGCACCGCCAGGTGCTTCGCCCACATACGTGGAAGGGCGACCCGCAGGGTTTGGTGACGCTCCGGGACTTATCCGGCTTGTATCCATGGAATGTCCCTACCTTCGAACGGTACCAACACCTGGAGGCCATGCGACAGATCCTGCTCGTGCTGCTTTTCCTGCCCTTCATGGCTCAAGCCATGGAGTTGCGTGTGGTGGTTCATACCCGTGACCGGGTGGTGCGGGTGCCTGTTTACCAGTGCATCGGCAGCCCCATACCCTTGTTCCCACCCTCCACACAAGCGCAGATACTGTCTTCAGGGCAGGTCACTTGGAACGTTCTTGGTGGTTTACCGCCCTACCAATTGATCAGCGTTGAGGAGCATGCCACCTCAGGGTTCATGCTGGACCGGAACATACCGCTTAGCAACAGTGTGATCAGTGTGACTGTCCGTGATGCGGAAGGCAATGTGGCCACAGGGACCGGCTTCATACAGAACAGGTACGAGCCCATCATCATCGAATGCCCCGATCTGGAGGCCCCACCGGAGAAACCAACACCCACCGCCACAGAAACCCCAAGCGCCGGCAAGGAAAAACGGATGGTGCGTACGGGTGGACGAACCGCCGCACGGCCGCGGCCGAAAGAGGATGGCCCTGAGCCACCCAAGCCAGGGGACCGTGTGGTGACCGAGCGTCCAGACACACCACAGCCCGCTGGAAGACCGGTCACCCCGGCAGGTCCGCAGGGTCGCCGGTGAGCGGCTTTTCTGGATCCAAGCGTATCCATGAAACGTTGGGCCGTATGTACCATCCGATGGTGCATATCGGGCGGACAGCGTCCAACGATACCTTCGGCGCACTGAGCCTGTGATGCTGTTCACCGCGTTCCTGGTGCTGCTGTTGCTGCACGCCCTGGTCTCCAAGTTGGTGGACCGCGGCATCCTCACGGCCCCCATCCTCTTCACGGCGGCAGGCATGGTCACCTACCTTTTCCGGCCTGACTTGGGAGAACTGGGGGCGCACGGCAAGGATGTGTTCCTGCATGTGGCCGAACTCGGGCTGGTGCTGCTGCTCTTCTCCGATGCGAACCGGATGGGCTTGGGCACACTGAAACACGTGCGCGGATTGGTGACCCGCCTGCTGAGCACCGGCATGCTGCTCACCATCGCACTGGGCACCCTGTTGGCCACACTCATCCTGCCCGAACTGTCCATCTGGGAGGCCGGCATACTCGCCGCGATCCTCGCCCCCACCGATGCGGGCCTCGGCCAGGTGATCGTCACCAGTCCGTTGGTGCCCGCCCCGGTCCGCCAGGCCCTCAACGTGGAGGCCGGCTTGAACGATGGTCTTTCGGTACCCTTCCTGCTCTTCTTCATCGCCATGGCCGGCGCGGCGGAAGCGTCGTCGGATGCCCGTCTGCTCGGTTTTATGTGGGAGCAGCTTGGCTATGGTGTGCTGCTCGGCATCGCTGTCGGTGGCGTGGGCGGCGCATTGCTGGGCGTAGCGTTGAAGCGCGAATGGATGAACCCTTCGTGGCAACCGCTGGCCGTGGTGACCCTGCCCCTGCTTTGCCTGCTCATGGCGGAACCCATCGGTGCCAGCATGTTCATCGCCGCCTTCGTGGCCGGCCTCGCCGTGCAGGTGGGTTACCAGGATGCCTCGAAGCACAGCGTGGCCTTCTCCGAGGATTGGGGCCAGCTTTTCAACCTCGCTGTCTTCTTCCTCTTCGGCATCATCACCGCACGGCAATGGCAGGAGATCACTGCAATGCACCTGCTCTATGCCGCCCTCAGCCTCACCGTGGTGCGCATGGTGCCCGTGGCCATCGCCTTGGTCGGTGCGAAGCTCCAGCGCTCCACCGTGCTTTTCATGGGCTGGTTCGGGCCGCGTGGTCTGGCGTCCATCGTGCTCGCCATGGTCTATCTGGAACAGAAGCACTACCTGGAGCCCAACCCCATCGTGGTCCACACCGTTATCGCCACGGTGCTGCTGAGCATCTTCGCACACGGACTGAGCGCCGGACCGGGTGCAAAGCGATATAATGCGTTCGTGGCGTCGCTGCCAGTGCATGCTCCGGAACGTGGCAGTTGATCGACAGGTGGCATGACCTCCACGATTCCTACAACAAGGAAGGCGATCCCCAGATCATGCCGGTTTGTGGAAGATCCTGATGATCTTTCGGCCATCCTCCTCGCTATCCCACCCACCAATGAGTATCAAGAGAACCGCCAGGACCCCGGTGCGCGCGCCTAAAGGAAGATCCAGGAAGGCAAAGTCGGTACGGCCTCCCAAGGCACGCAGCAAGGACGGCGAAGCCCTTCCTGCCCAACTGTCCGGTTCCGATACCCAAAAGGTGCTCAAGATCCTGAAGTCTGTCCGGAGCATCGAGTTGAAGATCACCGTGCCGCTGACCGAACAACGCAGGATCCTCGAAGCCATCGGCCTGGACCCCGTGGAGGCGGAACCGCGCGAAGCCTTCTTCTTCGACACCCCCGACCTGGCCCTGAACCGTGCCGGGCTGATCGTGCGTGCACGCCGATTCCCCGAGGGGCGGGCCGACACCGTGGTGAAGCTGCGCCCTGTGGAGCCCACCACCGTGGACCCGGACATGCGTCGATCTGATGCCTTCAAGTTGGAGATCGATGTGATGCCCGGTGGTTTCGTATGCTCGGCCTCGTTCAAGGGTGTGTGCGGCTCGCAGGAGGTGTCCCGTGCGGCTTCCGGATCCATGCCGCTCAGGAAACTCTTCTCCAAAGAGCAACGAGCCTACTATGCGGCCCATGCCCCGAAGGGCCTCACTATGGACAAGCTCGTTGTCCTGGGTCCCACCTTTCTCTTGAAGGCGCGGCACCAGCCCAAGGAGTTCGACCGGCGCATCACCATCGAACTGTGGCTTTATCCGGACGGTACGCGCATCCTGGAGATCTCAACGAAGAGCCTGCCCGAGGAAGCCTTCAAGGTGGCCGCCGAGTTCAGGGCCTATCTCGGTAGTTGCGGGGTGGTGTCGGTTGGCGACCAATCGGCGAAGACCCGTTCCTCGCTGGCCTTCTTCACCCGCCGCCTGAAGACCGCGAAGCGGAAGCGGTAAGGGGCTTTTCAGGTCTGCGCTTGACCCTTCCCGGTCCTGGCCGGTGGCTTCACCAGCCACACCTTCGACATGGTCCAACTGACACCGAGACCTACCAGGCATCCGAAGACCACTTCAAGGACCTTGTGTATGCCTTGGGTCATGCCGATGGTGTCTGAACCACTGGTGACCCCCGCAGCGATGACCACGGCCGCCGTAATGGGCGCCTGCCGCCACATGGTCTTGACACGAACGAGGTAGTTGGTCACAAGCACGGCAGTGGCCAGTGCAAGGGGTAGCATCCATCCGCTGGCCCCGCCCACCAGGATGTAAAAGAGCCCCACGGCACAGCCCACCGCCACGTTGATCAAGCGGGCACGGAAGAAGCGCTTCGCCTCGGTGATCTCCGGCTCGGAAGCCGCCACCATCGAAGCGATGGCCCAGATCGGGTTGGAATCACCAATGAGCCGCAAAGTGACCCACACGATCACCGATGCGATCATCACATTGATGGCGAAACGGATGCCGATGAGCTGTGCATAGTCCCAACCCCATCGTTGCATGAGGGCCTCGGCCCATCGGGATGATCGTCGTGCCATGGGTGTCCTCTGGTCATGTGCGCTAAAGTCACGCGCATCGGCCGCAAGATCGGGACCGCGACCGTTCCACCGCTTACCACCCACCCCCCAACGCCCGGAACAGGCTCACCACGCTGTTCAAGCGCTGGCCGCGCGTGGCGCTCTCCTCCAACTCGGCGCTGAAGAGGTTGTTCTCGGCGATCATCACCTCCAGGTAGCTGGTGAAGCCTTCGTTGTACCGCGCCATGGATAGGTCAAGGGCCTTGAGCGCGGCCTGGACCTGGGTCTGGCGGGCCTGGTTCTCTTCGGTGAACGTGCGGTAGAAGGCCAGCGAGTTATCCACGTCGGCAAAGGCGTTCAACACGGTCTGGTCGCGCTCAGCGGCCGCTTGAACAATGCCCTGCCTCGCGGCTCCGGCAATGTTGCGCAATTGGTTCCATTGGAAAAGCGGACCAGCCAGACTTCCGAAGCCGTTGGCCACAGCACCGTCACCGGTGAGCAGGGTGCCCAGTTCCGGACTGGCGAAGCCCAACACCCCGGTGAGGCTGAGCGTGGGGAAGCGTGCGGCCACGGCCACACCGGCACGCTCGGTGAGCCGCTGCAGACCGAATTCCGCCGCGATGATGTCTGGTCGGCGCTCCAGCAACTGACTGGACAGGCCCATGGGGATGGCATTCGGTGAGAGGTTTTGGTCCACATTGGGCCGTCCGCGCTCGATCGGTCCGGGACCCATGCCCTGCAGTACGCGCAACGCGTTCTCCACCTGCCGGATCTGCCGCTCGATATTGGGAATGGCCGCAGCCGCGATCTGCTCCTGCTGGACCGCCATCAACATGTCCACCTCGTTGGTCCAACCCTCATTGAAGCGCGCGCTGATGATGCGCGTGTTCTCCTTGCGCGCCTCCAAGGTGCGTCGCGCGATCAGCAGGCGCTGGTCCAGGTCGCGCAGCAGGAAGTAGTTGCCCGCCACCTCGGCCACCAGGCTCACCCGCAGGCCATGCAGCACATACTGCTCCTCGAAGTAGCGTGCCTGTGCAGCGCGGTTCAGGTGCCTGATCCGTCCCCAGATGTCGATCTCCCAGTTCAAGCGGCCCATCACCTCGAAGAAGCCCCCATCGAACCCGCTGCCCACCCGTTGTGCGTCCGCGCCGGCCGAGCCCCCGCCGCCAGTGGCCGAGAACCCGAACTGCGGATAGAGGTTGGCCTTCACGGCGCCGGCCAGCAGACGAGACTCCTCCACACGGGCAGAAGCGAGCCACATCGTCCGGTTGCTGTCCAGGGTGGTCTGGATCAACTGCAACAAAGCGGGGTCATCGTAGAACTGCGTCCATTTCACCAGGTCCGTGGTGTCCGCGTTCAATGCACCGCTGTACGTGACCTTCGGATCGGCAGGTTCCTGCTGGTACTTGGGGCCAACCATGCAGCCACTGAACGCCACCAGGGTCAGGGCCGCGACAAGGATGTTCTTCCGGCGCATCATGCGGTGGCAGGTTTGCTTTCGTCGTCCTTCTGCCTTGAGCCTGTCGAAGGGTCCTGCTTCTTTTTGCGCTCGATGAGCACGAAGAGGCTGGGGATCACGATGCAGCCGATGGTGGTGGCCACGATCATGCCGGCGAACACGGCCATGCCCATCACTTTGCGCGCCTCGGCACCGGCACCCACGGCGGTGATCAATGGCGTAACGCCCAGAATGAAGGCGAGACTGGTCATGAGAATGGGACGGAAACGCAACTTGGCGCCATCGAGCGCGGCCTTCAACACCTCCTCCCCCTCCTCCATCTTCATCTTGGCGAATTCCACGATGAGGATCGCGTTCTTGGCGTTGAGACCGATGAGCATCACCAGGCCGATCTGCGCGAACACATTGTTCACGTAACTCTCGCTGAACATGCGCATGATCCACAGCCCGAGCATGGCGCCCATCACGGCCCATGGGGTGCCCAGCAGCACACTGAAGGGCAGCTTCCAGCTTTCATACTGAGCGGCCAGGATGAGGAACACGAAGAGCAGGGCCATGATGAACACGGAGCCGCTCTGCCCTTCGGCCGCCTTTTCCTGGTAGCTCATGTTGCTCCACGCATAGCCGATGTCGCTGGGCAGCGTGGCCTTGGCCACCTCCTCCAAGGCCTTCAGGGCATCGGTGCTGGTGTAACCGGGCGCCGGTGCACCAAGGATCTCTGCGCTGCGGTAGAGGTTGAAGCGGTTGGTGTACTGCGGCCCCACGGTGTCCTTCACGGCGGCCACGGCACCCAGCGGCACCATGGTGCCATCCACGCCGCGCACGAAGAAGTCGTTGAGGCCGCCGGGGTCCATGCGGTACTCCGCATCGGCCTGCAGGTAGGTGCGGTACTGGCGGCCGAACTGGTTGAAGTTGTTCACGAAGCTGCCGCCGAGGAAGGCTGCCACGGTCTGGTTCACGTCATCGAGCCGCAGGCCCAGTTTCTCCACGCGGTCCTTGTCCACCTGGATGCTCTTCTGTGGGATGGAGCTGCGGTAGAGCGTCATGGCGCGGCCGATCTCCGGTCGTTCCTGAGCGGCCTTGATGAAGGCGCGGGCCTGCTGCTCCAGATACTGCGGCGTGTTGCCCTGCAGGTCCTGCAGCATCAGCGAAAAGCCGGCACTGGCACCCAGGCCGGGGATGGGCGGCGGTGCGAAGGCGAAGGCCGTGGCCTCGGGCAGTTCACCGGCGATCACCGCGTTCACCATGCGCTGCAGTTCCTTGCTGGTGTGTTCGCGTTCGCTCCATTCCTTCAACTGGATGAAGGCCGTGCCCACGTTCGGGGAGATGGTGGTGTTCAGCAGGCTGTTGCCGTCCACCATGGTCACCGTTTCCACGCCCGGCACGGACATGATCAGGGCTTCCAGCTTCTTCGTCACCTCGTTGGTGCGCTGCAAGCTGGCGGCATCCGGCAGGTTCACGCTCACCAGGAAATAGCCCTCATCCTCTTCAGGTACGAAGCCGCCCGGCACGTTCCTGCCCAGCATCACCATGGCCACGATGATGATGCCCAGGAAGGCCACACCACGGATGACCTTGCGGGCGAAGAAGCCGGCCACACCGATGTAGCCGTTGGTGAAGCGGTCGAAGTAGCGGTTGAAGCCATCGAAGAAGCGTTGCAGCAGGTTCTTACTCGCGCCTTCCTTCTTGGGCTTCAGCAGCAGCGCGGCGAGCGCGGGGCTCAGCGTGAGGGCGTTGAAGGCACTGAGCAATACGCTCACCGCGATGGTGATGGCGAACTGCTGGTAGAGGCGCCCAGTAATGCCGCCGGTGAGCGCCACGGGGATGAACACCGCCGCCAGGATGATCGCGATGGCCATCACCGGTCCGGCCACCTCCTTCATGGCCTTCTTGGTGGCCTCCTTCGGGGACAGGCCTTTCTCGATGTGGTGCATCACGGCCTCCACCACCACAATGGCATCGTCCACCACCAGGCCGATGGCGAGCACCAGGCCGAGCAGGCTCAGCACGTTCACGCTGAAGCCGAGCAGCGGGAAGAAGAGGAAGGTGCCGATGAGCGACACGGGCACGGTGAGCAGGGGGATCAGTGTGGCGCGCCAGTCCTGCAGGAAGAGGAACACGACGAGGATCACCAGCAGCACGGCCTCAAAGAGGGTGTGGATGATCTCGTTGATGCCCTCGCTGATGGCCTTGGTGGTGTCCAGACTGTAGGAGTGCTCCAGGTCCGGCGGGAAGCGTTCGGCCTGCTTTTCCATCGCGGCCTTCACGGCGGCCACCACATCCAGGCCGTTGCTGCCGGGGATCTGGAACACGGCGATGGTGCTGGCGGGCTTGCCGTTGAGGCGGCTGCTCTGGCTGTAGTACTCGGTGCCGAGTTCGATGCGGGCCACATCGCGCAGCAGCACCTGCGCACCGGCCGCGCTGCGTTTCACTACGATCTCGCCGAACTGCTCAGGACTCACGAGCCGTGCCTGCAATTGCGCGGTGTAGGTGTTCTGCGTGCCCGGCAAACTGGGCTCGCCGCCGAACTGGCCACCGGGCACGATGGCGTTGTAAGCGCTCACGGCCTGCTTGATGTCCGTGACGGTGATGCCCAGCGCGTTCATGCGGTCGGGCTTCAGCCACATGCGCATGGCATATTCGCTGCCACCGAACACGTATACATCGCCCACGCCGGGTATGCGCTTCAGCGCGTCCACCACGTTGATGTAGCCGTAGTTGTTGAGGAACTGCGCGTCGAAGGTGCCATTGGGCGAGGAAAGGCTCACCAGCATCAGCGGGAACACCAGCGACTTCTTGGTGTTGATCCCGAGAGCCTTCACCTCGTTGGGCAGGTTGGGCTGCGCCTGGTTCACGCGGTTCTGCGTGAGCATGTTGGCGTTGTCCAGGTCCACGCCCACCTCGAAGCTCACGTTCAGCGTGAGGGAGCCGTCGTTGGCGTTGATGCTCTGCATGTAGAGCATGTTCTCCACGCCGTTCACCTGCTGCTCGATGGGCGTGGCCACGGTCTGCTCCACGTTCACCGCGTTGGCGCCGGTGTAGGTGCCGGTGATCTTGATCATCGGCGGGGTGATCTCCGGATACTGGCTCACCGGGATGCCGCGCAGGGTGAGCAGTCCGAGCAGCACCATGAAGATGCTGATCACCATCGCCACGATGGGCCTTCGGATGAAGAACTCGCTCATGTGCGGTGGGTCAGTTGCCGGATGTCTTGACGTAGTCCCACTCCAAGGGCTGGGGCTCGATGGCCACCTTGGGATCGATCAGCGCATTGCCGATGAGGCCCACGCGCTGGCCCGGGGCCACGCCCTCGGTCACCACCCAGTTCTCGCCCACGCGTTGGGCCACCTTCACGGGGGTCATCACCACCTTGTTGCTGTCGTTCACCACGTACACATTGTAGAGGTTCTGCAACTGGGTGATGGCGCGCTGCGGCACCAGGGTGGAACCGGTGGCACGGTCGGTGAGGATGCGCACCTTCACGCTCTGTCCGGGACGAAGTGATCGCGCTTGGTTCGGGAACACGGCCTGGAGCAGGATCGAGCCGGTGCCGGGGTCGATGCTGCGGTCGGCCAGGTCGATGCGGCCGGCCTGCGGATACTCGCTGCCATCGGCCAGCAGCAGGCGGATGGCGTTGCGGGCTTGGGTCACACTGCTGTCCTTGCCGCCGCGCTGACGGAAGCGCAGCAGGTCCGTTTCGCTCACCGGGAAGCGCACGCGCATGTCGCCCAGGCTGCTAACCGTGTTGATCGCACCACCTAGCTGGCCCCTTCCCACGTAGTCGCCTACCTGCACCTTGCTGATACCGATGACGCCATCGATCGGCGAACTGATGCGGGTGTAGCCCTGCTCGATATTGGCGGTCTCCAACTTTGCGTTCGCCACGCGCAGTTCGGCCAGGGCGGCGTCATAGGCGGCCTGTGCGGCATCGAGGTCGCGCTGGCTCAGTGCGTTCATGGCGGCCAGCGGCTTCACACGGTCCAGGTCGGCCTTCTTGTTGGCCACCACGGTCTGGGCACGGGCTACATCACCCGAGGCGGCGTCCACTTTGGTGCGGGTGGGCAGGTCATCGATGGTGTAGAGCAGCTGTCCCTTCTTCACCGGATCGCCCTCCTTGAATTGGATGCCGGTGACCCAGCCTTCCACACGGGGGATGATCTGGATGTCCTCCTGCCCGTAGGTCTGCCCCACGAACTCCGAATAGATGGGCACATCGGCCTTGCCCACAGTGACCACCTGGACCTTGGGATGGATCACCGGTGGTGCGCTTCCCCCGCCACAGCCGAAAAGCAGGGCGAGCGCCAGGGGCGCCAGCAGGCGCCATGATGGGGTGGATGACATGATGGGGGTTTTGGCGCGGACCGCGGTCCGGGGACTCAATTTCCACTGCGAACGTAGAGGATCCCTTCGGATGTGAATGCTGCGAAACTCCTGATATCCCGGCCAGGAACATATGACTTTCATCAGCGGCCCGGAAGGTCGATCTTCGGACCTTTCGTGCATTCAACCTACACCCAGCCGATATCCATGGTCGACCACTTCAAGCTGCACCAGGCCAAAGGCAAGGCCCTGCGGGCCAAGTTCCCGCGTTCCAAGCTGGCCGAATGGGACCCGGGAAAGGGCCGTGCTCCTGTTATTGAACAGATCCGCGCAAGCGACCGGGACCGGTTGCCAGATCTGATCCCTGTGCGCCACGAGCGCATGAAGGTGAATCCCTTTGTGTTCTACCGCGCCACGGCGGGCATCATGGCGGCCGACCTGGCCGGCGCGAATACCGGGCTACAGGTGCAGGCCATCGGGGACTGCCACCTGATGAACTTCGGCGGCTTCGCCACTCCTGAACGCGCCTTGGTCTTCGATGCGAATGACTTTGATGAGACGCATCTGGCGCCGTGGGAATGGGATGTGAAGCGGCTGGCGGCAAGTTTCCTGCTCGCGGCCCGTGCAGCAGGCCTGGATGAAAAGGAGTCCGAGGGCGTGGCCCATGAACTGGCTTCCGCTTATCGCGATGGCGTGAACGAGTACGCGGAGCTGCCCATGCTCGATCTATGGTACATGAAGTTCGATCTGCGCAACCTGCAGCAACGGGCCCAGAGCGCCAAAGCGCGGAAGGTGCTGGATGACGCGATCGCGGCAGCAGAGAAGAACACGCATGTAAAGACCTTCTACAAGCTCACGCAGAGCAACCTTGGCCGATTTTCGATCCGTGAAGAACGACCCTTGATCTACCATCCCTTTGATATGAAGAAGGACATGGACATGATCATGCGCTTCCTGGACGAGTACAAACGCACCCTGCAGGCCGACCGGCGCTACTTGTTCGAACAGTACCGCATGGTGGACGTGGCCCTGAAGGTGGTGGGCGTGGGCAGCGTGGGTACGCGCTGCTATGTGGCGTTGCTGATGAACGACCATGATGAACCGCTCTTCATCCAGGTGAAAGAGGCGCGGAACAGCGTGCTGGCCCCCTTCACCACCAGCGAGGCATATGCCCACCAGGGGCGGCGCGTGGTGGAAGGACAGCGCTTGGTGCAGGCTGCCAGTGACATGTTCCTCGGCTGGAGCACCGGTCCCACAGGGCGCTACTTCTACCTGCGCCAGCTGCGCGACATGAAGATGTCTCTGGATGTGCACAGCTTTGATGAGGAACTCCTGACCGCCTATGCCCGCCTGTGTGGCCGGGTGTTGGCACGCGCGCATGTGCGCACCGGTGATGGCGCCATGTTACAGGGTTATCTCGGTGGCAGCGATGCCATGCCCGATGCCCTGGCGAAATTCGCCGTGCGCTATGCGGACCAGACGGAGAAGGATCACACGGAATTCCTGCGTGGCCTTCGCGTGAGAAAAAGCAAGGCAGCTCGGAAAAAGCCGGTGGCCAGGCGGAAAAAAGTGCGCTTGAAAGCCCGGGTGAAAAAGATCGTGCGTAAGACGGTCCGGTCCAAATGAACGACCGACCGGTCAACGCTGGCTGCCGACCACGCCTTTCCTTCTCAGGTCGTTCATCACGGTCCTCCGCACCATGCGCACCAGGTCCTGTGTGTCCCGGGCGCCCTGCTCCACCACCAGGCCGTTGTACACCATGCCTCCCTTTGCAAGGTCGAATACATGCACTTCGACCGTGAAGTACTGACCCGCCGCGAAGGCCATGACATCCTGCGCGGATGGGTCCACCCAGTAGTCATCCATCACCTGTGCGGGTGAGGCGGCCGGGCGCGGAGCCGATCGTATATCCGGCCGCACCTTGCCGCTCTTGAGCTGCAGGGTCACGATGCCGTCACATCCATTTTCCCGCAGGGTGCGGACCACTGCGGCTGTATCGCGCAATGCCCGGAGTTCGGGCAGTACCGTATAGCTGGCCAGCCCCCTATCACCCAGCTCCTGCGCCAACGCCCATTCGGCCTCACGCCTGTACACCTCCTGCTTCGTCAAGGCCACCACGCCCAGCTTCTGCAGGGATGCGGTCCGCATATCGGGCGCCACCCAGCTGCGTCCCACGTTGTTGGCGCAACTCGTGAGCAGTCCTGCAAAGAACACGAAGGAAATGAGCGTCAGGTCACGCATGCGATTCATGGTTTGGTATCGACCGCATAAGACAATGTGAAGGCCACCGTAGGATCGGTCCAGCCGATGTTGAACAGGTACATGCCGAAGGTAAGTGCACCCTGCTCGCGCATGAGCAGCAGGCCGCGCTGCAGATCGAGCGGTGAGATCCAGGTGCGTGTGCGCTGCGTCACTATCCCTACAAGCAAATGGTCCAGGTCCACGGCGATCTCACTCCAATTGTAGGTGAAGTTGTATGCCTGGTCATCCAGGTCGACCAGATACTCGCTCGAAGTGGAGAACGAAATGTTCTTCCATGCAGCCTCCACCACCAATCCGCCGCCCACGCCCATGGTGTTGCCGAAGGCGAACCCGGCAATGGGTGCCATATCCACGTGCAACGCCTCGCCGAAACCGAACCAGCGCCCGGCCCATACGCTGGCGGTGCGCCAGTCCTCCCATTGGTAGCGGGCCTCCAGATGAAGCCTACCGTGATCGGCATTGAAGGCGGGGTTCCACAAGGTGATCGTGTCGCGATAGAGGATCGTGAGCAACGAAGGCTCCAGCGTCCATGGCGCCCCACCCCTGCTACCGCCCGCCGTGTCCTGTGCATTGGCCTGCACCAGGAAGTACGACAGCGACAAACACAACAGAGCAGACCGCAAGAAACTCATCCGCCCAAGGAAATGGTGAGGGCCACAGTGGCGCAACCGAAGACCACCATGAACAGGATGGTGCGGACCTTTCGCCAACCCGCATAGGTGGCCAGGCGATGACCGACCAGTCCGAGCAAGGCGATGGCGATGCCATTGCTCATGCGAAGCGCCATCACCGCATCGGTCATGAAAAAGAAGGGCAGCACCACCGGAAAGGTGATGATGAAGACCCAGAGGAAAACGCCGACTGCACCCTTGAGGTCATCCATCGTTAACCAGGCCCTGCGCTTGGGGTCAGGCAGGGCCGCAATGCGCTGGCGCAGGCTCTCGCGCTCGCTTGGGGTCAAGAGGTCCACCACAACCTCGGGCATGGTCTCGGCGTAGATGCCGGCCACCTCCTTGTCGTCCTTGGTCTTGCGCAGTCGGTGGATAAGCAGGATGCCATGCCCCCGTGCCGTGAGGATGCCCATGAGGTAAAAGCAGGCATCGATCACGCCCCAGGCCAGGTTGCAGCCCAATGCACCGATCAGCATCTCGCGCACATCCTGACGGCCCGCGGACATCACACTGAGCGAGCCGGTGAAGGTGAGCACCATGATGAGGCCGAAGAGCGCTTCGAGAGAGCGCTCCACGGGGTCCAGCCATCGCCTGTGTTCCCTTGCCAGGTTCATCGCATGTCCGGCATGAAGAGCAGGAGTAACGCGAGCACAACGTACACCATCAGCAATTGCACGCCCTTGAACCATTGTGACCGGCCGTCGGCAGTGACGGCCCCTGCGAGGAGCGCGGTGAGCAGCACGGACACGATGGTGCCTGTGCCAAAACGGATCAGCAGGGGTGGGCCATCCATCAACAGGCTGCTCAGCACCAACACGGGTGTAACGAAGAGCACGATCTGCACACTGCTGCCCATGGTGATGCCGAGGCTCATGTCCAGTTTGTCCTTGCGTGCCACGGCGATGGCGGAGAAGCTTTCCGCCGCTCCGCCGACCAATGCCAGCAGCACCATGCCGATGAAGGCTTGCGACAAGCCCAAAACCTCGCCGGTGCCCTCGGCGGCACCTACAAGGACCTCGCTCATGAAAGCCGCAAGCACCGAGGCCACCACCAACTTCACCAATGCCGCCATCAGGGAGGGTTTGGGGCCCTCATGAGCCTCGCCTCCGCCTACGGCCTCGAAAAGGTGCTTGTGGGTGCCCATGGTGAATACCAGGTAGAGCGCATAACCCACCAGCAGGAGCACCGCCACCCAAACGTTCAACGAAGCGATCACGGACTCATCCACCTTGCCCTCGAAGGTCCTGTAGAACGCACTGGGCACCATCAGGCTCACCACCACGATGAGCATCATGGAAGTGAGCAACCGCGCGTTCGTAGGGTTGAACTGCTGCTCCTTCTTCCGCAGCCCGCCCAACAGGAACGACAGACCGGTGGCAAAGAGCGCGTTGGCCAGCACCGCACCGGCCAGACTGCCCAGCACAAGTTCATGCATACCGGCACGAAGGGCCACCAGGGAGATGATCAGTTCAGGCGCATTGCCGAAGGTGGCATTGAGGAGCCCGCCCACGGCATCACCTGTATGCACGGCCACCTGCTCCGTGCTGTGCACAATAAGCATGGCGATGGGTACAATGGCGAGCGCCGCACCGAAGAAGATCATGGGATCGGAAGCGCCGGAACGCTCCAACCACAAGGTGATGGGGATGAAGACCAGCAACCAGTTGGCGGAAGGCTTCAATATGGACTTCATGTCGATGGCCATTTTGCGATGGTTCAGTGCCGTTGCTGACGATGCTCCAGGATGCGGTTCAGCAGGTTGAAGAAAAAGCCGGTGGATAGCCCGGCCGTGAGGATGCCCGTGAGCGATTCCAAGCCCGACATGCCGCGCCAGGTCGGAGGAAGCACCACATCACCATACCCCAGCGTGGTGTAGGTCACCGAGGAAAAATAGAAGGCGGTCTGCACATTGGGCAGCCCGCCCGAGGCGGTGAAGAACCAGGCCCAGACCACTATCTGCACCATATGGAGCAGGGTGATCATCCAGGCCATGCGGACCAGGAGCCATAGATCGCTGAAGTAGCCGGGTGAACGGTCCTGCCAGCGATCGCGCACCAACCGCCCCAGCCCGATCATACCGGCGGCATGCACGGCCACGCACAAGGCGAGCAAAAGGGCTCCCCAGATCAACTTCTCCAACGGTGTGTCGGGGATCGGCTCGGGCAGCATGGTGACGGATGACAGCACGAATGTGCGGGATCGTTCTGACCTTTCACCCATCAAACCTCATCCGTCCATGGAACCTGGTACTCCAAAGAGCTGGCCTCCCGCGATCGCAGTGGACACCTTCATCCGTCTCATCCTCCTGGGCGGTCTGCTCGCGTGGTGCGTGATGATCCTGGCCCCCTTCACCACCATTCTCGTGTGGTCGGTGATACTCTCAGTGGCACTTTATCCCCTGTTCTTGAGCATGACCGGCTGGCTGGGTGGGCGCCAGGTGCTGGCCGCCATCCTGCTGGTCCTCATCGGCCTCGTGTGTGTGGCCGTGCCGGGCTATTTCACCGGGCAAAGCCTGGTGGACTCGCTCCAGATCTTGCGGACTCACCTTACAGCTGATGAACTGAAAGTGCCCCAACTCCCACCGGATTGGCATGAGGGCCGGGGACTGAAGAAACTCATCGCCGACCAATGGCCGGCGGACAACGGGGCCCTGGCAGCCATGGTAAGCGACCATGCCGACCAGGTGAAGGATATCGCATTGAAGCTGGTGCGGAGCCTGGCGAGCTTCACGGTGGACCTGCTCAAACTGATCATTGCGTTCGTGGCCGCCGGTGTGATGCTCGCCTACGCGAAGGAAGGCGGCCAGGCATCGGAACGTTTCCTGGACCGTGTGATGGGCCGGAACGGCAAGGCGATGGTGGACCTCGCTGCCGGTACCATCAGGCAGGTGGCCAAAGGCATCCTGGGTGTGGCCATCCTGCAATCGGCCATGTTCGCTGCTGGGGTTTTCGTCGCGGGTGTGCCGGCCGCCGGTTTCCTCACCATCGCAGCGTTGCTGCTTTGCATTGTGCAGATCGGCGTGGGACCGCTGGCCATAGGCGTGCTTGTTTATGCCTGGGCTTCCATGGACACTCTCCCCGCCGTGCTGCTCACCATCTGGATGGTGATCGTGATGGTCTCTGACAACATCCTGAAACCGATCCTGCTCGGAAGAGGGGCCGCTGTGCCCACCCTCGTCATCTTTCTCGGTGCCATCGGTGGTTTCATCCTTTCCGGCTTCATCGGCCTCTTCACCGGTGCCGTGGTGCTCAGTATCGGTTACCGGTTGATGCAGGGCTGGATGGAACAAACCCGTGATGCGGGTTGACCCTCGCACCAGCCTACCTCTGAACACGCAGTCTGCACGCCATTCATTCTCCTTCACCACTACAACCAAATGCACACTTCGTTCAATACCCGGCTCCACATGTTCGCGCTGTTGCTCCTTCTGGCCGGTTGTGGCAGCAGCACCCGGCTTGTCACCAGCTGGCGCGATCCCTCCTTTTCCATAGAAGAGGGTCACTACAAAAAAATGCTGCTGATCTGCCTGGTGAAGAATGAGGGCACCCGCCGGGCCGCAGAGGAGCGGTTGATGGACCTCACCAGTGGACATGGCGTGGCCTCGTACATGTATCTCGGTGACAACATCGAAGGCATCAATGCACCGGGGATGAATGAAAAGATGATCGCAGACGGCTTCGATGCCGTACTTATCATGCGCCTGGTGGACGCCACAAAGGAGCAGACCTATGTTCCCGGGACGGCCTATCCGTACCACTACGCCTCACCCTATGGCTACTACGGTTATGCCGCCCCCATGTATTACGACCCCGGTTACGTGCGCACCGACGTGACCTTTTACGTGGAAACGAACCTGTACAGCACCAAGGATGGCAAGCTCATCTGGACCGGCACCACCAGCACACTGAACCCATCCAATATCGCCACCATCATGGATGAGATCGTAGAGGCCATCCACTACCGCATGGTGCGCGAGGGCTTCGTGAAGCCCGTCGCCAGGAAATAAGGCCCGCCCAAAGCGAACGCCCCGCTGATGCGCAACTCGCATCGGCGGGGCGTTCAGGTCTACGCACTCCTTAGCTGGCCACGTTCATTCCGTATTTGGCCATCCACGTGCGGAACTCGCCGGCCTCTTTCATGGAACTTTCACGTACCTCGGTCCACGTCACATCGTTGGCATCCGTGGTCTTCTTGATCAGGCGGTCCAGTCGTTCCAAGCCTTGAGCCAGCTCGGCTGCGCGGGTCTGGTCGGCCTTGGCCTCGTCTGCCGTGCGACCACCCTGCTTCAAGCGGCCGCGAACCCCATCCAGTTCGGCCACCAAGGTGGCGCGCATGCCATTGAGGTCCTCCACGGCATGAGCCCTTTCCTCAGCAGGCGTCTCGGGAGCTTTCGTACCATCCGAGGCCACATTGGCATCCCGGCCATCCATATGGGTGGCATCATGCCCATCACCGCTCCCGCCGTGCCCATTACCGGAGCCCTGGGCACCGGCATCCGTGCCACCCGGGGTCTCCACGCCGGTGCCGGCATCCATACCCGCCGCACCGGCGGCATCTTCCGCCCCACCACCACAGCCGCTACAGCCTACGGTTAGGGAAGAAATCAACAGGAAGGCTCCTGCGAAATACACGACCTCCTTGATCTTGCTTTCTGGTTTCATGGCTTGGGTATTTGGGGTTGAAATGGTACCCAAAGGAACAAAACCAGGCGATGTATGTTCAGCCGAGCCTTATACAGCTTTGCGGAACAGGTAGCGGGTAATGAAGATGCCATTGCCCGATCCGGCATCCTTTCCGGCGGGGCTCTGTACACCGGCCGTCACCATGTGCAGCTCCCAGCCTTCCTTCACATACTGGTTGATCGTCTCCACGATGATGCGGTCGTTGTTGGCGATGTTCTTGAAGTTGATGCCCACCATGCTGTAAAAGTTCAGCAGGTCCTTGCCCACCTCCTGGTCGCCCTGATCACTGATGATCACTCTTGAGCGGCCCAGACCTCCGGGCACGATGCTCTCGATGGTGGAGAATTGACGGTAGGTGTACTGATCGTCACCAGCAGGTTGCGGGCGGAAGCTGTAACCGATGAACAGGGTAAGCGCAAAGGCGGAACCCAACAGCAGGGAACGGAGATCGACTTTCATGGTCTTGGCGTTGTTTCGTTTTTAGGGACGTTGCGGCATGCGTATTGTTACGCCGCGAACCAAATTAAATGCCGTTCCATGAAAAAGCTGATCGCCACCACCACATTCGTTCTGGCCTTTGCTTTCGGGCAGGCGCAGAGCGTTTTTCGGATCACCAATGTGACCGTTGCCGAGAAGGAACAGGTGAACAAGGGCCAGGATGTCACCGCCGTCATGTCCGGCGATGAAGGCTCCGACCGGGTGGTCATTTACACGGGCAACAACGTCATCGTTACGGCCTGGGTGAAGGTGAGCACGCACAACGTGAAGCGCAGCAGCGTGAAGGACGGTGCGGTGAACGCCATTTTTGAGATAATGCTCACCGTGGACGGCAAGAAGGACAAGCGCCGGGTGGAGAAGATATTCTATGCCGAACAGGAGCGGAAGGCCCGGTTCACGGAGAAGTTCACCATCAAGCGAGGCATCGATGTGCGCGTGATCACCGTGGCCTTCGACGGCAGCTTGGAGTAAGCATTTATCTTGGGGGCCATGCAACTGGATCGGCTGTTCGACATCCCCCGCCACCAGCTGGCGCTATACCCCAAAGCGGACGCCATTGCCACCAAGGAGAACGGGGCCTGGCGTTCCTATTCCATACAGGAGGTTATTGAGTTAAGCGAGCGGATCGCATGGGGCCTGATGAAGCTTGGCGTGGGCCCGGGCGATACCGTGGCCATTTGCAGTGGCAACCGGAGCGAGTGGTGCCTGGTGGACCAGGCCATCCTGCGTATCGGTGCGGTCACCGTACCCATCTATCCCACCAGCAGCCGTGAGGATTACAGCTTCATCCTGGACCATGCCGGTGTGAAGGTGTGTTTCAGTGCGAACGCGGACATCCATGCCAAGGCCCTTCAGCCCGGTGGCGACCGTCACTACTTCACCTTCGACCGGGTGGATGGTGCCAGGCATTGGGCGGAGGTGGGGCAGCTCGGCGAGCCGGGCTCGGCAGCGCAGTTGCGCGAGTATGAGGGCAGGGTGCGCTCCTCGGACCTGGCCACCATCATCTACACCAGCGGCACCACGGGCCGGCCCAAAGGCGTGATGCTCACCCATGGCAATGTGCTGAGCAATGTCGAGGCCAGCATGACCCGCTTTCCCGTGGACAGCAGTGCCAAGGCCATCAGCTTCCTGCCGCTCTCACACATCTACGAACGCATGCTGATGTACTTGTACATGCGAGCGGGCGTTTCCATCTACTTCCAGGAAAGTCTGGAGGACCTTGGTGACCGCATCCGCGAAGTGGCGCCCGATGTGTTCACCGCCGTGCCGCGCCTGTTGGAAAAGATCTACGACAAGATCGTGGCCAAGGGTGAGGCGCTGACCGGCGTGAAGCGTAAGCTCTTCTTCTGGGCCTTGGAACTGGGCCTGCAGTATGACGTACATGGCCGAAGTGCGTGGTACAACATGCGGCTGGCCCTGGCGCGAAAGCTCATCTTCAGCAAATGGAAGGCGGCACTGGGCGGTAAGGTGCGGATCGTGGCCAGTGGCAGTGCCGCGCTCCAGCCCCGGTTGGCGCGTGTGTTCAATGCGGCGGGCATTCCGGTGATGGAAGGCTATGGCCTTACGGAATCATCCCCCGTCATCAGCGTGAACGACTGCCGGAACGATGGCCTGCGTTTCGGCTCCGTGGGGCGGCCCATACCCGGTGTGCAGGTGCGGATCGCTCCGGACGGCGAGATCCTTGCCAGGGGGCCTAACATCATGGTGGGCTATTTCAAGGAGGAAGAGCTTACACACCAGGCCATCGATGAAGAAGGCTGGCTGCATACCGGCGATATCGGGGAGTTGGATGCGGATGGGTTCCTGCGCATCACCGACCGCAAGAAGGAGATCTTCAAGACCAGCGGTGGCAAGTATGTGGCACCTCAGGTGCTGGAGAACCGGCTCAAGGAATCACGCTTCATTGAACAGGTGATGGTGATCGGGGAGAACCAGAAATTCCCTGCGGCCCTCATCGTTCCCAGCTTCGAGTTCCTGAAGGACTATTGCCAGCGCAAAGGCATATCCTTCGAAAGCCGCGAACAAGTGATCGCGGACAAGCGCATTGTTGATCGCCTATTCAGGGAAGTTCAGGAGGCGGGCAGCGACCTCGGCCAGTGGGAGCAGGTGAAGAAGATAGCTCTCATGGCTGCCGAATGGACCATTGAAGGTGGTGAGCTCACCCCTTCCATGAAACTGAGGCGCAAACCCATTCTGGCCAAGTATGCCGATGTGGTGGGGAGCATCTATACCGGTGCCTGAACGAGCGCTTCACCCTATTTTTACGCGGCATGACACGATCCCACCGCTTGTGGCCTCTGGCATTGTTGGCCGCATCCTCAGTCTTTTCCGCGTGCACCAAAGCCCCTGGCGAGGGGGGAAAGGCATCGATCACCGGCAAGGTGTGGGCTGTGAAATACAGCCGCACAACGGGCCAGCCCACGGGTGTGGAGTACTGGGCGCAGGATGCCCGGGTCTTCATCGTTTACGGTGACAATGAGTTCCATGATGATGACACCCGGACCGGCCCCGATGGCCTCTTCAAATTCAGCTGGCTTCGGAAAGGGCGTTATACCGTGTACACCTACTCCGAATGCAATACCTGCCCTGGGGGAACCTTTGCCGTGTACAGAACGGTGGAGATCACAGATAAGAAAGGGAATGTGGATGCCGGCACACTGGTGATCGAGGACTGGTGAACTTCGTGCGTACATCCGTCTGGCTCGTCGTTCTATGTGGCTTGGTGTACCCCCCACCCCTTGCCGCTCAAACCACTGAGCCACTACGACCACCCCGGGATGCCGAACTGTGGCTGAATGTGGCCGTACGTATGAAACCCTTCAAGAAGCCCAAGGGCCGCCTGTACGAAAAGAAGTTCTTCCGCTACACCCGCCTGCAGGGCGAACTGGGCTATCGGGGCAATGAGAACTTCACCCAGAGCAAGCTGCTCTATTCCGTGCTGGGCATACGCTACAGGCTGTTGAAAGGCGTGCAGCTCGGGTTCGACTACCGCTACAACATGCGCGGTGCGGAAGGCATCAATTCCAGCCGCATCGATGGCCAGGTCAACCTCTCGCATGATGTGGACCGGTACAGTTTTTCCTACCGCTTCAATGCCCAGCACGAGTTCGAGGCACCTACGGAGTTCCGCAGTTTCCTGCGCAACCGGATCGGTGCAGGGTACAACATCCGGAAATGCCCTGTGGACCCCGTGGCCAGTGCCGAGTTCTTCACATTGCTGCACTATACCGGCAACCGGCTGCTGGGCATACGCTACGAGCTGGGCGCGAACTGGAAGATCTCCAAACGGCAGGAACTGGAAGCGGCCATGCGGTATGATCGCGAGATGAACATTGCCGAGCCCCGCTACCGCATGATCCTGGCGCTGTCCTACACACACGACCTGCGGTGATGAGCACTACTGGACGACCAGACCTGAAGGTCCGTATCGCCTTGCTTGCCGTCTTGTTCCTCGGAGCGACCGTGGTGGGATATTTCATTATTCGTCCGCAACGCCAACTGCCAGTTTTCCACCCCTCACAACTGGACCCCCGTCTGGTGGACCCCGCCGTTCGTGGGGAACGTGGTGAACACCGGATCCTTGACTTCCGCCTGATCGATCAACTCGGGGACACGCTCACCCGGGATGCTGCAAAGGGCAAGGTGATTGTGGCTGACTTCTTCTTCACCACCTGCGCCACGATCTGCCCCAGGATGACCGTGCAGATGGCGCGTGTCCAGCAGAACTTTCTGAAAGATGATCGGGTCCTGCTCCTTTCCCACTCGGTGACGCCGGAGATCGATGACGTGACCCGCCTGGCGGAGTATGCCGAGCTTAAAGGTGTGGACCATAGGCGTTGGCGGCTGCTCACCGGACCCCGGCGTGAGATCTACAAGCTGGCCCGTCGGTCCTACTTCGCCGCATTGGATGAGGGGGACGGTGGCCCCGACGATTTCGTCCATACCGAGAATTTCGTTCTGGTGGATGAACAAGGCCGCATTCGCGGATTCTATGATGGCACCTCGGCAAAGGAGGTGGACCAACTTATCAAGGACCTGAGGCTCCTGCTTGATGAAGGGCCATCCAGCCGCTGAACCGGCGGCTACCTTTGCCGCCCTGTGATCGAGGCGCCCTTGCGAACATGAACCTGCTCTCCGTTGAACGCCTGGCCAAGCGCTATGGCCCGCGTCTGCTCTTCGAGGATATCTCCTTCGGCCTTGAAAAGGGACAGAAGGCCGCCATCGTGGCACGGAATGGCACGGGAAAAAGCACACTGTTGAAATGCATTGCTGGCTTGGAGGCACCTGACTCCGGTACCATCGCGTTCAACAAAGGTGTTCGTGTCGGCTATCTGGACCAGAATGTCCACATGGCCTCGGCCCGCAGCCTGGTGGATGAAATGCTCGACCATGACGACCCGGTGAGCAAGGCCATACGCGCATATGAGCATGCGGTCGCAAAGGGCGAGGAAGGCAAGGTCTTGCAGCAGGCCATAGACCGCATGGAGGAACTGAAGGCGTGGGACCATGAAGCACGCATCAAGGGCATGCTGCACCGCTTCGGTCTGCGGGACATGGAGCAGCCGGTCAATACGCTGAGCGGAGGGCAGCAGAAACGACTGGCGCTGGCGCGTGTGCTGGCAGACAGGCCGGACCTCCTCATCCTCGACGAGCCCACCAACCACCTGGACATCCTGATGATCGAACAGCTCGAGGAGGAGCTGTCCGATCCGTCGCTAACCCTGCTGCTCGTCACCCACGACCGCTACTTCCTCGACAACGTGTGTGATGAGATCCTGGAACTGGAGTACGGGAAGTTCACACGTTACAAGGGCAACTACTCCTACTATGTGGAGAAGAAGGCACTGGCTGACGAGGTGCGTGAGGCCACGCAGCAGCATCTCCGGGGCCTGATGCGCCGCGAACTGGAGTGGGTGCGGAAAATGCCACGCGCGCGCGGCACCAAGAGCAAAAGCCGCCTGGACAAGTTCGATGAGATCAAGGCACAGGCCACCCGACGCTATGACAAGGATGAGGTGAAACTTGAGGTGAAGACGGACCGTCTGGGCGGCAAGGTGATCGAAGTGCGCAACCTTACCAAAGGCTGGGGCGACCCTTCGGACAAGCCGCGCTACAAGCCTGTGGTGGAACACTTCAGCTATTCCTTGAAGAAGGGTGATCGCATAGGCATCGTCGGTCCGAACGGCATAGGCAAGAGCACCTTTCTGGACCTGCTCACCAAGCGCACCCCTCCTGACCAGGGAAAGGTCACCATTGGCGATACGGTGGTACTGGGCACATTTGGCCAGCAGGGGCTTCAACTCAAGGAGGACCAACGCATCATCGAGGTTGTGCGGGATATTGCCGAGGTCATCCCACTCAACAAGGGGCGCACGCTATCCGCCTCCCAGTTGCTGGAACGATTCCTGTTCGACAAGGAACAGCAATACCAGTATGTAAGCACGCTGAGCGGCGGTGAACGCCGCCGGCTGCAACTGTGCATGACATTGATGCGCAACCCGAACGTGTTGATCCTGGATGAGCCCACGAACGACCTGGACATTCCCACACTGAACGCCTTGGAGGATTTCCTCACCGACCTGGATGTGTGCCTGCTGATCGTCAGTCATGACCGCTTCTTCATGGACAAGCTGTGCACCAAACTGCTGGTCTTTGAAGGTGAAGGGCGCATCCGGGAATGGGTGGGGAACTACACCGAGCTGCGCGAACAGCAGCTGGCCGCTTCGCGACAGGCCGCCATTCGCAAAGCACAAGGCGAACGGCCAGCCGCTCCACCTGCCGCACGCACCACATCACCGAAGCTGCGCAAACTCACGTATGCGGAGCGCCTGGAGCTGGAGCGCCTGGTAATGGAGCTTCCTGCGTTGGAGGAGCGTCAAAAGCAGCTCACACAAGGCCTTTCTGAACAGGGTATAGGCCATGAAGAGATCGCACGTCGATCGCTGGAACTGGAGGAAACGGTACGCCAGTTGGACCTCATGACCGAGCGGTGGATGGAGCTGGATGAAAGGAGCAACGCACGACCCTAGGTGCGCGATCAGAACTTGGCGCAGGGAATGGAGCGACGCTTGGCTGTTGCGCGCCTTTTGCGCTTGTCGGCGAACTCATAGACCGTGGATATCTCATGCGCGCCACCTGTCGCTGTGGCCAGTCGGGAGATGGTCAGGTCATAGCTGTAACCGAAACGCCAGTCCTTCACAAAGAATCCGATCAGGGCCACCAATGCATCATTGTTCATATAGCCCTGCTGGTAGGCCTTGAACACGGGAATCCCCCTGTACCACAGCCCGAAGTAGACAGGGTTCCGTTCGAAGTAGGCGCCCAGGTCCAACTGATCATACTTTTCCTGTGCACGATAGTTGAACGCCACGACCAGATACTGTGCATGCTGGCTGATGACGGGCGATGCCAGCCTGTGACGGTAACCCCCATGCATGCTGAACTTCCGAGGCACCTTACCGAACCCATCCAGAAGCGACTGGTTCGGTTGGTTCAAGTGCAGGATGGACGCTCCTGCCCAAAGTTTGGGTGTGAAATACAGCAGACCTGCACCCACGTCCGCATAACGGATGCTCCGGCCATCCAGTTGCGCATAGGTGGGCACATCGCCACCGCGCAGCAACTGATCGCCGAAGACCAGCCGGGAGTAGTCGACACTATGCTCCACATATCCCAGCTGCAGGGCGGGGCGGAGAAAGACCTTGCGCTTCAACTGGATCTCGTATGCGTATTGGGCAGTGAGGCTGGTGTAGCGCAACGCTCCACTGCCCGCACGGTCGTGAACGGCGATCAAGCCCACGCCGCTGTTCATCCCTGCCAGATAGTGGTCATAAGCAAGGCTGCTGGATACGAATGAACCAGGAATGGCCGGCCATTGATCGCGCACAAGCATGGAAACCCTTCCCTGCATGGTGGTACCCGCAAAAGCCGGGCTCATGTAGGTCGGATTCGCGTAGAACTGAGAGAAATGCGCGTCCTGTGCCAGCAGCAACTGCGGCAACAACCCCGCGATCAGGGTCACCAGGATGTGGAGACGGTTCATTCCAGCGGGTTGGTGCGAGCGGTCCGATCGTTGCGGACCACTGAGATATCCAACGACATCTCCGTGCCGGCGCCGGTCAAAACCTCCAGCTGACCAGCGGCCCGTTCGTAACCATTGGCCTCAATGTCATAGACAAAGCGTGCACCGGGCGGAAGGACCATGACGAACCGCCCACTGCGCGGATGAGAATTGTACACACCGACGATCTCGGAGCGCTGCTCATCATACAGCGTGAGCCGCGCCCGTACCGGTTCATCCATGCGATCGCTCACCAACCCACGTACCAGCACATGATCTGTCTGGCTGTCCGGGAAAATGACCTCGTAGATGTCCTGCGCACCGATCCCACCGCTGCGTTCGGAGGAGAAGTAGCCCGTGGTCCCGTCCGCGCTCAGGCAGAAGTAGATGTCATCGTTCACTGTGTTCAAGGGGTGACCCATGTTCTCCGGGGCGCTCCAGCCATTGAGGTCCGCATCGATCAGCACGCTCTTGAAAATGTCATATCCACCCATGGTCCGATGACCATTCGAGCTGAAGAACAGGGTGATGCCATCGCTGTGCATGAACGGGGCATCCTCATCATACGGCGTATTGATCCGTGCACCCATGTTCAATGGCTGGCTCCATTGCCCGTTCGGAAGCCGACGGATGCGATAGAGATCCCTGCCACCGGATCCACCTGATCGATCGCTGGAGAAGTAGATCTCGTTCCCATCAGGTGAATAGCAGGCACTTGGCTCATGCGATGGTGAGTTGATCTGATCAGGCATGCGTACAGGCTGCTGCCATACACCATTCACCCGTTCGGTCTCGAAGAGGTCGCCACTCACCATCCCCGGCGCGGTGCGGAAGATGATCATGCGGTTCCCGTCGGCGCTCAGACCCACGGTTGCATCGTGCATGGTGGTGTTCAGAAGGACCCCTGCACTGGTGGCAGTGCTCCACACTTCATCCATTCTTCGCGTGGCATAGATGTCCTCGAACGCCTGGCCGGACAGGTCACGCATTCCCCCGGTGGAGCCGTCACGACGGCTGGTGAAATAGAGGCTGTTGCCGTCCGCATTGACCACAGGGCTGTAATCGTGCGCCTTGGAATTGATCTGCGGGCCCAGATTTCGGATGCGGAGATCGAGCGGTGACGCGGTGAGCTCAACGGCTACATGGCACATGGCCATGCGACGATCCACCTCACTATCCGACACGGTCCTGCCACGGTCAGCCTTGTAGCTCTCATACAGTGCGATCGCTTCCGCTGATCGCTGTTGCCGGTGTCGAACACCAGCCAGTTCCAACTTCGCTTCGAGATGACCGGTTCGGACGGCCCGCTCCAGCAGCTCATTCGCCTTGTCCCGTTGTTCGGGCATGCTCAGATAACACATGGCCAGGTCATAGGTCACTTCTGTGAACGTGGTGTCCACCGGAAGTAGCTTGCGATAGATCTTGGATGCCTCCACATGGTCCCCGCTGGTCAGCAGCATTCTTGCCTCATCCAGCATATTGTAATGCACCTTCTTGTATCCCTTCTGGGCAAATGCCACAGGAGTGCATACGATCCATATGAGAATGAGGAAGATCTGTTTCATGGTCATCGTAACAGGGTGACGTCGCCTTTCAAGATCCTCTCCTTGCCATCGATGAAGCGGGCAAACGCCTTCCAGGCATATACATCCTGTTTGGCCGGCCGGCCGCGGTAATACCCATCCCAACCTCTGCGAACATCGGTGCTTTCGAACACCAGTTCACCCCACCGGTTGAAGATCTGCAAGTGGTACTCCACAACCCCTTCATGCAAGGGAAAGAAGATGGTATTGGTTACACTTTGGGGGTCGTATACGCCATCGCCCGCCCCCCCGTTACCCGGAGTGAATGCGTTCGGGAAATGGATGTTACCACCCAGAATGGATGTCACTGCCGCAGGCAACACCATGGTATCCGGGCAGTTCCATTGGTTGTTGGCAACCAGCGTGATGTCGAAAGTGCCCGCAGCCTGGTAATAGTGCACAGGATCGAAACTCGTGTAGGTCGCCCCATCCCCGAAGTCCCACCAATAGCTGGTGGCGTTGTTGCTGAGGTTGTAGGTGAAGACGGGGTCGTTCGGGGCAACTACCTCATTGGGCTGCACCAGGAAGTAGGCCGTGGCCCTGGGGTGCACAACTATGGAGTCCACATGCACGGCCACGTTCACCCCGCCGCCGACACCGAATGCCATGAGTGATACCGTGTAGGTGCCAGGCGTATTGAACGTGTAGGTGGGGTGCTCGGCGGAACTGGTCCCGCCATCCCCGAAATTCCATTGGTAAGTGAGGCCCAGCAGGGAAGTATTGGTGAACGACACGGTCAACGGCACACAACCTTCACCCGAACCAATGAAGCTGGCGGTGGGCAAAGGCGGTATGATCTCCACCACCTGCTGCGCCATGCCGCTGCAGGGACCACCGTTCACGATCAACTGGATCGTGTAGACACCCCAGGTTCCATAGGTATGCGTACCCGGAGATGCAAGCGGAGAGGTCGCTCCATCACCGAAGAACCAGGAATGGGTCCACGGGCCAGGACCGGTCAGGTTCACCACCGATACGGTGGCATCCGGCCACATCTGGACAAGTGGTGACGCAGTGAAGGCCGCATTTGGAACAGGATGCACGACAATGCTCTGCTGCGCGATGGCACTGCAGCCGTACGCCGATGTGGACGTAAGCGTGATCGTATAGGTGACCGGCGCTGTTCCATTGTTCACGTAGGTATGCGAGACGGTCTGGCCCGCAGCCACTGTGCCATCACCAAAATCCCATTGCCAGATGGTCGCACCCGTTCCCAGGTCCTGCAGGTTCACCGTCACCGGCGAACACCCTTCGGGCGGCACATTGAATTGCGGCGCGACTGCCGGAAAAACCTGGATGACGCGTGTGGTGGTATCCCGGCAACCATTCGCACTTTCAGCCACCTGGGTCACGGTGAAGTCCACAGGAGCGCTTGAACCATGGTTATAGGAATGGATCACTACCCCGGGTATCCCCATGGTCGTCGTACCATCCCCAAAGTCCCAATACAGTGTTTGTGCACCCAGGCTCTGGTCGTTGAAGGTCACGGCAAGAGGCTGACAGCCTTGAAGTACCGACGGGCTGAACTGGGCCACCGGATCCGGGAACACGGTCACTTGTGTAGCGATCGTATCTGCACATCCGAACGCGTTTAGCGCGATCAATGTGACAGGGTAGGTCACGTCCGAAGGCGTTCCATTGCCATAGACATGTGCAGGCATCGGGCCCGTTCCAGTGGTCCCATCACCGAAGTCCCAGTTCAACACCACCGCGCCCACCACATTGGGCATGGTGGCCAAATGAGGTGCACAACCCGAAGAAGGAGATCCAGAGAAGGTGAACGAGGGCAGCGGGTAGACGGTGATCTGCTGCTCCGTGCTGTCCACACAACCACCCTGTGAGTAGGCCACCAGCTTCACGGTGAAGGTCTGCAGCAGGAGCGTGTTGTTGATGTACTGGTGGTCGGGGTCCGCCGCAGTGCTGGTAGCACCATCCCCGAAATCCCAGGCGTATGAGAACGCACCCATGCTCTGGTTCGTGAACGCCACGTTCAGCGGAGCGCAGGCAGGCACCCCGTTGTGTGCGAAAGCCGCGACCACACCAGGGGTGACATGCACATTGCTGAAGGCCGTATCCCGGCAACCGAAAGCCGATGTCGCGATGAGCATGACGGCGTGGTCGACCGCCACACCTCCTGCATTGATGTAGGTATGTGAGGGTGCGAACGCTGCGCTCGTGTTGCCATCACCGAAGTTCCAGAACCAGGTGGACGCTCCCGTGCTGGTGTTCGTAAAGGCCACCGGAACGGGTGTGCAACCCGTATCGGGTGCGGCCGTGAACGATGCATCCGGCTTGGGATGGACGAACACCGGCTGCACGGTGGTGCTCTGGCAATGAGTGGTCGTCACCGTAAGGGTCACGGTGTAGGGTCCGGGTGCTCCGTAGCTATGCAAGGGCGATTGCTGTGTGGACTGCTGGCCGTCACCAAAGTCCCATTGATACTGGGTCACCGGGTCACCAGGGCTGCCGATCACCTGCGGGGTGAACATGGACAGTTCGCCGAAGCAAAGGCTTGACGCAATGATCTGGACCGTAGGTGGCGCGAATACCTGCACTTGTTGTTGAGCGCTCGCAGTGCAACCCTGAGCAGTGGACACCGTGAGGGTGATCGTGTAGAGACCGGGGGATGCGTACAGATGAGGGGCAGGATGCTCAGCCGTGCTGCTCTGCCCGTCCCCGAACTGCCAGTTCCATCCGGTGGCACCGGTGGATGTGTTGGTGAAGGCGGCGGTGAGTGAGTTACATGCGGCCACAGGAGAGACCGTGAATTGCGCCACCGGGCTGGGAAGCACGGTGATCGTGACCGTGGCCATGCTCACACAGCCTGGCGTGGCCCCGGCGATACTGGCACGGTAGCGTATCGTGTAGGTGCCAGGCGTGTTGTACACCCGCGACTGGTTTCCCGGCCCCGTGGTCTGCCAACCCGCACCCTGACCGAAATCCCATTCGAAGAAGTTGGCCCCGCCTGTGGTGGTCTGCTGAAAAACGATGGTCCCACCCGCACAAACCGGGTTCGGCGTGGCGGTGAGCGTGACCGCAGGTGGCGGAACAATGGTGATCGTGACGTAGGCCGTATCGATCCCACAATAGTTGCTGTCCAGCAGCATGGCCGTGTAGGTGCCGATGCCCGGATAGGCGATGGTGCGTGGGAAGGTGGGAGGCCAGGGCGTCCAGTCAATGATGCTATCCTGACCAGTACCCCAGTAGTCACCAAAGTTCCAATACTCGAAGCGCT
Organism: Flavobacteriales bacterium; assembly: GCA_016788635.1. Classification (GTDB taxonomy): domain Bacteria; phylum Bacteroidota; class Bacteroidia; order Flavobacteriales_F; family PHOS-HE28; genus PHOS-HE28. The sequence goes on along the minus strand of JAEUSU010000041.1, from coordinate 77,854 downwards.
GGTAGATATTGCCTTGTTGCAGGCAATTCCGCAGCGTGGTGTTCAGGAAGGTGACCACTGTATCCGGATAGCAGAGCAGCGTGGCGCTTGGTGTGATCTGCGCTGTGTCCAGGTCCCAGATGCGGATCGGATTGAAGGTGGCGATGCTGGGCCCACCTTGAAGGGTGTTGCAGGTGTTCTCTGCGCTCAGGCTCACGGTGGTTTCACAACCGACCGTGCCAGGCAGGTAGGTGTGTGAAATGGTCTGCCCAAGGTTCGTATGGTCGAAAACGAGCGGCGGCGAAGCATCACCGAAATCCCATATAAAGACCGTATTGGGCGAGGTGTTCGTACTGCTGTTGATGAACTCCACGGCCTGCGGGGCGCAGATCTGTGTCAATCCACCAATGGGGATCTGTATGGAAGCGCTGGTGCTCTGCTCCATCGTCAGCGTCCCGGTCACCACGCAACCGGTGGCGATCTCTGTGAAAGTCACGGTGTAGGTGGCCACGGCTGCGGTGTACACATGGCTCACGCTCAAGGGTGGCGATAGAAAAACACCATTGTGTACAGGGCTGCCATCACCCCAATCGATGGTGAATGCACCAATGGTCTGCGGTGAGGCCACCAACAACGTGTAGGATGAACCCGAACAACTGTACCACTGCGGCGCATTCACCGGGGTCCCCAAATGGTCGTAGAGCTGCGGGCACTGGGCCTGCGCACCGAAACTGAGCAGGCCTAGACCGCAACTGAACAATATGTTGGATAGGAAAGTGCGCATGGAGGGTCGAATGCGGCTACATATACGCCTGCCGTGGTGCGCCGGATACCCACGCCTGCCCCCTGATCCGACCAAGACCGATCATTTGCCGATGAAGACCTGTCAAAAGACCATCCACGACCTTATGAACCCTTTGCTCCACCGCTCGTAAGAGGGCCCATTCATGAGCGCGGACCTACCCCCCTACGAACATTTCGACCTGTGTGTGATCGGCGGCGGCCCTTCAGGCTATGCCGCGGCCATGAGGGCCGTGGACCTCGGACTGCGCACCCTGCTGGTGGAGCGGGACAAGGTGGGTGGAGCAGGGATCTACAATGGTGCCCTGAGCAGCAAGACGCTTTGGGAAATGTCACAGCGCGTGGCCAATGCGAACGACCTGGTCCGCAAACGCGACCGTGAGCCCTACCGATTGTCCTGGGAGGAGATCAACCGCACGCTCAACGAAGCCGTCTTCGAGCGCAAGTACCTTTTCAGCTGCCACATGCAGCTCCTCGAAAAGAATTCGGACTGCTTCCGTCATGCACGCGGAATGGCACGTTTCACGGGCCCAAATACCATCCGCATTGATCGGGGCGACAGGCATCTGCACATTACCGCCGATCACATAGTAGTGGCCACAGGTAGTAGACCCCGCATCCTGCCGGACATGCCTGTGGATGAGGAGGTGATCCTTTCCAGTGATGGCATCTTCCGCATGGATGAACTGCCGCGGAGCATCGTGATCGTTGGTGCCGGGGTGATCGGCTGCGAATTCGCGACCATCCTGAGCAACTTTGGATGTACACAGGTGCACCTCGTGGATCGCGCCGCTCGCATTCTCCCCTTCGAGGATGAGGACGTTTCGGAGGTGGTGGCGCGAAGCCTCGAACGCCGGGGAGTGATCATTCATGGGTCCGCCAAGCTCGAGAGCCTGAAGCGCATCGGCAGTGAAGCCGAGTTCACCCTGCTGCAGCCCGATGGCACCCGCCACACGGAACGTGTGGACCGGGCACTCATCTCCGTAGGCCGGATACCTTGCCTGGATGGGCTCGGACTGGAGCTCACCGGCATTCATCAGCGAACCGGCACATCGCAGCCTGAACTGAATGGAACCGCGACGAGCCTATCCCACATCCATGTGGTGGGTGATGCCACTGGAAGCAACATGCTTGTGAACCTCGGCGAGGTGGCAGCGCGGCACACGGTGGAGCGTATCGCCGGCTTGACCGGACCAGAGCCTGATACCGGACACGCCAGCACGATCATGTTCCTGGAGCCCGAAGTGGCCGGCGTTGGGCTGAACGAACAGGAGTGCCGCAAGCAGGGCATTCCCCACCGTGTAGCCCGGATCGACTACTCCTGCCTTGCCCGGGCCATCGCCATGCGGCGGACCAAGGGCTTCTTCAAACTGTTGGTTACCGATGATGCCGACATGCATGTACTGGGCATGCGCGCAGTGGGCGAACACGCCAGCAGCGCCATTCAGGCCGTGGCCTTGATGATGCGGATGGGTACCGGGGTGCGCGAGCTTGCCGATCTCATCCATCCTCACCCCAGCATTACTGAGGGCGTGCAGGAATGTGCACGTCTGCTATTGGGCACCAGCCTTTTCAAAGCTCCGGTGTTCGGCGACCGTATGCGCTGCGCCACATGGCGCCCGAACACTTCGGAAGCAAGCGCTGCCTGACCCTCAGGGTGCGCCGGGGTCGCTGAACCGCGGATCGTTCAGGAAGTCCAGGTCCGTGAGCGTGTTCAGGAATGCGAGTATTTGCTGCTTCTTTTCTGGTGTTAGCTCCAATGTCTGTCCCGGATCCGTGAACTTCATGAAGGGGTCCACGGTAGGTGAAGAGACGCCCCCGCTGTTGTAGTGTTCGATGACATCTTCGAGCGTCGCGAACCGCCCATCGTGCATGTAAGGTTGTGTGACCGCGATGTTGCGCAACGAGGGGGTCTTGAACTTGCCCATGTCCTGAGGGTCTCCGGTCACCCCACCCCGGCCCAGGTCGGTGAACGTCGCATCCAGCCCGTTGTTGCGGAATTGGAAGTCCGTGAACAGGCCTCCCGCGCTGGGATGGCAGTGGAAGCAGTCACCCCCACCCTGCCCAAGGATGAAGCCACCACCTGGCATGGGGATCGGCACACCCGGTGGACCGCCCTCCTTGTTGAACAACTCAAAGCCCATCTGCTCCTCAAGGGTAAAGGCATCCTGACCACGCAGCACCCGATCGAACTTGCTGTTGGCGCTCACCATGGTGCGGATGAACTGAGCCATGGCCTTCGCCACCCGCACCGAATCGACCACCGAGCTCCCAAAAGCCGCGCGGAACAGGGGTGGATAAGCGGGATCCGCAGCGAGCTTGGCCACTGCATTGGGCCAGGTCTCGTGCATCTCTATGGGGTTGGGCACGGGCTCCAGGATCTGCTTCTCCAAAGTGGGGGAGCGTCCATCCCAGAAAAAAGTGGAGGACCAACCCAGATTGAACAAGGGCATGCTGTTGCGGTCCCCGGCAATGCCATCAATGCCTGTGCTTACTGCATGGCCGTTATCCGTGAACCCGAACAGCTGCCCATGACAGGTCGCACAGCTCATGGTGTTGTTCCCGCTCAACCGCTCTTCAAAAAAGAGGAAGCGGCCCAAAGCCACCCCTTCCACTGTAAGCGGATTGTCCATTGGAATGGACATGGGCGGCAGGTTGGCAGGCAACTGAAGGTCGTAGGGCGTGGGGCCTGAAGTGCCTGGCGGCTCGGGTTCCACGGTCTCCGGCTGGCAGGCCACCAAGACCAACATGAGCAGCACTGTTCTGATGAGGAGCGAGCCGGGTCTCATGATGTTATCGGTCCAATTGTTCATCGGTCAGTGCTTTCAGGAATGCCACCAGGTCCGCCTTATCCGTTCCGTTCAAAACAAAAGGCTGTAGCAATGGGCTGCGATTCGGATGTGGAGAGCCCCCGGAAGCGAAATGGTCCACCACCTCTTCCAGCGTGCCCATCGCACCGTCGTGCAAGTATGGGGCGGTCAATGCCACGTTCCGCAATGTTGGTGTCTTGAACTTGCCCCGATCACTCTCCAGCAGGGTGATGCGTTGCCGACCCGGATCAGCATAGTCCAGGTATTGACCCACATTGTGGTAGCCATGATCGCTGAAGTCGAAGCCTCCATGGCATGCGGTGCAATTCGCACCAGGCCCTGAGAAGATCGCCCAACCACGCTGTTCAGCCTCGCTCAAGGCACTGGTCTCCCCTTGCAGGAAGCGATCCACTCTGGAGCTTCCACTGATAAGCGTGCGCATGAAGCTGGCGATCGCGCGGGTGATCACATATCCATCCAGCTGCCGGCCGTATGCCTTGGTGCTCAAGGATGCGAATGGCTCTTCGCTGCGCAGGATCTCCGCCGCCGTGTTGATGTTGAAGTCCATCTCCAAGGGATCATGGATCGGCGCAAGCACCTGCAACTCCAGGCTTGGAATTCCCCCGTCACGGAAAAAAGCATCATGCCAGGCCAGGTTCATGAGCGGCGGGGAGTTGCGCAAACCCATGTTCCCATGCACACCCACGCTCCGTGACACGGTATCGCTGAATGCCCGGTCCGGGAAATGACAGGAGGCGCAGCTCTGTGCGGCGCCCCTGCTCAGGCGAGGTTCGAAGAAAAGCCGACGGCCCAGTTCCACACGTGACACGGTCAGTTGGTTCTCCCCGGGGATCGCGGGCATTGGAAAGCCGGCGGGCAGTTCCAACACATAGGGTGCATCGGGGATCTGCAATACCTCATCCTTCTCCGGCCTGCATGCCGCAAGCGAAGCGAAAAGAAGGATGGGTATCACATGCTTCATGGCATCAAGCTGATGGCATTCCGTGCATTGTCCGACAGCAACAACGCGATCGGCAGCTCCTCAGGACTTCCATGTGCCTGGTTCGAGACCGAGAGGTCGAGGTTGTCCGGGTTCCCATCCAGGAACGATCGAAGATCCACCTTCAACCGCAGCACGTACTGACCATCCTCCACCAAGTCCATGCTCCGTGCAAGCGCAAGCGTGCGATAACACGTATCGATGCCCGTGTGAATGCTGAATTGAAAGGGCGGTGTGCCCACGGCCGCCACATCATTGTCAAAACGGCCCTCGAAAATGATGAAACGGTACATGGTGGCCCAGGTCCAGTACATGCCCTGGTTCACACTTAAGGGGTGGTCGATGGGATAGAGCACAGGGTCCGTCTGGTTCAAATGGGCTGGCACCCCAATGCCGAAGGCGATGCCATCCATCATTCCAGGCTGCACACTGAAAGTGCGTTCCACCGGTCCATTGGTCAGGTTCATCAGATCGATCTCACTCAACTGCCGAACTGTTGTTCCTGTCAGCTTCAACTCTCCTACATAGAACTTCACCTGCTGCACCTGCACCCGATGGCCCAGGTCATCCGGGTAAACATTGTTCTTATTGAACGGTACGGCACCCCAATACGGCTCGAAGCTCACTTTCAACGTCGCCGTTCCGGGCTCGGCTGGGCCAGGCACATCAGGGTCCCGTCGCGTACAGGACGCCAGCGCCAGCAGGCACAGCAAGGTCAATGGAACGATACTCCTCATGGATGCGTGAACGCGTTGCGCAAATTGTTCATCAGGGTGACCGCCGTGCCGGTGGGTGCCATGACGATGGGTGAGGCGGCCACATCCACACCCTGCAAAAGGACCTGCATATCCATATGCAGGGTTAAGGCAAGGTTGCCACCGGTCAGTGCATCCGTGTGCACCTCCACACTGGTGTTGCGGTGAAGGGCATCCCCGGCACAGTGATAGACGAACTCCGGATCATCCGCGTCCACCACGCCGGTGCCATCATCATCGTAGCGGCCTTCCAGTACCAGGAATTTGTACCCCTGTGCAGGGTTCCAGTTCCAATGCATGGTGGCATCGTTCAATGGAGGCGCGGCAAGGGTGGGATCCTGATGGTTGAGAACGCTATCCACGCCCAAACCGAACCCCATGGTGTGCAGGTGCCCATGCAGCTCCCCCATGACCTGGATGGCATTCGACGCGGCGCTGATCAACAAGTACTTGCCGGCGAAGGCCTGTACCGTATCGCCCACATCATCCTGGAAGACCGGGCTACCGATATAATACCTCACCTGTGTGAACTTGAGGCTGGTACCTACGGCGTCCGGCCAGGTGCCGGCCAGATCGAAAGAGGCCCCTCCGTATCGGTGCAGCACCTGCAGCGCCACCACCGTATTCGCCTGTGGGTCGGGCGTGGGGTCAGGAATGGGTTCCTCCTTGTCGCAACCGGACATAAGCAGGCTGGCGACCAGGAACAGTCGGGGCAGGATGTATCCAGAACTCATATGTGCAAAGTTACGGCGGCCCCTCAGGCAGAACCCTGACCATGAACAGCTTTGCCAGGTACATTCGTCACGGAACATGTCAGGCCGCTTCACCATTCTCAGAAGTTCCGCCGGGGCTGGGAAGACGCATGCCTTGGTGCGCACCTACCTGCGCCTGTGCCTGGGGGCACCAGACCCGGACGCCTACCGACGCATTCTGGCCCTCACCTTCACCAACAAGGCCGCCCGCGAAATGAAGGAGCGCGTGCTACATGTATTGGAAGCACTGGCCGAAGGAAGAGAGGACGATGGAGGTGTGAATAACATCCGTGATGAGATCCAGCAGCAGTCCTCCCTTACTGCGGATGTGCTGATCATGAAAGCCAAGGTGGTGCACCACCATATGCTCCACCATTGGTCGGACCTGTCAATCACCACCATTGATGCTTTTATGCGACGTCTGGTGCGGCCCTTCGCCCGGGACCTGCAGTTGGACCAGGACCTGCGCATGACCACGGCGCAGGCCGACTACCGCGCACGAGCAGTGAACGAACTGCTTGCACAGGCAGGCACCCCTGAGGCTCCCACGGAGCTGCTTATGCGCATTGGTGAAGCATTGGTTGAGGATGAAGCAGCCTGGGCAGTGCAGAAACCCTTGCTTGAACTCGCCAAGGAGCTGGACCGTGAACGCGCAGTGGCACCCTTGCGTGACTATCAGGGTATCCCGCCAACGGAATTCCTCACCACGGAACGTCAATTGAAGGGCAACGAGGAACACTTCACACAACGCGTTCGGGCCCTGGGTGAACGGGCCTTGCGTGTACTGACCTCTGTCGAGGTGGGCCCCGAGGACCTCTACCAAGGTGGCCGAGGCCCATACAGCACCTTCCAACAACTGGCACGGTTCGAGGGGAAATGGCCCCCCACAAACCACCTGGCGAAGTGCCTGGAACGTGGCGATTGGTCCGCTGGCAAGGCGCACGCATCAGCGAAGTCAAGCCTGGCAGGCATATCAACTTCCTTGGATGAACTGGGACGGGAAGTGATGCGCGTACAAGCCGATGAGTTACCTGTCTACCTGGTGGAACGAGCCATACGCCGCGATCTGCTACCCGCAGCGGCATTGCACTTGGTTCATGACCGCCTGGAAACGATCAAGCAACGGGATGGTGTCCACTTTTTTAGTGACCTGACACGGCGTGTGGTGGAGCTCGTGCATGAGGACCCGGCACCGTTCATTTATGAGCAGATCGGTCAACGCTACCGCCACTTCCTGATCGATGAGTTCCAGGATACCAGCTTGGCCCAGTGGCACGCACTGCTTCCCTTGGTGGAGAATGCCCTTTCCGTGGGTGGTGAGGTACTTCTTGTAGGCGACGCCAAGCAGGCCATCTATCGCTGGCGCGATGGGGATGTGGAACAGTTCATTGCCCTGCCGGGTCTTCATCAGGCCGGCCACCTTCCGCGTGGCCATGAACTGGAGGCTCAACTACGGGCGAGTGCCATTATCGCTGCTCCTCTGGTGGACAACCGACGCTCTGGTCGATCGATCATCGCCACCAACAATGCACTATTCAACACGCTGGCCCTTACGCTGCCCGAACGGCTCCAGCCAGTGTACGCCGCAAGTGCGCAGGAGGCCTTCCGTGAACGGGATGGATATGTTCAATTCGATATCGTCGCCCCTCGTTCACAGGACGAGGAAAATGAGGGAACGGATGAACTAAAGCCTGAACTGGAGCGTCTTCAAGCGTGGATAAAGACCTGCATCCAGGATGGTTATGCATGGCCAGATATGGCCGTATTGGTTTACACGGGAAATCAGGCCACCGCTGTAACGCATGCGCTTCACGCGATCCATGTGCCCACCCGATCACGCGATGGGCAGCGGCTGGAGAACGACACCGCCGCAAAGGCTGTTATCGACCTCCTCCGCTACATCCATCGGCCGGATGTGGTCATGGCCATGCGAGTGCTGCAGCACAGAGCCTGTCTTGCCGATCCAGCCGATGGGCAGGTTGACCCGTTGACGGACCAGGACCTTGATATGCGACCCAACGCGATATTGGACCGCTTGCTGAATGAACACCGGACCATTCCCACCACAGGGCCGCTCTCAGACCTGGTGGACTGGTGCGGCCATTGGTTTGGACTGCACGCCGCCACATGCCCCGGGCTCCTGACGCTGTTGGACGACGTGGTGACCTTTCAGAGCCAGGGCAGTGCCGGTCTGGGAGACCTTTTGTTGCACTGGGAAAGCACCGGCAAGAAGCGCATGGTACAGGGCCGTGGCTCTGCGGATGCCGTGCAGGTCATGACCATTCATACCTCGAAAGGCCTGCAATTCCCTGTGGTGATGGTGCCTTGGACCAGGCGCAGCACGTCTGGCAAGCACCAGGAGTGGCTTTGGGTGGCTGCGGATGAGCGTGTCCCGGGACTATCATCCACCCTCGTTAAACCTTCCAAAGAGCTTGAAGACCTTGTGCCGGAGGTGAAGCATGAACTGGAATTGCGCCAGCTTGATGAACTGGACCTCTTGTACGTGGCCTTCACCAGGCCCGAGGAACGACTGTACGCCTCTGTGAGGAACAGCAAGTCCGCAGCGGGCATTCAAGGAGGCTTGTTGAAATACATCCGGACCCTTGGCTCCGACGCCGGAATGACCGCCGGTACCGCCCTGCCAGCTTCAGCGAATACAACGGCATCACATCTGCCAACTTTCCTGAATGGCAGCAAGGCCGGACCTGCCCTGCCCCACATCCGCATCACCGCGCCAGTGGAATGGGACCCGGCCTCACCAGACCCTTACAGACGGAATGGAACGGTGTTGCATGCCATCCTGGCCCGAATGGCACACCCCGATGAGCTGCCTTCACTGATCGAAGCGGCCTGCCAGAGTGGCCAACTCTCCATGACGGATGCGCCCGACCTTTTGAACAAGCTGCTTCAAGCCTTCAGCCAGCCGGCCGTAGCAGCTCTGTTCTCGGGAAATGCGCGTGCATGGAAGGAAGTCACCTTGATCGCGGACACAACGTCCTTCCCAAGGCCGGACAGGGTCGAAGAGGACGATCGTGGGATCCTTGTGCTGGACTACAAGTTCGGCAAGCCGCGTCCCGAACATCACGAACAGGTGAGCGGCTATGTGGATCTGCTGAAGGGGATCCATCCTGAAAAGGAGGTCCGGGGCATGTTGCTTTATCTGCCGGAAGGCGCGATCGTACAGGTGTCATGAACCCGGCCCCTCCCCTTCAATGGACCATTGCGCGGATCAATGACCTGTCGCCCGCCATGCTCTTCAGGCTCCTGCGACTACGAGTGGATGTGTTCGTGGTGGAACAACGATGCATCTATCCCGAGCTGGATGAGGCGGATGAGACCGCCTGGCATGTAATTGCGAGCGATACGGACCAAAATGTGGTCGCTGGTGCACGCATCATAACGGGCGATGGAAGTGATTTGCCACACGTGGGACGTTTCTGTGTTCGCAACGACCGCCGTGGACAGGGACTGGGACACGAACTTGTTCGGCAATGCCACGCGTGGCTTCGGCAGCATCAAGGCAACGTGCGTTCAGCACTGGCCGCACAAGCCCACATCAGTTCATTCTACGTGGCACACGGATACCGGATCATCAGTGCGCCATATGATTGGGACGGTATACCACATGTGGACATGGTGCGGGATGACTAACCGCCCATCACCGCACGATCGTCACGTGTCCGATATACTCCCGCACCGCGCGACCCATGGATGTGACCCGGGCCAGATAGGGATAAACACCTTGTGGGGAACCTTCCCCGCTCCAGCTTGCCTTCGGATCGGTGGTGGTGAATAGCACCCCACCCCATCGGTCGAAAACGGTAAGCACATAGGAAGTCGCGCCGTACACATCCGGACGCCATTCATCGTTATTCCCGTCGCCGTTCGGGGTGAATGCGTTGGGAGCGAAGAAGGTATGATCCACGACAAGCACCGTGGCATACGCCGTGTCCGAGCAGAGCTGGTCACTGGTGACCACCTGCATGATCACCTGCTGCCCACCACCTTGGAAGTCCCAATTGAACGAAGGTTGCTGGACCACCTCCCCATCGATGTAGTAATACCAGGTGATCGCATCACTGCTCATGTCGTTCACCTGCACCGTAGGGTAAAGGATGTTCACCGAGGGCGGTGTCACTTGGAAGCCCGCCGTGGGCTGCGGATGCACCACCACCGCAGCGGGCAACACCTGGACCACCGTATCCACACATCCGCTGGTGGTCCAAGCGGTGTATACCAGGTCAAAGGTCCCTGTGGTGGTGTAAAGGTGTTGACCTGAACTGCCTCCCGAGCCATCGCCATAGTTCCATTGCACGGTCAGCGGTGTCCATGCGGTTGACTGGTCGAGGAAGGACAAGCTGAAGGGCATGCAGCCTTCACCCCCCCCTGTGACATTGGCTTGAGGGCGCGGATGAAGTTCAATGGATCCGCTCGCCGTTCCCGTGCACCCGAATTGACTCACGGTCAACGTCACATTATGCACACCCGGCTGGATGAAGGACAGCACACCGGGATCGCCGGAAACAAGGGGTGTGGTACCGTTGGCGCCCAGGTCCCACTGCACATTGGCCAGTGCGGTGAAAGCGCCCGTGGCATCCACGATCACCGGCTGTTGATCGAAGCAAAGAACAGGGGGCGGTGTGAACTGAGGATTGATGGGATAGTGCATCTCGAACACCGAAATGGCGGTATCCGCACAGGGTGCACCTGGGTTCGCCACCAACATCACCATGAAGCTGCCCGTGTCACCATAGGTGTAAGTGGGAGCCGCCAGCGCGCTGGTATCCGCGCTCGAATTGGGGTCACCGAAGTCCCAAAGCCAGGTCTGCCCGTTGACGGACTGGTTCTGAAAGGTCACCGTGGTGCCCGTGCATAGGGTCTGCTGCGGAGCGATGGCGGAGACCACGGGCAACTGGCAGGGCACCACATCGATGCGCAAGTCACGGATCACTTCACTGAGCAGCACACCTCCCCTGTATTCCTTTACGCGATAGGCCACAGCGAATGACCCGATCAATGTAGGGGTCACGGTGAGCTGGCCCGTGGCTGCATTGATCCCAAAGCCAGGTGAGGCGGTCATCTGGTTCGTGGCGGAATAGCCGCCCGCCCAAGTCACCGGCATGTATGGTGGCGGATCGGGAGGCAAGGGAAGCGGATTGATCTGTGTACCACCATGCAGAGGGTCGCACAGCTCATACACCAGCACATCCCCGTCGGGGTCAGTGGCGCTCTGGTCGAACGTGAAGGCGTAGTTCGCACAAATGGCGGTGGGAGGCATCAACGTAAAGCGCGGGCTGCTGTTGTTACCCACCGCGTTCGGGTCCGGCACACGCATCGTGCAGGTAAGGCCCATGGCGTTGGGCGTGGTCAGGTTCAGGATGGTGGGCACCCGGCAACAGCGCTGATATGCGAGGATGTACCCCCCCGTGCCTGACGGAAGATTGAGCACGCCCGTATAGCTTGCCTGTTCCACACAGATCACAGGCGGTGCGATAAGGCATGGATTGTTCAACTGGAGCGGCACGGATACCGCACCTGGGAACGAGAATGTCTGAGAGAAGAGGTATGCTCCGGTGCTGGTGAACACCCCGATATCCGCAGTGGGGTCAAAGCCGGTCCCGTTCGTATTGGCGGGTCCACAATCCCGGTACAGTTTCAAGGTGACCTGGTACTGCGCCCCGCCCAGGTGATCGTAATACATCTCACCACCCAGGATATGCGTTGCGTGCGCCGGGAACACCAGCGTGCACAGCACCACCCAGAGAGGGAATGACCGCATGGGAATAGGACGAAAGGTAGTGCCGATCCGTGGCCCGGGAGGCACCGTTACCTGCCTGGTCCCGGCCTTGGATCAAACAGCCCGTCCCAGGGCTTGTTCGAACTCGCCTTGCGGGATGTCCGACCACATGCCTTCCACCATGGCCAGCATTTCGGCAATGCGCAGACGCTCAGGGTAGGTGTTGGCCGTGACTTCGTGCACCAGCACGCGGCCACCAATGAGCTGTACCTCCGTGAACCGCACCTCAGAAGCAATGCGGTAGAAGTGCTGGCCATTGGCCGATCGGCGGTAGGTTGGAAAGGTGTATGGGACGGACATGGGGAACGCCCGCTAATTTGCACCGGACCATGGTCCCCTTCCTAAAATTACTGGCCGACCGGCTGCTTGACAGGCACGGTACGGAGCTGCGCGATGTGGCCGTGGTGTTGCCCAGCCGGCGTGCCGCCACCTGGTTGCGAAGAAGATTGGCCGAAGCAGCCAAAGCCCCGCTCTGGAGCCCGGATATCCACACCTTCCCCACCCTGACGCAACGGCTCAGCGGACTTGCACCAGCAGACCCCCTTACCGGCGCCTTCATACTGCACCAGGTACAGTGCGAGCTTTTTCCGGATGACCACTGGTCGATCGAGGATACACTGAACATCGCCCCCACGCTGCTCAGCGACATGAGCGAAGTGGATGCGCAACTGATCGACCTGAAGCAGTTGTACCGCGATCTGGCGGCTTTCAGCGAGATCGAGGATTGGAGCTACAGGCTTGGTGGAGAACTCAGTCTCGGACAAGAACGACACCGCCAGTTCTGGAAGCGACAGGGGCTGATCCATGAACACTTCAACAGGATGCTTGCGGCGCGTGGCATGGGTACGCAAGGCGCCATGGAGCGCGATGCTGCACAACGCACAAGATCAGCCGGCATTTTGCCTTGGAAGGAGGTTTGGGTGGCCGGTGTGAATGCGCTGACAGTCGCCCAAAAGCAACTGCTCGACCACTTTCGCGCACGGGGTGCGCTTCGCGTAGCATGGGATGGTGATGTCAACTATGTCGGCCACTCCGAGCATGAGGCAGGTGAGGCACTTCGTGAACTGATCACGCGGTATGGTCCTGGTGAGATCCCCTTGTGCAATGGGCTTCTGGACATGGAGCGCACGGTGGAGGAAGTGCACGTTCCGAACGCCACGTCCCAGGTGCATGCCGTAGTGGAACAGCTGCTGCGGCTCCCTGCCGAGGAACGCGAACGAACGGCCGTCGTACTTCCTGAGGAACACCTCCTGGTCCCGCTGCTGGCCGCCATGCCGGATGAACTGCGTCCCTTCAATGTCACCATGGGCATTCGCCTTCAAGGGCTTCCCATCGGGGCATTGGCCAGCGCCCTTTTCAACGCGCTGCTGAACCACGAGGAAGGCAGGGGTTACCGGGTGCAGGACCTGCAGGAACTGGTCGCCCATCCCTTCGTACGCACCTCTGCCATATCCACTTCGCTTCAGTCCTTGCTGCACGACCTGCGGTCTCCGCGTGTGCGCATGCGGGAACTGTGTGACGCGCTTGGCCAGGATGATGCGATGACCCTGGAGCGAACACTCGCCACCCTCGTCACGCCTGGTACGGATCTTCCACAACGCGCCTTAGCCCTCATCCACTGGGCCCTCACCACACCAGACTTGTCCGACCTGGGCCGCGAGCAGCTGCACGCCTGGTCCATCATGCTTCAACTATTGGAACGGCATCTCAGGGAAATACCGGATGCGTTGGATGGACGGACATGGATCGCCCTGCATGACCGGCTACTCCGACAGGAACGGCTTGACCTCGAAGGCGAACCCCTTCGTGGACTGCAGATCATGGGCTTCCTGGAGACCCGGGCACTGGACCACGACCGGCTCTTCATGCTCTCCTGCAATGAGGGATCCCTTCCGCCCGCCCGAGCGGACCGCAGTTTCATTCCATTCGACATTCGACGTGTGATGGGTCTTCCTCTTCCCGTGCACAGCGATAAAGTGAACGCTTATCATTTCCACCGTGCCATGCAACGCACCAGGCACGTTGCGCTCCTGCACCACGATGGCTCCGGAGATGATACCGCTGAACCCTCAAGGTACCTGGCACAATGGCAACTGGAACTGGGGACTACCAGGTCAACCCAATGGCGAAAGTCCACCTGTCTCCCACAGGACATGGCACGTGCATTTCCGATGCTGGCGGTGCAGAAAACACCGTCCGTACTGCGCTTGCTTGAAGACCGGCTGGATAAAGGGCTTTCTGCGAGCACGATCAATTCCTACCTGGCCTGCCCGCTGGAATTCTTCCACACACAGCTTTGGGCCCGAACGCCGAAGGACCCCATCGATACGCGGATCCCCCAGGATGCACTTGGCTCCGCTGTGCATGCCGTGTACGAGGTGGTGTACCGGCCTTACAAGGGCATGTCTGTCCCACCCCAAGCCCTGCTTATGGACCGGCAGGAAATACAGTCCATGCTTGTGGACAAGTTGCTGGCTGACGGCATCGGACTGGAACTCGATCGCGGCGAGCCCTTGCTGCAGGTGGAGATGGCAACGGCCGCCATACTGCGGAACCTGAAGCACGAGGGGAAGGCCTTGGAACACCACGTGGGTGATGTCTTGATCGATGTGGAGATGAGCCTGCAAGGTGGCATCGATGTGGACGGACGGCATATCCCCTTGATCGGTACGGCGGACCGGGTCATCGCGCGTCAAGGACGAATCCATATCTACGACCTGAAGACCGGTTCAGTGGACCCCAAGAAACTTGATCTGTTCGGTACGGACGGATCGCTGAACCGGGACCACCCCATGGCGATCCAACTCGCGTTCTACGCGTACTTGATGCTTCAGCACATGTCCTCCATTGAGGAGGTCAGGGCCGTCGTGGTTCCGCTGCGAAAGCCCAGTGTTGCCTTACAGTCCTTTCTGCGCGTGTATGGATCCGACGTATTCACCCGTGAGCACACGGTGCTTTTCGCGGATGAGCTACGCAATGTGATCCGTGAGATCCTCTCCCATGATCGGCCGTTCACTCACAACGCAGATGCATTGTACTGCAGGACATGCATTGCTTGAAAAAGCGAAGGGGGAGCGCCTGCCCCCCCTTCAATGTTGTGTTTGATGGGTCAGCGATAGACCACCTTGTGCACACTGGTCTCTCCACCGCGTGTGATCTTCAGGTAGTAAATGCCATTGCTCATGGCTGTCAGGTCCATCTCCTTGCGATAGGTTCCTTGGAAATCGCGCAGCTGATCACCAAAGACACGCTGGCCAAGTGAATTGAGCATTTCGATCCGAATGTCCCCCGCTTCAGCGGAAAGGAAGGAGAAAGTGAAGCGGCCATCGTTCGGGTTCGGCTGGATGAGGAGCGTGCTCTCCAGGGAAGCAGGCGCGGCCAGGCTCTTGTAGATCACACCTGTCTGATCAACGCCTCCCAAGGACACATAGAAGTCGCCGTTGTTCGCCACCTCGCGGGTCCAGGGATCATTCACCAAGTGGAACTCGCCCGCACCGGTCACAGGAATGGTTGCGATCGTGTACTCCTTGCCAGCCTCCCACGCCTTGGTCTCGCCAATGCGGCTGAACCCGAAGCCCGCATAAACCTGATAGAAGTAGGTACCTGCATCATGCACTCCGCCACTGCGCATCAACGACAAGTAATCGGCCACGGTCTCGTCCTGCGTGGGCTGACCCAAGGTGGCATTACTGCTCTTATCCCAGCGGATGGTGAACACCAGCGAGGAAAAAATGCCTGTGAAGTCCGCCTGTGGGCGCACTTTCACCTCCAACTGTCCATCTCCGTTGTGATAGATGCCGATATCGACCCGGCCTTGGGCGAAAGAAGTGGACGCGGCCAGGATCATGGCCACCATCGCGATCAGGAGTCTGCGCTTTTTCATTTGACCCGGGGTGTTATTGGGGCAGTTGTTCGTTGCGTTCGGCTTGTGGGTTGGAGCCACCGATGGAACGCAAGATGATATCCCTGTCATTGCCGGCACCATGGTACTTGATCCGGCCGTCCAGGTTCACATCCTCGATCGCATACCCGGAACCTATGCCCGTGGGGATGACCCCACCACATACGCTCAGCACCGGATCTCGATCGTTGTTCGCACCCATGTACTTCAAAACAGCGTCCAAATTAGTGTTGCCCGCCCAAAGAAGCAAGGGTGCCGTAATACCCTTGCGGGCGTCGGTACCAAGGCATGGGGTGGATGGAAGGGTCAGGTCGAAGACCAGCTGGGTAGTTTGGAACGATAACGGCGCTGAGGACATCACCCCCAAGTGGTTCCGGTGCCTGACCGCCAGGTACCCAGCAGGTTGATCCACCTGGACCTGAAGGATCGATCCTGTTTGGGGATCAACCACGTCACCATTCCTTCTGATCAAACCACAGGTGGTACCAACGACCATGGAACTGTCCCACCGGTCCCGCCATTCGACCAGCACCCAGTCCACGATCGCTTCAGGGCCGGAAGTGGTGAGCAAGGCTTGGTCCAACGTGGCCCCCGCCCCCCCGACAAGCGCAAAACCAAGCGCCGAGTAGGGCTCAATTGAGGGTATCAAGCCATTGGTGCGCAGATCATCCCGCATCAACTGGGTGGTCGGGTCAAAAGGCCCATCCAACAAGGCTTTTACCTGCAGCCCAAGCGGGCGGGTACAGGCCCATTTGATCGGGGCTGTCGATGTGAAGAGGAAGGGGTCGTCGGCACTCGGTTGCGCCGTGCTTCCCAGTATGGCCGACACTGCGTTCATTCCTAAATCGCTCAAATACTGCGCACCGTTCGGATGGTCGAACCGCCAACAGGCCAATAGATCCGGATGCCCGGTCGCATCAACGTAGTTGTCCAGCTCATGCAGGATCTCGGCCGCTGTTCGGGCGGTAGACCAGATCCTGAACTCATCCAAGGTGCCCTTGAACCTTCCGCTGCCTGGTCCGCGGCCCACATGCGTCAGGGTCACAGGGCCGAAATAGGGGATCGCCACCACGTCCGGATCCTCCACACCGTTAATGAACGCGCGCAAGGTCGAGCCTTCGCGCGAAATGGCCACATGTGTCCAACTTCCGCTGGGAATGGGCACATTGCCCGCCAGCAATAAACTGCCCTTGGAAAAGCGGATCATACCGCCGGTGAGGTCCAGTGAAACATCCACCAGGTCCCCACAGATCACATCCGTTGCGGATGGGGTGGGACCGGGGTTCACCCAACACTCGATCGTAAAGTCCCCCACCAAGGTCAGTGCTGGGAGGGTGACGATATCATCCATTCCGTCGAAATACAAAGCTTGGCCACAAAGGGAACAGGAACCAGCATTGGTGTACTGGGCGGTAAGCGTTGCGCCGGTCTCCGGTATGGTCACGTCATGTATCGGCGGGGCACCATCACTCCATTGCGCGAAGGAGAACAGCGTGTCCGACGAGCAGAGCTGGAACTGGGCTGGTGCCACCAACACCTGGCCGCCGATCACTTCATCGAGCACATATGGTGTCTGCACAGGCTGGCCATTGATGACGATGAGCAGGCCTTGGGGTTCGGAGTCGATCAACAGATCAGCCTTATCGGGAAAAACGCTTACAGCGACCTGGTCGGTCAGGCCATCCAGGTCGGTCACCGTAAGGGTGACCGTATACCACACGTTACCGCTATACCCATGGCCGGAATAGGGAATGGAGAGAACGAACTGATCGGTGCCAACGGCACCTCCCTCAGGATGCACATGGTCATCGTGGTTGAGCACCACCGACCAGGTCATGTTCGCCGCACCGATCGGGTCATCATCCGTGGCCGACCCCATGAAGGTCAATACATCACCCGCGCGGAACAAGGTCCCGTTCAATGGCGAAAGGATCTGGGCGACCGGCTCAGCACCCACGGTTATCGGTATCGTTCCGCAGGAGACCGCTGTGGTGCCGTCTGAAACAAGCACCTGAGCCGTGAACTGACCCGGCCCCATATAGGTGTGGATGACAGCCTGACCCGACACATCCGGGGTACCATCACCGAACACCCATAAATAATCGAGCGGTGCCCCTTCGGGGTCTGAGGCGCTGGCGGTGAACTCCACCTCCAACAGCGGACCCGGCCCGGAGGTCGGGGTGACTTGGACAGCTCCGCACACCGGTGCAAGGTCAGGCTCCACGAAAATGCGATGCAATGACCCCAGATAGCCCGCTCCTGGGTCGATCAAGCGGATGAACCAGAGAGCCCCGTCCGGCGCCACGGCCATTTTGGAGACGAGCATGGCGTTCACTCCCCCGAACAAGGCGGAATCGACAAATGGATGTATGGCCACGAATTGACCATTGGCATCCAGCTCTATGGCCTTGATCCACCCCCGTGCATGATCACCGAAGAAGAAACGCCCTTGCCAACTCGGTGGGAACATGGAGCCCCGATAAAAGCACCCTCCGATCGCTGCCGCACCAGCTCCAGCATGTGGGTACGCCACAACGGCATTGTCGTATGCCGGATCCAAACAACTACCGGTCGCATCCCTGCCCACATCACCACAGAATGGCCAGCCGTAGTTCGCAAGTTGCCGCGCCAAATGCACCTCCTCCCAAGCCGTGGCGTGATTGTTCCCCCCCACGTCACCGAACATGAACCGGTCGGTGACCGGGTCATGCCCACCGTGGAATGGATTCCGCAAGCCAATGGAATGAATGCTTTTCATCCTGCCCAGTCCGTCATACAGTCCAGGGGTGGCATCGTAGTAAGGATTGTCCAATGGGACCGAGCCATCTCTATTGATGCGATGCAGCTTTCCACGAGAAAGGGAGAGGTTCTGGGAGTTGTTCGGGTCAAAGTCGTCACCGACCGTGAATAGGAGTGTGCCATCATTGGCAAAAGCCATGGAACCACCGGCATGGCAGCAAGACACAAAAGGTTCTGGTGTTTCCCAGATCACCAAGGCACTTCCCGGGTCGGCAATGTTGCCTGCATGGGTGTACCGGACCACGCGGCTCTTGTTGCTGGTCGTGCTGTGATACATGTAAACCCATCCGTTCACGGCGAAATCCGGGTCCAGGACCATCTCCGTAAGACCGTGCTCCCCGGAATTGTACACGTTGGGAAGGGAGAGGTACACGGTAGTGGTGAGGGGCAGCTGTGCTGTATTGCTGGTAATCCGCACCACCCCGTTCAACTGGGCCACCAAGGCCCGGCCATCCGGCAGGAACACCATGGTGGACGGAAGATAAATGCCAGACAATATGATCTGATGCTGAAATCCAGGTGGTTGCGCCATGGAAAACCACCGTCCCATCAGCAGCGCAAGGACCATCAAAACGCCGCGAAGCTTCATCCTGCAGAATAAACCGACCATACCACGCTTACCATACGGAACAACCACCTGCCAGAAGTGTTCCCAGCGAATGGGGCGCGAAGGTATGCCCCATGCCAGGACTGATGTTATTGGCCCATTCAGAAACCAAACAGGGGCCCGGAAGGGGCCCCTGCCTGGTAACCTGCAAGGAATTTGGATGGAACCAAAACCAAGGTTTCGTCTGACCACTCCACCTTGGACATCCTGAAGACGGGCGGAAAAAAGGGGGGTTGCCTCTGCTTAGGGAACGAATCTGTACCCAACCCCCCGGATCGATAGAAAATGACGGGGTGAACGAGGGTCGGGCTCGAAATACTTGCGGAAGGCTACGATGAAGTTATCGATCGTGCGCGTGGAAGGGAACACATCATACCCCCACACCTTGTGTAGGATCTCCTCCCGGGTCACCACCTGCCCTTCCTTGTCCATCAACAGCCTCAAAAGCAGTGCTTCACGTTGTGTAAGCTGTCTGCGGGCTCCACCTTGTCCAATGATCTCAAAGGATGCGAAATCCACCGAATTGCTCCCAAAGGTCCGCTGGTCAGGCCCCGTATCCTTGAGCCCGGTCTGCGCTCGCGCAAGCAGGTTGGCCACCCTCAGCCGAAGTTCCTCCAGGTCGAAGGGTTTGCCCAAGTGATCATCCCCTGAGCGCAGACCACGGATGCGATCGGCAGTAGTGTTGCGCGCGGTGAGAAAGAGCACAGGGGTGCGGTCGCCTTCCAGGCGGATCGTCTCACACACGGAGAACCCATCGATATCCGGCAGCATCACATCCATTACTACCGCATCGAACCGGGCACCGCGCAGCCGCTCGAGCGCCTCGGACCCGCGAACGGCCGTGGTCACATCATACCCGTCCAGTTCAAAGTTCAACTTCAAACTGGACCTCAACGAGGCTTCATCCTCCACCAACAACAATCGCTTTTTTCGCTCCTGCATACCGGGGGCGAATTTCGCACCGGGATACCTTCGCCCCACCATGTTCTCGGCAACACACGCGGACCAGGCCAATGCCTTGCGGCCCAACACGCTCTGCGAGGCCCTGGATATCCGTTTCCATGTGGATGACCAAGGGCGTTTGTGCGCGACCATGCCGGTGGGACCTCGAACGCATCAGCCCTTTGGCTCCCTCCACGGGGGGGCCACAGCCGCCCTGGCGGAATCCCTCGGCAGCACCGGTTCCGCACTATTGGTGATGCCTGAGGGCCGCATGGTGGTGGGCGTGGAGGTGAATGCCAATCACCTTAAAGCCGTGCGCGATGGAAGGGTCATCGCCACCGGTGAACTGGTCCATCGTGGTGGCTCCACCCACGTATGGGATATCCGGGTGCACGATGAACAAGGCCGTCTCTGTGCCGTTTGCAGACTGACCAACCTGGTGCTCGAGCGGCGTTCATGAGCGGAAAGCCCACCCCAACGGAACTCCTTTCCCATTGCCTGGAGCGCGGGTACACCTTCGTGGCCTTTCGGCACCCCCATGCCACGTTGCGCGTTTGGGTTCAGCGGGAAGCTGACTGCCGGCCCCAGGCCCTTGGCAATATCTCGCACAAGTGCTTCCTTTTGGCGCCGTTCCAGCCCGATGCGCCGATCCATGCGGTCCAACCTGATGAGGAATGGGAATTCGGCCCTGGTGCTCTTGTTCTTTCACTCCCTCGCCTTCCGAATGGGCCGTCATCAACCATTGGCCAACAGCTGCCGGAACCCACTGAAAGGAACACCTTCGAAAGGAGTGTGCGGGAGGCCCAAACGTTAATGGAAGAAGGCCCCCTGGAAAAGGTGGTCCTGTCCCGCGCGCTGCTGGCAGGCTTGCCGGAAGGTGCCGTGGCACACTTGTTCATGGAAGCACTCACCGTTCATCCGGAAACGCTCGTTGCATTGGCGCACACGCCGGCCACAGGTACCTGGTTGGGTGCTTCACCCGAGCGGCTGATCAGCTTCGAGAACGAATTGGTGCGCACCGAGGCGGTCGCCGGCACGCGGTCCGTTGACCAGGGCCCGGTAGAGCTTGAAGCATGGGGTGAGAAAGAGCGCCATGAACAGGCCGTGGTGGCACAGGCTGTCGAGCAGGCTCTCATGGCCAGTGGAGCACGGTCCATCCATCAGCATCCCGCTGAGGTGATCACACAAGGCCGTCTGGCCCATCTGCGCACCCGCTTCACAGCCGAACTGTCTACAGTTGATCGGGCCCGGCTGGTCGCTCACCTCCACCCCACCCCTGCCGTATGTGGCTCACCACGCGAGAAGGCACTTGCCTTTATTGCCTCACACGAAGCCCATCCACGCGGCCTGTATGCCGGGTATTGGGGCGTGTGGGACCCGGCAGGGCGCACTGAACTTTTCGTGAATATCCGTTGCCTGCAAGCCCATGGGGAAAAGGCAGTGGTATATGCCGGCGCGGGCATCACCGCAGGTTCCGACCCTGGGATGGAATGGCTGGAGACAAGCCGCAAGGCGGCCATCTGGTCCGGACCATTGAACAAATTGATGCCCTCCCCCACTTCTTCGCACACATGACCTCCGACCATTTCGCGGCCGCCGAGCTTGCACGACTGAGCGCTGCAAAAGGCGTGCGCCATGCGGTGATCAGCCCCGGCAGCCGCAACGCGCCGCTGGTAATGGCCTTCCTGCGTCAACCGGAGATCAGCTGCCTGCGCATCATCGATGAGCGCAGCGCGGCCTTCTTTGCCCTGGGCCTGGCCCAGCAGCTTCATGCACCGGTGGCGCTCATCTGCACAAGCGGAAGCGCCGTGCTCAACTACGGCCCGGCCATCGCCGAAGCTTTCTATCAGCGCGTGCCTCTGCTGGTGATCACCGCCGACAGGCCGGAGGAATGGGTGGACCAGGGCGAAGGACAGGCCATACGGCAGTCCGGTGTGCTGGCGTTGCATATGAAACGCAGTGTGCAATTGCCGCGCGCACCCCAGGACGAGCTGGCACGCTGGCATTGTGGAAGGTTGATCAACGAGGCCATTGACAGCACCCTGCTTCCTGTACCCGGGCCGGTGCATGTGAACGTGCCTTTCGCAGAGCCGCTATACGGCACCACGGAAACGCACCCGCATTCCCGCACCATTGCACCGGTGATGACCGAGCCCTTCATCCTGCCCGATCATGCACGCTGGCTCATCGAACAGACAAGCACGAGCCGCAAAGTGATGGTGCTTGCCGGACAGGGACAATGGAGCACAGGCTTGTTGAGCACCTTGAAACACCTGGCCGCGCTGCCGCAGGTGAGCGTGCATACCGAGGCCACGAGCAACCTGGATGACCCCGCGTTCATCACCTGCATCGACCGGGCGATCGAAGGGGTGAACGAGGCGAATACCACGAACCTTCGCCCCGATCTCCTCATCACCTTCGGGGGTGCCGTGGTCAGCAAGCGCATCAAAGGGATCTTGCGGCATTGGAAACCCGATCAGCACTGGAATGTGGATGCCGGCCAGCGCTACCACGATACGTACCAGAGCCTGACCCATGACATCGCGGTGAGCCCGGAGGTGTTCTTCGCACAATTGGTGAACGGCGTGCGCGCGGGTGAGAGCATGTACGGAGAAGCCTGGCGCATGGTGGACCAGCGCATGCGCGCCGCGCATGAGCACATCATGCATGCCACGCCTTTCTGCGACCTGTCCGTGTTCAGGGCCCTATTGGAGCACCTGCCCACGAACAGCGATGTCCAGCTGGCCAACAGCACGCCGGCCCGCTATGCCCAACTGTTCGACCGCAGGGCAGGCATCCGGTGGTCCAGCAACCGGGGCACGAGCGGGATCGATGGATGCACGAGCACCGCCCTTGGTGCAGCGCTGGCCACCGGACGCACCACCACCCTCATCACCGGCGACATCGCCTTCTGTTACGACAGCAATGCCTTCTGGAACGACCACCTCACCGGCCACCTAAAGGTGGTCGTGATCGACAACGGCGGCGGCAACATCTTCCGCTACATCGAGGGTCCGGACAAGCATGCGGAACTGCTTCCCTGGTTCGAGGCTCCGCACCGGCGGGACATTGAGGCGCTTGCACGTGGCTATGGCCTGCCCTATTTCCGCGCAACGGACCACGACACATTGACCAGGGCGCTCGAACAACTGTACGGGGCGCACGAACGACCTGCCGTTCTGCACATCATCACCGACGCGCTCACCTCTCCCCGGGTCTTGCGCGATTATTTCAAGCAACTTCGCGAGGCATGAGCACACGCGTCTGGACCACGATAAAGGAATACACGGACATCCGGTTCGAGTTCTTTGAAGGCATCGCCAGGATCACCATCAACAGGCCCGAGGTGTACAACGCCTTCCGGCCGGACACGAACAAGGAGATGATCGACGCCATGGACATCGCACGTGAGGACCCGCGCATCGGCGTGGTGGTGCTTACCGGTGCAGGTGACAAGGCCTTTTGCAGCGGTGGCGACCAGAACGTGAAGGGACGAGGTGGCTACATTGGTACGGACGGAGTGCCACGCCTGAACGTGCTGGACCTGCACAAACGCATCCGCGAGCTGCCCAAGCCCGTGGTGGCCATGGTGAACGGTTATGCCATAGGCGGAGGGCATGTGCTCCACGTGGTGTGCGACCTCACCATTGCCGCGGACCATGCCCGCTTCGGGCAGACCGGACCCAAGGTGGGCAGCTTTGATGCCGGCTTCGGCAGCAACTATCTGGCCCGCCATGTAGGCCAGAAGAAGGCTCGCGAGATCTGGTTCCTCTGCCTGCAGTACTCGGCGCAGGAAGCCCTCGACATGGGCATGGTGAACAAGGTGGTCCCCCTCGCCGAACTCGAAGACACCACGGTGGAATGGTGCAGGATCATGATGCAACGCAGCCCGCTCGCACTGCGCATGATCAAGCGTGGCCTGAACGCAGAGCTCGATGGACAGCGCGGCCTGATGGAGTTCGCAGGCGATGCCACCCTGATGTATTACCTGATGGATGAAGCACAGGAGGGCCGCAACGCCTTTTTGGAGAAACGTCCGCCCGATTTCCAAAAGTTCCCGAAATTTCCCTGATCATGGTCCAGTACAAACTCACGATCCTTCTGTTGCTGTTCCTGTCCTTCGACCAGGCAAGCGCACAGTTCGAAAAAGGGGATTTTTTCACCTCGTTCGGTGGCAGTTGGAAATCGCAACAATACCGGGTCAAGGAAACCCTTGACCGCGAGATCGACCTGCAGATCGGCTATTACCCCATTTCACGCATGGGGGTGGGCATGCTGTCGGCATGGGGCCTCAGCAAGTTCTCCTATGCGGAAACGAACCAGATCAGTGGCGTTACCAAAAGCAACCGAAAGGACGGTTACTGGGGCGGTGTGGGGCCTTTCATCCGGGGTAATTTGGGCATACCCCGCTTTTCCGTGTTCGGCCAGATGAGCGCGCTCTTCGGCCGTGTGGAACAGGATTCCGAGAACAACCTGGCCGGTGGTGCCATGATGACCACCCGCGCCGAAGGCAATTTCCAGCAGTACGCCTTTTCCGCAGGCTTGTGGTATTACTTCACCAGGCGCTTCGGCGCGGAGATCCTCGGCTCTGCGGACTGGACCTTTGCCAACATCACTTCTGGTACGGTAGGGACCGATGGTGAACTACTTAACGCGAACAGCGCCAGGTATGATGACACCGGCGGTGGATGGTCGCTGCGCTTGATGTACTGGTTCAGGCTGGACAAAGGCGCGAAGAAACCGCGCCTGGGTGAAAAAGGATGAGCACACCCACGCTGAAGGACTGGCTGCTGGCCTTCCGCCTGCGCACCCTTCCGCTGGCAGCCTCGAGCATTCTGGTGGGAAGTGCACTGGCTGCGCATGACGGCAATGGCCGTTACCCGGTATTCATTCTGGCGCTTCTGACCGCCTTGCTTTTGCAAGTGCTCAGCAATCTTGCCAACGACCTGGGTGATCATGCCCATGGCACGGACAACGCGATGCGCGTGGGTCCACCGCGCGCCGTGCAGAGCGGTGCGATCACCCCTGCGGCAATGCGCCTCGCCATGGTGATCTGCGCTGCGCTCGTCCTGCTGACCGGCATCGCATTGATCACCACGGCGCTTGGAGCGGGAATTTCCACGTTGATCTTTTTTTTCATCGGCCTGGCGGCCATTGGTGCGGCGGTGAAGTACACATTCGGCCGGAACCCTTACGGCTATGCCGGACTGGGAGATGTGAGCGTGCTGCTTTTCTTCGGCCTGGTGGGCGTGATGGGCACCTACTACCTGCATTCAGGCCATATCTCCCTCAGGATCCTGAAACCCGCCATCACCTTCGGCTTGTGGAGCGCGGCGGTGCTGAATGTGAACAACATGCGCGATGTGGTGAACGACGCCGCCTGCGGGAAACGCACCCTGGCTGTGCGGTTGGGACTTGAGCGTGCGAAGACCTACCACGAAGTGTTGCTCATACTAGGTGCGTTACTCCTCAGCATATACGTGATACAGAACTCCCGCGGCTGGTCGCCATGGCTGTTCGCGGTCGGCCTCATTCCCCTTGCGATGCACGCCACGAACGTGCAGCGCATCCATGAACCGACGTTGATGGACCCCGAGCTGAAGCGCCTTGCCCTGGCCATCCTACTTACGGCCGTGGCATTCTCCGCCGGCCTTATCCTTGCCTGATGCTGCGCGCACGCTGGATCGAACGCACCCTGAAGCCCCGCTTCGAGCTGGGAACCAGCAAAGGCACCATCACACAGCGGACGGTCTGGTACCTGATGGCGTGGGATGAAGCGCGGCCGGATGTGATCGGCATGGGCGAGGCCGCCCTTTTCCCGGGCCATAGCAAGGAGTTCCCTGCTGATGTAAGGACGAAGCTTCTGGAGCTTTGTGCCGACACCCGGAACTGGCGCGCGAGACTTTCGGATGACCTTGCCGACGTGCCCTCGGTACGCTTTGCAGTGGAGCAATGCCTGAGCGATCTGGAACATCAGGGCAGCAAGGTCCACATGGCCAGCGCGTTCACCTTGGGCGAACAAGGCATACCGATCAACGGCCTGGTCTGGATGGGTGACAAAGCCACCATGCACAAGCGCATCCGGGAGCAGCTCAACGCCGGCTTCCACACGGTGAAGATGAAGATCGGCGCCATTGGTGTGGCGGATGAACTGGATCTGCTCCGCGAGGTGCGTCGCGAATACAAGGCATCGGAAGTGGCCTTGCGTGTGGACGCGAACGGGGCGTTCACAGCGGCCAACGTGATGAACGTGCTGCAGCGACTCTCAGATCTGGAGATACACAGCATTGAACAACCCGTGCCGCCCGGGCTGTACGAGGTGATGGCGGAGGTCTGTGCATCCTCACCTGTTCCCATCGCGCTGGATGAGGACCTGATCGGGCTGAACCGCGCGGATGTGAAGCGCGACCTGCTCGAACAGGTGAAGCCCCATTACATCGTGATCAAACC
This sequence comes from Flavobacteriales bacterium, assembly GCA_016788635.1. Taxonomy (GTDB): domain Bacteria; phylum Bacteroidota; class Bacteroidia; order Flavobacteriales_F; family PHOS-HE28; genus PHOS-HE28. The sequence goes on along the minus strand of JAEUSU010000041.1, from coordinate 51,261 downwards.
CAGCCTGGTCGGCGGCTGGGATGCCGCAAGGGAATGGATCACCAAGGCAGAGGAACGCGGCATCGGGTGGTGGATCACCTCGGCGCTTGAGAGCAACATCGGCCTGAACGCGATCGCGCAGTTCACCGCGACCTTGCCCTTCGAAGGCGCGCAAGGATTGGGCACCGGAAGCGTCTATCTCAACAACATCCCTTCACCTCTGGAGGTGGCAGATGGGACGTTGCACTACCGGCCCGAGCGGGAATGGGACCTCACCTCACTCCTGGATTGACCATGGAACGCAACCGCCATGCACGCACCCACGAACAGGCATTCCGGTTCCTGCGCCTGGACGGTGTGGAGCGCAGCGCGTTCGAATGGTGGGTGCAACTGGACAGGAAGAACTCCATCAAGCGCGACCGGGTGTGGCGCGACCCCTTCCTGCGCACCTTGTGTGACCTGGCCGTGCATCGCAGCAGCCCGTTGCATGTACACACCAGCGGTACCACAGGGCCTCCCAAACCTCTGCGCATCCCACGGCGCGACCTGGTGAACAGCGCCCGCCTCACCGCGGACACCTTTGATCTGAACCCTGGCGATCGCGCTTTGTTGTGCCTTCCATGCGAATACATCGCGGGCAAGATGATGCTGGTGCGCGCCATGGCCCTTGGGTTGGACCTGCATGTGATCGACCCGCGCGGGGCGTTGCTGAACAACCTTAAGGTGCATGACCGCTTCCGCTTCACAGCCATGGTGCCGCTGCAACTGCACCGGGCCGTGCAGGACGATCGCGCCCGTGTGGAGCGCCAGTTCGACCAGGTGCTGCTGGGTGGCGGCCCGGTGAGCCAGGCCCTCATCGAGGATGTGTCGGGGATCTCCACCCGCGTGTTCCTCGGCTATGGCAGCACAGAGACCGTGACCCATGTGGCCATTCGCCCGTTGAACGGTCCGGACCGACAGGATCATTTCGCCGCCCTGGGTGCGGTCACCTTCCATACCGATCGGCGTGGATGCCTGGTGGTGCGTACGCCACATCTGACCGTAAAAGAGCATGTGACCAACGATCTGGTGGAACTTCTGGACGAACGGAACTTCCTCTGGAAGGGCCGCGCGGACCATGTGATCTTGAGCGGTGGCAAGAAGATCCACCCCGAGCAACTGGAATCCCGCACGGCTGGGCTCATCCCCTTCCCCCACTACTTCACGGCCACTCCGGACGATCGGCTGGGGCAGGCGGTCGTGCTCGTTCTGGAGACTGAACTTTCAGCCGATGACGTGCTGCCCGAGATCCTTGATCAGCTGCGCGACACCCTTTCACCGCATGAACTTCCACGACGTGTCATGGCCATGCGCCACCTGCCGCGCACCAGCTCGGGCAAGGTGAAACGCCCCAAAGAGGTCTGAGCCACGCGCCTTTTCAGGAGCCCGCTTCGGGCGGCCCGGTGTCCTCCTCCTCAAGTGGACGTGCGGCGGTGTAGGTCCGCCAACGCTCCACCACGGCCGTCATATCCGCTGGTAGCGGACTTTCGAAGGACAAACGTTCACCGGTGACCGGGTGATCGAAGGCCAGGGTGCGGGCATGCAAGGCCTGGCGTGGGCACAGCTCAAAGCAGTTCTCCACGAACTGGCGGTACTTGGTGAAGACGGTTCCCTTCAGGATGCGGTCACCACCATAATCGGCATCGTTGAACAACGGGTGCCGCTGCCAGGCCATGTGCACGCGGATCTGATGGGTGCGGCCGGTCTCCAGCTTGCATTCCACCAGGGTCACATACCGGAAGCGCTCGAGCACACGCCAATGCGTTATTGCAGGCTTGCCTTGTTCACCTTCTGCGAACACGTGCTGTACCGTGCGATCTCTGGGTGAGCGGCCGATATGTCCTTCGATGGTGCCTTCATCCACTTCGAAGTCGCCCCACACCAAGGCGGCATAGCGGCGGTCCGATGTGCGGTCGAAGAACTGGCGCGCCAGATGGGTCAGGGCCTCCTCGGTCTTCCCCACCACCATTACTCCGCTCGTGTCCTTGTCCAACCGGTGCACCAGTCCGGGCCGCGGTGTGGGCTGGCCGGGTGCGCTGGGCAACTGCCCGAAATGGAAGAGCAACGCGTTCACCAGGGTACCGGTCCAGTTCCCATGGCCGGGATGTACGACCAGCCCCGCCTGCTTGTCGATCACGATCACGTGATCATCCTCGAAAAGCACCTTCAAGGGGATGTTCTCCGGCACCAGCTCCACCTCGCGCACGGGGTAGGGCAGCACAATGCTGATCACATCACCGGGCTTCACCTTGTAGCTGGGCTTCTCCGGCGCATCGTTCACACGTACATTGCCCGCCCTGGCGGCCACCTGGATGCGGTTGCGCGAAGTGTTGGGCAGCCGGTCGAACAGGAACTTGTCCAGCCGGATAAGCGCTTGCCTCGGATCGGCGGTGATGCGATGGTGCTCGTAGAGCTCCTGCTCCTCGCTGGCCGGAAGGGTGGTCTCCTCCATCACCTGCGGATCATGGCTCGCGCCGCACCCACCCGCCGTCCATCGAGATCCACCAGTACAACGGTATAGAGCCCGTCCGTCAGGTCCGAAAGCACGATCGTTCCATTGCCGAGCGGCTGCTCGAGCACCGTGCGCCCCAATGCATCCACGAGCAACACCTGCTGACCGGGCGCGGCGGCGGTCCCCGCATCCACCACGATGCGGTCGGTGGCGGGGTTCGGATACACACGGATGGCCTGCTCATGCACGGCCGCATCACCCATGCCCGCGTACGGGTCCTTGTCCGCCACCACCACCGGCCGCAGCATCAAGGAGCCCGGGAAGGAGGTGTTCACGAACGAGGCACCCGTCTTGTAGTAGAGCTTGTTGCTGTTGTCGCGGTTGCGATCGAAGCCCACGTTCATCTTGATGCCACTGGTCTGCACCCAGCCCACATAGAAGGTTCCGCTCACCGGCACCACGGAATCCAGCGGCAGTTCAATGAAATGGTTCAAACCCCAGGGCAGGTACTCCGGCGAGCTGAAGCTGAAGTTCTGATGCAATACCACTTCGGGGTTCAAGCTCGTCCAGATCGTGATGATGAATGATCCGGTGGTGGGGTCATTCTCCGCCAGAATGGGCGAGAAATACGCGCGTACTGCTCGCAGGGAATCCTGGCCCTGTGTATCGAACCGGACAGCGAGCTTGGCCCCGTTCACGTTCAGGTTGTAACCCGCTTCAGCGCTGCCATCGTCATACGCATAGAAGTTGCTGATCTCCTGCACGAAGGTGAGCGTGTCATTGTACCGGTTGATGTCCGGGGTGACGTTGGAGTAGTACTGTACGCGGTAGAAATTCGCCGAATCCGCGAGCGGTGCAGGAAAAATGAAGTTGTTCGGCGCACTGTTCAAGGGGTGCGTGACAGGGAAGGTGCTGAACGCATTGCCCCCGATGTTGGCGCCGTTGGTGGGGAAATCGGTGTAGGCTGATAGGGGGTCCTCGCGGAACCCGGCGCGCATGCCATAGGTGATGAAGCGGTCCTGGTTCAGGTTCTTCATGAGCGGCGATGCGGTCAGTGCCATGTAGGAAGAGGGGTTGTCGCGGAACTTCTTGTAGGGCACGGAGGTATAGGTCTGCAACAAGGTGCTTTCCGGGTACAGGTAGCCTACATCCACCAAGGTGGTGTCATTGTAAGCACGTTGCCGTCCAATGCGCACATAGTCGATGTGCCAGTGATCCAGCGCCCCGGCCAAGGTGGCGTAGTTCAGGAAGCGCATGCGGAAGCCGTTCTGCAGGAAGCGGTTCTCCTTGATGGGAATGAGCACCTGCTGGAAGGGCGCGAGCGCGGTGTAGGGCTTCCTCCAGACCCTCACCCATTCGTCATCCGCAGGTGCATAGAACTCGAGGATCAGGCTGTCGATGGGCTGCACGGTCCCATCGCCGCTCAGCCCCACGGGCTGATGGAAGAAGCTCAGGTAAATGGAGTCACCTGCGGGCCATTGCAGGTTGATGGGCACCGAGGTGAGCAGGTCGGCGATGCCGTGGCTCGATGGAGAATTGTTGTACGGAATGCCCGTACGGTCCAACCCTTCGAAGGTGGCCACGCCTTGTGTGGGTGGATCCACCGGATAAGTGCCGTTGATGAATACGTTGTCATCCTCCCACAGGATCAAGGGCCGTGTGGTGCCATCGGGGAAGTAGTACAGGCGCGGGTCCGCAGCAACGATATACACGAGCAGGGAGTCCTGCACATAGTCCGCTGATATGCCCAGGGTATCCGGTGTGGTGGTGCCCACCGTATCAAAAATGGTGTAAGCGGGAAAGCACTCCACCACCTGGGCAGGCGATGGGAACACCGTGATGTCCCGCACCGTGACCTGCACCGGTGGGTTGAAGGTGGAGGTGATGATGATGTTGTCCGGATCGGTGGTGTCCACCAGGTAACTCCAGGTCGTGTCCGCACTGAACCGCATATCTGGCGTGGAGGCCCCAGCCACTTCCAGGTGATAAACGGTCTGGTCGAAGGTCACGTCCGCATCGCCGGGCCGGGCATTGCGCTTCCGCGTGCGGTCCACTGAAAAATCATCGATGACGGGCAGCTGCTGAGGCAGGTACTCATAGATGAACCAGTTGTTGACGCCGGTGCGCAGGGGTGGCAGCACACCCGGTACGGGCATGGAACGAAGAGGCAGCAGCTGCTCTCCGACCTGTGCCGAGCCGCATAGGGTGAGCAGGAAGGCCAGGCTGGCCGACAGGTGCCGAAGCTGCTTCATCAGGGCGTGCTTTCTTCAGGTTGCGCCGGCCGGGAAAGTGTCAGCGTATCCATGGTGAGCCAAACATCCACAGCACCTCCCAGGGGCATCACTTCATGTGCACGTGCCACGGGGGATTGGCGGGACACCCGTGCCAACGCCGAATCGGCCGTGGTATTGCAACCCTCACACAGCACCACCAGGCCCAGGTTCAGGGATGCCATGTTCAGCACCAGCTTCAGCTCCGCATGGGTGAGGCCCACCAGGTCCGGAACAGGAACAAGCTGGCCGCTGTCACCGCTGCCCAGCACGAGTACAATGGTCTCGCCTCTGCGAATGCGCGCGTCCGGGGTAATGGGCTGTTCGCGGTACAACTGCTCCAACACACAATCGGTGCAGGGGTCGGGCCGGTAGCGCATCTCCTTCACCTTCAGGCCCAGTATCTCCAGAGTGCTGATCGCCTGGCGCTTGCTCAGGTTCACCAGGGAGGGCATGTTCAGCATTTTGGGCTGCGTGGCGTTCATGGTCACATAGATGCGCCTGCCGGGTTTCACCTCGCGCCCACCATCGGGGTCCTGGATGACCACGGTGCCTTTGCGTGCGTCATCGTTGTGAACGGAGTCGATCACCTCAAGCACCAGGCCACGCTGCTCCAGCAGGTCGCTGGCCTCAGCCGTGGAAAGGCCCTTCAGATCGGGGACGCGGACATGGTGGTCGTGCAGGGTGTAGGACTTCAGCCAGCGCCAGCCGCCGAACAGGGCCAGCGCCATGATCACAAGCGGCAGAAGGAAAGGTGCGAACGTGCGCTTGGCGGCCATGGGGGAATGAAGCGCGGCGAAGATAGAAGCCCTGACCGGGCTGCTTTGCCCAACCCACTGTTCGTTAGTGAGGCCGATCGGCCATGTTGGGGCCGGTGTTGCCTGCGTTCATTTGTCCTGCACCCCCTTTCAGCGTGGGTGCCACCCTCATGCGCATCCCCATCGCCGTCGTCCGGGGCGGCTACTCCGGCGAATCGGTCATCAGCATGCAAAGTGCGGCCAACATGATGGCGGCCGTGGACCATGCCCGTTTCGACCCTTGGTTCGTCACCATCACCCCGCAAGGGTGGAGTTGCTCCACGCCGGAAGAGGTGCCCATTCCCTTTGATCGAGGCGGTTTCGCATGTGTGCAGGACGGGCATGTCATCCCCTTCCGCATGGCCCTGATCGCCATCCACGGCACACCCGGCGAGAACGGGTTGCTCCAGGGATATCTGGACATGCTGGGCATTCCCTACCAGACCGGTGGCGTGCTGAACATGGCCCTCACCTTCAGCAAGCACAGCACCACGGCCATCCTGCGCGAAATGGGCTTCCGCGTGGCCCCAAGCGTATTGTTGACCAGCCCACAGGATCCGATGGCCGGCCTGGCTCTTGCCCAAGTGGGCCTGCCTTGTTTCGTGAAACCGGACGCCAGCGGAAGCAGCCTGGGCATCAGCAAGGTGAAACATGCCAGCGAATTAAAGGCGGCGTTGGAGGTGGCGTTCAAGGAGTGCGATGCGGTGATGGTGGAGGGGGCTGTACAAGGGCGGGAGCTCACCTGCGGGGTCATCGCCCCGGGCGCACCTCCGCAGGCCCTGCCGGTGTGCGAGATCGTGCATTCGCATGAGTTCTTCGACTACGAGGCCAAGTACCACGCAACGGATACGCGCGAGATCGTTCCAGCATCGATACCCGATGCGGTGGCCGCCCTGTGCCAGGAGCGGTCGGTGGCCATCTTCAAGGCCCTGCGTTGCCGGGGCATGGCGCGTGTGGACCACATCTGGACAGGCGATGAGCTCGTGACCATCGAGGTGAACACCACCCCGGGCTTTACGGCGGCAAGCATCCTCCCCAAAATGCTGGCTGCAGCGGGCATCGCTCCGTCCACGCTCGTCAATGCCCTGCTGACCGATGCGCTTCAGCCCGCCCGATGAACGGTAGCGAGGTGATCGAGGAACTTCCGCAAGGCCCTGGCCCGATGGCTTACCGCGTTCTTGGCATTCAGCGGCATCTCGGCGAACGTAAGGCTGTCCCCCTGCGGAACGAATACCGGGTCATAACCGAAGCCTCCTGCACCACGAGGCTCCTCGATGATCCGGCCCTCTACCTGCCCGGCAAAGCATCGTTCCAGGGTGCCGGACACAAGCGCCAGCACGGTCCGGAACCGCGCCCTTCGGTCATCCACACCCTTCATTTCGGTGAGCAACAAGCGCATATTGGCCACGGCATCCCGTGCCGGCCCGGCATAGCGTGCGGAATGAACACCCGGCCGGCCGTTCAAGGCATCCACCTCCAGACCGGTATCGTCTGCCAGGCAGGGCAGATGGCATCGATCATGGACATAGCGGGCCTTCTGCAGGGCGTTCGCCTCCAGCGTGTCACCGGTCTCGGGCAGGTCGGCATGGATGCCCACATCAGCCAGGGTGAGCACACGAATGGCCGGTGGAAGCAAGGTGCGCAGTTCGGCGGCTTTGCCTGGGTTGTTGGTGCACAGCACGATCGGGTCGGGCGCCATGGCGGGTGGAACGCGAAGATGGGGCGATCGCACCAGCGCGGACCATCCTTCTGCAAAGTGACAGCCACACGCTGTTCCTTCACGCCCCGGGAGTTGCCATGAAACAGCATTGGAGCGGCATGTGGGAGCGGCTTCTGGCGGTGCGTCACCGCGGCGCGTTCACGCAGGACGTCACCTACATGATGGGCGGCAAGGCCATTACCATGGTGGTGGGCCTGGTGCTCACGCCCATCCTTTCGCGCATCTACGCACAGGAGACCTTCGGCACTTTCGGCCTGTTGAACAGCATGGCCATCATCGGAGCGTCAGTGGCCGGTCTACGCTTGAGCGACGCCTTCATCCTGCCCCGGAGCGAGCGGGGATTCACCTCCCTGGTGCGTGTGACCGCTTGGTCCTGTGTCGTGCTCTTCCTGCTTTTCACAGCCTGTCTGCTGATATTCCAGCGTCCGCTCTTCTCCATGCTGAACATGGACCTGCCCTGGACCACGGCCCTGTTGATCCCGCTCTTCATCCTGCTCTACGCCGCCGAGGACATCCAGGTGAACTGGGTGCGCCGGTTGAAGGCATTCCGCCAGGTGAGCATGGTGGACCCCCTGGGGCAGTTCAGTTCCCGTGTGTTCGCCATTGGCATGGGCCTGGCGATGCCTTCGCATTGGTGGCTCTTCCTGAAGGAGGCGGTGCGTGTGCTGGTGAACACCATCCTCCGGTGGCGCTGGATCCTTTCTCCGCATGTGACCTGGTCCCACTTCAAGCCGCCCCGCCGCCGGGAGGTACGCACCGTACTGCGCAGGTACTGGCGCCTGCCCGTGTTCCGCGTGCCCACGGCCTTGGTGGGCACCTTCACCAATGCCCTGCCGGCCTACATGGTGGCCGCGTTCTACGATGCCACCGCCGTGGGCGACCTCACCATGGCGGCCACCCTGCTCACCTTCCCGCTCTTTCTGTTCGCGAACACCATGGACAGTGTGTTCCAGCAGAAAGCCGCCGAACTGCGTGACCGTGGCACCGTGGAATTGATGCGGGGCACCCTGCAACTCTATACGCTTCTGCTGCTGCTCGGCAGCCTGGTGTTCGGCGTGGTGTACTGGTACGGTGACCAACTCTTCAGCGTGTTCCTTGGCGGCCAATGGGAACGCTCCGGACGGCTGGCCATGGCGCTGGCGCCCTGGTACCTTTCCCGCATGATCAACGCACCGGTGGTGGGGCTTCGTCTGGTGCTCGACAAGCAGCACTGGGACCTCGCCTACACTGTACTGAGCGGTTTGTTCATTGCCGGCTGCCTGGCCGTGACCAATCCGCTGGGCCGGGGCCTGGAGTTCGACATCTTCTGGATGAGCATGGTGAATGCCCTGCTCATGCTCATCTCATCCATCGCTTCACTCACATCGGCCGGCATCCGTCCGGTGGTCGCACTGCTTGTTACGGTGGCCATGGTGGGCTTGGGGGCCCTGCTCACCGGTCTGCCTGCCCTTTTCTGGTGACCCACTTTTTTCCCGTCGCGTGATCAAGAATGACTGAAAGCAGGCACCCATCGAAGTTGAGGATCCTGCACATCGTCAACTGGTACCCGAACGTGATCGACGGCGGGGCGGGACCCTTCATCCGGCGGCACGTGCTGGCCCTGATGCCCCATGCCGAACAGGAAGTATGGCACCTGGAAGTGCGCCAGGCCAAAGGCTGGCGCTTGGAGCGCCTAAGCCTGCATGCGGACCGCACCTGCATGCTCGTGATGCCTTTGAACATCTGGTACCTCATTGAATGGGTCAGCACCTTCATGCTTCTTTGGGCTTGGTGGACACGCGACCGCAGCAGGCAGTACGATCTGATCAACGTGCACATCGCCTACCCCCTGCTCACACACCTGCGCCTCATCCGCTATTTCATCCGCGTGCCCCTGGTGGTCACCGAGCAGTGGAGCGCCTATCACTTCAGCTTCAATTCCACCTCAAAGGGACTGGACCGCATCCGGCGCATTTTCCGGAACGACCTGCCGCTGATCTGTGTGAGCCGCGCACTGGGCGCGGACATCGGCACCTTCGCGAAGCGCGAGGACCTCCGTGTACACGTCGTGGATAATGTGGCTGAAACGGCGGTGTTCCATCCCACCGCGGACGCAACCTGGACAGAAGGGCGCTTCTTCGCGCTTTCAGGCTGGCGTTTTCCGAAGCGGCCGGACACCTTGATCGAAGCGCTGGCACAGGTGCGCGCCGCCGGCAGGCCCATGCGGCTGCGGCTGGGCGGCAACGGTCCGAAGATGGAGGCCATGAAGGAGGCCATTGCCCGGCTGGGGCTTGCGGCGCATGTGGACCTGCTCGGTCATCTTTCACCCGAGGATGCAGCACGCGAGATGCGCGCTGCACATGCCGTGTTGCATGCATCGGACTATGAGACCTACTGCGCGGTCTGCGCCGAGGCGCTGTGCTGTGGCACACCGGTGATCGCTTCCGCCGTGGGTGGCATCCGTGAATACCTGGAGCCTGGAATGGGCCGGCAGGTCGCAGACAATGAGGCCGCCACCTGGACTTCAGCCATTCTGGAGATGTGGGACCCGACATGCACCATGGACCGGCAACGCATTTCCGAACGCATGACCGCCAGGGCCTCCACACAGGCCGTGGGTTCGCGCTACGCTGACATTCTGCATCAGATACTCGAGGGGCAAGCCCGGTGAGCCATTCCGATCGCCACTTGCCGAAGGGCCGGCACCTGTCGCCTCACCGATCACATGCAGGCGGGTGGAAGCAGCGACCATTGAGCATCTTTGCCAGCCATGGAGTTGCGAGGAAAGCATGTGCTGGTTATCAGTCCCGAAGCGTGGAACGACGTTCAACTGAGCAAGCATCACCTCACGCGGGCGCTTGTGGCAAGGGGGAACAACGTCTGCTTCTGGGGGCCGCCGGAGAAGGATGGTCCCCGCCTTTCCGTCACGGGTGACGCCCCCCTGCGCCACGTGCGCTACCGCCACTGGTTCCGTGGGGTGAACCGGCTGCCCCTGCCCGTGCACCAGGCCTACTACCGCCACCTGCTCAACGACATCGTCAAGGCGTACGGCCGGCCCTTCGATATGATCTGGTGCTTCGACACCACCCGCATGCAGTGGTTCCCGAAGGGTTACGGTCTGCGCGTGCTGCACCTTGTGGATCATGATGTGCTGGACACCGGCCAGGGGTTGATCCGTGATGCGGACATCCTCTTCACGGTCACCGAACCGCTCCGCCAACACGCATTGGCCCTGCGGCCCGAAGCACCCGTGCACTTTCTGGGACACGCCATTGAGGAGCGATGGCTGCAGGACGCCGAAGCGCTGGTAGACGCGAAAGCACAAGCAGCCGCAACGGTCGCCTATGCCGGCCACCTGCGCAGTGGCTACGTGGACTGGGAGCTGATGCATGCCATGGCCTCAGCCCATCCGGAACTGCCCTTTGAGCTTTACGGTCCGTACGACCTGGCGTTCCAAGCCCCGTTCTTCCAGGCATTCCGCCAATTGCCGAACGTGCACCTCCACGGCATGCTCACCACTGAAGCGCTGATCCCCGCCTTGCGCAAGGCGGACATCCTTCTGGTGTGCTACCGGCAACATGAACTGGGTGACATCGTGGCCAACTCCCACAAGCTGCTGGAATATCTAGCCACAGGCAATGTGGTGGTGGCTTCCTACACACGTACATACGAAGGCCGTGCGGACCTGGTGCAGATGGCGAGCGAGCGTATGGAACTTCCGCACGTGTTCAACCGCACACTGGAACACTTCGCACAATTGAATGACAAGGCGCACCGGCAGGCCCGGATCGATCATGCGGCGCAGCGCACCATGCCCCGACTGTTGGACCGGATCGAGGAGTTGATCACCAGGCTGGACGAAGCCCGAAATAACCAATGGTGAGCCCCATGGAGGAGCCACTCGTTTCCATCATCACCCCCGCGTACAACGATGCCCCGTACATCGCCGAGGCGATCTCATCCGTATTGAACCAGACCTGGAAGAACTGGGAGCTGTTGATCGTGAACGACGGAAGCACCGACGACACCGCCCGCGTGATCGCCGGATTCGATGATCCGCGGATCCGGGTCTTCCACAAACCGAACGGTGGCATCGGCAGCGCGCGGAACCTGGCCTTGGACCATGCACGCGGAGCCTACATCTGCGGTCTTGACTCCGATGATGTCCTGCCTCCGCGCAGCATTGCGTCACGCATGGAGGTGTTCCTGCACCATCCGGATACGGACATCGTGGATGGCCGCGTGCTCTTCATGAACGCGGACCTCACCTCCACCATCCGTGTGTATGAGCCGGATTTTGAAGGGGAGCCGTTCAACGAGCTCATTCACCTCTCCGACAAATGCTTCATGGGCTTTAGCTGGCTCATCCGGTGGGAGCCTGGTCTTCCCCTGCGCTTCACTGAGGATACCAGCCATGGCGAGGACCTGCTCTTCTACTTCGGCTATGCCCCCGGCAAGTACTACCGCCACACGAACGAGACGGTCCTGCTCTACCGCCGGACGGGCAGCTCCGTGATGAGCGACCTGGATGGGCTGGACCACGCCTACCGGTACATGACCGCCTGGCTGGCCGAGCAGGGTGCCGCCACCAAAGCCCAGGTGAAAGCGTTCCACCGGATCACCCGCTCCATCATGTCCAGGAGTTATTTGAAAGGAAAGCGTCCGCTCAAGGCCTTGCTGGCGTGTATGGCCCTGCAGCCTGAAAAGCTGCCAGCACCCGTGGTGCGCGTCAGGCGTTCATAGCGCGCCAGACAGCCGCAAGACCCTCTTCCACCGTTCTGAACCGGACATCGCCCAAGGCCTTGCGCATTCTGGTATTGTCCAGCACATTGGCCATGACCGCCGCGGTCCCCTCCTGTCGGTCCACCACCTGAAGCTTCCTGCCTGTGACCTTGGCGATCAACGTCTGGAGTTCAGCCAATGAAGTGCCACGGCCCGTTCCCACATTCAGCACATGCTCCATGCCGGCATAGCGTACGGCACGATGCATCACTTCCATCATGTCCTCCACATGGACCAGGTCGCGGACCACATCGAGCCCATGCCATACTTCCACAGGCGCGTTCCGGCGCACGCTGGCCAGCCAGTGATCCACCACGCCCTGCGGCTTGTTGGGCCCGGTGGTGCTGCCGTACACATTGCCTGGTCGCAGGATCAAATAGTCCATCCCCGTGTTACTGCACCATGCGCCAAGCATTTCCTCGAACGCCAACTTGGAGGCCCCATACGTCTCCAGCGGGAGCAACGGATGGTCCTCCCGGATGGGCAGCTCGGTCGCCCGTCCATAAACGGTCCCACCGGAAGAAAGAAAAATGAACCTGCGTACATGTGCCTCACCAGCTGCGTGCAGCAGTTCCATCCCCCCTTCCACATTGGTCCTGTGATCCATCTCTGGGTCCAAGGCCGCCGTGGCCGGCACCGTGGACCAACCCAGATGGAGCAGTACATCCGCGTTGCGCATGGGCTCCACCTGCACCCTGCCTATATCATCACGCAACGTGTAAACCTCCGCCCCGGGGTAACGGGCGACCAGTTCAGGTATACGCCGGGCATCATGTGTGAGAAGCACCAATTGCGCCCCCGCATACCCAGGGACCATTCCGCTCTGCACGGACCGGATGAAGGCCTGACCCAGAAAGCCCGATGCACCTGTTATGACGAGCTTCATGGGAGCAATGATCGGATGACCCTGATCATGTTGGACGTGTCGCGGTGCTTCCAGGCGGCGGCCATGCAGCGGTCACGCAACGTCTTGGGATCCGCTCCGCGCAAGGTATCCATGGCCACCAGAAGTCGTCCGGCATCCACATCCCGCAGATCATCCACCACCACCCCAACACCTTCCTCCGCAGTGATGGTGTGGTCATCGGAAATGCCGCGTGGGATGATGAGCGGCAGCCCTGCGGCCCAGTAGTGCGCCGTCTTCACCGGGGTCCGGAACACCTGTGCGGGTGTGGGCGGTACGGCGATCACACCCCAATCCGCAGCGGACAACACTTCGTGCAGCCGATCTGGCGGCACGGGTGGGTGCAGGATGAGTGACCTGCCCAATACCGCAAAGAGCGCATGCGCACGAACCGCATCCAGGTCCGCATGTCCGGCCAGGATCAGGAAGTGTAGCGTGGGCCGCACGTGATGCATGCCGTGAAGGAACCGCAGATACTCTTCCACCGCGTAATAGATGCCACCGAACTTGCCCACGTACCCGATCAACTCATCGCCTTCATTCAAGCCATGTGCCTGGCGGAAGTGCGACCGTGCGGCCGCATCGTGCAGGCTGCGCTGCACATCAATGGTGATGGGCTGACGTACCAGTGCACCCTTGCGGCCATACCCCAGGGCCAGTTGCTCACCTGCCCGGGTAGGCACAATGAGCGCATCCATGCGTCGCATCTGCAGGCGCTCCAACCAACCCATGAAAAGCGCCTTCGCCGAGCGGCGTCCCCAGATGCCCATTTCGGTCATGTACCTGCTGTGCGGTTCGAAACACACCGTTGCAGAACGACCAAGACCCAGCATGCCCAGCAGGAGGGCATAGCTCCCACCAAAGGACAAATAGCCCACGAGCCAGCGCTCCGCCGCACCGCGCAGGAAGGACCGCGAAGCACTGTGGATGCGAAGGAGGTTACGCAGCTTCTGGGACCACTGTGCACCACGCACATCATAGCCGAGCCGCAGCCATTGGATGCCGACGGCCACCAGATCCGCGCGAAGCTCTGGATCATCCACGCTTCCAGGAGGTTCTTCCGTTACCAACAAGATCGCGCGCTCCGTGCCTTCGCCTTGCAAGCGCAAGAGATAGTCCAGCATGAGACCGGACACCAGAGGATCATGGATCCCATGGGTGCAAAGGACCACCCAACGCACCTGCCTGCCGCTCATCGGTCCTTGCGCCTGTTCCGTTTGGATGGTCCGGCCGGCCTGGCCACCGGTTCACCCTTGGCGTATTGTTCAAAGAAGAAGGGACGGCCCGAGCGGATCGCCTGGCTCCGCAGGTCGAGCAGATGCAGCATGATGTAGCAGCCGGCCACGAAGAACGGCAGCAGCGGGATCTTGAAACGCACCAGGGCCCCGAAGTTGGGCGTGGTGATGCCCGTGATGAACCCGTACAACAAGGTGAAGGTGACGCAGATGGTGACCAATGGGTTCTTGGTGATCATGGTAAAGAGGAAGACCACGCGGCTGCGCAGGAGCAAGGTGATGGCCAGTACAAGGAGGAAGAGGTTCTCCAGGCCCGCCAGTGTCATCACCAGGTTGCGGCATTCCCACAAGTACGGACGGAACAAGGCCGCATTGGTGGCCACCGGGAACTTGGAAAGCACGCTCACCCAGCTGTGTTCCATGGTCCCCACATCAAAGTAGTTGCTGCCGTACTCCTCAGCGCGCTTCATATCCTGCTGGGAGATGATGATGGTGTCCAGCGCATTATCCAGGGAGAACTTGTCCAGCCTGTCACCCAACGCCTGAAGCACCAGGAAGGACCCCGCCACAAGCGAAAGGAACGCGGCAGGCAGGATGATGAACTTGATGAGCGCGTTGCGGATGCGTGCCAGTCGTTGGTAGAAAAGCCACAACAAGATCAAGGGGAAGAGCACCATGAAAATGTAGGGCTTGATGGCCAGTATGATGTAGAAACTGAGGGCGAGCGCCAGTGAGGAGGAGACCAGGTCGCGCTTGCGGAAGAAGATGCTGTCCACACAATGAATGCTCCAGCATGTGGCGGAGAAGGTGAAGGTGTCCTTCAACAACCCAGAACCCCAGAACACCGCCGAGGGCATGAAGAGAAAGGCGATGGCCAGTTTGCCACGGATGCTCGGGAAATAGTGGCTCAGGGTCTGGAAGCCCCGCCACGGCCCGATGTACGAGAACGAGGCCACCAGGGTGGTGGTGATCAGGTAGCTGTCGAACGAAATGAAGATGAAGGGGGCGATCAGACGGATCACCGTGTAGGTGCGCGAGTCATAGTACATGAAATCCAACGGCTTGCCGGTCTCCATGGTGAAATAGGCCTGGTTCTCCACCGAGTTGGCACCGAACAGCACGGTAAGTGCCTGAAAGACGTTCTCCTTGGCGAGCTTGCTGATGGGCAGGGCGGAGAAGAAGTAGCCGATCGTATCCCCACCGTTGTAGTAGTAGAAGTAGATCAGGCTGAAGAACACGCCCCCCAGGATCTTGGCGAACAAGCCCCAGAGGAAGTAGGCGTACTCCGGCTCGGCGGCGATCCGCATCTGCTTCTGCCGGCTGAAGAACACGTACAGCCCCAGCACATACACGAACATGAGGCTGAACTCCCAGTAGGAGATGGTGGCCACCCCGAAGTATTCGGTGACAATGACAAGGACCGGGCTGACCATGGGCTGGGCAAAGATGAAGACGGACGGGCGTGGTAAAGGCCGCCCGAGGTTCAGTGATGGTAGCCGGTACCCTGCAGGATGTTGAATGCCCGGTAGAGTTGTTCCATGAGCATGGGTCGGATGAACTGGTGGGTGAAGGTCATGGGAGACAGGGAAAGCACAAGGTCTGCCCTGGCACGTACCGCATCCGTAACTCCATGTGCCCCACCCACCACGAAGACCGGACGCGCCCCCCGGTCGCGCAGGCGCCCCAGTTCCCTGGCCCAGCCAGGGGAGGTAAAGGTCCTGCCCACCTCATCCAGCAGAACGATCCATTCACCGGGGCGCAACGCCTTCATGATCCGTTGCTCTTCCTCCACCCTGCGATGCACCACATCCTTGGAGCGGCTCTCCGGCAATTCAACCACCTCCAGCTGGGCATAGTGCCCCAAACGGTGGTGGTAGTGCCCCACCAGTTCCTTCACCGCACCAGCCTCGGTACGGCCCACGAACAACACCCTGATCCGCATGCCCTTATCCTGTTGGTAAGATCCTTCCGGTGCAAGGTCGGCAATGGCCCGATGTTTGCCATATTTCGGGGCCTTCCAAAGAAGAACATGATCCAGCGCCTGCTGACCATCCCCCTGCTCCTATCCTCCTTCGTGCTGCCCGCCCAGAACGATGTGAAGGACCGTGTGGCCCAGGCCCTGCGCACGGGCAATGCCCGGGAACTGGCCCAGCAGTTCATTGCCAATGTGGACCTTACCGTTCCCGGCACGAGTGACATCTTCAGCAAGGCCCAGGCCGAGCAGATCCTGCGCAAGTTCTTTGATGAGCATGAGCCCAGGGAACTGACCCTGGAGCACGAGGGTGTTTCCAAGATGGGTGACCGGTACTACATCGGCCGCATGAAAACCACGAAGGGCGAGTTCCGGGTGACCTTCTTCCTGAAGCGCAATGGGGATGTCTTCCAAGTGAAGCAGTTGCGCATCGAAACCGGCAAAGGCGATCTCTAGGTGCTTCCTGCAGGGATCCACACCCTCATCCGGCAGGCACTCGAGGAGGACCTCGGCGGCGGCGACCATACTTCGCTGGCCTGCATTCCCGCTAATGCCCGTGGATCGGCACGCCTGCTGGTGAAGAGCCCCGGCGTGCTCGCCGGGGTGGAGCTCGCCGAGGCCATCGCGGAGATCTTCGATGAGCGGCTTCACCTGCGGGTGCTCATACAGGATGGGGCCCGCGTGCAGCCGGGTGACATCGCCTTCACCATCACCGGCCCTTCGCGCAGCATTGTCGGGGTGGAGCGGGTGCTGCTCAACTTCATGCAGCGCATGAGCGGCATCGCCACCATCACCCGTGCGTTCGTGGATGCGGTGCAAGGCACCCGATGCCGCGTGGCCGATACCCGCAAGACCACACCCGCCCTGCGTTCCATCGAGAAATGGGCCGTGCGCATCGGTGGGGGCACCAACCACCGCATGGGCCTGTACGACATGGTGCTCATCAAGGACAACCATGCCGACTTCTGCGGAGGGCTGCCCCAGGCCATCCGTTCCGCGCAGGAGTACCTGGCCACCCATGCGCTTGACCTGAAGATCGAAGTGGAATGCCGCAATGCCAGGGAGCTGGAACAGGTGCTTGCCGCGGGGGGCGTTCAGCGCATCATGCTGGACAACTTCACCCCCAGTGAACTCAAACTGGCCGTTGACCGCATTGGAAGCCGCTACGAGACCGAAGCATCCGGAGGCATCACCCTGGACACTGCGCGTGAGTATGCCAGCACCGGCGTAGACCTGATCTCGGTGGGTGCCCTCACCCACAGCGCCGTGGCCATGGACCTGAGCCTGAAAGCCATGTAGCACCGTGGTGGAGCGGCTGAAACGGAAAGTGATCTATTCGCGCCCGGTGCGCTCGGCCATTCGCACGGCCCAGCGCATCGCCCTGCCCGGCTTCGAAGGCTTCAGCATCTATCAAGTGGGGCGCTTCTTCTTCGCCTCGCTGCTGGATGGCAACCTCATCACGCGCGCCTCGGCCATCAGCTTCAAGCTTTTTCTGGCCTTCTTTCCCGGCGTGCTCGTATTGCTCACGCTCATCCCGTTCATCCCCATCGCTGACCTGCAGGTCCGGTTGCTCCTCACCTTTCAAGAGTTGATGCCTCCGGCGGTGTACGATTTTGCGGAGAGCACCCTGCATGACCTGGTGGTGAAGAAGCACGGCACACTGCTGTCGGTGAGCTTTCTGGTGGGCGTGTACATGGCCAGCAACAGCATCGATGCCATCCTCATCGGCTTCAGTGGCAGCTCCAACCTGGACGCACGGCACAGCCCCCTGAAACAACGCCTGCTGAGCCTGGCCCTGCTGCTGGCCATCTCGGTGCTCATGATCATCGCCATTCCGTTGCTTACGCTCACCAACTGGATCATTCAATTGCTGGATCCCGCGTTCTTCGTGGACCACCTGCGCACCCTTGGCCTGTTCGTGGCGAAGTATGGCATCAGCCTCCTGCTGCTGCTCACCAGCATCGCGCTGCTCTTCCACGCTGGCGACCCCAAGGCCCGGCGCTTCAAGCTCTTCACTCCCGGTTCCATCCTCACACTTTTCCTCGTGCTGGTGGTATCCAAAGTGCTCGCCTTCGTGTTCGGGCGCATCACGGATTACAATGCGTTGTACGGCTCCATCGGCGCCATCCTCGCCGTGCAGTTGTACATCTACGTGAACATGATCGTGCTGCTGATCGGCTTCGAACTGAACACGAGCATTGCACGTGCGCGCCGCAAAC
Organism: Flavobacteriales bacterium; assembly: GCA_016788635.1. Taxonomy (GTDB): domain Bacteria; phylum Bacteroidota; class Bacteroidia; order Flavobacteriales_F; family PHOS-HE28; genus PHOS-HE28. Next base: position 32,913 of record JAEUSU010000041.1, on the reverse strand, counting down.
ACAGCCGCGTGCTTACCGTGCCGGCGCCACACCCGGTGGCGTGATCTCCTGCGCCAGCAAGGCGAGCACCATGGGCAACAGGGCTTCCGCCACCACCTCGCCGCCCGCCGGCGTCAGGTGGCAGTAGTCGATGAACAACTGCGCTCCTTTGTGCCGTGTTGAAGAGAACACCGGGTTCATGTCAATGAAAGGAACGTTCCACGCGTAACAGACAGCCTGAAGTTCCTCAGCCACCAACGGATACAATTCCAGGACCGCCGGATCGGGACGCACGAAGCCCACCTCTTCGGCTGACCGCATGCTCTCCTCACGCAGCACCAGCTCCGGCTGCAGGCTTACCAAGGCCTTCACATCCTGTCTGCGCAACAGGTAAAGGTTGGTCTCCACGGCACGCAGGAACTGGTCACGCGCACGTTGGCGGTGCGCAGCCAGGCGTTCCTCCTCACGTCCATCCATGGTGGCCAGGTCGGAACGCTCCCGTGCGCGCTCCGCATCGCGCGCCATGCGCCATGCCATGAACCCCCGGAACGCCGCGCTGTGCCGGGCCATCGCCATGCACGCCAGGTCCAGCACGGCCATGGGGCCGGGTTCCTGCAGGCGTGCGGTCCAAAACTGGTAACGATAGTCGAGCATATACCGGTGCCCCGCATCGCTCGTATAGTGGTCGTTGTGGCCGTCCAGAAAGATGACCAGGTCCGGGTCCATGTCCAACAGCTCGCTCTGCAGGTAGGCCGTGTGCTGGAAGACCTGGTAGCCGGTGACCGCCGCATTGATCACCTCGAACCGGCGCTCCGGCATCGCCTCAAGCAACATGCGTTCAAGGCAGGCATCCACGGTCTCTTCATTGCGCACGTGGCGGATGGGATAGGGTGCCGCGCTGCTGGTGCCATGCGCCGCCGAACCTCCCATGAGGAAGATCCGGCAAACGCCTTCCGGCTTCTCATGCAGCACTTCACGTGCACGCCGAAAGCCCGATCCATTGATGGCCATCCGCACCTGGCCATCGCGGTCATCCTCGCTGAACCCCGGCACGTGCTCGTACACCCGGTAGGGGTTGAAGCGGAACTTGTTCGCGGGCGATTTCTCCAGCACATAGCGCAGGTGAAGGCGTGCGCCACCTTCCACCAGCAACAGCGTCAACGCCACGCCGCCGATCCACCACCATCGGTGCTTTCGTAGTGCACTCCTCCCTGTGGACATGTCGCCGCCGATGAGGCCGAAGGTAGCCGCACAGGCTTGGATGCAACGGATATCTTGGCGGTCCCATCATGAGAGCACTGTTCCTTCTGCTTTTCACCCTGGCTGTCTGTAATATGAGCGCGCAACGGTACGACCCGCTGCACCCCCCGGACACCTTTCGCAATGCGGACAACCCCATGTACTGGCGGAACCGCCCACCCTTCGAAGGGTACTGGCAGCAGGATGTGGCCTACCGCATCAAGGCCCGGCTGGATGAAGTGAACGACCGTGTGGACGCCAGCGCCACCCTCCGCTACTGGAACAACTCGCCGGACACCTTGCGGCATGTGTTCTTCCATCTCTACCAGGAGGCCTTCACGCCGGGCTCCTACATGAATGAACGGCATGCGCGCCGTGTGCCGGACCCTCCGATCGACCGCGAGAAACAGCGCGGCACCGAGATCCTGAGCATGACCATCGGTGAAGTGGAGCTGCAGCGCGAACAGGACAACACCATCGTGAAAGTGCAATTACCCGAACCACTCGCACCCGGCTCGTCCGTAACCTTCACCTACACCTTCCGCACCACCTGGGCCATGAACACCTATGGCCGCATGAAGCTCTTCAATGCGTGGGGATACAAACACTTCGACGGCGTGCACTGGTATCCACGCATCAGCGTCTACGACCGCAAGGCCGGCTGGGACACCCAGCAGCATCTGGGCAACGAGTTCTACGGCAACTTCGGCACCTTCACCGTGGACCTGGACATGCCCAATGACATGGTGGTGGAGGCCACCGGCTGGCTGCAGAACCCCGCAGAGGTGATGCCTGCGGACCTGCGTGCGAAGCTGGACCTGCGCAACTTCGCCACGAAACCATACAACGAGGCACCCTCGGTGATCACGCCATACGACCCCGGTAAACGCAAGGTGTGGCGCTACCATGCGGAGAACGTGCACGACTTCGCGTTCACGGCGGACCCCACCTACCGCATCGGTGAGACCGAATGGCGCGGCATCAAGTGCATTGCCGTGGCGCAGGAGCCCCACGCGGCCGGTTGGCAGAATGCCGCCGCCTATTGTGCCAGGGTCATTGAAGCGCATTCCCTCTCCTTTGGCATGTACGCCTACCCCAAGATGGTGGTGGCCGATGCACGCGATGGCATGGAATACCCCATGCTCACCCTGGACAGCGGACGCGATCCGGACTACCGCGGGCTGCTCGTGCACGAGATCGGGCACAACTGGTTCTATGGCATGGTGGCCAACAACGAGACCTACCGCGCCCTGCTGGACGAGGGTTTCACCCAATTCCTGACCAGCTGGGGGCTGGAGTACATCGATGGCGACACGCTGGTGACCGACCCGCCCACCAGCGCCTTTGAGGACCGCTACCTGAAGCCCCGGCTGGTGCGTGAAGAGGAGGTGTACCGGGGCTACATGCGCGATGCGGTGCGCGATGAGCTGCCACCGATCAATGTGCACAGCGACGAGTTCGACCATGTGAGCGGGCTGGGTGGCGGCTACGGCCACGTGTACTACAAGACCGCCACCATGCTGTACAACCTGCAGTACGTGCTGGGTGACGAGCTCTTCCTGGCGGCCATGCGCGACTATTTCGAACGCTGGAAATTCTGCCACCCCACCGTGGAGGACTTCCGCGAGTGCATCATCCGCTTCACCAAGACGGACCTCAACTGGTTCTTCGACCAGTGGATCGATACGGACAAACGCATCGACTACGCCGTGAAGCGCGTGATCGACAAGCCACGTGAACCGGGGCAGACCATCCACCTGCGGCGCAAGGGATCCCTGCAGATGCCCATCGACCTGAAGGTGATCGCGCGCGACGGAAGGGCCTATGACTTCCACATCCCCAACACCTGGTTCGTGAAGCAGACCGATGCCACCGTGCTGCCCCGCTGGACCGGCTGGGGCGATCTGCGGCGCGACTACTACGCGAAGGTGGACATCCCCACCGGCATCCTGGACGTGCGCATCGACACCACCCACCGCCTGGCCGATGCCTACCACCCCAACAACAGCCTGCGCCGGCCCGTGGAGATGACCTTCGACCACCACCTGTACAACCCGCCCGACCGCCTCACCTACGAGGGTTTCGTGCGGCCGGACATCTGGTGGAACGGATTCGACGGCATGAAGATCGGCGTGCACTTCCACGGCGACTACCTGCGCCACAAACACAAGGTCTGGTTCACCGGCTGGTTGAACACCGGCATTGCACAACGTCTGCCTGGCGACACGTATGACACACGCTACGACCCCTTCAACTTCAACTTCCGTTACGAGAACGGCACCGAAAAACTGCTCAAGGGATCATCGGTCAACCTGCGCCTGCGCCATCTGGACGGGCTGCAGCTCTATGGTGCCGGTTTCCAGTGGCGCATGCCCAACGGCCAGACGACCTGGCACACCGATCTGCGCTACATGCTGCGGAGGGACACCACCGACCTCACCTACCTGCTCTTTCCGGACCAGTGGGAGGTGAGCACACTGAACGGCGTACTGGACCTGGGCGTGCAGCACCGCTACTCCCACGACCACGGCGATGGCGATCTGCGCATGGTGCTGCGCAACAGTGCCCCCGGTGCGGAAAGCAGCTTTGCACAGCTCACCTTCACCGCGCTGAACAAGGCGCGCAAGTGGGGCCTGGAATTGCGCACGCGCGTCTTTGGCACCTACGGCAGCGGGAACACCCCGCGCGAGAGCGCCCTTTACCTCGCCGGAGCCTCGCCCGAGGAGATGATGGAGAACAAGTATGTGCGCAGCATCGGTTTCGTGCCGTATGAATGGCTCGGCTACGGCGCCGGCACCAACCACTTCCACCACGGCGGCGGCCTGGGCCTGCGTGGCTATGCCGGCTATCTCGCCCCTACCACCACATCCAATGGGCAGGTCATCTTCACCCACTTCGGCAACACCGGCGCGAGCCTTAACGCCGAACTGGACCTTGATGGCCTCGTGAACTGGAGACCCGGCAGCGTGGGCCGCACCCTGCACGTGGACATCTACCTCTTTGGCGATATCGGCACCATGGGCTACCGCACACCGGAAGCGCCGAACACCTTGTTGCTCGACAGCTTCCGGGCGGATGCCGGCGTGGGTGGCGCGCTCACGATCAAGCGGTGGTGGAAGCTCACGGACATCAAGCCCCTCACCATCCGCTTCGACATGCCCCTCTACATCAGCAACGTGCCCGCCGCCGATCCGGATGGCTTCGTCTTCCGCTATGTGGTCGGCATCGGCAGAACATTCTAGGTCATGCGCTTCCTGCTCCTGCTCACCTTGCTCCTACCTGCCACCCCTTTCGGGCTGAACGACACCCACAAGGTGGCCGGGCGCTGGACCACCATCGATGACCAGTCCGGAAAGGCCAAGTCGGTGGTGGAGATCACCATTGCCGGTGGCAGGCTGAGCGGCCGCATCGTGGACCTCGCCGACAAGACCAAGCTTGGCAGGCTGTGTGACCAATGTCCGGGCGACCGCAAGGACAAGCCCATTGTGGGCCTCGAAGTGATCCGCGACATGCATGCGGACGGGGACCAATGGAGCGGCGGCACCATCCTGGATCCCGAGACCGGCAAGATCTACGACTGCAAACTCTGGCTTGAGGATGGCAAGCTGAAGGTGCGCGGCTACGTGGCCTTCTTCTACAGGACCCAGACGTGGGTAAAGGGGAAGGGTTAGAGAGCCACGACCAACTTTGCTTGTGCTCTCACCAGCCCATCTGCATGGTTCGCAATGGATAAGGAGTAAATGCCCGGAGCCAGTCCGGTCAATTCCACCATCATCCCTTCAATGAAGAACACGGTCTTCACTATCCGGCCTTGCGCGTCGGAGATCCGCAGTTCATGCCCTCCTTTAATGGGTAGGTCTGGGCAACTGACGAACACGTTGTCCCAAGCAGCGGCTGGATTCGGGTGGATCTCCGCGGCGGCCAGGTCTTCACGCCCGGCAACATGGTGTTCCGGATCCCCACCCAATGATGTGGCATCCGTTCGCACCAGCTCCCAGAAGTCATCGTGTACGGATATGGTAGGCAACAACTGCTGGCCCAGTCCGCCGAACGCACGACCAGCCAATTGGAAGGACGCCCCGCCCCAACCGCTTTGGCCTGGATAGGCCGCGATCGATGTCCACGTATTCGTGGATGGCTGGTACCAATAGGCGTCGTACATGTTATAGTCGAACTGGTCCTTGCCACAGGCCACCACGGCATCCACCGCAAAGGGCATCACCATGGCATACGAACGGCCGACACCAGGCATGGCAGGCTTCGGTGTCCAGGTTCCGCCGATCGGATCAAACTCATACAGGTCATTGGTGAAGTTGAGCGTGGCATCCATACCACCATGCACGTACCCTTTCGCTGCGATGGTGAAGGAGGTGGTGCCATAGCGCGTGGGACCCGGCAAAGGTGGCGCGGCGTTCCAGGTGTTCAAGGTTGGATCATACCGCCACATATCATTGGCGAAAGGCCCGCTCGCGGTACCGATGTTCCCCGACCCCACATAACCATAGCCGCCCAGCGCGAATCCATGCGTGCCATACCGGGCGGTTGAGGGGAAATTGGCCCGTTGTGTCCAGGAGTTGACCACCGGATCATACTCCCAAAGGTCATTGTGCTTAGTGGAAGATCCCGAAAGACCACAGGAAACAAAGCCTTTGCCATTCAGCGTAAAGCCTGAACCCAATCTACGGCCTACGGGAATGCTGGCCCGCTGCAGCCACGTGTCCGTTGACGGATCATACATCCAGGCGTCGGATAGCGTGGTGGTCCCATTGTGCCCACCGACCACGTAACCCTTGCCATTGATGGCGAAGGTGATGGCGCCCCAGCGGCCCGGGCCAGGGAAGGAAGCCCGCTGCTCCCATTGATAAGAGATCTGCGCATTGATCATCCCAACCAGATGCATGCAGCTGGTCAGGAAAAGCGAACGGGGAGCGCTCATCACGATGCTGTTAATGGTGTGGCAGCAACACGACCGTGGCACTGCGTTGCGAAGTGGGATCGAACAGGCGCAGGATCGTGCAGGACATGTTCCGACCCCTTCCCAGCGCAAGCGTGGTAGGCTCACGGCTCCAGCCCACGTCACGCTTAAGAATGATCCGTCCCAACAGATCGGTGATCGTCAATTCCAAAAGCGCGCTCTGGAGATCCATTGGACACAGGAAGACCAGATGATCATCATCCAACCACCAGGCTGACATGCCGCCCGCGAAATGCAAATCGGAAAGACCCGAACAGATGTCGAACAGTATGTCGTACACCGCACTGTCCGCACAGAACTGTGTCGCATCGATGTACACGTAGGCCCCACTGGGTGCGGTGGCGGCATCCACCAGACCATTCGGGACTTGGCTACCCGACGGATCACGCCAGGTGCCTGCGGCCGAAGCCCACGCAGCAAGAAGCAAGTCCAGATCAACGACCCCTGAGCCCGTGCAGAGCGTGAACGATGTATCGGGCCCGGCAAATGCGCCAGGGAACAGATCCACAAAGACCCTGGAGGTATCCGGACAACCGGACGATGCCTGCACGACATAGGAATAAAAGCCCGTGGGATCGAGCGCCGGGTTCCACCAACCGTTCGATGGCGAGCCACCCGGACCGCTCCACTGACCCGCAGGGAAAGGACTGCCGCCCAATTGAGCAAAGAGGTCCACGAGCGGGGCATTGGGACACACACGCACCAGCCCATCCAGGCCGGCATCCGCAGGTTCTGAGACCGTAACGGCCATTTGCAGTGTATCGGCACAGCCGTTCACCGTATCGGTGGCAGTCACTGATACCGTGTACACACCCGCTGAGGCATACACATGCATCACGGAACCGGGAGCGGTGGATGTCGTGCCATCGCCAAGGTCCCAGGACCAGGAGTTCGCACCCGAAGTCGCACTGTTCGTGCCGGGGCAGATCGCAACAGGAACTCCAACACAGGCCACCAGAGGTACCTGCTCCAGATCGATCCAACATTGTGGGTCGCACGGTTCCAGCAGGCTCGCGACTATTGTGGGAAGCAGATCATAGGTGCTCCAGGACTGGACATTCGTAGTGAGCAGGGTTCCAGAAGGCGCGGTAGGACCTGAGGATACAGCGATGGTCGGGAAACTCTGCACCAGTCCGACCGGGGCATAGGAACACGCCCAACCACAAGAGTCCACCTTCACCACGATCATATCGTCCGCGTTCGCACCAGCTCCATTCGAGGAGATCACAAACCCACCGTCCGGATGGGTCGCAACAAGGTCCGCCCAGATCGTTGACGCGGATGGGTTGATCTCGGGGTATACAGCCGACCACTCCATGTTGCCATTGGAGGCCAGCTTGATCAAACACGCGTCCATGCCCAGCTTTCCACCTATCACCCAACCCATGTCCGTTGTCTGTACAGCGTTCATCCCATTGTCCATTCCTGGATAACTGAATACAGTAGACCAGATCACAGAGCCCAGGTCGTCCGTCAGGATCGCCATGATATTCCGTCCACCAGTACCATAACTGGATGTGTAACCCACATGAAGGAACGTACCATCTGCGTTCATACATGAGCGGAGAAACGTATCATCGACCGTGGTTGATGCATATATCCAAGAACCCACCAGCATTCCGGAAGGATCCAAACGCGCCATCCATGGTTGACGGATACCGGTATATGAACCTTGTGTCACCACCAGATCACCACCCGGCAACTCGTGCATGCTCGACCAATGATCGTTCCCACCGGAACCATATGACCTGATCCAGTACAGCGCCCCACCTGCTGACATCCGACCAACGAAGCTGTCCGTTGATCCGTTACTCATCTGCGTTTGGCTGCCACAGAAAAGCACGTCGCCATTGGCGGCTTCTCGTATCGCGCGAGCCTGCCAATAACCACTGGACCCAATTCTTCTTGCCCACTGGATCTGACCTGCACTATCGAGTCTCATGATCAGTCCCTTTTCCGTTCCAGATCCGAAGGGATCCACGCCGTTGACCTGACCGGCCAAGAGCAGATCACCATTGGAACATTCGGCCATGGTAATGCTCAGCCCACCATCATCACCCAAGAGATCATAGGCCTTTGCCCATATCGGAACCCCATACTGATCAAAGCGAACGATGGTGATATCCAAGCCTGTGCCTGCGTAACTGTCCGAATAGCCGGGGACGATGATATCCCCATTGGAAAGAACCAACGGTGAATGGCCATGATCGGAACCGGCACCCACGATCACGCGGGTGAAAAAATATTGACCGCACTGCGCATGAACTGCGATGGACGAAAACAACGTGCATGAACCCGGTAAGGCCACTATCAAAGCCAGGGATATGCTGTTCATCGCTTGAAAGGTAGCAAGTGATCGCGCTCGATAGCGTGAACATGGAGCGACATTGCGCCCGAATGATCACCTTGGATCAATGCTGATGCAGTTCAATACTTTCACCCGGTCAAAAGGAAAGCTGAGATCCACAACCCATTGGTCATTGAGGTGATGACCCGCCGAATACTGTACATCTACCCCAAGCGATCCGCGTTCATCGATCGTGACCTTGCCTTGTTGGCACAGGGATACCGGATTGATGACCATGAACTTTTCAAGGGGCCACCCTGGCTGCTGCCGTGGTGGCTTCTGATGCAGTTTCTCTTTCTTATCCGGCACACATCATGGAAAAAGGATGTGATCTGTCATTTCGCAGGGTATCACAGCGTCCTGCCCTCTCTCTTCTCAAAACGTTGCTTTATCATCCTGGCAGGCAGTGATGGAGCCAGCTTTCCGCACATCAACTATGGCAACTTCCGAAAACGGTTATACGGATGGGCCACCGCGTTCAGTGTCCGCCACGCCACACGTCTCCTGCCGGTTGATGCCAGTTTAGTCGAAAGTGAACAGACTTATGACCCCTCCGGTCCAGGACGCCAAGGAGTGAAGGCCTTTGTAACGCGGCTGAATACGCCATGGACGGTGATCCCCTATGGCTTTGACCATGAGAAATGGCTCGCGGACCCTCACGTATCGCGTGACCAGCAGACCATTGTTTGTGTTGCCTCAGGCACCATGCCGGGCAATGCGGTACACTATCGCAAAGGGATCGACCTTATCCTTGCGATCGCACCCCTACTCCCGAAGTTGCGCTTCCGCGTGATCGGCTGCCCGGACCCCACAGCTTATGCGGAATTGCCAGGGAACATTGAGGTGTTGGCGCCCATGAACGCATTTGCTTTGCGCGCAGCGTACAGCGAGGCTGCCTTCTACCTGCAGCCATCCATCATGGAAGGCTTTCCAAACGCAGTGTGTGAGGCGATGCTCTGTGGTTGCGTTCCAATTGTATCCAACGTGGCCGCCATGCCGCACATCGTGGGATCCTCGGGTTTCAAATGCATGAAACGTGATGCACAGGCATTAATGAATACGATCAAGGAGGCTCACTCCGATCCATCCCAAAAGGACCGGTCAATAGCCGCAAGGGAACGCATCCTGATGAAATTCACCGCACGCCATCGCCTGGATGCCCTGACCATGGTATTGACTGAACCGGATAGCCCGATGGCACAACGCTGCTAGCTTCGCGGACCGGAATGAGGAAGCAACTGAACCTGCTTGCAGGCCATATCCTGGAACATGGCCTGGTGCGTGGCCTGCACATCCTCAAGCTCAAAAGCAGAAAGCGTTCCACGCCTGCACGCATTTCATCCCCCCAGACCGGAGGCCCAGTGCTGATCAGACCGGGAACCTCCGACATGGCCATCTACGATCAGATCGTGTTGCAGCCCTACCTGCCCATCATTAGCGATGCACGTGTGATCATCGATCTGGGTGCGAATATCGGTCTCACGGTCAGGTACTGGTCGGCCGGCAGTCCACAGGCCAAGATCATTGCAGTGGAGCCGGACGAAGAGAACTTTTCCATGCTCCAGGCCAACACCTCAGGCATGAAGGACGTGCATTGCATCAAGGCAGCCATCTGGCCGGTACACGAACAACTTCATCTCAACAAGGCCGCAAAAAGGAGCTCCAGCTTTCACGTGGAGGCAGTGAACACAGGGGGGGACGTGGAGGTCATTACAATGAGCGATCTCTTCAAGAAGTACAACATCGATCGCGTATCCCTCTTGAAGATCGATATTGAGGGAGCGGAGTTGGAGTTGTTCAGCGGACCGGACCTGTCATGGCTGGAGCGCGTGGACGCACTGGCCATCGAGCTTCATGATCATGTCCGTCCTGGATGCGGTGACGCCTTCTTCAAGGCAATGACAAAACAGCCATGGAACTATACGGTCCATGGCGAGATGATCCTCTGCAAGCGGATCACTTGATCGTTGACCCTTCAGCGGTGGTCTATCCTGAGGTTGCTGATCAGGGCTATTCCTTCCTTCAAAAGCCCGAACCGATGTGCAAGCGGGAGGATCAAGAGCAAAACCATGAAACAGCGGAACATTATATCGATCAACGGCCCGAAGGCAAGCGGAAGCCAGCTGACCACTATCGAACTGCCAGTGAGTCCGAGCACAAGAATGGCCGTTACCCGATCAAACGGCCAGAGGCCATGCCTACGCCAGAGGAAGTATGTGCGGTAGCCGTTCACCACCACCAAGGATATCAAGGTCGCCCAAGCTGCACCCGCGATGCCATATGCCAGGATAAGGAAGTAGTTGCCCACCGCATTGATGACCAGCATTACCATGCTGGACCAGGCATCGACGCGATATGAACGCGACATCGAGATTATGGAAGTACTCAAACCAACGGAGGCGTTCAGGAAATAGGCCGATCCGATCACGACCGCTATCATGGCTCCACCGGCATACTCCGCTGGCAATAAGAGGAAGAGGTCGTCCACATTTCCAAGGAGCAACACGAACAAGGTGCCGCTTATGAAGGTCTGCATGTTGGCCGATCGCAGGTACATGGACCGAAGGGCATTGTCATCACGCCGCTTCCATGCATCTGCCACATGCGGCAGCGCTGCCTGCGCGATCGCACGTCCTGGTGCGGCGATCACGGAACCGAAGTAGAACGCCACAGCATAGTGCGCCACATACTTCAAGCCATCGCCAAGCAATGCACCGATCATCAACTGGTCCATATTCCCCAGAACAATGCCTGCGAGGCTCGCCGACAAAGTGAACCCTCCATAGGCCACCATGCTCCTCCGCATTCGCGCTGGCAGCCACCTGCCCGTCCATCCGGGCTTCCAATGGCCCGCGAGATACAAGTCATACACCAGCACCAGCGTGCAGATCAGAAAGAGCGATGCATACACCACGATGAAGGACCCGAAAGGCATGGGACGCCACGCCTGCCAGGCGATGAGCAAGGTCTGCAGCACGCGCAGCAGGAACTCGCGGATGAATGTGGGCTGCACGGTGCGCCTCAGGGAGCGGCTGTAGGAGCGCAGGAGCAGGAAGAAGATCTCGCTGAACACGAGCGGCAGCACCAGCAGGCCATAGCGTGCATACAAGGCACTTCGATCGCTGAAGACTTGTGACAGCCAGGGATGCAGCACGCTGAGCACCAGCATGGCCAGCAACCCCACGGCCACACCGAAAAGGAGCAGCATGCTCAGGAAACCGCGGTGCGCGCGTGCGGGATCGCGGAAGTAAGGGAAGTAACGGTTGATCGTGTTGTCCGCCCCCAGCTGGGCGATCTGCGCGGCCATCACCACCATGGACACCAACAACCGCGTCAACCCGAACTCCTCGCTGGAGAGCACCTTGGGGTAGAGCAGCACCACGTTGACGAAGCCGAGCGCGATGCCCACATAGGTGAGGGCGGTGTTCAGCAGGGCCTGCCGGGCGAGGGATCCCATGGGGTGGCGATGCGGCGAAAGTAGGCCGGACGTGCGCTCAGCGCGATGGGGTGGTCAGTTGCTCGAGCAGGTCCGCGAGGCTGCTGGTGAGCTCCCTTCGGTCATACATCCCCAGCTCACTGGTCACGCTGACGGTTTGTGAGAGCAACTGCTTGAGCCGGTCCAACGGGACGTGATCGTTCCGATCCAGCAGCAGATGACCTGTGCCACGCAGCACCCGCGCTGCATCGCCATCCGCAGGGCCCACGGCCAGAATGGGGCGGCCGGTGGCGAGGTACTCAAAGAGCTTGCTGGTGAGGATGCCCTTGGCGTTGGGCGCGTCGTTGAGGGAGAGCAGCAGCACACGCGCGCGCTGGATCTCGCACATGGCACGGGCATGGTCCACCGTACCGATGCGTTCCACATGCTTCGCCAGGCCCGCTTGCTCAATGCTTTGCAGCACCTGGTGGTCCACCGCGCCCACGAATCGGATCACGAGCCGCCGCGCCACTTCCTCATCGGCGCGCACAAGCTCCGCCAGTCCGTTCCACACCAGCGGCACATCGCGCGCGGCATTCATGGAGCCCACGTGCACCAAGCTGAAGGTCTCGTCCACCGGTGCAGGTGGCTCGGGCAGGTCCGCACGGTCGAAGCCGTTGGTGATGACCTCCACGCGGCGCGCACCCAAGACCCGCAATTCCTCTGCGAGCGTCCACCCCACCGCCACCGTAGCATCCGCCTCATGCAGCACGCCGCGCTCCAACGCGCGATGACGCCGGTCCGCCCATCGGGTCAGGCGCAGTTGATGGTAGAAATCGATGTTGGTCCAGGGATCACGGAAGTCCGCCAACCAGGGCAGGCCCGTGTGCCGCTTCAATGCGCGCGCGATCAGGTGCATGCTGTGCGGCGGGCCCGTGCTCACAATCGCATCCACGGGATTCTCCCTCAGGTAGTTCAGGAGGAAACGCACCGAAGGCCGGACCCAGCCCACGCGGGCATCGGGGATGAAGAGGTTGCCGCGCAGGAAGACGGCGAGCTTGTCCAACATACTTTCACGTCGCCTGCCTTCATTGAGGAAGCCCGCGTGCACCTTCTGCCCACGGCGGCCGGTGAGGGCGCGGTAGAGGCCATAGGGCTCCCGGATGGGCGTGCGGATCACTTCCGCTTCGTGCGGCACCTCAGCAGCGAGACCGGGATCCTCCATCACCAGGTCCGGGTTGGATGGGGTGTAAACCACGGGCTGCCAGCCAAGCGCGGGCAGGAACCTGGCGAACTTCAGCCAGCGCTGCACCGGCGCACCGCCGTTGGGCGGCCAGTAATAGGTGATGAGGAGGACCCGCTTCATGCCGCCGCGCGGCGCTCCTCACGCCACGCCAGCCCGAGCGCCGCCAGCACCAACAGCAGCAACAGGGCCGAACCCGCGGTGGTCACCGTGCTGCCCAGACGGTAGGTCGGGGCTTCCACATGGAACACCACGCGGTGCTCACCCGCCGGCACGTGCAAGGCGCGCAGCACATAGTTGGCCCGCACATGGTCCACGGGCTGGTCATCCAGGGTGGCCCTCCAATCCGGTCCATACCAGATCTCACTGAACACCACCACACCGCCGGTGCCGGAGCGCACGGTGTAGACCAGTTCATTGGCCTTGTAGCTGTCCAGCGATACGGTCGCGCTGCTGTCCACAGGGCCGGCCGCTTCGCCCAGCGCGCTGCGGTAGCGTTCATCCACCACTGCGGTGTTGTGGGGATCGATGTCGCCCAGCGCCTGGATCTCGGAGTTGCCGTCCTTCACCCATTCCACCTCATCCACGAACCAGGCAGGGCCCAGCGCGTATGGGTTGCGCACGGGTGGACGCGCGGGATCCACAATGAGGTAGCGCGCATTGAGCATGTTGATCACAGGAAGGCCCGCGAGCTGCGCATCGAGCGTGAGCGCGTCGGTGCCGGTGCGCAACAGCCCGGTGAGCTGCGACACTTCGGGGCCGAGTTGGAACTCGATGAGCTCCTGGTAACGCTTCAACTTGGCGCCGTGGTAGCCCCCCACGCTGCGGTGGAAGTAGCTGGTGCGGCCATCACTGAACGGGTTGTTGAGGTTCAACACCCGGTAGCGCGCATGGCGGCGGAGCGCACCAAAGCGCATGAATTGTTCCTCTGAAGCCGCACGCGCTCGTGCACCCCTGGGCTGCCCTGCCTTCCAGCGTTCCAATGCCGCTGTGGCATCGGCGCGTGAAGCATCGTTCTCTTCACCCTGCAGTATGGCAAGGTCAGCGGCGGAAGGTTGGAAGGGGCGGTCGGCGGCATCGGGCTCCTCCCACTGGAGGTAGCGCCCACCCTTCTTCTCGTTGTTCACGTAACGCTTGTCCACGGTCCACAGGTCCAGGAGGATCAGCAGGCCCAGGCCACCGAGCAATGCCGTGCGGCCCACTCTGCCCTTGCCGAAGAGGAACACGAGCACCGCACCCGCCAGCACGAAGAGCAGGCTGCGCACCGCATCCGCCGTGAAGATGGACGCGCGGACGTCCTTCAGCGACTGCACGAAGAGCACCATCTGCGACTCCATCTCGGGCTGCTGCTCCACCTGTGCGTTGAAGGCATCGCGTTCGGCATCGCTCAACAGGCCGGAAACGCCTTCCGGCGATGCGGCCACGATGAGCAGGAAGAGCGTGAGCACACCGGCTGGAATGAGGAAGCGGCGCGTGGTGGCCTTGTCCCAGGTGCCACGCTGGAGCAGGTCGTTCAGGTAGAGCACGGCGAGCACGGGGGCGGCCAGCTCCACGATCACCAGGATGATGGTGACCGCGCGGAACTTGGCGTAGCCGGGCACGTGGTCCAGGAAGAAGTCGGTGAGCGGCATGTAGTGCCGGCCCCAGGAAAGGAGTAGCGTAAGCAGCAACGCGCTGAAGAGGGCATAGCGCAGGGTATCATCCCATAGGAAGAGGCCGGCGAGCAGATACGCCAGTACCAGCCCACCGGCGAGCAACGGATCGTTGACCGCGAGCAGCACGCCCACCAAGGGAAGCGCACCGAGCAGCCACCAGCGCGCCCGGCCCTCGGCCTGCCCCAAGGAAAGCAGCATGAGGAGCACCACGAGCGCACCGAGGTAAACCGGTCCGCTGGTGAAGGACTGGTCGCCCCAGTAGCGGTTCATGCGGGCCAGGTTCTCGCGGAAGCGCGGGTCGGCGCCGGCCAGCGCATCCTTGTCCTCACCCAGCATGCCGGTGGCGCCGCCTTTGGCATCGGGCACCAGCAGGGTAAGCGTTTCCGACTTGCCGTAGCTCCATGCGGTCACATAGTCCCGGTCCAGGCCACTGGTGCGGATGTCGTCCGCCTGGCTGCCATCGGGCTTCACGGTGAGCTCGCTGCGGCCACGCGTGGTGTAGGTGCCATACTCGTAGGTGGTGAGCAGCAGGCCCGCGTTGCTGGCCAATGCCAGGGCCACGGCACCCAAGCCGAAGGCACCACGCTTCACCAATTCGGCTATGCGCTTCTCGCGGATGAAGCGTACGGCCTCCGCCAGGCTGAAGAACACCAGCAGGATGGCCAGGTAATACGTGACCTGCACGTGGTTGGCCGCGATCTCAAGACCCAGGAAAAGCGCCAACAGCGCGGCCCCCAGCAAGGCCCTTCCGCGGAAAAGCAGATAAAGCGCCCCGAGCGTGGGCGGCATGTAGCCGATGGCGTTCGCCTTGCTGTTGTGGCCGGCCTCCAGAATGGCGAAGAAGTAGGACGAGAACGCGAAGGCGAGCGCGCCCACCAGGCTGAGCCACGGATCCACCCGCATGCACCGCAGCAGGATGAACATGCCCACCAGATAGAGGAAGAGGAAACCGGCCGGCCGGGGCAGGAAGCCGTGGAAAAGCTTGTCCACGTGCTGCAGCAGATTGCCGCTCCAATTGATGCTGATCTGGTAGGCTGGCATGCCGCTGAACATGCTGCCGGTCCATAGCGGCTCCTCACCGAAGGCCTCACGGTGCTCCACGATCTCCTGCGCCATGCCCTGCCACTGGCGCTTGTCACCCTGCACGAGTTGCTTGCCTTCCAGCACGGGGCTGAAGTAGGCCAGGCTGAGCACAATGAACACGAGGACGGCCACCCCGGCGGGCAGCCATTTCTTCCAGGGAATAGCGATCATGAGGCGGAATGAATGGGTTCAGCGGATCTCTTCATAGTCGGCGTCCTGCACATGGCCATAGTTGGCGATGTTGTCGCTGTGCTCGATGCGCACATCGCCCGGCGGACGGCCGTCGGGCGGCACGCGCCGGGTGCCGGGTGGCCTGCCGCTGGAGCGCCGCAACAGCCAGCGCAGCAGCATCCAGATGAGCACCAGCACCACGATGGTGCGCAGGGTACCGGTGAAGCTGAGGATGATCACGGCTGGGTCGAATGGCGGCGACCAAAAGTAACCGGCCCGCCGCAACCGCACGGGCCGGTATCTTGGCCGCGTCCCTCCCGCACCGCGCGCCCTTCATGCTCTTCAATTCGCTTGCCTTCGCGCTCTTCCTGCCGGTGGTGTTCGCACTGTACTGGGCCGTGCAGCACCGTTCACTGCGGCTGCAGAACGCGCTGATCGTTCTGGCCAGCTACGTGTTCTACGGCTGGTGGGACTGGCGCTTCCTCTCGCTTATCGCCCTCAGCTCCCTGCTGGACTTGGGCGTGGGTGTAGCGCTGGGGAATACCGGACAGGCCTCCAAACGGCGCGTACTGCTCGGTGTCAGCATCATCGGTAACCTGGGCATGCTCGGCGTGTTCAAGTATTTCGACTTCTTCGCCACCTCCTTCGCCGCTCTGCTGGCCCGCTTCGGCTTGCATGCGGACCCCGTCACCCTCGGCTTCATCCTGCCAGTAGGCATCAGTTTCTACACCTTCCAGACCCTCAGCTACACCATTGATGTCTACCGCAGGCAGCTGGAACCCTGCCGCGATCCCCTGGCCTTCTTCGCCTACGTGAGCTTCTTTCCCCAGCTGGTGGCGGGCCCCATCGAGCGCGCCACCCAGCTGCTGCCGCAGTTCCAGCAACGCCGCAGCTTCGATGCCGCCCTGGCCACGGACGGCCTGCGGCAGATGCTCTGGGGCTTCTTCAAGAAGGTCGTGATCGCCGACAACTGCGCGCCCGTGGTGGCGGAGATCTTCGGCCACAGCGGGCAACACCACGGCGGCACCTTGCTCCTGGGTGCCTTCCTCTTCGCCTTCCAGATCTATGGCGACTTCAGTGGCTACAGCGATATCGCCATCGGCACCGGCAGGCTCTTCGGCTTCCGGCTCATGCGCAACTTCGCCTACCCCTACTTCAGCCGCGACATCGCCGAGTTCTGGCGCCGCTGGCACATCAGCCTCAACACCTGGTTCCGCGACTACCTCTACATACCGCTGGGTGGCAGCCGCGGCACGCGTGCACAGCAAGTGCGGAACATCCTGGCCATCTTCCTGGTGAGCGGGTTGTGGCACGGCGCCAACTGGACCTTCGTGGCCTGGGGCGCCTTCAACGCGCTGCTCTTCCTGCCGGTCATGTTCCGCGGGACCAACCGCCGCAACCTGGGTGATGCTGCGCCCGGCCGCCTGCTGCCCACGCTCCGCGAAGCGCTCGGCATACTGCTCACCTTCGGGCTTACGCTCATCGCCTGGGTCTTCTTCCGGGCCACGGACATAGGCCATGCGTGGCGCTACCTGAAGGGCCTGTGCTCCACCACCCTCTTCCAGGCCAGCCCGCATACTGACCCCTGGCTTATTGGCCTCATTGCCGTGCTGCTGGGCGCCGAATGGCTGCAGCGCACGCGGCCCCATGCATTGGATGTGGCCCACCTGGCCCCGCTCACCCGACGCGCGCTCTATCTGGGCACCTTCCTGCTCATCTTCTTCTTCGGCCGCTTCGCGAAAACGGACTTCATCTACTTCCAGTTCTAAGGCCACCCACCTTCGCCATGGCTACGGCAGCTGCAATGCGCACGTTCCTCCTCAAGGTGATCCTGGCCCTGCTCATCGTGGCGGGCTTCCACCTGGTGGCCGGCTTGTGGGCCGATGGCCGCACGGACGACTACTACCTGCGCTTCGCCACGCCGAAGGCCCGCTCCCTGGTGCTGGGCGGTTCGCGCGCCGCACAGGGCATTCATCCGGATGTGTTCAACACGGAAGCGCTCCAGCACGCCTTCGAAGGCCCGCTCTTCAACTTCGGCTTCACCATTGCCCATTCACCCTACGGCCCCACCTACTACAAGGCCATCGAACACAAGCTGGACACCACGGCGCGCAACGGCCTCTTCATCCTGTGCGTGGACCCCTGGGTGCTCACCGCCCACCGCGACAAGGCGAATGATGCCGACCGTTTCAAGGAGAAGGACCGCCTGCTGGGCACGCAATGGACCTTCGCCATGCGGCCGAACTACGAATACCTCGTGCGCCACTATGGCCAGGGCTGGGGTGCTCTTTCCTGCTGGCCGAAGGGCGACCCGGACACCACCGCCACCCTGCTGGCCGATGGCCGCCTGGAACTCCACATCCCCATGGACAGCGCCACTGTGGCCGCACGCACCGCACGCAAGGTGCAGCATTACCGCACCCGCATGATGCAGGACCGCGTGTGGAGCGAGGTGCGCTTCGACTGGCTGCTGTGGACCGTTGAGCGGCTGCGCCCGCACGGCCGCGTGGTGCTGGTGCGCCTGCCCGCCACGAAGGCCATACTGGAGCTGGAGCATGTATTGGCCCCGGAATTCAACGACCGCATGAACGCCCTGGCCGGCCGCATGGGGGCCTCCTTCATGGATCTTTCCACCCTGGCCGATAGTGTGTGCTACACCGATGGCAACCACCTGGACGGCCCTTCGGGGCGCCGGATGAGTGAGTTGTTGGCCAAGCGGCTCCTGGGCACGGGGAGCCCTGCCGGGAATTAAAAGGGTACCTTCGCGGTCCTTTTCACAAGACCATGTCCTCCTTCCACGCGCTCGGCATCCGGGCGGAGATCCTAAGCGCCCTTGACGAGTTGGGCTTTGTAACGCCCACCCCCGTGCAGGAGCGGGTCATCCCCATGCTCATGGCTGCTGGCGGTGATGTGGTGGCCCTGGCACAGACCGGCACCGGCAAAACGGCCGCCTTCGGCCTGCCCCTACTGGAGGCCATCGACCCCGCCCAGCGCGCCGTGCAGGCCCTGGTGCTCGCGCCCACACGCGAGTTGTGCGTGCAGATCACCGGCGACATCGAACGCTTTGGCAAGCACCTGAAAGGCGTGCGCCCCGTGGCCGTGTATGGCGGCGCCAACATCCGCGAACAGATGCGCGCCATCCAACGCGGCGCCAACATCGTGGTGGCCACCCCCGGACGCCTGTTGGACCTGATGGGCCGCGAGGCCGTGGACCTCTCGCAGGTGCGTGTAGTGGTGCTGGACGAGGCCGACGAGATGCTGAACATGGGCTTCCAGGACGACCTCACCGACATCCTGGGCACCACCCCGAAGGAGAAGCGCACATGGCTCTTTAGCGCCACCATGGGCAGCGAGGTGCGGCACATCGCCAAACGCTACATGCGCGAAACGCAGGAGGTGCAGGTGGGCGAACGCAACACCACCGCATCCGCCATCCAGCACCAGTACACCGTGGTGCATGCCCGCGACCGCTATGCCGCGCTCAAACGCTTTGTGGACGCCGACCCGGACCTCTTCGCCATCGTGTTCTGCCGCACCAAGCACGAAACGCAGGAACTGGCCACCGCCATGGTGAAGGACGGCTACGTCGCCGACGCCATCCACGGCGACCTGAGCCAGGGCCAGCGCGACCACGTGATGGGACGCTACCGCGCCCGCACCCTGCAACTGCTCATCGCCACGGACGTGGCCGCGCGCGGCATCGACGTGAGCGATGTGACGCACGTGATCCACTACGACCTGCCCGGCGAGCCGGAGAGCTACACCCACCGCAGCGGACGCACCGCGCGTGCGGGTAGGAGCGGCATCTCCCTCAGCATCATCGGCGTGCGCGAAGTGGCCAAGGTGCGCCAGCTGGAGCGCATGCTGAAGACCCACTTCACCTACGTGCGCACACCCGGCGGCGGCGACATCGGCAAGGCGCAGGTGGTGGCCTACATGCACAAGTTGAAGAACGTGGAGGTGGACCACGACGCGCTCGCGTCCATCCTGCCCACGGCCCAGGAGGAGCTCAGCGGTTTCAGCAAGGAGGAGCTCATCGAGCGCTTCATGAGCGTGGCCTTCAACCGCCTCATCACCCAGTTCCGCGACCTGCCGGACCTGAACATCGACATGAGCCGCAAGGACCACACCGCTCGTGTGGACCGGCCCAGCTCGCGCGAGCGCTTCAGCACCGGCCGCCAGATGTTCATCAACCTGGGCAGTGCGGACGGCTTCGACAAGGGCAAGATGCTCGGCTACCTGTGCGGCATCAGCGGCATCACCGGCGACATGATCGGGCGCATGCTCATCAAGGACGTGTACTCCTTCGTGGACATCGAGCCCGCGCACTTCGAGCAGGTCTACAACGCCTTCAAGGGTGCCAACTACAAGGGCCGCAAGGTGCGTGTGGACGAGGCCCAGGGCGATCAGGGCCGTGGCGACAAACCACGCCGCGACGACGGTCCGCGCCAGTTCGACGGCCCGCGCAAACCATACGGCGAGAAGAAGACCTATGGCGACAAGAAGCCGTTTGGTGGAGAAAAGAAGCCCTTTGGACCCAAGAAGTTCGTGAAGAAGAAGTGGTGAGGGTTTCATTGGGGACCACCCCGATCGTGGTGCCGGGCTGAAGACCCGCCTTCCTTTCAGCATGCCGCTGCATTTCCGCGCTTCACCCTTGGCGCGAGACGGCGTTTTGCGAATTCTGCCGATCCATGGAGGTCCGTGTTGCGGTCAGCCGCAGCGGATGACAGCGGACACACTGCATTGATCCGCCGCGGACATCCCCCGCCGATCCCGCGCGGGCCGTCGCGTCTTGCGCCAGCACAAGGGCCTTGCACGCCGTGACTTTTGGTGCCAGCAACACACCAGTTGAACCCAAACACCGAACAGCCATGACCCAGCGAACAAGTTCCCCCACCCGTGCCGCGATGTTCTATTCCATCCTCGCCCTCGGCCTGGTGCTACTGGCGACCGCAGCTCATGCACAGTTGCGCACCACGGTCGGCATCCTGCGCATCGAAAGCCGAAACATCATGGCCACCGAGACCATGCTGACCACGGTGGTGCGCATTGAACTGGAAAAGACCGGCCGCGCCGATGTGATCTCTCCGGAAGTGATGAATGATGCGCTCGACAAGGCCGGGATCGCGCGCGCGCAATGCACCAGCATCACCTGCCTGCAACAAGCCGGCCAGGTGCTGAAAGCCGACTACATGCTCCTGGGCAGCGTGGAGCGCTTCGGCGAGCGCATCATCATCATCCTGAAACTGATGAACGTGACATCAGGCGAGATCCAAAAGGTGCATACCGGTGAATACCTGAACCTGGAGGACGAGCTCCAACGCATGATCGAGATCTCGGTGAAGCAACTGATGGGTGTTGAACCCGACCCCAACCTGGTGAAGATGCTGGAAGCCTATGGCCAGCCAGTGAAGAGCCCCATCACCAAGGTGAACCTGAGCGGGCCACGGTTCGGGGTGTTCCATACCGGTGGCCTGGCCGGCGAGCGCATGCGTGCGGACCGTGTGCCGTATGGAGGGCTGGGCATGTACGGCGTCTCATCCATGATCGGCTGGCAGCAGGAGGTACAATACCTGGGGTCCGGTGATTTCCAGTGCCTGTTCGAGTTCCTCGTCACCGGTTCCGGCCTGGAATCCGGCCGCTTCATTCCCGCCATCTCCATTCTGAACGGCTTCCGACTGAACAACAGCGGCTGGGAGCTGGCGTTCGGCCCGATCTTCCGCTTCGTTCGCATGGCGGATGGCTACTACCTCTCTGATGAGTATGGGAACTTCGACGCGGTAAAGGACTGGCGGTTGAAGGGCGAGTGGAACAGCGCCAATGGGCCCAATCCCTACCCCATCGTACGCAACATTGATGACCGTGGCGATCCCACGCTTACCGCCGGTTTGATCATTGCGGTCGGCAAGACCTTCCGCTCAGGCCAGTTGAACATTCCGGTGAACGCCTACATCATCCCACGCAAGGATGGCACCGTGCTGGGCTTGGCCATGGGCTTCAACGTGTTCAAGTCATCCAAGCGCTGAGCTGTTCCCGGTACGCCCAAACCTAACAGCCATGAGACCGGCCGCCCATACGCTCATTCTGCTCGCAGTTGTGGTGCATCAGCAACTGAACGCCCAATGCGACACCACGCTACAACTCACCAACTGCCAGATCACGCTCACCGCCGGAAAACCGGTGGAGGTGGAACGCTTCTGGAAGATCACCACAGACGAATTGACCTACATGGCCAATGGCAGCTTGCATGACATTGACCTGAGCCGCATCCGGAACATTCGCTGTGGCATTCGGAACTACCGCATAGAGAACGGGTATTTATGCCCGTTGAAGCCAACGCCCGTCCCGGGGGCATCCCCACCGGCTTTGCGACCGGTGAACTCGGTCAGTGGTGTGGGACCCACCTCACGCAGCACTCAGGCCACGGGGCGTCAAGCGACCAATACCATCCCAAGTGACTCGGTAGGTCCAGAGTCACCAGAGGTAACATCCAACCCGGTAAGTACATCGATCAAGGCACCGGTGCGTGACATCCGGACACCTGAACAGATGAAGCTATATGAATTGGGAAGGCAACATGCTCGAGAATCCTATGAACCTTGGGGCGCGCTCCTTGCAAGTGTGATCACTGCACCCATTTTTATTGCTCCACCGATCATCGCCGCTTTTCCCCCGTCGGAATCCCAGGTCATCAGGCTATATGACCCTCGGCATGCTCAGCATGAAGCTTACAGACACGGCTTCCTCTATCAGGCGAACCGAAGGAAAACCGGTTGGATCGGTATCGGCTTCACCCTCGGTCTGTTCACCTGGATCGGATTGATCACGACTTCCTAGTGCACCTGGCCCTTTGCTCCACTACAGCTTCCGCAAGGCTTCACGCATGCTGAGCGGAGCCAAACGCGTGACCTTTACAAAGGTTTTCACAGCATCAGGACCGGTCTCGGCGTACGCGCGCAATGCCCAGCCGATGGCCTTGCGGATGAAGAAGTCCGGATGTGCCGCATGCTTGCGGATGTTGGCGAAGAGCAACTCCCGATCGGTGTCCTCCTTCCACTTCAATTGGAAGAGGATGGCGGTGCGGTTCAACCAAAGATCCGGGCTTGCGATCCAGCGCTTGTTCCACTTCGCCACTTCCTTCGGATGCCCCTTGAGGATCACGCCCGCCACGTTGGCCGCCAGGGCATCCACCGTATCCCACCAGCTCTTCGTGATGATCAGCTCCTCCACCAAGGGCAGATGCGCCGGGCCAAGCTTGCGCGCCTCCTTCATCAGCAGGTCCACGGCCACGTAATGCCATTCACGTTCAGGCTGTGCGAATGCGGAACGGGCGATGGAAGGCAATTCCTCCAACGGCGGCCCGCCATGGATGGCCAGGTGGGCTTTCAGGATGGCGCGCCGCACCGGGGTCTTGATCCCGAAAAAGGACGCGATGCCCTTCATATAGGCATGCATCGCCACCGCATTACCCGTGTGGGCATGGCGTTGCAGGGCCGGTAACAGGGGGTCCAGATACGGGTGCACGCCACGAAGGTGCGGTGCCCCAGCGAATGCCCGGTGATCGCTGCTACTTGCGCACCACGGGGTCCAGGACCTCGGCCATCGGGTAGCGCTCCTTCCAATACCCGAAGTTCTTCATGCTCTTCAACAGCACGATGGTGCGGCCATCGAGGCGCACGCGGATACACTTGTCATCGGCCTGCGCGGGACGGCTCAGGATCAGGTTCTTACGACTGCTCATGCGTTACGGTAGGGTTGTGTCACAGCGCGAACGGCTGTGACCAGAATGTTCAAGATGTGCATGGCGAACGCGTACGCTCGATGCGTCCATAGGAGCCGAAAGGACCCATGCACCGTATCCGGAGGCAGCAGGACACCCTGGTGACCGCCATTCCCATTGCGGATGCGGATGGCGACAAGCTGATGATCGTCCATGTTCATCAAGACCCGAGGGCCCGTTTTGTGGCCCCTGTGGGCCGGGTGCTCCCACGGCATGATCACCGGGGTACCGCTTGTCGATGGGTATGAGGCTCGAGGTCACCGATAGACCCCTGTTGCGACCTGTCCGGAAGCGGCACCGGAACAGGATGGGAAGGTACGGCATTATGGGGGGGTGAGCGGACTTCAGAGAAAATAAACCGCAGAACAGACGAGGAAGGCATTGGACAGGGCTTCGCAGGCCTCCCGCCTGTCGCGATACCTTCGGGCACTCATGAATGTCAGCATCGAGAAGATCCTGCTTGTAGGGGCCCTGCTCCTGATGGTGAGCATCCTGGCCAGCAAGACCAGTGGCCGCCTGGGCGTTCCATCCTTGCTGCTCTTTCTGGGCGTGGGCATGCTCGCGGGCACGGACGGGCTGCGCATCATCGACCTGCAGAACGCGGGGATCGCCCAATTCCTGGGGACGGTGGCCCTGGTGTTCATCCTCTTTTCCGGCGGGTTGGATACCCGTTTGGAGAGCGTGCGGCCGGTGCTCTGGCGCGGGCTTTCCCTGAGCACGATCGGCGTGCTGCTCACGGCCGCGATCGTGGGCATCAGCGTGCCCTTGTTCACCCCGCTGGGTTGGAAAGAGGGCCTGTTGCTGGGTGCCATCATCTCCAGCACGGATGCGGCCGCCGTGTTCACCATCCTGCGCTCGAAGGGCATGGGCTTGAAGGGCAGTTTGCGGCCCACCCTGGAGTTTGAGAGCGGCAGCAACGATCCGATGGCGTATTTCCTGACCACGGGCATGCTCACCCTGATCACGAGCGGCGATGCTTCGCCCTGGCAGCTGGTCCCCATGTTCCTTCTACAAATGACCATTGGGGGGTTGATGGGCTACGGCATGGGCCTGCTCATGACCCGTGCGATCAACCGCATCAAGCTGGACTTCGACGGCCTCTACCCGGTGCTGCTCCTGGCTTTGATCATGCTCACCTTCGCCGCCACCGATGTACTGGGCGGCAACGGTTTCCTCGCCGTGTACATCGCCGGCATCATGATGGGGAACGATGACTTCCTGCACAAGAAGAGCCTGATCCGCTTCTATGATGGCCAGGCCTGGCTGATGCAGATCGTGATGTTCCTGGCGCTGGGCCTGCTGGTGAACCCTCGCGAACTGGTGCCGGTGATGGGTGCAGGGGTGGGCATTTCGCTGGTGCTCATGTTCATTGCCCGGCCCTTGGCGGTGATGCTCACGCTGATCCCCTTCCGCATGAGCTTCGCCAAACAACTGATGATCTCGTGGGTGGGGCTGCGGGGTGCGGTGCCCATTGTGCTGGCCACCTATCCGATGATGGCCGGCCTTGAACATGCGGGGCTCATCTTCAACATCGTGTTCTTCATCGTCATCACATCCGTGGCCCTGCAGGGCACCACGCTCCCCGTGGTGGCGCGCTGGCTGGGTCTGGAGCGCCCAGAGTCCGCACGGTCCCTTTCGCCCTACGACCAGGAGATCAGCACGGAGCTGCGTGGCGAACTGCGCCGCGTGTTGGTGGGACCTCAGAGCACCGCCGTGGGCCGCAGCATGGTGCAGATGCACTTTCCGTTGAGCACCCTGGCCACCCGCATCAACAGGGGCTCGGTGCACATCTTCCCATCGGGAGCCACGCGGCTCGAGGCCGGTGACGTGGTGACCATGATCACCTCACGCCCACGCGATGTGGAGGAGCTGGTCCGCGAATGGGGATTGACGCTGATCGCGGACCCTTCCGACGCCAATGAAGAGACCTTGCGTGCCGGAGAACTGAGCAAGGGGCCCGTTCCGGATATCCGTTGAAGGAGCAGTGTCCCGGATCTTCCGTCCTGACTTCACACCCGCACAACGCTCGCCAGCAGTTCATCGAGCAGCGGCTCCACGCGCTCGTGCGCAATGATTCGCGTGGGCCCATGCAGGAAACCCTCCCGCGCCATGTGTGCCGCTTGTTCCAGCAATCCGTTGTAGAAGCCCTTGGCGTTCAGCATACCCATGGGTTTGGCGTGCAGGCCCAGCTGCCGCCAGGTGAGCAGCTCGAAGAGTTCGTCCATTGTGCCGAAGCCGCCGGGCAGGGCGATCACTGCCTGGCTGCGCTCGTGCATCACCAGCTTGCGCTCATGCATGTCGCGAACCACCAGCAACTCGGTGGCCCCCTCGTGGGCCAGTTCCTTGTCGCGCATGAAACCGGGGATGACCCCCACCACCCGACCGCCCGCTTCCAACGCCGCATCTGCCACAGCGCCCATGAGGCCCACGCGCCCACCACCGTAGACCAGGCCCAGACCGCGCACGGCAAGTACATGGCCCACCTCGCGTGCAGCTTCGGCATAAGCAGCGTCGTTTCCACCGGAAGCACCACAGAAAACGGCCACGTGCATCATGGCCGCAAGGTAGCTGCGTGACTTTCATCACTTCCCGGGCCCCGTGATGCGATCACCTTTGAGGTGGATGTCGATCAATGACCTGCCCAAGTGGATGCGGTTCGGACTGGTCTGCCTGGTCTGCATCGGGTTCGCCTACCTGGTCGTGATCGTCATCCAGCGCTTCTGAACCCTTCAACATCCATCGACATGAAACCGAACATGGGAACCGCCGACCGCATCATCCGCATCCTGCTGGCCATCGTTTTTGCCGCCCTGTACTTCACCGGCACGGTCACCGGCACCTTCGGGTTGGTGTTGCTCGTGCTTGGCGTGGTGTTCTTTGCCACGGGACTGGTGCGCTTCTGCCCGCTCTATGCCATCGCCGGCATCCGCACCTGCCCGGCAAAGTAGGCCCTCTCCCGTCCCTCCGTCCAGTAGCCATGCCATCGGATCGGGGTGGTGGTGGATACGTGTACATTCGACCAACCAACCACCGGACACATGAACACACGCTACGCTCTTTTCACACTTGGTCTCCTTAGTTGGAACCTGCTTTCCGCCCAGAGCTATTGCTCACCCACCTTCCTGAACGGCTGCACGTTGTGGCGCAACCTGTCGGTGAACGTGGGCACCATAAACTGGGTGGCGGGGAGTGATTGCTTTGTCAGCGACTTCACCTCCCAGAGCACCGTGCTCACACCCGGCGTGGCCGAGCCGATGACCGTGAGCAGCGGCAACTGGACCGGCTGTGCCGTGTGGGTGGACCTGAACAACAACCAGAATTTCGAGGACAGTGAGAACCTCTTCCACCAATACGTGGGCGGTGACCCGAGCTTCACGTACAACTTCACCATCACACTGCCGCCCGGCACACCGGCCGGGTCCTATCGTATGCGCATCATCGCCGGCTGGGGCACGGACGGCTTCACGCCGGGCAGTATCAACGGCTACGGTCCTTGTGGCAACTACCAATACGGCAACTTCAACGACTTCACCGTGGTGGTATCGGGCTCCACGGCGGTTGCCGCACAGGCATCTTCACCCCTGCGCATCAGCCCCAACCCCACAGCGGACCGCGTTACGGTGGTGAACGGCACCACGGCCGTGATCGCACATGTGGAATTGCGCACCCTGGATGGCCGCCTGGTGATGGACCTGCCGGTGGCCGGTCTTTCGGGCCCGATAAGCGCGGACCTGTCCACGCTGCCATGTGGTACCTACCTGCTCACGGGGCGCTCGCAGGATGAGGTTTGGACCACGCGGGTGGTGAAGGAGTAGCGGCTGGGTCAGTTCCGCAGGGACTTGTCAGTTGTCGTCGTTCACCCGAAGCACGAGCACGCCTTCGGTGACCTCCACGGAACCTCCGCTCCCATCACACGCATGAAAGGTGCCACTGAAGGTGGCGCGGAACTTCACGTAGTGCTGCTGCCCGACCTGCTGCGCTGCGATCGCGCTGATCTGGAAGGTCCGGTTGCCGTCCCACATGAGGTACCGTAGCGCACGCCGCTCGCGTCCAGCCATTCCAGCACCACGCCCTGCGCTCCTCCGGCAGGCTCTGCCAGCGTGCGAGCGCCGGGTGTGAGGAAGCCCTCTATCTCCGTCGTGGATGGAATACCACCGGTGTATGCGAGCGTGCCGATGCGCACTCGGAAGAGCGAGTCCGCCCCGTTCCGGAAGCCAGCCAGGAACACGGCCCTCGACGTGTCCGGTGGCGGTCCGCCGGAGACCAGCGTGTGGATGATCTCACTCACTCCACCACCGCCCTTCAGGGTTATCTCCGTTCCGTTCACCTTCATGATCACCACGGCGGGCCCTGTGATGGGGGCGGGATCACCGGGTGACGGTGACCCCAAAGGATCCTCGTTCTCCTTGTTGCAGGCGCCAAGGGCCTATGCACCGGCAACGAACCAGCCGAACCACGGATGAACACGCAGGCGATTCATGGTACGTGGGGTTAAAGGTCCAAGTTTGGCATATCCCATTGGAAACACGTGTTGACCCGGAGGACCGCACATCGGGACGGGGAGGCGGTGGTGAAAAGCAGCGCCTTAGTGATCCAATACCTGCTGGTTCGCTCCCCGAATGGCCGGCCTCACGGGTCTGTTCAGCCTGGACCGGTCCATGCTTCCCTGCGGCACCTGCCTGCTATCGGGCCGTTCGCACGCTGGGGTCTGGACCACGCGGGTGGTCAAGGAGCAGCCATCCGTGCGCAGCGTGGTGTACTGCGGGACCCGGGACCGGCAGGTCGTGAAGGACTGTGCATCAGATCGCGACGGGACCGCAGCCTGATCTATAACAAAGGTTCTATTGCATTCGCCGGGGTTTCCCCCTCACTTTACTTGCTGCAACACCATCAACCCATGAGGAACGCGTTACGCCATGGTCCGCATGTGCATAGGTCCACATGCCCGATCCTGTTCTTCCTGTCATTCCTTTCCACCGCACCCCTTGCGGGCCAGACATTGCACCCCGATCTCGTGAGCGCAGGCTATACGCTTGCGGATCTGGGCGGCATCACGAATGTGCCCGCGAGCTATGGCGGACTCACCATCCGATCCGATCAGCCCAATACACTCTACATCGGCGGCACGGCGAACCAACCCGCCGGAGCCGTTTACACCGTACCCTTGGTCCGCGATGCCGTAACGAACAGCATCATCGGATTCGCCGGTCCAGCGAGCTTTTTTGTGGACGCACCCCACATTGACGGTGGGCTGAGCTTCACCCCCAGCGGCACACTGATGTTCACCCAATACACGCCATCCACGTTGAATTCCATGGGGCAGATCCTCCCGGACAACTCCTATGTCACCACACAGCTGACAAGTCTTGGCGTATCGCCTTCGGTCGGCAGTCACGCCTTTGTTCCGGCTGGTTACCCCGGCGCTGGAAGCCTGATCGTCGCTTCCTACAACGCGTGGGTCGTTTATCAGATCCCCTACGCCGTCGATGCCAACGGCCTCCACTCCTTTTCGGCCCCTACGGCCCAGGTCGATGTGACCGGAGCCGCTTCCGGACCTGAAGGCATTGCCTATGTCCCCATCGGCTCAGCAGCCTTCCCGAACCCTTCCATGGTGATCTCCGCCTATGGACTGGGCAAGGTCGTGGCCTTCGATGTGGATTTGAACGGACTGCCCATCACCTCCACTGCGCGAGATATCGTAACAGGCCTCACCGGAGCCGAAGGTGCATGGATCGACCCGGTCACCGGGGATTTCCTCTTCTCCACCTTTGGCGGCAGCAACCGCGTGATCCGCGTCTCAGGATTCGAAGCACCGTCATCGATCGGGCCCGGCAATGCCCAACCACAAGGGTCGTTCACCGTGTTCCCGAACCCTTCCAATGGCCTTGTTCAACTATCGTTGCCGGGTGCCAATGGCAAGGTCCAACTGGAGGTCATAGACCCCTTGGGCGCCCTAGTGCTCAGCCGGGAGTTCGCCGGTGGCAACCTGCCTGGCATCGACCTGGGTGGGCGTACCGCAGGTGTCTATGCCATCCGTGTGTGGTGGAATGGAACAGCGCAGGTGAAGCGGGTGCTGGTGGAATAGGATCAAGGTCATGTTCGCTTCGTCCTTCCGCGAGTTGGATGAGGATGAGGCATGAACAGCTCGACGGGAACGGTGCACCGAACGGTGGGAACGGCAAACCAGCCTGTATCCTTGCACCCATGCACATCCTGCTCCCCATCGCCTTCTGCATCGGCCTGGTGCTGAAGCTGCTGCACCTGCCCTATCACACGGTCGTTCTCC
Source organism: Flavobacteriales bacterium (assembly GCA_016788635.1). Classification (GTDB taxonomy): domain Bacteria; phylum Bacteroidota; class Bacteroidia; order Flavobacteriales_F; family PHOS-HE28; genus PHOS-HE28. The sequence goes on along the minus strand of JAEUSU010000041.1, from coordinate 2,740 downwards.
TCATCGTGCTGGGCGTGGCCCTTGGCTGGTGCATCGTGCAACTCGTGCGCGGCAAGGAGCAAGCGACGGCGTGGGCCGCGCTGGCCGTGTGGACGTGGGGTGCACATCTGGTGGCCCTGCTCAAACTCTTTCCCTTCCGCAGCGCCACATTGGTGCTGGCCGCTGCGATCACGCTTGCCGCCATCATCATGCTGGTCCGCCGGCGTCCGCTCGCCACACGGCCCATGCAAGTGCTGGGCGGTGTATTCATCCTGGCGATGCTCATCATGGCCGTACCCACGGCGGACCGCTACCACTTCACCAACCTGCGCTTCAGCCTGGAGCGTGACACCGACTTCATCAGCTGGGACAAATACAGCTTCTTCCTCCTGCGGGAAGGACGCATCAATGAAGCGCTTGCCGCGAATGATGCCGCGGAGGAAGCGGCGATGAAGGACCAGGACGAAGCGGCGGCGGAATTGCTGCGAGGGCGCCGGGGTGCCATTGAGCAGGATGCATGGGAACGGTACACTCCCTTGCTGCATGGCCATTAGGGGAATGGCTTGTCAGCGATCGCTCACCACTGGTCAGGCGACGATGAAGGCCCACAACCCGTCTGTACGTTTGACCAACTCCAACACCCATGGCCGCTGAACTCGACGCTGCCACGCGCAGCATGATCGCGAACCTTAAGGAGAAGACCGGGAAGAGCCTCGAACAATGGATCGCCCTGCTACAGGCGAAGGGTCTTGCCAAGCACGCCGAGCGTGTGGGCTTCCTGAAGACCGAGCACGGACTGGGCCATGGCTACGCGAACCTGGTTGCGCTGATGCTCAGCAAGAGCGCGGCCTCCACCATGGACGACCGGGGTTCCCTGGTGGATGCTCAGTACACCGGCGCCAAAGCCGCACTGCGACCGATCCATGATGCCCTGGAGAAGGCCATCAAAGGGTTCGGAGCGGATGTGGAGATGCTGCCGATGAAGGCCTACGTGAGCGTGCGCCGGAAGAAGCAGTTCGCCATCCTGCAGCCCAGCACTGCGGACCGCTTCGATGTGGGCATCAACCTGAAAGGCACCGCTCCCCATGGCCGGTTGGAGGCTAGCGGCAGCTTCAACAGCATGGTGAGCCATCGCGTGCGGCTGACAAACGCCAAGGAAGCGGACAAGGAATTGATCAGCTGGTTGCGCGAGGCGTACGAAAGGGCGGGGTGAGCGCGGCTGCGAGCTGCAAAGTCCCAGCCATCGCTTCTCAGAGCCTCTCGCGCGCGGGAGACTTCTGCGGGGGCTTGTGGACAGCCTGCGGTAGCCCGAACGCTTGGTGCCGCAACCTATCTTGCTGACATGTCCGACCGCACGGGTGACAGCGAGATTTACCGGAAGCATGGCGGCTTCGAGAAGCTGCTGAGCTATCAGGTCGCGGAGCTGCTCTACGACATCACGGTTCGCTTCACGCAGCGGTACATCGAGCCGGGCAGCCGCACGCGCGACCAGATGGACCAGGCCGCACGGAGTGGCTCGCGGAACATCGCTGAGGGCAGTGTGTTCAGTGCGACGTCAAAGAAGCTCGAGATGAACCTGACCAACGTGGCACGCGCGAGCTTGGTGGAATTGAAGAAGGACTACGAGGCTTTCCTGCGGCAACGCAAGCTCACCCTGTGGCCCATTCCTGATGCGATCCGGCAGGATCTGATCGATCGGCGGTTCAAGACGGTTGATGAAGTGGCCGCATGGGGAGCCGATATACAAAAGCGTGCTCCCGAGCGGGCCGTGCAGGAGATCGCGGGGAACATTGGCCACGTGTATTGTATGGTGGTCATTGGCCTGCTGGATCGGCAACTGGCCACGCTGGCCAGGGAGTTCAAAGAGAACGGTGGATTCGGGGAGCGCCTGTACAATATGCGCAAGCAAGCCAGGGACAAAGGCCAAGGGGCTCCGGAGCAGTAGCCTTCGGGTGGACAGGGTGGACACGGTGGTGCGCCCCGCACCGTGTCCACCCTGTCCACCTAAGCGAGGCCCGCGTGAGCGATCGAAGCAGGCCCACATTTGGAGCCGGGTACCCCGCAGCGTGGTAATCCACGCGAGGAGTACGAGCGGAAAGCGCGACGGTGAGTCTTCGAGCCGGCACGCCCACCCTTCGACTCCGCTCAGGGCGGGCTACCTGCTCAAGTACATGCTCCTCTCCCCATACACCTGCCGGAAGAACGGATCCTTCAAGTCCTTGATGAAATAGATAGCCTCTCCCGTGCTCTTCATCTCGGGCCCGAGGCTCTTGTCCACGTTCGGGAACTTGTCGAAGCTGAAGACGGGCACCTTGATCGCGTAGCCATCCAGGCGCGGCTTGAACTGGAAGTCCTTCAGCTTGGCGCCGAGCATCACCTTGGTGGCCCAGTTGACGTAAGGCTCGCCATAGGCCTTGGCGATGAAGGGCACGGTGCGGCTGGCGCGCGGGTTGGCCTCGATCACGTACACCACCTCGTCCTTGATGGCGAACTGGATGTTCACCAGGCCCACGGTCTTCAGTGCTAGCGCGATCTTGTGCGTGTGCTCGCGGATCTGCTGGATCACCTTCTCGCTGAGGTCGAAGGGCGGGAGCACGGCGTTGCTGTCGCCGCTGTGGATGCCCGCCGGCTCGATGTGCTCCATGATGCCGATGATGCGCACCATCTCGCCGTCGCAGATGGAATCGCTCTCCGCTTCGATGGCGCCGTCGAGGAAGTGATCGATGAGGATCTTGTTGTCGGGCATCAGGCGCAGGATGTC
>JAEUSU010000014.1 GCA_016788635.1 Flavobacteriales bacterium | reverse complement strand
GCACCAGCAGCACCCCGCAGACCACGCCGCAAACGACCACGCCCCAGAAAGGCTGGACGATGTTCGATGAGCGCATCGGCAGCGAACTGCAGATCCCCGCTGATCAGCTGCAACAGCTCCGCGACCTGGACGGCCGCTACCAGCGCGAATACGCCGCACTGGGCACCGACCCCACCCTCAGCCCCAAGTACATGGAGTTGACCGAGCGTCGCAATGCCGAGATCCGCAATTTGATGGACGCACCGCTATATGAGAAGTGGAGCACCAAATACAACCCGGTCCCGAATACGATCCAGGAGCAACGGAAAGGCAACAGCCATACGACGACGCCCCCGCCCCCGAAACCGTAAGGTGAACGCGTAAAAAAGCTGGGGCCGCCTCATCCCGAGTCGGCCCCACTTGGTTGATAATCCACGGTCACACCTTCGCCATCTCGCTCTTGGCGAACTCGGCGTACACGGCGGAGATCCCTTCGCGCAGTCCGATGCGGTGTTTCCAGCCGAGGTTGTGCAGGCGGGAAACGTCCATCAGTTTACGCGGGGTGCCATCGGGCTTTTCGGTGTTCCACTTCAGTTCGCCGGTGTAGCCCACGATCTCCTTGATCATCTCGGCGAGCGCCTTGATGGTGAGGTCCTCGCCTGTACCGATGTTCACGAACATCTCCTCGTCGTAGTTCTGCAAGAGGAAGAAGCAGGCATCGGCCAGGTCGTCCACGTGCAGGAACTCGCGCATGGGCGAACCCGTGCCCCACACTTCCACGCTGGGCGCGTTCGTCACCTTGGCGGTGTGGAACTTGCGGATGAGCGCGGGCAGCACGTGGCTGTTGTTGAGGTCGTAGTTGTCGTTGGGCCCGTAGAGGTTGGTGGGCATGGCGCTGATGTAGTTGCAGCCGTACTGGCGGCGGTAGCTCTCCGCCAGCTTGATGCCCGCGATCTTGGCGATGGCGTAGGGCTCGTTGGTCTGCTCCAGCAGGCCGGTGAGCAGGCTCTCCTCCTTCAAGGGCTGTGGCGCCAGCTTCGGGTAGATGCAGCTTGATCCGAGAAAGAGCAGCTTCTTCACCCCGCTCTCGTGCGCGGAGTGGATGATGTTGCTCTCGATCATCAGGTTCTCGTAAAGGAACTGCGCGCGGTACACATTGTTGGCGTGGATGCCGCCCACCTTGGCGGCCGCCAGGTACACATAGGCGGGCTTTTCCGTTGCGAAGAAGTCGCGCACGGCATTCTGCTCCTTCAGGTCCAGCTCCTTGCTGCTGCGCGTCACGATGTGCGTGTGGCCCATGGCCTGCAGCTTGCGCACAATGGCGCTGCCCACCATGCCGCGGTGGCCGGCCACGTAGATCTTATCCTGTTTGTTCATGGTTTACGGAGTCACATTGAGCCCGTCGACGTGTTCTGCTGATCGGTCCGGTCATGGTCAGGCGGGCTCACCATGACCCTTCATCATTCGTTCTCGTGCAGGATGCGGTGGCCTCCCTTCTTCAGGTACACGTCACGTTGGAAGAGCTTCAGGTCTTCAGCCACCATCTCCTTCACCAGGTCCGGCAGGTCGTAGGTGTGCTTCCAGCCGAGCAGCTTGCGGGCCTTGGTGGGGTCTCCCTCCAGATGGTCCACTTCTGCGGGACGGTAGTAGCGCGGGTCGATCGCCACCAGCGTGCGGCCCGTCTTGCGGTCAATGCCCTTCTCCTTGGCGCCCTTTCCCTTCCATTCGAGCTTGATGCCCACTTCGCCAAAGGCCAGATCAATGAAGTGGCGCACGGTGTAGGTCTTGCCGGTGGCCAGCACGAAGTCCTCGGGGGTCTTGTATTGCAGGATGCGCCACATACCCTCCACGTAATCCTTCGCATGCCCCCAGTCGCGCTTGGCGTCCAGGTTGCCCAGGTACAAGGCGTCCTGCAGGCCCAGCTTGATCTTGGCCACGGCGCGGGTGATCTTGCGCGTGACGAAGGTCTCCCCACGCAAGGGGCTCTCGTGGTTGAAGAGGATGCCGTTGCAGGCATAGATGCCGTAGGCCTCGCGGTAGTTCCGGGTGATCCAGTACGCGTAGAGCTTGGCCACGCCGTACGGGCTGCGCGGGTGGAAGGGGGTCTCCTCGTTCTGCGCATGGGCGCGCACCCCGCCGTAGAGCTCACTGGTGCTGGCCTGGTAGAACTTGGTCTTCTTCTCCAGCTTCAAGGTGCGGATGGCCTCCAGGAAGCGCAGCGCGCCGATGGCATCGGCGTTGGCGGTGTACTCGGGCAGTTCGAAGCTTACGGCCACATGGCTTTGCGCGGCCAGATTGTAGATCTCGTCCGGCTGGGTCTCCTGCACCAGGCGCAGGCAGGTCACGCTGTCGGTCATGTCGCCATAGTGCAGGTGGAAGGGCCGGCCCTTCTCATGCTGGTCATGGTAGAGGTGGTCCACCCGCGCGGTGTTGAAGAGGGAGCTGCGGCGCTTGATGCCGTGCACTTCGTAGCCCTTGTTCAGGAGCAGTTCGCTCAAATAGGCGCCGTCCTGTCCGGTAACGCCAGTGATCAGGGCCACCTTGCGCTTGCCCGCCTTCGCGGCTTTCTTGGTCTTCTTGGCCATGGGGTCGTATTCGTTTCTGCTTATTGGACAATGAACCAGTTGTTCACCAGTTCCTTCTTGTTGTAGCGCATGGGCGCGCCGGTGGTAAGATCGATGAGTTGTTTGCCGGCCTCCTGCACGATGGCGTGACCGGCGGCGGTGTCCCACTCCATGGTGGGGGCGTAGCGGGGATAGACATCGGCGGCACCTTCGGCCACCAGGCAGATCTTCAAAGCGCTGCCCATGCTGGTGAGGCGCACCGTGCCATGCTGCAGTTCCATCCGTTGGATGAAGGCTTCGGTCTCCGGGCTGGGATGTGAGCGGCTCGCGACGATGGTGAAGGCCGGGTGTTCCTCCGGTTGCGGAAGCCGGATGGATAGGGCGGCGCGTTCATACGCCGTGTCCGTGACCTGGGTTGCCGCATGCTCCTGGCGCCATGCTCCGCCACCCTCCCAGGCGAAATAAAGCCTGTCCATCACGGGAACGTACAGCGCGGCGGCCACCGGGCGGGCGTTGCCCAAAGGGCCTCCGGGCAGGTGGTCACGCTCCATCAGGGCAATGTTCACGGTGAACTCGCCATTGCGTTTGATGAACTCCTTGGTGCCATCCAGCGGGTCCACCAGCCAATAGCGCGCCCACTGCTGGCGTTCGTCCGGCAGAATGGTGCGGCCCTCCTCACTGAGCACGGGCATACCGGTCGCCTGAAGGCGCTCGGCGATGGCCGCATGCGCGCGCCGGTCCGCTTCCGTCAGGGGGCTGTGGTCCTCCTTCTGCTCGCTGGTGAAGGCGGTGCTGTACACGGCCATGATCTCGCGGCCCGCGTGGAAGGATGCCTCAATGGCCGCATGCACCAGGCCGGGCAGGTCGCGCTCCATGGCGGCAAATGTACCCGCGCACCACACCCTTCTGCGGCACCTTGCGGCCCGCCATGAAAAGGCCGGTGTTGATGGCCGTGATCTTACTTGCCCAGGATCTTGAACATCCCGGTGCCACAGGTGGGGCAGGTGCCCTTCATCGCCTTGCGGCCATTGGCCATCTCCACCTGTTTGGCGTCCTTCATTTCGCGCTTCGCTTTGCACTTCACGCAATAGGCTTCCACGGCCATGGTCGTCTGGTTTTTGGGGTTGCTGAAGGACAAGGTAAAGGCCCGCACAGCCCCCCCACCCCGACCGGCAAGTGGGTTTTCAACAATGGCGACGGCCGTTCACAGCCAGCGTCGCAGGATGCCAGTGCCGACCAGATTGAACATCCACCCGGCCAGCCCCATGAACAGGAAGGCATGCAGGATCCAGCGTGCCTCCTCCTTGCGCCAGGGGATCAGCAGCAGGAGCGCGCTGATCAGCACCATCACCGGAAAGGCCTGCGAGTTCCGGTCAGCGCTCGGGGGCACCAGCCACTCCTTGCTCCAGCCACGTGTAAAGCGGTAGCGCACCACCTCGCCGAACCACGGGGATCGCGCCACCTCCAGCGTATCACCCACCGCGAACCCTTCATTGGACCGGTCGGTCTGGAAATCGCTGCCATCCGCGAAGCGCACCACCACCCAATGGCTGGATGACCGTGTGCCCGGCATGCTGCTGTCCGTATCGGAATCCTTCACTTCGGCAATGGGCTGCCGACTGAGGGTGGGCGCCAGGTTGTTGTCCGCCACCACGGCACCGGCGATGACGATGGTCACGACATAAGGCCAGAGGCCCAACCGCCATTGACCGGAGGGCTCAGCCTGTGGAGCGCGGGTCTTCCAGCGGACCAGGTGCTCACCCGTACGCAATGTGCTGAGGTATTGGGCCTAGGGGTCGACGTGCAACGTGCCCACGTTCAGCACCTTGCTTTTGCCGTCCGCAAAGCCGAACTCAAAGCCGAAGAAGCCATCCTTGGGCAAGGCATCGGTGGAGGCTTCGAACTTGCGGCCGCTGCTGTCCTTCACCGTGAAGCTGATGGACTGGAGCCCGCTCGTGGGGCTGAACGCAGTGTGTACATAGTGCAGGGTGATGGCATGGTTGAGCAGGTCTTTGCGCAGCACCTCAAGTGACTCCTTGCTCATGTCAGGGGTGAAGATCACTTCCTGGTGCTTGGTATTGTAACGGACCTTGGGCTGGGTTTGGGCATGCAGCATGGCCACGGGCAGGAAGAGGAGGGCGATGAGTGCAATTGTCTTGGACATGAATGGTCTATCAGATCGGAAAGGTAAGCCACATGGCCCAAGGCCATGCCTGTCACACCATCAACGAGCTGCCCGAATGATCAGTATCCCCCGCCACCTCCCTGCCCACGCTCGATCGGGTGCCAGGTGGTCTTTACCTCCTGCGTGTCCAGGATGAAATAGGGTGACTGCGCGTCCTCTTTTGACCAGTCGCTCACCTTGGGATACACCATCCGTTTCAAGTTGCACGTGGCCTCGGTATCGAGCATCACGCGCTCCTCCTTCGTCGCATCAGCCGCGACCATCGCGTTGATGTCCATGTGCGTAACGAGTGGTTTGAGCAATTCCTTGCGGTAGCCGGTGAGCAGGTTCACCACGCCGCCGGGCAGGTCGCTGGTGGCGAGCACTTCGGTGAAGGTGACGGCGGGCAAGGGCATGCGCTCGCTGGCGACCACGATGCAGGTGTTGCCGCCCGCGATCACGGGTGCGATCACGCTCACGAGACCGAGCAAGGCACTGCCCTCAGGCGCCATGATGCCCACCACGCCGGTGGGTTCGTACACGCTGAAGTTGAAGTGCGAGCTGTTGGTTGGGTTCACGCTGCTGAAGACCGCCTGGTACTTGTCGCACCAACCGGCGTAGTGCAGCCACCGGTCTATCGCCGCCGAAACCTGTGCCTCCGCGGCCTCCCGGGAATGCTGCCGCCCTGAGCCCGTCGAAGGATGCAGCATGACCTCATGTACGAACTGCGAGCGCCGCCCTTCGAGCACCTCGCCGATGCGGTAGAGGATCTGCCCGCGGTTGAAGGCGCTGCGTCCGGCCCAGCCGCTCACCGCTCCGCGTGCGGCGATCACGGCATCGCGCACGTCCTTCCGGCTGCTGCGGCAGATGTTGGCGAGCGGCTTGCCATCGCTGCCCCTGGGCTGGTAAAAGCGGCCGCTCTCGGTGCGCGGGAACTTGCCGCCGATGAAGATCTTGTAGGTCTTCAGTACGGGGATCCGTTCCGGCTTCTTCGATGAACCGTTCGTGCCATGACCATTCAGGTCGGCCTTCACGGCGGCAGGCTTGGATAGGGTCTTGGCCATCGGGGTCGCTTGCGAAGCCAAAGCTAAGGGTGATGCCCAGCCGGAGAGCGCCTTTGACCGACTACCTTGGCAGAACCTGACCAAACACGCGACATGCCCCGACACGTAACTGGCATTGGCGGTCTCTTCTTCCGCTCGGACGACCACAAGGCGCTGGCCAAGTGGTACTACGAACACTTCGGCATCAACAACGACGAGGCCGGCTTCATCTGGCAGCAGGATGCCGGCCCCACGGTGTTCTCCCCCTTCAAGCGCGACAGCGACTACTTCGATGCGAAGCAACCCTTCATGCTGAACCTGCGTGTGCAGGACATCGATGGCCTGCTGAAGAAACTCGAGGCGGCAGGCGTGCGCATCGATCCCAAGCGCCAGGATGAGGACTACGGCCGCTTCGCGTGGGTGTACGATCCGGAAGGGAACAAGATCGAGTTGTGGGAGCCGAAGTAGGCCGTTCTTAAATTGGTGCCATGAAAGAGATCATCTTCATCGTGGAGGAATCGCCCGAAGGCGGTTACGAGGCGCGCGCACTTGATCACTCCATCTTCTCCGACGGCGACGACCTGGAGCAGTTGAAGGCGAACGTGAAAGACGCTGTTGCCACGCACTTCGAGGCCGATCAGATGCCCAAGGTGATCCGCCTGCACATGGTGAAGGAGATCGTGATCGCAGCATGAGGATCCCGCGCGACCTCACGGGCAAGGAACTGATCAAGGCGCTGGACAAGTTGGGTTACAAAGTGACCCGGCAGAGCGGAAGCCACATCCGCTTGACCACATCGCGTAAAGGCACGCACCACATCACCATCCCGGACCATCGGCCGATCAAGGTCGGCACCTTGTCGGGTATACTCGGCGACATCGCGGTACATCACGGCATGACCCGGGACGAGCTCCTTTCCGAGCTCTTCTGAGCCCAGAGCACCATGCGCCCATTACGCTTCTCCATCAACGTCAGCCTGGACGGCTGCTACGATCACACGGTTGGGATACCGGATGAAGACCTGCACCGCAATGCGGCGGCTTACATCGCCGGGACCGATGCCATGCTCCTGGGCCGAAAGACCTATCAGTTGATGGAGAGCGCCTGGCGCATGTCACCGAGCGGAGCATGGCCGGACTGGATGCCGGAGTGGATGCAGCCCTTCGCCCATACGATGGACGCGGCGAAGAAATACCTCGTGTCAAGCACCGTGGACACCAATGAGTGGAACACCGAGATGGTGCGTGGCGATCCCGCAATCACGGGACAGGTCCTGCGCACCTTCGTTCAGCAACTGAAGCAGCAACCGGGCAAGGGCATCGGTGTGGGCGGTGTGCAACTGGCCATGGCCTTGACGGAATTGGGCCTGATCGATGAGTACCAGATCGTGGTGCATCCGCGTATCGTCGGTCGTGGGCCCACCTTGTTCGCGGGACTGAGCAAATTGGTGGACCTGAAGCTCGTGGGCCGCGAGGAGTTCGGGTCGGGAGCGGTGGCGATGCGGTATGAGGTGAAGCGGTAGGCTCACTTCCACAAGCTCTTCTCCATGGCTTCAAGTAGACCCCTCCTGCAGATCCACATGAGAACTCATTGGAGCATTGTCCTGCTCGTTCTGGCGATTGGTTGCTCCTGGACCGACAAGGCATCGCATCATCCGAACACCCACCGCGGTATCGCATTGCAGACCGATGCACCAAGAGGCGGCGTATACGCCGATACCAGTGGAAAAGAGTTTGAGTACCGGATATTCCGGGTCCACGTGAAGAACGACTCGACCGTTCCTGCGGAGTTGGCCATGGACTTTCCCGGCGGCCCCATCGCGCTGCTGCCGGACACCGATAAGTACATCAGTGTGTTCCTGTTCCCGGACGATATCAGCCCGGACACTGCACAAGACGTCTTCAACTATGGGATAACGGGATCAGAGGACTATGTGCGCACACGTCCAAGTGGACCCACATCGCTGAGAACAACGGTCCTGCCCGGAGAAGCGCATATCCTGTACATCGGAGTGGTCTTCTCTCCGGAAGGACTGGATGGACTTGGACGTGCACAACTGTTCATCGGTGGTCAAAAGCCCGATCCGTCGTTCTTTCCGGAAGGATCCGTACCGACCGGTACGCAAAAGGGGAATGAGCTTGACCTCACATTCGGCATATCCATCGACCCACCGGAGCACTATTCAATGGTGCCGTGCGGGCGGATCGCTTTTGAAAAGTAGGCAGGCCCGCTGCGTTCACTTCCTCAAGATCTTCTCCATCGCCCTGCCCTTCGCCAGCTCATCCACCAGCTTGTCGAGGTAGCGGATCTTCTGCATCAAGGGGTCCTCGATGTCCTCCACACGATAGCCGCAGATCACACCAGTGATCTTGTCCACGTTCGGGTTCAACCTCGGTGCCTTCTCGAAGAAGGTGCGGAAGTCCACCTGTGTATCGAGGACCTTCTGCAGGCCCTTCTCCGTGTAGCCCGTGAGCCAGTGGATGATGGTGTGCAGCTCCTCCTTCGTGCGGCCCTTCTTCTCCACCTTGTTCACGTAGTGCGGGTACACACTGGCGAAGGCCATGCGGAAGACGCGTTCGTTGTTGGCTCCTGGTTTCATGGCTCGACGGGGAACACCTCTGCCTGTCAACGCAAGACGAGCAGGCCCGTGTCCGGGTCGGCAGCGAAGTGCGATATGGCCACCGTATTGGCCTGAATGATGGTCAGCCATTCCTTGGTGGTATGATTGCCCATGGCGAGGTGAACGACTTTGGGTGGAGCGCCGCGCATCATGCTCATCTCCACGAAGTCGTCGTCCTGGGTGAGAATGATGAAACCATCCTTCCTGGCCAGCTCCCACAGATCAGCGTCGGCGTGAGCCGCCAACTGCACCTGCTTCACATGCTTGGAGCCAGGGTAAGCGGCATCGAGCCGCGCCACCAGCTTGTCCGACAGGTTCTCGTCGATCAGGAATTTCACGCGTTCGCGGGCACGATGGACGTGAAACGCTCGCGGTCGGCGGCATAGGCCAGACAGGCACGGATATCCTCCTCGGTCAGCTCATCGAAGTCCTCCAGGATCTCCGCATGCGTCATGCCCGAGGCGAGGTAGCCCAGCACGTCACCCACGGTGATGCGCATGCCCCGGATGCATGGCTTGCCACTGCGCTTGCCCGGCTCGATGGTGATGATCTTGCGGTAGTCCATGTCTTGTGGATCGATGATACGAAGTTAGGGCACTGGGTCCATGGCAGGAAGCAAGGCCCCACCGCCACCGAGCGAGAGGGTGAAACCGTGGAAAATGAGGCGGGCATGGTGATGTGTTGCAGATCAGAGTCGGGGGCCTTCGTCCGACCCGGTCATATATCTCCCTCACTCGAGTGATATTCACACCGTTTTATCCGGATGACCATGGACACTGCGAAGTGCAACGCGCTGAAACGATCGCTCGCTGGCGAACCGCCGCCACAGATCGTGCCTATCGATCGCTTTCTGGATGGGAACGACGACCTTGGTTCCATCGGGTGCAACCTCATGGAACATCCGGGGGTCGATGCTTTCCGGCACACGTTCACGGTGCTCCAAAGCCGACCTGACGTACAGGCGATCTATGCCCAGATCTCGGAGCTTGACCCCGGTGAGGGCTCCTGGCCGTTCACGGACACCGTACTGGTGATCGGATCGATCGGGGTAGAGGAACTTCAAAAGGCGATCTCGCACCTTCAACCCGACGAGGTGGGGCCTGGTGACCCCGAGCATTTGCCACCCGCACTCAGCGTTCCTGAGCGCCGGACGGCGCTCGTTGCCTGGTGGGATTGATGCCAACCAAGCCATGCGGCCTCCAGCCATCGCTGCGACCTGCGCAGTAGCCGCCGAGCGAGATGGCGGAACCGTGGACGATGAAGCGGGGCATGGGGCTGTTAGGGCTTTGCCTTTGCGATGAGATAGCTTACAAACGCAGAGCACGATACAAGCATGAAGGTGGCATCCTCCAAGCTCAGAGCCGCCTCGTCGAGCAGCTTGTGTCTTACGCCACCCTCATCACTAGTATATCCATAGAGGTTCGAGAACGACTTCTTTAGGGCGCCATGCAAGGCGTGCTTCTTCTCTATCTCATCCAATGCATCGTTAAGTGTGGCCTTTGGCTTCTCGGCGATGAGACATGCCAACGATTCAACGGCACTGATGGATTCTTTGATAGAGTTCCGATAGTCCCTGGCCTCCCGATCCGATAACAACTCCAGCGCTCGCCGCAGATGCTCGTGGACTGGAGCATACTGTGAGCGAGAGGCCGACAGTGCACCTTCAATCGCAACGATTTCATTCTCCGACGTAATCTCGACAATCTCGCCGTCTACAAAGCGGTAAGCCGACATGTACTGTTCTAGAATTTCGTTGCAACGCTTGATGAACATCGGATTCCAATGCGTCTCATGCGGGTTCTTGGAGTCCTGATGATTCCCGGGGATGAATTCCAGGATGTCAAACATCTCATTCCACGGCCCCTCAATGAAGATCTTCTTTATCACGCCAACTGTCGTTGGAGCGTAGTCATCCATCTCATCATAGCGCCTGTTGAGGTGCCAACACCAGAACCGCACAAGCAGTGTACCGACACCAGATTGATCATGCTCTATGAACTTGTGCGCTCGGTTCCAATACAACATCGTTATAATGTTCCAAAGCGCATTACGCAGTGGTTCATCGGCAGATTCACGTTGAATCACGCTGCGCACCGGCTTCAGACCGATACGTTCTGAGAAAGTCGCCATAGGTGGTGATTACTATGCCTCACAAGATTATGACGCAAACGCTGGTCGGCATTCCGCGTGAGCGATTGAAGCGGTACCCCGCAGCGACGAAGGAGCGAGGAGTACGAGCGGAAAGCGCGACCCGAGGCTTTGCGAGGGGCACGCCCTCCCAACTCAATTCAAATTCAAGTACGTCCCCAACCCATGCACCCCACCTTCCCGTCCATACCCGCTCTCCTTGTACCCGCCAAAGGGTGAGGTGGGATCGAACTTGTTGTAGGTGTTGGCCCAGATGACGCCCGCGCGCAACTTGCTGGTGAGGTTGAAGATCTTGCTGCCCTTGTCCGTCCACACGCCGGCGCTGAGGCCGTAGGGCGTGTTGTTGGCCTTCTGGATCACTTCGTCCACGGTGCGGAAGGTCTGCACGGCGAGCACGGGGCCGAAGATCTCCTCCTGCGCGATGCGCGCGCTCTGCGCCACGTTGAGGAAGAGCGTGGGGCGGCACCAGAAGCCTTTGCTGGGGAGGTCGCAGGTGGGCTGGTACATTTCCGCGCCGTCGGCCTGGCCCACCTTGAGGTATTTGTTGATGGTGCCGAGCTGCTCGCGGCTGTTGATGGCGCCGATGTCGGTGTTCTTGTCGAGCGGATCGCCCACGACGAGCGAGCGCATGCGGTGCTTGAGCTTGCGGATGACCTCGTCGTACACGCCCTCCTCCACGAAGAGGCGGCTGCCGGCGCAG
>JAEUSU010000039.1 GCA_016788635.1 Flavobacteriales bacterium | reverse complement strand
CGTTCGAGCCCTGGTAAGGTTCCTCGCGTATCATCGAATTAAACCACATGCTCCACCGCTTGTGCGGGCCCCCGTCAATTCCTTTGAGTTTCAATCTTGCGATCGTACTCCCCAGGTGGATCACTTAACGCTTTCGCTAGGAGACTGACCGTATATCGCCAATCTCGAGTGATCATCGTTTACGGCGTGGACTACCAGGGTATCTAATCCTGTTCGATCCCCACGCTTTCGTGCCTCAGCGTCAGTATCGCCTTAGTGAGCTGCCTTCGCAATTGGTGTTCTGTGCCATATCTAAGCATTTCACCGCTACACGGCACATTCCGCCCACTTCAAGCGCACTCAAGAATGGCAGTATCAATGGCAATTCTACAGTTAAGCTGCAGGATTTCACCACTGACTTACCACCCCGCCTACGCACCCTTTAAACCCAATGAATCCGGATAACGCTTGCACCCTCCGTATTACCGCGGCTGCTGGCACGGAGTTAGCCGGTGCTTATTCCTCCGGTACCGTCAACCCAGGACACGTCCTGGGGTTTCTTCCCGGATAAAAGCAGTTTACAACCCGTAGGGCCGTCTTCCTGCACGCGGCATGGCTGCGTCAGAGTTTCCTCCATTGCGCAATATTCCTCACTGCTGCCTCCCGTAGGAGTCTGGTCCGTGTCTCAGTACCAGTGTGGGGGATAACCCTCTCAGGCCCCCTACCGATCGTAGCCTTGGTGAGCCGTTACCTCACCAACTAGCTAATCGGGCGCATGCTCATCCTTCACCGTCGGAACTTTCAAACCCATGGGATGCCCCACAGGTTGTTACGGGGTATTAATCCGGATTTCTCCGGGCTATGCCCCAGTGAAGGGAAGATTGCATACGTGTTACGCACCCGTGCGCCGGTCGCCGCCAATGTATTGCTACATCGCGCTGCCCCTCGACTTGCATGTGTTAAGCCTGCCGCTAGCGTTCATCCTGAGCCAGGATCAAACTCTCCATTGTAGAAGTGTTTGTGGCTCTAATTTGACGAGGTCTCTCATGTAGGTCATAAGACCACAAGGACACCTGCTGTTCTCAGAATGGACAATATCTCAAAGAACGTTATCGAAGCCGGGTCACCCCGGTCCAACGTCTGTTTCACTCAACCCTTCTGCCGAGAACGTTTTCTCGAAAGGGGTGGCAAAAGTACATCTCGTCGATCGATCCTGCAAGACTGTGGAAAAAATCTCTTCACACAGTCCTCACACTTGCCTCACTTCACCCGGTCGACGAACCTGCTTGAAAGAACGATTCCTGAAAAGCGGCTGCAAATGTAGGTTCTTCCCGATCACATCCAACACTTGAATGAAAAAAACTCATTCAGGGGGTGGAAAGTGCCACCGGAAGCACACGCCCATTGAACCAGTTATGGCCTTCCAGCGCAAAGCGCGCCACGAAACGGCCCATGTCCGCCGCCGATACGGGGGCCTGATACCCGGGAAAGGCCGCACGCAACATGTCGGTATCGGCAGCGCCCAAGGCCAGGCAATTGCTTCGCACACCTTTCGCGGACAGCTCAACGGCGAGGCATTGGGCCAGGCAGGCCAAGGCGGCCTTGCTGGCGCTGTAGGCGGCCAGCCCCGGGAACTTCGCACTGTCCTGGTAACCTCCCATGCTCCCGATGTGCACCACATGCCCCCCACCCCCGCCCAGCATGCGGTCAGCCAGGGCCTGTGTCAATAGCAGGGGGGCGAACACATTGACACGGAAGAGGTCTTCCAAGGCCTTGGGCGTAGTGGCACCCAGCGGGGCCTTCAGGAGCGCACCGGCATTGTGCACCAAGGCGCGGATGGGTCGCGGGCCCAGCGCTTCCACAATGCGCCGCGATGCATCATCCTGTGTGATGTCCAACTCCAAAAGCTCCATCGCTCCTGGACCTGCGTGCAGAACGTTGGCCAGCTCTTCCAGTTGCGCTCCATTCCGGGCAATGGCCAGTACCGTGGCTCCATGATCCTCCACCAATGCGCGCACCGTGGCACGCCCCACCCCCTGGCTGGCACCGGTAACGATCACCACTCCGTCGTTGCTCGCATTGCTCATGCAGCGAAGGTATTTTCGCCGGCCGCTTCAGACACCAACGCACCCAAGTCAGGATACGACCTCCCATGAACACCGCGCTTCGGAACGAGCTGTACTACGGCAACACTGTGGAACAATGGGGCGTTGCCCTGGGCATCGCGCTGGGCTCCTGGCTCGTGGGCAAAACGCTGTACTGGCTCTCGCGCCAGGTGCTCCGCAAGGTCACCCAACGCACCACATCCCGCCTTGATGACATTCTGCTTTATGCGCTGGAAGGCCCGGTGGTGGTCCTCATCACCGTGCTGGGTTTCCTGGTGGCGTATGAGCAACTGAACATTCCCGAGCGGCCGGACCAGCTGATCCGGAACGCCTTCCACGCCGCTGTTGCCCTGAGCGTGACCTGGGTGGTGGTGCGGATCGTGGACGCTGCCTTGAATGAATACCTGGTCCCTTATGCCCAACAAAGCGACAGCCGGCTGGACGATCACCTGGTGCCTGTGGTACGCAAAGGTGCCCGGGGGGCGCTCTGGACCATCGGCGTGATCGTGGCGCTGAACAACGCGGGCTACAACGTGGGCGCACTGCTGGCGGGTCTGGGCATCGGCGGTCTGGCATTGGCCATGGCGGCCAAGGACACGGTCTCCAACATCTTCGGTGGCATCACGGTATTCGCCGACAAGCCCTTCCGCCTGGGGGATCGTGTAAGGCTCGGCGGTTACGATGGGTTCGTGCAGGAGGTGGGCATCCGCAGCACGCGGATCCGCACGCTCGAAGGACCCGTGGTGGTGGTTCCCAACCATCAGTTCACCGACAGCATCGTGGAGAACGTGACCGAGGAACCCTCACGCCGGGTGCGGCACGAGTTGGGCGTTCTTTATGAAACTCCTGCGGAAAAGGTGGAGAAGGCGCTGGCCATTCTGAAGGCCATCGTGATGGACCATCAGGATGTGCTCGAAGCCGAGCATCTGGTCAGTTTCAACGCGTTCAAGGAATACTCCTTGAACATCCTGTTCATCTACTACATCCGGAAGAGCGCGGACATCTTCGCCACGCAGACGTGCATCCATCTGGAAGTGTTGCGCCGGTTCCGCGCGGCCGATCTGCACTTCGCCTACCCCACCGCGTTGGAATTGCAGGGCGAATACAAGGCCCCTTATTGAGGGGCACGCTTGCGTGCACGGCGCGCCTTGCGCTCCTCTCGGGCGCGTTCCAGGCGTTCCCGCTCTTCGCGCTGGGCGGCCCGCACTTCAGGGTCCAGCACATCGCCGATGTTCCGCATCTGGGCAAGCGTCCACTGCTGCCGGCGACTGATGAAGCTCCCCGGCCGCTTGCAGTCATAGCGCCGCGGCGAAGGAAGGGTGACGGCGATGAGGGCCGCCTGTGAGGGGCTGAGCGCAATAGCCGACCTTCCAAAACAACGCTGGGCAGCGGCTTCCACACCGAACACGCCCTTGCCGGTCTCGGCCACGTTCAGGTAAACGGCCAGGATGCGTTGTTTGCTCCAGCAGCACTCGACCAGGAAGGTGAATCCAACCTCCAACCCCTTGCGCAACCACGTACGCCCGGGCCAGAGGAAGACATTCTTGGCGGTCTGTTGGGAGATGGTACTGGCCCCGCGGACGCGCTTTCCCTTGCGTCGTGCATTGCGGTCCATGGCATCCTGAATCGCCTCCATGTCAAAACCGAAATGTTCCATGAACTTCTGGTCCTCCGAGGCGATGACCGCCAGGGGCATGCTGCGGGAAATGCGATGCAAGGGCACCGTCGTGCGTTTCACTGCACCACGTTCGAAGCGTTGCTGAACCATGAGCCAGGTGACCGGAGGCTGCACCACGGCCAGTACCAGCACCCACAATACACAGACCAGCAGCGACCAGAAGGCCGTGGCGACCGCTATGCGGAACAGCTTGCGCATGGGATGGGACCGCCACAAAAGAAGGAAGCGGGACCCATAGGACCCGCTTCCCCGCATCGGCCGTTCTCCTTACCCCTGTTGCCGGCGGCCGAACTGCATGTAGTAGATCACCAGGGCCAGCCCCCCGAAAAGGGCCACCATGATGAAGTAGGGCAGTGGCTCAGGCATGCCCGCATAAGTCTCCAGCAGGTAGCCCGTGACCAGACCCAACGCCACGCCCATGAGCAGCATGCCGTACTTCAAGGTGCGCGCGGGGTCTTCGGATCGGCGGAAGGCTTCGGCGGTGAGCCCCTTGTCGATCAGGTTCATGCGCTCGCGGTGGCGGGTGAAGAAGTAGATGTAGAAGATCCCGAAAACGGTGCCGAAGAAAAATGAGATGGCCAGTACGCCCTCGATATCCATGGTGTTTGCTTGGTTGGTTGATCCTGTTGCTCGCGGCACCGTTCGATCCCGATGCCTGCTCATCTGACGCCGGCCCCGTCGATCCGGTTACGATCGCTTCACGCGGCTCCAGCAGACCGGTCAGCCTGGCCATGGAACCGCCCATACGAGATGGCTTTGGTGTGGCGCACGACGCTGCTCCATTTGTAACCGGGTGGTCCGGTCCCAACGTCACACCCCGCGCAAGTGGATCACAAGTCGCTCATCCAACAGATCGTCGCAGGCGATGCCCGCGCCTACGAGCAACTGGTGCGGCAGTACCAGCGGATGGTGTACACCGTGTGCATGCGGGTGCTGCGCAATGCAGAGGATGCCGAGGAGGCCACGCAGGACACTTTCGTGAAGGCCTACCAGCACCTGGCGGGTTTTGGCGGGTCTGCCAAGCTGAGCACCTGGTTGTACAGCATTGCCTACCGCACGGCCATCAGCATGGGGCGCCGGAAGCGGCTGGATACCGTTGCCGCGGAAGACCTGGCGCACCCACCTGCGGCACCTTCAACCAACGAGGGGCACCAAACGGAGCTCAAGCGGGTGCTGGACCGCGCGCTCGGCCAGCTGGAGCCCGAGGATGCCACCATCCTGAGCCTTTACCACCTGGATGAATTGAGCGTGGAGGAGATCGTAACCGTTACCGGACTGGGGGCGTCCAATGTGAAGGTGAAGCTCCATCGCGGCCGCAAAAAGCTACAGGAGGTGCTGACCCGTCAACTCGGACCCGAAGCGCACGCACTACTTTTCGACCATGGCTGAGCCCCGTGATACGGACCTGCGCCACCTGTTCCAGCAGGCCGGATACCACGATCCTTCCCGCGACCTCACCTCACGCATCATGGCGCGTGTGGCGGTCACACCCATGATGCAGCCGAGCGTGGTGCGTCCGTTGATCGGTAAGTGGGGTTGGGTGGCCATAGGAACCGCGATGGCCGGGCTGCTTGTGTATGCATTGATCAGTGCCCCGGCCGGGATCGATCCAAATGGCGGACTTGTAAAACAGCTTATGCCCACCTTCCAGCTTCCGCAAGGGGCATGGCCGGTTTGGCTGATGGCCGCTTCCGGATGCCTGTTCCTGCTGGCCGTTGTGGACCGCAAGCTGGCCCGCAAATCGGCGCAACACTGAAGGCTTCGGCCTACAGCAATGCCTTGGCGGCGTTGAGCGCGGCCTGGTAGTCCGGCTCGCTGCCCAGTTCAGGCGCCACTTCGCAATAGCGCACCACCCCTTCCCTATCGATCACGAAGGTGACACGGCCCAGCAGCCCGGCCATTCCACCATCGGCAATGCGCGTTCCCCAGGCATCCGCATCACGGAAGCGGAAATCGCTGCCGGGGATCACGTTGTTGATGCCTTCCGCCGCGCAGAAACGCTTCAGCGCGAAAGGCAGATCGGGAGTGACCGCGAGCACCTTCGCGCCGAGGCCGGTGGCAAGCTGGTTGAAGGTGCGCGTCTCCAATGCACAGGTGCTCGTGTCCACACTGGGGAACATCAGCAGCACCACCACACTGCCCACGTGGTCGGCGAGTGAGGCGTTGCTCTTATCGGTGTTCACGTAACGCAGCTGCGGCGCTTTGGAACCCACCGCAGGGAGCGTTCCAACGAAAGGTGGCTGGGGCATGGATGGAAGAATGCGGAAATGTGAGAATGTGGAAATGTGGCCTGTGCGAACCCGATCCGTCAAGCAACGGATATGCGCAGGAACACGCGTTTGGACCTATTGTTCGGCCATGGCCTCGGGAATGGCCGCTTCGTAGATGGCACGTGCGTCGGCGATGAAGCCGAAGTGCTCATCATCCACCACCAATTTGCCCTTGGTCACATGGCCGAGCAGGATGCAGGGCACCGAGCCCACGCGGACGTGATCGAGGAACTCGTTCTCGTTGTCCACATGCACGGTGACCACGGCACGCCCCTGCCCTTCGCCGAACATGAATGCGTCCGGACGCAGCTCACTGTCGGTAAGTACATCGAAGCCAAGGCCATTGGGCATACCCATCTCCACCAGGGTGGTCCATAGGCCACCGTCGCTCACGTCGTGCGCGGCAGTGATGAGCTGCTGCTGGCAGAGCTCGCGCAACACCTGGTGAAGCGCCTGTTCCTCGCGCAGGTCGAAATAGGGGGCCGGTGAGCGCTGCACGAGGTGGTGCCGCACGAGGTACTCGCTGCAGGCGATGTCGTCGGTGCTGCGGCCCAGCAGGAAGATCAGGTCGCCTTTGGCGCGGAAGGCCAGGCCCACGCGCTTGTCGATATCGTCCAGCACGCCGACCATGCCGATGGTGGGCGTGGGGAACACGGCCACGGCAGGGCCCTGCTCCTTCACGGTCTGGTTGTAGAAGCTCACGTTGCCACCGGTCACAGGCGTGCCCAGTGCGCGGCATGCATCGCCCATGCCGCGGATCACCTGAGCGAACTGCCAGTAGACCTCGGGGTCGTACGGGTTGCCGAAGTTCAGGCAGTTGGTGACACCGCAGGGCTCGGCACCGGTGCAGGAGATGTTGCGTGCGGCCTCGCTCACAGCGATCATGGCGCCGGTATACGGGTCGGCGTGCACATAGCGGCCGTTGCAGTCCACGGTGACGGCCAATCCCTTTTTCCCGCCGGCCTCCTTCAGCAGCACCAGGCCTGCATCGGCCGGGGCGTTGGTGCCCATGTTCAGGGTGCGCACCATGGTGTCATACTGCTCGGTGATCCAACGCTTGCTGGCGATGTTGGGGCTGGCGAGCAGGTCCATGGCTACGGCCTTCAGGTCATCCGGCACGGGCACCATGTCCGGTTTGAAACGCGCGTTCTCGGCGATGTAGGCGGGCTCCTTTTCCTCGCGGGTGTATACCGGCGCGCCGCCGCCCAGAACCAGGCTTTCGGCGGGCACGGTGGCCACGGGCTCACCGTTCCAGAAGAAGCGCAGCGTATCGCCCTTCGTCACGGTGCCGATCTCCACGCAGTTCAGGTCCCACTTATCGAAGATGGCCTTCACCTCGGCCTCGCGACCCTTCTTCACCACCACGAGCATGCGCTCCTGGCTTTCGCTCAGCAGGATCTCCCACGGGCGCATGCCTTCCTGGCGGGTGGGCACATGCTCCAGGTGCACGTCCATGCCGCAGCCGCCCTTCGCGCTCATTTCACTGGTGCTGCAGATGATGCCCGCCGCACCCATGTCTTGCATGCCGATGATGGCGTCCGTTTCGGCCAGTTCCAAGGTGGCCTCCAACAGCAGTTTCTCCATGAAGGGATCGCCCACCTGCACGGCAGGCAGGTCGTCCATGCTGCTGCCGGTGATGTCCTTGCTGGCGAAGCTGGCGCCGTGGATGCCGTCCTTGCCGGTGCTGCTGCCCACGATGAACACGGGGTTGCCGGGCCCTTCGCTGATGGCGCTGATCACCTTGTCGGTGCGCACCACGCCCACGCTCATGGCGTTCACCAGCGGGTTGGTGGTGTAGCAGGGGTCGAAGTAGACCTCGCCGCCGAGCACGGGCACACCGAAGGCGTTGCCGTAGTCGCCGATGCCCTTCACCACGCCGCGCATGTGCCAGCGGCTGCGGGCCTCGGTGGTGATGTCGCCGAAACGCAGCGAGTTCAACTGCGCGATGGGCCGCGCACCCATGGTGAAGATGTCGCGGTTGATACCGCCCACACCGGTGGCCGCGCCCTGGTAGGGCTCGATGGCACTGGGGTGGTTGTGGCTCTCGATCTTGAAGGCGCAGGCCCAGCCATCGCCGATGTCCACCAGGCCGGCGTTCTCCTGCCCAGCCTCGGCCAGCAGGCGGGCGCCGCTGCGCGGCAGGGTCTTCAGCAGGCGGATGCTGTTCTTGTAGGAGCAGTGCTCGCTCCACATGGCGCTGTAGATGCTCAGCTCGTTGAAGTTGGGCGTGCGGCCCAGGATGGTCTTGATCTGTTCGTACTCCTCGGGCAGCAGGCCGAGTTTCTTGGCAATATCGAGGCCGGCAGGCTGCAGGTCGGCGTGCGCGGCGGGGGAAGTGGTGGTGCTCATGCGTGGTTCGCCGTAGCCAGGCGAAGGCGAAGGCGGGAGCGCAAAGAAACGGGATCCGGGGGGCACGAATCACGGGATCGGCATCAGCGAAGGCTCCCGATCATTCCACCCCACCTTCGCCTTCAAGGCTATGGTGGGGAAACCACCGCGCCTTTGTCCCATGGGATGGGACTATGGCGCGCGAAGGAACTTCCCGCCCGTAATCCACGTGCCATCGCTTACCAAGTGCACGTGGTACAAGCCCGGTGAGAGGTTTCGAACGTCCAGTTGATGTTGGTCCGTGGCAAGGCTGATGGTCTCCGTGCGCACGAGTTGCCCCGCCGCACTGACGACCGACAACTGGCAGCTGTTCCCCTTACGAAGCCCCTCAGGCAGATCCCACGCGACCGTGAGCAGCTCACTCACTGGGTTTGGCCACAGCCGTAGCGCATCCCGGAAGTTGGTGACCTGGGTTTGAATGCTCACCAGGTTGCATCCAGGCTCCAAACAGCCCATACTATCTACCTTTATCACCCAAACATCCTGCGTGTAGCCTGGCGGGTCATTGCCGGTGATGCTGCTATGTGCATAGCCGCATGCAATGAACCCACCATCCAGCGTGGGCAGCACATCCCTGAAGGCACCACGGCCATCCAGCATAAGGCTGTCGTAGTAGAGGTAGGAGTACATCCACAGGCTGTCCCCATTAGCCGTTGTGCGCAGCAATACGCCCTGCATATGCCCGTTCTCATTGCCGTATTGGCCAGCGCTGATCAATCGTTCATCAGGCAAGGTCTCCTTCACGATGAACAACCCAGTATTATTTCGAGCAGCGCCATATTGGTTCTCCCAAATGATGGAACCATTTGTCGAATCCAGCTTGGCCAAGTACAAGCGCAACTGCCCTGTTCCTGACGCATATGACCAAGCGCTTGCGATAACAGCGTGTTGGTCATTCAACACTGAAATATGTGCGCCTGGGTCGTCAAACGGTCCACCCCATGTTTGTTGCCACAAAACGGATCCTGTATCGTTCACGCGTACCACCCACCTTTGGATACTTCCTGTCAAGATCCGCAACCCACCCGCCACATATCCTCCCACAGGCACCATATCAATGGATAAAAGGTAGTCTTGCGTAGCTGCACCGTAGAGCTGCGTCCACTCCTCGTTGCCTTGTGCATCCGTCTTGATCAGGAATCCATCCAGATCAGTTCCGTTCCACGTTTCGCCCGTGAGGATGTACCCTCCATCCGGTGTTTGTTTCGCCTGCCGGCCGATCCATTCCTCTGTGCTATCGCCATACTCCCGCAACCACAAGGAATCGCCGTTGGCATCATAGCGGATCAGTGCCGCGCGTTGGATA
>JAEUSU010000030.1 GCA_016788635.1 Flavobacteriales bacterium | reverse complement strand
CGAGCCCGCCGAGGGCAAGAAGAAGAGCCAGATCGAGGAGTACATCGATTTCTACCACGGCGCCGGTGTGCAGCACATCGCGGTGGCCACCAACAACATCATCGAAACAGTGAGCGCGTTGAAGGACCGCGGCGTGGAATTCCTCTATGTGCCGCCGACCTATTACGATGATGTGATGTCGCGCGTGGGCGAGATCGACGAGGACCTGGCGGTGCTGAAGCAACATGGCGTGCTGGTGGACCGCGACGACGAGGGCTACCTGCTGCAACTCTTCACCAAGCCGGTGCTGGACCGCCCCACGATGTTCTTCGAGATCATCCAGCGAAAGGGCGCCAAGAGCTTCGGAAAGGGGAATTTCAAGGCGCTGTTCGAGGCGATCGAAAGGGAACAAGAGAACCGGGGGACACTTTGATCCGCCTTCTTTGCCTTCGCGTAGCCGCTTCGGCGTAGCATGGCGCTGAAGCTTCGGCGGACAAAGGCAGCAGAATCACGACACGCTCTGAGGCGGCCACGAAGCATGAACCGACGAAGGGCGCTCCGATGGGGTGCCCTTCATTCGTTCAAGGCGATCGGTGGATATACACCTTTCGCTGCCTTATCATCCCAGCTGATACGATGCGCACAACGTAAATGCCCGACGGAAGGTCCTGCACCGATAACAATGTGCGACCCGTGGTAACAGCCAGACCTTCCCGCAGCTGAAGCCTCCCGGTCATGTCATGCAAGGTCACCTCTCCCGCCGACGCACCCGTGATCACCAAGACACCACCTTCCTGATGCACCTGCAGATCAAATGGATCGCGCGCAGGAATGCCCGTTGCAACCTGTACCTCCACGATCCGCAAGGCGAGCGTGGCATAATAGTAGAAGTTCCCACCGGAAGCCAACCACAGACCACGTAGGTGATAGGAGCCCGGGGTGGACAGATCCGTTGGGATGGTGGAATGAATGGGAAGGGTATCCAGCACTGGATCCGACAAGGTGGCATAGCTCAGGGGGTCGCCCATCCTGCGCTCGATGCCGACGGAAGTGGGGCATAGCACACAACCGGGGCACCGGCGGAATAACCGTACCAATTCACCAGGTTGGACCTCCACCGTGAGGAAGTTGCCCACCCATGAGAAGTACTCCTCGATCATGGTGTACTGGCCGTTCGTATCCACCTTGCCCACACTGAAGCGCACCACGCAATCGTCATCACCCGCGTGGGCCTGGAAAGGGAGCAACAAGAACACGAACGCAACGAGCGACAACACGTTCGAGAAGCTGACCGCAAGCGGCAAAGACCGGCCACGCGAGTTGAAAGGCTGTGTTCGGCTCATTGGATCATAAGTTTACCTCCTGTCAACCACTTGCCATCTGCTGCCAGGTGGATATAGTACAAGCCAGCGCTCACAGCTGGTAACGCGAGCTGGTGCGCGTCATTGCCTGCGATCCGCTGCTGATGGATCACCCGCCCATCCATACCCACCACGCTCAACTGCAAGGGCAGGTGCGCCACGCTGGGCGGCAAGGTGAGCTGCACGGTGACCTGCTGCCCGTCATGCGCCGGGTTGGGGAAGATGCTGATCGCATCCAGCAGGTTAGTGGCCTGCTCGGAGATGCCCACACTGTTGCAGCCGGGCACGATGCAGCCCAGGCTGTCCACCTTCACGACCCAAGTGTCCTGGCTGTAGCCGGGAGGGTACGGGCCGCCCACCGGATTGCGAGCCACCCCCGCCGCGATGAAGCCGCCATCAGCCGTGGGCAGCACGTCGTAGAAGCGGCCTTGCCCGTTGCTGATGATGCTGTCCTGGTAGTAGTAGGTGAACATCCACAGGCTGTCGCCTGTGCTGGTGGTGCGTAGCAGCACACCCTTATCATTGTTCGGTCCGGTGCTCACAAAGCTGCCGCCCGCGCCGATGAGATCGCCATTGGGGCATTCCTTGCCGGCCAGCAACAGGGTGTTCGGAGCCGCCTGCCCATACTCATGCTCCCAAATGATGGAACCATTTGCGCTGTCGAGCTTGGCCATGTAAACCCTGCTGGGCTGGTAGTTCGGTCCGTGACCGATACCGCTGAAGTTCAGCACATGCCCGTCATCGAGCACGGTGATCTGACAAGCTCCTTCGTCATAGGGGCCGCCCCAACTCACGCTCCATCGCACATTGCCCAAACTGTCGGTGCGCTGCAACCAGAACTCGTTATCGGTGAATGAGAGATTCCGCGTACCGCCCATGAACAGATCCCCGTTCGCTCCCAGCCCTGCAGAGAGGAAGGCATCGTTCCAAGCGCTGCCCCACCCGTAGAACCTTCTCCATTGCTCATTCCCCTGTTCGTCGGTCCGGATGGCGAAACCACGAACGGAGCCACCCTGATCGGTATCCCCCACTATAAGGAAGCCGCCATCGGTGGTGCGCTTCACCTGCCGGCCACCGTAGTAGTAGTCCAAGTTGGGATCACCGAATACCTTGGTCCAAAGCGTGTCGCCTAAGGCATCGAAGCGCATCAGGTAGACTTCGTCGTTGCCCAAGCTGTCTTCGCTAGAGCCTCCGACCACGAATCCACCACCGGGGATGGTATCGCAACAATTCGCCCAACCAGCAAAAGCACTGTGCATTTCCCTCCAACTTCGGCGTTCGTTTGTCTTCAGGCCGTTGCCATCGAGCCAAGTGAGCAGTACGGATGCATGGAACTGCCACAATCCTGGAGCGATGCTGTCATAGTCACTACTTGTTGAGATGGTCGCGTACCCGCCAGGCACGAGCTCAATCCCGAAGCCTGTCTGAGCGTATCCCCATCCGAATGCATCGTATCGCTCATTGAACCCTTGGCCCAATGCCAAGGCTCCAACAAGCAGCGTAGCCGCTGTGAACGCCTTGCGCATGGCTCAGCGCTGAATGATCACCTTGGCTTGGGCCACACGGTGGCCATCCAACCGGACTTCGGCCATGTACAGGCCCGGAGCAAGGCTCTCGGTATTCAGCGTGATGAAGCCAGGTCCACCACTAAGCCGTCTGACTTGGAGGATCCGGCCACGCACGTCTGCAAGGCGTATCTCAGCCTGTTCAACCTCCTCCGGCACCTCTACTACTGCGAAGACCGGCCCGCTGCTGGGATTTGGGAATACCTCCAATGCAATGCCGGTTTCCCAGGCGATAGCGT
This sequence comes from Flavobacteriales bacterium, assembly GCA_016788635.1. Lineage (GTDB taxonomy): Bacteria > Bacteroidota > Bacteroidia > Flavobacteriales_F > PHOS-HE28 > PHOS-HE28. Next base: position 29,864 of record JAEUSU010000030.1, on the reverse strand, counting down.
TTGCGTTGGAGCGCTGCCCCATGCTCTTTGGACCCTCTCCAGGCAGAAGGATGATCTCTTCGGGGAGGTCGGTGCCCAAGGCATGCAACCACGCGTTGGCCTGGGCGCTTCCCTGCAGGTCACGCTGTGCGGCCAGTTGTGCAAGCCACGCAAGATCCACTGTGGCCGCATCATCCCATCCCGCGTTCTGCTCGGCTACGGCGAAGCGCTTCAGCAGGTCATAGAGCTCCGGGCTTTCGCTGCTGAGCGCTTCGTTCTCGGCAAGGAACACAAGGGCGCTGTATTGCCCTTTGGCCGCGAGCACGCCACTTTCCGCCAATGCACTGTTCCAACCAGGCACCTCTCCATGGATCAAGAGCAGGCTGTCGAGATAGGCGGCGAAGTTCAAGCTGTCCAGCCAGGTCATACGGCCAAGGTCGCTCAGTGCTTCGCTCTTGGCCCCGCCATGGATGGCCATGGCGCTTTGAAGCAGGCTCAGGCTGTTCACTTCGCCGCTTTGGGCGCTGTACACCAAGTTCGCATAAGGCTCGGGGAGGCCGTAGTACTCCACCATCTTCAGCACTTCACCCTGTAAGGGGCTATTGCTCAACAGGGCTTGCGTAAGGTGCCAGGCGCTCATGGCCGGGCTGCGCTCGAAGGCCGCTTGCCACACCTCGGTGCTCACCTTGGGCGCCACGCTCTGCAGAGCATTGCGCACCTGGGCGCTGATGTGCGCCGGGTCACTCACATAACCGAGCAAGCTGTACGTATCCCCATCATCCTTGGTGGCGTCATAGGCATCCTTGCTGTCGCCATACTCATCATGCTCCTGTTCTGCCGTTAGCCGCTTCACTTCGTGTCCGCCGCTTTCCAGTCGGCTGGGGCAGGTCAGGTTACGATCTGTTGGCCAGAATACGCTTTGGTCGTTGGGAAAGAGCCAATCCATGTCATGATAGGCAGGTCGCGTGCGGTTGCCGAATGTGGCCGTGTGATGGAAATACTCCACGAAGGTGCTGAGGTCCTCCACGAACCAGTCCTCTTCGGGGTGGCCGGTGCCGTCGTGCAAGAGGCTGAAGCGGTTGCCAGCAGGGTTACTCCATTCATTCTGGTCGCCTGGGTTGGCGATAAAGGTTCCCTGCGATGCCTGCACCCGCACGAAGCTGCCTGTAAGCGCCACATCGAAGGCGTTGGCTTCGGCGAGCCCATAGTCGTTGCACTTCACCTCCAAGCCGATCGTCTCGTCCACGACGGCGTTCTTGCCTTCGATGATACTGCCCGTGTAGAGGTTCTCAAAGGTGTTGTTGTAAAAGGTGTTGTAGTATGGGCCGCTGTCCTTGATCACCAGGCCCACCTTCTTGTTCAGCCCACCGGGCTGGGTGGTAAGGAAGGCGTTCTCCTGGATGCTGTAGCCGGTGCATTGGTCGCTATAGATGCCGTATACCGTTCCCACGATGCCCGGTGTGATGGGCTCGGGTACCTCAAAGGTGTTGCGATGAATGGCCGCGTCCTGGATGCCTTCCATGCGGATGCCGTAGTTGGTGCCGGTGAAGGTGGCATCGCTCACGCTGAAGGTGCGGCTTGGATCGAAGGTGGTGGCCAGTATGCCACGATGTAGGTTGGTGAATGCAGTGGACGTGGTGTTCGCAGGTGGGCATGGGGTTCCGTAGGGAAGAATAACATTGCAGTCATTGCCCACAATGAAACTGCTGTTCATGGAGTGGATGCCTGTGCCCTGCTCGAATGGCAGATCATAGGTGCTGCCCATGATGGAATTGGTGAATGTGCAACCCCGGAACTGCACACCACGAACAGCGGCCATGGCCACGTGGTCCTTGGGGTGGAGGTCGGCATTGTTCAGATCCCCCTGCGTGATGAACTGACACCGCGTGAAGGAACTGCGGTTGGCGATGACCGTGCCTTGAGAGGTGCGATTCTCGAAGGGGCGAAAAACAACGTCGTAGCGGTTATTGCGGAAAACGGCATCAGTGGCCTGAATGAGCCCCCCGGTACTTTCCTTGATGATGGCGCCCAAGGGGTCGCCGGGATCGCCCCAGGCCGCGAGCAAGCCGGTGCGGGCATGTTCAATGGTGGCACCGCTTCCCATGCGCACATGGCCTTGGTTGGTGCTCGGGCTTTGCCCTGCGAAGTAATTACCGCGAACCTGAACACCATCCCACATGCTTGCAGGGCAAGCCCCGTTGAGGCCCGAGAGCTTAGCCCCCGCGTCCATGACCAACCTACCCCCAGGTTGCACGATCAGTTGGGTGGGCCACTGCATCTGCTCGGAATCGGCAAAGCGGATGGTGGCGCCCCCGGTCACCGTCAAGGTTCGGCCTGCAGGGATCACCAAGCGGCCCACGATGTTCTTATCCGTGTTCCAGATCTGGTCTGCCGTTAGGACATGTGTGCCGAACGCATCCAGTGGCAGATTCTCATAAGCCAATTTGCTCTGGCAGTCACTCTTTAACTTCGCCAGGTAGCCATCATCGAAGTTGTGGCTTGTATTGCCACTCACCACCAGTCCACCATCATCGGCCTCGGTGATCTTGTACATGCACTCCTGCTTGCGGATGTCGTCCGGCCAGCAGCCGTGGTCAGTAGCGGGGTCTGAGTCGAAAGTGGCCGTCCAGATCAGCTGACCGGTGCTTAATTTGAGCTTCGCCACATAGGCATCGGTCTTCCAATAGTCGTAGTTCTCGGTGGTGGACCAATCGCTCGGAAAGTCGCTGCTGATGCATGTCTGGGTGCCCGACGGAAGATCATCCCACCGGAACGGGTTGCCCACGTTGAAGGGGGGCGACCACTTTGAACTTACCATGGCCACCTCACCATCACTGGTGAAGACACCATCAGCCTGGAGATCATAGGCGCGCACCTCACCCAAGTTGCTTGTCCAAGTGATCGCATTGGAGGGCGGATCGATCCGATGCACCTTCAGTGTAGCTACGCTACGGCCTGCAAAAACGTCCCCTATGATGTAATCCGCCAGCACGGGCCAAATGACCACGGGTGATCCACCTGCTTCCGCAAGCACCACACCCGAGCAATGCTGCTGTAAGCTAGTGCTGTGATGTGGGAGCAACTGCAACGAGTTGGTCACTTGTGCGGTGGTCACTGAAAAGGGTGCATTGCCAGCGTCATTCATGTACCAAACAAAGGCCCGGTTGTTGACCCCAACCTGTCCGATCTGCCCGCTGACGGCGACGCGCTGCTGCCCACCTACCTCACGAAGGTCCAAGCCAAAAGGCCTGATGATGCCCACACTCGATACGCCGATGGCCCCAAGGGCCGGGTCCCCTGCAAAGAAGACATGCCGATCGACCACCGTTCCATCCGCATCGAGCCGCATCAGGTAGGGATGCTCCCCTGAAGGCCCACCCGTGCCTGTGCCACCGGACGCGGTAACGTAAAAGCCGGGTGAACCGGCCACATCCGCCGCCTTGATCGCCCAACCTCGTCCACTTGTACCCCAGCCATCTGTATTCGCTAATGGTATACCGTAGAAGTGCTGCCAGACCACCTGGCCGTTCAGAGCTACCTTGATAACCGTATTCTTCAACGCCAGCTGCCCCAGGCCAGAAGTACTGCAGTCGAGACCGGTGAGATCGCCGGAGGTGGTTAGGCCCGGGTTGTAGGTGATCGGCCATTGGTTCACACCGGGGTTCTGGTAGTCTTCGCTGCGACGGTTGGCGCTCGCTTCACCAACAGCTACTATGGATCCGTCCTCCGCCTGGGTGACACCATAAAGCACCCCGGGCATGTAGCTCCGGCACCAGACCATATTCCCTCCGAGGTCGAACCGCGCGATCCATTGCCGAAGTGCACCTTTCCGGTGCTGCCATGTTTCAAACTCCTGTGGCTTGGGATCCTCAGTGACGCCTGGTATATTCTCAATCTTTGCCTTGAAACATCCTGCCTGATCCTCATAACCCCAATTCGGGATGGTATTGTACCCGGCGGCGGCATACCCAATAAGGTTGTTGCTGCCGTCGTATAGATTACAATGCGCAAACCACCAATCCTCTCCGCTGCTGGCGGGCGTGATCGGTGCGGCCGTGGTGACTTGCGAAGAGCTATAGTTCAGTGCACCCTGATCCCAAGTGTACTTCTTACCCCATGGCGAGGTAAAGGTCGGCACCATGATATCCCGCCACTCCACAGATGGGCCGATGCCGCTTTGGGCATTGACGGGTAGAGGGAAAACTGTGAGGATGATCACACTAGCGCACCACATGGCCGCGATGATGCGGGTGACATTCCGCGTGGGGGGGGGGGGGGGGTAGGCAGGGGCATGTTCTTCGGGTTGGGTTGACGAAAGCTAAGAACGCTTGCGTCCATTTCAATGCCTTGGCCCGAACGATATTGTTAGCCTGATATACACCTCCAGTTCGTGGAACACAGTCCTTCTTTCACCAAGCCCGTGCTGGACCGCACCACCATGTTCTTCGAGATCATCCAGCGCAAGCGTCTTCGTCCCGGTTCATCGGGAGGCGCCAAGAGCTTCGGAAAGGGGAATTTCAAGGCGCTGTGCGAGGCGATCGAGCGGGAGCAGGAGAACCGGGGGACGTTGTAATCAACGACAATCATCAAGAGAAGGGCGCTCACGGAGAGCGCCCTTCGTTTTCTCATTGAACCACCCGTTCACTCCCCGCGCTTCTCCAGCTTCTCCACACGCGCCACCAGCTTGTCCAGGTTGCGGAAGTGGATGTAGCTCTTGCGGTACTTCTGCACCTCGAAGGCCGGTGAGCCCATATAGGCCTCGCCCGGCTTGGTGTCCTTGCTGATGCCGCTCTGCGCCGCGATGATGGTGCCGTCGGCGATCTTCAGGTGGCCGATGATGCCCACCTGCCCGCTGAACATGCAGTTCCTGCCGATCTTGGTGCTGCCCGCCACCACGCCACCCGCCGCGTAGTAGGTGTTCTCGCCGACTTCCACATTATGCGCAATGTGGATGAGGTTATCGAATTTGACTCCTTTGCGCAAGATCGTCGAGCCCAGCGTGGCGCGGTCGATGGCGCAGTTGGCACCGATCTCCACCTCGTCCTCGATCACCACGTTGCCGATCTGCGGGATCTTGGCCCCGCCATCGGGACCGGTGGCAAAGCGGAAGCCATCACTGCCGATCACGGTGCCGCTGTGGATGATGCAATGGGCGCCCACGGTACAGTCGGAATAGATCGTCGCGTTCGCGAACACGGTGGTGTTGTCGCCGATGATGACATTGTCCCCGATGTAGGTGTGCGGGTAGATCTTCACGTTGCTGCCCAGCTTCGCGTTGGCGCCGATGTAGGCCAGTGCACCGATGTAGCAGTTCTCTCCATATGTAGCGCCGGCCTCGATGACCGCCTGCGGCGAAACGCCCTTCTTGTCCAGCTTGATCGTGTTGTACATCGCCAGCACCTTGGCGAAGGCGCCCTGCGCATCGGCCACGCGCACCAGGGTGGTCTTCACCGGGCCGGTGAGCTCGAACGCCGTGCCGATGATCACCACCGAGGCCGTGGTCTCATACACGTACTGCGTGTACGCCGGATTCGCCAGGAAGGACAAGGACCCCGGGCCTCCCTCCTCGATCTTCGCGAGCCTGCTGACAGTGGCGTTGGGATCGCCCTCAACGGTACCCTGAAGGAGTTGGGCGATCTGTGCGGCGGTGAATTGCATAGGGGGGGATTCGGGCGGGCAAGGTAGCGGTGCACGGGATGCGGGGCCCTGCGAAAGGAAGTACGTCAGGACGGACGCTCACGCGGCTGCCACAGAGTGGCCACAGGCGTGTAGCTTTCGGCACCTACCATGAAGACCAAGCTCCTCTCCGATCCGCGCATCCGGGTGAACACGCCCGGCAACTTCCGGCTGAAGCACCACGTGACCGACATCGACACACCCTTGGTGAAGAAGGACCTGAAGGAGCTGCTGGAGAAGGACCGCGAGCTCATCGCCGACCTGCAGGACGTGCTTTACGCGGCCGCCGACCGCAGCGTGCTGCTCATCTTCCAGGCCATGGACGCAGCTGGAAAGGATTCAGCGATCCGGCATGTAATGAGCGGTGTGAACCCACAGGGCGTGAAGGTCTTCAGCTTCAAGGCGCCCAGCTCCCTGGAGCGCAGCCATGACTTCCTGTGGCGGCACCACGTGGCCGTGCCGCCCGCAGGCTTCATCGGCATCCACAACCGCAGCCACTACGAAGAGGTGCTCGTGACCCGGGTGCACCCCGAGATCATCCTCGGCCAGCAGCTGCCCGGCATCCGCAGCGTGAAGGACGTCGACAAGAAGTTCTGGGCGCAGCGCTATGCGTCCATCCGTGCTTTCGAGGAACACCTGGCGCACAACGGGGTGGTGATCATGAAGTTCTTTCTGTACATGAGCCGCGCACAACAGAAGAAGCGCTTCCTGGAGCGCATCGATGACCCCGACAAGAACTGGAAGTTCAGCGCGAACGATGTGAAGGAGCGCGCCTACTGGAAGGACTACATGGCGGCGTATGAGAAGGCCATCCGCGAGACCGCCGCACCCCACGCGCCGTGGTACATCATTCCTGCGGATCAGCAGTGGGAGAGCCGTGCACTGGTGGGGCGCCTGCTGCGCGAACAGCTTCAAGCGCTGGGCCTGAAGCATCCGCAACTGAACGCGGAAGCCAGGGCGCAACTGCTCTCTGCCCGCAAGTTGTTGATGAGCGAACGATCGACCTGAGGTACGCGCACCGTCATCGCCTCATTGTCGCAGGTAACGCCGCACCTGCACCCAACGATGGTCACTCACGCGCACGAGCACCGGCCCGGTCGCAAGACCAGTGAGGTGCACACGCTGGTCATTGCGCACATTCACCTGGTCCAATAGTGATCTGCCCTGCACATCATGCATCGACAGGGTCACCTCCGGGCCCCAGCCCTCTCCCAGCCGCACGAAGAACGCATCGCCCTCACCTACGAGCGTAAGTGCCGGGGACTCGTGCTGTTCATATACGGAAGTGGACAGGCAGCTTTCCACCAGCGCTTCGAACTGGCTGATGGACATGCTCTCACCTGTTTCCGTGACGATCGGCCCGGTCACCACTCCAGCCGTGTAACTGAGGGTATACACACCGCATATGGAGATCATGTACTCACCGGCTTGTTCGTAGCTGGTGCCACAGATCATGTTGCCGGTCAGGTCGGTGAAGCGGAAACCCCAGATCACCGTGTCCCCATCGTTCCACGAGCCCGGGTAGTGCCGGCACAGCGCACCGCAATCACCCCACACGCGCACCGTATCACCGGACTGCAAGGCACCAGCGAAGGACTGCAGCACCTTCACATCCATGCCGTGCTGCACCTCGCCCAGCTTCACCGCGAGCACCACGGCATCGGGCACCCAGTACTCGGGGTTCGGAAAGGGCGGGTCCAGCGTACCGCAGAAGGTCTGAGGCCCGAAACAGGAGCAGGCCCAGCCAGGTCCTGCAAGGAGCAGGCCCGCGAGCAGAACAGTGTGCCGGATGTGGCGCATGGTGCGTTCGTTTTCCGAAAGATGGTGCAATGGCAGGCCGACGCTGCCTGCGGGGTGCCCGGTCGTTGACCACGGGGTGGAACGCATGCGCCCCACGTCTACTTTCGCCCCGTGCCCCGCCTGGTATATTCCCTGTTCGCTGCCTTGCTCCTAGTGGGCGTTGCGGCGTGTGAAGATGAACAAGTGGATCCCGATGCGCCGGTAAGCATCACCTTCCGGGCGGACCGCGGCTGCACCTACGGCAACGACACCGTGACCGCCGGCGACACCCTGCTGGTGCGGGTGGTGGCCAGCCAGGGCACCAACAGCATGCGCTGGATGCGGGTGTTCAAGAGCTACGACGGCGGCCCGGACCAACGCACGGACAGCGTAAGCATCAACGAGGACCCCTTCACCCTGAACAAGCACATTGTCCTGCGCTTCGCACCCGGTAGCGAGCGCTGGACATTCTCCGTGCTGAAGTCCAACGGGGACGCCGTGCAGCGCAGCCTGACCTTCACCGTGCAGTAGGCATCCGTGCGGGCCCGTGCCAAAGGGTAAATTCGCGGCCTTCCCGAACCCGATGTACCGTACGCACACCTGTGGCGAACTCCGCCTTGCCGATGCCGGAACCACCGTGACACTCGCCGGATGGGTGCAACGCGCCCGCGACCTCGGCGGCATGACCTTCGTGGACCTGCGCGACCGCTTCGGCATCACGCAGCTCACCTTCAACGCCGAGAGCAACGCAGCGCTGCGGGAAACAGCCCGTTCACTCGGCCGCGAATGCGTGGTGCAGGTGGTGGGCACGGTGAGGGAGCGCGAGAGCAAGAACCCCCACATGCCCACCGGCGAGGTGGAGATCTTCTGCGCGGAACTGAAGGTGCTGAACAGCGCCAAGACGCCCCCCTTCACCATCGAGGAAGAGACCGACGGCGGCGAGGAGCTGCGTGCGAAGTACCGCTACTTGGACCTGCGCCGCGCCAACGTGCGCCGCCACTTCGAACTGCGCCACCGCATGGCCATCGAGGTGCGCAACTACCTCAGCGCACAACATTTCCTCGAAGTGGAGACGCCCGTGCTCATCAAGAGCACCCCAGAAGGCGCCCGCGATTTCGTGGTGCCCAGCCGCATGAACCAGGGCGAGTTCTACGCGCTGCCCCAGAGCCCGCAGACCTTCAAGCAGCTGCTGATGGTGGCCGGCTTCGACCGCTACTTCCAACTGGTGAAGTGCTTCCGCGACGAGGACCTGCGCGCCGACCGCCAGCCCGAGTTCACGCAGATCGATTGCGAGATGGCCTTCGTGGAACAGGAGGACATCCTGAACACCTTCGAGGGCATGGCCAAGCACCTGTTCAAGGCCATTCACGGCCTGGAGTTCACCGAAACCTTCCCGCGCATGTCGTTCGATGAAGCGATGAAGAACTACGGCTGCGACAAGCCCGATCTGCGCTTCGGGATGAAGTTCAATGAACTGAACGACCTGGTGAAGGGGAAAGGCTTCAAGGTCTTTGATGAGGCGGAGCTTGTGGTGGGCATCAACGCCGAAGGCTGCGCGGGCTGGAGCCGCAAACAGACCGATGCGCTCATCGACTTCGTGAAGCGCCCGCAGATCGGCGCCACAGGCATCGTGTTCGTGAAGTGGACCGAAGAAGGCTTGAAGAGCACGGTGGACAAATTCTTCACGCCGGAGCAGCTGCAGACCTGGGCTTCACGACTCGGCATGAAGCAAGGCGACCTCCTCTGCATCATGGCCGGCAAGGCCGACAAGACGCGCAAGCAGCTGAACGAGCTGCGACTGCACCTGGGCGACCTGCTGGGCGTGCGCGACCCCAAGGTGTTCAAGCCCCTGTGGGTGATCGATTTCCCCCTGCTGGAGCAGGATGAGGAGACGGGTCGCTGGCACGCCATGCACCACCCCTTTACCGCGCCCAAGCCGGAGGATGCGCAAAAGCTCGTGAGCCAGCAAGACCTTGGCAGCGTGCGTGCCAACGCCTACGACCTGGTGATCAATGGAACGGAGATCGGCGGCGGCAGCATCCGCATCCACGACCGCACCATGCAGGAGGCCATGTTCCGCGTGCTGGGCTTCAGCGATGAGGACGCCCGCTACAAGTTCGGCTTCCTCATGGACGCTTTCGAGTACGGCGCTCCTCCCCACGGCGGCGCGGCATTCGGCTTCGACCGTTGGGTGGCGCTCTTCGGCCACCGCACGGACATCCGCGAGTTCATCGCCTTCCCGAAGAACAACGCAGGAAGGGATGTGATGATCGACGCGCCATCGCGCATCGACGAGATCCAGTTGAAAGAGCTTGGCCTATCCGTGAAAGGCTAACCCTAGTTGCCCTCCGGCAGCGGCCGGGCGAACACGAAAAGCGCGTAGAAATACGCGAAGAACGTGGCCCCCACCTGCGTTTCCACGGTATCGTCCGTGAAGCATGAGATGGTAAAGGCCACGAGCCAGGCCAGGAAGAGCGGATAGCCGAAGGCGCCCAGGCGCCAGGCCGGCCACAGCCACGCGAAGAGGCACCACAAGCCACCCAGCACCCCGAAGCTGATGGCCCAGGTGAGGTATTGATCGTGCGCGCGCAGGCGCCATTCCGGCGTGAGGTGACTGCCGAGCTCCACATACGCCAGGTTGAAGGCAAGCTGTGTGTCGCCCGTGCCCACACCAGTGATCGGATGCCGCTTCAGAATGTGCCAGCCCGTACGCCAGAACTCCAGGCGCATGGGCAGTGAATGACCACTGGGATCGCCGGTGCGGCGGTACTGGTCCAGCTCGTAGGCGATCTCCTCCAGGCGTGTGCGATAGCTGCCGCGCACGGGCAGCTTCACGCTGGGCACGCCCTTCTCAATGCGTTGCACATCGCGCGGCTCCAAGGCCAGCAACCCGACCGAATCCTTGTTCTGCCCCAGGCTGGCCAGGTAGCGGATGAGCGTGGTGCGCATGGGGTGGCCGCGCGCATCGTTCTCCGTAAGTGGCACCTCACTCAAGCGTGCCCAGCCACGTGTGAGCTCGCTGTCCGCCACGCACACCCACACGGGGTGGCCGTTCTCCACCTGTGGCCGTTCGCGGTCGTGGTAGTATGGCTCGCCACCCGCGCTGCGCTCCGGCAAGGCGCCCAGCTCGGGTTCCTGCGCACGCAATACGGGGCGCACCACCCCGGTCATCCAGGCCACAAGCGTCACCACGGATAGCGCTGCCACCCCCAGTGCGATGTAGCGCACCGGTGGATACCACCGCTGCCCATGGCGAAAAAGCACCACCACACCAGCCACGGCCAGGATCACCAAGGCGAGCACGCTGCCAAGCAGACCCATGAAGACAAGTGTCCACACAATGCCGGCCAGATGCAGCGCGCGACCCTTCCATTGCCTGGGCATGTAAGCCACCAGCACAAAGACCGACATGCAGAGCAGCAGGGCCAGGCGGATGTGGCTGATGAAGTGCGATAGCCCGCGATAGTCACCCGGTGCAGCGCCGCCGGAAAGCACCAGGCAGGCCAATGTGCTCAGGAGCGTACTCCATGCACCGAGCAAAAGGATGCCACGCAGTTCCTCCTTCGCCAGGCGGGGCGAAGCGGCGAGGATGGCACCGAACGCGAGCACGGGCAGCAGGATGCGGCAGAGGTCAAGGCCCCAGGACAGGTCTTCCGTCCACAACAAGCCAAGCCCATGAAGCCCGAGCAAGGAGATGAAGACCAGCGACGGCCCCCATGTGAACGCGTGCTTCAGGCGCTGCCCGAGGTCACGCCTCACGAAGCCTTCCACGAACCAGTTGCCCACCAGCAGAAGCTGCCCGATGCTGATGAGGGCGAGCGACCACGGCAGCGCCACACCCACCACGGCGAGTGCCAGCAGGTGTACACGTCGGAACGCTTCACGTGAGGGCTCCGCCATGTGGCACGGTCCGTTGTGCGGTCAATTCTTGGCTGTGCCCTTCAGGATGCCGGCCCAGGTGCCGGTGCTGAGCGTCTCAATGGCCTTCAGCAGGTAGGGGTCCGTGCCCACGGCGGCCTCCATGCGCCCGGTCTGGTGGTAGTACCGCGTTACGATCTCGTAACGCAGCACGCGCTCGATGTCCGCACGGAAGAGGCGCAGGTCCTCCTTTCGGTCGGGTGTCAGTTCCACTTTCAACGCATCGATCGCGCCTTTGGCGTGCTCGTAGTAGCGCTCGCGCCGCGCCACCTCCACGAGTTCGTTCAGTTTGGCCACGCTCTCGGTATCGTAGTCGAAGGAGCGTTCCTTGGCGAAGCGCATGAAATCCTGGTAGATCTCCTCGGTGATGACGAACTGCTTGGCCGGCGGGATGCTTTCATGCTCGCGGCGGAACTTGTTCGCATAGTCGAATATGACGTCCGCGGCATACAGGCCGCCCACCACCTTGGGCATCTCCGGTTCTACCACCTCAACATCCGGCAGAATGCCCCGGCCATCGGTGACCGGTCTGCCGTTGCGGGTCTTGAATTGGGCAATGGTGCGCTCATCCACCTCCACCGCCTTGCCGACACTGTCGCGATGCGCATAGTCGATCTTCTGTATGCAGCGGCCGCTGGGGATGTAGTACTTGGCCACGGTCACCTTCAATTTGGCGTTGTAGTACAGGTCGCGCGTTTGCTGCACGAGGCCCTTGCCATAGGTGCGTTCACCCACGATCACCGCACGGTCCAGGTCCTGCAACGCTCCGCTCACGATCTCGCTGGCCGAAGCACTGTGCTCATCGACCACCACCACGATGGGGATCTCCGCATCCATCGGCTCGCCCAGGGTCTTGTAGGCCTTGTCCCATTCAGCAATGCGGCCCTTCGTTTCCACCACCAGCTCGTTGCGCGGCACGAAAAGGTTCACGATGTTCACCGCCTCGCGCAGCAGGCCCCCGCCGTTGCCGCGCAGGTCCAGGATGATCTTCTTCGCTCCCTTCTCCTTCAGCTCCTTCACCGCCGTGCGCACCTCCTGCCCGGCGGTCTGCGTAAAGCTGTTCAGCTTCAGGTAGCCCACCTGCTCCGCCTCGTCGATGATGCCTTTATAGGGCACATCGGGGATCTTGATCTCTTCGCGGGTGAGGGTGTGCGTCAGCGGTGCCTGGCCTTCGCGCTGTGTCACCAGCTTCACGGATGTGCCGCTCTGCCCTTTGAGGAGCTTGCTGACCTCATCGGTGTCCATGCCCTTCACCTTGCGGCCATCCACCTCCAGGATCTCATCACCCGCCCAAAGGCCGGCCTTCATGGCCGGATACCCTTCATAGGGTTCACTCACCACGACATGGTCACCCTTCTTGCGGATGAGCGCACCTATGCCGCCGTATTGGCCGGTGGTCTGGAAGCGGTAGTCCTCCATGTCGCTCTCGGCGATGTACTGCGTGTACGGGTCCAACGACTCCAGCATGGCGTCGATGGCCGTGGTCATCAACTCGCCCGGGCTGGTGTCATCCACATAGTAGATGTTCAGTTCCTTGAAGAGCTCATTGAAGATCTCCAGGTTCTTGCTGATCTCGAAGAAGTTGTCCTTGGCGGCCAGGGTGACCACGCCGGATGCGGCAATGACCCCGACAAAGGCCCAGGTCTTCCAGGTGTTGCGAAGGGAACGGAGCATGGTGTGCAGTTGCGTTAGGGAACAGGGTCGTAGCCATGACGGCCCCACGGATGACAAGATAGGAAGCGCTTGAGGGTGAGCCAGCCACCCTTCCACGGGCCGTGGCGATGCAAGGCTTCCACGCCATACTGCGAACAGGTGGGCGTGAAGCGGCATGCGCCGGGAAGCAGGGGCGAGATCGCGCCTTGGTACGATCGAACGAGAGCGATGAAAAGGCTATTGACCAGGCGCGACATGCTTCTCCAGCCAACGGTCGGTGGCGCGGGATATTTTACGTGAAGTGGTGGCGAAGTCCACGGCATCGCGGCCCTGGTACAGGAAGAGAAAGGCCACCTGTGTGCCCGCGCCGCGCAGACGGGTGGCACACGCAGGCTTGATCAGGCGGAAGGCCTCGCGCATGCGGCGCTTCATGCGGTTGCGGTCCACGGCGCGAGGCATATGGCGCTTGGGCACGGCGAAGGCCACTTGCAGCGGGGTTGCTTCCGGCAGGTCCATCACTTTGGCGATCAGGCGGAACGGCGCTTCGGAGAGGCCGGTGCCGGTGGTGGCCACCTCTCGAATGCGCAGGCTGCCCCGCAGGCGTTCATGCTTCCCGAAGGTGAGGCGAGGGACGTTCATGCGGGTCACCATTGGTGACGGACCGTTCGCCGGGTGGCGCGCGGCGCCTATTTCTTTTTGCCCGCCTTGCGGATGTACAGCTCGATGGCGCCGGTCATGCTGGGTGCCTCAGGCAGCGGAGCCTCAATGTCCAGCCGTAGGCCGGAATCGCGTACGGCCTTGGAGGTGGTGCTTCCGAAGGCGGCGATGAGCGTGCCGTTCTGGTCAAATGCGGGGAAATTCTTGCGCAGGCTCTCGATGCCTCCCGGGCTGAAGAACACCAGCATGTCGTACTTCAGGTCTTTCAGGTCGCTAAGGTCGCTGGCCACCGTGCGGTAAAACACCGCGTTGGTATACTTCACGCCGGCCTTGTCCAGCAGCGTGGGGATCTCGGCCTTTTGAATGTCCGAGCAGGGCACCAGGAACTTCTCCTCCTTGTGCTTCTTGATCACGTCCATCAGGTCGCCAAAGGTGTTCTTGCCGATGAAGACCTTGCGCTTACGGTACACGATGTACTTCTGCACGTAATAGGCCACCGATTCGGAGACGCAGAAGTACTTCATGGTCTCCGGAACCGTAATGCGCAACTCCTTGCACATGCGGAAGAAGTGGTCCACCGAATTGCGGCTCGTGAGGACCACGGCCGTGTGATCGAGAATGTTGATCCGTTCCTGACGGAAATCCTGGCCGTTGACCGGTTCGAGCTTGATGAAGGCCCTGAAGGTGATCTTCAGGGCGTACTTCTTCGCCAGTTCGTTGTACGGGTTCTTTTCGTCCGTCGGCTCAGGCTGTGAAACGAGGATGGTCTTGATCTTCAAGGCCGATCGGCTTAGAGGGGTTGGACCGGGGTCGGGGACAGGTGCAGCAGATGCCGGATGGCCAGTGCGGCAGGCAGCGCTTCGGCGGCGCAAAGGTAAAGAATTATGTACCCCGGACTACTGCCCGACCCCAGCCCGACCAACACCCCGCGTGACCAGCGGTATAGGGTGATGAGCAGAAGAAGACCTGCACCCACGATCAGGAGCACCGGCCGCCAGTTCGGTTGGTAGGCGAACAGCACCGCCAGTGGAAGCAGCGCCAGGCCAAGGGACATGGTGAGCAGCAGCAAGGTGTAGAGGTACTCCTCCAGCCCGCCGTCCACCTGGAACAGTTCACCGGTCAAGCGCACCAGCATCCATTGGCCCACCAGCACGGCCAACACGCCACCCACGAAGCCGGCGAGGCGCAAAGGGGGCAGGGGCTGTCCGGTGAAGACTTGCATGCCTTGAAAAAGGAAGAGGCCGATGACCGCCACCGCCACCAGCAGCAGGGCCACCATGCTGCGGTCCTGCGGGTCCACCTCCTCACGCATGGTCTGCCGTGGCAGCCGCAGGCGCAGGAGGGAGTTGCCCAGCAACTTCCAATACCTCGGCGAAACCCTGTTCACCCAAGCCAGCACAATGACCAGGAGCAGTAAGAACAGGGCAACCCAATCGGCAGCGAGCGGATCGGCGAAGCGCAGGGTGAATGGATCCTTGGGCACCGACCGCAAAACTACGTGGCGCCTTGGGCAGGTTGGGGGGTGCTACTTTTGCCGTGCCGAACAGGCCGTTGTCAACGGCCGCGGCAGATCCCCCATGAGTGAGACCCCCGCCAAGTACGCCGCCACGAAAAAGTCATCCGCCACAGACCTGTTCCAGAGCCACGACCACTACCTGGTGGACGAGCTGCTGACCGACGAACAGAAGTTGATCCGCGACACGGCGCGCAAGCATGTGAGCACCCACCTCAAGCCCATCATCGAAGAGCGCTTCGAGAAGGCCGAGTTCAGCAAGGACATCATCCCGGGCCTGGCGGAGATCGGTGCGTTCGGGCCGTTCGTGCCCGAGGAGTATGGCGGCCCCGGACTGGACCAGATCAGCTATGGCCTGATCATGCAGGAGATCGAGCGCTGCGACAGCGGCCTGCGGAGCCTATGCAGCGTGCAGGGTTCGCTGGCCATGTACCCCATTTGGAAGTACGGTAGCGAAGAGCAAAAGAAGAAGTGGCTGCCGGACATGGTGCAGGGTAGGAAGATCGGCTGCTTCGGGCTCACCGAGCCTGACTTCGGCAGCAACCCCAGCGGCATGGTCACCACCTTCAAGGATGCGGGCGACCACTACCTGCTGAACGGTGCCAAGATGTGGATCAGCAACGCACCCTTCGCCGACCTGGCCATCGTGTGGGCCAAGGCAGAGAACACGGAAGGGCGCATCCACGGCCTTATCGTGGAGCGTGGCATGGAGGGCTTCACCACCCCCACCACACACGGCAAGCTCTCACTTCGTGCCAGCCCCACCGGCGAACTGGTGTTCGACAACGTGAAGGTGCCCAAGGCCAACCTGCTACCCAACAAGAGCGGGCTCGGTGCGCCCATGGGGTGCCTCGACAGTGCGCGTTATGGCATCGCCTGGGGTACGCTCGGGGTGGCCATGGAGTGTTATGACACGGCACTGCGGTACAGCAAGCAGCGGATCCAGTTCGGCAAACCCATTGGCGCTTTCCAGCTCACCCAGAAGAAGCTGGCCGAGATGATCACCGAGATCACCAAGGCCCAGTTGCTCACGTGGCGCCTTGGCGTGCTGCGGAGCGAAGGCCGGGCCACCACACAACAGATCAGCATGGCCAAGCGCAACAACGTGCACCTGGCGCTCACCGTGGCCCGCGAGGCACGCCAGATGCTCGGCGGCATGGGCATCACCAACGAGTACCCCATCATGCGCCACATGATGAACCTGGAGAGCGTGGTGACCTATGAGGGCACGCACGACATCCACTTGCTGATCACCGGCGCGGAGGTGACGGGAATACCGGCGTTCAAGTAGGCACTTCCAGGTCCGCGATAAAAACAGCACGAGGCCCCCACATGGAAGGCCCCGCGCTTGGTGCTCCGGAAGGTCCGGGTCTAATGATCGGATGGAACAGGTGAGGGCTGGGCGGCCACGAGCTTCTCGTGGTGGCGCACCTTCATGACGCCGCTGCCGTTCACGAAGCTCACGGTGCCCACGGCTCCCTCATAGCGTCGGCCGGTGCGCTTGATCTCGCTTTCCAGCACCACATCGAATTTCACCTTGCGGTTCGCCTTCATGGCGGCGCGGGTGTTCATGGCATTGCGGGTGTCCACCAGCACCACCTTCTCCAAATGCCCCGGCTTCTGGAAGACCAGCCGCGCTTTCGCGGCCACCGGCAGGGTAATGATGAAGCGGCCATTGCCCAACAGCTCCGCTACCTGACAACGGTCGTCATCCACTTCCACCACGAGCACCACATCCTCCACCTGGGTGTCCTCCACATGCAACCAACCGGTGATGACCACCTCGGTGGGGAGCTTGCCTGAAGAGGCGAACATTGAAAGGCTAAGCAAGGCGAGCGCGGCGGCGAGCAGCACAGCTTCGAGTGAGAGGTTGAAGCGCTTTTCCATGGCAGGCATACTTGATCGGTCTGACGGATCAAAAGTGGCACTGGCCAGGGGGCGGCTACAATACCCACATGTGGGGGAACTGGTGGATGAGGCGCACCAAAGACTCAGACCCAGCGCCGGTCCAGCGCGTATTTCACCAGACCCGCCGTGCTGCGCACGTTCAACTTGGTCATCAGGTTCTTGCGGTGGGTCTTCACCGTGTCCTCGCTGATGAACAGCGCTTCCGCGATCTCGCCATTCGTGCGTTCCAGGGCCACCAGCCGGATGATCTCCCGCTCGCGTACGGTCAGGCCGATGTACTCCCCATCCATCCGCTTCTCCGTGAAGGCATACCCCTGCTCCACGCTCCTTCTGGCGGCCTCACTGAGGTATTCGCCACCTTCCAGCACCGTTCGCAACGCGACGATCAGTTCATCACGCGAGCCACCTTTCACCAGATAGCCGGCCGCCCCCTCGATCCGCATGCTGTTCACGTACTCGATCTCCTTCAGGGTGGAATGGGCCAGCACCTTTACCTCCGGGAAGGATGCGCGCAGGCGTTTCATGGTGTCGATCCCATCCAGCACCGGAAGGGAAACTTCCAGAAGAACCACATCCACCGGGTTGTTGGGCAGGGCATCCAACAGCGCTTGTCCCGTGGTGGCATGGCCCACGATCACCAGATCGGGTTGATCGCGCAGCCAGGAACGCAGGCCTTCGGCCACCAGTTCCAAGGCATCGGCAATAAACAGGCGTACCGGAGGCATGCCCAAAGAAAGTGAGTGTTGCCCAGCGAACGGTCATCGTTCCGGGCAACCCCTTGAACATCATGCGTTCACCGTATGTTTACAGAACGGGTGTGGAAGGCCTGCCCCACCGAGGCCCACCCGAACAACCCGCTGCTCCACGCCGTGCTCCATAATATTCCCCTGACCTTCAAGCACATCGGCTTGACCCTCTGCTGCACGTTGATGCTGCAACGCACAGCAGCGCAAGTGACACAGGTGGTCTTCATCAACGAGGTGATGGCCTCCAACGACATCACGATAACCGATGCCACCGGGGAACATGCGGACTGGGTGGAGATCTTTAACCCCAGCGCGACACCCTACGACCTCTCCGGCCATTGGCTGAGCGACGATGCCAACCTGCCGCTGAAGTATCAACTGCCGAACAGCCCGGCGGTCCTCACCATTCCAGCAGGTGGCTTTCTGCTCTTGTGGGCCAGTGGCTTGCCAGGGAACGGGCCTTCCCATCTGTCCTTCTCACTCTCTGCCTCCGGTGAGCATGTTTCACTTGCCACGCCGGATGGCACCACGCTCATCGATTCCATCACTTTCGGAGCACAGCTGACTGACGTGGCCTTCGGACGGGAGCTGGACGGCAGCCAGGATTGGCTGTTCTTCACCTCACCAACCCCGTTACTCAGCAATGCCAGCAGCCTCGGCGCACTGGGTTTTCTGCAAGCCCCGGCTTTTTCCCATCCTTCCGGCTTCCAGGCCACGGACTTCCACGTCACGTTTTCACACCCTGACCCGGGAGTAACCATTTATTACTCGCTTGACGGGTCTGACCCTGGACCTGACCGTGTAAATGGTGAGGTGTACACTTATAAGGACCGGTACCCGGAGAATCCGGGTCAGCCGTTCGGACCGCTGCTGAATGATACGATGCGCGCCTTCGTGGCCACCGGACCTGTGCTTGTGACCGATCAAAGTGGAACGCCCAACCGATGGAGCGCGCGTACCACCACGTTCTCACACAACTATCCCCCTTCGTACATGCCGGTCATACCCGTGCGCAAGGGCACTGTACTAAAGGCGAGGGCGTATAAGCCCGGCTTCATTCCCAGCGCGGTGGAAATGCGTACCTACTTCATTACCCCGGGCGGGACGAACCCCTACCCATTGCCCGTGATCGCGCTGGCCGCGGATGCCGAACATCTGTTCAGCTACCAGAACGGCCTCTATACAGCGGGCGTCGACTTCGACGCCTGGCGCACGAACAACCCCAGCGCCACCACAAATGGCGCCACGCCTGCCAACTGGCGTCGCGCAGAGGTGGAGCATCCCTTGAACCTTTCCTATTTCGAGAGCGCACAGGACACATCCGTATCAGAGCATCGCGCAGGCTTCCGTCTGCATGGTGGCTGGACCAAGGCCCACCCGCGCAAATCCCTGCGCATCTATTTCCGGAGCAATTACGGCCGGTCCACCATGGAATACCCCCTGTTCCCCACCGCAGCGGAACCTGACCCGAAGCGTTTCATCGTGCGCAACTCCGGCAATGATGAATACCTCACCAATCTGCGCGACCTGAGCATGCAGGCCATGGTGCGCCATATGCGCTTCGACACGCAGCATGGCCATTCCGGGGTGCTCTTCCTGAATGGCGAGTTCTGGGGTGTGCACGATCTGCGTGAACGGTACGACCGGCATTACATCGAACGGAAATACGGCATCCAACAGAACGAGCTGGACCTGATCGAGAATCCCTACATCATCGTCGAGGGCGATGCTGTGCATTATGATGCGCTGCTCAACTATGTCTCCTCTGCGGACATGACCCTGGCCTCCACGCTCGAGTATGTGGGCACCCAGGCCGACCTGGACAACCTGATCGATTACTACAGTGCTGAGATCTTCATCGGGAATACCGATTGGCCGCACAACAACGTGAAGCTCTTCCGCAAGCGGTTGAGTGCGTATGACCCCGAGGCCCTGCCAGGGCAGGATGGACGGTGGCGCTGGATACTATTCGATACGGACTTCGGTTTCGGCATCCTTCCCACAAGACAGGCGGATTTCGACTACCTCGGCTGGGCCCTGCACCCCACTGGGAATGGGTTCGGAAGCTGGTCCAACCGGCTCTTCCGCCGCCTGGTCCTGAACAATACGTTCCGCAATGCCTTCATCAACCGGCATGCGGACATGCTGAACACGGCTTATGCATCCACCCGCACCACGGCGATCCTCACGCAGCTGCGCGATCTGATCTTGCCCACCATGCAGGCGGAACACTTCGACCGCTGGCGGGGCCGTCCGGGCAGCATGAGCACTTGGAACTTCAACCTGAGCACACCTTACACCTTCTCACAACAACGACCTACATATGCGCGTCAGGAGGTGCTGGCGCATTTCAGCCTTCCCGGAATGCAGGAGATCACCGTGGATGTGTCCGATCCCACGCACGGCCATGTGCGGGTGAACACCATAGACATCCTGCCCTCCACGCCCGGCGTGGACCCCCTGCCGTATCCCTGGACCGGACTCTACTATCAGAGCGTACCCATCACCCTCACCGCGCAGGCCAACACGGGCTTTGAGTTCCTGTTTTGGGAAGGTGATGTGAGCAGTACGAGCGTGTCCATCACGCTGGACCTTACCGACACCACCTTCGTGCGGGCCGTATTCGGTGTGCGCGAGGTGTGCGTGGATACGGTGCTGCACTACTGGCATTTCAACAACCTTCCGAACAATGCGCTCAGCAGCGTGGAGCCGGACGAGAGCCTGGTGCCGGGAGCGCTGATCACCTACCCCGGAACGGGTGCGGGTTTCATGGACCGCTCGAACACCAGCGAAGGCAGCGACCTGAACGCGCTCACAGGTGTCCCTTCCGGCCGTGCGCTGCGTGTACGCAACCCCAGCGACACACGTGAGCTCATCATCGCCGCGCCGTCCACAGGGCACCGTGATGTGGTACTCTCCTACGCCACCATGCGCACCACCAACGGTGCCCAGCAACAAAGCGTGGCCTACACCATCGATCCGGACCAGAACAACTGGGTGCCGCTGCCGCCCAACCGCTTGGTGGGGCTGGACTTCGAGGTGTTCACCTTCCGCCTGGAGGATTCCACAGCCACGTACGATAACCCACACCTCGCATTCCGCATCCGCTTTGGCGGCAGCAACGCCAGCGGTGCATCAGGCAACAACCGGTTCGACAACTTGCTCGTGCGCGCCGCACCCATACCGCGCCAGCACGCCATACTCTGCACGGACAGCACCTTCAACTTCCTCGGCAACACCTACACCACCGCAGGCAACTATCTGTTGCACCTTCCGGACAGCGGTCACTGTGCCGAGTTCATCATCCTGGATTTGGAGGACTTCCAGGTGGACACTTCAGTGACCGTGAGTGATGGCACCCTGTACGCGAACACCTTGAGCGATAGCTACCAATGGGTGGATTGCCTGGCCGGCCTTGCACCAGTGGCCGGTGCCACTGGACCCACCTTCATACCGGACACGAACGGCACCTTCGCAGTGCAAGGCACGACCGGCGGCTGCCCGTGGATGTCCCAATGCCATACAGTGATCGGAACAGGCATGGCCACGCCACCGACCGGCGTGGCCCAGGTATACCCGAACCCCGCGAACGACAATGCCTGGCTGCTTGCAACGGACATCGCCCCGGGAACGCCTTGCAGCCTGCATGACCAGACCGGTCGCGAGGTGTGGCGCGCGGCGCTTACCGGGCCGCGAACAGAGCTTCCGCTTGCGCGCCTGGCCTCTGGCATCTATGTGCTGCGCATCGCAGGAGCGAACGAGCTTCACCTGCGCGTGGTGCGCGAGTGATCCACCCGATCACCACACCCAACCAAGCCGCAGGTCGAACACATCGGCCACATGCCGGTGCGCCTTCAGTGAGGTGCCCACCATGAGGCCGCGGCCCACGGTGTAGCTCAACTGGTACCGCTGGTAAACGGCATCGCCGGACCAGGCCAGAGCATATACGTACGCCCCGAACAGCAGCGCAAAGCGCACCCGTCCGCTGAGCAACTCGGGGCCGGCCATCACGGCGCCCATCCAACCATTCTCGTTCGCACCATCGCGCGCGCTCATCTCCTCCGCATAGCCATCGTGCACCCATTCGGTGCCGGCCGAAAGCCCGGCCATGCGCCCCACGCGCCAGCCACGCACGCCCAGGATGCCCAACAGGCTGCATCGCAGCACCTCATCATTGCCATCGGTGGCAGGTGCGTTCTTCACGGAAGCCGACCCGACCAGGTAGGTGTACGTACGCTTCGCGGTGCGCCAGGCATCATCGCGTATTGGCCGTTGAATGACCACCGGCCGAAGACAGTAGCTGGCGCCCAAGCTCCACGTGGGGAAGTTCATGCCCTTGTTGGGCTGTTTCATGCCGCCGTTGGAAATGTGGTTGTAGTTGAAGCCGCCGCTGGCCTCCCATTGCGGGTTGATGCGCAGGCCGAGGTAGGCGTTCACACAGGCGAGGAAGCTGATGTTGGTGCTGTAGAACAGGTTGCCGGGGTTGGTCTCCGGGTCGTAAGGCTGGTCCAGATAGGCCAGGCCCAGGGCCAGTCTAACCGAGCCATGCACGCGGTCCTGCGCGCGGATCATCGGCTCCACAAAAGCAGATACCGAAAGCATGTGACCCAGCAGGTCCGGCGCACCGAAGTCGATGAGGTGCATGGCGACCCCCCTGCGGGATACCACTCCACTGGCCCGTGTATGGTGCTCATCCGCCAACAGCCATGCGGCATTCAACTCCACCCCGCGCGGGTGGGAGGTGGACACGTCCACCAACTCTTGGGAATGTGGGATGATGAAGCCATGGTGGCCGGAAAGACCGAGCGAAAAGGGTGCACCGAGCTCATCCTGCGCACACACAACACCCGTGAAGCCCGTGACCCGCACGATCAGACATGCCAGTAAAAATGACCGCTTGTCGCGCACCATGCATCTGCGAAGTTCATGGATCATACCATCCGATCCACACGAACAACACACCCATTCGGACCACCAGCCCATTCGTTCGGTCATCCCCGCCCATTTTGGAAGCACATACCCATCCATCATGGCCCACATCAAGCTCAAGAATGAAGAACTGCCCGGCATTGTCGGGCTCATGCACTACCGCCCCGAGACCGCCGCACCCCTGAACGCCCTTGCCGAAGTGCTGCTGCGTGGGCCATCCACCCTTACCAGCGGCGAGCGCGAGATCATCGCCAGCAGCGTGAGCTGGTGGAACAACTGCCACTTCTGCCACCATGCGCATGGTGCGGCCGCTGCGGCTCACCTGCAACGGCCACCGGACTTCATGGACGCCATCAAAGCCGGGCTGCCCAACGAGGACCTGAGCCCGAAGATGCGTGCGTTGCTTACCATTGCGAAGCATGTGCAGGAAGGTGGCCTGAAGGTGACCGAGGCTGACATCGCTTCGGCCCGAAAAGAGGGCGCCACAGACCTGGAGATCCATGACACCGTGCTGATAGCGGCCGCATTCTGCATGTATAACCGCTATGTGGACGGCTTGGGCACCTGGCGGCCCGACCCGAAGGAAGCCTATGTGCCCACCGGCGAAATGCTCGCCTTCCAGGGCTACCTGGAGTCCATTCCGGCGTGAGGCACGGAGGCAGGTCTACCGCGAACCCTTCACCCCTTCCGGTATACCGCTCAACGCGGTGACGCTCCATCCGCTTCCACCGGAACCGGAGGCACCATAGCCGTAAGCGTTCGTGGTGGTGCACACGATCACGCGGTTGCCGGCCGCTTGGTGCATCACAGGTGTGCCGCTCATGGCCGTGACATCCCAGGCCGTTGCGCCCGTGAAGGTGCGGCCCGCGCCATAGGCATTGGTGGTGGTGTAGACCACCACGCGGCCGGTGGAGGCCACGGCATCCAGGGGCGTACCGTTCAACGCGGTGGTCACCCAGGTGCTGGTGGTGGTGCCCGTGGGCCCGAACACATAGGCGTGAGTGGCCGTGTACAGCACCACCAACGTGTCCGATGCCACCGCACCCAGCACCGGTCCATTGATGGCCGTGGTGACCCATGTGCTCGCACCGGTGCTCGTTCGCCCATAACCGTAAGCATTGGAAGTGGTGTACACGACCGCACGGCCATCTGCTGTGCGCACCACCTCGCAGGCGCTCGGGCCCGCAGGACCGGCAGGGCCTTGGGCACCCGGCGGACCAGCTGGACCCGGACCCCCGCCGTTGGCCGCGAACAGCGCGTAGGGAACACTGAGCAGCTGCTGGGTGCCGGTGATGGAGTATGCCGCACCTCCCAAGGGATCCGTCTCCGTCTTGATGAAGTATGGACCGGCCGACCAGTCAACGGAAGCCATGGAGCCCGTTTGTGGCAAGCCCCCACCGATCTCCAGCGAAACCAATCCATTCGCATTGGTCATCGGCGCATGGGTCTCCACATACACCGCACCGCCGGATGGTGAGCCCTGCAGGATGCTGATGCGCATTCCCACCGTTGCGTTGGTCACCAACGCATCACCCGCGTCACGCACCACGGCTTGAAAACTCATGCGTTCGGGTGCTTGCGCTGAAAGGAGGTGGCACAAGAGGATAACCGAAAGGGTAATGACCGGTCTCATGGTGTCTTGATGAGGGGGAACACAACTGGGGCGGAGCCGGGGGTGCGCACAAGCATACGGTAGTGCCCCACGGCCAGGGAAGAAATGTTCAACTCGCTGCGCGCATCAGGCAGCGGCCACGAACGCACGAGCGCCCCGTTCACATCCACCAGCTCCGCCCATGCGTGGTCCGGTGTGCCGGCGGGCCATTCAATGACCAAACGAGCGGATGTTGCTGTCGGGAAAACACGCACTTCCGCAACAAGCGTAGGTCCATTGGTGGCTGTGCCGATATCAATGTAGGGCTGCTGAACCCCCTCGTACACCGTACCCACAGGCGCGCTCGCGGCCATGCACGCCACCTGGCCAATGGACCAGGCCAGTGACCCACCCGCACCGGAAGCATCGCCACCGGCGGCAAGTGCAGCAGACTGTGCGCGCACGGCTACGTGGATGAAGCACACTGCGATCAAGAGCGCCGATCTCATGTTCACGAATGTAGGATGCACCGCGCATGCCCACCACCCCCTTCGGGCCTGCGGTCTACCGCAGCACCACCACGTGCCCACGCAACTCGCGCTGCGTGTCCGTGATGCCGTCCGGCACGAACTCCAGGGTCCACACAAATACGCTGGACAGTTCATCCACCCCGCGCCATGCCTCCTCCGGCTTCTTCGTTTCCCACACCAAGGCGCCCCAACGGTCGAAGATGCGCAGGTGGTAACTGCGGAAGGTGCACTCGCTGATCGGACGGAACCACTCGTTGTTACCGTCGCCGTTCGGGGTGAAGGCCACCGGCACATACACGGGGCAGTCGCAGAAAACGGGCGTAACGAGGATCGTATCGGTGGCCAGCCCGCAGGCATTGCTCACCTCCACCCAGTACGTGCCGGGCTCGCTGATGGTGAGGTCGGGAACGGCGCTGCCATCGCTCCAGGCATAGGTGTAACCCGGTCCTTCCGCATCCAGGAAAGCGATGCTACCCACGCATAGATCGAAGTCATCACCCAGATCCACTTCGGGAAGCGGTGTCACTCCCACAGCGATGGCATCCATGGTGGAGCATCCATTCTCCGTGACCGTCACAGTGTAAGTGGCACCTCCCTGCACGTTGCGCTGCGGTACCACCGTTCCATCATTCCACAGGTAGCTTCCACCGGGACGGTACACATCCAAGGCGAGGAACTCACCGGCACACAGTGAGGAGTCCGGTCCCAGTTCCACCACCGGCAGGGGATGGAAATGCACATACACGGTGTCCTTGTCCGTGCAGCCACTCAGTGAAAGCGTCACGTGGTAGTTGCCGCTCAGGGTCGCATTGAGCGTAGGTGCGGTGCTCCCGTCCAGCCACACATAGGAGGCTCCGGGATAAGTCGCATCCAAGATCACGGTCTGCCCTGCGCACGAGGTCTGATCAGCACCCAGATCGGCCACAGGTAGCGGCAGCATGGTGAGCAGGATGCTGTCGCGGGCCGTGCAGCCGTCTTCGGTCACCTCCACCCAATACCAGCCGGGCGAATTGGCCACCAGTGTGGGCGCCGTGCTGCCCGTGGACCACAGGTAGTTGCTGGCCGTGGGCCACGCGGGGTCCAGGGTCACGGTGGCATCAGCACAGAACGAGGCATCCGGCCCCAGCTCGGGGACCGGGTTGGCCAGGTAGTTCACCACTACCTCATCGTAGTACACACAGAAGGGCGCAAAAACGATGTCATCAAGTGCGAAATCGTTCCCACCCATCGACGTGTTGAGGTTCGTAATGCAAATGGTGGCGGTGGAGCTTGCACCGGAATTCCAAACGCTGTAGAAGTTGGTCCAAACGCCCGTCATCGCCAGGGCGTTCAGGTTGCCGACCGCCATGCCGTTCACGGTGAACTGCAATTGCGCGGGTGAACCTGTTACGCAGGAGGCCAGCCACGCGCTGAACGCATAGTCCGTGTAGGGGTCCACGGCTACCGTCTGGCACCACACGTTCTGGTTGACCGTGCTTGCCCCGTTCACCACGAGCATGCCTCCTAAGCCCGTGGTGTGGTCCCCAAAGCTGGCGAACTGGGTATGCACCAGGCTGGGCGAGGTGGTGACCCCGTAGGTGCCCGGGTCCGAGAGCGGTCCCCACGGTCCGGTAACACCGGGAATGTAATCGCTGCTGAAGCCTGTGGCGCCCGCACTGAAATCCCCGTTCACCACCAGGTTACCCGTGGGCGCCACCACTCCTGTGGTGCAACTATACGTGCCGGGCCCGGTTACCAATAGCGTGCTGGTGGTGGCACCGGTGTTCCACAGGTAGCTCTGGTAGATCGGCGGTACGGTGAGCAGCAGGGTCTGCCCGGCGCACAGGGTCACATCCGGCCCCAGGCTGAAGGGAGAGGTGCACTGGGCACTGGCCGTTCGTGGAAAAAGAAGGCCGCTCAGGAAGAAGGCCTTCCAAGCGGCCCGAAGCATTGAGGACATCACGGCAAAAATACCCGGATGCGGTGCCACGGACAGGGTCCAAATGCGGTTTGGCTTGGACTTCAAGGGTTGAGCAGGGCACGAACGAACGAAAGATGTACCAGCCTAGCCGCTGAAGTGAACGCCCTGTCACAATATGACGAGATCTTTAGTCGTTCGACTAATACTTTAGTTATTCTTGTGCCATGGAACGATTGACCAAGGCCGAGGAACAGGTGATGCAGCTGCTTTGGAAGCTCGGCCCGTCCTTCGTGCGTGAACTGTTGGCGGCCATGCCCTCGCCCCGACCAGCGGTCACCACGGTGAGCACCATTGTGCGGATCCTTGAGGAGAAGGGATTCGTAGGGCACGAGGCCTTCGGTAGAAGCCACCGTTACCATACCCTGGTCAGCAAGGACGCTTACGGTCGCCGGACGGTGAAGCAACTGGTGCGCGACTACTTCGGCAGTTCACCCCAGGCTCTGCTCTCCCATTTCATTGAACAGGAACAACTCGATGCCCGTGACCTCGACGACCTGCTGAAGCTGATCCAGGAACGGAAAAAGACCCTCTGACATGGAAGCCCTCACCTACTACATGAAGGCGAACCTCGTGTTCCTCGCGCTCCATGGCGCCTATCTCATCGCCCTGCGCCACGAGACCTGGTTCCACGCGCGCCGCACCTGGCTGCTCGCATCGGCCGCGCTCGCGCTCATCCTTCCGCTCGTTCCGATCGGCACCGGTGGTGAAGAGGTGCTCACCATCACGCTTCCGGCCGTTACGGCATCCGGTACAAGCACAGCAATGTTCTCGTGGTGGCCCTTGATCGTAGCCGTGCATGTCGGGGTCTCGGTCGTACGGCTGTTCCGCCTGGCGCAGGAATTCCGTACCACGCTCCGGACCGTGCGGCAGGCCTCGGCCCAGGCCGGTTCCTTCCTTGGCCATGTGCAACTGCCCGCCCACGCCACCGGGGACGACCGTGCCGCGCTCCTGGCGCATGAACTGGTGCATGCGCGCCAAGGCCATTCGGTGGATGTGCTGCTCTTCCGCGTTTTGTCGGCCTTGTTCTGGAGCAACCCGGCCTGGTCTTTCGCACTGCGCGAACTGCGCCTGGTGCACGAGCACCTTGCGGACGCAGCGGCACGCCGCACGCATCCTGACTATGGCAGTTTGCTTGTGGCACAGGCCTTTGGCACCTCAACGGCCACCCTGCTCAATTCATTCGGATCATCCAACCTCAAACAACGCTTGAACATGCTGTACAACGAACGATCCCCGCGCCTCACCCGCAGGCGCCTGTTGATCGCGCTGCCCGCCATGGCGATCGCGCTGGTCATGGTCTCCTGGCAGGCCTCACCATACCATGGGAAGGACCTCTCCCACCTGGCCTCGGTGTTCCCGGGCGTGGACCAGCAGCCCGAATACCCCGGTGGCATGGAAGCCCTTGCCAGGTACATGAGCGGGGCCGTGCGCTATCCGGAGGCGGCGGTGAAAGAGAAGGTGGAAGGCATTGTCTATGTGTCCTTCACCGTGAAGAGCACCGGCAAGGTGGACGCCGTGTCCGTGAAGCGCGGGGTGCGTCAGGACCTGGATGACGAAGCCATCCGCGTGGTGCGCGGCATGCCCGACTGGAAGCCCGGAACAGCCAAAGGCAAACCTGTGGATGCGCAAATGACATTACCCGTGGCCTTCAGGCTGTGAGCCGAACTCCATGCACAACCGTTAAAGAATGTGTATGGGGGACGAAGGGGCCTGTACCCTTGCGATCTTTCCCTTCGAACACACGGCCTCATGCACACGGCAAGCCCGGTCGCGCTTTTCCTCCTCGTGATCGCCAGCGCCTGCTCGAACAACCCTGAAGATGTTGGGCAGGCGAACGTGATCCATTCCATGCCCCGTTCCCTGGCCGGTGCACGACATGCACCGAAGGATGTTGAGCACTACGACATTGTCAACCGCACCTGCGCACTGTATGTAGCCCTGCGCTCCCATGCGTGGGAAACCCCGATCGCCTTCGGCAGTGAGATGGATGATGGCATGCTGCACTGGAACAAGTGCCCCACCGGGAACATGATCGCGTGTGCCACCGTCTCCACGCCCACCGGTGACACGGCCCTCGCTGGCATTCCCTGGCCGTACCATCCGTAGTCCAACCATCCCAAAGGTCCTTGTTCTGGCGTGAGCGTTGAAGCGCGGGTGTTGGCAGCAGGACTTATGCTCATGGAAAGAGCGAAGACGCTCACGCCCGAATTGTGGTTGGTACCAGCGGACTGCTCAAGAGAGCCTCATGCCCGTCAAAGCACTCTTAGGCGGGCCAGAGGCCCTATGTGACTTTCGTCGACACTCGCGAAACAAGCGAGCGTCAACTCAGGGGGACAAGCAGAAAATAAGCTCATGGCACGGGCGTGGACGCTCGCGCCATGTTCTTGGGATGTTAAAAAGGCGCAGGGCCCACGGAGGTGGGCCCTGCACTAGGTCCATTCCGTGATCACTCGTCCTACCCACTGCACATCTCGCACCCTTCCGGGTCGTCCAGTGAGCAGGCAATTTCCGCCTGCGCTTTGGCTACAGCGGACACGTGTGTTGCGGCATCCTCGGCGTTGGTCACCCCAGCGGCCTCGTTCACCTTCACGCCCTCCTGCTCCTTCACCTTGATGCCTGGCTCGGCCAGCTTGCTCTTGTCCAGCGTGAACTTGATGGCGTCCGTGGCGGCCTTGGTGCGCAGGTAGTACATGCCGGTCTTCAGCCCCGCCTTCCAGCTGTAGAAGTGCATGCTGGTGAGCTTGGCGAAGTTGACGTTCTCCATGAAGATGTTGAGGCTCTGGCTCTGGCAGATGTAGGCCCCGCGGTCGGCCGCCATGTCGATGATCACCTTCTGGCTGATCTCCCAGGCCGTTTTGTACAGGTCCTTGAGGTTCTGGGGGATCTCCGGGATGTGGGCCACGCTGCCGTTGCTGGCGATGATCTTGTTCTTGAGCTCCTCGCTCCACAGGCCCAGCTTCACCAGGTCGCGCAGCAGGTACTTGTTCACCACGATGAACTCGCCGCTGAGCACGCGCCGGGTGTA